>NZ_CP172909.1:2715000-2765495 GCF_050535975.1 Enterococcus sp. DIV1937 | reverse complement strand
ACAGTGACCTCCTATATGTTTAAATTTTGGTTATCTAAAAAATGTGGATAACTTAAAAGAATGAGCATAGTCGATTTTAGCATTTTTTTAAAACTTTTTCCACAAGCAATTGTTCAATGTGGAAAAAAAGTACACAAGGGTGAAAAAAGTTTTCCACAGGGTGTCGACACTTGCGGAAGAAAGTGGTTGTTGAATGAGTTATCCACAAAAAGTTGAGAATAATTAAGCTTGACACAATCATGTTTCAAGAACTTATCAACAGCTGAAAAAACACCTGTGTAAAACTTTTTAACAGGCTGTTTTTTTGTGTAAAACTAGTGGGAAAATGGCTATGAACAGAAAAAAATGTGGAAAACTATCCACAAGCTACTCACAGGAAAATTTAATTTGTGGATAATTGAAACGAATCTTTCTCAGGAAATATTTCTTAAATTTTATTGACAAAAGACCCTATTACTCGTTATACTATCAAAGTATGTCTATATATTGATGGATAGTTACAATTTCAGGAGGTGTAATTGCATGAAAAGAACGTATCAACCAAACAAACGTAAACGCCAAAAAGTTCACGGATTCCGTAAACGTATGAGCACTAAAAATGGCCGTCGCGTATTAGCAAGCCGTCGTCGTAAAGGTAGAAAAGTTATTTCTGCTTAATGATGGTCTGGTCTTTTAAACAGTCAATTTCTAAGAACCCTTAGTTATCTCCATAATTTTTTGGAAGATGTGAAGATAACTAAGGGTTCTTTTTCTGTTTTCAATAAAAGAAAGCAGGATTCTATAGAAAAGGCTACTAAAAAAGAGCGGAAATATGCTATTATTATTAAGAAGTAAAAAAATATAGAAACAAAGGGATGCCGATGAAAAAGTCCTACCGTGTCAAGAAAGAAAAAGAATTTCAACAGGTGTTTAATAAAAAACAATCTTGTGCAAATCGTCGTTTCGTGGTGTACGTTTTAGAGAAACCACAACAAGCCCATTTTCGAGTGGGGATTTCTGTTGGGAAGAAAATTGGAAACGCGGTCACAAGGAATGCTGTGAAGCGGAAAATCCGCGCGAGTTTATTTCAATTAAAAGACCGTATCTCTCCAGAAATTGATTTTATCGTGATTGCACGTCCAGGATTGGAAAAATTATCGTCTGAAGAAGTGAAAGCTAATTTAACACATGTGTTAAATTTAGCTAAAATATTAGATGTAAGAGAGGGAATTGAGTAGTGAAGAAGTATAAGCGCTTATTATTAATGGCTGGGTTAGTGACCTTAGTCTTTGTTTTATCCGCCTGCGGAACCGCGCCCGTAAGTGAAAGTAGTACAGGAATTTGGGATCGATACATTGTTTATTATTTTGCCCAAGCGATTAAGTTCCTATCATTAGGCGGCAGTGTCGGAATTGGGATTATCCTATTTACGTTAGTCATCCGGATTATTTTATTGCCGTTGATGCATTTCCAAACGAAGAGTATGCGTAAAACACAAGAGTTGCAACCGCAATTAAAGGCCTTGCAACAAAAATATTCTTCAAAAGATCCTGAAACACAACGCTTATTCCGAGAAGAACAGCAACGTTTGTATGCAGAGAATAATGTGAATCCTTACATTGGCTGTTTACCACTGTTGGTTCAACTACCAATCATGATGGCTTTGTATCAAGCCATTTCGCGCGTGCCTGAATTAAAAGAGGGAACGTTCATGTGGTTAAGCCTCGATAAGCCGGATCCGTATTTAATTTTACCAATTTTAGCAGCTGTCTTTACGTTTGCTAGTACGTATCTTTCAAGTATGAGCCAACTAGAAACAAATGCCTCACTGAAAATTATGAATTACGTTATGCCAGCGATGATCTTCTTTATGGGGATTTCATTAGCCAGCAGTTTATCTCTTTACTGGGTGGTCTCAAATGCCTTCCAAACAGGGCAAACATTGTTATTAAACAATCCATTCAAAATCCGTAAAGAGCGGGAGGAAGCAGCACGTCAAGCCAAAGCACGGGAGCGAGCGCTTGAACGAGCAAAAAGTCCTAAGAAAAAAGGGAAGAAAAAATAAAGGAGGTCGTTCAGATGCCGATTTATGAAGGAAATACAATCGAAGAAGCAACGCAGAAAGGCTTACAAGCACTTGGTTTAACCAAAGAGGATGTTACAATTGATGTGTTAGACGAAGGAAAAAAAGGATTTTTAGGTCTAGGAAAAAAACTTGCCCAAATTTCAATGGAACCAACGATTAGTGAGCAAGTCACAGAAGCGGTCGAAGAAACAGTGGAAGATATTGTTGTTGCCGATGAAGCAACAGCAGTGGAAGAAGCAGTTGAGGAATTAACCGAAGCAATTCCTAGTCTCTCAGAGGAATCAACACATTCTTTAGAAAATCTGGAAGATGAAGCTGCTATTACTGAATTAGCGATGTATTTAACGAATATTTCAAATGAACTGAACGCCCCTGCCATGGTTCGCATAGCGCGCGAGAATGGCAATATTATCTTCCATTTAGAAACAGAAAAACAAGGTATCTTAATTGGAAAACACGGAAAAGTGTTAAATGCGTTACAGTATTTAGCGCAAGTCTTTATTCACCGCATTGCAAGCAATAAGCTATCGATTGTTGTGAATGTCGGAAATTATCGTGAAAAACGTCATGAAATTTTGGAACGTTTAGCGAAACGCACCGCGGAAAAAGCCAAACGCACTGGGCGGCCAGTCTTCTTGGAACCAATGCCGGCTTTTGAAAGAAAACAAATCCATCACACGCTTAGTAAAGATGAGCAAATCAAAACCCATTCTGAAGGGGATGAACCTTATCGGTATTTAGTGGTTGAACCAGTTAAGAAGTATTTTTAAACAAACAAACAAAGAAACGTTGGCAACTCTCAGCAGGGACTGAATAGTTGCCAACGTTTCTTTGTTAAATGATTTTTTAGCCGTCTCCGTTTCTTTTTTTATGTTATGATAATCAGTAATTACTCCAGTAGTAAATTCAAATGAAAAAGTTTTGTAAAGAGACGTAGGGGGAGCAACAGGTATGCGTACGGAGAAAATACTGGTTGTAGATGATGATGCAGCAGTTCGTCGCTTGATTTGGAAAGCATTACAATCAACAGGTATTCTTATTTACCAAAGTGAATCAATTGAAAAAACAAAAGATATCGTGTCCAGAGTTACCTTTGATTTGTTCATTTTAGATGATAACTTGGAACATGACAGCGATGGTTACTACTTAGTCCAAATGATTAGAGAGAAATATCCACTAGTGCCAATTATCTTTTTTAGTAGCAAAAAAGAAGAAGAGGATATCATTGCAGCCTTGGAAATGGGCGTGGATAGTTATATAACGAAACCTTTTTCCTTGAATGTTTTTAAGGCTCAGGTGATTGCTTCGTTGAATCGAGCTCGAATGATTCGAAAACAATTGAATATTTATAAAAAAGAAGAACTACAGGTAGGCGATTTCCGTTTTGATTATGGTCGTTATCAACTATTTAAAAAGGATTTACCTATTTCATTGTCTTCGAAAGAAGTTCAATTAATTCAATTTTTTCTGGAGAATCCCGAGCAAGTATTCTCTAAAGAACAAATTTACAGCAGTGTTTGGGGTACTGGGGATGTCGATGCGAATACGATTATGGTTTTTATTAATCGTTTACGAAGTAAATTAGAAGAAAACCCGAAAGAACCTTGTTACCTTCGGACCGTTTGGGGCATTGGTTATACCTTTACGCCAGATGGTTGCGTACAAAAAAAATGAAAAAAGGCCCGTAGTTGCACGAGCGACTGCGGGCCTTTTTTGATTATTCAATTTGTCGACGTTCCATTTCTTTCAAAATAAATTGAAGCGAACGATTTAGATGTTCATGGGTTAAAAGTGTGATCTGGTCAATATTCTTTGTTTTCATTCCGCGGAAAATTAACCAATGTTCTTCTAGGGCAATACTACGACGTTCTGAGGCACGAATCGCAATATCTCTGAAATAGATTAAGTAAGCATGGAGATCAGTCACAATTTTTTTTAAACGTAGCATCTGACTCTTAGTATAAATAAAGGAATTAAAATCTGAAAAGTTCTGTAGTAAGTCATCTACTTGGTTATTTTTATTGTATTGTTCTCCTTCGAGAAGTAAGGCTTCCAATTCATCAAAATCTTCTGGTGTCATGAGTTCCATGGCTTTAATGGTTGCTAAAGTGTCCAAAGATTTACGAATATCATAAATTTCATAAGCATCTTTCATACTAATCCCTTTAACCACGATACCCACCATAGGTATATGTTCCACCAATTGTTCTTTGACCAATTCTTGTAAAGCAAAGCGAATGGGCGTCCGACTAATGTTTAATTGCTCGGAAAATTCTTTTTCGTTAATCCGTTCACCTGCAGGAATATCCCCTAAAATAATGGTTTTTTTAAAGGCTTCGTAGGTACAAATTTTTAGAGGTTTACTGCTGGTTAAATCTAAGTTCCGTTTTACTGCTTCAACCGTTGGATTCATATGAGGCACCTCCCTATAGGTTATTTTTATAGATAATAAATATAATATTAAAAATGAAAATATAACGCAAGAAAAGACAAAATGAAAAGAAAACCGAGGAGAAAAGGCACTCCTACGGTTTCAGCGACGACGTTTAATTTTGTGGAATAAATAAAGGCATGTGACCTAAAGCAACAATTGTAACAACGAAAATAACGAAAATTCCTAAGGCATATTTTGCTGATTCTTTTTGCCATTGGCCCATATCTAAACCAGTTAAACGTAATAGCAAGTAAATAAATGCCACTAATGGACTTAATAAGTGGAACGCTTGCCCCATTAAGGAAGCTAAAGCCATAGACATATTGTCAAATCCATAAGAACGTCCAGCTTCTGCTAGGACTGGTAAGACACCGAAATAGAAACCATCGTTTGAAATAAAGAATGTTCCTGGTGCTGAAATGAACGCAATCACTAAGCCCCAAGCGCCGGCTAATTGTTTTGGAATAATATTAACAAAGCTATTTGCTAAGGCATTGGCCATACCAGAACCTTGGAATAAGCCCATGAAGACGCCAGCAGCAAAAACTAAGATAACTACTTGCACAGCATCACCAGCATTTGCACTGATACGGCTGCTTTGATCTTTTAATTTTGGATAGTTAATCATTAAAGCGATACAAGTACCAACTAGGAATAATAATAACGGTGGCATTTCAATCCACGAAGGCAAACCTAATTGACCAACGAATGAACTTAGGACTAACCAACCGATTAAGACAATCGTTAAAATACCATTGAACGCAAAATTCTTTGGACGACGAATTTCTAATAACTCAGGATCGTTAACAATAGTCATTTCTTCCAATTCTTTATCAGTAAGCGTTGTCACGCCTAAGCGAGCACGTTCTTTTTTCCCCATGCGATAAGCAACAAAGAAGATAACATACAATACAGATAAAATCATACCAGGTGCTAAATAAGAAAGAATGTCGGCATCAACTTCTAGTACGGCCATGGCACGAGCTGTTGGACCGCCCCAAGGTAATAAGTTCATAATGGTGTTTTGTAAGATAACAAGCACACCTAAATTCATCAATTTCATATTAAGTTTTTTGTAGATGGGAATAAACGCAGAACAGCAAATCAAGGTCGTAGTTGTTCCATCTCCGTTTAAGGAAACAGCAGCAGCAACTACCGCAGTAGCCATCAAGACTTTCATTGGATCGCCTTTAGCAAAGTAAATCATTTTTTTAGTGATTGGGTCAAACAAACCAGCATCCAACATAATAGAGAAGTAAAGAATGGCAAATAATAACATAATACCAGTTTTTGAAGTAGTTGAAATCCCATCTAAGACGAAATTCCCAATGTTGACTTCAGGGACAACACCGTCAGCACCAGGTGGCGGACTCGCTACTCCAGTTGCAATTGCAATCAAAGTAAAAATAAGAGGAATAATTACTAAAGATGTAAACGGTGACAATTTCTTTTTCATGATTACATACATAAAGATGATAATCATACCATAAGCTAAAATAGTGAGTAACATGTTTTTCTTCCTTTCTTTTTTTAGAACTTTTTTGTAAGCGTTAACAACCGGTGTTAATAAAAAAGAATAGCCATGAGAAATGTTTCACAGTATTCTGGTTTACAACAAAAAATATTTTTTGTGTTTGTCTATAGTGTGAGAATATACAAACTTTCGCAGAGAATAAATAGCCTAAAACAAAAAGAACATCAAAAAAACAATTCAACAATCAAATTCTTATTAATAACTTAATATAATATTAATAGAATCTTAACGGCTGGTAAATGCTTATATACCAATGTTTACAGAGTTTTTTTCACAAAATAAACAATAAAAGAACAATCTGAGCTAGTGTTTTCACTAGGTTTTTTAACGGTTTTTTCTATAATGAACGTATACCAAGAATTAGTGAAAGGAGAGACAATATGGGCCTATTTAAGTCCTTATTCAAGAAAGAGCAACACACGCAGGATACCGAGATTAATGAAAGCGTTATCCAACGTGAAGCGGATAACTTGGAAAAGCGATGGATAGATATACCAGCATATATTCCTGCTGAGCCAAAAGAATATCAATTGGTAAGTATTGTGGCCACTGCCATCGCAGCAGGAGAGTTTCCAGAAAGTCGTTTTGTTATCAAAAAAATCGCAAAACGAAATCCAGAAGCAAAAGAAGTTGCCATTATTGCAGCCAGTATAGCTGCAGAGCTTTCAGAAGAGTCTCAGCTAGTTGTCAAAAGAATTTCAAAACAAAACCTTGAGGAGGATCATTATGTTACGCAAATTTAAAATTTCAATTGATGGGAAAGAATATTTAGTCGAGATGGAAGAAATCGGTGGCGTCCCACAACCAGCACCTGTTGCGCCACAACCAACAGCGCCAGTTGCTACGACAGAAACACCAGCCCCTGCTGTTGAAGAAGCCCCAGCGCCAGCAGCACAGCCAGCCGCCCCAGCAGGAGCAGATGCAATGCCTGCGCCAATGCCAGGAACTGTGTTAAAAGTATTAGTCAATGTTGGTGATACGGTGTCTGAGAACCAACCATTGTTAATTTTAGAAGCAATGAAGATGGAAAATGAAATCGTTGCAGGAAAAGCAGGTACGGTAACAGGAATTCATGTTACCCAAGGTCAAATTGTGAACCCAGGGGAACCATTAATAACAATTAACTAGAATTAATTTAAGAAGAGGAAGTGATTTGTGTGGAGACACTGATTCAAGGTGTTATAGGAATGGGCCAAGAACCAGGACGCATTGTGATGATGCTGATTGGTGGACTATTAATGTATTTAGGAATAAAAAAAGAGTATGAACCAACACTTTTAGTGCCGATGGGTTTAGGAACGATTTTAGTGAACTTTCCTAATTCCGGCGTATTGAGCGCTGGCGGCGAGCCAGGTCCGTTTAATGTTCTTTTTGATTTTGGAATAAAAACAGAATTATTCCCGTTATTATTATTTATTGGGATTGGGGCAATGATTGATTTCGGGCCATTGTTACAAAATCCGTTTATGTTGATGTTTGGTGCCGCTGCACAGTTTGGGATTTTCTTTACAGTTATTATGGCTGTTTTATTAGGTTTTGATTTAAACGATGCTGCTTCGATTGGGATTATTGGTGCCGCTGATGGCCCAACGTCTATTTTCGTAGCAAATACCTTACATTCAAAATACATGGGGGCCATAATGGTTGCCGCTTACTCCTACATGGCGTTAGTTCCGATTATTCAACCAGTAGCGATTAAAGCAGTGACGACGAAAGCCGAACGTCGGATCCGTATGACTTATCGGGCCGGTGAAGTTTCTCAAACAGCGAAAATTCTTTTCCCGGTTGTTATTACGATTGTCGCAGGGTTAATTGCGCCGGTGTCATTACCATTAGTTGGTTTCTTAATGTTTGGGAACTTATTAAGAGAATGTGGCGTTTTGGATCGTTTATCCATTACAGCTCAAAATGAATTGGTGAATATTATTAGTATCTTGCTAGGACTATCTATTTCCGTTAGCATGAACTATGCAGAGTTCTTAAAAGTCGATACATTGATGGTTATTGGCTTAGGGTTAGTCGCCTTTATTATGGACTCAGTCGGCGGCGTACTTTTTGCTAAATTCTTGAATTTATTTAGAAAAGAAAAAATCAATCCCATGATTGGTGCTGCGGGTATTTCCGCTTTCCCAATGTCTAGTCGGGTCATTCAAAAAATGGCTACAGATGAAGACCCACAAAACTTTATTTTAATGCATGCTGCTGGTGCCAACGTTTCAGGACAAATCGCTTCTGTAATTGCTGGTGGCTTACTATTAGCCTTTTTAACATAGGACGGAAAGGAGAACGAATACATGTCTGTTAACATGGAAGATTTAAAAATTGCTTTTGAACTGTTAGGTTTTGGTTGGGGCGGCGTTTTCGTTGTTTTATTTATCATTTATCTAGCATCTAAATTACTAACAAAATTATTTCCAATTAAAAAATAAAGGAGGTTATTGCTGTGAGCAGCGTATATACAATGAAAAGAATCTGGTTGCAAAAAGATAAAAAAGCTTATCAAGCTTGGCGCGAATTAATGGAAAAAGCCGAATTGCAAACGACAGAAGCACTTGATTACACCGTTGGCATATATGATGACACAGCATTAATCGCCTCTGGCTCGCTTTCAGGCAAAACGATTAAGTGCGTGGCCGTTTGTAAAAAATATCAATCTGAAAATTTGTTAACCCAATTGGTGGTTCATCTACTTGAAAAACTGAGAGAAGAAAACCAATTACACAGTTTTTTGTATACAAAACCAAAAAATGAACAAATTTTTCAGTCGCTAGGCTTTCAAAAAGTGGTTGCGAATCAAGAGGTGCTATTTATGGAGCAAGGCAAACCAGATTTTGCCGATTATCTTGGTTACCTGACACAGCATAAAAAAGCAGGGCCAGCCAGTAGCATTGTCATGAATGCAAATCCTTTTACGAAAGGCCATCAGTACTTAGTCGAAAAAGCAGCCCAAGAAAGTCCGCACGTTTATGTGTTTGTTTTATCTGAAGATAAATCGCTATTTTCAAAAGAAGCACGTTTCGCAATGGTGCAAAAAGGGGTCGCCCATTTACCCAATGTGACAGTCCTATCTACAGAAGATTACTTAGTTTCGTCTGCGACTTTTCCTACCTATTTTTTGAAAGAAAAAGCGCCATTAGAGGTAGCTGCAATTCAAGCAACGCTTGATGCAACGTTATTTAAAGAAAGAATTGCGCCAATACTTGAAATTCAGCAACGTTATGTGGGAGAAGAGCCTTATTCAGAAGTGACCGCTGTCTACAATCAAGCAATGCAACAAGTTTTCGGACAAACGATAACGCTAACCATTGTCCCGCGATTAGCGAGTGATGGAGAGCTGATTAGTGCGACGAAAGTTCGCAAAGCGATGGCTGAAGGCGACAAAGAGACACTCAAGAAGTTTTTACCAGCAACAAGTTATCAATACTTAGTAGAACACAAGAAACTAATGAGGTGAAGAAAGTGAAGATTATCAAAAATGCTACTGCAGGGACAGTAGAATCAAGTGATATTATGATTACCGTCCAACCCATTGAATCAACAGAAAATACCATTGAATTAGAAAGTAGTGTCGAAAAACAATTTGGCAATCAAATTCGTCAGGTGATTACGACAACTTTGGAACATTTAGATGTCCAAGGCGTTGCGGTCAAGGCGATTGATAAAGGGGCATTAGATTGTACAATCAAAGCTCGGATGATTACAGTTTTATATCGAGGCGCTGAAAAAGAAACGTATGATTGGAAGGAGTTGGACTCATGGAACGTTTAAGAAGAACAATGATGTTTGTCCCTGGAGCGAACGCGGCAATGCTAAGAGATGCACCTTTGTATGGGGCAGATTCAATCATGTTTGATTTAGAAGATGCAGTTTCATTAAAAGAAAAAGACTCTGCCCGTGTTTTAGTCCATTCTGCTTTGAAAACTTTCGATTATGGCAATATTGAAATTGTTGTTCGGATCAATGCTTTAGATGCTGGTGGTGCAGAAGATATTGAAGCAATGGTCTTAGCTGGTGTCGATGTGATTCGTTTACCAAAAACAGAAACAGCCCAAGATATCATTGATGTCGAGGCAGTCATTACAGAAGTAGAACAGCAAAATGACATTCCCGTAGGAACAACGAAAATGATGGCTGCCATCGAATCGGCCGAAGGTGTTCTAAATGCGCCCGCGATTGCCAAAAGTTCAACTCGCTTGATTGGCATCGCGTTAGGCGCCGAAGACTATGTTACCAATATGAAAACACGGCGCCATCCAGATGGCCAAGAACTATTCTTTGCTCGTAGCATGATTTTACATGCCGCTCGAGCAGCTGGGATTGCAGCTATTGATACGGTCTATTCAGATGTAGACAATACGGAAGGCTTTGAAGCCGAAGTTCGTTTGATTAAACAGCTAGGTTTCGATGGGAAATCGGTGATTAACCCTCGTCAAATCCCATTAGTTAATACTATTTATGCGCCAACAGAAAAAGAAATCCAGAATGCTAAGGAAGTAATCTGGGGCATTCGGGAAGCCGAAGCAAAAGGTTCCGGTGTTATCTCCGTAAATGGAAAAATGGTTGATAAACCAATTGTTGAACGAGCTGAACGGGTCATTGCGTTAGCATTGGCGGCTAAATTAATTACCGAGGAGGAAATATAGACATGGTAGTAAATAAAGTAGGCAAAGACATTCCTCAATCTTATGCAGAGCAATATGGCATTTATGAAGGAGAATTAGCACACATTGATGCTTATCAAGAAGCGAGCCGAGCAATTAAACCAGTGAAACCTCGGGAGACAAAACTTTTAGGAAGTATTCGTGAAGCAATTGAAAAAACAGGGTTGAAAGATGGCATGACCATCTCTTTCCATCACCATTTCCGTGAAGGAGACTATGTGATGAATTTAGTTTTAGCCGAGATTGCCGCCATGGGGCTGAAAAACATTTCGATTGCACCTAGTTCAATTGCAAATGTTCATGAACCTTTGATCGAACACATTAAAAATGGAGTAGTCACCAACATTACTTCTTCAGGTTTGAGAGATAAAGTAGGCGCCGCTATTTCAGCAGGTATAATGGAAAATCCTGTGGTGATTCGTTCACATGGTGGCCGGGCACGGGCAGTAGCAGCAGGCGATATCCATATTGATGTAGCTTTCTTAGGTGCACCAAGTTCAGACGCTTATGGAAATGCGAATGGAACCAAAGGAAAAGCTACCTGTGGTTCTCTTGGATATGCGATGGTCGATGCAAAATATGCGGATCAAGTGGTCATCATTACTGACACATTAGTACCATATCCTAATACCCCTATTAGTATTCCACAAACAGATGTTGATTATGTGGTAGAAATTGATGCAATTGGTGATCCAGATGGAATTGCCAAAGGCGCGACACGTTTTACAAAGAATCCTAAAGAATTATTGATTGCTGAATATGCCGCAAAAATAATTACACATTCTCCTTACTACAAAGAAGGCTTCTCATTCCAAACAGGAACAGGTGGCTCTTCACTAGCAGTTACGCGGTTTATGAGAGAACAAATGCTTAAAGATGGCATTAAAGCAAGTTTCGCTTTAGGCGGAATTACGAATGCAATGGTGGAACTTTTGGAAGAAGGCTTAGTAGAAAAAATTATTGACGTCCAAGACTTTGATCATCCATCAGCTATTTCTTTAGGGGAAAATGCCAATCATTATGAAATTGATGCCAATATGTATGCCTCACCGCTTAGCAAAGGGGCGGTTATTAATCAATTAGACACAGCTATTTTATCTGCTTTAGAAGTGGACACAGATTTTAATGTAAATGTCATTACTGGTTCAGATGGTGTCATCCGTGGTGCTTCTGGCGGACATTCCGATACAAGTATGGCTTGTAAAATGAGTCTAGTGATTGCACCACTTGTTCGTGGACGGATTCCAACAATCGTTGAGCAAGTAAATACAGTCGTTACACCAGGTACGAGTGTCGATGTCGTAGTAACAGAAGTCGGCATTGCAATCAATCCAAAAAGAACAGACTTAATTGATTGTTTTAAAACCTTAGATGTTCCTCAGTTTACGTTAGAAGAGTTGAAAGACAAAGCCTACAACATTGTTGGCACCCCGGAACCAATTAAATATGGAGACAAAGTTGTTGCGTTAATTGAATACCGAGATGGTAGTCTAATTGATGTGGTACGCAATGTTTAATGGGGAAAAAGTAACACTTTTAGAGATGTTGGATGCTCGCGAACAAAGAGCTGCCACACAGAAGGAGTTGTTAGAAACAGCACCAGAAGCTAGTCTCTTATCTGCCACAATGAATATTCCTGGAGAAGTAAAAAATTCGCCCACCTTAACGGCTGTTTTTTTAGAAGTAATTGACGAAGTCGAGCAACAATTGCTGGATCAAGTACCGATTGTTAATTTTTACCGGAATGAAAAAACAGGGCCTGAATATTATTTGGCGGTTTCGTTAGCCCCACAAGAATTAAAACAAAGAATGGTCAAAATTGAAGAAACACATCCTTATGGTCGTTTAGTGGACCTAGATGTTTTATGGGGAAATGAGGAGCTAAAAAGCCTTCATCGAGGAGATTTAGGCTTGCCACCACGGCGCTGTTTTATGTGCCAAGAAGAGGCGAAAGTCTGTGGACGAAATCGACGTCACAGTCTTGAAGCAATGCAAGAAAAAATAACAGAAATAATTTTGACACGAAAGGAGCAGCCAAGTGAGTAAAAAAATTCGTTTTACAGAAACGGTGCTACGGGATGGACAACAAAGTTTAATTGCAACACGGATGCCAACCTCAGATATGCTGCCGATTATTAAAACAATGGACGAGGCAGGATTTCATGCATTAGAAATGTGGGGCGGGGCAACGTTTGATTCCTGTGTCCGCTATTTAAACGAGGATCCTTGGGAACGTCTTCGCCAAATTCGCAAAGAAGTTAAAAATACCAAACTTCAAATGTTATTACGAGGACAAAATTTACTAGGATATCGTCATTACGCTGATGATGTGGTGCGGGCCTTTGTCGAAAAATCAGTTGAAAATGGGATTGATATTATTCGTATTTTCGATGCCTTGAATGATGTCCGTAATTTACAAACAGCAATTCAAACAACAAAAGAAGCTGGCGGACACTGTCAAGCAGCGATTTCTTATACTACGAGTGAAATTCATACCATCGATTACTTTGTAAAATTAGCCAAAGAATTAAGTCAAACAGGAGCGGATTCCATTTGTATTAAGGACATGGCAGGCGTTTTGACGCCACAAACTGGTTTTGAATTAGTGAGCAAAATGAAAGATGCCATTGATTTACCTTTAGAGGTGCATACGCATGCGACTAGTGGTATTTCTGAGATGACCTATTTAAAAGTTGCTGAAGCAGGTGCGGATATCATCGATACAGCTATCTCTTCTTTCGCTGGCGGTACGAGTCAACCAGCCACAGAATCTGTAGCCATTGCGTTAGAAGATTTAGGCTTTGAAACAGGTTTAAATATGGAAAAAGTAACAGAGATTGCTGACTATTTCAATCCGATTCGTGATCGCTTTAGAAGTGAAGGCATTTTAAACCCTAAAGTTAAAGATACGGAACCGAAAACCTTGATTTATCAAGTGCCTGGTGGTATGTTATCAAACTTATTAAGTCAATTAACGGAGCAAGGTTTACAAGACAAATATGAAGAAGTTTTAGCTGAAGTACCTAAAGTAAGAGCAGATTTAGGGTATCCACCACTAGTTACGCCGCTTTCACAAATGGTTGGAACACAAGCCTTAATGAATGTGATTTCTGGGGAAAGATATTCCTTAATACCGAATGAAATCAAAGATTATGTGCGCGGAGAATATGGCAAATCACCAGCACCTATCGCAGAAGAGATTAAGCAAAAAATCATTGGGGATGAAGAAGTAATTACTTGTCGACCAGCGGATTTATTGAAACCAGAGTTGCATAGTTTAGAAAAGGAAATCCAACAATACGCAAAATCTGAAGAGGATGTCCTATTATATGCGATGTTCCCGCAACAAGGAAAAGACTTTTTAGGACGTCGTGAAGATCCTTTTTACGATGTACCGTTACAGAAAGTGACAGTCAAACTTGACTTGCCAGAATAGAACGGGCAAGTGCTCCGCAAATGTATAAAGAAGCAAGGGTTTGAGCGACGATAACGGTTGTTCAAACCCTTGCTTCATCAAATAGAAAAAAGGCAGCCCGTGAAAGGAAGTGACAATGTGTTAGAAGAAGTTCTAGCAATTCATCAAAAAAATATTGGTGTGCTAAGTCTTGAAGCAACAGAAGCGGTGTTAAACCATCATGATTTAGCCAAAATGTATACACCTGGTGTCGCAGAATTGAGTTTAATGATTGCCCAAAATCATGAATTAGCGCGCGAGTGGACCATTAGTGGTAAGTTAATTGCGGTTATTACAGATGGGTCAGCTGTTCTGGGTCTCGGCAATATGGGCACGCAAGCGGGTTTGCCAATTGTTGAAGGCAAAGCTTTACTTTATAAAAATTTGGCGGGGGTCGATGCTATTCCTTTAGCACTGGAACAAAAATCAGTGGACGAGATGGTTCAAACAATTGAAAATTTACAAAATAGTTTTGCAGGAATCCATTTAGAAGATATTTCTGCACCAAAATGTTTTGAAATTGAAGAAAAACTTCAACAACGTTTGAACATTCCTGTGTATCATGATGACCAAGAAGGCACTGCCATTGTCGTTTTAGCTGGGCTAATTAACGCAGCTAAAATTAAAGGAAAACCTTTAAATGAATTACGTGTGGTGATTAACGGAGTTGGAGCTTCTGGTGTAGCGACCGCTAAGTTATGTATTCAAGCGGGGATTACGCATCTCACCTTAGTAGATCGCCAAGGTGTTTTAAGAGAAGAAGACCCGACATTGAATCCTTACCAACGTGCTTTGCTTCGACAGGTAATAAAACCATCAGTAGAAAACAAAGATTTAGCCACCGCTGTCGTCAATCAGGATGTTTTTTTAGGCTTATCAGAAGCGGATGTGCTAACGCCAGCCCTGATTAAATCAATGAACCAAGACCCAATTATCTTTGCTTTAGCAAATCCTAAACCAGAAATTGAACCAGACCTCGCCCAAGCCAATGGCGTCCGTTTATTAGCAACTGGTTCTTCCAAATATCCGAATCAAGTGAACAACATTTTAGCTTTTCCAGGTCTTTTTAAAGGGTTATTGGCAGCGAAAGGCAGAAAAGTCGATGTCGGTTTGCAAATGACAGTAGCACGAAGCTTGGCCGCTATGATTTCAGAACCCACAGCAGAAAAATTTATACCTAATGTATTTGATGGCGGCGTAGTTGACACGGTTTTTAATGCTGTACTAGACTATATAAAACAAGAAAAGACCACGGCAGAAGAAGGGACGTAAAAGGCAATGACAAAGCAAGCAAGGAGTAAATTAGCGCAGCAAGCACAATTGGCACTACTCTATGAAGTGACCTGTTTAAATAAACCAGGCTTGGTGGATCCAGTCGATGCAGGCGCCCATCAAGATATGGATGTTTTCACTTTTTTAGAAAGTAGTGTGGTTTTGACTCCTTATTTTGAAACCTTCGTTCAAGCTGGGACAGAGCTACGTCATTTGCCGATTGAGGCAACATTTCGCGCAATTCGACAAGTTGGTTTAGAAGCAGAACGAGCGATGTTTGAGGCAACAGAAGGTATCAATACACATAAAGGAGCGATTTTTTCTCTAGGTATTTTTTTAGCTATCTGTGGTCGTTTAATGATTTGGGAGACCCCTTGCACCTTACAATTGTTTCAACAAACGCTTCAAACAATGACGCAAGACTTATTGGCTGACTTTGAAAACCTCGCTACGAATGAGCTAGAAAAACTAACTTGGGGTGAACGACTATTTGTTCAGCATGGCTTGACTGGAATCCGTGGTGAGGCGCAACAAGGTTATCCCGCTGTCTTTGAACAGGGAGTGCCTTATTATCAAAAACATCAAGGCACACAACAACAAAAACTCATTGATACGCTCCTTTATTTATCGCTCTATGTTGAGGATACGAATTTGATTAAACGAAGTCAAAATGTCCAAATTTTTGAAATATATCAACCGTTAATCCAGGAATATTTTGCTTTAGGGGGGACACAAACGTTACGGGGAACCCTTTGTTTAGAAAGATTGAATCACTTATTCAAAGAAAAAAATTGGAGTATTGGTGGCAGTGCAGATGCTTTAATTTTGGTGGTGTTTTTAGATAAACTAATGAAATTAAATTGGCTGACCCCTTAATTAAAAAGATAGTTACAACGCTGATTTGGTCAGTTATTTTGACCTTATATGCTTATGGAAAGGTCTCAAGAGAATTCAAGAAAGCGATTGACAAATACCACGAAACACAGTATATTTTATTACGAAATCATTCTTATCAGAGTATACAAATACGATGATAAACAGTTGAAGCGAATCTTGATTTGCTTTTCCTAAACCTGATTCTTTTAGAATCAGGTTTTTGTTTATCTAAAAGGCGGCATTCGTTCAAAAACGGCTGTCGCCTTTTTTTATGAAATTTTTTTAATATAAAAAATTTCATAAAAAAATCTTAAAAACAGAAAAAATTGTTATAGATTAGAGTCATTTTTTTGATGTAAAGTTTTTATGACTTACAGCCATAAAATTGATAAAAACAGTCAAAGAAGCAGAAAAAATAATAGTGGAATTTCTCAAAAAAATAAAAAAATTTTCCGTTATTTAATTATCGATTTATCAAACGATAAGTTATAATAAAATAATTTATTTATCTTTAATGATTGAGGAGAAATGTATAAACTTCCTCATTTTCCTCTCATTGTATAATAACTCACTAATGAATTAGTGAGTTTTTTAACATATCCAGGATGTTTGTTATCAAATGAATTTTTATATAAAAATTCACAGCATTATATTTTGAAAAGCTGAGGAAATGTACTAAACTGCAGGTGTTAAATCCATTTAAATCGCTAAAGGGGGAGATGAACAACTAGGGGAAGCTAATGATCTTGGTATTTATCGTTTATTTTAAAGAAAAGAGGGACGATCAGATGAAAAAGAAAATTGTTGAGGATTTTAATCGGAAAAGTCAGCATAAAAAATGGACAAAACGCAAGATGCTTAATTTAGCAATATCAAGTGGTTTATTATTTACGTCATTAGCAATCCCTGTAAGTATAGCTGTTACCTCTGGCACAATCAGTGCATCAGCAGCGGTCTTGGATATCGAACTATTATCAAATGTTACGTCAAATAATGACAGTGGCACTTCAACGAGTAATCGTTGGACAGCCGCAAACCAAAATCAACCAGTTAATTTCACGGTTTCTGGTGGCGCTTTAGCAGATGCTTCCGCTGTGTTTAGTGGACAAAAACAAGCGGTGTTAGTGGTTCCTCCTGAGTTAAGAGGAAATGTAGCTGCAGCAGGCAGCGCAGCAATCAATACCAATGTCACGATTGATCTTTCAAAAGTTACTTTTTTGACCGCCGTTTTGAATGCAGCCAATGATTTAACCAATGTCATTACTCAAATTACCAGTGGAGCGTTAGGGAATTTAACTGGTGTTGATATTGATCTGACGGAAGTGAATCGTCAGTTGGAATTAGTGAATAACATTGAAAACTTAGGTGCTGCTTCATTTACAGCTCCGGAAACGTTAGCAGCTGACGGCTCATACATTAGCGCACCAATTAGTGATGGTTTAGGGTTAGTTTTAGCCCAAAATGTTTCAAACATCTTACAAGATTTGAATGCGGCAGTTCAAGCTTTGGAGGCAAAAGGAACCAGTATCCCAAGTAATCTTGTCGCCACAGCCATAAATGCAGCCTTGCTTCCTGTCAAAGGCACGGTAAACGTGGCTGTTTCAGGTGCTTTGCCTTTATTAGCGGTTGGTGGTTCAGGTGTGAATGAGTTAGTGGATGCTTCTTTACTAGGCGCAACTACGGTTACTTTACCAACTACCGTTTCAACACCTCAAAATTTATCCAATAATTTAGATGCTCGTTTTGTAGGAACAGTCGTTCAAACAGATCTTTTAGACGTTAATTTATTAGCAACAGCAGACGGTGTATCCAACATTTATTTTGCTGCAGGTACTACTAGTGAAGTAACCGCACCTACCGTAACAGGAGTAACAGGCAATTCAACGGCAGGTTACGAAGTTAAAGGAACTGCCGATGCCAATGCCACGGTTGAAATCCGAAATGCAGGAGGTGCCGTGATAGGTACAGGTACTGCTGATGGGACAGGGGCATTTACAGTTACCATTCCCGCAGGTGAAGCAGGTGCTAATGAAACGTTAACCGCCGTAGCGAAAAACGCCAGCGGCACAGAAAGTACGCCAACAACGTTCCAAACACCAGCGGATGAAGCAACCGTAACCGCACCAACAATCACAGGAGTGACAGGTAATTCAACGGCAGGTTACGAAGTTAAAGGAACTGCCGACGCCAATGCCACGGTTGAAATCCGAAATGCAGGAGGCACCGTAATAGGTACAGGTACCGCCGATGGGACAGGGGCATTTACAGTTACCATTCCCGCAGGTGAAGCAGGTGCTAATGAAACGTTAACCGCCGTAGCGAAAAACGCCAGCGGCACAGAAAGCACGCCAACAACGTTCCAAACACCAGCGGATGAAGCAACCGTAACCGCACCAACAATCACAGGAGTAACAGGCAATTCAACAGCAGGTTACGAGATCAAAGGCACCGCCGACGCCAATGCCACGGTTGAGATCCGAAATGCAGGAGGTGCCGTGATAGGTACAGGTACTGCTGATGGGACAGGGGCATTTACAGTTACCATTCCCGCAGGTGAAGCAGGTGCGAATGAAACGTTAACCGCCGTAGCGAAAAACGCCAGCGGTACAGAAAGTACGCCAACAACGTTCCAAACGCCAGCGGATCCTAATACGCCCGTGGCGACGCCAATTGTTGAGACTGTAACAGGTAGTACAACAAAAGGCTATGAGGTCAAAGGGACTGCTGAAGTTGGCACCACCATTGAGGTTCGCGATGCAGCTGGCACGGTCCTTGGTACTGCAACAACTGGAACTGACGGAAAATATACAGTGACTTTAGATTCAGGAACAGCAACAGCAAATCAAACGCTGAGCGTTGTAGCGAAAAACGCTAGTGGCACGGAAAGTCAACCAGCAACGGCGACAACACCAGCTGATGTCACTGCACCAACAGTTGATAACATCACAGGCAACTCTGGTTCGGGTTATGAAATTACAGGAACAGCAGACCCTAACACAACAATCGAAGTTCGTGATCCATCTGGGGCAGTCATTGGTACAGGTACCTCTGATGCGAATGGTGATTTTACTGTAACGCTACCAACGGGAACGACCAATCCTGGGGATACGTTAACAGTGATTGGAAAGGATAACGCAGGAAATGAAAGTCAACCGACTGAAGTCCTTGTTCCTGCTGATGCTACGGTTACAGCACCAACTGTAACAGGAGTAACAGGTAATTCAGTTGCTGGTTATCAGGTGACAGGCACCGCTGATCCGAATGCTACCATCGAAATTCGTGATGCAGATGGGAACGTGATTGCAACAGGGACTGCCGATGGGACTGGTTCCTTTGCTGTGAACCTTCCAGCTGGGACGGCAAATGCGAATGAAACATTGACAGCGTTAGCCAAAGATCCTGCTGGCAATACAAGTACACCGACAACCTTCCAAACACCAGCAGATGAAGTAGTGGCACCGCCAAGTGTCGACAAAGTTACTGGGAATACAACACAAGGATATCAAGTGACAGGTACCGCTGAACTTGGCACCACCATTGAAGTTCGTGCAACAGACGGAACAGTTTTAGGCACCGCAACAACTGGACCGACTGGCCAATATACTGTGACGTTAGCTTCAGGAAAAGCAACAGCTAAACAAACAGTGAATGTAGTTGCTAAAAATGATACTGGACTTGAGAGTCAACCAACTACAGCTATGACACCCGCTGATGTTACCACACCAACAATTGGTGACATTACTGGAGATTCAACAACTGGTTATGAAATCACTGGGACGGCGGACCCTAATACCACCATTGAAGTACGGAACCCAGATGGAACAATTATTGGTACAACGACAACGGATGATCAAGGAAACTTTACTGTGGACCTTCCAGCGGGAGCCGCTAATCCTGGTGATACATTAACAGTTGTTGGAAAAGACGGTGACGGCAATGAAAGTCAACCAACGGAAGTGACGGTCCCTGAAGATGCAACCGTAGCAGCACCAACTGTGACGACTGTTACAGGAACAACTGCCACTGGGTATCAAGTAACCGGCACGGCAGAGCCAAATGTCACCATTGAGATTCACAATGAAGCAGGTTTAGTTATTGCTACGGGAACGACTGATGGTGCTGGCGCCTTTACAATCACTCTTCCGACGGGCACAGCAACAGCTAACGAAGCCTTAACTGCCATTGCGAAAGATGCTGCTGGGAAAGAAAGTAATCCGACTGCTTTCAAAACACCTGCTGATCCAGATGCACCAGTCACGACACCTACTGTTGACAAAATCACTGGTAGCACGACAAAAGGGTATCAAGTAGTAGGAGCAGCAGAAGTTGGTACAACAGTTGAGGTGCGTGATGCCGATGGCACAGTCCTTGGCATGGCAACTACTGGAACTGATGGCAAATACACAGTGACTTTAGAGCCAGGGAAGGCCTCAGCTAACGAAACAATAACTGTCGTAGCGAAAAATGCAACAGGAAAAGAAAGTCAGCCAGCTACAGCAACTACACCAGCCGACTTAGCCACACCAACCATTGATTCTATTACCGGAAATTCTGGTAAAGGTTACGAAATCACTGGAACGGCGGAGCCCAAAACCACTATTGATGTCCGTGACGCAGACGGAACCATCATTGCTGCTACCACTGCTAACGAAACCGGCCAATATACGGTGACTCTACCAGCTGGCGTAGTGACACCAGGAGAAACGATTACGATTATTAGCAAAGATGGCGCTGGCAATGAAAGTCAACCAGCTACAGCCGTTATTCCAGCGGATGTTGTTTTAGCGGCGCCAACTATTACGAAGGTTGAAGGAAACAAAGCCAATGGCTATACAGTCACTGGAACTGCTGATCCAAATGTCACGGTTCAATTTTACAATAGCAGTGAACAATTATTGGCAAGTGGCAATACAACTACTGGAGGCACCTTCTCCGTTCATATTGCAGCAGGGTTAGCAACAGAAAAAGAAACGTTAACCGCACTAACCACAGATACACAAGGAAATGTGAGTCCTAAAACCACATTTATGACGCCAGCCGATATTACGGGAGAACCAGAAATTAAAATTGCGGCACCAACTGTTTCTTCAGTTTTAGGAACGTCTAAAGCCGGCTACCTCATCAAAGGAACAGCTGAACCAAACCGAATCATTCAAATTAGCAACCGACTATTAAGAAGTGTGATTGCTGTAGGTGCCACCGATGCTGAAGGCAACTTCGCTATCCAATTAACAGCGGGACAAGCGACTGCTCAACAAAGTTTACTTGCGACAGCTACCGATGGCGCAGGACATTACAGTACGGCTACAACCTTCATGACACCAGCCGACCCAACGAATCCTGGAGGAGGCAATGGTAACACTGGCGGAAATAACGGCAATACAGGAAACAATGGCGCAACTGGCGGGAATAATGGGAATGGTTCAAACACAGGTTCAAATCCAAATGGAGGTTCTGGTTTAGGCACAACAGGTTCTGGCTTAGGTTCACTAGGCAATGGCCTCGGTACAAATGGTAGTGGCTACCACCCTAAACTAAGCACCATCAGTTATGGCACTGGAAATCACGGGAAAACAGGCTTCTTACCTAGCACAGGTGAAAAAGAGTCTTCAGCCGTGACAACAAGTTTGTTTGGCGCCTTTGTCGCACTCCTTGCGAGCATGGGAATCATCAAACGCAAACGTAAAAACTAGCTCTCTCCTTTAATTCCTATAGATGAGAAAACGTATTGTTGAGAATTCCCCACTCAATGATACGTTTTCTCGTTCCATTTAATGAAGAAAAATTGCCAAATAGAATAAAATGTGCTATTCTATTTTCAGAAAATCGAAGGAACAAGCAGTGAAAGTGCTAAATCCAACCTGAATTTTTTAATGCAGGAGGAGTGGGCGCTTTTTTTGTTGTTATGAAGAAAGGAAGCTAATTATGCAATCAGCTACAATGGAATTTGATACAATTGCGGCGATTTCTACGCCGCCAGGTGAAGGTGCGATTAGTATTGTTCGTTTAAGTGGCGAGCAAGCAGTTGCTATTGCAAACAAAGTTTATCGGTCAGGCACTAAAGATTTAGCTAAAGTCCCCACGCACACGATTCATTATGGTCATATTGTTGATCCGCAAAACGATCAATTGATTGATGAAGTCATGCTTTCTGTGATGCGGGCACCGAAAACATTTACACGAGAAGACGTGGTAGAAATTAACTGTCATGGCGGCATTGTCGTGGTGAACCAACTACTGCAATTACTGTTACGTGAAGGCGCACGAATGGCCGAACCTGGGGAATTTACAAAACGTGCTTTTCTAAATGGCCGAATGGATCTTTCACAAGCAGAAGCAGTGATGGACTTAATCCGTGCTAAAACGGATAAAGCGATGAATGTTGCATTGAACCAATTGGATGGTAACTTGTCGGCGTTAATTCGTTCATTAAGACAAGAAATTTTAAATACTTTAGCACAAGTAGAAGTTAATATCGATTATCCAGAGTATGATGATGTCGAAGAATTAACCACGAAATTACTTTTAGAAAAAGCCGAATTTGTGAAAGCGCAGATTCAACAATTATTAACGACCGCTAAACAAGGAAAAATTTTGCGAGAAGGCCTAAGTACAGCAATTATTGGCCGACCAAATGTCGGGAAATCCAGTTTGTTAAACCATCTGTTACGAGAAGAAAAAGCCATCGTTACAGATATTGCTGGAACGACACGTGATGTCATTGAAGAATACGTTAACGTTCGCGGCGTTCCTTTAAAATTAATTGATACAGCTGGGATTCGCGAAACAGAAGACATTGTGGAACGAATTGGTGTCGAACGCAGCCGCAAAGCGTTAGCAGATTCGGATTTAATTTTGTTAGTCTTAAATCAAAGCGAAGAATTGACAGAGGAAGATCGTCAACTGTTGGAAGCAACGAAAGGCTTAAAACGCGTTATTCTTTTAAATAAAATGGACTTACCGACAAAACTAGATCCTAACGAATTACAAGAATTAGTCCCTGCAGAAGAAATTTTATCCGTTTCGGTGTTGTCAAACACAGGCTTAGACCAGTTAGAAGCGAAAATTGCTGATCTTTTCTTTGGCGGCCAAACAGGCGAAAAAGATGCTACCTATATTTCTAATACACGTCATATTGCTTTGCTGGATCAAGCAGCGCTTTCGTTACAAGAAGTGATTAACGGCATCGAAGCAGGTATGCCAGTCGATTTAGTTCAAATTGATATGACCCGTTGTTGGGATTATTTAGGGGAAATCGTCGGCGATAGTGTCCAAGATGAATTAATTACACAGTTATTTAGTCAATTTTGTTTAGGAAAATAAGACAAGAGAGGAATTTTTTATGAATCAATATCAAGCAGAATCATATGATGTTATTGTCGTCGGTGCTGGACATGCTGGCTCTGAAGCAGCCTTAGCAGCCGCACGAATGGGCGTTAAAACGTTACTTTTAACAATTAATTTAGATATGGTTGCTTTTATGCCATGTAACCCTTCTGTTGGTGGACCTGCCAAAGGAGTCGTTGTCCGAGAAATCGATGCATTAGGCGGTGAAATGGGTAAAAACATTGATAAAACCTACATCCAAATGCGGATGCTAAATACTGGTAAAGGTCCAGCAGTGCGTGCGTTGCGCGCGCAAGCTGACAAACATGCCTATGCGACAGAAATGAAACATACCATTGAAAAAGAAGAAAATTTAACCCTTCGTCAAGGGATTGTTGAAGAATTAATCGTGGAAGATGGCGTTTGTCGTGGTGTTGTAACTTCAACAGGTGCCGCATACCGTAGTCAAGCAGTGGTGATTACTGCCGGTACTGCCTTGCGTGGCGAAATTATTATTGGTGAATTAAAATATTCATCAGGACCAAACAATTCGCAACCTTCCGTTGGTTTAGCCAATCATTTAAAAGAATTAGGTTTAGAAATCGATCGCTTTAAAACAGGAACGCCGCCGCGAGTAAAATCAAGTACGATTGATTATTCTGTGACAGAGGAACAACCAGGCGATAAAGAACCCAACCACTTTAGTTACAGCACGCCAGATAGTGCCTACAATCAAAACCAAGAACCTTGTTGGTTAACTTATACGAATGAAACAACGCATGAAATTATTCAAAAAAATCTACACCGCGCCCCAATGTTTACTGGGATTGTTGAAGGTGTGGGCGCTCGGTATTGTCCATCCATCGAGGACAAAATTGTTCGTTTTGCAGACAAACCAAGACACCAATTGTTCTTGGAACCAGAAGGGTTGAATACCGAAGAAGTTTACGTCCAAGGCTTATCTACTTCTTTACCAGAAGATGTCCAAACAGAAATGCTTCATTCTATTGAAGGATTAGAAAAAGTAGAAATGATGCGTACAGGTTACGCCATTGAATACGATGTGGTAGTCCCTCACCAATTACGCCCAACATTAGAAACAAAGGTCATTGAGAATCTTTATACAGCAGGTCAAACGAACGGAACTAGTGGCTACGAAGAAGCTGCTGGTCAAGGCTTGATGGCAGGAATTAATGCTGCATTGAAAATTCAAGGCAAAGAGCCTCTTGTTTTAAAACGTAGTGATGGCTATATTGGCGTCATGATTGACGATTTAGTTACAAAAGGCACTAACGAACCTTATCGCTTATTAACGTCACGTGCGGAGTATCGTTTGATTTTACGACATGACAATGCGGACTTACGTTTAACAGAAATGGGTCATGAAATTGGCTTAGTCAAAGAAGAACAATATGCCGCCTATCTAGTCAAAAAAGCGGCTGTTGAAGCGGAAATTGCCCGCTTAGGCAAACATCGGATTAAACCAACCAAAGAAGTGCAAGCATTTTTGGAAACCAAAGGCGCTGCTGGCTTAAAAGATGGTATTTTAGCTAGAGATTTTCTGAAACGCCCAGAAATCAGTTATCAAGAAGTCGCTCAATTTATTCCCGCACCTGAAGAGGCGCTCGATCCGAAAGTGATTGAACAAGTAGAAATTCAAATCAAGTACGAAGGCTACATTAAAAAAGCCATGGAAAAAGTTGAGAAACTAAAACGCATGGAAGCAAAACGCATTCCAGAAAACATTGATTACCAAGCGATTAACGGCTTGGCTACAGAAGCAAAACAAAAACTACAAAAAATCCAACCAGAAACGATTGCCCAAGCAAGCCGTATCAGCGGTGTGAACCCCGCTGACATTAGCATTTTGATGGTCTACATCGAACAAGGAAAAATCGCGAAAGTGCAAGGATAATAAAAATTTGAAGCAGTTGCTTCTTCACGGATGATTGATTGTGAAGAAGCAACTGCTTTTTTGTTTTGAATTAGTCTACTTTTTTTTCTAAACTGCAAAAAAAGACTGTCTTAAATAATTTCACAAACTGACCTATACTGAAAGCGCAAACAAATGATAGGAGTGGAACAAATGACAGATTGGTTAGGAATTAAAGGAAAAGTAGTGCTTGTTACAGGAGGCTCATCTGGTATTGGTCGCAGCATTGTTGAAAGCTTGTTAGCGCAAGAGGTCTATGTCGCTAATTTTGATATTTCAGCATCAGAAACGCAACATGAGCATTTACTCTTTGTGAAAGTCGATGTAACTTCTCGAGCAGAAGTAGAAGCGGGTGTCGCTCAAGTGGTGGAAAAATTTGGAACCGTAGATGGCCTAGTAAATAACGCCGGAATCAATATTCCTCGTCTATTGGTGGATAAAAATCATCCTCATGGGCCTTATGAATTATCGGATGAGGTATTCGACAAAATTGTAGCCATCAATCAAAAAGGGCTCTACCTAATGAGCCAAGCAGTGGGCCGGATTCTTGTACAAAAACAAGCAGGTGTCATTATTAATATGTCTTCAGAAGCTGGATTAGAAGGCTCCGAAGGGCAAAGCGCCTACGCTGCAACGAAAGCAGCGGTCAGCAGTTATACACGTTCATGGGCTAAAGAGTTAGGAAAATCAAACGTCCGTGTCGTGGGGATTGCGCCAGGTATTATGGAAGAAACGGGCTTGCGCACTTTAGCATACGAAGAAGCATTGGCTTATACACGAAATATTTCTGTTGAGCAATTGCGAGCAGGTTATTCAAAAACAAGTACGATTCCATTAGGTCGTAGCGGAAAACTCCATGAAGTCGCTGACTTAGTATGCTATTATTTATCAGACCGTTCAAGCTATATTACAGGCATCACCACAAACGTAGCTGGAGGTAAAACAAGAGGATAGAGGTGGGAAAACTAAATGACGCTAGTAAATAGATGGTACCAAGTAATAAAATTACTAGTTGATCACAAAGGAATGAGCTTACAGGAATTGCAAGAAAAATTAGCCGCAAGTCCTCAAACAGTTCGTAAAAACATTGATACATTGAATGATGAATTAATCGGTATCGCCCAAATTATTCAGAAGGAAAATCTCTTTCAGTTAGAAATCAATAACTTTGAAGGTTTTGAAGAGGTTTTGTCTGGACGGCTAAAAAGGGAATCTGATTTTAATTCTTCAAGCAAGCGTGTTTCCTACATTATCAAACGATTAATAGAAGAAGATCAATTTATTTCAACTTATGATTTATCCGAAGAACTCGCCGTTAGTCGCGGCACAGTTAATAAAGACATTAAGCGCATGAAAGAGCTGATTGCTCCTTGGCAGGTTGCGGTTGTAGGTACGCCAAACCGTGGCATTCATTTAGAAGGAAAAGAGTTTGATTTACGCTTACTTCATGTGAATTACGTCCAAGAATATTTTGAAGAACAGTTTCTTCATGAAACTACCAAACAAATGATACAAAAAATAATCAAAGAAACAAGACTAGCAAAACAAGATAGTTTTCTTTTACGAAGAGTGGTTTCAATTGTTTTGCAGCGTGTTTTAGCTGGAAAACTCATTACGGAACTACCACCAGAATATGTTGATTATGTTCGTCATAACGAGCAGATTGAAGAACTGATGTATCACTTGGAAATAACCTATAATGTAACGTTAAGCCAATGGGAACGTTCCTTTATCAGCTTTCCTTTTAACATCAACACAAACCATATTCGTAATTCTTTATTGGCTGATGAAGGACTCTTAGCTGACTATTTTCAAAAAATGATGAAAAAAATTCATCATTCAGTTGTTGTTGAATTTGATGAGGACTTCTTGTTTTCAGAAATGAAAGATCATTTAAGAAACGTGATGAATCGACTCGTTTTTCATGTGGAGTGTCACGATTTATTTTACGGAGAAATTGAACGACAATATCCTTTGGCCTATGAATTAGCCAAGATCGGCTTGCAAGAATTGGGCCGTTTGTTAAATCGTTGTGTGCCGACGGTTGAATTTGGGTATCTCGCTTTGTATTTTGAGCTAGCATTGAGAGGGAACTATGAAGCGGGAGCCAAAAAAGAAATCGCTGTAATCTGCAGTACAGGTCATGGAACGGCCTTGATCATTCAGCGGCAATTGGAAAAAGTTTTGGGTCCAGACGTCCAGATTGCCCATTTTTCTGAAGAAGAGGCAGAGAGAAGAGAATTGAATCAATATTTTGCTATTTTTACAACCATTCCCTTAAAAAATATTCGACCACAAACACCGATGATCCATTTAACTAATTTATTTAACGATACTTGGCTCAGAAATGAGTGGCAGAGAGCAAAAGAAATTCGTTCCGTGGAATCTCAAAATATTCATATGACCTATCAATTATTAGAGAATACTCAAGGTTACCGAGCGAATATCCAGAAAATGATTGCTGATTTAGAAGCAGAAAAATTAGTAGATCCCCAATTTATCGAACGAATTTTTACTAGAGAAGATCAACAAACAACTATTTTTGAATCGGGGATTGCCTTTCCCCATACAATTAATCAAGCCTTACCAACGATTATTTTATCGATTGGGGTTTTTGAAGAATCACTGGTTACACCAGAAGGTAAAGTTGATGTTATTTTGCTGTTGGGTATTCCAGAAGAGCTGACTGCCACTGTTGAAGCAGAGTTACTACAACTATATGACCGCTTGTTTACAATCGCAGGAGACGAACGTTTACGTAATGAGTTACGGAAGCAACGAGATGTTTTAGCGGTTAAAGAGTGGATGCAAAGGAAGGGGATTATCATATGAGTTTTATCTACGTATTCGGAGCGCTTTTTTTAACAGCTTACTTCGTTCAGATAGCTATGGGAATGAAACAGATTAAACACTTTAATCAAAACTACCAAGAATTGCGACAATTAGGAAAAGTCGCGATTGGTCGACGTGCAGGAAAGTTAAAAGCAGGCACGATTATCTTGTTTGCTGTGGATTCACAAGGGAAAATCTTAGCCGCTAGAAAGATGCAAGGTGTCACCGTTCTAGCTAAATTTCATCCCTTACCTCAGTACGTGAACGAGGATATTCATTATATGGATCATTACCATCCACTCGTACAAAAGGAAAATAAATTAACCCAACAAGCGATGGAAAATGCACGAGAAATTTACTTACGTGTTGAGCTTGGCAATTATCAAGAAACACAACCATTAACGCCGCTTAATGGAGCCAAAATTCAATGGCAATTATGGAAAAATAAAGTACAAACAAAATTGAAAGGAAGTGTCGAGTAATGTCTTATATTACAAAATTTGCGGAAGGATTTATGCACCTTTTCCAAACAGGAGCAGAAACATTTATTTCTTGGATGACAGGCATCGTACCTGTTGTTTTGATGTTAATGGTAGCTATGAATACTTTAATTGCTTTTCTAGGAGAAGAAAGAGTAACCAAAGTAGCCAAACTTTCTGCCAAAAATCCTGTTACGCGGTATTTAGTGCTGCCTTTTTTATCCGCTTTTATGTTAGGCAATCCAATGTCCTTTACGATGGCTCGATTTTTACCAGAATACTATAAACCTAGCTATTATGCTGCACAAGCGCAATTTTGTCATACCAGTAATGGAGTTTTTCCTCATATTAATCCTGGTGAATTGTTCGTTTGGTTAGGGATTGCGCAAGGGATTGATACGTTAGGACTAAATTCGATGGACCTAGCGATTCGCTATATGTTTGTAGGGATATTAATGAATTTTATTGGCGGTTGGGTTACCGATTTCACTACCGCCTATGTTTGCAAACAACAAGGAATTACCCTTAGTAAAACAGTAGAGATTGCTGTGGATTAGAAAGGAGCAAGGTGAGATGACGTACAATAGTATTAAGGTAGTTAAAGGAAATGGCGGTTATGGTGGGCCCTTAGTGATTACACCGACAGAAGAAAAACATAAATTTATTTACATTACAGGTGGCGGCGAGAAACCCGCAATTGTTGATAAAATCGTAGAATTGACAGGAATGGAAGCGGTCAATGGTTTTAAGACATCGATTCCAGATGATGAAATCGCATTAGCCATTATTGATTGTGGAGGCACTCTTCGTTGCGGAATTTATCCTAAAAAAGGAATTCCTACTATTAACGTTGTTCCAACTGGCAAAAGTGGTCCCTTAGCACAATACATTAATGAGACAATTTATGTTTCCGCTGTAGGCCCGAAACAGATTACATTGACATCAGAAGAAGCTGCTGCTGATACAGAAAAGCCCACCTCAAAAAAAACAGAATTTAAATATGATACAAGTAAAAAAATTACTGAACAAAAAGCGGAACAACAAAGTTTTGTTGCGAAAATTGGTATGGGTGCAGGAAAAGTTGTAGCGACATTCAACCAATCAGCCCGTGAAGGCGTACAAACGATGATCAACACAGTGATTCCGTTTATGGCATTTGTTTCTTTATTAATTGGTGTGATTCAAGGTTCAGGAATTGGTGAATTTTTTGCCAATATCATGGCGCCATTGGCAGGAAACATTGTGGGTTTAACAATTATTGGTTTTATTTGTTCTCTGCCATTTCTTTCTCCTTTATTAGGTCCTGGAGCAGTAATCAGCCAAGTAATTGGTACGTTAATTGGTGTGGAAATTGGGAAAGGCAACATTCCGCCACAACTAGCCTTACCAGCATTGTTTGCTATTAATACACAAAACGCGTGCGACTTTATTCCCGTGGGTTTAGGCTTGGAAGAAGCTGAAGCTGAAACCGTTGAAGTCGGGGTCCCTTCTGTTTTATATTCTCGTTTCTTAAATGGTGCCCCTCGAGTACTAGTTGCTTGGTTAGCAAGTTTTGGATTGTATAGTTAAAAAATTTTTTTGGAGGATGGGAAATGTCAGTATTTACAACAAAGGTTCAGTCTATTGGACCAGAAGCCGAATTATTTAAAGAAGAAAAAATGGTCATCTTATTTGGAAAAGATGCACCAGATGCTTTAGCAGATTATTGTTATAACATTGAGGTTCAGCCAGTCACAGAAGCGATTACGGACAAGCAAACGTTAGTGATTGATGAACAAACTTACCAGATTACCGCTGTAGGCGAGGTAGTATTAACTAATTTAGACACATTGGGTCACATTACTATTAAATTTGATGGCGCAACAACACCTGAATTACCAGGTACATTATATGTTGAAGAAAAAGCTATTCCTGAAATAACTGTTGGTACAACAATCACTATTCTATAATTATCGTTTAAGGGAGGAACGTAAAAGATGGAATTTATGCTAGATACAATTAATCTTGAGGCTATTCGAAAGTATCAGAAAATTTTACCACTGGCAGGCGTAACGTCTAATCCCAGTATTGTTAAACAAGCAGGAAAAATTGACTTCTTTGCGCAGATGAAAGAAATCAAAAAAACGATTGGACAAGCGAGTTTGCACGTCCAAGTGGTCGGTCAAACGACAGAAGAGATGCTAGAAGATGCCCAAACCATTGTACAACAATTAGGCCAAGAAACATTCATTAAAATCCCAGTCAATGAAGCAGGCTTGGCAGCCATCAAACAACTAAAGCAGGCAAATTATCGGATAACAGCAACCGCTATTTATACAGAATTTCAAGGCTACCTAGCGATTGCGGCAGGTGCAGATTATTTAGCACCGTATTATAATAGGATGGAGAATTTAACAATTGATTCTCAAAAGGTTATTGAGCATTTAGCTGCAGAAATTAAACGGACGAACGCAAAGAGTAAGATCTTAGCTGCTAGTTTTAAAAACGTGGCACAAATTAATCAAGCCTGTCAAATGGGGGCGCAAGCGGTCACTATCGCACCAGAACTCGTGACACAAGGCTTGGCAATGCCCGCCATTCAAAAAGCAGTAACTGATTTTCAGGAAGATTGGGTTGCTGTTTTTGGAGTAGAAACGGTAAACGAATTAGCATAAAAAGAACGAGAAGAAAAAGCGGCCATTTTTCTTCTCGTTCTTTTTTTGTTTCACATGAAACATCTACGATTATTCACTTGCTCAAAAATTAGACAATTTTCTTTATTTGTCAAAGAATTTCTTAAAAAAAAGGGTTATCTTTTGGGTATTTTTTTTGGTAGCAGTATGATGAGGGTATCAAATGATAGGAGGAAACGAGAATGAGATACACAAATGGAAATTATGAAGCATTTGCTCGACCAAGAAAACCAAAAGGTGTCGATGACAAGAGTGCCTACATTGTTGGTGGTGGCCTAGCAGGTTTAGCAACGGCTGTTTTCTTAATTCGTGACGGTCAAATGAAGGGCGAAAATATTCACATTTTTGAAGAACTCACGCTGTCTGGCGGTTCTTTAGATGGTAAATTTATTCCCCATGATGGCTTTGTCACTCGCGGCGGACGCGAAATGGAAAACCATTTCGAGTGTTTGTGGGATCTATTTCGTTCGGTACCATCATTAGAAGTAGAAGATGCCTCTGTCCTAGATGAGTTTTACCGGTTAGATTTAGATGATCCGAATTCTTCAAATTGCCGCATTATTCATAACCGTGGCGAACGTGTCCCCGATGATGGACAATTTACTTTATCCAAAAAAGCACAAAAAGAAATCGTTGATTTATTTATGACTTCTGAAGATCAATTAATTGGCAAAAAAATTGAAGATGTTTTCGGCGAAGAATTTTTTGAATCCAACTTTTGGATCTATTGGTGTTCAATGTTTGCTTTTGAAAAATGGCACTCTGCCATTGAAATGCGCCGTTACATCATGCGCTTTATCCACCACATCAAAGGTTTGCCTGACTTTACAGCCTTGAAGTTTACCAAATACAATCAATACGAATCGTTAGTGAAACCATTACTAAGATTTTTAACCAATCAAGGGGTAGACTTTCAATATGAAACAACGATCAATGATATCCAAGTCGACATCAAAGGAGCTACTAAAGTTGCTCGGCGATTATTGTTGACACAAGCGGGCAAAACCAAAGAAATTCCTTTAACTGAAAATGATTTAGTCTTCGTAACGAATGGTTCAATTACTGAAAGTTCGACGCAAGGAGATCATCATACACCAGCACCAATTACTCATGAACTAGGGGGAAGTTGGAATCTCTGGAAAAACTTAGCAAAACAATCCCCAGAATTTGGGCACCCAGAAGTTTTCTGTGAAAATTTACCAGATGAAAGTTGGTTTGTCTCAGCAACGATTACGTGGGAAAATTTCGATATTGAACCGTATCTTTCTCGGTTAACACATCGTAAATTACGCACAGGAAAAATTGTCACAGGTGGTATTATTACTATCAAAGACTCTAATTGGATGATGAGTTTCGCTATGCATAGACAACCGCATTTTAAAGAACAAAATGATCAACAATCTATAACTTGGGTATATGGATTGCTTTCTAATAAACCAGGAAATTATATCAAAAAACCAATCGAACAATGTACAGGCCAAGAAATTACGCAAGAGTTACTTTATCATTTAGGGGTCCCAGAAGGGGAAATTGAACGTATTTCAGAAGAATCGGCTACCACTATTCCGGTTTATATGCCGTTTATCACTTCTTACTTTATGTTAAGAGAACCAGGCGATCGACCATTAGTTGTACCAAACGGCTCTAAAAATCTTGCTTTCATTGGGAACTTCGCAGATACTGAACGAGATACGGTGTTTACAACAGAGTATTCTGTACGGACAGCGATGGAAGCTGTTTATCAATTGCTAGAGGTTGAACGCGGAGTACCAGAAGTGTTTGCTTCTGCATACGACTTGCGCGTCTTAGCAAACTCTGTTTATTATTTATCTGACAAGAAAAAATTAACAGAAATGGATATGCCGTTCGTGGAACGCAAAATGGTTGAACACTTTGTGAAGAAATTTGAGGATACGTATATTGGTGATATTTTAAGAGAAAATCATTTAATTTAGTTGAAAGAGGTCGGGATAGAAGTGTTTAACTCCGAGAAATAAGAAGGAATTTCCGAAAATTGTTCTATAATTTTTGGAGAATTTCGGCTTATTTCCGAAGGAGTTGCTTCTGTTCCCGCCGTTTATCAGTTTTTGAGCGTGGAGCAAAAATCCAAAGTGATTTTTGTCCCATGCTCTTTTTTGTTGGATTATCAACCGTTGAATAAATATTCATTATTATGCATATTTCTTTTGTAATTTTATGGATATTAAATATATAATATGCTGAATGGGAGTAGCCAGTGGGCAACTTCGCAAAAAAATCTTAATTTCTGAAGAGACTTTTTCAAAATTTTGTTGAAAAGAAGGCGCATTTTTACCATAGTTTCTTCACATTTAACGGCTATTATTTAAACATACCCGATAAACAAAACCCTAACAAAACACTTTTTCATTTTTTAACTCCTCCGCCCGCCCTTCCCCAAAGGGCGGGTTGTTTTTTTGCGTTAAAGCAGTTGGCATTTTGTGGGGAAAGGATTATCATTATAGAAGAAGTATATAGAAAAAGGCGGCGAGAAGATGGGACGTTGGCAAGAATTACAACAAGCAATGAGTGCTGGTGTAGAGGCGGCGATTGACGCTGGCTGGGACCGCCAAGCTGTTTATGGATTAGTGGAAAGCGCCATAAAAGACACGCGTTTCTTGCCACTTGAGCAAGCGAAAACAGCAGTCACGGAACTGTTTTCTGAAGTGGAAGAAGTGGGCTCTTCAGCGTATGAGCGATTATTTCGCTTTTCGGCTTATCGTCCGCAAGAAAAGCTCTCGTTACTGTTATGGCAATTAGGTGCAGTGTTGGATCAGCATGGCATGTTGCAATTAGTAGGACCTTATCGTTTCTCGAAGACGATTGCACCGCATGCGACGTTTTGGCATTTGTTGGCAAAAACAGTTCAAAAAGCCTATCCGTTAGGTCTTCTTGGGAGCTTTAATCAAGAGAAAGCGAAAAAGATACATCAATTAAGAATGTATATTGATCGTCAAAATATCACGTATATCCGCGATTTTTTTAAACAAGAAGGGGACACCGATGAACAGGCATTAAAACGCTATGTTTTTGCGGCCAAGCCGCAAGGAATGGGCGGGCGGAAACTGAAAAAAAGCTCTGCTCGTTTACACAACAAATACCCTGAGGGGGCATCTTATTCTTTGATTAATAAGAAACGATTGACGCCTAATTTTCACAGTGAGTTTATTTTGAATGAAGAAGGGACCTTTGTAACCCAGTGGGATGTGTTAGTTGAAGACTGGCGAGGCAGATTAATTAGTAATCCAGCTTATTATCAAGCGGCCAAAAACAATGAATACCAGGAAAAAGTCTTGAATGGTGAATCGTTTAATTATGCAAATCGGAATAATCGTACCCATGAATTACTAGATAGTTCACCACCAGGGAGATTTGATCATCAATTACGAAAAACAGCCAAAAAAGGTTGGTTAAGTCCCCGTATCCAAGAATACGACTACCGCAGAGAACGACAAATAAAGTGCGATGATTATAGTAAGTAAAACAAGCCAATGTTTCACATGAAACATTGGCTTGTTTTACTCTTAGAGAAAGGCGGTTTTCGTTGCCGCCAATTGAACATTTTGGCCCGTGGCTAGAGACTTTTTACCACATAAAAAGGCGGATTTTTCTTTTATCATTCAGGCAAAAATCTTCCGAAAAGCATTGCAAGAAATTGCTATTTGCGTTAAAGTAGGAAAAGATGATTGTGAAACATTTTTCTGTTTCACAAAAAAGGAAGGAGTCTTTATGCTACCCGAAGAATTTAGACAACTATTAGCCGAAAAAGGCATTGAATTGACAAACCAACAGATGACACAATTTGACCAATATTTCCATTTACTAGTAGAATGGAATGAAAAAATGAATTTAACAGCCATTACAGAAGAAAAAGAAGTTTATTTGAAACATTTCTATGATTCTGTTTCGTTGGCATTCTTTGAAGACTTTGCCAGTGACAAAGCCATTTGTGATGTTGGCGCAGGCGCAGGATTTCCAAGTATTCCTTTGAAAATTGTTTTTCCTTCATTAAATGTCACAATTGTTGACTCTTTAAATAAACGAATTACTTTCCTAACAGAGTTGGTGAATCAACTAGGTTTGGCTAATGTTTCTTTGTATCATGATCGTGCAGAAACATTTGGTCAAAAAGCAGAATTTCGTGGCGCGTTTGATTACGTTACAGCGCGAGCAGTTGCACGATTAAATGTTTTAAGTGAACTGTGTTTACCCTTAGTTAAAAAAGAAGGCTATTTTTTAGCCTTAAAAGCATCGAAAAGCGAAGAAGAAATTAATGAAGCAAAACCTGCAATCGCTACATTAGGCGGTCAATTTCAGAAAGAAGTTGGTTTTACTTTGCCGATTACGGCAGACGAACGCCACATTGTCGTGATTCAAAAGAAAAAAGAAACCCCTAAAAAATATCCCAGAAAACCTGGATTACCAAATAAACAACCGATTAAATAAGATGGAGGCACACACATGACACGAATTATTTCTGTAGCGAACCAAAAAGGCGGCGTTGGTAAAACAACGACCACTGTAAATTTAGGCGCATGTTTAGCAAACTTAGGCAAAAAAGTCTTACTGATCGACATTGATGCACAAGGAAATGCTACCAGTGGCATGGGTGTCCCTAAACCAGATGTCGCACACGATGTGTATGATGTCCTTGTAAATGAAGAACCAATCACTAGCGTGGTTCAACATACCAGCCGTGAAAATTTAGATATTGTCCCTGCAACTATTCAATTAGCAGGCGCTGAAATTGAATTAACTTCAATGATGGCTCGAGAATCGCGCTTGAAATTAGCAATTGATGAAGTAAGAGACATGTATGATTTCGTTTTAATTGATTGCCCGCCTTCTCTAGGGCATTTAACAATCAATGCTTTTACAGCAAGTGATTCGATTCTAATTCCTGTTCAATGTGAATATTACGCATTAGAAGGCTTGAGTCAATTGCTAAATACGATTCGCTTGGTTCAAAAACATTTTAACCCTGAATTGAAAATTGAAGGGGTCTTGTTAACCATGTACGATGCTCGGACCAATTTAGGTGCCGAAGTCGTTGAAGAAGTCCGTAAATATTTCCGTGAAAAAGTCTATGATACGATTATTCCAAGAAATGTCCGTTTATCCGAAGCACCAAGTCATGGTTTACCAATCATTGACTATGATATTCGCTCAAAAGGTGCCGAAGTGTATCAAGCACTAGCAAAGGAAGTGTTGGAGAATGAATAAAGGCAAAGGTTTAGGCAGAGGCATCGATGCCTTGTTTCAAGATATCGCAAAGCTAGAAGATGTCGACGTTAAGAACGAACAAGTGACAGAAATTCTATTAAACGAACTTCGTCCCAATCCTTACCAACCGCGGAAAACATTTGATGAAACCTCTTTACAAGAACTTGCAAACTCGATTCTACATTCCGGTGTGTTTCAACCGATTATTGTTCGTAAATCGGCAGTTAAAGGCTATGAAATTATTGCAGGTGAGCGTCGGTTCCGGGCTTCTAAATTAGCCGGCAAAGAAAAAATTCCCGCAATTATTCGCGAATTTGATGAAGAATCCATGATGCAAGTTGCTGTTTTGGAAAACTTACAAAGGGAAGATTTAAATCCGCTAGAAGAAGCAGAAGCCTATGAAATGCTAATGAAAAATTTGAAATTAACACAAGCGGAAGTCGCAGAACGTTTGGGCAAAAGTCGCCCGTATATTGCCAATTATTTACGATTGCTAACCTTACCAGATGCGGTCAAAGCAATGGTTCAAAAACAAAGCATGTCAATGGGTCAAGCACGGACGTTATTAGGCTTGAAGAACAAAGAACAGCTATTGCCATTAGCTAATCGTTGTATTAAAGACAATTTAACGGTTCGACAATTAGAACAACTTGTCGCTGAATTAAACGAAACACAAGGCAAAAAGGGCAAAAAAGCGAAAAAAGCCATCAAAGAAAAACCCATTTATATTCGTGAAAGTGAAGACCGCTTAATGGATAAATTTGGGACAACCGTAGCAATTCAAGAAAAAGAAGGCAAAGGAAAAATTGAAATTGAGTACTTGTCCTCTTCGGATTTGGCTAGAATTTTAGATATTTTAGATATTCATTTTGACGAGGAATAAAAAGCAAAGTGAGAAAGTAAGACAGAAAGTCACAAATCCTTTTGCTAGTTTCGTTAAAAAATGGTATTGTAATCATGGTATTTTTATATAAGTAAGAGAAGAAAGAAGGCTTGGAACATGTATGATTTAGGCGATATTGTCGAAATGAAAAAGCCGCATGCTTGCCAAGCAAATCGTTGGCAAATCATTCGCATGGGCGCTGATATCAAAATCAAGTGCACGAATTGCGGGCATATTGTCATGATGCCGCGTCGTGATTTTACTAAAAAATTAAAAAAAGTAATCGAGAAAAAAGCAGACTAATGCTTTGATGCCTCTAATAGAAAAGAGAATAGACTGAGAGAAAGAGTGGAAAACAAATGGCACTAACAGCTGGAATTGTCGGCTTACCAAACGTTGGTAAATCGACCCTATTTAACGCAATTACAAAAGCAGGAGCAGAAGCTGCAAATTATCCCTTTGCAACGATTGATCCGAACGTCGGCATGGTTGAAGTACCAGATGCCCGTTTACAACGCTTGACAGAACTAGTAAAACCGAAAAAAACAGTTCCCACAACGTTTGAATTTACAGACATCGCCGGAATTGTTAAAGGTGCCAGTAAAGGAGAAGGGCTGGGAAATCAGTTTTTAAGTCACATTCGTCAAGTAGATGCAATCTGTCACGTGGTTCGTTGTTTTGATGACGAAAATATCATGCGTGAACAAAATCGGGATGCGGATTTCGTTGATCCTTTAGCAGACATTGATACAATTAATTTAGAGCTAATTTTAGCAGATTTAGATTCAATCAATAAGCGCTATACTCGCGTGGCTAAAATGGCGAAAGCAAAAGATAAAGAAGCGGTGGAAGAATTAGCTGTTTTAGACAAAATTAAACCAGTTTTAGAAGAAGGTTTATCTGCTCGTACGATTGAATTTACGCCAGAAGAAGAGAAAATTGTTAAATCTCTTTTCTTATTAACCACAAAGCCGGTCCTTTATGTAGCAAATGTTTCAGAAGATGAAGTGGCGGATCCAGACAACAACGAGTATGTACAACAAGTTCGTAATTTTGCAACCAGTGAAAATGCGGAAGTAATCGTAGTTAGTGCGCGAGCAGAAGAAGAAATTGCTGAATTGGATTCTGAAGAAGACAAGGCTGAATTTTTAGAAGCAATGGGCATTGAACAATCTGGCTTAGATCAATTGATTCGTGCGGCTTACGATTTGTTAGGCTTAGCTACCTACTTTACAGCTGGTGAACAAGAAGTTCGTGCATGGACGTTCCGTAAGGGAATCAAGGCACCTCAAGCAGCTGGGATTATCCACAGTGACTTTGAACGAGGCTTCATTCGTGCGGAAACAGTTTCTTATGAAGACCTAGATAAATATGGCAATATGCAAGCTGCCAAAGAAGCGGGCCGTGTTCGTTTAGAAGGAAAAGACTACGTCGTTCAAGATGGCGATGTTATGTTGTTCCGTTTTAACGTTTAAAAAAATGTGCCCAACAAGCAATTTGTTTTGGGCTAAGCCCACATATTTAAGGCCATTCAGCCGTTTAGAAAGAGGTTCCCTCTACATGAGGGTGAGGAGGATACAACTATGGAAGCAGAAGCATTACGAGCAATCGTGGCTGAGAATCGTCAATTAGAACAGAATTTGACTAAAAGAAATGAACAATACATTTTTGACTTAAAAAAATCATTAAAAGCGGCTAATTTATCAGAAGAAGAGTTAGCATTGGCTCTACACGGTATTTTACCAGAATTAGTAGCCGGTCAAAAAACAGGCAAAACAGCCCGTCAGTTATTTGGCACTGTTTCAGAACGGACGGAAGCAATTTTAAATAAACCAGCAGAAGTCAAAGAACCAGCGGGCTGGATGATTTGGCTCGACAATACCTTACTATTACTTGGTTTATTAACAATCATGTTAGCGGCGATGTCTCTATTTTCAAAAGGAACCGCACAACCTCTCGGATTAACCACATATATCTTAGGTGCGATGGCTGGGGGTTATGTTTTCTATCTAATGCACAAATATGTTTACCGTTTTGATCGTCAAGGTGGCGACAAAAGCAAACGTCCTGGTTGGTTAAAAACGACCGCCATTCTATTTGGTGGGATGTTCTTGTGGATTGCAGTTTTCGCTGGTTCAGCGATGTTGCCACCAGTGATCAATCCCATTTTAGATCCGATGATTGCTTTAGTAATCGGTGCGTTAGCCTTTGTAGCACGCTATTTCTTCAAGAAAAAATACAATATTCAAGGTAGTTTCATGACACGTCAATAAACGGCGCGCGCTCAATTGTGAATGCGCTCGGCTGACGCAGAAACTGCAACAAGCAAAGTCGCTCTCTCAATAGAGCGTTTTAACAGTTAAAGCCTGGGGGATTAGTCGAAAAAACTAGTGTCCCAGGCTTCTGTTTTCAGAAGTTTGCTAAAGAAAGGAGCCTCTTATGGGACAACAAGTGAAGTCTTGGTGCCGTCAACACGAGCGGCTACTCATTTTTATTAGTTTTCTCTTATTAAGTGGACTTTCTCTCTATTTTGTCTATTTTCAAGAGAATTTTTTACGAGCAAGTGATTTTCGCTTTCATCAAAATCGGGTGGAAGGTCTCGCATTAGCAATTAAAAACAACGACTGGTTTCCTAAAATCAATTATTTTTTCTTGGGAGGCTATGGCTATGCCTCTAGTTTGTTTTATCCAGATGCGTATCTTTATTTACCTGCGCTTTTGCGTGTTCTGGGGCTTTCCTTTGTCGCTAGTATGGCGATTTTTGTGTTTGCAGTAAACTTGGCAACATTTAGTCTTACTTATTATGCAGGCCGATTAATGGCGCTCTCTAAAAAAAGAAGCTATCTCTTTGCCATTTTGTATGGCTTATCTATTTACCGCATGCAAGACTTGTTTAATCGCCAAGCGTTAGGAGAATTTTTGGCGCTAAGTTTTTTTCCGTTGGTCTTAGCGAGCCTGTTTTTATTACGAAAGGGAACCACGAAATATTGGCCGTTGTTAACGCTGGCGATGACTGGCATTGGGTTGGCTCACTTTATTTCTATTGAAATGGTTTCTATTTGGATTGGGTTATACATTCTGTTTTATTGGCAGCAGTTTTTTAAAAAGGAGGTCCTGTGGGCATTAGCGAAGGCTGCAGGTCTGACGCTGCTTTGGCTGGCCTTTTATCTTTTACCAGTTGCTGAACAAATGAAAAATCAAGTGTTTAAAGTTACATCCAATCCACTCACTTATATTTCCGAAAGAAGTTATCCCATTGTTTCTCTTTTCATTAATAGTTTAAAGAGCAGTGTTTTTCACGCGAAAACAGCGAATCTAGGAACCCTTTTGTTTGTGGGGCTTGTTGTAGCAGTGGTTTCGCTTGCCAGCAAAAAAATTCAGGACAAACGGTTTATTGGTTTGACGCTGGTACTCTTATTGATGGTTACCACGCTTTTTCCTTGGCACTTGCTGAACCACACGCCTTTAAATACGATTCAGTTTCCTTGGCGGTTTTTAGGGATTCTTTCCGTAATGCTCGCTTTTTTCATTGCACAAGACGAATGGGGCGTTTTCCGTAAATCTTGGACTGTGGCTTTGTTGGTTTTCCTTGCCATCAGCAATTTAGGCATTTATCAATATCAAAGTATTCAGTCACAACAAGGACGCCTGTTAACAAAAGCTGAGTATGAGCAACCAACGCCTTTTTATATCGGTGCGGGCCATGAATATTTGCCAGATGAAATCAATTATCAGGAATTATTGAAACAGAAAAAACGACAACTTGATTATTCGGCAGAACAAGTAACCATTACAAATGTTAGAATGCCTTATGGGAAAATTTCATTTGACTACCAAGTGGTGAATCAATCAGCGAAGGTGACCGTTCCTTTTATTTATTACTTAGGCTATCAAGCCACGATTCAAATGAAAAACCAAACGGGCGCTAAAAAAATGAGCCTAACCAATCAAGGAGGCTTAGCCGCTCTTTCTTTATCTGGTACAGGACATGTCGACATCCGTTACCAAAGAACAAAAGTGCAAAAAATAGGGACAATGATGACCTTGCTTTCTGTCGGCGGTTTTGGATTTAGCCGATTTTTACAACAAAAAAAGAAACACAAGATAAAAGAACAACGATGAAAGTAGGACCTTAATTAGGAAGAGTTGAATAGAGGACAGACCGATTTTGGCGTTTTGTCCTTTATTCCTCATTGATTATTTAAACAAATCTAGTTGACTTCCTTAGTATTATCTGTTATTTTCATATATAAAATTAAGTCGAGGAGTGGACAAAAAAATGTCAAATTGGGAAACAAAATTTGCGAAAAAAGGTCTTACATTTGATGATGTGCTATTAATCCCTGCAGAAAGCCATGTCTTACCAAATGATGTAGACATGAGTGTACAATTAGCTAAAAATATCAAGTTAAATATTCCATTGATGAGTGCCAGTATGGATACTGTTACAGATAGTAATATGGCAATTGCGATGGCTCGTCAAGGTGGACTAGGTGTCGTACATAAAAATATGACTGTCGCCCAACAAGCAGACGAAGTACGTAAAGTCAAACGTTCTGAAAGCGGCGTTATCATTGATCCATTCTTTCTAACACCAACAAACTTAGTAGCGGATGCAGAAGAATTAATGAGTCGTTACCGTATTAGCGGTGTGCCGATTGTAGAAACAATGGAAAACCGTAAATTAGTCGGAATTATTACAAACCGTGATATGCGTTTTGTAACGGACTACCAAATCAAAATCGAAGAAGTCATGACAAAAGATCATTTAGTCACTGCGCCAGTTGGCACATCTTTAAAAGATGCAGAAAAAATCTTACAAAAACATAAAATCGAAAAATTACCAATCGTTGATGAAGCAGGTCGCTTAAGTGGCTTAATTACAATTAAAGACATTGAAAAAGTGATTGAATTCCCAAATGCTGCCAAAGACGAACACGGTCGTTTACTTGTGGCGGCAGCAGTCGGTGTCACTAGTGATACGTTCGAACGTGCGGAAGCATTATTAGAAGCAGGTGCCGATGCGATTGTTATCGATACTGCACATGGCCATAGTGCCGGCGTTATTCGCAAAATTAAAGAAATTCGTGAAACGTTCCCTGAAGCAACATTAATTGCTGGTAATGTTGCCACTGCTGAAGCAACCAAAGCATTGTATGATGTCGGCGTGGACGTTGTCAAAGTTGGTATTGGACCTGGTTCAATTTGTACAACACGTGTCGTTGCTGGTGTTGGTGTTCCTCAATTAACAGCGATTTATGATGCTGCTTCTGTAGCTAGAGAATATGGTAAAGCAATTATCGCTGATGGCGGTATTAAATATTCTGGTGATATCGTGAAAGCCTTAGCTGCTGGTGGACATGCTGTAATGCTAGGAAGTATGTTAGCAGGTACAGATGAATCTCCAGGCGAATTTGAAATTTATCAAGGCCGTCGTTTCAAAACTTACCGTGGCATGGGCTCATTGGGTGCAATGGAAAAAGGATCAAGTGATCGTTACTTCCAAGGAAGTGTCAATGAAGCAAACAAATTAGTGCCAGAAGGAATCGAAGGACGTGTTGCCTACAAAGGAAGCGTTTCTGATATTGTCTTCCAATTAATCGGTGGCTTGAAATCAGGGATGGGTTACGTCGGTGCAGCAGACCTGAAAGCGTTGCGTGAAGAAGCACAATTTGTTCAAATGAGTGGTAACGGATTGAAAGAATCACATCCACATGACGTTCAAATCACAAAAGAAGCACCAAACTATTCTGTTCAATAAAATAAAAGCTGATTTTTTTGAAATTTAAAAGAGGCAGACGTCATTTCGACGTCTGCCTCTTTTTCTGTAGAATGAAGGAGTTGCTTCTGTTTCCACCGTTTATCAGGCTCCTTTTTCTGTAGAATAAAAGCCGTTATCTGATATCAGACAACGACCTTCATCTTCCCTTTATTTAATAACTGTTAGGTTACCCATGTAAGGAACTAGGACTTCTGGTACAGTCACAGAGCCATCTTCGTTTTGGTAGTTTTCTAAAATAGCAGCGACTGTCCGTCCCACGGCTAAACCAGAACCATTGAGTGTATGCGCATATTGGACTTTATCATTTTCATCACGGTAACGAATCATCGCACGGCGCGCTTGGAAATCTTCACAGTTTGAGCATGAACTGATTTCACGGTATGTCTCTTGAGCGGGAATCCAAACTTCCAAGTCATAAGTTTTCGCAGCTGAGAAGCCCATGTCACCTGTTGAAAGAGCCATGACACGGTAAGGTAATCCCAGTTTTTGCAGAATTTCTTCGGCATTATTCGTCATTTTTTCTAATTCCTCATAAGAATGCTCTGCATCACTAAATTTAACCATTTCGACTTTATTAAATTGGTGTAAACGAATTAACCCACGTGTGTCACGACCAGCGCTACCAGCTTCAGAACGGAAGGAAGGGCTCAAGGCCGTAAAGTAAATTGGTAAATCCTTGCCATCTAAAATTTCATTGTTGTAGTAATTGGTTAGAGGGACTTCCGCCGTTGGGATTAACGTTAAATCCGTATCTTGTAATTGGAAGACATCTTCTTTAAATTTAGGAAATTGGCCAGTTCCGAACATGGCGGTGTCATTAACGATATAAGGCGTAATCATTTCTGTATAGCCATGTTCATAAACATGTAAATCTAACATGAAGTTGTATAACGCACGTTCTAAGCGAGCACCTAGGCCTTTGTAATAAACAAAACGGCTACCAGCTACTTTGGCACCACGTTCAAAATCTAGAATGCCTAAGTTTTCAGCGACTTCCCAGTGTGGTTTTGGTTCAAAAGCAAAAGTTCTTGGTTCACTCCAACGACGTACTTCTACATTTTCTTCTTCACCAGCACCAACAGGCACAGAATCATCTGGCAAGTTCGGTAAAGTAGTTGTGATCCCACGTAGCTCTTCGTCAATAGCATTAATTTCTGCATCTAACGCTTTAATATTACCGCCGACTTCTTTCATTTCCGCGATTTTGGCCGTTGCATCTTCTTTGTTCCGTTTTAATTGAGCAATTTCAGCAGACACATCGTTCCGGTATTTTTTCATTTCTTCGACTTTGACTAATAAATCACGGCGACTTTCATCTAAACGCAGAAATTCCACTAAGATTTCTTCTTTCACACCACGGGTTTGTAGCTTTGCTTTTACTTCGTCAAAATTTTGACGCATCATTTTTACATCTAACATATTTTTTCCTCCTTAAAATTAGTACATAATCAATAATAACTGTTGTAGAAAACAACAAAAAAGCCATCTCACCCCAAAAATAAATATTCTTGGGACGAAATGACTGGAAATCTCGCGGTACCACCCAAGTTCAGTAATGTTACTGCCCTTGATTTGCAGATAACGGCTGCAGACCGTTCCAACTTATTTCGCTGGACACCTGGAAGAGACGGACTTCTTTATAGATGAATGTTTGCTCGCACCCCCGCAAACTCTCTGGAATTCAGTGCCATAAATACTTTTTCTCTTAGTTTTCTCTTTTCTATAGAATACCGAAAAAGTTCAGGGATGTCAATTAACTCTCTGATTTCTTGTTGGTACGCTGTAAGGGTAGATGAATAATAAAGGAAGTCCACTTTTGATCAGACTTCGCATAAATATATCCACCATGTAAAGCGACAATACTTTGTGCAATAGCCAGACCTAAACCAGTACCACCCGTTTCTTGTGATCGGGATTCTTCGACACGATAGAAGCGGTCAAATAACTGATCTAAAGAATGTTTAGGGATAGCTGGTCCATCATTGCGAACAGCGATAATTGCTTCGGTGCCGACTTTGTCTACTTCCATTACAATATGATGGCCGCCTTTGCCATATTTCAAAGCGTTTGAAAGAAGGTTGTTAAAGACTCGGACTAGTTTTTCCGTATCGCCTTCCATCATTAAAGAAGCTGGATTGGCTTTTACTTGGATTTGCATATTAATCTTTTTCGCTTCCAATTCAAAATCGGCAGCAAGCTGTTCAATTAATTGTGCCATATCAAAAGTCGTCGTATGAATCGGTACACTTGGTTGACGGACTTTTGTATATTCAAAAAGATCATCAACTAATAATTTCATTTGTTTCGCTTTGACGTAAGCGGTATGCGTATATTTCAGTAAATCTTCTTGGCTATGAAATTGACGATCTTCAATCAATCCCAGATAACCAATAATAGAAGTTAACGGTGTCCGAATATCATGACTGACATTCGTAATTAATTCATCTTTTGATTTTTCAATTCGCCGTTCATCTTCAATGGCTGCGACAGTACTATCCACCAGACCGTTAATACTCGTCACGACTTTTGCTAAATCACCACTTAATTCAAACGGAATGCGGTGATTGTAATTACCATCAGCGATGTAATGTAACTCACTGATAATATGACGCAATTGCATTTGATGGTAGCGACGAATTAAGCGCCAATAGAGAACAGCTGCATCTACTAAAAAGAAAATAGGTAAGACAAATTTATTCCAGCTCCAAAACAAATCAGTATTTAATTCTTTAGCGACCGCATCCTTAGTGGCCCAGATGACACCAGCTAAGGGCGAGTTTTCACTAAGTAGTTGTCCTAAAAGGAACATAATTGAGACATTTAATAGTAGTAATAAAACAATTGTCACAATTGCTTCTGCTAATAACTCGCTGATTTCTTTAGAAGTTAAGGTAATTCGTTTTTGTTTTTCAATCTTTTTAGGTTTAACGAGCATCGATCTTATATCCAACTCCCCACACTGTTTGAATGACTTTTTCTCCACCAGTTGCTTCTTCAATCTTATCTCTTAAATGACTGACGTGAACCATCACGGTTTTAGCAGAAACAATACTTTCTTGTTGCCACACACGCTCAAAAATTTCATCCGCACTAAACACACGATTTGGATGACTAGCTAATAGATAGAGGATACCAAACTCAAGAGCGGTTAATTGAATTTCTTTTCCTTCTATTGTTTTGACTTCGTGAGAGTCCTTATTAATCATTAATGGGCCGACTTCTAATTCATCGGGTTCCTCTTTGGTTAATTGCATTTGGCTTCTACGTAAAATAGACTTCACCCGAGCCATTACTTCTAAAGGATTAAAAGGCTTGGTAACATAATCGTCTGCACCTGCAACTAAGCCTTTGATTTTATCCATATCGGTTGTTTTTGCTGTTAACATAATAATTGGAATTTGCGATTCTTTTCGAAGTTCTTTCACTACTTCCATTCCATCCATGATTGGCATCATAATGTCCAAGATTAATAAATCGATATCTGGTGTTGTGTGCAATTTGGATAACGCTTCTTTTCCATCATAAGCTTTCACGACTTCGTATCCTTCATTATGAATATAAATACTCAATAGTTCTACAATTTCTTTATCATCATCTGCAACTAAAATTTTCATAAGCGTTCATTTCCTCCATATATAAAAAATCTCTTTTCCATATTTTAACAAATAATTGCTAAAAAGGACAAAATCCTTGATATATTACGATAAATTTAGAAGATTTTGCTAAAAGTTAATAAACTATAGTCAAAAAAGGATGAAAGGGGGTAAAAAACGAACAAAAATACCTAGACCAATCATAATAATCGGTATTGAAAAAAAGTTTAAAAAAAGTGAAAATAATGATTGACCAATGCTTGAAATCTTGGTATATTATTACATGTCGCAAGGCGAGTCACACAGCTGAGCGATTCAGAAATCAATAATTAAATAACAATTCTTGATTTCAAATCTCTCAAAAAAAGTTTGAAAAAACAACAAAAAAGTTGTTGACAAATAACAAACGAGATGATAAGATATAGAAGTTGTCACAACAGACAACAACAACCGAGCAAAACAACTTAAAAAAACTTTTTTAAAAAAGTTCTTGACATTCAAACGAAAGTTTGTTATGATATAAAAGTTGCTGCGAGGTAACGTAGACCTTTGAAAACTGAACAAAGAATAGACGAACCAAATGTGTAGGGCGTCTTGATTCAATTCAAGACAACAAACATTTTTAACAAGCAAGCAATATGCTAGCAAACAAATTGAGCTTAACAATCGCAAGGTTGTTCTAACTTTTATTATGAGAGTTTGATCCTGGCTCAGGACGAACGCTGGCGGCGTGCCTAATACATGCAAGTCGAACGCTTCTTTCCTCCCGAGTGCTTGCACTCAATTGGAAAGAGGAGTGGCGGACGGGTGAGTAACACGTGGGTAACCTACCCATCAGAGGGGGATAACACTTGGAAACAGGTGCTAATACCGCATAACAGTTTATGCCGCATGGCATAAGAGTGAAAGGCGCTTTCGGGTGTCGCTGATGGATGGACCCGCGGTGCATTAGCTAGTTGGTGAGGTAACGGCTCACCAAGGCCACGATGCATAGCCGACCTGAGAGGGTGATCGGCCACACTGGGACTGAGACACGGCCCAGACTCCTACGGGAGGCAGCAGTAGGGAATCTTCGGCAATGGACGAAAGTCTGACCGAGCAACGCCGCGTGAGTGAAGAAGGTTTTCGGATCGTAAAACTCTGTTGTTAGAGAAGAACAAGGACGTTAGTAACTGAACGTCCCCTGACGGTATCTAACCAGAAAGCCACGGCTAACTACGTGCCAGCAGCCGCGGTAATACGTAGGTGGCAAGCGTTGTCCGGATTTATTGGGCGTAAAGCGAGCGCAGGCGGTTTCTTAAGTCTGATGTGAAAGCCCCCGGCTCAACCGGGGAGGGTCATTGGAAACTGGGAGACTTGAGTGCAGAAGAGGAGAGTGGAATTCCATGTGTAGCGGTGAAATGCGTAGATATATGGAGGAACACCAGTGGCGAAGGCGGCTCTCTGGTCTGTAACTGACGCTGAGGCTCGAAAGCGTGGGGAGCAAACAGGATTAGATACCCTGGTAGTCCACGCCGTAAACGATGAGTGCTAAGTGTTGGAGGGTTTCCGCCCTTCAGTGCTGCAGCAAACGCATTAAGCACTCCGCCTGGGGAGTACGACCGCAAGGTTGAAACTCAAAGGAATTGACGGGGGCCCGCACAAGCGGTGGAGCATGTGGTTTAATTCGAAGCAACGCGAAGAACCTTACCAGGTCTTGACATCCTTTGACCACTCTAGAGATAGAGCTTTCCCTTCGGGGACAAAGTGACAGGTGGTGCATGGTTGTCGTCAGCTCGTGTCGTGAGATGTTGGGTTAAGTCCCGCAACGAGCGCAACCCTTATTGTTAGTTGCCATCATTTAGTTGGGCACTCTAGCGAGACTGCCGGTGACAAACCGGAGGAAGGTGGGGATGACGTCAAATCATCATGCCCCTTATGACCTGGGCTACACACGTGCTACAATGGGAAGTACAACGAGTCGCTAGACCGCGAGGTCATGCAAATCTCTTAAAGCTTCTCTCAGTTCGGATTGCAGGCTGCAACTCGCCTGCATGAAGCCGGAATCGCTAGTAATCGCGGATCAGCACGCCGCGGTGAATACGTTCCCGGGCCTTGTACACACCGCCCGTCACACCACGAGAGTTTGTAACACCCGAAGTCGGTGAGGTAACCTTTTTGGAGCCAGCCGCCTAAGGTGGGATAGATGATTGGGGTGAAGTCGTAACAAGGTAGCCGTATCGGAAGGTGCGGCTGGATCACCTCCTTTCTAAGGAATATTACGGAAATACACATTTCGTCTTTACTTTGTTCAGTTTTGAGAGGTCTACTCTCAAAACATTCGTTCATTGAAAACTGGATATTGAAGTAAAAAGAATCAAAACAAACCGAGAACACCGCGTTGAATGAGTTTTTTAATAAGTTCAATTGCTTATTTATTGATTAACCTTCTATCGCTAGAAGAAGTGATCAAGACCCAACCGTAAGGTTGATAAGGTTAAGTGAATAAGGGCGCACGGTGGATGCCTTGGCACTAGGAGCCGATGAAGGACGGGACTAACACCGATATGCTTTGGGGAGCTGTAAGTAAGCTATGATCCAGAGATTTCCGAATGGGGGAACCCAATATCTTTTATAGGATATTACTTTTCAGTGAATACATAGCTGATTAGAGGTAGACGCAGAGAACTGAAACATCTTAGTACCTGCAGGAAGAGAAAGAAAATTCGATTCCCTGAGTAGCGGCGAGCGAAACGGGAAGAGCCCAAACCAACAAGCTTGCTTGTTGGGGTTGTAGGACTCCAATATGGTAGTCTGTTAGTATAGTTGAAGGATTTGGAAAATTCCGCTAAAGAGGGTGAAAGCCCCGTAGACGAAATGCTAACAACACCTAGGAGGATCCTGAGTACGGCGGAACACGAGAAATTCCGTCGGAATCCGCGGGGACCATCCCGCAAGGCTAAATACTCCCTAGTGACCGATAGTGAACCAGTACCGTGAGGGAAAGGTGAAAAGCACCCCGGAAGGGGAGTGAAATAGATCCTGAAACCGTGTGCCTACAACAAGTCAAAGCTCGTTAATGAGTGATGGCGTGCCTTTTGTAGAATGAACCGGCGAGTTACGATTGCATGCGAGGTTAAGTCGAAGAGACGGAGCCGCAGCGAAAGCGAGTCTGAATAGGGCGAATGAGTATGTAGTCGTAGACCCGAAACCATGTGATCTACCCATGTCCAGGTTGAAGGTGCGGTAAAACGCACTGGAGGACCGAACCCACGTACGTTGAAAAGTGCGGGGATGAGGTGTGGGTAGCGGAGAAATTCCAAACGAACTTGGAGATAGCTGGTTCTCTCCGAAATAGCTTTAGGGCTAGCCTCGGAATTGAGAATGATGGAGGTAGAGCACTGTTTGGACTAGGGGCCCATCTCGGGTTACCGAATTCAGATAAACTCCGAATGCCATTCATTTATATCCGGGAGTCA
>NZ_CP172909.1:2325000-2712500 GCF_050535975.1 Enterococcus sp. DIV1937 | reverse complement strand
GCTCAGTGGTAGAGCACCACCTTGCCAAGGTGGGGGTCGCGGGTTCGAACCCCGTTTTCCGCTTAGCCAATTCATTACGCCGGGGTGGCGGAACTGGCAGACGCACAGGACTTAAAATCCTGCGGTGAGTGATCACCGTACCGGTTCGATTCCGGTCCTCGGCATTGTTTTATATTTAGCACCCATAGCTCAACTGGATAGAGTGTTTGACTACGAATCAAAAGGTTAGGGGTTCGACTCCCTTTGGGTGCATAGTTGAGTGATTGACTAAGTTTTAAAAAGGTGCACGTGAGTTTCTTTTTAATTCGATAGTCTTTTTTTATTACTTTAACTTCATAGCCCGGGAAGTAGCTCAGCTTGGTAGAGCACTTGGTTTGGGACCAAGGGGTCGCAGGTTCGAATCCTGTCTTCCCGATTGTGAAAAACAGTACTGATCATCAGTACTGTTTTTTTGTTTTGTTTAAAATTTAAGTATCGAAGTAGGTGTATTTTTTTGTGATGTGTAATTCTTATCGAAATTGCGACTAAAAATACAGGAATAAAGGACATTGAGAATATATTCGATGGCTAGTTGAGAGGAAAAGGTTGAGACTTTGAAATCTGCATGTTCAACGTTAGGAATGGGCAAAATCACTGTAGCGTATTTAGCTAATTGGCTGTTCAAGTCTGAAGTAATGGCAATAATCGGGGTGCCTCCTTCTGCAAAAATCCGTGCTTCATTTACGATTTCTGCAGTGTTACCACTGTAAGAGACGAGGATGGCTACGTCATTTTTGGTGGCATTGATGGCTAAATAAAATTGTTCAGCTTGATAAGGGATTAAATGGATAAATAGCTGAATGCGTAATAACTTTGTTTGAAAATCCGTTAAGCGAATGTAGGAGTTACTGACACCCACTGCTAAAATATTTTCAGCGGTTAAAAGTAAATCAATGCTTTTATTTAACATGGCCTCGGTTAATAACTGTTGGGTGGATTGAACAGTTTCAGTCGTTAACTGCGCAATTTTCTTGGCAATTAGTAAATCAGAATCTTGCGCTAAAAAAGGCATATTCGCATCAACATTCCGGATTGCTTGGTAGTGAATTTCTAAGTCGCGGGACAAGCGGATTTTAAATTCTTTGAAACCGCTAGTTTCTGTTTTTTTACACAAACGAACAATCGTGGAGGTTGAAGAGTTGGTGGCTTCTGCTAGTTCATAAATCGACATATGCAGGACTCGTTCAGTATGAGATAAAATAAAATCAATAATTAGCCCTTCGTTATATGTATAGCGTTCTTTTTGTTCTAAACATTCGATTAGATTCAATGGGTTCACCTCTCTGTGGTACTTTGTTTCGCTTTCAGTATACCTTAAGCGTATGAATTATGAAACATAGTTACAGAATCAGTTAGTCGTATTTACATCAGAAAGCGGTTTCTTTATGATGAGGATATCACAAAGGATTAAGGAGAGAAGTGAAATGGATAAGTTAACAAACTGGGTGGAGCAAGCCGTAGTGCCTAAAGTTTCAAGGATTACAAGTTTACGTTATTTTCAAGCCTTAAGAAATGGTTTTTTTGCAATTATGCCGTTAACAATTATTGGATCGATTTTTATGTTGATTACAGATTTTCCAGTAGCAGGGTATGGCGATTTTATGGCTGGAATTTTCGGTGCAGATTGGGCGGATATGATTTCACCCGCTTATCGAGCAACTTTCAACATGATGGGAATTATTTTTGCTGGGACGATGTCCTATAAATTGGCGGAAAGTTACGAAATGGATCGTTTAACTTCATTAATTTTAGGAATTGTTGCTTACGTAGTCGTTTTACCGAAAACGGTGACCACTGAATCAGGCGAAGTTGTGACGAAAGTTTTATCGTTTGATTGGTTAGGAACGCAAGGGGTGATTACGGCCATTATTATGTCAATTCTTTCGGTTGAGTTGACTCGTTTCTGTATTAAGAAAAAATTAGTCATCAAAATGCCTGGCAGCGTGCCTTCTATGGTGAGCCAAGCTTTTAGTGCATTGATTCCTGGGATTTTTGTGGTAGCGGTGGCTTTATTGATTAATGGGATTGGGCTTTCGTTTGCGGATTCCTTCCCGCAATTAATTTATGCGGTGATTCAAGCGCCACTGCAAGGTTTAATCGGAACCCCTTTTGCAATTATTATTGTGGCTGGCTTAAATGGACTGTTCTGGTGGTTCGGGATTCATCCAACTGTCATCAATTCCATGCTATATCCTATTTTATATGCGAATGCAGACAAAAACCAAAGCTTAGCGGAATTAGGACAATTAACTGCTCAAAGTGGCAACTTTGGCACGGTCCAAATGCTCGATCAATTTGCCACAATTGGAGGCGCTGGTTGTACGATTGGCTTGGCTATTGCAATGGCCATCGTCGGACATTCATCTAGAATGAAAGCCATGTCGAAAATTTCGTTTGTTCCAGCATTTTTCAACATTAATGAACCCTTGATTTTTGGACTCCCAGTTATTTTTAACCCTTTATTATTGATTCCGATTGCGGTCGCGCCGATTGTATCGGTCTTGATTGCCTTTCTGTCAATGAAAATTGGGTTCATGCCAATGTTTACAAACATTCAAGCACCATGGGCTACGCCCTTTCTGTTTTCGGGCTTTTTAGTGGGAAAATGGCAAGGTGCAGTGACGCAAGTTTTAGCTGTTGCCGCTAGTGTCGTTATTTATTATCCATTTGTAAAAGCCTTAGATCGACAATATCAAAAAGAAGAAGCCCATGAAGTACCAGAAACATTGTAGAGAAAGAGGAGTGAAGGAAATGCATGTTGAGAATGATAAAAATATTTGCTGTGAAGTGGAAAAAGGAATGGAAAAAATGTATCATCCGATGGTGCCCGAGTTGGTTCAAACCTCTTCCTTTTATTTTCCAACTTACGAAGAATTTATGGCAGCGAGTATAGATGAAAAAAATAATTATGTTTACACACGTGGCACCAACCCCACAACAGAAATTTTAGAGAAAAAAATTGCTCGTTTGGAACGTGGAGAAAAATGTAAAGTTTTTGCCTCAGGAATGGGCGCTATTTCGGCAACGCTGTTTACGTTGCTCCAACAAGGTGATCATGTTTTAATGGTCAATACAATTTATGGAGAATCTGTTTCGTTTGTGCAATATTTAGAGAAATTTGGCGTATCCTTGACCAAAGTAGACGTTGCAGAAACAGAAGAACTTTTTCAATTTGTTCAGGAAAACACCAAAGTCATTTACTTTGAAAGTCCGTCCTCACAAAAGTTTGAACTGCTAGATTTAGAAAAAATAACTGTGTTAGCACAAAAAATTGGCGCATACACTGTCATTGATAACACGTGGGCGTCACCGTTATTTCAGCATCCTTTATGCCATAATGTGGACCTGGTGATTCATTCTTGTTCCAAATATATTGGTGGTCATTCGGATATTGTAGCGGGGGCTGTCATTGGCAAAGCAGCGCTTGTAGATCAAATTTTTGAACATGGTCATCAAGCTTTAGGAGCAGTCAATAGTCCCTTCAATTCTTGGTTAGCGTTACGAGGTATTCGTACCATGCCTGTTCGGTTGGCGCATCAGTCTCAAGCCATCCAAACGGTGCTGTCGGCTTTGCAAAAGGATCCGCGAATCAGTCGATTATATCATCCTTTTGTAGGAAATCAACAACAACAAGCGTTAGCAGAAAAATATTTGACAGGTTATGGCTCATTGTTTGCGATTGATTTAAAAGATACCGATTTTGAACGTTTGAAAACATTTGTGAACGCATTGACGCTGGTCACAATTGGGGTCAGTTGGGGTGGCTTTGAAAGTTTGGCCTTGCCTGTATTCAAAGGCAATAACTTGGCGGCTGTTCAGAAAAGAGGCTTGTCGCCAGCGCACATTCGCATGTACGTTGGTTTGGAAGAGCCAACATCTATTATCGAAGATATTCAACAAGCCTTGGATCAAGCCTATGGCGAAGAATCGCTTTTGTGAGACATTAAGATAATCAGCTGAACAAAAGCAACTCCTTCGGAATTCGCAAGGATAAAACTGTGACGAGCCTTTGGCGAGAAAACAATAAGCCGAAATTCTTGGAGCTAAACACTTTTGTCTCAGCCTCTGTGATTCAATAACATATTTTCATTTTTAGGAGGGGAACTTAAGTCAGTTTGACTGAGGTTGCTCCTCCTGTTTTGCATTTTTTTATTAAAGTCAAAGCGTTCCTCTTTATTTAATAGGCAAAGTTCGATATAATAATGGTCAATATTAGTCAAGAGAGAAGAAGGATGGAAGACTATGAGTAATCAAAATACGTCAGATTTAATCGAGGCTTATTTAAAAAAGATTTTAGAAGAAAGTAATAAAATTGAAATCCGTCGGGCGGAAATGGCTAATTTATTTAATTGCGTTCCTTCACAAATTAACTATGTAATTAATACACGTTTTACCATCCAACGAGGCTACGCAGTTGAAAGTAAACGTGGTGGAGGCGGCTATATTCGCATTGTCAAAGTACAAATTTCAGATAACGATCAATTACTAAAACAAATGGATCAATTGATTGGCGCAACCTTAACAGAAAAAGATGCGCTAACATTTATTCAAACATTGTATGAAGAAGAAGTGATTACGAAAAAGGAAGGCAATTTAATGCTAGCTGCTTTAAGTAAAAGCACATTGAATGGTCTGGGGAATCACGAAGATTTTCTAAGAGCTCAAATAATGCGTTCATTTTTAGAGCGCTTGAGCTATGAGGAGGAATAACTATGGATGAACTATTTACAGAAAGTGCGAAAGCCGTACTGGCGATTGCCCAAGAAGAAGCAAAGTATTTTCGTCACCAATCCGTCGGTTCTGAACATTTATTATTAGCACTCGTTTTAGAACCAAATGGGATTGCCGGAAAAACATTACGACAATTAAATACTGACACAGAAGACATCCGTGAAGAAATTGAGCATTTAAGTGGCTATGGCACCATGCAAAGTCCAATGGGGAATAACAACTTATACTTACCTTATTCACCAAGAGCCAAACAAATCTTTGCCTATGCTGGAGATGAAGCGAAGCGCTTAGGGGCTCAAAAGATTGGTACCGAGCATTTATTATTGGGCTTGTTAAGAGACGAAGAAATTTTAGCGTCTAGAATTTTAGTGAATTTAGGATTAAGCTTATCCAAAATGCGTCAATTATTACTGAAAAAAATGGGCGTTTCCGAACCCAATGGCGCACAACGTCGTCGGAATGGTCAAAATAAAAATGCGCCACAAGGGACGCCAACATTGGATTCTTTAGCAAGAGATTTAACCAAGTTAGCACGAGAACAAAGCTTGGATCCAGTAGTTGGTCGCGGGACCGAAGTCCGTCGTTTAATCCAAATTTTGAGTCGCCGTACCAAAAACAATCCTGTCTTAGTCGGTGAACCAGGTGTTGGGAAAACAGCGATAGCAGAAGGCTTAGCCCAGAAAATTGTCAACCGGGAAGTCCCTGAAGATATGCAAGGCAAACGTTTAATGATGCTAGACATGGGTGCCTTGGTTGCTGGAACCAAATATCGAGGTGAGTTCGAAGATCGCTTGAAAAAAGTTGTCGATGAAATCTATCAAGATGGACAAGTCATTTTATTTATCGACGAATTGCATACCTTGATCGGTGCTGGCGGTGCAGAAGGGGCGATTGATGCTTCAAATATTTTAAAACCTGCTTTAGCACGTGGCGAGTTGCAAACAATTGGTGCGACAACTCTGGATGAATACCAAAAATATATTGAAAAAGATGCCGCTTTGGAACGTCGTTTTGCCCGTATTCAAGTAGCAGAACCAACCCCAGAAGAAGCAGAAGAAATTCTAAAAGGCTTGCGTTCCCGCTATGAAAAACATCATGGCGTAGAAATTACAGATGAAGCTCTACATGCAGCGGTTCAATTATCGATTCGCTATTTAAATGACCGCCAATTACCAGATAAAGCAATTGATTTAATGGACGAATCTGCAGCAAAAGTTCGTTTAGATAAGGCAGATCAACCTTCAGAAATTAATGAATTGCGTACCGAAATTTCTCAATTAATTACGGAAAAAGAAGAGGCCATTCAAAACCAATCATTTGAAAGTGCTGCTCGGATTCGTCAAAAAGAAAAACAAGTGATGGAAAAACTAGAAGAATTGATTGCAGTGAAAGAAAAAAGTCTGTCTGGTTACAGTACACAAGTAACAGAAGAAGACGTGGCTGGGGTTGTTTCACAATGGACAGGCGTTCCTTTGCAGCAGCTAGAGAAGAAAGAAAGCGAACGATTGATGGAATTAGAAACCATTTTACATCAACGGGTCGTTGGCCAAAATGAAGCAGTTGAAGCTGTTTCACGCGCTATCCGTCGTGCGCGTAGTGGCTTGAAAGACCCAGCAAGACCGATTGGTTCCTTCATGTTCTTAGGACCAACAGGGGTTGGGAAAACAGAACTTGCCAAAGCCTTAGCCGAAGCGATGTTTGGCAGCGAAGAAGCTTTGATTCGCGTGGACATGTCTGAGTTTATGGAAAAATACAGCACTAGCCGTTTAATCGGTTCTCCTCCAGGTTATGTCGGCTACGAAGAAGGCGGCCAACTAACTGAAAAAATTCGTCAACGTCCTTATTCCGTTATTTTGCTAGATGAAGTAGAAAAAGCCCATCCAGATGTCTTTAATATTTTATTACAAGTCTTAGATGATGGCCATTTAACGGATGCCAAAGGACGAAAAGTCGATTTTCGTAACACGATTTTAATCATGACCTCCAACTTAGGAGCAACAGCGATTCGTGAAGAAAAACATGTCGGCTTCAATGTGAAAGACATTTCTAAAAATCATGAATTAATGCAAAAACGAATCATGGAAGAATTGAAAAAAGCCTTCCGTCCAGAATTCTTAAACCGAATTGATGAAACGGTTGTATTCCATTCCTTGAAACAAGAGGAAATTCATGAAATCGTAAAAATTATGAGTCAATCTGTCGTGAAACGGATGGCCGAACAAGAGGTTAAAGTGAAAATCACACCAGCTGCAATTGAAGTTATTGGTAAAGTCGGGTTTGATCCAGAATATGGCGCACGTCCAATTCGTCGGGCCTTGCAAAAAGAAGTGGAAGATCGTTTAAGTGAAGCCCTTCTTTCCGGTCAAATTCAGTTAGGGGATAAAGTAACCTTAGGTGCTAGCAAAGGCAAAATTACGTTAAATGTGCGGGCACCAAAAGCACCAAAGACAGAAGCGAAAGAATTACAAACTGTATAGATGAGATGCAAAGGAGGTCGGGACAGAAGTGTTTAACTCCGAGAAATAAGAAGGAATTTCCGAAAATTGTTCTTTAATTTTTGGAGAATTTCGGCTTATTTCCGAAGGGGTTGCTTCTGTTCCCGCCGTTTATCAGTTTTTGAGCGTGGGACAAAAATCCAAAGTGATTTTTGTCCCACGCTCCTTTTTCTATTTTCCAGTGGCGATTTCTTTTTGAGAATTGCCAGATTGATTTTTCTGTGCTACGTTAATAAGGAGGGGTGATGGAATGGAACAATCTTTTTTTCGAGAATTACTACATTATCAGCGTCCAAAGGATAATCCTTTTCGACTAGTGTTTGCTGGCTTGGTTATGTTCAGCATTCTTTTTTTGGGCTATATCAATCATCAATTATTGATTTCAAGCTTTGGCTCGTTAGGTATTTTTACTTTTTTATATTATCAGCCGCTACCATTAAAACAGTTAATGACTCGTTTATCTGTGGTCGGTAGTTACCTTTTTTTAGGAAATTTGTTAGGCATGTTATCGACCCATATTGCATGGCTCATTCCAATTGTTGTTGCACTGGTCGGTTTTGGTGGCCGCTTTTTCTTTGAAGTCTACGATATTTCAAAACCAGGGGCCTTCTTTGGTGTGATGGTGACAGCGATGGGTGCCAGTACGAGCATTCCGTTAGCAAAAATTCCGTTCATGAGTGGCTGTATGTTATTAGGAATTGGCTTTTCTATTTTGTTTGCACTAGTGTTGCATTTTACAGAGAAGGAAATCAGTGCCCCGCTAGCTAAGCGATCATTACGGGAACGAATTTATCGGCATCCAGAAGCGCCATTAGATAGCATATATTATAGCTTTGTCTTATTTTTTGCTGTATATATCAGCGAAAGTTTACATTTACAGAATCCGTATTGGTTAGTCGTTTCCTGTGCATCCATTTTACAAGGAGACAATTTACGTGCGATTAAGCAGCGAAATATTCAGCGAATTTTTGGCACAACGATTGGATTGGTTATTTCCGCTTTTCTGCTTAATTTAGCTTTGACAACTTTTGAATCGATTGTCGTGATTACAATCTTATTTGTGACCGTTGAGTATTTTATTCGTCGTAATTATGGATTGGCGCAATTTTTCACAACGCCTATGGCTCTGATGCTTTCATTGCTCGTTCGTCAGCAGTACGTGATAACGTTGATTCAATTCCGCTTTTTGGGGATTGTTTTAGGCAGCTTGTTAGGCTTAGCGGCAGCGTGGCTATTCACCGTTGTAGTAACGTTTTATGAACGAAAATATCACTTGAACGAGTGACCAAAGAACAGATGACCAGTAATTAAAAAAAAGAACATTTGGTAGGTAAGCGGTTGGCGCTTTTCTACCAAAATTTTTTCGGAAACATTGTGAAAAATGTACGTTTAATACAGATAGGCTCTTTTAAAGTTTGTGAACGTATGATACTATTAAACGGTCATAAAGAAGGAGGCTATATTTATGATTGAACTGATTGCAACTGCAGAATCTGTTGAGCAGGCTGTAGAATTACTCGCAACAGGTGTGGATACATTATATATTGGAGAAGAAACATTCGGGTTGCGTTTGCCCGTATCTTTTACACGAGATGAACAACGCGAGATTGTGAAACGTGCACATGAAATGGGCAAACAAGTGCTAGTTGCAGTAAATGGCATTATGCACCCTGAAAAAATGAAATTAGTCCCAGAGTATCTGACATTTTTAAAAGAAATCAACGTCGATAAAATTACTTTGGGTGATCCAGGTATTGTGTTTATTATGCAACGAGATGGATTAGAAATTCCTTACGTTTATGATGGTGAAACCTTAGTAACGAGCTCACGTCAAATCAATTTTTGGAGTAAACGAGGAGCCATCGGAGCTGTCCTAGCTCGGGAAGTACCTTTTGAAGAAATGGTCGCAATGGAAGAAAACTTAGCAGTTCCAGCTGAAATTCTTGTCTATGGGGCGACGTGTATTCATCAATCGAAACGCCCATTAATTCAAAATTACTACAATTACACAAAGAACGACAAAGGGGTTACTAAAGACGAAGGGCTGTTTATTTCTGAACCCAAAAAACCAGAAACCCACTATTCCATTTATGAAGATAGTCATGGTACGCATATTTTTGCCAATAACGATGTGAACTTGATGAATGAGTTAACAAACTTGTATGACCATCACTATCGTACATGGAAGCTCGATGGCCTTTACACGCCAGGTGAAAATTTTGTCGCGATTGCTCGCTTATTTGCTGAAGCGAAAGCAGCACTTGAAGCGGGAACTTGGTCAGAAGATCAAGCAGCTCATGCAACAGCTGAAATTGAAAAATTACATCCAACAGGTCGTGGCTTAGACAATGGTTTCTTTGATTTAAGTGCCGATGCAATAAAATAAATTGATTCATTTAAGGGGAAGAAGAACATGAAAGTAATGACAGAACGAACATTGAAGCGTCCCGAGGTGTTGGCTCCAGCCGGGACGCTAGAAAAACTAAAAGTCGCAATTCGTTACGGTGCCGATGCCGTTTATATCGGAGGGAATGCCTACGGTCTGCGTAGCCGCGCAGGAAATTTCACGCCAGAAGAAATGGCGGAAGGCGTAGCCTTTGCCCGCGAACATAATGCGAAAGTTTATGTCGCTGCCAATATGGTCACTCATGAAGGAAATCAGGAAGGGGCAGGAGCGTTTTTCAGAGAATTGCGAGACATCGGAATTTCAGCTGTGATTGTTTCCGATCCAGCTTTAATCGAAATTTGTGCGACAGAAGCACCAGGTTTACCTATCCATTTATCGACACAAGCTTCAGCAACCAACTATGAAACATTAGAATTTTGGAAAAATGAAGGCTTAGAACGTGTGGTTTTAGCGCGCGAAGTTTCAATGGAGGAAGTTGCAGCGATTCGTGAAAATACGGACATTGAGATTGAAGCCTTTATTCATGGAGCAATGTGTATTTCATATTCAGGACGTTGTACTTTATCCAACCATATGTCGATGCGGGATGCCAATCGTGGCGGTTGCTCTCAATCTTGTCGCTGGAAATACGAGTTATTTGATATGCCTTTTGGGACAGAACGTCGGAGCAAAACCAGTGAAGGGGAAGTTGAAGAAGAGTTTTCAATGAGTGCCGTAGATATGTCTATGATTGAACATATTCCAGAATTAATTGAAAATGGTGTCGATAGTTTTAAAATTGAAGGTCGCATGAAATCCATTCACTATGTTTCGACAGTCGCTAATGTGTATAAAAAAGCCGTCGATTCTTACATGGAAGACCCTGAAAACTATGTCTGCCAACAAGAGTGGATTGATGAATTATGGAAAGTAGCACAACGTGAATTAGCAACTGGTTTTTATTACAATACACCAAGTGAAAATGAACAATTATTCGGCGAACGTCGTAAAATTCCACAATATAAATTTGTTGGTGAAGTGATTGCGTACAACGAAAAGACGCAAGTCGCAACGATTCGTCAACGGAACCTTTTCAGTGTCGGCGATGAAATTGAATTTTATGGTCCCGGGTTTACCCATTTCCACCAAACCGTTAAAGAGATGTATAATGAAGACGGTGAAGCGATCGATCGGGCACCTAATCCCATGATGTTATTAACAATGGAAGTGACGCAACCTGTTGCAGTCGGCGATATGATTCGTAAGAAAAAATAAACCAGCCAAAAGGAGGAGTAAATATGAGTGTCCGCGTGAATGATTTATTAAAATTACCGTCTTTGCGAGAAGCAACGGTACTTTCTGGTAAAAACCAATTGGACACATCTGTTGCTTCTCTTTCTTTTTTAGAAGTCTCTGATATGTCTTTGTTTTCGGAAAAACTTCACAAAACAAATGAATACCATGCTGGCGAAATTTTGATTGGTTCATTTTGTGCCATTCGTCATGATGTGGTGAAGCAATGTGAAACGATTCGGCATCTCCATGAATTAGGCGAAGTAGGCCTAATCTTGTACTACGTTGGGATTATCGTACCGAAAGTTGCAGAGGAAGTGATTCAATTAGCGGATTCTTTAGGTTTTATTTTAATCCAAATGCCTAAAAATGATCCCACATTACGCTACAACGAAGTCATTTATGAAGTCATGAAATTGTTAGTCAATAAAAATAAAATGGCTTCTTTTGCAACGGACCTCTTGGAAAAAGTTTCCCTTTTGCCTGAACAAAACCGCAGTGTGGAAATGACCTTGAAAATCCTATCCGATTTTTTAAAAGTCAACATTGCGTTAACCACCTATACCAATGAAATCATCAGCACCATCAATTGGCCGCGAAGCACGAAATTGCCCTTAACCAAGTTACTTTATCAATCACAAGAGAAAGTAGCGCTGGGAGAAACGACCTACTTCATTACCTCGCAAAAACTTCCTCAGAAAGATGGACAAACATTGAAGCTTTACTTCATTCGAGAAGAAGAGCAGTTAACCTCTTTTGAGATGAATCAAGCGGTGGAAGTCGTTCAGATGGCTCTGAATTTATGGGGGAAAAACTATGACGAAGTCAGTGAGTATGCCTTAGTCCAAGCAATCATTAACGATGAAAGTGATAAGATGTACCAATTAGCCAAAAAATTAATGATTGATATTTCTTCTGTCGAAACGATGTGGCTTTTGCCTATTTGGCAACAAGGACAAGAAATCCACGCTATTCAGCAAGATTTGAAAGATTTCCTACGTTACTATTACCAAACAACGATTGTCCAGCAAACAGAAAATTACCTGATTGTTCTCTTAGGTAATTATTTACACAAACAGCCTGAAGCCACGATTAGTAAAGAATACTTGCAAGCCACAGACTATCAGGACTATTTAGGTGAAATCATCCTTTGTCCGAAAGTTCGTAACACGACTGAAGTGCGTGTCAGCTACCAAACCGCTAATCAAGTCGCGCCGTTTTTAAAGCGCGTCTATCCACAAAGAAAAGTGTTATCAATCGCGGAAATTCGTACAGTTCAACAAATGATGACGTGTCTCCAAGCAGGAGAAGAAGCAATCCAACAACGCTTAGCAGTTATCCAACCTCTCTTAAAAGAATCAGAGCAGTTAATGACATTAGGAACGTTTTTACTAGATGCAAGTAGTGATTTTAAAGAATGCGGCGAACGCCTATTTGTTCATAAAAATACGGTCAAATATCGTATCAGTAAAATTAATGAAGCGCTCGGCTATGATATGACCAACGCCGCCGAAGCCTATGAAGTCTATTTGGCGATGATCTTATATCGCTTGGTCACGAATGAATGAAAAAAGCAGACAGAGGTCGGGACAGAAGTGTTTAACTCCGAGAACCACGTAGGTACTGTTCAACACTCTCAAAGGCTCAAATACATCGAGTAATCGCAGATGTCATCTATTTGCTTTGCAAATGGTGTTTCTCAGCAATAAGAAGGAATTTCCGAAAATTGTCATAAAACACAACGAGGTACGAGTTGATGTTGCATGATACCTACCCGGTGTTCTTTAATTTTTGGAGACCAAGTAGGTATTGTTCATCATCGAATCACTACGTTCTTCGTGATTCTCAACAATTTCGGCTTATTGTTTTCTCGCCAAAGGCTCGTCACAGTTTTATCCTTGTAAGTTCCGAAGGACCTTCACCAAGTAGGTACGATGATTTCATCTGTTCATGCTTCACAGTGAAACATCGCAACTCTTAGAGTTGTAGCTCTTTTGAAGGCTGTACTGTGACGAGACGCATGTCGAGAAAATACCTTAGAAGTTGTTGAGATCGGAGCAACGCATAGTGTTGCTTCTGTTTCCGCCGTTTATCAATTTTTAAGCCTGGGACAAAAATCCAAAGTGATTTTTGTCCCAGGCTCTTGTCTGCTTTTTTATTTTAAGCCAAAACTTCCTCGATATTTTTTTCAATTTGAAAAAGACCTATGACTGATTTTTCGTTATAATTGAAAAAATAATTAAGGAGGAATGAGAATGAAATTAAAAAACGAGCAACAACAATCGTGGCTTAGCTTAGCATTTGTTTGGGCGGGCGCAATGATTAGCGTGCCAGGATTAATTATTGGAGGAACGTTAGTTGCAGGCATGCCTTTATGGGAAGCTTTGTTAACAGGATTTATTGGTTACGGTATTATTGTTATTTTAATGATTTTACAAGGAATTCAAAGTTCCGACTTACAAGAACCTTCTGTCAAAGTCGCTTCTCAAGTGTTTGGCATTCAAGGTTCGCAAAAGATCATTTCTATTATTCTAGCGATTGCTTGCTTAGGTTGGTTTGGTTTGCAAGCCAATGTCAGCGGCGGCGCCTTCACGAACTTTTTAAAAATTTACGGCATTGATTTACCTGTGTCGCTTTCTTCCTTAATCTGGGGAATTATCATGCTTATTTCGGCTCTTTATGGCATAAAAATATTGAAAATTCTGAATTATTTTGCGGTTCCTGTGTTAGTTCTGGTTTGTCTTTATGGCTTGGTGGCTTCGTTAAGAAACAACGGTTGGGAAGCTGTTAGTCAATATACACCTCAAACAGCAGGAAGCTTTATGTCAGGTCTTTCAATGACTGTCGGTTCTTTTGCATTAGGCGCAGTAATTGCTGGAGATTACTCTCAATATGTTTCTTCTCGTAAAGATGTGGTTAAAGCGGCCACATTAGGGATTTTACCGACAGGCTTGTTGATGATTGGCGTTGGTGCGGTCTTGACCATTGCTTCGAACACCGCAGATATCACGGAAGTTTTTATGAATCTCGGTTTTCCAGTTTTAGGAATTATTGCGCTAATTTTAGCAACTTGGACCACGAATGCCGTGAATGCTTTTTCTGGCGGACTGGCCTTGATTAATGTCTTTGATATTCCAAAAGAAAAAGAAAAAGTCGCTGTCGGTGCGGCCGGCGCCATTGGAACCTTATTAGCAGTTGTGGGGATTTTAAATTACTTTACGCCGATTATGTCCGTCCTTTCTGCGATGGTGCCACCAGTGGCTGGTGTAATGATTGCTGCCTATTGGTTGATTAACAAAGGCGATCGAACCAAATGGCAGCCAACGCCTGGCGTGAATAAATTAGGTGTTTTTTCATGGCTAATTGGTGCTGCAGTGGGGGGCATTCCGGTGATTATGAGTTTCTTTCCCAATGCCCCTCAATTGCCTAACCAACCGCTAATTGGCATTGTTTTATCGTTTGTTATTTATTATTTCGGTGCAAAACGTCAACAGACGAACACCGAATCATTAGAAATGGAATGAAGAAGAGGAGTGTCGGAGAATGCGTTATTTAGATGCAGAAGCAATTGAGAATATAGCTACAGGAGCAGCTTTTTTAGGGACAGGAGGTGGCGGTGATCCCTACATTGGTAAAATGATGGCTTTGTCCGCCATCGAAGAAAACGGACCTGTCAAACTGGTTTCTCCAGAAGAAATTGCCGCGGAGGATTTTTTCCTACCCGCCGCAATGATGGGTGCCCCATCTGTCGCAATTGAAAAATTTCCCAAAGGCGACGAATTCGTCCGTGTCTTTGAGAAGTTAGGAAAATATTTAGACCAAGAAACGATTGCGGGAACCTTTCCAATGGAAGCTGGGGGCGTCAATTCAATGATTCCAATTGTTGTTGCAGCGAAGCTAGGCATTCCCTTGGTGGATTGTGATGGTATGGGTCGGGCCTTTCCAGAATTGCCTATGGTAACGTTCCATTTGAATGGGATGTCAGCGACCCCTATGGCAATTACCGATGAAAAAGGAAATATTGGCATTATGGAAACGATTGATAATACTTGGACAGAACGTCTTGCTCGTGTTCAAACGGTTGAAATGGGCGCCAGTGCTTTAGTGAGCATTTATCCCGCGACAGGCAAACAATTACAAGACTATGGTATTCACAACATCGTGACATTATCAGAAGAAATTGGCAAAGTGATTCGAGGTACCTATGCAGATGAACAAGAAAAACGCCAAGCATTAGTAGAAGTTACGGATGGCTTTGAATTGTTCCAAGGAAAAATTCTAGATGTAGAACGAGAAGTAAAAGGTGGCTTCAATTTGGGACGTGTCAAATTGAGTGGCTTAAACAGTGATGCTGGTTCAGAAGCAGTCGTCCATTTTCAAAATGAAAATTTAATTGCCGAGAAAGATGGTCAGGTGATTGCGATGACGCCTGATTTGATTTGTATGGTAGATTTAGAAACTTTAACGCCTGTGACAACAGAAAGCTTGAAATACGGCAAACGTGTCCAAGTAATGGGCTTGAAAGCGAATGCCGCTTGGCGAACGAAAAAAGGTATCGAAACAGTGGGTCCTCGGTATTTCGGCTACGAAATGGATTATCAACCACTAGAAAACTTAGTAGCGAAGGAGGACAAATAAATGTATAAAATCGGTATCGATGTCGGCGGCACAAATACAGATGCTGTTATTTTAGATCATCAATTAAACTTGATTCATTCAGTGAAAGTTCCAACAACCGATGATATTCAAACAGGGATTGCCGGCGCCTTAAATAAAGTCTTGGCAGAATCAGCAGTGGACCCAACCAAAGTCACACATGCAATGTTGGGCACGACCCAATGTACGAATGCCATTGTTGAGCGAAAAAAATTAGCAAAAGTTGGGGTCCTTCGTTTGGGCTATCCAGCAACCGCTTCGGTCTTGCCTTACACAGCTTGGCCCAAGGATTTAGTGGCCACTCTTTCAGAAACGTATGCTTTAGCACATGGCGGCTACGAATATGATGGACAACCATTGACTGCACTGGACGAAGAAGAATTACGTGGGATTTTGGCCTCTTGGCGAGGAGAAGTAGAGGCAATCGCAGTAATTGGCGTTTTTTCTTCTTTAAAAAATGACCAAGAATTGTTTGTCCAAGCACTTGCGAAGGAAGTGTTAGGGGCAGATGTTCCTGTATCTTGCTCCTCAATGATTGGGTCTGTCGGTTTAATTGAACGGGAAAATGCGACAATTTTGAATGCTGCGTTGCACAAAGTAATTAAAGTGACCAGCGAAGGCTTTGAACAAGCCTTAGAACAAGAAAAAATTCATCACGCCCAAGTGTACTTATGTCAAAATGATGGTACGTTAATGTCGTTAACGTATGCCAAACAGTTTCCTATTTTAACCATTGCTTGTGGACCAACCAATAGTATTCGTGGCGCTTCTTACTTAGCTGGTTTGAAAGATGCGGTTGTTTTAGATGTTGGTGGCACAACGTCAGACATTGGCGTGTTAGTGGATGGCTTTCCAAGAGAATCTTCACTGGCCGTTGATGTTGGCGGGGTACGGACCAATTTTAGAATGCCAGATATCGTGTCAATCGGTGTCGGCGGCGGCAGTCTAGTGCGTGAACAACCAGATGGTTCTGTGACAGTTGGCCCCGATAGTGTCGGCTACCGTATTACACAAGAGGCCCTTGTTTTTGGCGGCACACAATTAACGACCACTGATATCGCGGTTCGCTTAGGCCATGCCCAAGTCGGTGATCCTAGCAAAGTGGCTCATTTAGACCAAACGTTTGCGGAAAAAGTGTACCAAAAAATTGGCGAATTGGTCAGTGAAGCGATTGATCGCATGAAGACCAGTTCCGCAGACGTGACGGTCGTTTTAGTTGGTGGTGGGAGTATTATCATCCCCGAAGAATTGACAGGCGTTAAAGCGCTAATTCGCAACGAAAACGGAGCAGTGGCGAATGCCATCGGTGCCTCTATCGCTCAGATTAGCGGACAATACGAACAAATTTATGTTTATTCAAAAATCCAACGAGACGCGGCGTTGACTGATGCCCAAGAAAAAGCCGTCCAACAAGCTGAACTTGCGGGTGCAGTCCCTGGCACAATCGAGTTAGTCGAGGTGGAAGAAACACCACTCGCCTATCATCCAGAAAATGCAACCCGCTTACGAGTAAAAGTGGTTGGGAATATGTATTGAGGACCAGTGCAAAGCAAAAGTTATAAGAAGAGTTATTTGAAATATGAGGTCGGGCTAGGGCTGTCGATTGAAGTTTTATCCTGAAGAGTACAGAAGAAGCTATATCTGTCTCGCCGTTTATTTTAAAATTCAGAGTTAGGAAGGTAAGTCGAAATGACTTACCTTCCTAAGTTCATTTTTTTGTGTTGACATATTTTTTTAGAAAAGGCAAAATGTTAACATGGTATGTTGTTGGGGTGTTATGAAAAAAGGAGAGAAAATAATGAGTATTTTAAAAGAACATTTAAAAAGAAATTGTGATGCACGAATGGTTGGTGTTTTATCGTTAAGCATAAGAGAAGCATATCGCTACTTAATGGAGCTAACAGAAAGAGAATCTATTTTTCAACGAGCAGAAATGAAAAAAGTTTGGGGACACGTTCGGCATGGATTGGTTGATGTTGGTTTAAAACAAGTGTTAACTTCATCAGCAATCCCACATGAAATAGCTGACAAAGCTAGTAGTCGATATGTCAATGGTCATACGTACTTAATGATTGAAACCAAAGGCGCAATTTTAACGCCAGCGAAAGTTTTATCAGAAGCTTCAGTTCCTAAAAAGGCATTATTTAGAAATCGTGGGAGCTTATTAAATAAGCAGTATAATTTATTTGACAAACCAGAAGATTTAAATGAGTATTATGATGCCAATCAACCGCCATTCTTATTACTAACTTATGGCGGATCGAATCATCAATTACGTTTTGTTCGATTAGGGTTACCAGATATTGGAGTTGGTCGTTGGATTGACCAAATTGATATTACGCAGGCACCAGTTCTTTTAAAAAATCCAGAGGAAGTTCGTAAGGACCTACATTTGACTTTTACGTCAACCGCTGACGAACTGATAAGGAGAGGACTAGAAAATGAACGAGAGGTTGATTTTTAATCCAAAGCAATTAACTTCGGCTCGCATTGCACGAGGATTAACAATGAAAGAATTAGCCGAGAAAGCAGAGCTATCTAGGCAAATGATTTCGAATTACGAATCGGGAAAAACAATTCCTAAAGCAGATAGCATATTAAAACTAATTTCTGTTTTACAATTTCCCCGTAGTTTCTTTTCAGCAGATACATTTGAATTGTATTCAGGCGCAACTTTTTTTAGAAGCCGAAGTGCGGCAACGAAGAAAGTAAGAGATATGCAAAAAGAGCGGTTAAAATATGTGCAAGAAGTGTATAAAGTATTAGCAACATATGTGAACTTTCCCAAAGTTTGTTTACCAGAATTAATTGAAAAGAGTATTTATGAAATCACAGAAGAAGAAATTGTGAAAAAGGCTGAGGAATTACGGAAAATTTGGGGCTTAGACTTGATTTCGCCAGTCCCTAATCTCATTCAGTTGGCTGAACAAAATGGTGTGATTATTTCAGAAGCCAACATGTCCAATCCAACACTAGATGCGGTTTCGCGTTGGATGATTGGTCGGCCGTTTATTATGCTCACAGATAATCATGAATCTGCTGTCCGTCGTCGTTTTAACGTGGCGCATGAACTAGGACATATTTTATTACACAACGGTGTTGAAAGTATTCATGAGTATTCGCAAACAGAATTAAAGAACATTATTGAGTATCAAGCAAATCTATTTGCTGCGCATTTTCTCCTTCCTTCAGCGGCTTTTTCTGATTCGCTCTTGTCTATTTCGTTAGAATACTATATTGATTTGAAAAAGTATTGGAAAGTTTCTCTTCAATCAATGATTCAAAAAACATACACATTAGCGTTAATTAATGATGATCAACGTCTCTATTTAAATAAAAGAATTGCTAAAAATAAATGGAAAACGAAAGAGCCTTACGATGAACAACTGACTATCGAACAGCCAGAAGTTTTCCAAAAAGTTTACCACATGATTTTAGAGCACCAAGTCATTCCTGCAAGTCAACTAAATCAAGCTTTTAAATTACCTAAAGAAGAAATAGAAAAGATATTAGGAACAGCTATTCAAACGGAGCAGGACAAAACAGAAATTGTTCTTGAATTATTACGTTCTAACAAGTAATCAAAAAGAAGAAGGAATAACTATGGCTAAATTATTCGCCTACCAAATTGGTCAAAACCCTCGTATTCAAACGGACCTTTTGGTAGATCCTCAGCTGTTTGAAGATGAGCATGGCTGTGCGGGGGGTGTGGACTTCGGGTTAGCAGATTGTGTTCAAACCGGAATGTTTACAGATATTGAAGTGATAAAACGGTATCTTCACGAAGCAACCTACGTTTTTATTAATGGTGACTTTGACCGACTAAGTTATTTAGAAATTGGGATTGCACTTTCCTTAGGCAAAACACTTTATGTCATTACAATGAATCCAAACGTAACGAAAGAAGATTTAGGAATTTCCTTCGACAATGCTACGATTGAATTCCTTTCCCCCAGTGCTTTTACGGAACGAATCCATGAAACAGAAGCAGCAGAAAACTAAACAAAAGTAAGTAATACGACTGTCTTTTTTTGCTATTTTTTGCGATAATAAAGGAGAAAGTTCAAATTGAAAGGGAGCCAGAATAAATGAAAACCTATGATTATATTGTTATTGGTGGCGGTAGTGGCGGGATTGCTTCTGCTAACCGCGCAGGAATGCACGGAGCCAACGTCCTTTTAATTGAGGGCAACGAAATTGGTGGGACCTGTGTCAACGTTGGTTGTGTGCCTAAAAAAGTCATGTGGCAAGCCAGCAGCATGATGGAAATGATGGAAAGAGACACAGCAGGCTATGGGTTTGATGTTGAAATCAAAAATTTTAGCTTTAAACAATTAGTTGAAAATCGTGAAAAATATATTGACTTCTTACATGGTGCGTATAATCGTGGTTTAGACAGTAACAACATTGAACGTATCCATGGTTACGCTACGTTTACTGGGGAGCAAACAATTGAAGTCAATGGGACAGAATATACGGCGCCGCACATTCTAATTGCGACAGGTGGTCGTCCGAAAAAACTAGGTATTCCAGGAGAAGAATATGCCTTAGATTCAAACGGCTTCTTTGCGTTAGAAGAAATGCCAAAACGTGTGGTCTTTGTCGGTGCGGGTTACATCGCAGCCGAATTAGCAGGAACTTTACATGGCTTAGGCGCAGAAACACATTGGGCCTTCCGTCATGAACGACCATTACGAAGCTTTGATGACATGCTTTCTGAAAAAGTCGTAGAACGCTATCAAGAAATGGGCATGCAAATTCATCCGAATGCAACACCAGCTAAAATTGAAAAAACGGCGCAGAATGAGTACGTTATTACATTTGAAAATGGTGAATCAATCACGACAGATGCCGTGATTTTCGGGACAGGCCGTCAGCCGAACACGGATCAATTAGGCTTAGAAAATACGAAAGTAGCCCTTGATGAAAAAGGCTACGTCAAAGTAGATAAATTCCAAAATACCACGCAAAATGGTATCTACGCAGTCGGCGATGTCATTGGGAAAATCGACTTAACGCCAGTTGCGATTGCCGCTGGTCGGCGCCTGTCTGAACGCTTATTTAACGGACAAACCGATTTATATTTGGATTATAACTTGGTACCAACGGTGGTCTTTACCCATCCACCAGTTGCGACAATTGGCTTGACGGAAAAAGCAGCGCTTGAAGAATATGGTGAAGACCAAGTGAAAATCTATCGCTCTAGCTTTACGCCAATGTATTTCGCTTTAGGAGAATACCGTCAAAAATGCGACATGAAATTAATTTGTGTCGGCAAAGAAGAAAAAATTGTCGGTTTGCATGGCATCGGCATCGGTGTTGACGAAATGCTACAAGGCTTTGCAGTCGCTATTAAAATGGGCGCGACCAAAGCTGATTTTGATAATACTGTTGCGATTCATCCAACAGGCTCAGAAGAATTTGTAACAATGCGATAAAAGGCGAATAAACCCCAAAAAAGAGCGTTGCATCAGCAACGCTCTTTTTTGAATACACGAGTTATACTATTTGATTGGTAAAAAGTAATTTTTTATATCATACCAATAACCACTTTTCCATCTTTTAACTACTGACTTTTCCAAGAAATATGCTATGATTAAAAAAATCAGCAAAACAGAGGGTAGGGAGTTAGAGGATGGATAAAATTAGAATCAACAACTTGAAATTTTTCACAAAAAATGGTGTTTTGGCAGAAGAAAAACGTCTAGGACAGCAAGTAGAAATCGACCTTGAAATGCAGTTGTCGTTAGCTGAGGCAGGGCGAACAGATGATGTCACTCAAACTGTCAATTATGCCGAAGTGAATGAATTGATTGCCCAACGAGTAAACAATCACTCGTACGATTTAATCGAAGGTTTAGCGAGTGCTATTTTAGATGATATTTCCGCAGATTATCAAGAACAATTGAACAAAATTATCATTAAAATTAGAAAATATAGTGTGCCGATGCCCGGCCTTTTTGACAATATTGAAATTGAAATGGAGCGAGAAGTATAGATGATTGGCTATGTAGCATTAGGTAGTAACGTCGGCGATCCATACGCAAATTTAGTGAAAGCCCGCAATTATTTAAACGAAGACCCGCAGATTCAGGTCGTGGCTTCTTCAAAACTTTATGAAACGGATCCTTACGGCTATACAGACCAAGATGATTTTTTGAACGCCGTATTGAAAATTGATACTAGCTATACCGCTGAAGAGTTATTGGCTGTTACCCAAGGGATTGAGCAAGCAATGAAACGTAAAAAATTAATTCACTGGGGTCCGCGGATTATTGATATTGATATTTTATTATTAGGGGAACAGTCAGTCGCGTTGCCCCACTTACAAGTTCCTCATCAAGAATTAACAAAACGGTCATTTGTTTTGATTCCCTTAAGTGATGTTTACGCAGAGGAACAACTATTGGGCGCGCCAATAGCTACGTGGATTCAGCGCAGTGGCAATCAAGAAGAAGTGCGAGTAAGCGAAAAGGAATGGTAGAGATGGAGCAGGAAAAACAAGCGCAAATTGAGCAGGCAGTTATCACAATCTTAGAAGCAGTGGGGGAAGATACTCAACGGGCAGGACTCATTGATACACCCAAACGCGTAGCTAAAATGTATGCAGAAGTTTTTAGTGGATTAACCGAACCTGAATTTGATGATTATAAATTATTTGATAGCTTAAATGAAGGCGAAATGGTTTTAGTAAAAGATATTGCCTTTTATTCAATGTGTGAACACCATTTATTGCCATTTTATGGAAAAGTACATGTCGCTTATCTGCCAGAAGGTGGCAAAGTATTGGGACTAAGCAAGTTACCAAGATTAGTAGAACATTGTGCCAAACGTCCCACAGTTCAAGAAGATTTAACAGTGACAATTGCCCGCAAACTCCAAGAAAATATTCCCGTCAAAGGCATTGCAGTAGCCATTGAAGCGGAACATATGTGTATGACGATGCGCGGCGTGAAAACACCACAAAGTAGCACCAAAACATTTCAATTTACCGGACTATTTAAAGAACAAGAGTGGAAAAATCAATTTTTAATGGAGATACGTTAGAAAATGGAAATCATTGTTGGCACGAATAACCAAGGTAAGTTAAAAGAAATGCAATCAGGACTTAAGGACCCCGCTATTCAACTTGTCTCTTATCGAAAGTATACAACCAGTCAAGAACAACCTGCAGAAACTGGCACTACGTGTGCTGAAAATGCTTATCTAAAAGCTCGCTTTTTCCAACAATTAATTGGCCGCCCAGTGTTAGGTGATGATGGCGGCTTAACGTTAACTGCTTTTCCTGATTTATTAGGTATTCATACAAGCCGCTTTTTCCATTCAGCCAATCCGGAAGAACAGAACCGCGAACTGTTGCACTTATTTGAAGGGCAACAGTCGACCCGAGAGTTAACCTTATCAGCCACGTTGGTCTATGTACTCGACGACGACAAACTGTTGCAAACGGAAGCCACTTTGACTGGTGAATTAGTTGAACCGCGCGGTACAGGTGGTTATGGCTTTGATCCGATTATTTATTTACCAGATCGAGGCAAAACCTTAGCGGAGTTGTCCACGAGTGAACGAATGAAGATAAGTCCTAGAATGCGGGCTTTACGAAAGATGATTCAGCAGATAAAGGAGCAATGTGACAATGATTGATTTAAAAAAGAATTACCAAATTATGGGGATTGTCAACACGACCCCCGACTCTTTTTCTGATGGCGGTAGCTATACAACGGTCGACGTGGCCTATCAACATGCGCTTCATCTACTAGAAGCGGGGGCCGATATTTTAGACATTGGCGGCCAATCCACACGTCCTGGCTACGAAGAAGTTTCTCCACAAGTTGAGGCAGACCGAGTATTACCGTTAATTAAAAAAATACGTGAGACTTCTCTAGCGCCGATTTCTGTGGATACCTACTATCCCGAAGTAGCAGAAGCCGCGATCCAAGCTGGCGCCACAATGATTAATGACATCAAAGGATTAGACACTCCGGGGATGGTAGAAGTCCTCGCACAATATCCTGAAGTCCAAGTTGTGATTATGCATTCCAGAAAACACCAATCCCTTTCTTTAAAAGAAGAGTTACACCAATTTTATACAGAAAAAATTGAACAATGCCAAAAATATGGGCTTTCCTTAGAAAAAATTTGTTTCGATCCAGGGATTGGCTTTCATAAAACTGTCGCAGAAAACCTTCAACTGTTAAAAGATCCTAACGCCTTTCGCTACCAAGATTATCCGTTACTGTACGGCGTTTCTCGCAAACGAACTATTGGCGCTTTAACGAACGAACCAGAACCAGCCAACCGTGATTTTGGCTCAGCCGCTGCTTCCTTGTATGCAGCACAACAAGGCGTAGAAATTTTACGTGTTCATAATGTCCAAGGCTTAAAACAAACATTTGATGTCTGGCGAGCATTGTCGGAGAAGGAGTAAGGGCGGAGCAATAGACTAAACAGACCGACCATCAAAAAAGATGGTCGGTCTGGTTAGTCTAAAAAATTTTAGTTGGCTAAATCGTTTTATCCCAGTAAACGGTGCGCGATTTTTATTACAAAAGAAAGCGGCTGTTGAATAATCAGGAAAGAAAGCGTATTCTAGGAAGGTGCAAATGTGTTATACTACACAAGTAGGAAGTTTATGACGGTGGCAATTTCTCAAAAAAAGGGGGACTGCCAATGTTTTTGCTTGTTTGCTCTTTCCCTAGAAAGGAATAGTAGTGACTGTCTTTGAAGCATTGATGCTTGCGATTGCTTTCGCAACATTAATTGTCAAAATCAGTAATAAAAACGACAAAAAATAAACCCGTCATAACTTTTAGCGAAGATTGACGGGTTTATTAACCAATAAATTAAAGCTACCGTCTTAAACGGTCTACCCGAGAGCGTATGTCTAGTACGCTCTCTTCGTGTTTATTATAGCAAGTTGAAACGGAAAAGTCGAATAGTAAATAAAAAAGAAAGCGTATTCTAGGAAGGTGCAAATGTGTTATACTACACAAGTAGGAAGTTTATGACGGTGGCAATTTCTCAAAAAAAGGGGGACTGCCAATGTTTTTGCTTGTTTGCTCTTTCCCTAGAAAGGAATAGCAGTGACTGTCTTTGAAGCATTGATGCTTGCGATTGCTTTCGCAACATTAATTGTCAAAATCAGTAATAAAAACGACAAAAAATAAACCCGTCATAATCTTTAGCAAGGATTGACGGGTTTATTTATCCACAATTAAAGCTACCGTCTTAAACGGTCTACCCGAGAGCGTATATCTAGTACGCTCTCTTCGTGTTTATTATAGCAAGTTGAAACGGAAAAGTCGAATAGTAAATCATATATGCGTGTTCAGTTGAAGCCGAATTAAACAGCAAAAGAAAAGTTTTGTAAAAACTTTTGAGCAATTTCGTAAAATGTTTCTTCGTCTAACGTATCTACATATTTTATTCTGCGTTGTGCCTGTTCTGTATAGTCGAGTGAATAGACTTGGAGTGTATTCACTTTACTTACTGCATTATCGGAGGTATGAAGTTTTTCGCTATAAATAGGGACAAGAAAAGGACGTTCCTTATCCAACGAGGTTATTGGACAGACAATAACTAAATTTGTTGAAATATTGTAACTGTCTTTGCTCATTACGAGAGCAGGTCGTCGTTTTCTGATTTCATAACCTTTAGAAGGCGCAAAGTCGATAATAACAATATCTCTTTGAGTTGGTTTATAGCCCATCAACTTCTCCTCCGCTAGGTGAATAATCAATCGCTAATTCAGGAAGATAAAACTCTCCTTCAGCAGTATTTTCAAAAAAATCTTCTACTTTTGGAATCAATGCGATGGAGCCATTATTTTTGCGAAGAATAACAAATTCTTCCCCTTCTTTAACTCCTAAAGTAGCAGGAATTGTTATAACTAATGAGTTTCCTTGTTTTCTTGTTTTTGTTGATGTCATAGCTAACACCTCCATTTTTTAATTAGTATAACATGTATTCACTAGGTAATACAAATTAGAGATGGAATGAAGCATCAAAAGTAGTTAAGTTGTATAAGTAACAACATTAATTGTCAAAATCAGTAATAAAAACGATAAAAAATAAACCCGTCATAACTTTTAGCGAAGATTGACGGGTTTATTTATCCACAATTAAAGCTACCGTCTTAAACGGTCTACCCGAGAGCGTATATCTAGTACGCTCTCTTCGTGTTTATTATACCAAGGTATCACCTAAAAAGCTAGCCGCTAAATCCTCAATAGGATCCAGCGGCTTTTTTAATTTTCTCTTGTCAAAATCGTTTGTGTAATTTCATACAATTGTTCTTTCGCTTGGGCCTTTGTTTCAGGAAGTTTGCTGATTTCTTTCAGCGCTTTTTCTGTGTAATGAGTGGCTAATTGTTGGGCCTTTTCTACGCCACCTAGTTCATGGACAAGACGATAAATTTCCTGTGTTTCTTCATCGGTCAAGGTTTCTTTTTTCATTAAAAGTGGCAACAAGACTTCACGATTGGCTTCAAGTGCATAAATCAAGGGCAAAGAATACACGCCTTGACGTACGTCTTCTAAGACGGGTTTGCCGATAGCGTCAGCAGTTTGTGTATAGTCCAAAATATCATCAATAATTTGAAAAGCCAGTCCGATATTTTCGCCGATTTCACCACAACGTTTGGCAAAACGTTGGGAGGTGCCACTTTCATAGGCACCGACAAAACAACTTAGCGCAAACAGTTCCGCAGTTTTCCCGGAAATGTTTTTTAAATATTGGTCAATCGTTACCTCGAAATTATAGCGATTGTCCATTTGACCAAGCTCACCAGTCAGGACTTTTTCCATACTGCGCGAATTTAATTGAATGCTTTTTAATGAAGAAGAATAATCAGATAAGAGCTTGAAACAGCAAACAAAAAGATAATCGCCTGTATACACGGCTGTGCTATTTCCAAAGCGCGAACGCAATGTTGGCAAGCCACGACGCGTATCAGCTTCATCGACAATATCGTCGTGAACTAACGTGGCGGTATGCAGTAATTCAATGGAAGCCGCTAACGCTGTCGCCTTTTTAGGGTCCCGCTGTTCACCAAAATAAGAGAACAACAGTTGGTAGGCTGGACGTAGCAATTTGCCGCCAGAATGAATCATGTCATGGACAGCAGCTTGAATCTCTTGATTATCGATTTGAACCGCTTGTTCCATCAAGCGAAGAGTAGTTGTTAATTCTTTTGATAACGTAGGATAGGTATTCCACATAGGATGTATATTCATAAGATGACTCCTTTAATTGTGGCGGACAGGTTTTCAATTAGAAAAATTGACTCCACTTATGTTTCGTTGTTTGTTCATAATTCAGTTGGAATTTTCGTAACGTCTGGACATGTTGTAGTAAATAATTAGCGGCAATCCCAATGGCAATCCCCGAAAGTAACCCAAACAGAGATAAAAATGGTAAGTACAGCATCGGCGCCCACGAATGAGCAAAGAAAGAGGTCGTTAGCAACTGACCAACGTTGTGTAAGAAACCACCAACGGCACTAATCCCGATAATGCTGACCCGTTTTGGCCCCAGCTGCTTGACAAGTAACATGCCGAAATAACTTAATAAGGCACCACTGGCACTATAGAAAAAGGTCGAAAGTGTGCCGCCTAGTAATGTCGTTAAAATCAAACGTAAACAGACCAAGAAAAAACTATCACGCTTACGCATGGTGAAAATCGCAATAATGGTAATTAAATTTGCTAGACCGAGCTTTGCCCCAGGAGCAAATGCGAAAGGGTAAGGAATCATATTTTCGATTAAACCAATAATGACCCCTTGGGCAACGAGCATAGCAATATAAATATTCTTGTGTAATTTGCTCATAGTTGTCGTGCTTAATAAATTAAGCTACCGTCTTCACTCCCATCAGAAGCTTCCACGGTGATAAACAAATTGTGGGGTAGACAGGCAATCGGGGTTTCACCAGGTTTGGAAATCCAGCCTCGTCGAACATCCACTAAGTCAGCACAGTTGGCTTCCTTCACGCGGATACGATCACCATCTACTTCAATCAGGTTGTAATCACCGTCTTTTGCTTCGTATTTATATGTATAATGCGGGCCGTCCTTTTTTAAGTCAAAGACTTTGATTACTTTGTTGTCTACTTTCAAGACTGCTTGATACGTAGCCGCTTCTTGACCACGGTTTTGCATGGCAAAAACAACAAGGGGCAGAAAAGAACCAAGAACTAAAATAGCAATAATAATAACGTCCCATGTTTTCAAGCGACTTTTCTTAATGAATTCTTTGATCGTCATTTTCTTCTCTCTCCTTTGGTGTTTTTTTCTTGTCTATCATAACACAGTGAACGAGCTTGGAACAAAAATTATTTTGAATTTTTGTTCCAAGCTCAAAAACTGATAAACGGCGGGAACAGAACCAACACTACGCGTTGCTCCGATCTCAACAACTTCTAAGGTGTTTTCTCGACATGCGTCTCGTCACAGTACAGCCTTCAAAAGAGCTACAGCTCTAAGAGTTGCGATGTTTCACTGTGAAGCATGAACAGATGAAATCATCGTACCTACTTGGTGAAGGTCCTTCGGAAATAAGCCGAAATTGTTGAGAATCACGAAGAACGTAGTGATTCGATGATGAACAATACCTACTTGGTCTCCAAAAATTAAAGAGCACCGGGTAGGTATCATGCAACATCAACTCGTTCCTCGTTGTATTTTATGACAATTTTCGGAAATTTCTTCTTATTGCTGAGAAACACTATTTGCAAAGCAAATAGATGTTGAACAGTACCTACTTGGTTCTCGGAGCTAAACGATTCTGTCCCGACCTCAGTTGAGTCACCATATTATATAAAAGAAAATATGTGGGACAAAAGTCATGCTTGACTGCTGTCCCACATACTAAATCCTATGATAGTCAGCTGGAGACATGTGTCTCAGCTTTTGCTCGTAGTTGTCAATCGATGATCGATTGCTTACTTACCGCCGTATCTAGCTTTCGGGGTACCATACCATGCTTTACCAAGTTTGCGTTGAATCCATGGAATTACCCAGCGGTCTAAACCGACAGCACGGCCTGAACCGTTCATCAAAGCAAAAGCGACAAAGATAAACCAGATATTTACCCAATAGAACATGCCAGATAAACAGAAGGCAATTGTTAAACCAATTGTAGCAGCACTTGATAACCAAGTGAATAAACCAGCAATCAATGCTAAAGCAATACATACTTCAACGATTGTCATGAATTTTTGCATGAACAAAGCAACTTCTTGGTTTGGCATCATAAATTTCATTACGCTTTCGAACCATTTAGGCATGTGATCAAACACTTGCATTGGTGTTTCGCCGTAAGCGTAGCTTAAACCAAAGTGCGCTGCTTGTGTTGCCGCATCGGCACCACCGCTTGCCGCCGCATCCGCCGCACCACTTGCAGCAGTTGTTGCTGTTTCAGTTGCTTGAGAAGCACCTGTTGTTACTTGTTCTTGTAACCAAGGGAATGGGAAAACGACTTTATCTGTGAACCAAGAACCGTCACCAAACCAAGTGCTTGGTTTCAAGTAATCGCCGTTGCCGACAATTTTCTTCATTGATTCGACTAACCAAACCATACCATAGAAAACACGTAGCGGAACACTCCACAAGACATTGCCGTAACGAGACGTATGTCCGCGAGCAACAGAACGATCATCTTTAATATGGAAGATTTCGTGCATAATGTATTGGAACATGTAGTAACCAGAACGAATATCAAAGAAGTATTTCAAGTTAACGATATGTTTCATAATGATGGCTAAGAAACCACTCAAATGAATTTTATCGAATAAGTTGGCAACGCCCCATTTCGCGCCGATGGAAACCATGAATCCTTGGTAGTTTCCTTTAAAGGCGTGTTTTTCGCCACCTTTAATATCTGCAACGATGTTGGCAGCCGCAGTATGACCTGTTTGTTCAGCCGCTTGAACGATTTGAGGAGTTGGTGTATTTGGTGTTTCTTCGTAATAAACCAAGTCACCAATGATATAAATGTTTTTGTCTTCGTAGCCTTTTGCTTGCATGTATTCATTCGCAACTAAACGACTACCACGGGCTGCTTCTAAACCAAAGTCAGCGGCATCAGAAGTTGCTTTCACACCAGCTGTCCAGATTAACGTATGCGTTGGCACTTCAGAACCATCTTTTAATTTAATGTGATCTGCTGCAACTTCAACGATTGGTGAGTTCAATAATAATTGAACATTTTTCTTTTCTAGATAACGTTCTGCTTTGGCAGCATCGTTACGAGATAACATGTTTAAGATGGTTGGCATTGCTTCAACAACCATTAATGTAATTTCGTCTGGATCAATTTTGGCATCTTTCGCTAAACGATCTTTCCAGTCGATTAATTCGCCGACCATTTCGATCCCAGTAAAACCAGAACCACAGACAACGAATGTTAACATTGCTTTGCGTACTTCAGCATCTGGTTCGATGGCTGCTTTAGCAACGGTTGCTTCAATGTGATGACGAATTTTCACTGCATCATCAAATGACCATAAGGTGAAACCATTTTCTTTCACGCCTGGTGTTCCAAAGTCGTTTGGTTCGCCACCCATACCCAGAATTAACTGGTCAAATGGATAAGAACCTGCTAAAGTTTTCACAACTTTGTTTTCTTTGTCGATCCCAGTAACAGTATCTGTTACCAATTTTACGTTTTTCTTGCGTGAGAACAAACGTTGTAAGTCGTATTGAATTGCTTCTGGTTCAACACGTCCGCCTGCTACTTCATGCAATTCGGTCATCATAGTGTGGTAAGAATGGCGATCAATCAATGTGATTGTTACGTCCGTATCTTTTTTAAATTTCTTTGCTAGAAATTTAGTAGCTGAAACGCCAGCATACCCAGCACCTACAACGACAATATTTTGCTTTGTCATTGACAATCCGCTCCTTAATATTGTAAGTAGTAAAATAGTGATAATGATTAATAAGTACACAATCGACTAACATTATATAAGTATTTCACGAATTTGTCTAATATAAATTTTAATTGTCAACAAATTTACTCCAACGATGAGTTTTTGATGAAAAAAAGACCGAAATGTAAATATTTTTAGGGGATGGTCTTGACAACGTTTTTAAAACCATTATAATGTGTAATGTATCACAAACTTTTGATGTTTGTGAAAATCATGAAAGAAAAGGTGACTATCAATGAAAGTGAATAAATTTGTTAAAGGTTTTGCGGCAATTGCATTATCAAGTTTAGTCTTAGCAGCATGTGGTGCAGACAAGAAAGACAACACAACGAACTCTTCTAGCGCAGCATCTTCAGAAACGAAAAAATCAACTGAATCATCAGCACCAGCGAAAAAAGTTGCCGGTGGCGATTTAAAAGATGGTACGTATAAATTAGAAGAAAAAAATGAAAAAAATGGTTACCGTGCAGTCTTTGAAATGACTGTAAAAGACGGCAAAATCACTGAATCTAAATATGACAACATCAATGCTGACGGCAAATCTAAAACAGAAGACACTAAGTATGAAGAAAGCATGAAAGCAAAATCTGGTGTTGGACCAAAAGAATACATCAAACAATTAAACGATTCTTTTGTTAAAGCACAAAGCGCAAGCGGTGTGGAAGTAGTAACTGGTGCGACTCATTCATCTGAATCATTCCAAAACTACGCACAACAATTAATCCAAGCAGCACAAGCTGGTAACACAGACACAATCGAAATCGACAATGGGGCAACATTGAAAGATGGTACGTACTCATTGAAAGAAAAAAATGACTCAAACGGCTACCACACAACATTCTCAATGACTGTGAAAGATGGTAAAGTGACTGAATCTAACTACGATAACGTGAACGCTGACGGCAAATCTAAAAAAGATGACACTGAATACGAAAGCAAAATGAAAGACGTTGCTGGCGTTGGACCAAAAGAATATATCGAAACATTAAACAAAGAATTTGTTAAAGCAATGGGCGAAGAAGACGGCTCACCTGCAGGTGTTGAAGTGGTAACTGGTGCAACACACAGCACACATTCATTCATCAACTACGCACAACAATTAGTGAACGCTGCTGAAAAAGGCGACACAACTGAAATCGTTGTTGACAACATCGTAACAAAATAAGTAATAATAAATGAATCGTGAAGTAGTTCCTGAAACGCTTTTCAGCAATTACTTGACACCATTGAGGGGTTGGGAAAAAGTCGGTTGGCTGACTTTCCCGCCCCTTTTTCTTCGCTAGTTCTGTCCATCATTTCACAAATTTTTTCACAGAAATTTGTGAATTTCCAAGAGAAAGACTTTTCATTTTTTCCAAAAAAGGCTACTATGCAAGAGAACTTATTTTTTAATTAAAGAAGGAAAGAAGAGGGAATCCTATGAAAAAGAAACTTCTGCTCATGGTGAGTGTTCTAGCAGTGCTGTTTGTGGCAGCTGCTTGTTCCTCAAAACCAGAAGCGAAAATTAATACAGAACCATACTCTGACCGTCAAACAATGCTTGGTACCTACGTTCAAATTCGCATCTACGATGATGGCAAAGAAGACGTCTTACCGAAAGCCTTTGCCCGTGTCAAAGAACTAGGCGATAAAATCACGGTCAACCAACCAGGTTCAGAAATTGATGAAATCAACCAAGAAGCAGGCGTAAAACCAGTCAAAGTCTCAGATGACCTGTATCCTTTGTTGAAAAAAGCCTATGAATACAGCAAAGACTCCCGCGGCGGCTTCGACATGGCAATTGGCCCAATCACCTCTATGTGGCACATTGGCTTCGATGATGCTCGCAAACCAAGCCAAGCCGAAATTGATCAAGCCTTGAAACTCGTTGATTACACGAAAGTCAAATTCAACGACAAAGAGCAAACCGTTTACCTTGAAGAAAAAGGCATGCAATTGGATTTAGGCGCAATTGCCAAAGGCTTCATCACCGACGAGGTCGTGAAAGTCCTCAAAGACAACGGCGTCACCACCGCTATCGTCGATTTAGGCGGGAATGTTTACGTCTTAGGACACAGCCCACGTGGCAAAGACATGGATTGGACAGTTGGGATTCAAGATCCGAATAAAGCCCGCAACACAGTCTTAGGTCAAGTCAAAGAAAGCAACAAAACCTTAGTCACATCAGGAATTTATGAACGCTACTTAAAAGTCGATGGCAAAACGTACCACCATCTCTTTGATCGTGAAACTGGCTATCCGTTTGATAACGACATCGCGGGTGTTACCATTATCACCGACAAATCCATCGATGGTGATGGTCTCTCAACAGCCGTCTTCTCAATGGGCGTCAAAAAAGGACTAGAATATGTCGAAAGTCTGAAAGGAACCGATGCCATTTTCGTCACAAAAGACGACAAAGTCTACATCAGCAAAGATATCGAAGGCAACTTTGAAATCGGCAAAGACTCTGGCTATACGATGGGGAATCGGGCCGATTTGAAATAAGGAGCGACTAAAAATGTCTTTAAATGTGTTTTTAAAAGTAGTGGAAATTCAGACGAAGCTTGCCAGTCTCTTTCCCTTCATTATCGGGGTCTTGTTTTCAATGACCTATTTCGGGGAAGTCCAGTGGGGCAACACGCTGGTTTTCTTCATTGGCATGGTGGTCTTTGATATGGCCACCACCGCCATTAACAATTACATGGACTTCAAAAAAGCCAAATCTGACGTCTATAAATATGAAGAAAATATTATCGGACAATCAGGCGTTTCACCACAACTGGTCCGCAACATGATTTTCGCCATGATTGCCTTCACTGCCGTTGTGGGTGCTTACTTGACGGTTCAAACAGGCTGGCTCTTCCTCGTATTAGGGGGGATTTGCTGCTTCATCGGGATCTTCTACACGTATGGACCGATTCCGTTATCCCGCATGCCCTTGGGGGAAATTTTCAGTGGCTTCACGATGGGCTTAGGCATCTTCGTCTTAACCGTTTACTTGAACGTCGTCACCAATCCGCCTTTTTACTTAACGGTCGATTTTGCTAGCGGCGCCTTTCGCTTAGACGGCAATCTCTGGGCGGTACTTGCGATTGTCGTGGCGTCCTTGCCCTTGGTCTGTTCGATTGCTAACATCATGCTCGCCAACAATTTACGGGACTTAGACACGGATATTGAGAACCACCGTTATACATTAGTCTATTATATCGGGCGCCCAGCAGGGATTGTGCTGTTTCAAGTGTTAGCGCTAGCTGGTTATCTGGTGATTTTATTCGGCTTCATTAGTGGTATTTATCAATGGCCAGTGTTAATTACATTTGCTACTTTGCCTGTCATTTGGAAAAATATTCAAACGTTTAAACAAGAATTGCCGCAGCCGAAAAGTTTCCGTCATTCCATTAAAAACTTAATGGTTTTCAATGGCACCTATGCCTTAGGGCTATTAATTAGTGCGTTGCTTGGCTAGATTCTTAAAAAAGTAGAGAAAATACGAAAAAAATACTGTTTTTTTTCAAGCGACTTCTTCAAAAGTGTTACACAAAGCTCAAAAAGTTAGTATCAATTACTAACTTTTTGAGCTTTTCTCGTTAAATGGCTAGAAACCTTAAACTTTTGTCGGGGATTTTTGATAAAAATTGACTAAAATCGCCTTTTTTTAGTAACGATTATTAAATAACGGACGTTGTAAACCTTAGTATAACAAGAACTTTCAAAATTTTCGCAAGAGGTGCGAAAAAAACGTCAATTCCTAAGGGGGGGTTCTTTGTTATTATAGAGGTATGAAAAAAGGTTGTTACACATTCCTTGTATAAAAGATCAACGAATACAAGTGAATCTAAAGGAGGTTTTTAAATGAAAAAAAAGCGTTATTTAATGATTGTGTGTCTACTATCTTCTCCTAGTTTTTTTATAAATGTTGAAGCGTCTGATGGTGGTTCTAGTTCGGTGGGGATTGAATTTTACCAAAATCCGAGAACACCCGCTCCTAAAGATGCCCCACCGAAAACAGATGCGCCAGCTGCTGATCCCAAGGAACCAGCTGGTCCTCCGAAAGGAGATCAACGAAGTGGTGGTTCGACACAGACCACCACAACTGGCTCGCAGCTCCCTCGTACAGGGAGCAAGAGTCAGGCAAATCTTAGCATTCTCGGCTTAGCCTTAATCGGCTTGGCGGGAATGGTACATAGAAAGAAGGGACGACATGAAGCAAACTAAGTGGCAACGATTAGCAACCATTGGCTTGTGTAGTTCTTTAGTGATTAACGCTTTTTCTGGCGTGACCGCAGTTGCGGAAACAATCACGATTGAAAGTAGTCCGACAGTAGCAAGTAGCGCTAAGGAAGCAACATCAGCAAGTAGCGCAACGCCAGCAAGTACGGAAAGCAGTCAAGAAACGACTGAAACGAGTCGGGAAGAAGTAACACAGGAAACAGAGAAACCAGAAGAATTGAGAGAAGATGAACTAAGAAACAAGTCGCAAATCAAAGATAATAATAGTCTTAGATCGTCTGGGACCAGAGCTTTAGCTCAGATGCCATACAGAGCATTTACGATATACTTCGTTAGCGAAGATGGCTCATTTATAGACCCATCATTAATAAATATGAGTGCTAACATAATGACTTTTAACCAAACAGCGTTAGGTACAGACCCTAGTGTATATTCACCTTCTATTAGACAACCCATATCTATTATTGATGCAGTAGACCATAAAAAATTTGATGTTGCGGCAGCAAGTTACACGTATTCAACTAACTCTGTCTTTCCAAGAAATTTTCGTGGAGTATCAGATATAAAAATTACGGTTCCAAAAAAATATAGCGATTTAACTGTTAAGCCAACGAATTACTATAGTAGTTCAAAAAGCTATCCACTACCTGTATACACAACTACTTCTTTACTATCTGGTACTGTGCAGTCATCAGATTCGTCAGGAAGCCTGTATGAACTAACTAAAGCAGCTGAACCAAATACTTTCAGAGAAAATTATGATAATCGAACATCCTATGGAGTAGATAAATCTCCGGTTTCTTTTGGGTATTACCTCGGTGATGCTTCAGGAGTAACTAATTTAATTTTTGGTACTACAACCCCAATTTATTATTATCTAACTAATAGACGTGTCACCGAATCCTTCAAAGACACAGCAGGCGCAACCATTCCTGCTCCAACAGGATTCACCCAAGGAAAGCAGACCAGTATTACCAGCAATAACTATACCTTCAAACAAGCTGGCACCTTGCCAGAGACTTACAAAGCAAGCAACGGCAAAACCTATAAGTTCAAAGGTTGGTACAAAGGCAAAACCAAGCCAAACACCTTGACCACCACCAAAGCACCAAGCTATGCGGTGACTTATGACGATAATGACGATTTGAATGTGGTGTATGAGGAGATTGAAGCTTTTGATTTCCCAGCGCTGACCTATCAATTCGGGTTCGTGGACGAGTCTGGCAAACGAGTAGATGCTTCAACGATTGATTTGACGTATGACAATTGGTACGGAGAAGTATTTGCAGACAATGCAGAGGATACAAATATTTCTGCTAATTGGAAAACGGTCAGTCTTGAAAACGGTCAAGTTGCACCAACTAAAAACAACTTGAAGGAAATTGTTTATCCTGCGCAATCTCTTGAAATACTGAGAGGTCGGATGTCACAATATAGTGCGGCTAACTTAACATTCAAAATACCCAAATATTATGAAAACATAAGTATTTATAATAAGGCTGGTACTTTTGATCCAGCGTATCCATTTCCGTCTGTAAAAAACAATAATTATCCAACTTCGGCAAGTGATGAACCTCAATGGTTTCAATTAAAGAAAAGTAGTAATCAATCCTTTATCTTTAACCAAACAACAGGAGCTGCACCAGCAGATATTCAGGTACCTTCTTATTTGCGAAAGATGGTCTATAATCCTGATTTAACAACTAATAGAGGGGTATATTTTTCAATAGACAAACCAATTTACTACTATCTAACCAACCGCAAAGTCACCGAAAACTTTGTGAACATCAACGGCACTAAAATCACGCCACCAACAGGCTTTACGCAAGGGAAACAAACAGTAATTAACAGTGACCCATACACCTTTAAACAAAGTGGCACCTTGCCAGACACTTACACAACAGGTGGTAAGACCTACAAGTTCAAAGGTTGGTACAAAGGCAAAACCAAGCCAAATACCTTGACCACCACCAAAGCGCCAAGCTATGCGGTGACCTATGATGATAATGACGATTTGAACGTTGTGTATGAGGAAGCTACAGAATTTCCAGAGGAAACATACCAATTCGGTTTTGTCAATGAAGCGGGACAGTTGGTGAATCCTGACGATATCAATCTCACGTATGACTATAAGAGTATTGTGTATAGAGGAACTGGGGCAGCAGGCTCTACGGTATCATTTGGCACAATTGCTAATAATCAGAGTGGCGTAAAAGTTGGTAATTTACGGCAAGTGACGTTACCTGCAAAGAATATTGCACAACCTACCGTAGTAGGTTGGAATGGTGAAGCATTCGCAAATTTCTCAATTAACCTGCCTAAATACTATAAATCGTTGAATCTTTATGATAAAACTGGAAAAATTGATCCTAAGTATCCTCTACCAGTAAAGACAACTGTTTCTTCGGTATCCAATGATACGGTGCAACCTGAAGCAAATGTAATTGCTGAGTTAACCTTGACACAACGAGCAGATGGGAGTTTTACACCAAGAGAAATATATTCAGGTATTGATTCTAGTGTTAGGTACCCACCTTTCTTACGTAGAACAGTTTCTTATTCTAGTTCTGGAAGTATCACTGCCCTATATCAAACAATCAGTGGACCTGTCTATTATCATTTAACCAACCGCAAAGTCACCGAAAACTTTGTGAACACAAGTGGCGCTAAAATCACGCCGCCAACAGGCTTCACGCAAGGGAACCAGATTCCCATGACTAGCAACACTTTCAAGTACACAGCAACAAGAGCTTTACCAGCTAGTTATTCAGTAGGTGGTAAAACTTATATTTTCCAAGGCTGGTACAAAGGTAAAACCAAGCCCAGTACCTTAACAACCAGCACTACGCCAACATACAATACAACTTTTGATGGCAATGACGACATGACGGCAGTCTACAAAGAAGCAAGCATCAGCGCTAACTTAACGATGCGTGGTGCAGTCGATGTCATTGACAATGGCGCAACCATGGAATATTGGGAAGTACTCTTAAAAAATACTGGAGAAGCACCTTTAACTTCAGTTAAGATTAAACCAACCACTGACTGGGCGGCTGGAATTAGTACGCCCACGGAACTGTTTATTTTAGGTACTGGTCAAAATACGAAAGTTCGACCAATCACGAAAGAACAGTGGGAAGCAGGTTTTGAGATTCCTTTAGACAGTAGTCTTCCTGTTGGCGGTCAACTAACGATTAATCTCCTAGGAACAAAAGTTACTGGACAACCAAACCAAGTGCTAAAAGCCGCTGTGGAATTCACAGGGAATTTCAACAAACTGACTGCCTCAGATACTGTTCGGATTAAAGATTTAGATCAAGAAACAAAAGAACCGACTGGGGAAGGCTTCATCAGTGTTCCAACCTTCAATTTTGGTCAAGTTGGGGTAGCGGGAAGCACGCAACAGCATGGTCTGAAAAAAGCCGCTGATTACTATGGCAACGGCACACGCAATCCTTATCTGCGGATCAAGAAAACCCAACCGAATTGGAGCTTAACGGCGCAACTGTCGCAACCGAAATCAGCGACAGACAGCTTGCCGACAGCGACCCGCTTATTATTAGGGGCGGCTCCTGTTTCGAGTTTCTCAAATTACAACCAACCTACCGAGTTGAAAAATGCGGTCGGTACTACGAGTACCATTAGTTTGAATGCCAACAACACGGCCACTAGGATTATTGCCAATCAACAATTCACTGGGAGTAATATCTATCAGTTGGACTTCACCTTCAACAATGTCAAACTTGAAGTGCCAGCCAACCAAGGGGTCAAGGGGCAACAATACCAAGCCGCAATTACGTGGAACTTAGTGACAGGTCCTTAAAATAGTTAAGTTATCATGAGGAAAGCTCAAAATGTTAGTGTTTGATACTAACATTTTGAGCTTTTTCTTATAAAAATTAAGGGGTTTGGCTGAGAATCAGAAGCAAAATGGCAGATTTTCTTGGTTTTTCGCGCATTTTTCTAGTAAAAAAGGACTCTTCTACCTTGGTATAATAGGAATCGTCGGAAAAGTCACTTAGCTGTAGCAAAATTTGAAATTTCAAGGTCACCTTTTTTTGATAGAATGGAGAAAATTAAAAGCTGTACATAAACCAATACATAAAGAAAGAGAATAGCATGAATCAAAATGGTACATAGAAAGAAGGGACGACATGAAGAGAATTAACTGGCAACGCTTAGCAACCATTGGCTTGTGTAGTTCTTTAGTGATTAACGCCTTTGCTGGCGTGACCGCAGTTGCGGAAACAGTCACGAGTGAAAGTAGTCCGACAGTAGCAAGTAGCGCAATGCAAGAAAGTACGGAAAGCAGTCAAGAAACGACTGAAACGAGTCGGGAAGAAGTAACACAGGAAACAGAGAAACAAGCAGAAATACCAGAGGTGAAAACTGAAACAACAGAATCGGTACCAGAAAATAGTAGTGAAAATGACCGACAAAAGAGTATTTCGCCACGTTGGGTACCGAATGATCAAGTGATTTATCCGAGAATGATTTTTGGCTTTACTGATGAAACAGGAAAAGCTTTTGCTGATGAAAACTTAACGTTATCAGGGACGTATTATAAATTAGCTCGCCACACGGCAACTAGTCAGTGGCGACCATACGCTGATAGATATCCAATTGTTTCTTCTAATGCAGGTGGTGGTCAATATCGAGTAGCTGTCAATGCAACGATTCCTATGCCGTACGATTTTCTCACAAATTTACCAGCAGGTTACACTCATAATTTGTACGCAATTGAACAATTAAAGATTGATAACACGTTAAAGTATGTCGACAGTATTGTTGCCCCGCCTGGTAGTATAAACAGGACCAGATACAGTGAGCAACAAACATCTGAAGCAGCTCAATTTGGTAATTATGTTACAGGTAGTTTGACTCAGAGGGATAGAACATTTTCTAAAAATAGTGCAAATATCTTTTCTCTAAATTCATTAGCTTTGGCTCCAGAAATTACTGACGTATTAACGATGCTGCGCACAGATTCTATAGAACGTGGACCAATATTAATAGGTTTTGATGGCACTACCACGTACCGAGAAACACTTAATTACGTAGTCACTCGGAAACAAGTTACCGAAAAGTTCGTAGATACTAACGGCGTAGCTATCACGCCGCCAACAGGTTTTACCCAAAACAAGAAAACACCAATGACCAGCAATGACTTCACATTCAAACAAAGCAGTACTTTGCCAGACACCTATCAAGCAGGAGGCAAAACCTACAAATTCAAAGGCTGGTACAAAGGCAAAACCAAGCCCAATACTTTGACCACCACCAAAGCGCCAAGCTATGCGGTGACCTATGATGGGAATGACGATTTGACGGTGGTGTATGAGGAAGAGGCAGTCACAACGTTGTATCCATCATTAGATGTAAACTTTGTAGACGAAAAAGGGGTTGGCTTCACGCCAGCGTTAACTTTTAGCGGCAAATATCGTGTGCAAAGAACGAGTGATAGGCTTTATACAGATTTGTACGATTTAACCTCCAAAAGCAAAGGTAGCGGACAATACACACTAAGTCTTAACAATGGTACGATGCCATTATCACCAGAGCTATTGCGAGTTTATGGGAATGACAAACCAATTAATGGTACGAACAGACTTAATTTTTCTCTAGATAAACTAGCGATCAATCAACAATTAAAATATGTCAATAGTATTGAATTAGATACGGTGAAAAGTGTTATGAAAATGTATGGCTATAACTATACCAGTGGTAGCGCCACAATTATAGATCCTAATCAAGTGCCAACAGAATATAACCTGAGTGCTGGAAATATCGCCTTATTAGGCTTTGATACAGATGGAGTATATTTTTCAAAGGAAAGTAGTGGAGTATTCAATACATTGATGGGTTATGCGAGTGACGGAGGTAAGCCTCTAATTACCATGAATCTTTTTAGTGGAAATCCAGTAAATGCATCCAAATTAGTCTACACAGTCACCCGTAAACAAGTCAACGAAAACTTCGTGGACACCAACGGCACTAAAATCACGCCGCCAACAGGCTTCACGCAGGGGAACCAGATTCCCATGACGAGCAACACTTTCAAGTACACAGCAGCAAGAGCCTTACCAGCTAGTTATTCAGTAGGTGGTAAAACTTATATTTTCCAAGGCTGGTACAAAGGTAAAACCAAGCCCAATACCTTAACGACAAGCACTACGCCAACATACAATACAACTTTTGATGGCAATGACGACATGACGGCAGTCTACAAAGAAGCAAACATCAGCGCTAACTTAACGATGCGTGGTGCAGTCGATGTCATTGACAATGGCGCAACCATGGAATATTGGGAAGTGCTCTTAAAAAATACTGGAGAAGCACCTTTAACTTCAGTTAAGATTAAACCAACCACTGACTGGGCGGCTGGAATTAGTACGCCCACGGAACTGTTTATTTTAGGTACTGGTCAAAATACGAAAGTTCGACCAATCACGAAAGAGCAGTGGGAAGCAGGTTTTGAGATTCCTTTAGACAGTAGTCTTCCTGTGGGCGGTCAACTAACGATTAATCTCCTAGGAACAAAAGTTACTGGACAACCAAACCAAGTGCTAAAAGCTGCTGTGGAAGTCACAGGGAACTTCAACAAACTGACTGCCTCAGATACTGTCCGGATTAAAGATTTAGATCAAGAAACAAAAGAACCGACTGGGGAAGGCTTCATCAGTGTTCCAACCTTCAATTTTGGTCAGGTTGGGGTAGCGGGAAGTACGCAACAGCACAGCTTGAAAAAAGCCGCTGATTACTATGGCAACGGCACACGCAATCCCTATCTGCGGATCAAGAAAACCCAACCGAATTGGAGTTTAACAGCGCAACTGTCGCAACCGAAATCGGCGACAGACAGCTTGCCGACAACGACCCGCTTGTTGCTAGGAACGGCCGCTGCTGCCAGCTTTACCGATTACAACCAACCAACAGAAACCAAGACGCCGCTTGGCAAGACTGGCACCGTGAATTTAACCGCCGACAATACCGCAACAGCGGTGGTCGCGAACCAACAGTTCACAGGTAGTGACGTTTATCAGTTGGACTTCACGTTTGCTAACATCAAACTAGAAGTGCCCGCCAATCAAGGCATGGTTGGCCAACAATATCAAGCCGCCGTCACGTGGAATTTGGTGACTGGTCCCTAACAACCTTCGGGATTATGTGGCGGACTCCTTTTATAAATAGTAAAAATATCATGAGAAAAGCTCAAAATGTTAGTGTTTGATACTAATATTTTGAGCTTTTGTTTATGAAAATTAAGGAATTTGGCTGAGAATCAGTAGCAAAATGGCAGATTCTCTTGATTATCAAGCACTTTTTCGGTGAAAAAGTGCTCTTCCGCCTTGGTATAATAGGAATCATTGGAAAAGTCACTTAGCTGTAGCAAAATTTAAAATTTCAAGGCCGCCTTTTTTTGATAGAATAATGGAGAAAATTAAAAGGTTTACATATAACAATTAACAATAAAACCAATACATAAAAAGGAGAATAGCATGAATCAAAAATGGCAAAAGTTACTTACAACCGCTTTGTGTTGTTCCTTATTGATAAGTTCACTCAATGGCATCTCAGTACTCGCCGAAACAATGGTTGTTGAAAATGAAACAACCACTGAAACGGGAGAAACAACGGCAAGTGAGGATACCGCTACAAGCGACTCATCGTTAAACGCTAGTCAAGAAAATGAAACAGCCAACACAGTTGCTTCATCAGAAACACCCACAGAACCAGAGACATCAGAATTACCTCAAAAGATGATAGAAGAGCCGCAACTACCATCGGCAGAGGACCAGACTGAAGCAACAGCCGATACAACGACAGCGGCTGTTGAAGCGACTCAGGAGGTGCCGACAAAGCGAGAAAATCGTGCAGTTAAAACGGCTGATATTCCTGAGAAAACCTATAAAATGGCCTTTATTGATGAAAATGGGTTGTTTATTGATCCTGCTAAAGTGACGTTCACAGCCGATGTCACGAAAGTAGAAAGAAAATCAGGTACTCAGACAAAGGTGGGAACCATTACAACTAGTAATCTAGGGAATTTCAAGATGTTGACGGTGCCGAAAGTTACACTTCCTGATGATGACGCCACAGAGGACTACGGTTTTTCGGGACTAACCAATCACAAAATTACGTTGCCAGGGCAATATACTGCCCCCAAGACAACGCCTAATAATTTTTATAAAGGACCAGACACGACAACCTTTCCTTTGGCTGTTTCCCGTCAAGTAACTATAGCTACTGGCAAGGATTATAGTACATACACAACAGGGGAACGTTTTAATATGTTTACTACGGCAACGCCTAAGCAATTTAGTTTGCGAACATATTCTTGGGTCCCTGATCCTCAAAAAGTCCAATTTTCTGCTGCTTACAATATGGCCACGACTGCAGGTGAAAATAATTATTTAATAACCGATGATACGATTTATTATTATGTACCCAATAGACGAGTTAGTATTTATTATAATGACATGACATCGACAGTTTTGCCAACCTATCCGACAGGCTATAATGCAGCCCTTTCGAAAACGGTGGTTGAGTCAGACAATTTTCACTATAAAGCCCCAAAAGCATTTCCAAAAACCTATTCTTCTGGGAATCGTCACTTCCAGTTTAAAGGGTGGTATAAAGGATCCGCTCGACCAGATCCTAAAGCCGTTAAGTTGGAAACCACATTGACACCAGAATTTGATGTTACTTACGATGGTAAAGACAATGTGTATGTTTTTTATGAGGAATTAGAAGAAAAGACAACGACAATCCCGGAAATCACTTATAGCTTTGGGTTTGTAGATGAAAAAGGCGCATTAATAGCGCCAGCGAATTTCGGGATGCAGACTAATTTAACATCGATCATGAACGGAACAGCGAAGCAAGTAGGAACAGCAACAGGTGTTAATAGTGGGAATCTGAAAAAATTAACTATTCCTAGTCAACAATTAACCTACACGAAAACGATAAATCCTGCCTTTTATGGTAGTACTAATTTTCGCTTAACAATCCCTAAACAATACAAACCACCAACAGTAACATCTGGGCCTCATTATACAGGCTCCAGTACGGCTTATCCTGTTGCAACAAAAAGAATGCGTTTTGTGGACAGTACGCTAGCTGACATACGGGTGGAGACAGATGGCAAATATTATAGTTTATATCCTACAACGACAGCCAATCAGTATCGACTGTACTACACTTCTTGGATAGAGGATACGACCAAAACGAGATTTGATTCTATTTTGACTAGTACAAATACAGAAGTAAGTGTGCCAAATTACTATACAACCGATGATACGATGTATTATTTCTTAGAAAATCGGCGCATCACTGAAAATTTTGTAGATGAGAATGGTACGAAGATTACAGCACCGACAGGATTTACCCAGGGAAAGCAAACAGTCATTGACAGCGACACCTACCATTTTAAATTGGCGCAAGAATTACCTTATAGTTACTACGCGAATGACAAAGCCTATCGTTTTAAAGGCTGGTATAAAGGGAAAACGCAACCTCAAAATTTACAAACCACACGAGTGCCGGAATATGATGCCTCCTATGATGATAATGATGATTTAACAATTATATATGAAGAAATTAAATATGGCGGCAATACCGTGCAGTTTGGGTTTGTTGGAGAAAGTGGGCAATTACTCAATCCTGCTGACTTTAAAGTCACCACAGAGGTAGTTCAGATTATCGATGGCGTTAGCACGGTTTTAGATAATATTTCGGCAACGGATCAAACAGGAAACTTAAAAGCCATGACAATTCCACAAAAACAGTACACGTTGACGAATAGCTCGAACTTTTATGGTACAAGGAACTCGTTTATTGAGATTCCTAAATACTATAAGAACCTTTCGTTTCAAAAACCTTCTGGGTATCAAGGACAAGAGTATCCGTTAGCAGGACGAGTAGAAAGGACTTTTGCTGGTAATCCTTATACAGAAGGCGCAAATCCTGTATATTTCACAGTAACGAAGAGTCAGAACCAACGTTATAAACTCCGTGAAATATACTGGGATGATAATCCTGAAAACCTTTTCTCAAGTTTATATAAAACAACACTTATAAGAAATGATAATTCGTTAGCTGGCGTGGAAATGTTTCCTGAAAGCACGTTATATTACTATCTTGTTAATCGCCGTGTAACTGAAAATTTTGTGGATGCATCTGGAACGAAAATTACGCCGCCAACTGGGTTCACACAAGGGAAACAAACAATCATTGATAAGGATAATTTTACATTTACTCAGGCAGGTACGTTGCCTTTTATGTACAAAGTCAATAATCGGCCTTATGTCTTAAAAGGCTGGTATAAAGGCAAAGAAAAACCAGACAAACTAAATGAAATCACCAGAACAAATCGAAATATTAGTTATCCAGTGACTTATGATGACCAAGATGATATCACTATAGTATATGATGAATTTAAGACGGAAGACAAAACGATTAATTTTGGTTTTATCAATGAGACGGGTGACTATGTAGCACCAAGTAATTTCAATATCCGCACAGATATGTCTCAGGTAGTGGGTGGTTTACAAAGCAAGTTGCAAACTATTACCGCGTTACCAACTGGTGATTTTCTACAGTTAAAGCTTCCAGCTGTCAATATTGTGGGAAGTTTTACGTCGGATGAAGAGCTTTATGGAACACGTAATAGCATCGTGACAATTCCTAAGTATTATAAAACGCCGACTATAACCCCGTCGAGTAAATATAATGGTCCGAATTATTCTGGGATTACGGGAATAATTGCGTATCATAATACGAAAAATAGTGCAGAATTTACTGAAAATCGTTTACAAGTGACACCAATTTCGGGGTCTCAAACGGATTACCGGTTTCCTGAAGTAGGGTGGCAAGGGGAAACCACTCGAACAACCTTCTCTTCTCTTTATAAAATGGATTATAATAGTACAGTGAGCGGGGTGACTGCTCACACAGAAATATACGCAACAGGGACAGTAAATTACTATTTAGAAAATCGGCGCATCACTGAAAACTTTGTAGATGAGAATGGTACGAAGATTACAGCACCGACAGGATTTACGCAAGGAAATCAGCTGGTAATGAACAGTGAAACGTATAAATATACCGCTGCAAAAGCGTTGCCGAAAACCTACCAAGTCGGAGAAAAAACCTATGTATTCAAAGGCTGGTACAAGGGGAAAGAAACAACAACACCTTTAAAAACAACAACAACACCAAGCTTTACTCCAACATTTGATGAGAATGACGACATGACCGCTGTATATCAAGAAGCGGTTCCTACAGCAGAATTAACGGTAAAAGGTTCCGCTGACATAGTCGAAAATGGCGCGACAATGGATCACTGGGAAGTGCTGTTAAAAAATACGGGAGAAGCCCCGTTGACGACCATTAAAATCAAACCAACGGCGACATGGGCCGCTGGCATCAGCCCGCCCAATACTATTTTTGTGTTAGGTACAGGGCAGAATGCTAAGGCCTACCCAGTTACGAAAGAACAGTGGGCAGCAGGTTTTTCTCTGCCATTAAATACGCCCTTACCAGCAGGCGGACAGTTACAAATGAACTTATTAGGAACCGCCGTTACAGGAAATCCTGGTCAAGTTTTAACCGCTGAAGTTGAAGTAACGGGCAACTTTGGCAGCTTAATCGCCAAAGATACGGTCCGTATTAAAGACCTAGACCAAGAAATAACTAATCCTGACGGCGACGGCTTCATTAGTACGCCAACATTTGATTTTGGCAAATTAGCGATTTCAGGAAGTAAGCAACAATATGGTTTGAAAAAAGCCGCTGATTACTACGACAACGGCACACGCAATCCCTATTTACGCCTGAATACTAGCCAAGACAACTGGAGCTTAACGGCGCAACTGTCGCAACCAAAATCAGCGACAGACAGACTGCCGACAACGACCCGCTTGTTGCTAGGAACGGCCGCTGCTGCCAGCTTTACCGATTACAACCAATCAACAGAAACCAAGACACCGCTTGGCAAGACTGGCACCGTGAATTTAACCGCCGACAATACCGCAACAGCGGTGGTCGCGAACCAACAGTTCACAGGTAGTGACGTCTATCAGTTGGACTTCACGTTTGCTAACATCAAACTAGAAGTGCCCGCCAATCAAGGCATGTCTGGCCAACAATACCAAGCCGCCGTCACTTGGAATTTAGTGACTGGCCCATAAAAATAAAAATGCCCGAGCCTCTTATTTTTCTAAGGCTCGGGCATTTTTATTGATGGTCTTTTGAGGGTCGTTGTGCTATAATGGTAATGAAAAGAGAGGTATGCGCCAACATACCTCTCTAGTGTAGAGCCGTTTCAGACGGTAGCGATTTTTAGTGATTTATAAAAAATAACCGTGCTCGCTAAAGTTGACGGTTATTTTTTATTGTCTTCTTTAACAGCCTCTAGGATTCCGAAGATTAACGTTGCGATAAAAGAACCGAAACTAATCATCAGAGCTAAAGCTTCTGCGATAGACAAAAGGCCTCTCCTTTCATAGATTTTAGTACTTACATTCATAAGCACCACCACCGAAAGGGAAAGTCTCTGCTCCTACGCTTCTCACTTTGTTGCGATTCTCGTCGCAAAGCGCATGTTCCTGTGCGCTTGCCTCCGCCATAACTTCTCTACACTTAGATTATACCATGTGAAACAAAAAAATAATTAGTTTCCAATATATTTTTTTAGGTAATTGTGCTATAATGGTAATGAAAAGAGAGCTATGCGCTAACATACCTCTCTGATGTAGAGCCGTTACTAACGGTGACAAAAATTAATATTTTTGAAATGACCGTCTAACTAGCCAAAGTAAGCAGCGCCCCTTTCATTAAGGGGCGCTGCTTTTTAGTCGTTATTGCGATTGTTCAGTGTCTTTCGTAGAGAGGTTCATTTGTTCTTTGATGGCATTTTCGACACGTTGGCGTTCACTCTCTTCCACAAGTTGATAAGAAATACCTTCAATCCCTGTCACGCCATCGCCAGTGTAATCGTAGCCTTTTAATTGATCGGTTTCAATCGTTTTTAGTGCGGGGGTGTATTTTTTTAGCATTGCCATCATTTGGTCAAAGGACAAGTCGGTTTCGCCATGCTCGCCGATTACGTCCAGAATTTCTTGATATTTTAGCAAGCTGTTAAAAGAAAGTAGCTTGTTGGTTAATTCGATTAAAACTTCTCGTTGGCGGCGTTGACGACCATAGTCGCCTTCGGGGTCTTCGTAACGCATGCGCGCATATTGTAAAGCTTCCCAGCCCCCTAAATGCTGTTTGCCTTTCGGATAATGAATCCCTTCAGCGTCAAAAGCAAAGGCATTGTCAACAGTGACGCCGCCCACCGCATCGCCAAGGTCCTTCATAGCATCCATATCAATTGAAAAGTAATGATTGATTGGGATGTGCAAGACATTTTCAACCGTTTTAATTTGCATATCGGCACCACCGAAAACGTGGGCCGCATTGATTTTATTGTATTCGCCATTGGTGCCAGCCATTTCCACATAGTAGTCACGTGGGATGCTGGTGATGGTAGTTTTTTGTAATTGATTATTCACTGTAACCACCATCAAGGCGTTGGAGCGGTAATCGGTTTTGCGTTTTGAGTCATTCGCAATTCCCATAATTAAGAAACTAACCGGCTCACCTTTGGCTAAATCGGGACTCTTCGTGGAAGATTTTCTTGGTTTATACATGGTGTTCGCCGTTTTTTGCAAATTACGATACATGCTGACGCCGTAAGCCGAAACAGAAAGTGTGCCTAAAAATAAAAGGGTTAAACTGAAGACCACGAATAAACTTTTTCTTTTACGAGAATGGCGGCGTCGGCGTTGTGTCGGTACTTCTGCTTCCTCTGGTTCAGGTGCCGGCAAATAACGTTGAACAATTTGAAATGAAAAGTTGATCCAGCTATAACTTAGGAGCATCCCAGCGATGACATCACTAGGATAATGAACGCGTAAGATTAAGCGACCTAACACAATCAAAACTAAATAAGTGAGTAAGAAAATTTTGATGCCTTTGGTTTTTTCGACATGAAGATAGGCCAAAATGATCAAAATTGTACAGACTAGCGCCATTGCTAATAATGAATGTCCGCTGGGAAAGCTAGCAGAGCTCCGGTCAGCTAAAGCGCCTAGGTTTGGTCGAGCCCGACCCACCACATGTTTAAAAACGCTCCCTAAGAAGCCGACAGCTAATAGGTTACTGACAGCCCAAAAGGCTAGGATTTTTTCTTTTTTGCGTAAAAGGTATACCATCAATAATAAGAAGAATAGCAGCATTGGTCCAATTGTGGCTGTTTTTGCTAACAGATTGACCGCTGTTAAAAGTGGGGCATTTAATTGCCATTTGATGTGATAGATAGCTTCGTCCATTTGTTGAAACCAATTTGGACTAGCCGCCACTAACAAAGTGAGGAAAGTAAAACCAAGCGTTGTTAGGGCATAAAGTGGAAATTTTTTATTCGATGTTTGCATGAGAATCCCTTTCTTTTTCCCTTGAAAGAGTAGACTAAGCCAGCATCGATTGTAAATAAGCGCTTGCGACTAAACAGGACACAGCAAGCCAATCGGTTCTCATCGTCTGAGCTTTAGCACTATCCAACGTAAAGATTTCTCTTAGCTATTTTTAGAAGAGCCTTAATTCGACCATTCCTGTTTTACACATTGGTGTCTTTCGACATTTCTGCGCAATAGCCTATGTTTGGATAGGAGCCTCACCTAACAAGGTTATTTTATCTAACGCTAGAAGTATAGAATTTATGCAGCGGTTCTCACAATGAAGTTTAAGAAAATTTATTGTTTTTTAAATAAATTTAAAGGTGTGGGGAAGTGAAGAAGTTAAAAAAACAGTACTTGAGCATTCTAAAAAAAGTGTACAAGGCTGTTCTCGGTTAACCGCTATAAATAGTTGGTGTTCAATAATGATAAATTAAAAAACAAACATTTTTTATAAGAGTGCTATAAGTTTTTCTCAGTAAAAAAGGCGGACAGTTGCTATTGAATTGCTAGTTCATTTAAAATAAATATGTCGACAATAATTGTGCACAAAGTTGATGGTCGCTATCGAAAAAGTAAAAATGATGTTGTGGAGATTTTACGTTTCAGTTGATTAAGATTACATGTTTTTTGAAGGGTTTTGCTTATAAGGGAGCGATATACATGAAAAAAATGATGTTATTCATAATTGCAGTGGGCGCAACGATGATCAGTGTTTTTGCTTTAGGAGATGCACAGCAGAGTTATGCACACGGCTATGTTGATAGCCCAGTCAGTCGAGTCAAAAATGCGGAAGCAAACGGATTTGGATGGGGACCTGGTCAAGACAGCTCACAGCCAGAAATTATCACGACACCCCAAGGAATTGAAGCGCCAACTAAATTATTAGACACGGGTCAATTAAATGGAAGGTTGCCTTCAGCTGGCTTAGCAAGCTATTCCAAACTAGATGAACAAACAGCCACTCGTTGGGTAAAAAGTAATATAACAACAGGAGAGAATAATTTTAAATGGGTGATGACGGCAAAACATAAGACCAATCGTTTTAGATACTATATGACGAAACCTGGATGGAATCCTAATGCACCATTAACGATGGACGAAATGGAACTGATTGGCATAGTAGGGCAACCAATAGGTCAAGATTTACCTCCTGGTCAAGGATTTATGGTCAATGATACAGAAACACACAGAATAAAGATTCCCGCTGATAGGAAAGGATACCATGTTATTTATGCCGTTTGGGATATCAATGACACGATTAATTCATTTTATCAAGCGATAGATGTTAATGTTCAATAATCAGGTATCAAGATAATGCGGCTGAGACAAAAGTGCTTAGCGCCAAGAAATAAGAAGAAATTTCCGAAGGGGCTGCTTTTGTTCAGCTGATTATCTTCAGAAGTAGCAAGTGGGACATCAGTCAAAACGACTGATGTCCCACTTTCTTTTTTCTAAACTTCCCCACTTATCCTCGACGCCATTCACCAATCTGGTCCAAACTAATTTCCCCAGAAGACAACGTTTTGGCCGTGCCATCAGGCAACTGAACAATCAATTCTCCATTTCCATTAATGGTTGTCGCAACGCCGCGGAAGTCTTGCCCGTTTTGGGTAAAAGCGACGTCTTTGCCAATCACAAAGGAGCGTTGTCGGTATTCTTCTAAAAAGTCTTTCGTTGAACGTTCGTCTAAAATTTGGTAAAAATGATTCCAAATGTTGGCGACTAATTCATTTCGCGTCGCTGTCGGTTCACCATCTGGGAAAAGAGAAGTCACTTTTTGCCGAATGTCCTCAGGAAATTCGGTTTCTGTAATTGAAAAATTAATCCCCATGCCGATGATGACATTGGAAATCTGCCCTGTTTCCACATTGCTCATGGCTTCCGACAAAATCCCGCAAACTTTTTTGCCATTTAAATAAAGATCGTTGACCCATTTAATTTCTGTCTGAACGCCTGCCAGAGCATCCATTGCTCGAGCGACCGCTACGGCCATAATCACAGTATATTGAGCGATTTCTTCAAAATTTTGGTTCGGTTGAAGCACCATGCTCATGTAAATCCCTTTACCTGGCGTAGCGAAAAATGGTCGGCCGAACCTGCCCCGCGGCATTTCTTGCATGTCAGCAACAATCAATGTATTGTCGGGTGTCTGGTCTAAAATCGCCCGCTTAGCATCGGTCATGGTAGATTCAGATGTTTCTAGGACGGTAATTGTTAAAGGCGGTGTTTGTGGCCATAATGCCAACTGAATGCCTTCTGCAGAAAGGACATCTGATTTCTCAAGGCGATACCCCTTATTTTGCACGCTAGTAATTTGATAGCCATCTTTTTTCAATTCATTAATTGCTTTCCAAATAGCTGTGCGAGATAAGGACAGACGTTGTGCCATCTCTTCGCCCGAAAGGAATGCGGGCGTTTGTTTCATCAATAAAGTTAGGACTTGGCTTTTTGTCGACATATTTTTTCCTCCGATTCGTTATGCTTATTGTAGCGGAAAGGAAAAGGCTTGGTCAACTAGTGAAAAAATCCATCTTAGGATGGAGGAAAATGAAGCAGGCGTTTGCTATACTTATTTTATTGAGAAGGAGTGAGGGGAATGGAAAAGCAACAATATGTTTGTGAGAAATGTGGCAACATGCACTATGTGTCGGACCAATTTCAAGCAACAGGTGGGAACTTTGCGAAAATTTTTGATGTTCAAAATAAAAAATTTATTACAATTAGCTGTACCCAATGCGGCTACACCGAACTTTACCGCAGCCAAACAAGCGGCGGCATGAATGTCCTAGACTTTTTATTAGGTGGCGGTTAGTCAAAAACGAATGCATCTTTGCATTCGTTTTTTTGTGTGCGAATAGGAAGATAAGGGAAAATGCGTAATTATTTATTACGCATTATATAGTAAACTCAGTCACATTAAGTGTGATTTAAAATTCTTTCCATCATTGCAAAGGCATAGTATAATGAAGCGAAGGGAGTGATTTCATGCTAACAACTAAATCAAGAAGACAAGGAAGCTCGGTCGTTTTAACTTTACCCACTGATAATGGTAAAAAACCAAAAGTCGACCAAGAATATATTGTGATGTATTCTGACGACGGTACAATTACATTAGTCCCTAAAATTCAGGATCCATTTAGTGAAGGTCCAGAAGGTGAGTATTATGAAAAAGATGAGTGGCATGATCTTGCACCTGAGGGGAGAGAACTTTTTTAATGAATGTTGAAAAGAAGTACATTCCCAAAAAAGGAGATATTGTATGGATTGATTTTGATCCTGCTGCAGGTAAAGAAATTCAGAAGAGACGCCCTGGTTTAGTCGTGTCAAGATATGAATTTAATCGGAAAACCATGTTTGCTGTGATTTGCCCGATTACTTCCACCATTAAAAATATTCCCACTCGATATACGTTGCCCGATGACATAGAAACCCAAGGACAAGTAGTGATCTCACAACTGAAATCTTTGGACTTCACTGAAAGAAAATTAAGTCAAATTGAGCATTTGCCATTAAAAGATATGGCGAAAATTGACCAAATAATTGAATATATTTTCTAGTTGTTGAAAAAATGCGTAATTATTTATTACGCATTTTTTCGTTTAAACCCTTTACAAAAAAACTCCTTTTTATGAAAAAGAAAACCTTAAAGAAACCCTTGACTTTTCTAGACAAAGGTAGTAGAATCTATAGAGCAAAAACTATCTGAAAGTGACGAAGCAGGAGCGAAATATTGTCCGTTCCGGTTTTTTATAGGAAAACAAAAGTAGAAACGCCAGAAAATTTTTCGGAAGCATGTTCTATTTTTGGTTTTTTTTTGCTTAAAAACTGCAAAAAATGCTTTTTGTTACATATATTTAATATATGTAACGTAAATGTAATTTTTCGGATCGGTGTTTTGATAGACTTATAACTAGAGGGGTGAAGAGCTTGGCTGGACACGTAGTAAAATACGGAAAGCATCGCGAACGTAGAAGTTTCGCACGTATCAGTGAAGTATTGGAATTACCAAATTTAATTGAAATCCAAACAGACTCTTATCAATGGTTTTTAGATGAGGGACTTCGTGAAATGTTTGAAGACATTTTACCAATTGATGATTTCCAAGGAAACTTATCCTTAGAATTTGTTGACTATGAATTAAAAGAACCAAAGTACACAGTAGAAGAAGCCCGCGCACATGATGCCAACTATTCTGCGCCATTACATGTAACATTACGTTTAACTAACCGTGAAACAGGTGAAATTAAATCCCAAGAAGTCTTCTTCGGCGATTTCCCATTAATGACAGAAATGGGTACCTTCATCATCAACGGGGCAGAACGTGTTATCGTTTCCCAATTAGTTCGTTCTCCAGGTGTTTACTTCCATGGAAAAGTGGACAAAAACGGCAAAGAAGGTTTTGGCTCAACAGTGATTCCTAACCGTGGTGCATGGTTAGAAATGGAAACAGATGCGAAAGACATTTCTTATGTTCGGATTGACCGCACACGTAAAATTCCTTTAACTGTGTTAGTTCGTGCTTTAGGTTTCGGTTCAGATGATACCATCTTCGAAATTTTCGGCGACAGCGAAAGCTTACGCAACACAATTGAAAAAGATTTACACAAAAACGCAAGTGATTCTCGTACAGAAGAAGGCTTGAAAGACATTTATGAACGTCTTCGCCCAGGCGAACCAAAAACAGCAGATAGCTCACGTAGCTTGTTAACTGCACGTTTCTTTGATCCAAAACGTTATGATTTGGCAAACGTTGGTCGCTACAAAGTTAACAAAAAATTAGACTTAAAAACACGTCTCTTAAACTTAACCTTAGCTGAAACGCTAGTTGATCCAGAAACTGGTGAAATCATTGTCGAAAAAGGCACGGTTTTAACACACCAAATCATGGAAACATTAGGCGAATACATTGACAACGGCTTAAACAGCGTAACTTACTATCCAAGTGAAGATGCGGTAGTAACTGAACCAATGACAATCCAAGTGATTCAAGTTCTTTCACCAAAAGATCCTGAACGTATCGTAAATGTGATTGGTAACGGCTATCCAGACGACAGCGTAAAAACAGTTCGTCCAGCAGATATCGTTGCTTCAATGAGCTACTTCTTCAACTTAATGGAAGATATCGGCAATGTCGATGACATCGACCACTTAGGTAATCGTCGTATCCGTTCAGTAGGCGAATTATTACAAAACCAATTCCGTATTGGTTTAGCCCGTATGGAACGTGTGGTTCGTGAAAGAATGTCTATTCAAGACACAGAAACATTGACACCACAACAATTAATTAACATCCGTCCAGTGGTAGCAAGTATCAAAGAATTCTTTGGTTCTTCACAGTTATCACAGTTCATGGACCAAACAAACCCATTAGGTGAGTTAACCCATAAACGTCGTCTATCAGCCTTAGGGCCTGGTGGTTTGACTCGTGACCGTGCCGGTTATGAAGTTCGTGACGTTCACTACTCTCACTATGGTCGTATGTGTCCAATTGAAACGCCTGAGGGACCGAATATCGGGTTGATCAATAGTTTATCTAGTTATGCGAAAGTGAATAAATTTGGTTTCATCGAAACGCCTTATCGCCGTGTTGATCGTGCGACAGGCCGTGTTACTGATCAAGTAGATTACTTAACAGCAGACATCGAAGACCATTATATCGTAGCGCAAGCGAACTCACTTTTAAATGAAGATGGCACATTTGCCAATGATGTTGTTATGGCGCGTCTACAAAGTGAAAACTTAGAAGTTGCCGTAGACAAAGTTGACTACATGGACGTTTCACCAAAACAAGTAGTCGCAGTCGCAACAGCATGTATTCCTTTCTTAGAAAACGATGACTCCAACCGTGCCTTGATGGGTGCCAACATGCAGCGTCAAGCGGTGCCGTTAATTCAACCACGCTCTCCGTGGGTAGGTACAGGTATGGAATATAAATCAGCCCATGACTCAGGTGCTGCTTTACTATGTAAACATGACGGTGTCGTAGAATTCGTCGATGCAAAAGAAATTCGCGTTCGTCGCGACAATGGCGCATTAGACAAATATATGGTTACAAAATTCCGTCGTTCTAACTCAGGAACAAGCTACAACCAACGCCCAATTGTTCACTTAGGTGAAAAAGTTGAAAAAGGCGATACTTTAGCGGATGGACCTTCTATGGAAGAAGGCGAAATGGCTTTAGGGCAAAACGTCTTAGTTGCCTTCATGACATGGGAAGGTTACAACTACGAGGATGCCATTATCATGAGCCGTCGTTTAGTTAAAGACGATGTCTACACTTCTGTGCATATTGAAGAATATGAATCAGAAGCACGTGATACAAAATTAGGACCTGAAGAAATTACCCGTGAAATTCCAAACGTTGGGGAAGACGCATTGAAAGACTTAGACGAAATGGGGATTATCCGCATTGGTGCTGAAGTTCAAGATGGCGACTTACTAGTTGGGAAAGTCACACCTAAAGGGGTTACAGAATTATCTGCAGAAGAACGTTTATTACACGCAATCTTCGGGGAAAAAGCCCGCGAAGTTCGTGATACGTCTCTCCGTGTACCTCACGGTGGCGGCGGTATCGTTCATGATGTGAAAATCTTTACTCGTGAAGCTGGCGATGAATTATCACCAGGTGTCAACATGTTAGTTCGTGTCTATATCGTTCAAAAACGTAAAATTCACGAAGGAGATAAAATGGCGGGACGTCACGGAAATAAAGGGGTTGTTTCCCGTATTATGCCGGAAGAAGATATGCCATTCTTACCTGACGGAACACCTGTTGATATCATGTTGAACCCATTAGGGGTACCTTCTCGTATGAATATCGGACAAGTACTTGAATTACACTTAGGTATGGCTGCTCGCCAATTAGGTATTCACGTCGCAACACCTGTTTTCGATGGGGCAACCGATGAAGACGTTTGGGAAACTGTTCGTGAAGCTGGTATGGCTAGCGACGCTAAAACAGTTCTTTACGATGGACGTACAGGTGAACCATTTGATAACCGTATTTCCGTTGGTGTCATGTATATGATTAAATTAGCCCACATGGTTGATGACAAATTGCATGCTCGTTCAATCGGACCTTACTCTCTTGTTACGCAACAACCGTTGGGTGGTAAAGCTCAATTCGGTGGACAACGTTTCGGGGAAATGGAAGTTTGGGCACTGGAAGCTTACGGTGCTGCTTACACATTACAAGAAATCTTAACTTACAAATCTGATGACGTTGTCGGACGTGTGAAAACATACGAAGCCATCGTTAAAGGTGAACCAATTCCAAAACCAGGTGTGCCTGAATCATTCCGAGTATTAGTGAAAGAATTACAATCACTTGGTTTAGACATGCGTGTCTTGGACATTGAGGAAGCTGAGATTGAGTTACGCGATATGGACGATGACGATGATGATTTAATCACCGTTGACGCACTAACCAAATTTGCGGAACAACAATCAGCGAAACAGCTGGAAAAAGAAGCAGAATCAGTCGTGAAAGAAGAAGCACAAGACGTTGTTCAAGAAATTGAAACAGCCGAAGACAGAGACTAATTTGTCGCTACCACTCTGATGAGTTGATTCAACTGCGACTTTGTTGCAACTGCGCAAGCCATTACTTGTTCCAAGTGTCGTCAGACCTTCTTTCAAGTGATGCTTGCCATTTGCTAACAAGTTGCTGACTCAGCTTCTCTAAATAAGGAAATGGAGGGAATTCCTTTTGATCGATGTAAATAAATTCGAAAGTATGCAAATAGGGCTTGCTTCACCAGAAAAGATCAGAAGCTGGTCTTATGGGGAAGTTAAAAAACCCGAAACAATTAACTACCGTACATTAAAACCCGAACGTGAAGGGTTATTCTGTGAACGCATTTTTGGTCCAACCAAAGACTGGGAATGTGCTTGTGGTAAATATAAACGTATCCGTTATAAAGGTATTGTCTGTGACCGTTGTGGCGTTGAAGTCACTCGTTCAAAAGTACGTCGTGAACGTATGGGACATATTGAATTAGCCGCACCAGTTTCACATATCTGGTACTTTAAAGGAATTCCATCTCGGATGGGTCTTGTTTTAGACATGAGCCCTCGTGCATTGGAAGAAGTCATTTATTTTGCTTCATACGTTGTCATCGAACCAGGTGACACAACATTAGAGAAAAAACAATTGTTAACGGAACGCGAATATCGTGAAAAACGTGAACAATATGGCCAAGCCTTCAAAGCTGCTATGGGTGCCGAAGCCGTGAAACAATTATTAGATAACGTCGATTTAGATGGCGAAGTTGCGCAATTAAAAGAAGAATTGAAAACAGCTTCTGGTCAAAAACGGACACGTGCCATCCGTCGTTTAGACATCTTAGAAGCCTTCCGTGCTTCTGGTAACCAACCAAGCTGGATGGTAATGGATGTTATCCCAGTTATTCCACCAGATTTACGTCCGATGGTTCAATTGGAAGGTGGTCGTTTTGCAACAAGTGACTTAAACGACTTATACCGCCGTGTTATCAACCGTAACAACCGTCTAAAACGTTTATTAGACTTAAATGCGCCAAGCATCATTGTTCAAAACGAAAAACGGATGTTACAAGAAGCGGTCGATGCTTTAATCGATAATGGTCGTCGTGGCCGTCCAGTTACTGGACCAGGTAACCGTCCATTGAAATCTCTTTCTCACATGTTGAAAGGGAAACAAGGTCGTTTCCGTCAAAACTTACTAGGTAAACGTGTTGACTATTCTGGTCGTTCCGTAATCGTCGTTGGTCCGTTCTTAAAAATGTACCAATGTGGTTTACCAAAAGAAATGGCGATTGAATTATTCAAACCATTTGTAATGCGTGAATTAGTACAACGTGAAATTGCGACAAACATTAAAAATGCGAAACGTAAAATCGAACGTGGCGAAGATGAAGTTTGGGATATCTTAGAAGAAGTTATCCAAGAACACCCAGTTTTACTTAACCGGGCACCTACGTTGCATAGATTAGGAATCCAAGCTTTCGAACCTGTTCTTGTTGAAGGTCGTGCGATTCGTCTTCACCCATTAGTATGTGAAGCCTACAATGCCGATTTCGATGGAGACCAAATGGCGGTTCACGTGCCTCTAAATGAAGAAGCACAAGCAGAAGCTCGTATGTTAATGCTTGCTGCCCAAAATATCTTGAACCCGAAAGATGGTAAGCCAGTTGTTACACCATCTCAAGATATGGTTTTAGGTAACTACTACCTAACAATGGAAGAAGAAGGCCGTGAAGGGGAAGGCATGATCTTCCGCGACATGAACGAAGCTGTTTTAGCATGGCAAAATGGCTACGTGCATTTACACTCACGGATTGGGGTTCAAACAACACTTTTAGGTGACAAACCATTTACTGATTGGCAAAAAGAACGAATCTTAATCACCACAGTTGGTAAGATCATCTTTAACGAAATCATGCCTGTTGAGTTCCCTTACTTGAACGAACCAACAGACTATAACTTAACTGTTCAAACACCAGATAAATACTTCGTAGAAGCTGGTACAGACATTCCTGCACACATTAAAGAGCAAGAATTAGTTTTACCATTCAAGAAGAAAAATCTTGGAAATATCATTGCTGAAGTCTTCAAGAGATTCCACATTACGGAAACCTCTAAAATGCTTGACCGCATGAAAGACTTAGGTTACAAACACTCAACTTATGCTGGGATGACAGTAGGGATTGCCGATATCATGGTTCTTCATGAAAAACAAGCAATCATTGATGCTGCCCACAAACAAGTTGAAACAATTACTAAACAATTCCGTCGTGGTTTAATTACTGATGACGAACGTTATGAACGTGTAATCGGCGTTTGGAACGGTGCCAAAGACGAAATCCAACAAAAACTGATCGAAAGTATGGAAGCTCGTAACCCAATCTTCATGATGTCTGACTCTGGAGCCCGTGGTAACATCTCCAACTTTACACAGTTAGCTGGTATGCGTGGTTTGATGGCCGCTCCGAATGGACGAATCATGGAATTACCAATCATCTCAAACTTCCGTGAAGGACTTTCTGTCTTAGAAATGTTTATCTCAACTCACGGGGCTCGTAAAGGGATGACCGATACGGCCTTGAAGACAGCCGATTCAGGTTACTTAACACGTCGTTTAGTTGACGTTGCCCAAGACGTAATCATTCGTGAAGACGACTGTGGCACTGACCGTGGTCTTGAAATCGAAGCCATTCGTGAAGGTAATGAAATTATCGAACCATTAGACGAACGTCTATTAGGTCGTTATACACGTAAATCAGTTGTTCATCCAGAAACTGGTGCAATCATCATTGGTGCGGATCAATTAATCACTGAAGATCTTGCCAGAGAAATCGTGGACGCTGGTATTGAAAAAGTAACCATCCGTTCTGTCTTTACATGTAACACAAAACATGGTGTATGTAAGCACTGTTACGGACGTAACTTGGCAACTGGTTCTGACGTTGAAGTCGGAGAAGCAGTTGGTACAATCGCCGCTCAATCTATCGGGGAACCTGGTACACAGTTAACCATGCGTACGTTCCATACCGGTGGGGTTGCCGGTGACGATATCACTCAAGGTTTACCTCGTATCCAAGAAATCTTTGAAGCACGTAATCCGAAAGGGCAAGCAGTGATTACAGAAGTAACCGGTGAAGTTATCGATATTTCTGAAGATCCTGCCACACGTCAAAAAGAAGTAACCATCAAAGGAAAAACAGATACACGTACCTATACTGTCCCTTACACTGCACGTATGAAAGTTGCTGAAGGCGACATCATCCACCGTGGTGCACCGTTGACAGAAGGTTCAATTGATCCAAAACAATTATTACAAGTTCGTGATGTTTTATCTGTTGAAAACTACCTATTACGTGAAGTACAACGTGTTTACCGTATGCAAGGGGTAGAAATCGGCGACAAACATATCGAAGTAATGGTTCGCCAAATGTTACGTAAAATCCGCGTAATGGATCCAGGTGACACTGAAATCCTTCCAGGAACATTAATGGACATCGCAGAATTTAAAGACCGTAACTACGACACATTAGTTGCTGGTGGCGTCCCTGCTACTAGTCGTCCAGTCTTACTTGGTATTACCAAAGCGTCATTGGAAACAAACAGCTTCTTATCTGCTGCATCCTTCCAAGAAACAACACGCGTGTTAACAGATGCTGCTATCCGTGGCAAAAAAGATCCATTACTTGGATTGAAAGAAAATGTTATCATTGGTAAAATCATCCCAGCTGGTACTGGTATGGCTCGTTACCGTAACATGGAACCAAAAGAAGTTGGCGTAGCTAGCGAAAACGTTTATAGTATTTCAGACATTGAAGCACAAATGGCTGCTGAAGATGCGATGAAAAACATCAATAAATAAACCCTAAAAAGCCGTAAGGAGCATGCTCCTTACGGCTTTTTTTATTTGCTATAAGCAACTGATTGTGAGTAAGCCCAAACTTAAAAAGGGGACAAAGGGAAGTGTCTGTTCAACTGGATACCCCAAAAATTTACAGCTGTAGCCATAGATTAGGCCATAACTACTGGCAAAAAATAGTAGCATCAGCAACTGAGGTACCTGTAAAAAACAGCCCCACAAACCCAGTAACAAAAGATCCCCTCGCCCCATGGCTTCCGGAAAATAATGTAAGACGGCTTGGAAAAAACAAAAACAAAAAAGACCAGTCAGTAAGTAAAACGAATGCTGACCCGTCACTTTCAGCAAACAAAGCACAAGAAAACTAGGATAAAGAATCTTCGGTTCAACCACTAAATACCAGTAATCAATCAAGGATAATGTGAAAGCACTCGTCAGCCACCACCAGAGAATCAAAGCATCAATCGTCAGGCCAGCTGAAAAACAGCTTGCGGTTAAGCCGCCCATGACAAGTTCTGCTAAAAGATAACTCTTAGCTACTGGCTGTTGACACTTTCGACAACGAAAGCGCTGCAGCAAAATCGAAACAACTGGAATTAATTCATAGAGTTGTAGAGGCTGGTGGCAACCTTGACAGTGGGAAGGGGGCCACCACAAAGAACGCCCTACTGGTAAGCGCTCCGCCACTAAGCATAAAAAAGAACCGAAACAGGCACCAATCAAAAAGAGACTCAAGAAAAACATAGGTTACCTCCTTAAAAATAAACTACGCTTTTTTTAAACTTTTTCGTTTGACTAGACAAATCTTTTTTTGTTAGGAATAATAAAAGAAACAAGAAATGAGGGAATCAAATGGAAAAATTAGCGATTGGTGTCGACGTTGGCACCACGCAAGCCAAAGCAGTGGCTTTTCAAGCAAATGGCACAGTCGTAGCTTCTAGCTATGTGCGTTATCCATTAATTCAAGAGACTGAAGGAATGGCGGAGCAAGACCCAGAAACGCTGTTCCAAGCTGTGGTGAACTGTATTCGAACCGTCACACAACAAGTGAAGAATCAACCAATTGGGCTCATTTCTTTTGCTTCAGCGATGCATGGCTTAATTGCCATGGATGCGCAAGGACGCCCATTGACCCAAGTGATTACTTGGGCTGACACACGAGCATCTGATTATGCGGAAGCGTTAAAAGAAACGCCAGCGGCCCAATTATTTTATCAATTGACAGGCATGCCAGTTCATCCAATGGCGCCTTTGTACAAGATTCGCTGGCTGCAGGAAAATCAGCCAGCCGTTGCGCAGAGCGCGGCCAAGTTTATTGGGATTAAGGACTACATTTTTTACCGTTTCTTTGGCGAATACTGGACAGATTATAGTAGTGCTTCGGGGATGGGTTTATTTAATATTCACACGCGGCAATGGGAATCGTCGATTTTAGCGTATTTATCTATTGAGGAGGAACAGTTGCCAAAAGTTGCCCCGTCAACGTTCATTTTTCCAGCATTAGCGCCTTCTTGGCAAGAGATGCTTGGTGTTGAGGAGGAAACGGTTTTAGTTCTTGGTGGCGCGGATGGTCCATTGTCTAATTTAGGTTTGGGAGCGCTAGGAATGGGTGTAGCGACTTTGACCGTTGGTACGAGCGGCGCACTTCGGTATATTGTCGAAGAACCTTTTTTGCATCCGCAAGGTGAAACATTTTGTTTTGCTCTAGATGAACAGCACTGGGTGATTGGTGGCGCAAGTAGTAATGGTGCAGTTGCGTTAGATTGGGCGAGCCAAACGATTTTTGCAGAAGAACGTCAGCAAGCTCTCCAAAACGGGACCAATCTCTATGACCCAATTATGGCCAAAATTGCAACCGTGCCAGCTGGGGCAAATGGCTTACTGTTTCATCCTTATTTGCTTGGTGAACGAGCACCGCTGTGGAATGCAGAGGCGAGCGCAAGTTTTATTGGCTTGCGCAAAAATCACCATGCTGGACATTTAGCTCGAGCGGTGGTGGAAGGCATCTGTTTCAATTTAAAAACTATTTTAGAGGATTTGAAACAACTCGGTGGACCCGTTCAGGAGATTCGGGCGACAGGCGGCTTTGCTGATTCCCCTGTGTTCCGTCAAATCATGGCTGATGTGCTGGGAGAAACGTTATCGTTCACTGATAGCACCGAAGCTTCGGCATTAGGCGCTGTTTTGCTAGGCTGGCAAGGCTTAGGGCAGTTACCAAATTTGCAAGCAGCGGCGCAACAGGTGCTGGTTCATGAAACGGTCACGCCACGAGCGGATCAATTGCTAGTTTATCAAGAACTGTATCCTGTTTTTCAAGAAACCCAACAAGTTTTAGCACAAAGTTATCAAAAATTAGCAGAATTCCGCAAATAATTGATAGTAAATAGCTTTGACAAATGGCTGAGAAGTTGCTTAACTAGAAGAGAGACAAAGACTTGAGGAAATGAGGATGAGAAATGAAGAAACAGCTACTACCACTATTTCTGTTATTCATTGGAGCGTTAGCAAGCTGCAGTGCACCGTCTCGTTCCGGCGAAAAAGCAGCGCAACAGTTGGTAGATTACTTTATTTATCAAGAAAAGCCAGAGACATTCTCTCAAACTTTTCGTGAACCGAAAGTCTTAGCGGAGCATTTGCAGACGAGCCGTCAACAGTTCCAGAAGCAATTTTTTAATAGCTTAAAAGAAATGAACGCTGAAGTCACCGAGACTGAAGCCCAGAAGCTTAGCACAGAATTACTGGCTCAAGTGAAGAAAAAAGCGTCATATCAACTAGTAGCCACGAAAGAATTGAATGGACAAGCGACAATCACTTTTCAGATTAAGGGCTTAGATTTTGTGACGGCGATTGAAGATACAACCACTGCTCTTCTTCAGCAAACGCAACAGGCAACACAAGCGCTAGACATGCAGCACACGCTAGCCGTTTTAAAAAAAGAAATCCAACAAATCAATGTCAGCCATGAGCCAGTTGAACTGCCATTAACGGTTAAGCAAGTAGAAGGACAATGGTACTTGCCGGCAGCGGAGCAACTGAGACTGAATCAGTTTTTTTTAGCTTTCGTCACAGGAAAAGAAGATACTGACCAGTTGACAGAGGCACTCGACACGATCCTCACTCAAGCGGAACAAAAAGTCGTCACTGCGGATGAAAAAACAGCGATTTCAGGAAATTAATTAGATTCTTAATTGTAATTATTATAATTTGATAATAATTTTAAAAAAGAAAGGTTTTTAGTGTACTTTTTTCACAATTCATATTACACTAAGAGTGTAGAAAAAATATTTAGGAGGATGACAAAGAATGAAATTTGAAAAAACAAAAGAAATTTTGAACCAACTCGTTGCAGATTTAAGCCAATTTTCCGTGGTAATTCATCAAACACATTGGTATATGCGTGGACCTGAATTTTTAACACTTCACCCACAAATGGATGAATACATGGATCAAATCAATGAGCAATTAGATGTTGTTTCAGAACGTTTAATCACATTGGACGGCTCTCCATTCTCAACATTGCGTGAATTCGCAGAAAATACAAAAATTGAAGATGAAATTGGTAACTGGGACCGCACCATTCCAGAGCGTATGGAAAAATTAGTAGCAGGCTACCGTTACTTAGCAGACCTTTACGCAAAAGGAATCGAAGTTTCTGGTGAAGAAGGCGACGACTGCACACAAGACATTTTCATCGCAAACAAAACAGACATCGAAAAAAATATTTGGATGTTACAAGCCAAACTTGGCAAAGCGCCTGGTATTGACGCATAATTTAAAACAACTCCCAAAGCCGCTGACGTTGACGTTGGCGGTTTTTTTCTGTTTAAAAGGCACAAAAAAATAAGTGAAAATCTATTTTCTGAAAGCGCAGAAAAACATTGACTTTATCAGTGATTGAAGGTAAAATATTAAATGGTATTGTTTGCCCCACAATGAGCCCCGGAAACTCAAGTGTATGTCAAACATCGAAAACAAAATTGGAGGAAAGAAACGTGCGTACAACATATATGGCCAAAGCTGGCGAAGTAGAACGTAAATGGTACGTAGTAGATGCAACAGATGTTCCTTTAGGACGTCTATCAGCAGTTGTTGCTTCTGTACTACGTGGTAAAAATAAACCAACATTCACACCACATGTGGATACTGGAGATTTCGTAATCGTAATTAACGCTGATAAAGTAAAATTAACAGGTAAAAAAGCTACAGACAAAATTTACTACCGTCACTCAATGTATCCTGGAGGATTAAAATCAGTGACTGCTGGTGAATTACGCGACAAAAACTCTCGCCGTCTTATCGAAACTTCTGTAAAAGGTATGCTACCTAAAAACACTTTAGGACGTAAACAATTTACTAAATTGAACGTATACGGTGGAGCTGAGCATCCACATGCTGCACAACAACCAGAAGTATTAGATATCACGAACTTAATTTAAGGAGGGAAATTCATTGGCACAAGTACAATATAGCGGCACAGGCCGTCGTAAAAATGCAGTTGCCCGCGTACGCTTAGTACCAGGTACTGGTAAAATTACTGTAAACAAAAAAGACGTAGAAGAATATATTCCACATGCTGACTTGCGTGAAGTTATCAACCAACCATTTGGCGTAACTGAAACAAAAGGCGCTTACGATGTAATCGTAAACGTAAACGGTGGTGGCTATGCTGGACAATCAGGAGCTATCCGTCACGGAATCGCTCGTGCATTGTTACAAGTAGATCCTGACTTCCGTTCTGCTTTAAAACGCGCTGGGTTACTTACTCGTGACGCACGTATGGTTGAACGTAAAAAACCAGGTCTTAAGAAAGCACGTAAAGCTTCTCAATTTTCAAAGCGTTAAAAACAGCTTCATATCAGTACTTTCAGGCGTTTCGCAATTCACTTTGCGAAGCGTCTTTTTTTGAGTTGACACCATTGTTGACACCATTCCGGTCTGACTCTTTTTGCGACAATTTACGATAAGCAATTTCACCAATAGGCATTTGAATCACATTTGGTGTATTTACATAGGTTCTTGTGATGCTGGTATCGCTGTGAGTCAATGCTTCAGAAATCTGTTCTAGCGCGACACCAGCTTGTTTGGCTAAAGTTGCCCCAGTATGGCGTAACTTATGTGGGGTCGCATGAGTAAGGTGCTTATGTCGTCGCTCAATGGATTTCATACGGTAGTTCAAATAATCTGTATGAAGCCTTTGGTTGATATTCCCTTTATCATCAAAGAAGGTAAAGAGTAGCTGTTCTTCGGTTTGTTCAATTTCAAATTGAGCTAGTTCTTCTTTTTGTTGAACTTTCCACTGTTGAAGTAATTGCTTTAGTTCATTCGGAATATGGAAAATTGTCGTTTTATTCCCTTTTGTGCTTTTTTCATTGCCGAATTTATCTAAGGCTTTACCAATCGTAATCTGGGAAGCAGTGAAATTCACATTCTTCCATTTGATAGCGTAAGTTTCTGATTTGCGATCAGATAAAAAGAAGGTAGTCAGAAATAATACATAGTCTTGTAAAGTCAGTTGACCACTTTCATAATCGTTTTGGACGGCAGTTAGCCATTCTTGGAGTTGTTCAAAGGAGAGGTATAAATCTTCTTCTTTTTTAGCTTCTTGCAATTGGTTTTTCTTAGTAGCATTAATCCGTTTAAGTGATTTTTCTAGTTTATTGCGTTCAATGTATTCAAGCTCTTCCGCCCAATCGAAAATAGAATTAACGTAGCTACGTAGTATTTTGAAGTTTGCGTATTCGGCAGCCTTTTGAGTCATGATTTTTAAAACAAAGGCTTTGTTTTGATTCAGATAGTTCAATGTGTATTTTCCGAACATTGGTAAGATGTGAAGTCGAAAAATATCTTTTGTATTCGCGATTGTGACGGGAGTAGGAGACTTTGTGTTTCGAGAAGTTAAGCCAGCTGTATAAGCATCAATCCAGATATCTTCATAGAAATCTTTGAACAGTGCTTCGCCACCTAGTTCAAAAGCGTTCTTTTCTTTGTTTTCCCGTAGCTCTTTAATCTTGGCATAAAAATCAATTTCTGCTGCTTTTGCCTCCTTTCTAGTTTTGAAAGTTTTTGAATAAAGTTTGTTTACGCCTATCATCTCTTGGATATCTTGTGGATAGTAAAGTCGTAAACGGTAAGTCTCATTTTCTGTTTTGCTAATTGCCATAGTATTTCCCTCCGATTTTGCGAGCCGAAATCAAATACTATATATGGAGTATAACGATGTCGGAATTATTTTGCTAGGCTTGCCAGCCATTGATCAATGGCGATACGGTCAAATCTATTTGATCCGTGGATTTGAATAAGGGGTAAGCCATCTTTAATCCAGCCATCTAACGTATTATTGGAAACCTGTAGATAGTTACAAGTCTGCTTCTTATTCATATAACGGTGTTGCAAGTTTTCCTGTGTCTTAATTTTTTCGATTTCAGTTGTGATTAAATCAGATAGTTGAGTAGAAATAATGCCCATTTGATCATCACTGAGTAAAATTTTCATCTCGGTCATATTTTCACTTCCTTTGAATTTTGCGTAGGGAATAATGAATTATTTTTTTATCTTGGTATAGTGAACAGTGCTTTCTTGAAAATCCATCACTTGTTCAGGAGTTCCACCTTCATTTATCGAACTGTAAAATATTGGACGTCTTACGAGATACTCATTGGTATAAAGTACCTCTTGATTTGTGATGTCAAAAGGTTGATCCACGAGTTGCTTTGTGACGCTGGGTACTTTGAGGTTGCGGGATTTGAAGAATGCCTTTTTCTTATGCTCTTTCATATCCAAGTCCTTCTCAAAATATTTACTGATATAGCGCCCACGATTTTCGATGCTATCCACATCAATCTTGTTGATTTTGACAAATCCATGTCCCCAGATGGTAGTAAGGCGATTGATAGAGATAAAAGGAAAGTCAAACAGGATGATGTGATAATGGATGGCGCCTCGTTCTTGTTTTTCCCACGTGGCAAGGTATTTCAGGTTTGCTTTTTTTGTGTGATAGAGTTCGTAGTTTAGTCGTTTGATAAATTTTTTGAATTCATTATTCGCATAGGCAATGTCTTGAATGTTTTCTCTGAAAGTGAGGGTTAAAAATTTTGTCTGATTGTCAAAGTTCATATCCACGAGTCTGGCGATTTCAAAGCGCATATTTTGATAGTATTTTTGTTTTCGTTTTAAGCTGTCGTATTGCCCTTGAGCGGATAGTTCATCATAGTTTTTTCTTTTATCAGTAGTCGTATTTTCTTCTTCATAAAGCCAAGCTAATTCTTTTTTTCGTTTTGGATTGGTTTCATTTTTGTCTACTTTTTGTTTAGGAGTAATGATTGCTTCATAATCATAAATTTCAAGGTACGTGGGAGTTTCAATGATTTTTTGATTATAAGCTTTCAAAAATCATCACTCCTTGATAGATATTCAGTTGTCAACGAACCATCTTTTTTCTCCTGATGTTGTTCTATAAATCAAGTTAAGGGGAAGTCCTGCAAAGCAGTCCTTCCAGCCTATGTGTTTATTGGGCGGTCTTAACGGACAGAAGCGGCTCTATGGCGCTGCCCCGCCGTTTCGTCCTAACCACCCAACAAACCCATAGGAAAATTAGTTTTGTACAGTGGAACCTTGTTTTTTCGGAATCAAAGTTGCCACATCTGCCGTGGCCGATAAGCCATAACTGACGAATTGACCGTTAGAGCGACCCCAAGGTGCAATCACTAAATTGGCAAATGTAACCATTGCTAAACCTTGTTGGGTAAGTTCTTCCGGAGTGATTATAGGATTTTCAGATTTGACTTTGACACTGATTTTCTCGTAGCGGAGTTTAGGTAGGATACATTCGTAACTCCAACCTAGAATTTCTCCATCTTTTTGCCAACGAGTAACATTAACAACTTGGTATTCCTTTTCGAGTTTTTCTTTTGGTAAAGTAAGATCATTGATTTTAATTGGCATAATAGCCCTCCTTTTTATATACGATAATTTATACGGTTGGTTTAAAAAAATATAGACGGCCATCTATGATTTGTATTTTATACGTTTGTTTATACGAAGTCAAGAGATTTAGCAAAAAATATATACGAAATTGTATACGAGTGATATAATGAGTAAAAATGGACAAGGAGGAAGTAATCTATGTTTGGTTTATTGCAACCTGATAAAGTGAAGGTAGGACAACGAATCAAAGAAATCAAAGAAAGTATGAATCTTTCCTTTACAGAGTTGGGCAATCGCTTGGGAATAAAGAAACCAACAATCAGCTCGTATGTTCAAGGCTATGCGTTAGCCCCTGAAAGTGTCATTAACCAATTATCTAGTATTAGTGGGAAACCGGTGGGCTGGTTTTACTTTGGTGACATTGAAGAATATATTGCGGACTATTTGCAGTTAAAAGGGCAGAACAGAATTGTGCAAGAACATCCAAAAGTTGTGAAAGCAATCAAAGAAGAGTTTTACACTGGGGAATTTAAAAATCCGGCATGGGAAAATGAAGTTGGTTATCCATGTGAGGAGTTTATGGATGATTATTTTTATGAACTGCAACAAGAAGTCATTAAAGAAGAAATTCAAAAAATGGTACGTGATCAGATAAAAAAATTACCGATTGCCGATGAATTATCTAAACAGAAGAAAGATGAGGCAGTCACCGTTATTACGAGCGGTATCATCGAGTATATGGATGTAGCAGGTGAATTTAATTATGAAAAAAAAGATGATATGATTAAACTGGTTAAGCAGGAAGTCGAAAAGTACGATTTTTTTGCGGATAGTAATTTTGAAGATCGATATTTAGTAGGAAAACTAATAAATATATTGGCAGATCAACAAAAAACTGGAGAATTAATCAATCGATTGTCCGAAGAACTAACGAACAAATCTTTTTCCAGAAAATTTGGAGGAGAAGAATTGATAGAAGCATTTGAAACGTTACGTCCGGCACTAATCCGAATTTATAGTAAAGTCAATACGGACGAATTGGAGAATTGGTTTAGAAAGGATATTCGTTAACATATAGATGACTTTTCTAATTATTGAGAGACAAAATATCTAAGAATGCTAGGAAATCATCTAACCAACATTTTGAATTAAGTTATGGAAATTTATTTATGGAGATATGTGGGAGGACTAAACATGGCATTAATTGAAATAGAAGATGAAATTATTGAAATTATTAATAAAGAAAATAAGGAAGACTTTATTTATGACTTTTTAAAAATTTACGATATTCCAAATTCAACAATTACACGTCTAAAAAATGGAACTAATAATCTTTCGAAGATTCCGGGGGAAGTACATTTAAAGAATAAATTATATTTTAAAGAAACAGTAAACGATGTTTTTGAAGCTTTCATTGAAATTGAAAGCAAAGTGAACGATGCGGTTGCTATCCCTAGGTATTTATTTGTTACCGATTTCAAAGTGATTTTAGCTAAAGATACGAAAACTGGGGAGTCATTAGATATTAAGTTTAAAGAATTGCCAATACATTTTAACTTTTTCCTAGCATGGAATGGAATTGAAAAAGTAGATTTTGAAAAAGAGAATCCACTAGATATTAAAGCAGCAGAGCGTTTTGCACGATTGTTCGATGTTTTAAATAAAGAAATAGAATCAGATAGTGAGGAACAGCGCCATGCATTAAACTTATTTTTAATGCGACTTCTATTCTGTTTGTTTGCTGAGGATACAAATATTTTCCATAAGGGTCAATTTACGAATGGTATAAAACAATATACAAGTGATGATGGGAATAATTTAAATGATTATATCGAGGGTTTGTTTAAAGTTTTAGATACACAGTCGAGAGAAAAAACGCCAATTATTTATAAAGACTTCCCTTATGTAAATGGCCAATTGTTTACGGAACCACATCAACCGATTAAGTTTAATAAAAAAGCTCGGAAACTAATACTGGAATGTGGAGAGCTTCTTGAATGGTCAAAAATAAATCCAGATATATTCGGGTCCATGATCCAAGCTGTTGCGACTGAAGATAATAGAAGTCATTTAGGTATGCATTACACAAGCGTTACTAATATTATGAAAGTAATCAATCCTTTGTTTTTAGATGAAGTCAAACAACAGTTTAAAGAAATTAAAGATTCGTGGAACGATTCATTTCAAGAAATACACTTAGGAAAGAAAAAAATATCTGATACAAGAAAAAAACATTTAGATAAGATTTCAACGCTTACCAATAGAATAAAAAACATGAAATTTTTCGATCCGGCTTGTGGTTCAGGTAATTTTTTGATTATTACGTATAAAGAATTACGCCAATTAGAAATTGATATCTATGTGCTGATAAATGAAATAAACAATGCGCAAATGTTGATATACGAACCGATTGTCACTTTATCCCAATTCTATGGAATTGAAATTGATGAATTTGCAAGCGATATTGCTAAGTTGTCATTATGGATTGCAGAGCATCAAATGAATCTAGCATTGAAGGAAGCTGTTGCAGAGGCAATACGTCCTACGTTACCATTAAAATCTGCGGGAGATATTCGCTGTGGTAATGCGTTGAGACTGGACTGGAATGAAGTATGTCCACAAGAACTTAATGGTGAAGTGTATTTATTTGGTAATCCACCATATTTAGGTGGTAAAAAGCAAGATAATAGTCATAAAAGCGATATGGATTTTGTTTTTTCTGGATTTAAAAACTATAGAAATCTAGATTATATCGCTGCATGGTTTTATTTGGGATCAAAATATATTCAAGGGATGAATTCAAAATTAGCATTTGTATCAACTAATTCAATCTGTCAAGGTGAACAAGTGCCGCTTTTATGGGGAAATATATTAGATTATACACAGATATTTTTCACACATACGCAATTTCTTTGGAATAATAATGCCAGAAACAAAGCAGCTGTTTTTGTTGTTATTGTTGGTCTGGTAGATAAAAAGCAAAAATATGAAAGAAAAGCTATTTATAATTCGAACTCAGTGAAATATGTTGAAAACATTAGTCCATATTTATCTGAAGGTAGTGATGTAATTGTTTATAAAGAAAAAAAACCACTATTTCAGGTTCCCGAAATTGAATTTGGGAGTATGCCTAGGGATAATGGGGGACTGATATTAACTCCGGAAGAATATCAGGATGCTATTGAAATGAACCCTAGATTAGCCAATGTCATAAAAAAATATGTAGGTTCTTATGAATTTCTGAATAATCAAGTCAGGTATTGTATTTGGATGAATGATAAGCAATATCAAGAATTTAAAGATTTTACTTTCATAAAGCAAAGAATGGGCATAGTCAGAAAGTTCCGTGAGAATAGTAAAGCAGAATCAACTCGTAAAGCTGCAGAAACTCCCTATAAATTTGTACAATTAGGAGCAACAAAAAAACAACGTTTGAACAATAAAGTAACATTAATAATTCCAAGAGTTTCTTCTGAAAATAGGTATTATTTGCCTATGGGCATAATTGATAATGAAACAATCGTATCTGATTTGGCATATTCCGTAGTAAATGCTGAGTTGGTATTATTAGGAATTCTTCAATCAAAAATGCATATGACTTGGATGAAAAATATGGCTGGAAGATTGAAAGCAGACTATAGATATTCTGCAGGTTTTTGTTATAATCCTTTTCCAATCCCCAAACTTTCTAGTTCAAGAAAGAAAGTTATTGAGGAGATAATTTTGACTATTTTGGACATTAGAGAAGAATATCCTGAATCTTTAGCCACATTATATACAAATGGGAAAATGCCAGAAAACCTGATTCGAGCACACAATTTGCTAGATATGGAAGTTGATAAACTTTATAAGAATGGCATTTTTAATTCTGAAGAAGAACGATTGACAACGCTTTTAAAATTATATGAAATTAAGAAGAACAATGGTTAAGGAGCAGAAGAATGACTTCAAATATTTTTGATATAAATTATCATCAAACTGGTAAAAGTAAATCAACGAACAGTTTGGGCATGCGTAAGATGCAGGAAAGAGTTTTTGAAAAACGCAAGTCGAAGCACTTATTAGTAAAAGCTCCTCCAGCATCTGGAAAAAGCCGAGCTTTAATGTTTATTAGTTTAGACAAGTTAATAAATCAAGGACTTAAAAAGGTAATTGTTGCTGTGCCAGAACGTTCCATTGGAGCATCATTCAAAAATACTGATTTAATCAGTCATGGATTCTTTGCAAATTGGAAAGTTGAGCCGCGAAATAATCTTACTTCAGCAGGAGGAGATAAGAGTAAAGTCCAAGGCTTTATTCGATTCATGGAATCAGATGAGGAAATTCTAATATGTACACACGCAACATTGCGATTTGCATTTGAACAACTAGAGGACTCCATTTTTGATGACTGCTTACTGGCAATCGATGAATTTCATCATGTTTCAGCAGATGTTAATTCAAAATTGGGTGAACTGTTACGAAGTGTTCTTAGAAACTCCACTTGTCACATAGTAGCAATGACTGGCTCTTATTTTAGAGGAGACTCTGTACCTATTTTAGAGCCCCAAGATGAAGAACTATTTGATAAAGTAACATACACATACTATGAACAACTTGATGGATATGAATACTTAAAGTCATTTGGTATTGGCTATCACTTTTATCAAGGAAAATATCTATCAGCTATCAATGAAGTTCTAGATACAAGTAAAAAAACGATTATTCATATTCCAAATGTAAATTCTATTGAGTCTACCAAAGATAAAGAAATGGAAGTAGATCAGATTCTTGATTTAATTGGGGAAGTTGAGGAGGAAAATCCTGAAACAGGAATTCTTAGTGTTAGACGTCATTCGGATGGGAAAATTTTGAAAATTGCTGATTTGGTAAGAGTAGAAGGACGAGATAGGATTGTAGAATATTTAAGAAATACTGATGATGAAGATGATATGGATATTATTATTGCTTTAGGAATGGCAAAAGAAGGGTTTGATTGGCCGTATTGCGAGCATGCATTAACAATTGGGTATCGTGGTTCACTTACAGAAATTGTTCAAATTATTGGCCGTTGTACACGAGATAGTTCAAATAAGACTCATGCACAATTTACCAATTTGATTGCTCAACCTGATGCTAAAGATGATGATGTGACATATTCTGTTAATACTATGCTAAAAGCTATTTCAGCTTCTTTACTTATGGAACAAGTTTTAACACCAGATTTCAAGTTCAAAGCACGAAAAAGTAACTCAGATAGAAACACATCTGGAGAATTGCATATTAAAGGATTTAAAGAACCGTCAACTATTAATACTAAAAAGATCATTGAAAATGATTTGAACGACTTAAAAGCTGCAATTTTCCAAGATTCACAAATTCAAAAAGCAATGGTTAGTAGAGAAATTGAACCAAAGGTGTTGAATAAAGTATTAATTCCTAAAGTGATTCAAGAAAAATATCCGAATCTAACTGATAGCGAAGTCGAAGAAGTTAGACAGACTGTTGTGGCTGATAATGCAATGAAAAATAGTATTAGAGAAGTAAGGGGGAGCAAGGAATTTATTCGCATGACAGATAAGTTTGTTAATATTGAAGACTTGAACATTGATTTAATTGATTCGATTAATCCGTTCCAAAAAGCTTATGAAGTATTATCTAAAGAATTGAATGCGCCAGTATTGAGATTGATTCAAGAAAGCATCGATGCCAAACGCATAAAATTCGACGAAGAAGAGCTTAAATTTATTTGGCCTAAAGTAGAAGCTTTTTTTACTGAGTTTGGAAAAGTACCTGATGAGAAGTCGACAGATCCGATTGAAAAAAGAATGGGTGAAGCAGTCATTTACATGCGTGACCTGAAAAGAGGTCGTTTGAATGGATAAACGTTTCAGTTCAATTGATGATATTATGAACAGTGATTTATTTGATCAAATAGTTGCTCCTTCTAGAAAACAAAAGCAGGTTTTCTATGATACTGAAGTTGAAAACTTTATGGAAATTGTGAAATTTTATCAGGAAAACGGAAGAGAACCTGAAAAAACAAACGATTTTGCTCGTTTGTCTGAACGTTCATTAGCAAGCCGTTTAATTGGGATTAGAAAAAATCCAGATCGGATTGCCAAACTAAAAGAATACGATGATGTTGGTTTGTTAGCACCACCAAAAAAGTTTGATAAAGAAATAAAATCACTTGATGATATACTGAATTTTGGTTCTTCTGAATTATTGGGTGATTTAGCACAATCTGATTCTGAAAAATCAATATTTAACACTTCACGCTTTAGAGAAGTAGAAAACAAACCTGACTTTGTAGCAAAGAGAAAACACATGAAGGACTTTTCAAAATATGAACCACTTTTTCGAAATGTTCAAAAGGAAATTGCCGCAGGAACAAGAAAAATATTACCATTTAAAAATTATGAAATAAAACAAGGTAGCTTTTTGATACAAAAAGGAACAGTTTTATATGTAGAATCGATTGGTGAAAAATTCAAAACAAATAATGGCGAAGAAAATGCACGTTTACATGTGATATATGAGAATGGGACAGAAAGTAATGTACTTTTACGCTCATTAGCTGCGAATTTATATCGCACCGGTAGTGGTGGAAAAATGATAACAGATAATATCGATAATCTTATTGATGGTGTTGAGGAAGAAGACATTTCGTCTGGATATATATACGTTTTACGATCATTATCAGATAATTCACAAATTCAAGAAATTGATAACTTATATAAAATTGGTGTAACAACAGAATCTGTTGAAAAAAGAATTGCTAATGCAATAAATGAATCAACTTACCTTTATGCACCAGTTGAAATTGTAACTAAATACCATGTTTTCAATCTAGATGCTGCAAAGTTTGAAAATGCTATTCATAAAGTGTTAAAAGATAATAAATTAGATGTTGAGATAGTTGGAGTAAATGGTCGAATGATAGTTCCAAGAGAATGGTTTGTAATTCCGTTGAATCAGTTAGATTTTGTTATAAATGAAATTATAACGAAAGTGATTATTTTAGAATAAGAGAATACGAATCCAATCTTAAAATGAAAAAATGGGGGTGTATCGTTGAGCGAGAAGATATATATTGAACACAATAATGATATTGAGTTCACTGAAGAATATGTTAAAGTAAACGGTAAAAAAATTTCTATTGAAGAAAAAAAAGATAATGAAACTTGGGAACAAGTCGCTATCAGGTTGAGAGATGCGGCCTTGCAGAAACACTTAAAACGTCAATATGAAAATACAATCATTTTGACAGGTGCAGGAAGTTCTTTTGGGGTTGGAATTGGTGATAAAAAAGGAAAATTAATGTCGGGATTATGGGAAGAAGCGGTGAACAAATTCGGTTATTCACATTTAAAAAAATTTTGCGAAAAAATAAATTTCAAGGAAATTCAACCTGAAAATGAAACTACTAACTTAGAGTTTCTTCTTACACATGCTCAATTATATCAATATGTTACTGGAGATTCAGACATAGAGGAATTTATAAAGCAACTTAGAAATATGGTAAAAGAAAATTGCACACTTAAGTTACCAAAAGATAGCGCACATCGTAAATTCTTAAGAAAGCTAGCAGCAAAGAAAACTAAGTATGCAAGACCAAAAGTGTTTACGTTGAACTATGATACATTATTTGAACAAGCAGCTGAAAAAAATGGATTTATGATTATTGATGGCTTTTCTTTTAATTTTCCTCGAAAATTCAAAGGAACAAATTTTGACTTAGATGTTGTAACTAGAATAACTAATAAAAATGTTTTAGAGGATAACTTTGTTCCGAATGTAGTTCATGTTTACAAACCCCATGGCTCAGTAAATTGGATAGCTAAAAACAACGAAGTAATCATTAGCGATGAATCCGAAGACCCACTTATGATTTATCCAAGCTCTAACAAGTATGAAAGCTCTTATCAACAGCCCTTTTTCGAAATGATGAGCAGATTTCAGCAAGAAACTAGAGCCAAGAATACACTACTTATAATTGTTGGATATAGCTGTGGAGATGCACATATTAATGCCATGATTTATGAAGCATTAAGTGTTAACTCGAGTATTACAATAGTATTTGTAGCTCCGAATATAGATGCTGAAGATCAATATGAAGATTTAAAAAAAGAAGTATCTCAAACAGGAAATGTAATACTGACTAAGCAAACATTTGAGGAGTTTGTTGAGAGTTATCCGTATTCTGAAATTTACTCATCGGCTAAATGGGGGAGTTCTGATGAATGAAAAAAATCCATTTGATAATAACTATTTTATTGGATATATTAGCCATGTAAGTCCTCAGTTTGTCAAAGTTCATTTCCCTTCTTCTACGTTGCTTAATAAAACGATTTTTTCTGGAGAAGAATTTAATGGTGGGTTAGTAGGGAATTTTGTCACTATTGAAGCAGAGAATGCTGGATTTATTGGTAAAATTTCAGAAATTGACTTACCTGAAAAAGAGAGGCTGACGTTGTCGGAAAAATCATTTCAAAATTCGGATTTTCATCCAACTGCTAAAGTAGAAATTTTACTTTCTTTTGATTATTTCAGTGGAAATGCACAACACACTTTGAATGCTTTTCCTAACATAGGAGCTAAAGTTTTTGTTTGTCCGAGCAGTTTTATTCAGAAATATGTAATGAAATTTGGACAAAAAAAAGATTTGGATGTTCCATATATTAGATTGGGCCATCTAACATCGAATTCAGAAACCAAGGTTTATGTTAGCCAGCAGGCGTTATTTAACCGTCATTGTGCGGTAGTAGGAACAACTGGAGGGGGGAAAAGTTGGACTATAGCAAAATTAATAGAAAGTATGACTAGTAATAAGTCTAAAGTCATTTTGTTAGACCCTACTGGGGAGTATACGGCTATAAAAAAAGGTGTACAATCTGTTGCCATAGGAGAAAGTGCTTTTTTTCCGTATAGAAATCTAACAAAAGAGGATTTGTTTTTTCTAATTAAACCATCTGAAGGTATACAAAAACCAAAGCTCCTTGAAGCAATACGTTCATTGAAAATAGTAAAAATATATCAAGATGAGATTGATAAGCCAAATACTAGAAGTCAGATAAAAAGTTTTATTGATAACGAATCTGGCCTTTTGAAGAAATCTAATGGGATGATAAAAAATTTTGAAAGGTATCAATTACAAAATTTTGAAAAAATCGAGTCAGAAGATATCAATATCAATATAAAAAAACTAAGCAAACAAGTTATCTGTGAGTGTATCTATCCGACAGATAACAATAACAATAATCTTTTTGGTCCGGTTAGTGAACGTGATGTTAATTTTTGCTACGGATTGTCTTCTAGAATAACCAATCTGGTGACTACGAAGATATATGATCGATCGTTTGATTTTAATGATACTCAAAAAAAAGAAACTAACTTGATTGAGATTATCGAAGGATTTCTTTCTGATAAACAACAGAAAAATTTTGTGCTTAGAATAGGGTTCGAAAGTTTAGGCTATGAATTTCAAGCACGAGAAATCTTAGCAAATGCAATTGGAAAATATCTTTTAAAATTAGCAAGAAATCAAAAATTTAAAGAGAATCCTATTGTACTTGTTTTAGATGAAGCCCATCAATTTTTGAATAAAGCAATCGTTGATGATTATTTTCAATCAACAAGCTTGACGGCTTTTGACCAAATTGCAAAGGAAAGTAGGAAATACGGACTATTTCTCTGTATATCTACACAAATGCCAAGGGATATTCCAGTAGGCACTTTATCTCAGATGGGTACTTTTTTAGTTCATCGCTTAATTAATTACAATGATAAGGAAGCAATAAGACAATCTTGCTCCTCTGCTAATTCAGATATTCTAGCGTATCTTCCTGTTTTGGGAGAAGGCGAGGCTATTCTAACTGGAGTAGATTTCTCTATGCCATTAAGTATAAAAGTTATACCACCCATACAACCCCCTGATTCTAGTACTCCATTATTTAAAAAGGGAAATTAAACTATAACCTTTTCTATCTACTTTAAGATTAATGTTAAGAAAAAAATTTCTATTCAATTGTAATTTCAGCTCGCAGTATTTTATTAAAAATTGACACCATTGCTTTCAAATATTTTGAAAGTCAATAAAAATTTTCGTGTTTCCATCTCTCCAAATCGTTGCTACTAAAGCATTATGAAGCTTGTTGAAAAAGTGGTTGGGCTAACCAGGTCTTAAAAAAGCTCGTAAAGCTTCACAATTCTCAAAACGTTAATTACTTGGAGTCGTTGCGAACGTGTTCGCTTACGAAAACAATCTGGGACGAAGATTTCCTTGGAAATCAAGTGCCACTCAATTATCATTTTGAAAGACACTTTCCAATTTGGAAAGTGTCTTTTTTTTGCTCTTTGTCAAATAATGTTGGTAAAGAGCAATTGTAGAATCATGTCGAGTCCAGAGGAGAAAATACTCTGGATTTTTTTATTTGGTCTGTATGGCTTGTTCTTGTTGCACGAGAATCCGTAATTTGAAATTATAAAAGTTACGAAACCCATAGGCATTCCGCTTTAACACTTTGATATGATTATTTAGATACTCCAATGGTCCATTCGAACAAGAATAATTCAAGGCATGATGAATCTGCTTTTGATACTTTTTAAAGGTTTGTAAAGTGGTTTGATGAGTAGCTGACAAGTGAGAAATATTTTGCGTAAGCAAGGTATCAAAATACGTTTGGGTTTGTTTATGAATGGCATATAAAAATTCTTGGTACAACGTGTAACCTTGTGTTAACTCAACGCTATAGGAAAGTACTCTGTCCACAAGCTCTACTTCTGTTAAATAAGTTTTAAAATAATGGTCCAAGTGATTCGATAATTTCGAACGGTTCGACCGATGTGTTGAACGATATGGAAGCAATCAATGACGAGCTTAGCGTTAGGGAAGTAGGAAGTTTTTTCACTAGAGAAACGTAAGATGCATACATGTCAATGACAATAAATTGGACGTTTTCCCGCACGGACAGTGAAAAACAATTAAAATAACATTTTAAATAAGGTGGTTGTCGGTTTTTAACAATATCAAATAATTTTCTTGTCTGCCCATTGAAAATAATAAAACTCATGGCACCCAGAAATCTGACGAACGGATTTAAATTCATTAAGATGAAGAACCGTTGGTAAGGTAGTTTTAAACGAATTTATCGGTTGATAAATCCGTTAAAGATTTTTGATTGTGCATAATATTGTTTAGCGATTTGTTGTTTATTGAATGGGCGCTTTTGGTCGCTAAAAAATCTTTCTACCAACTTTAAAGGCTCATTCTAAGAATTTAATTGTTCAATCATATTGTATAACGAATAGATATCGTGATGATTCATATTTTTAATCGGCAAAATATTTCTTCATTTTGGGCCTTCACGTTTATCTCTCCTTTTAATTAAAATCAATGTCTGTATAAACAACAGAATGAAAATGTTTTACTATATCATGTTCATATAGACAACAAAAAATTATTTTGATGGAGAGAAAAGTATGGATAAAGAAAATCGGGAGTTTAAGGTTGAATTATTAATCAACGACTTATTAGCAGAACGAAGTATGTCTTTAAGAGAACTTGCTCGCTTATCAGGAATAGAACCATCCAATTTAAGTAATCTTGCGAATGGCAAAAGAGAAAGAATTTATTTAGAACACATTGAGAGAATAGCTGATGCCTTAGAAATTACGGATATCTCTAAAATTATGAAATTAATTAGAAAATAATTTACTAAGTATTTTATTGTTTCATGTTTATATAGACAACGTTTTGAAGGATAATAGGCAATGAGTAAAGATAATTACGAATCGAAAGTAGATATACTGATTAATAATTAATTGGTAGAATGAAATATGCCTTTAAGAAAACTTGCTAGTTTATCGAGAATAGAGTCATTTAACCAGAGTAATCTTGCGGTTGGTAAGAGAAAGAAAATTTATTTGGAACATATTGGACGGATAGTGTATGCATCGGAAATAGAGAATATATCAGAAATTATAGCTATAAAAAGTATTTCTAGTAATTATAGAGAGGGGAATTTTAATGAGTACTGATGAAATGATGAAAATTATGGATGAAATAAGAGAGAATAGAAAGAAATTTAGGGTTGATCATTTTGATATTGTGGTATCTGAATATGTAAGTAGATACAAAGAGAGAAAAATAGTATTAGACCCACCATATCAAAGAATTTTTAGATGGGACATAGAGAAGCAATCTGCGTTGATTGAGTCTATTTTAATTGGTATTCCTTTACCACCAATTTTTGCTTTTTCAAATGATAATTATGAGTGGGAAATCATTGATGGAGTTCAACGAACGACTACTTTACTCCATTTTTTAGTTCCAGAATTATTTCCAGAAAAATTTAATGTTAAAAATGGAAAAGGTCCTGTGATTGAAGGATGTACAATATTAAAGGAACTAAATGGAAAGAGGATTGATGATTTACCAGAAAATGCAGTTAATGCATTAAAGAATGCTAGGTTGAGAATCGAACTTGTGGAAGATAACAGTGACTCTTACAGTCAGTATTTGTTATTTAGTAGATTAAATAATAATGGAGAACCACTATCTGCACAAGAATTGAGAAATTTTTTAATTTATAAATTAAATAACAAGTTTTATGATAAGCTTGCTCAGTTACGTGAAAATTTAAAATTTAAGGAAGCATTTAGTTTAAAGAAAAAGAGAATCGATAAACAAGAGGATGTAGAATATATCTTGAGGTTCTTACTTTGTAGAGATATAATGTTTGGAAATAAAAAAGTGAAGAGCAGTTATTCAACAATTGATGAGCTAATCACAAAGGAAATTGAAAAATATCTTCGTAAAAAAAATCAAATGGAGTTAGAAGTAGAATATGAGATATTCGATGAGACTTTTGACTTTATAGTTCAATTGTTAGGTACAAATGCTTTTAGATATTTTCATCCTCGAACTAATTCGGTAATTAATACTTCTATTATTGGTTCTGCTTTAAGTACCAATTTATCTGCTTTCAGAAATATGGACAAACAATATTTACTTAGTAGGATAGGAGAATTTTTTAATAGTGCCAACTATTTAAAAATAACTTCGCAATCGTATTCTCCTACCAGAAGATTCTTTGAGTTAAGTTTATACGCTAAGGAGTATTTCGATGACATTGTTAGTGAGGCTAAAAAGTGAATAAATTAAAAAAAGAATTTCAATATTATAAACTTGAGAAAAGAATTGAAATTTCAACGATGAGCTCTCTTATTGAAAACTTGACAGATGAATTTAGTCCAAAAGAAAAAAATTTACTAATTAGTAGCTATATTGTGCTGGCTTATGCTTATTGGGAAAGCTGTTTTCATAAATTTCAGAGTATAATGTTTGAAGGATTTAAAGTGGTACCTGTTGAAGTCTTACCTTTTGATCTAAGAAATCAAATATTCTTAACACTAGCGAGAACTAGTTGTGGAAAACATAAAAAAAAATTGATTAGCGAAATTAAAAATATAGATGTTTTTGATGCAATCTATAAAACTGTTCATGAGAATGAAAAAGGAAATGTAGTTCAGATTTTAGAAAAATTTAATGACAGATTAGAAGAAAAAGAAATGAAAAAACATTTTTTACTCGATACAGTGAATCCTAACTTGGATAGGTTCTCAGAAATGCTAAAAAATTATGGGATGAAGCTTGAAAAAATTATTGAAGTTGGGATTGAATCTGGTAAAATTAAATCTTACTTTAGTAAAGGATTAAATTTTATAATTTGGCAGAGAAACTCTATAGCTCATAAAAACGAAAAAATAATGTATAATGAAGTGGAATATTCTAATTATGATGATTGCATAAACAAATTATCTATAGACATTGAGTTTACTCCTATTATAAAAGGTCATCCCGAATTGTTTGTTAATGAGATGACATTTCAAATTGACAGCTTTTTTGATTTGATGATAAATGAAATGGAGAAAAAAATAAAAGAACTATTGGAGTAGTGTAAATGTTTAGAATAATAAATAAAGATGTTTTTAAAGGTTTAAATGAAGTAAAAGAAGAATCAGTAGATCTTATTTTTATTGATCCGCCATATAATTTAAAAAAAAGTTATGCTGATGGAATATCTGATTCTTGGATATCAGATAAAGAGTACATGGATTGGGTAGAAAAATGGTTAGAAATAACCATTTCTAAATTGAAGCCAAATGGTTCTCTATATATTATGAATACAACACAAAATATGCCTTTTATTGATATCTATTTGAGAGACAAGTTATATATTCAATCCAGAATTGTTTGGCACTATGATAGTTCTGGGGTACAAGCTAAAAGATACTATGGATCGCTCTATGAACCTATACTGTTTTGCACAAAAAAAAGAAGCGGCTACACTTTTAATGGTTCAGCAATTGAAGTGAAAACAAGAACTGGTTCTGAAAGAAAATTAATAGATTATAGAAAGAATCCACCGCAACAGTATAATGAAACTAAGGTACCAGGAAATGTTTGGTATTTTCCTAGAGTAAGATTTAAAATGAAAGAATATGTGAAGCACCCTTCTCAAAAACCTATATCTCTTTTGAAAAGAATTGTGTTAGCTAGTTCTAATGAAGGAGATACAATTCTTGATGTTTTTGCTGGATCGTTTGCTTTAGGTGAAGTGTGCAAGAATTATAGTAGGGATTATATTGGGATTGAAATGAGTAAAACATATTGTGAAATTGGTAAAAATAGATTGAATTAGTAATTCCATATATTTAAAATTTTCTGATGTGTAAGATGTTTATTTTGGTTACGAATATTGGTAAAGAGTATCTAAAAATTAGTAAAATATAATGGAGCTCTTTTTTTAAAAAATTGACTTAAAAAGCTACTATTATAAGGTTTTATAACTCTATTAAATTATAAAGTATACAACCAGGTCTTAAAAAATCCAGTAAACCTCCACAGTCCTCAAAACGTTAATTATTTGGAGTCGCTACGAACATGTTCGCTTACGAATCAATTACAATGTTTCAAGACACTTTCTCGCAATGAGAAAGTGTCTTTTTTATCAATCTCTCTAACCCAACCCTCTCCAAAAAATGGTATCATTAAGTAATGAAACATAACCATAAAAAATAACAAATATCGGAGGCAAAAAATGAGTAGTGTGGTTTGTCAAAGTTGTGGGGCGAATGCGTTTAGATGGTACGATACCGCTGATCAAGTGGTGGAATGTAAGTATTGTCATTCCAAGCAAGCTTTTATAAAAGGTATGGGCGTCGAGTCAGCCATAAAAGTTGTTGGGGGAAAAGAAGAAGCGGAGACGGATTCTGAATACCAAGAACGGATTCTTCATCAATTTGGTTTGAAAGATCAAGTGATTGAAGTGAAGAATTATTCATTAATCGATATTCCGTTAACATTTATTGTTTGGTTGTATTTGGATATTTTATTAGGAGCGTTGTTTATCTGTGGTGGCTTTCTATCTAAAAACTATCGAGCTTGGTACGCCAATTTACTTCGTTGGCACTTTTATGGTTGGCGTTATACAAAGTCAGCGACTGAAAAAGAGAAGGCAAGTCAACGGATTAGAGGCAGTCTGTTGATTAAATGGCTACTTCAAGAGGACCCCAACAAAACGAAAAAATTAATAATGGTTGGCGTATCCATCCTGTTCACTGTCCTGTTCGTTTACACTACAGGAAATGGCGCTGCCTAAACGAAATATTTATTGAAACACTTTCTGTTGATAGAAAGTGTTTTAACACAAAATAAAAAAAGTGGGCCATAAGTCGAAATGACTTATGGCCCACTAGCTATATTTTAAGATAATCATCTGAACAAAAGAGACTCTCCCTATAACCCTCACCGAGAAGACAAAATTTCATAAATCACATAGAGTTCCCAGTTGGAAATCTCTATTCGATAAAACTGTTCTAGGGTATAGAAAATGTTTTTAGCATTTTGGAAAAATGGTTTTTGGTTAATGGTTAGTTCCTCTAGGTTAGCAGGGATTTCATAGTCTTCAACGCCGAGCATTGTCCGCTCTACCATGAGCGCGTTGTGCATCATTAAGTTAAATTTCATTTTGCCGCTGAGTGTGAGGTCGAAGCGTTTTTCAATGTTTTTTGTAACGTTTTCGACTTGTTTAATAATGACGTCAGGATTTAGAAATTCTAGTTTTTCTGACAAGCCTTCTTTCGAGAAGAAGTGAACAAATTCGTTAATCATGCTATCGATGTTATTGGGATGCATCAAGTTTTGGAAAGGTTCCATCAACTGGGTTCCTGCATCTTCGTCTAACATGTCTAAGAGGTTCACGCTAGCAACATTCGTATGATTGTCTAAGTAGGACGTCGTCAAAATGAGCGAGGTTTCTTTTAAATAATTTTCTTCGGCGTTGGCAATGTCTAACGTGTTCACCAAATCTTTGTATTTTAGGGTAATGACTTTAATATCAGTATACAAGTATTTTTGACAGATTTGTTTGATTTGCTTGGCAATATCCAGACCTGAAATACTAGAGACAATGATATTTTTTTCCACTGAAAAGCCTTCAAAGTACTGTACATCGGTTTTAAATTTTTTTTCAGCGGTTTTAGCAATACCATAGAAAAGTTGTTCGTTCATTAATTGATGACCAATTTCCAACGCATAGGCAGTGGTCAGGTTGTTGATCACCAAAAGTTCTCCAAGAATTTGCGGTTTCAAACTTTTATAAAGTTGTGTCAGGGAACCCATATCGACGAGCATAATGACGCCTTGTGATGTGTCCCGCTGAGAAAGCCACTCTTTAACTTCGGCGACGATATCTCTGACCGAAGAGGTTAAGGGCATGTTAATCGCATCAAAAATATAGGTACCACATAATTTGTTGGCAACGGCTTGAATACTTGTGGCAGTCGATTCACCATGCGCCACGAGGAGCGCTTGGTAAGGAATCGTTTCAGAAATTTCTCCGCTAAGTAATACAGATAAGAGTACCTCTGTCAAGAAACGGTATTCTTCTGGCAGCGGACTGACTAAGTTTTTCACGAGGGAAACCGTTCGCGGATAGTGTTCTTTTAACTGTGCTTGGACTGGAAGGAGCATTGTTTCGTTAAATGTTGGCGGTAAAATTTTCAGCAATTTGGCAACATCTTTCATCGGTTTTTCAGTTTGTTCAGGTTGGTTAATAATTAGTTTGTTTTTGGTTTGGACTTCCGTGACTAGGTTTTGTAAAAAATAATCATTTTCCAAGGTTATTTCATCGTCTAAACAATATTTAATGAATTGTGTCAGTTCAGTTTTTAAGTGGGCCAGTGTTTTTTCTTTTGTAAATAAGGCTTCAAATGTTGCGAAAATATCGGAAGAAAGTGTGTCTTCTTCTAACACTTCTTTGTCTAAAGGAATCGTAATCATTGGTTGAGTCGCATCGCCAATGACGACGGGTTGATTGGGCAAAGTTTTTCGTAATTGCGACGCGCAAAGGAGCTGCACTTTGTTGGATAAACTTCCCACGTTGCCAGGTTCGTCATTTTCTAATAATGCCGTAAAGATTTCTTCGTCCACGTTGATGTCTTTGGTCATTCGTTTCGCTTCTCGGTGGAATAAGTTTTTTAAAATCGCAATCCGTTCTCGAATGGGGCGCTCTTTGAAGTTCGGAAGTGAGACGATTACGGAAATTCGGCGATAAAAGGTTGGTAATAAGACTTTTTTCGGGTTTTCGGTGGTCGCAAATAGTAGCCGGACCTTGGAATGCACCATTTTTCCTTCTTCACCAATAGGGCGGAAGGTCCCTGTATCCATAAACTGAAAGAGTTTTTCTTGGTTTTCGTTGGATAATCGATGTACTTCATCTAAAAAGAGTACGGAATTATTAGCTTGGGCCAAGAGTCCTTGTTTTTCTGATTCAGCCCCAGTGAATGCGCCTTTGGTATGGCCAAAGAGAATGGATGATAGCAATTCGGGATTATTGGCATAATCGGCACAGTTAAAGGTGTAGAATTTTTCCAGGCCAATAATTTGTTCATTTTTCAGATACTCATAAATCAGCTTTGCCAAAAAGCTTTTGCCGACGCCACTGGCTCCATGGATTAATAAAGGCATACCCAATGGGGGATACAACATAGCGGCTTTGCATTGTTCGATGGCTTTTTTGGCGCTGCCTTGGCTACCGATGTATTGTCGAAACACATCGGTCGTGGGGGTTGTTGCACGGGTTAATTGCCAATAAACGGGTTTTTTTCCCGTTTGTTGGACTTCACCTTTTTCCAATAATTTATTTAAGTATAAGCTGGTTACCGAGCGGCTTAATTGAATTTTTGTGGCAATTTCTTGTGTGCTCATCGGGGTGTTGCTGGTTTCTAAAATATCAACTAAGTGTTGGTAGGTCTCCAAGCGCATGATTCATCGTCCTTCCAAAAGAGAGGTCGGGACAGGGGTTGCTTCTGTTCCCGCCGTTTATCAGCTTTTAAGCCTGAGATAAAAATCACTTTGGATTTTTGTCTCAGGCTCTAAGTGTTTAATAATTAAATGTTTATTGTTTCAATTTTAACAGATGCCTAGTAATCCTAGCAAGATGCCTAAGAACATGATACCAAACATCACCACGTTAACATTGACTTTTTTGCGTAATAGCCAGAAAGCAAGTAACGTCACGGCTAATGGTACGATACCGACGAATAGTTGATCCAAATAGTCTTGGATTTTAACTACGTCTTCGCTTCCTTTAACGGAAACTTCAAGAATCGTTTTGAATTTTACATTTGAAGCAGTCATACTGCCCATCATCATTAAGCCTAGCATACTTGATACTTTTGTGAGTATCTTCATTCCGCCTGATTCGTACATTTTTTGGATAAAACTTTCACCGATTGAATAGCCGCTATACAACGCATAATAGTGAATTAAGAACGCAGGAACGTTGTATAAAAGTAAGAAGACAATCGCCCCTAATGGCGAACCAGTGCTGGCTAATGAAATCCCAATACCAGCAGCAATAACACGTAAGATGCCCCAGAAGAAGGAATCACCGATGCCTGAAAGTGGCCCCATTAGTGAGGCTTTAACTGCTGTAATAGAGCTAGCATCAAAGTTTTCGTCTTCACTGTTTTGTTTTTCCATCGAAGCAACGAGCCCCATGATGAAGTTATTGATATGCATGGTTGCATTGAACCAAGTGGTGTGACGCACCAATGCCTCGGCCCGTTCTTCCTTGGTTTTATAAAAACGATTGATAACTGGGAGTAAAGTGTACATGACACCCACTGCGTGGTATTGTGTAGCTCCTGTCCGGCTAGCGTTCATCGTCCAAGAACGCCAGAAAACAGAGCGCATCATTTTTTTCTCTTCTTTAGATAAATTCTCTTTTAACTTCATGCGAAAAAGTCCTCCTCTTCGATTTCTTTCGCGCTGCCTTCAACCGCAGAAGACGCCGCAGGTTTTCTTTTTAGAATGTCGCGAAATTCTACATCCCGTTGGGCACTCACGACACAAATTACTGTCCCGATGACCGCCACCGCAACGGCTGGTAATTGTAGGTATGCGGTTAAAACAAAGCCTAAAATGTAAAAGACGGCTAATTTATTATCCCATAACAGTTTCATTAACATAGCAAACCCAACGGCAGGTAAAAGTCCGCCAGCTGCGCTTAAGCCGTTCATCAAATTTTGTGGAATGCTTTCAACAAACAGATTTACTGGCCCGCTTCCTGCTAAAATTCCGATAAATGAAATCGAAGCGATGATTAAATAATAAATAATCCACGTTCCGTAATGCAGTGTCACAACCATTTTTTGGTTGCCTTCACGTGCTGCTTTGTCAAGAGAAGGAGCAAAGATATTCATAAAGACATTTTTTAAAAACATCACCACGAAAGCGGCTAACATCCCAATTGGTACGGCTAACGTCATGGCGGCTTTTTGTTCGACATTTGAAATAATTGCAAACGTTGTGGCTAAAGTAGTCGCAGTTACAGGTTCCGCTGCGATAACACCACCGATATTAACATTTCCTAAGAAAATTGCTTCTAAAGAGGCCCCCATTAAGACCCCTGTTTTCATGTCGCCCATTAAAATTCCTGTGACTAATCCAACGACTAAGGGACGTTCCATCATACTTTGACCAGTTAAATAATTCCCAGCAAAACAGATAAATACAGCTAAGGCTGCCATTGTTGCATGCATAAGCATTGTTCATTTCCTCCTTTTAATTGACGGCTTGTTTTAGACTTAATTTTGAGTTGGTTGGCAGTACTTGGTTATAGCTTTCCACGTGAGTCAAACTGGCTAATTCTTTGGCAGCTTCTAACTCTTCAGGGTTTAATTGGACACTTGGGAAAACCATTGTTTTGGTGGCTGGATCTGATTTATCAAAGCGGCCAGCGTTGGCAACATTCACACTTTCAATATCTGTCACGTTTTTCGCAATTTTAGTAGCATCCGCTACACTGTTCACAATTACAAAAATTCGTTTGTCTTTGCCACGAGGATCATTGAAGACATCAATCGCATCATCGACTGAGCGAATTAATAGTTTCATGCCATTAGGGACAGCCATTTTTAATGTCATTTGCATTACTTCGTTTTTGGCTGCTTCATCATTCGCTACAACTAATAAGGGGGCATTCAATTCTTTGGTCCAAACTACGGCTACTTGGCCGTGAATTAATCTGTCGTCTACTCGTACTTGTGTAATCATTTTAATTTCCTCCTAAAAAAAGTTTTCTTCTTCATTTGATGGGTTTAATTCAACGAATTGAATTTGTGCTTCAGCAATTGCTGCTTGAATATCTTCTTTGGTTAGCTTTTCGCCTTCTTTTAAGAAAATCAGCGACAAGGCAATGGCTAAGTTGGCATTGGAAATGATAAAAACATTGTCTGGTTTTGTCGTCATGACTTCTTGAACAATTTTTTGATTGACACTACCACCATATAAATCTGTTAAAATAATAGCTTGTTCTTCTGCGCCAAGGGACTGAAGAAACGTTTGAATAATTGGCGTGTAGTCCTCAGGAGTCACATAGGCATTGATGACCGCCAGCTCTTTTCCTTTGTCTGCGAGAATATCCAAGGAACTTTGGAAGCCTTTCGCTAAGTTTCCGTGACTAGCAATTAAAAATTTTCTTTTCATTCTTTTCACCTCACTTTTATATAAAGCAAGTTCTGTGCCAAAAAAAGAGAACTCTAAATCCTTGATTTGAAAGGGTTTTAACGCTCTTGAAACTGTTTAAACAGTTTCGAGTCAAAATAAACACGTTATTCGTTGGCTAGTTTGTTGCTGAAAAACAGCTAAGCAAAACTGTGAAATTTAATCAAAATAACCCCCGTTTTTATCGAGAAGTGTTACAATAATATTCATGAATATTTATACATTAAGGAGAGTTACGAATGACTGATGCTCTTGTGATACAAGATTTACGCAAAGTGTACGCTTCAGGTGTTGAAGCGTTGCGGGGGATTGATTTAACAGTCGAAGAAGGCGATTTTTATGCTCTTTTGGGACCGAATGGCGCAGGAAAATCAACGACGATTGGGATTGTGACCTCGTTAGTTAATAAGACTTCGGGGAAAGTCAAAATTTTTGGGTATGATTTAGATACGGAGATGGTGCGGGCGAAGCAACAGATTGGGTTAGTGCCGCAGGAGTTTAACTTTAATCCGTTTGAAACGGTCCAGCAGATTGTGGTCAATCAAGCGGGCTATTATGGGGTGTCTCGTAAAGAAGCCATGAAACGGAGTGAAAAGTATTTAAAACAATCCAATTTATGGGAAAAACGGAACGAACGGGCTCGAATGCTTTCTGGCGGAATGAAACGTCGCTTGATGATTGCTCGCGCGCTGATGCATGAGCCGAAGTTATTGATTTTAGATGAACCAACTGCAGGTGTCGATATTGAATTGCGCCGTGAAATGTGGGCCTTTTTACAAGAGTTAAATGCGCAGGGAACCACGATTATTTTGACGACCCATTACTTAGAAGAAGCTGAGATGTTGTGTCGCAACATTGGGATTATTCAGTCTGGTGAATTGATTGAAAACACCAGCATGAAGCACTTGTTAGCAAAATTACAATTTGAAACGTTTATTTTTGATTTAGCACCTTATACGCAGGCACCAGTTATTGAAGGCTATCAAAGCGTATTTGAGGACGAGTTAACGTTAGCGGTGGAAGTAGAACGAAACCAAGGAGTCAATCACTTGTTTGAACAGCTAAGTCAACAAGGAATCAAAGTATTGTCAATGCGGAATAAGTCCAACCGTTTGGAAGAGCTCTTCTTGAAGATTACCGAGGATACGTACCAAAGGGAGGATCAACATGTTTAGTCTGTATTTTACTGCTTTAAAAAGTTTAGCTGTGAAGGAAACCAACCGTTATTTACGAATTTGGGTCCAAACACTGGTACCGCCAGTAATTACGACGTCCTTATATTTTGTGATTTTTGGGAAAATGATTGGCGGGCGAATTGGCGACATGGGCGGTTTTTCTTATATGGAATTTATCGTGCCAGGTTTAATTATGATGTCAGCCATTACAAGCTCGTACGCCAATGTTTCATCTTCTTTTTTCTCACAAAAATTCCAGAAAAATATCGAAGAAATTCTCGTGGCGCCAGTTCCAACTCATGTGATTATTTGGGGATTTGTGATTGGTGGCGTTGGTCGTAGTATTTTGGTCGGTGCGTTAGTCACCATCATTTCTCTATTTTTTGTGCCATTGCACGTTGTTTCTTGGCTGATGGTCATCATGACTTTATTGATGACAGCGATTCTCTTTTCTTTAGCTGGTTTGTTAAATGGTATTTTTGCGCAATCCTATGATGATGTATCGATTGTGCCGACCTTTGTGTTACAGCCTTTAACCTATTTGGGTGGGGTTTTCTATGCCATTTCCATGTTGCCGCCATTTTGGCAAGCTGTCTCAAAAGTTAATCCGATTGTTTACATGATTTCTGGGTTCCGCTACGGTTTCCTAGGGGTTCAAGATGTGTCAATTGGTATTTCTATGACCATTTTAATCTTATTTATTGTCGTTTTATATGGCATTTGTTGGTACCTTGTAGAAACAGGGCGTGGCTTACGTAGTTAAGCCGTAAAAAGATTAAACTGTCTGAATCACTCATTCTAGCGAGCAGATTCAGACAGTTTTCTTGTTTCTAAGTATGCCTTTTTTGATTCTTCGTGCATTTCCCTGTATAATAGCAATGTTTCGCACCAGAATATGTCGACAATTGTCGTTGAAAATAAAGAAAAAATCAGAAACGGAGTATATGAAGATGAGCAAGAATTTTTGGGCAACATTGCCAAAGCCCTTTTTTGTTTTAGCACCAATGGAAGATGTCACTGATGTGGTCTTTCGTCATGTTGTGAAAGAAGCTGGGGCGCCAGATGTGTTTTTTACAGAGTTTACTAATTCAGATAGTTATTGTCATCCTGAAGGGAAAGACAGTGTGCGCGGGCGCCTCGTTTTTACAGAAGATGAACAGCCGATGGTGGCACATATATGGGGGGATAAACCGGAATTTTTCCGTGAAATGAGTATCGGCGTAGCGGAGATGGGCTTTCAAGGATTAGATATAAATATGGGCTGTCCTGTGCCCAACGTGGCTGAGCGTGGAAAAGGCAGCGGGCTGATTTTGCGCCCAGAAGTCGCGGCTGAATTGATTGACGCCGCCAAAGCAGGTGGCTTACCTGTTAGTGTCAAAACACGCATTGGGTTTACTGAAATGGCGGAAATGGAGGCGTGGATCACGCATTTATTAGAGCAAGACATTGCGAATCTATCCATTCATTTGCGAACACGAAAAGAGATGAGTAAAGTGGATGCCCATTGGGAGGTCATTCCGCAAATTATGGCTATTCGGGACCGTGTCGCACCGCAAACGACAATTACGATTAATGGGGATATTCCCGATCGTCAAAAGGGCCTAGAATTAGCAGAACAATATGGTGTAGATGGCATCATGATTGGCCGGGGGATTTTTAAAAATCCTTATGCCTTTGAAAAAGAACCCAAAACACATACGCCACAAGAATTGCTGGGCTTGCTACGTTTACAATTGGATTTGCAAGACAAATATGCGGAATTGGTGCCTCGCTCCATTGTTGGGTTGCATCGCTTCTTCAAAATTTATGTCAAAGGCTTTCCAGGTGCCAGTGATTTAAGAGCACAATTAATGAATACAAAATCAACGGATGAAGTGCGCCAGTTGTTAGCGACGTTTGAAGCAGAACATGGTGTGCTTGACTAAATAAAAAAAGAGAGGAGCGTGGGACAAAAATCACTTTGGATTTTTGCTCCACGCTCAAAAACTGATAAACGGCGGGAACAGAAGCAACTCCTTCGGAAATAAGCCGAAATTCTCCAAAAATTAAAGAACAATTTTCGGAAATTTCTTCTTATTTCTCGGAGTTAAACACTTCTGTCCCGACCTCCTCTCTTTTGAATGCTTAATGCGCAATCATTTCTTGGGCAATTTCTTGTTTGCTTAAGTCGCTTGGATAATACGTTGGCCAGTTGTCCATTTCATTGAACAGACTTTCTTGGCTATCGCCGCCGAAGAAGATGTGGAAATGAGCGGCTTTCGTTGGTGCGATGTTGTGGTCGCTAAATTGGACGTATTTAAACCGCCCAGCATTGGCATCGTCTGTTTCAAAAAGGAAACGGACGCCACGGTTGCCTTTTGCATAGTTTAAAATTTTATAACCGGCTGCTTTATAGGTGAATTTTTGTGGTTTGCCATTGACCAGAAATTCAATGGTGGAATCAGTGATGTTGATGTGGTCGACATCGGTTTGATAGCCGGCATCATAGTAGGTTTTGTATTCGGCTGGTGTTTTATCTTTTTTCAGTTTCGCTTTGTAATCGAAGACTTGGTCTAATGTGCCATCTTTTAATAAAGGATAGACGGATTGCCAATTTCCAGCGTAATCTGTCAGTGTTCTCTCAGCCACCTCACTGTCTTTGAAATATCCGTTAGCCACGGTTTTTTCTGTTTTTTCAGAGGTTTCTGGCTGAACCTCTTTCCCGGCTGTATCTGTTGTTTTTTTCAAAGCAGTTAAGTTTTCTTTCATTACAGAAAGATAATCTTCGCCATTGTCCATTTGTTTTTGTGTCAAACTTTCTAGCGGGTTTAGGACTTCCAATTGAACATTTGCTTCGTCAGCTAACGTTTTAGCAATTTTATCGTTGGCATTTTTTTCAAAATAAATATAGCGAATTTGATTGTCTGTGACATATTTTTTCAACTCTGCCAAGCGCCCTGCTGTTGGCTCTTGTTCAGGTGTTAAACCAGCTATTGGTACTTGTTTTAAGCCGTAATCTAAGGCAAGATAACCAAATGCAGCATGTTGGGTAACAAAACTTTTTTGCTTAGCGTCTTTCAAAGCTGTTTGGAACTCTTTGTCTAAGGCTGTTAATTTTGTTAAGTATTTTTCTGCGTTTGTTTCAAATGTTTTGGCTTTTTTAGGGTAAAGTTTGACTAATTGTTCTTTGATGTTTGTGACTTCTTGGATGGCACGATGAGGCGAAACCCAAGTATGCGGGTCTAATTCATGGTGGTGGCCTTCTTCGCCATGTTCGTGGTCATGGTCGTGTCCGTCTTCGTCACTGCCGGGAAGTAAGACCATGTTTTCGGTACCTTTAATGACGTTCGGGGCTCCTTTTTTCCAGCCTTTAGCAGCTTTTGGTACCCAAGATTCCATATTTTCATTGTGGTAAACGAAAACATCCGCATCATGGATGGTAGCCATATCTTTGGCGGATGGTTCATAATCGTGAGGTTCAGAACCAGCAGGGATTAACAATTTGACGTCTCCTTCATCGCCTACAATATTTTTAGTGAAATCGTACATAGGATAAAAAGTCGTGACAATGGATAGTTTTTCTTTACCGTCAGCGGTTTTATCAGAGGTGTTTGTTTTGCCGCAAGCGCCGAAAAGGATTAGCGATAAGGCGGCTAACAGGGGAAGAGTAAATTTTTTCATAGGTGTGCTCCTTTAGTGAATTACGCAATTTTCTTTTGTTTATTGCGCTTATGTTCTTTAATGATTTTAAGTGCGCGTTTTCGTGTTTTGATGTTGGGACTTTTCAGTCGACGATAAGCGCTAGATAAGTCAGTTTTTTCCATTATATATAGGACCTCCATTTCGTAAAAAAATAATTTACGGAGTAGCTATTTTGTTGAGGGTTTGAAAGGTTTCTTGAATTTTTTTTGTCTCTAATTCTTTGCCAATCAGAACAATTGTCGTTTCTTGAGGGGGTTGATTCGTCATTTGAAAGGCCACTTGCTGGTTGACGCCTTGCATGGCAATGGCCAAGTCATGCTCCTGTAAGGCGAGAATCCCTTTGAAACGGTATAACTTTTCCTGATGTGTATACATTAACCAATCAAGCCAACGAGTGAAAAGAGGTTCGTTGAGGGCTGAGGACGCCGTTAACGTGAGGGAGTGAAAGGTATGGTGATGATGCTCGTGGGCGTGCTCATGCGGGGAATGAGTCATTTCGTGTTCTGTAAGTGTTGCCGTAAACTTATTTAATTGAAAAAAGTCACTAGCCAAAAGAGGCTCGTTGGCTTGAAAGGATAAAATATCAGCAAAAGGATTAATGGTACGAAGGGTTTCTTGGAACGTTGGTAGCTGAGTGCTGTCTGCTGGTTCCTTGACAGAAAAAAAGAGGCGATCTGCTAAGGCCAGTTGTTTGATGGCTTCGGCTTCTTGAAGCTGTTGTTGCCAATGATGCCCATCAACGACCGTTAAGAGACTGTCTATATAGAAATGATTTTTGATGTGCGGGGTCGTTAAAATTGTTTGAATGATTGGTTGCGGATCAGCAATGCCCGTTGTTTCTAAAATGACTTGGGCAATGGGTTGTTGTTCTTCTTGATACACTTCTAAGATTGCTGATAAAGAGGCAAGAAGATCTCCTCGTAAGCTGCAGCACATGCAACCGTTATTTAATTGAATAATTCGTTCCGTGGTTTGTAAAAGTAATGCGTGGTCAACGCCTGTTTGACCAAATTCATTTTCAATAATAATAATTTCTTCTTTAGGAAACGGTGACTGCGCAAGCGCATGGTTAATTAAGGTTGTTTTTCCTGCGCCTAAAAAGCCAGAAACAATGGTGATTGGAATGCCCATCAAGTTTTCCTCCTGTTATTTGACTTCAGTGAAAAGTGCGCGGCGCCGTAATTTTGGTGAATATTTTTTCAGCTGTAATTTTTCTGGTGTATTTCGTTTGTTTTTACTTGTTAAGTAAAGGCGCTCGCCAGTTTCAGCGCAAGCTAACGTAATGGTTTGGCGCATAGTACCGTCCTCCAATTTGATTTTTTTAATTGCGTATAAAAGATAAAGGGGGCTGCGAGGTCAGCCCAAATGCGACTGTCCTCGCTAGTTGTCTTTATCGAAATAATGAGTTACCAGCTTGCTTTTTTGACGCCAGGAATCAAGCCTTGGTGAGCCAATTCACGGAAACGAATCCGAGACATGCCAAATTTACGCATGTAGCCACGTGGGCGCCCATCTGTTTGATCGCGGAGTTTTAAGCGACTTGGATGAGCATCTTTTGGCAATTTGCTAAGACCTTCATAATCGCCAGCTTCTTTTAAGGCTTGGCGAATAGGCGCATATTTTGCAATCATTGCTTGTTGTTTTTTTGCTTTAGCAATTTTTGATTTTTTAGCCATAAGGCACTTCCTTTCTTTTTGGATTTATAAAATCTAAATCGTAATGGTTACGATTTGAACGGAAGTATATTATCAGGTGTTGCGTTGTTTGTCAAGTGAGAATTTTGTTTTTTTTAGGACTTGCTAAGTTGAGAAGTTAGAAATGTTTGTTTTAGCGCTGTTTTGTAGTATCTTTTAAGAAAGAGTAAAAAGGAGTGAAGATGGCAATGGTAGAACGTTTGACGATTATTCGTGGTGTGGAAAAATTTGAATTACAAACGAAAACAGCGCACTGGGTGTTAGCAAAAGAAGAGGGATATTCGCCAGTTCAAATGCTCGTTTCGGCAATTGGCGCTTGTGGGGGATACGTATATCAATCCGTTTTGGAAAATTCGCACATTCCCTTTGAGTTTGAAAAAATAGAAGTCACGTATTCAAGAGAAGTAGAGAGACGCGCACAACCATTAAAACAGGTGACGATTCTCTTTTATGTGTCTGTTCCAGAAGACTTTCAAGCACGGGCGACACGGTGTTTGAAGCTTGTCTCCCCAAACTGTCCAGTGATTCAATCATTAGCTGAAAGAATTACTGTCGAAGAAACAGTTGTATTTAAAAAGTAAACCATTAGAGACATTATCGTTACGAGCGCTTTTCCCATTTTGGATGCCTCGTTTCTGAGAATGTCTTTTTTTAGTAGGAGCGTGGGGAAATAGCTGTAGAAACAGGAAATTTTTAATTCATTTGTACAAAATAATACAGACAAAAAACAGATAGTGTTTTTTTCACAAATAAAAAGGTTGCTTTTTTTTCTGTTTTAGTAGATGATGTAAGTAGTTACATCTCTGATATAACGCTGTTTTTCGAAACGTGTGTTATTTTTTAATTCGTAATAGTTTTTTTAAATCGTTTCACAGAATTACTTTAATTGTTATACAGTTTTTTTAGTTGTTATAGTTTGTTTGTCGGCCTTTAGGAGGTAATCATGATTGAGTTAGTGAATGTGTCGAAAGTCTATCAAGAGACACACGCGTTAAAAAATATTCACTTTTCTGTCCAACCAGGAGAAATCGTTGGGATTGTTGGGAAAAGTGGCTCTGGCAAGTCCACGTTGTTACGTTTGTTGAATTTAATGGAACAACCGAGTGAAGGGGAGATTCGTATTGATGGCAGAAATGTTCAAACCTTCTCTAAAAAAGAAGTTCGCCAGCAGCAACAACAAATGGGGATGGTGTTTCAGCATTACAATTTGTTAGAAAATTTGAAAATTTATGATAATGTTGCGTTGACTTTGAAACTTTTAAAAGAGAAACAGCCTGAAAAAATTGAGCGTTTATTAACGTTTGTTGATATGGCCCATAAGGCAGAAGCGTATCCTGCTCAGCTTTCTGGTGGGGAAAAACAGCGTGTCTCTATTGCTCGAGCGTTGAGCCGTAATCCAAAATGGTTATTATGTGACGAGGCAACGAGTTCATTAGATGAAGAAAATACAGAAAGTGTCGTTCGACTATTACATAAGACGCATCAGGAATTCCGGCCGACTATTTTCTTTGTCAGTCACGAATTAGAAACCGTGAAGCGCTTATGTAATCGTATCTTAGTGATGGAAAAAGGTCAGCTAATTGGCGAATTTCTGAATAATCCTCAGCAATATGAGGAAGAACCGCTTTCCTATTTAGAAAAAGTGGAAAGGAGTTTGCGTCCATGACTTTTTCAGAAACCTTTGCCGAATATTGGCCATCTATGCTGGTTGGTTTAAAAGAAACAGGGATTATGATGTCGATTTCGATGGCTATCTGTTTGCTTGTTGGCTTGCCTTTAGGCTTAGGACTATTTTTGGCTAATCCGAAAGTCAAAGGGCATCAACCTTGGCTGTACTGGGTTTTAAATTTCATTGTAACTGTTATTCGCTCGTTTCCTTATTTATTATTTGTGATTGCGTTGATTCCAGTTACTCGTTCTGTTTTAGGAAAGGCGTTTGGCCCAATTCCTTCATCTGTGCCATTGAGTATTGTTGCGATCGCGATTTTTGCTCGCTTGGTTGAACAAGTGCTGTTGGATGTTCCAGAAGAAATTTATTTTTTAGCTAATTCGTTAGGTACCTCGAAAGTCCAATACATTTGGCACTTTTTATTGGTGGAAGCACGTAGCGGATTGGTCCTTGCTTACACAACCACGACAGTGAGTATGGTTTCATATTCCACGGTGATGGGTGTTGTTGGTGGCGGCGGGATTGGCGATTTTGCAGTTCGTGTCGGCTATCAACGGTATGAATACGGTATTATGTATGTTGCCATTGTGATTATGATTGCACTGGTCTTCATTTTACAAATGCTTGGGAACTTCATTGCCCAAAAACTAGACAAAAGAAAGTAGGAGGACAAAAGAATGAAGAAGTTTTATTTAGCAACATTCGCTGTTATTGCAACAGTTATTTTAGCTGCCTGTGGGGGAAATAAACAAGCAGACCAGAAAGAAGACAAGGAGATTACCGTTGCCGTGCAATTGGAATCTTCAAAAGATATCTTGGAGATTGCCAAGAAAGAAGCTGAGAAAAAAGGGTACAAAATTAACATTATGGAAGTGAGCGACAATGTTGCCTACAACGATGCCGTGCAACATGACGAAGCGGATGCTAATTTTGCGCAACATCAACCTTTCATGGAAATGTTTAACAAAGAGAAAAAAGCTGATTTAGTGGCTGTGCAACCGATTTATTATTTTGCTGGTGGTTTCTATTCAAAAGAATATCAAGATGCGAAAGATTTACCTGAAAATGCCAAAGTGGGGATTCCTAGCGATCCAACCAATGAAGGTCGTGCTTTAGCAATTTTAAATGCAAACGGCGTGATTAAATTAAAAGAAGGTGTCGGCTTTAACGGCACGGTGGCAGATGTCGTGGAAAATCCTAAAAACATCACTTTTGAAAGCATTGATTTACTGAATTTAGCTAAAGCCTATGATGAAAAAGACATCGCTATGGTGTTCTGCTACCCAGCCTACTTAGAACCTGCTGGTTTAACAACGAAAGATGCGATTTTGTTAGAAGATGAAGAAGCAAGTAAACATTACGCATTGCAAGTTGTGACACGTAAAGGCGAAAAAGATAGCGAAAAAATCAAGGTTTTAAAAGAAGCGATGACAACAAAAGAAGTTGCTGAATACATCAAGAAAAATTCTAAAGGTGCCAATATTCCTGCGTTTTAATGAATAGAAAAAATGAAGCCTCTTTTTTGAGAAGCTTCATTTTTTTCTTTTCCTTGATTTATAGTATAGTTAATAGGAAGGAGGTGCCGGTGTGGTCGAATTATTTATTTTAATGATGGAACGGGTGGGCTTAATTATTTTACTGGCCTTTCTTTTAGTGAATGTGCCTTATTTTAAGCGTGTTTTATTAAGTCGTGAAAAAATGTCTTCAAAAGTTCAATTGATTTTGATTTTTGGTTTATTTGCTATTATTTCTAATTTTACAGGTATCGAAATCGCTAAGAATCAGATTGTTCCCAATAATTTACTAACCTATTTAAGCAGCAATGCTTCCATTGCGAATACGCGTACGTTAGTAATTGGCGTTTCTGGATTAGTGGGTGGTCCGATTGTCGGCAGTGCGGTTGGTTTAATTGCTGGCTTTCATCGGGTTATTCAAGGCGGGGGGCATAGTTTCTTTTATGTGCCTGCTTCTTTAATTGTTGGCTTAATTGCCGGTTTTTTAGGGAGCCGCATGGCAAAGCAAACCGTTTTTCCGTCTGCCGGCTTTTCTGCCATTGTCGGAGCGTGCATGGAAATGATTCAGATGATTTTTATTTTCTTTTTCAGCGGTGATCTATCGGATGGGGCCACGTTGGTTCGTTTTATTGCGCTGCCGATGATTTTGTTAAATAGCGTAGGAACGTTCATTTTTATGTCGATTCTAACGACGACATTGAAACAAGAAGAGCAGGCCAAAGCGGTTCAGACGCACGATGTTTTGGAATTAGCAGCGGAAACACTGCCATATTTTCGAGAAGGCCTCAATAAAAATTCCAGCAAAAAAGTTGCGGAGATTATTAAGCATTATACAAAAGTCAGTGCGATTAGCATGACAAACAGTCATCAAATTTTAGCTCATGTTGGCGCAGGAAGCGATCATCATATTCCAGAGCTAGAAGTCATTACAGAGCTTTCTCGGGAAGTGTTACGGACGGGCCGAATGACCATCGCACATGCCAAAGAAGAAGTCGGCTGTTCGGACCCTAATTGTCCGTTGCAAGCGGCGATTGTGATTCCATTATTTTCCCATCAGCAAATTGTTGGCACCTTAAAAATGTATTTTACGGATCCAGCGCAGTTAACGCATGTCGAGGAACAGTTAGCAGAAGGTCTTGGGACAATTTTTTCTTCACAAATTGAATTAGGGGAAGCGGAAGTACAATCAAAATTACTTAAAGAAGCTGAAATTAAATCCTTGCAAGCGCAAGTGAACCCGCATTTCTTCTTTAATGCCATCAATACTATTTCCGCATTAATGCGGAAAGACAGTGAAAAAGCGCGGAAACTATTGCTCCAATTAAGCAAATACTTTCGAGGTAACTTGCAGGGAGCCGTGCAAACTACGATCCCAGTTTCACAAGAACTAGAACAAGTAAAAGCCTATTTGTCATTAGAACAAGCACGGTTTCCGAATCGTTATCAAGTAACATTTGACGTGGAAGAAGCGGTTGCTTCAGAAAAAGTACCGCCGTATGCGATTCAGGTGTTAGTGGAAAATACCATCAAGCATGCATTTGGCAGCCGGAAGGAGAACAATCAAGTTCGGGTAGTGGTCAAAGCAAAACAACATAAATTACATGTGGATGTGTATGACAATGGGCAAGGGATTCCTGAAGAACGCCGCTTGCTATTAGGAAAGACGACAGTGACTTCGGAAAAAGGCACCGGCACGGCACTGGAAAACTTGTCCCGCAGAATGGCGAACCTTTATGGATCAGAAGGTTGTTTTTTAATTGAAAATTTAGAGACAGGCGGGAGCCATGTTCATTTAGAAATCCCGATGGAACAGGAGGAATTAGATGCACGTATTAATCGTTGATGATGAGCCCTTAGCACGAGAAGAATTGAGCTATCTTGTTTCCCAACATCCGCAAGTGACGAGCGTTGCAGAAGCGGATTCTGTGGCGGAGGCAATGGAAGAGATGATGGATCAAAAGCCAGATTTGTTATTTTTAGATATTCATTTGACCGATGAAAGCGGGTTTGATTTAGCGGAAAAATTAACCCATCTTAAAAAAGCGCCCTACTTGGTCTTTGCAACCGCCTATGATCAATATGCGTTAAAGGCCTTTCAAGTGAATGCAAAAGATTATATTTTGAAACCTTTTGAAGAAGAAAAAATAACACAAGTCATTGAAAAAGCATCGAAAGAAATGGCTCAAGCTGTCCCAGAAAACACTGCTGAAAAAGGACCAAAATCTGAAGCAATACCTATTCAAGGGGAAGACCGCATTTATCTTGTGGCGCCAGAAGATATTTACCTCGTTTCTGTCGAAGAACGGCAACTGAGCATTTTTGTGGATCAACAGGTCTACAAGATGACAGGGACCCTCAACAGTATCGAACAAAAATTACCTGCCACGCTCTTTATTAAAACGCATCGAAGTTTCATCTTGAATCGAACAAAAATTCAAGAAATTCAGCCGTGGTTTAATAACACGTTGCAAGTAATTTTAACCAACGGCTCAAAAGTACCTGTTAGCCGTTCATACGTCAAAGAATTTAAAGAAAAACTTGGCTTAAGTTAAAAAATCACCACTTGAAATGTCGAATGCATTTCAAGTGGTGATTTTTGCATTTGGTGAAGAAATTCTGGCATTTCATGAAAAAAAGCCCTTAAAAAAACGTTTTCTTTATATACTTAACCCATAGAAAACAGACAAAAGGGAGCGAAGAAGAATGGAAAAGAAAGTATATTCATTTTTACAACAAGCAGCAGTTTTTGCCATTATTATGTTAATCGCCAACGGCTTGGCGTTCATTTCCCCAATACCAATGCCTGCTTCAGTAATTGGCATGGTGTTATTGTTCATTGGTTTATGTACAAAAGTTGTTAAATTGGAGCAAGTGGAAGGGCTAGGTAATAGCTTATCAACGGTTATTACATTTTTATTTGTTCCTTCAGGGATTTCCTTAGTTAATTCTTTAGGGATTATGCAACAATTTGGCGTTCAAATTGTTTTTGTTATTTTAGTAGCGACACTAGCGTTACTAGCAACGACTGGTTGGACGGGCGCCTTTTTATTGCATATGAAAGATGCTCGAAAAGAAAAAGAACCCGCAGCAACGAAGAAAGCGAAAGGAGAGGTTCGCGCATGAATCCGTATGTTGGCATTATTATTTCATTAGCTGTATTTGGCATAGGTACTTGGTTGTTTAAAAAAAGCAAAGGTTTCTTCTTATTTACGCCATTATTCGTTGCGATGATTTTAGGCGTTGTCGTTTTAAAAGTAACAGGAATTAGTTACGAGCAATACAATGAAGGTGGTAAATATATCAGCTTCTTTCTAGAGCCTGCGACAGTAGCGTTTGCGATTCCTTTATATAAAAAGAGAGACGTGTTGAAAAAATATTGGTTAGAAATTTTAACGGCGTTAACAATTGGTTCTTTTGGTTCGCTAGTGGCTGTTTATTTTGCAGGAAAAGTGATTGGCATGGATAATCATTTAGTGGCCTCAATCTTACCACAAGCTGCTACAACAGCGATTGCCGTACCTATTTCTCAAACTGTTGGCGGCATTGCTTCCATTACGGCGTTTACCGTAATCTTCAATGGTGTACTAACCTATGCCTTGGGTCGAATTGCATTGAAATGGTTTAAAATTAACAATCCAATCGCCAAAGGTTTAGCTTTAGGTGCGGCCGGACATGCCCTAGGTGTGGCAGTTGGCATAGAAATGGGCGAAACAGAGGCTGCTATGGCTAGTATTTCTGTCGTAGTGGTTGGTGTAGTTACTGTTTTAGTAGTTCCTTTCTTTGCAACGGTCATTGGTCTATAAAAAAGTGGGATTCCTCACTTTTTTATGAGTAGCTAATTTCTATCAACGAGCAGTCTCTGCTTATTCTGTTCCCGCCGTTTATCAATTTTTAAGCCTGGGACAAAAATCCAAAGTGATTTTTGTCCCAGGCTCTTTTGCGTTGTTCACAGGATTTTTTGAATATAGATAGGTCGGATTGACCAGTCTTTTTATAGAATGGTTGCTCCTAAAGTTTGTTTAAAGTGGCGTAACGCCCATTCGTGTCCTTGTTCATCAAAACTAGCAACGGCGCGTTCAGGAATCATTAATTGATAGCCTAAATTATAGGCATCGACAGCCGTATGCAACACGCAAATATCTGTACAAACACCAGTTAAACAAAGCTCTGTAATTCCTCGTTCTCGTAATCGAATGTCCAAATCTGTACCACTAAAAGCAGAATAGTGTCGTTTGTCCATCCAATAAACGCTTGCCTCATTTTTGTGAGCTTGATAAAAATCATCTAGCGAGCCAAACAGATTACGCCCGTCAGTTCCTAAGACATTGTGGGGCGGGAAAAGTTTATTTTCAGGATGATAGCGATCTAGGGGGTCATGCCCATCAATGGCAAAAACCACAAAATCGCCATTGTCAAAATAGTGCTTTGTTTGTTGAACAAGGGCCGTTTCAATAGCTTGTCCAGCGGCACCAGTGGTTAGTTTTCCGTCTGTGGCGACAAAATCATTCGTATAATCAATGGAAATCAGAGCTTTCATTTGGCAACCTCCTAAAGGTTAAAGTCATTTTGTTCATTTTACAGCTTTTAAGAAAGCATTTCAAATGATAAAAGTACATCAAATTCTAAAAAAGCTGTTTCAAAATAAACGCTTTGGCTAAAAAACATGCTATAATTTTGCTACAAATTAAAGCAGGTGAATAGAGTGAAAAGAAAAATCGTACGTTTTATCCTTTGGTTGTTAGGAATCCTTGTGGTTATTTGCTTAGGCGTGTTTCTCGCCTTTCAATTATCTCCTAAGCCAGGCGCTTGGGTCATCAACCAGTTATTCGCAGGTGAAGTTGAAATAAAAGATTCAGCTTCCTATGATAAAGCATTGCCCAATGTCCAATTGCAAGAAAATCAAACATACCCTTCTTCAAGAAAAAAGAATACCTTTGATTTGTATTATCCCCAAACGTCAAAACAAGCGGTACCAGTCGTTTTATGGGTCCATGGTGGTGGCTATGTGGGAGGAGATAAGTCTGGGATGAAAGAATTTGCGACACGTTTAGTGGCTGATTCCTCAGTTGCCTTTATTTCAATGAATTATGAATTAGCACCAGATGCACCTTATCCAAGCCAGCTCCAGCAGGTCAATGAACTTGTTCAATTTTTGTTAGAAAAGAAACAAGCGTATCCCATGTTAGATTTATCTAAGCTTTTTATTGGCGGGGACAGTGCGGGTGCACAGATTGCTCTACAATATGCAACAGTTCAAACCAATGCCAACTATGCCAAAGAACTAGGGATGACTGCAGCATTGCCGGCTAGCCATTTAAAAGGCACGCTCTCGTATTGTGGTCCGGTGGATTTGAAACAAATGGCCAACCAACAAAGTGATAATCGTTTTATGAAATTTTTCGTTAAAACAGTGGCTTGGTCCTTGCTCGGCACTAAAGACTGGCAGACGAGTGCGGAACTGCAAGAAGTGAGTTTAGTGGATAAAGTCACCAAAGAATTTCCCCCGACGTATCTAACAGATGGCAATAGTTTTTCATTCCAAGAGCAAGGACTAGCCTTGGTTCAGCGGTTAAAAACTTTAAATGTTCCAGTTTCAGCTCTCTTTTTCAAAGATAAGAAAGCAACGATCACCCATGAATATCAATTCGACTATCAAACAAAAGAAGCTAAACAATGTTACCAAGAAACAGTCCAGTTTGTGAATACGTATAAATAAACAGAGGCCTTAGAAATATTTCTAAGGCCTCTGTTTATTTATTTTTGTCATTTTTTTAGCTGGGAAATATGTATAAATTAAACAAAAATGTTTATTTAATGATGTTTACATGAGAAAAAATCCGTGCTATACTACGAACTCGTTTGTTAATTTTAATGTTAAAAACAACGTTTTTGTTATTTTTGTGAACAAATTAACATTTTTATCTTACAAAAACAGCAAAAAATTCGTTTAGTTAACAAAAAGAAAATTAAAAAATAAATTTTTTTTTTGAAATTAAGAAAATATCTTTAAAAAAATCAGAAGAAAACTTCGTATACTTGAGCCATAGGTTGGTTGTGGAAAGTTTACTTCGAGGGAGGAGTGATGAAGTTAATGAAAAAGAAAATCGCTGTTTTATTGGCAACTTGTTTACTTGTACAACCATTTTTATCTGTTTCAGCGTGGGCGATTGAAGGGGAGCAACAAACAGAACGTACGCAGACACAGCCAAAAACAGCAGAAACCAGTACAAGTGAAGCAACAAAAGAGAGCAGCGCACATTCTATAGAACAGTCATCAATGACGGAATCTAGTGCTATCACAGAAAAAGTAACCACCTCTTCCGCAGAAACAAAACCAAGCGAAGAGCAGAAGCAAATCACGTTGACCTTTGAAACAACGGATCAAGCTTTGTTTCTAAATGATGCCAAAAGTTATCAAGTGGTAAAAGAAAAAAATCAGCCACTTCGGACAGAAGAATTACCAAAATGGGCGAATAGTGAGGAAAATACGACTTTCGTTGGCTGGTCTTACCAAGGAAAAACATATACAAATGAAGAACTTCTTCAATTAGAGTTTTCAGAAGATACACAACTTACGGCTGTCTTTAAACAGAAACTGACACGCATGGCCAGAGCTGTTTCAGTTGATCAGTCCATTGCGGACACAATTGCCCCTGCGGATAAAACAAAAGTGATTGTTGTGCCAAGTCCTGCAGGAGATGGAGCAGCGTACAAAGAATATGCATCGACAGAGGCTGGCTTGAAAGAAGCCTTGTTTGATTTGTATCAACAGGGGAACAATGGCGATTTCACTCTTTATATAGGAAACAATATTACGACGAGTGCGGCGACCACCGCTAAAGTGATTCCTGACACCGTTACGGCAAGTAATATGACCTTTTACGCCTTGCAAGGCAAGGTCAATCATTTAGTGATTACTGGAAACAGCGCGGATCCGATTAGTATGGATCAAACGGCGCCAACGGGTTCTAAGACGTTAGGATTTAATCAAAATATCTTTTTTGGCTCAAACATCACTTTGAGAAATCTAAACTATACAGGTACGAATATGTATTTAAATGGTTACAGTTTGAACTTGAATGGCGGTTCTAGTGGAAACGGTCTGACCGTATACGGTGGAACGGATACAGGAGATGTTTCAGGAAACCCAACTTTAACAGTAAATAGTACAGGTACAGGGACATGGAATTTCTATGGCGGAAACCAAAATGGTGGTAATTTAGCTGGAAATCCTACGATTGTTATTAACAATACACGGAGCGGACTAAATACATTAAGTGGGGGCGCCAATATTGGGACAGTGACTGGGAATACTTCATTGGTTGTCAATGATTCTGGTGGCAGAATTGCTTCAATTTATGGGGGCGGTTATGGGACCAACGCAACCAACACAGCGAATGTTACTGGTAACGTCTCAACAAAGGTTGCAATTACGAATGCTGCTACAGGTTTCCAACTAAGTACGTATTATGGCGGTGTTCAATACGGAAATATTGGTGGAAAAGTAACAAACGATATTTCTGGATATGGCCGTTGGTATACAGCGGGTCAACGTTTTATTGGTGGCTCTTCCCGCGGCGATATAGGAACGAATCGTGCGACTGATGGAATTACTACAAATTTAAATACACAGTTGTATAGTGCGGGTCGTGCAGATTTTGAAGGAGGCAACCAATATTCTGGAACGATCATCGGAGATATTACGAATGTGGTTACAGCAGGAACGAATTCCGCTGGTGGTATTAATGATTTTAACGGCGGTGCTGGTAACAATGTTTCGAAATTTAACAAGAGTCAAATTGGGGCCTCAAATGAAGCAACGTATGATGCTTATACACCACAACAAAGAGCAGAATTAGCCAAATCAGCAGCAGCTTTTAAAGTTTTTGGAAATATTTCTTCTAAATTAGTCAGCGGTTCGTTTAATAATGGTGCAATTTACTCAACTGCAGCTGGCCGCGGCGGTTATATCGAAGGAAATACAACAATTGAAGTGGGAACAGCGAATGGTGATGGGTCCTTAGGTGGCGATGGTATGGCTTATTCAGGCGCAAAACCGACAAGCTTAGATTATTCAACGACCAATAAAAGTCGTGGTAATAATTCAGGTTGGGATATTGTTGGTGGCGGCGGCTATCCTGCTAGTAATGATACTTGGGATATCTATATAAAAGGAGATACTAAGACTGTTTTAAATAATACCATTGCTCGCTGGACATATGGTGGCTCTTTTTCAGGTGTCGTTGAAGGCAATACTTCTAACACATTGAATGGCGGGATTGCTGACACATTAGAAGGAACAGGCTATCAAGCAGCTCGAGTTTATGGAAACGGTCAAACAATCGTTAATAATGGTCAAGTCGATTGGTTTCTTTCAGGCGGTGGCTGGAATGATGCCAAAAATGTTGGGAATGTCGGTGTAACGGTTTATGAAGGAGTAATTAATGCTTCGATGGGCGCTTCTTATGGAGCAAGCGGTGGACATACAATTACTGGTAATTCAGACAACCGCATCTACGGAGGAAATTTCTCAGGAACTCCTCGGACAGGCGCGAACGGTTTTTCAGGTGGGATTACCAATGCGGGCTCACTTCTTGGAAATGCCAAACTCTTAATTGATTTAAGAAATTACAACGGAGAGTTTAAGTTGCCTGGTAATACCTACATTACTGGTGGTCGGCCCTATGGTCAAAATACGACACTAGGAACGGATGAATCAAACACAATTACTTTAAATATTTTCACTAAAACAGGTGTGGAATCTCTAAATGGGGCCAGCATTTACGGTGATGGTGGAACCAATGCTGCGTATACCAAGAACGGCAAGATTACAATGAATATTCAAGCAGCGGGTTCTAGTATTGGAAATTTATATGCGACACAGTATTCCAATATCAGTGGCGGAAAAATCTTACGTGATGTTACCGCAAATGTTCAAGGTGCAGTTAGTATTAACGGTTTATCCGGTGGTTCATCAACAGATAATTTCACTAATGCAATTGTGAATGCTAGTTCAAATAAAGTGGCCTTTAACTTTGGGACTAACGTTGACGGCACCAATAACTATCAAACAGAACCACTAAATGCGACAGGCTTAGGCGTTGTCAACTTTACGGAATTAAATGTCACCAATGGCATTAAATTAATGGCTAATGGTGGGAACATCAAAAATGGCGTTTCTGCTACTGCCGCGAACCATAGTACGACTTACAATGAATTCGGATCAATTCATCTATCTAAAAACGCTGGAATTGGGATCACCAACACAGCCAATTTAATTTCAGCTAGCAAACTAACGGTTCAGGATCATGCAACATTAGAAACAATTCCTGGTACAGGTAAAGTAAACATTGCGGATTTTGAAGCTGTCGATCCAACAAAAGATGAACTTTTATGGATTAAACCAACGACAGATACAACTGCTTTGGTGGATAGCACAGGGACTTGGTTTGGAAATGTCAAAGCCTATCAGGTCTTGACGATTAATCCAACGGTCAATAATGCTACAAAACTTACGCCAACAACGTTTCATGGGATTGAAAAAGCGACTGGAAAAACATTTATTGGCGATAACGATGTGACCAAGGGCGCCAATGGCTATGGAATAGCAATTCCTGGCTCTATCATCGATTATGAAGTGGAAACGCCTGGAATTGTGGCAGGTGCAGGTACTATTTCTCATGATGTAAAAGAGGTCAAAGCCGGCAATGCGCCATTAACCTTACAAGCGTGGGGCACCGAAGTAGCTGGACAAAAAGTTCAAAAAGGACGTTTGATGATTCCGACCTCAAGTGCTTTAACACCAACCCTAAGCTTCCTTCCTGACGAAGTAACAGGTTCTTGGTTGCACCAAGGAACGGTTAAGTCTAGTGAAGTTGGGAGCGCGATAGAGCAAATTCCAGAGCAAAAAGATACCACCCCGCTTTCATGGAAAGCGACGAATATGAACTACAGTTATCAGGTGAAAGTTCAATTTTCAAATAAAGTGGAACTTTCGGGGCAATCGGTGATTGTCACAGAAGATGAGGCAGCGCAACTAACGACTGTCGATAAAGTAATAGAAATGCTCGGTGCAAAAGGTCGGCCGTTTTTCAAGACCTCATTAAAAGAGACGGATTTACCACAAATTCAAGCGCCGTTAGCAGAAAAAACTGTATCGCGGACACATGATATTCAATTAGAAGCAGGGACGTCAGGAGATAATTTGCAAAACAAAACGGTTCATTTAGTTGTTGTGAAAAATGAAAGTGTCCTTGCCAAAGATCGTTCGTTTGCTTTGTATGCGACAAGTGCGCATTTGAAATTAAAAGAAGCAAATGGCTTAACGAATTCAGACGAGTTGGCACAATGGACACAAGCAACGGTGATTTTCGCAGATGGTCGGGCCAATCAAACACCAAGTCTTGATTCCGCAACCTTCCAAGCCATTCAGCAAGCGAAACCAGAAGAATTAGCCAAAACGGTGCCAGCCAATTATCAATTTACAGAAGCTGGTGAAACGTTAAATAAAAAAGTCAATGTGTCTATTTCAGGTGAATTAACGTTAGAAAAAGTACCTAAAACAATTGATTTTGGCAAACAAAAAATTTCTGCCAAGCCAGAAGTTTACTGGCCAACTCTTTCAGATGATTTAGTCGTTCAAGACACACGCGGGACAGAAAGTACGCCTTGGAAACTGAATGTTCAGGTAACGAATCCCTTAACGAACGGCACAGATCAATTGGAAGATTTGTCATTGGTTACAGACAAAGGAGAATTTTTACTCAATAAGGGAGATACGGTTGTTACAGAAAATGAAGGCTCAGGTTCAGGTAGTTATACAATTAACCAAGGTTGGGGTGCGGCAAACCAACGGGGACTTAAACTATCTGTGCCAGTCGAGAAACAAAAAGTTGGCGAATTCAAAGGGACATTGTCATGGTCATTAGTCATGGCACCATAACAAGGAGGAGAGAAGTGAGATGAAAAAATACCTTTTGCTTAGTTGTTTTTTAGGTCTTTTCAGCTTCTGTCATTCAGACACGGCGTTTGGGGAAGCAGCTTATGAAAATAGTGGTGTTGTCTCCTTTTATGGAACGTATGAATATCCCACAGAAGAGTCGACAACAGCGACAAGTAATTCTTCCACAACGACCGAACCCACCAAGCCAGCTGACGGAGGCGCTTCATCCGTCCTTTCTTCTGGCGTATATGGGTCGCGCCAAGGAAGATTACCAGCGACAGGTACCACCAATCAAGAACCATTTATTTATTTGGGAATCAGCCTTATCACTATAGGCATATTATTTATTAAAAGGAGAAGAGAAGATGAAAAAAACAGTATTAGCAGTAGTAGGGATTGTAGGATTTAGCGGTGTCCTAGCGACACAACAAGCATTTGCGGAAGACATTAACGTGAACTATACAAGTAATGGCGCCATTACATTTGAACCAGATACAGATCCAACGAAGCCAGTTAACCCAACCAATCCAGATGAAAAAGTTGAACCAGAAGATCCAACTGACCCAACTGGACCAAAACCAGGGACTGCAGGCCCCTTATCAATTGACTATGCTTCAAGCTTTCAATTTGGCGCCCAAAAAATCACTTCCGATACGAAAGATTATTACGCACAAATTCAAACATTTAAAGATGGAACAACAGGTCCCAACTATGTTCAGGTAACGGATAAACGTGGGACACAAGAAGGCTGGACGTTAAGCGCTGTACAAAATGGGCAATTCAAAACAGCCCAAAATGAAGAATTAGTTGGGGCTGCTTTATCGATTGCCAATGCAGGTGTGACATCGATTGTTGATGCCGCATACGCGCCAACACCAACAGCAGCACATACCTTTGTTCCTGGAACAGAAGTAGAATTAGTCAAAGCAGAAGATGGCAAAGGAATGGGGACTTGGGTCTATCGTTTTGGGAAAGATGCGACAGAAGGTGCTACTGCCGTGAAATTAAATGTCCCAGGTAAAGCGATTAAATTAGCAAAAGAATATCGTACGACCTTAACATGGACATTGAAATCTGTACCAACGAATGTTGGAGGCTAAGTAAATGAAAAAAACAGTCGTCTACTCCTTGTTATTCGGAACAATGTTGCTTGGCGCCACTGTTCCTGCTGAAGCGGCGACGGTCGTTTTTGATAGCGAACAGTCGATTGTTTTTACCCCAAGCACAGATGGGACGGATCCAGTGAATCCAGAAAATCCCGATCCAGAAAAACCAGTTCGACCAGTCGATCCAACGAATCCTGATGGACCTAATCCAGGCACCCCTGGGCCACTTTCCATCGATTATGCCTCAAGTTTGGATTTTGGGAGTAATGAGATATCGAATAAGGATCAAACGTATTTTGCCAGAGCGCAAACCTATAGAAATCCAGATGGTTCAGCAAGTGAATTAGCAACTGCTAATTATGTACAAGTAAGTGATTTACGGGGAACCAATGCTGGCTGGGTTTTAAAAGTGAAACAAAATGGTCAATTTCGTAATGCAGAAACATTACACAAAGAATTAACAGGCGCCACCGTTGCCTTTACTGAGCCCAGTGTGCGCTCAAATGCGACGGACGTATTGCCGCCAACTGCTACCGCAAACATTCAATTAGATGCTGCGGGCGCAGAAACTGTTGTCATGCAAGCCCCAGAAAAGACCGGCGCCGGAACGTGGATCACGCTGTGGGGGCAAGCAGAAAAAGTGACCGAAAAAAATCAACAAGGACAGCAAGTAAATGCCACAATCACACGGGCAATCTCACTAACTGTTCCCGGGAAAACCCCTAAGGATGCAGTACAATATAAAACAACTTTGACTTGGCTACTTTCAGATGTACCAGTAAATAATGGAGGGAAATAAATGAAAAAGACAAAAGTAATGACATTGATGGCAACCACAACTTTAGGCGCACTGGCACTTGTACCAATGAGTGCATTAGCGGTCGACGGTGGTGAATACCAAACAAACGGAGCGATTCAATTTGCACCAAATACGAACCCAACGAATCCAGTTGATCCGACGAATCCAGATCCGGATAAACCAATTACGCCAGTTGATCCAACTGATCCGACAGGGCCTAAGCCAGGGACAGCAGGCCCGTTATCCATTGACTATGCATCTAGCTTATCTTTTGGGGAACAAACGATTACCTCAAAAAATATGACCTACTATGCAGAAACACAAAAATACAAAGATAATGCTGGTGCCGACCAAGAAGGCCCGAACTTTGTTCAAGTCTCAGATAATCGTGGGACTGAAACAGGTTGGACGCTAAAAGTAAAACAAAATGGTCAATTCAAAACTGAAGCCAATCAAGAACTAACAGCGGCCAAAGTAACTTTAAGCAACGGACGCGTGGTTTCAGCTTCACAATCTGCAAAACCAACGACAGCGCCAGCTACGATTGAATTAAACCCAACTGGGGCTGAATCAGTGGTCATGGCTGCTGGCGATAAAGAAGGTGCGGGTACGTACTTAATGAGCTGGGGCGATAGTGTAGATGCCGCTAAAACAAGTATTTCATTAGAAGTACCTGGTTCAACCACAAAATATGCGAAAAAATACACGACAACTTTTACTTGGACTTTGACAGATACACCTGCTAACACAGGAAACTAAGAACGACAGCATACACGCAAGATCGGGATATAAGTCAAAAATTTTTGGCTTATCTTTCGGTCTTTTGGTGCTTATAATACAACAAAGAATGACAGACATAGGAGAATGAATATGAACAGATGGAAAGTATATGCAACGGTAATCGCTTGTATGTTATTTGGCTGGATTGGCGTGGAGGCGCACGCTTCTGAATTTAATTTTGCGGTCACACCAACAATTCCCGAAAATCAAGTGGACAAATCAAAAACCTACTTTGACTTAAAAATGGCGCCTGGTGCCAAACAAACCGTAGAAATTCAGTTACGCAATGATACAGATGAAGACATTACCATTGAAAATACGGTGAACTCAGCGACAACAAATTTAAATGGCGTAGTAGAATATGGCCAAAACGGGATCAAACCTGACAAAACTTTACGCTTTAACTTAAAAGATTATGTGGAAGCACCGAAAGAAATCATCTTGCCGAAGCATTCCCAAAAGACCTTACCTTTAACCATCACAATGCCTAAAGATTCTTTTGATGGCGTGATGGCTGGCGGTATAACACTCAAAGAGAAAAAGAAAGAAACCACGACTTCTGCGGATCAATCAAAAGGGTTAGCTATTAATAATGAATACTCCTATGTTGTGGCTATTATTCTTCAGCAAAATGAGACAAAGGTTCAACCAGATTTAAAATTACTGGGGGTTAAACCAGGCCAAGTCAACGCGCGAAACGTCATCAATGTTTCTTTACAAAACCCACAAGCGGCCTATTTAAACCAATTACATTTAATCAACACTGTTTCAAAAGGAGGCGAAACGCTTTACCAATCCGATACTGAGGATATGCAAGTGGCGCCAAACTCTAACTTTAGTTACCCAATTTCTTTAAAAGGGGAACGATTAACGCCAGGAAAATATGTCTTGAAATCAACGGCCTATGGTGTAAAAGATGAAAAGGGCACCTATCAAGTCAAAGGCGCCAATGGTGAAGAACGGTACCTGTACAAATGGGAATTTACAAAAGAATTTACTATTTCTGGGGACGTCGCTAAAGAATTAAATGAAAAAGACGTAACCATTAAAGGAACCAATTGGTGGTTGTATCTACTGATTGCATTAATCATTCTAGCGCTGCTCTTATTGATTTTCTTCTTGTATCGTAAAAAGAAAAAAGAGGAAGAACAACAATCTGAGTAATAAAAAGGGCTATCTATTGACAAAAAGGGTTTTCCTTGTAAAAGTAAAGGTACTTTTACAAGGAATTGCTTCCCATAAAGTAGAGGTAGAGAGAGTGAGAAGCCATGAGAAAAAAGTATCTTTTTTTATTTAGTTCTTTGCTAATTTTTACGGCTGTCGAAATAGAACCAATTCAAACATTGGCGACACCTATTTATAATCCCTTAGAACCAACGGAAGAAATTCAACCAAAACCAGAATCAATCACCCCTCAGGAAAAGTCAGAACCGGAACAACCTGCGCCGACCCCTCCGGAAGATCAAAAAACTACGGTTCCTTCTGAAGAAAAAAAGCCTTCACCCAAGAAAAAAGACAAACCTGTGGAGAAACCGGCAATGTCAAAAGAAAAAAAGAAACAAACAAAAGAAACAACGGCTCATCCCTTACAAGTGAATAAAGATTTTGTCTTTCCTAACGGACTTGGTGCAGGCGGCGATGAAGAATCTGAAAGCTATTTAGCAGCGGTTGGGTACTTTCTTTCAGGAAATGGATTGTATGGGAAAAAAATGGATGTGAGAGAAGTCTATGATATTGATGATGTTTTTAAATAAAGTTGATAAAAGAAAAATCGCCTTATTTCAGTTACTGGAAAATGCACCGATGTTAACAGAGTCAAAAGAAACCGTAATGCAGGAGTTAGAATTATCTGAATTTATCGTGAACAAAACGGTCGCTGAATTAAATGCCGATTTTATTGAATTTGGTTTATCAGAGGATTTTCAAATTGTGAGCGATGGTATTTTCTTAACTCTTAATGAATCAGGAACGGAAACTTCCGCTACTTTGATTGATTGCTATATTAAAGAGTCGTTACGTTTTGCTATGTTTCAAGATTTCTTTTTTCAGCGTTTTGATTCTGTAAATGAGTTTGCGTTAGAACACTTTGTTAGTCACACATTGGCTTATAAGGAGTTCAAGGAATTAAAGAAAATGCTGGAAAATTATCAAATTACAATTAATAAAGAATTTCACTTAGTGGGAAATGAAACCAATTTACGCGAAGTAACAACACTGGTTTTTTTACAATTATACCAACGTGATTTTTCATTGTACGGTAAAAAAGTTTTAGAGCAGATTCGGAACTTTGAGCTATTTTTTTCTGAGAAGGTACATCTTAATCAACGTGCGGGCTATGCACAAGCTAAATGTTTTCATTTTTTGGCGGTTTCTTTAGTACGAACGCAGCAACAGTTTTATGTAGAGAAAAAAGTAGATTCGCAAGTGTTAAAACAATTAGCCGGTGACAATCAGCAGAATGTTTTCAATTGGTTAGAGAGTCTTCAAATCCCAGAACCACAACGAACAAACGAAGGCAATTATTTACTCTTATTTTTAATTGCTGAAGAGTGGCTTCAAGTAGCTTCAGCAGCACTTTGCCAAAGATTTGCAGAAATTCAACAATTGAATCGTGACTTGTTAAGCTATTTAAAAATACAATTTCAGCTTTCCGAGGAAGTCCTGCAAGGTTTTGAACAAAAAGTAACAATCGTACATTTTAAATTGTTCCATTTTCCAATAGAAGCAAACTATAGTTATCGCAAAATGGATATAACCTACTTTGCAGAAACGTATACAGAGTATTTTTCTGCTAGTCGACAATTTATTCAAGAACAAAAAACGAATCCCGCTGTTTGGGATGCCAGACAGTTTTTATTTTATCGGTATCTGTTGTTAATGGTGGATGCGTTACCATTGAAAAAAGTTTTGGCTCCGATTACATTGTGTGTCGACTTTTCCTTTGGTGAAGCCTATAATCGTATGATACAAAAAAATATTGAAAAAATTACGGAATGGAATATCATTTTCAAAGCACATGTAGATGAAAGTGTACAATTAATTTTATCGGATATTCATTTTGTCGATTGGCCTGAGATTACTCAAATTATTTGGCTAGCGCCACCACGTCCTGTTGATTGGTCGCATTTTATTAAAACGCTGAGTGCACTAAGACCGCACTCGGGAGAAGAAAACAAGGTCGGGACAGCACCGCTTAGCTCCGAGAAATAAGAAGAAATTTCCGGAAATTGTTCTTTAATTTTTGGATAATTTCGGCTTATTTCCGAAGGAGCTGGTTCTGTTCCCGCCGTTTATCAGATTTTGAGCGTGAAGCAAAAATCCAAAGTGATTTTTGTACCACGCTTTTTCTTTTAGAATATAAAAATTAAAAATAATAAAAAAGTTGAAACTTTTTATGCTTGTGATTCGTCTATATAAGTGTACAGGAAAGGAGGTTCCAGAAATCGATGGTTTTCGATGGTTGGAAAAGAAAAAAACAAATTCGCGCGTTAGAAACGCTTGTGGATACCAAATATGAAAAAATGTATCGCATTGCCTTTAACTATACACATTCGAAAGAAGATGCCTTGGATGTGATTCAAGAAAGCTTTGAAAAGGCACTGAAGGCCATCCAAAAAGGACCCGATATTAAGGATTTTGAAGCGTGGTTCTTTCGAATTCTGCTTTCTGTAGCGACAGATTATTGGCGTAAAAAGAAACGAGAAGCTGTTCATATTGAAAAAGATGAACATGTGTTAGCCCTTTTAAATAATCCCCAACGCAGTTTTTTAGAAATTGAAGAAATTATTAATCAATTAGATAGTCCCAATCGTGAAATTATTCTATTAAAATTTTTTGAAGGATTTACGCTAAAAGAAATCGCCTTGATCCTGGATATTAACGAAAATACGATTAAAACGAAGATGTACCGCAGTTTGAATGAACTCCGAAGTCTATTGAATTAGTAAAAGAAAGGAAGCGAAAAAATAATGGAAGATTTTGTAAAAAGCGTTGTTAAAAACTTTTCAAAAGAATACCGCCAACAACCGTTGCCAACGGATCTACAAGCGGAAGTCAAAGCGCGTTTTCATAAAGAGAAAAAGCGGTACACCTGGCTTCGTTTTAGAAACCGCTCACTGCAAAGTAGTGTAGTGGTGGCTTGTGGCTTTGTCTTATCAGTCAATTTGTTTCCAGGTTTTAGTGAAGCAGCCCGCAACATTCCTGTGTTAGATAAAATTGTTCAATTAGTCACCATAAAAACGTTGACAGCGAAAAAACAGGAAAGTGAAGTAAACATCGATGTCCCTAAAATCCAAACATCCCAAGAATCTTCAGTAGCCGACACGCTCAACAAAAAATACTTGAAAGAAGCCCAAACAGAATTTCAACAAGTCAAAGGGCAATTGTTTGATGGTTCTCGTGTTTCAGTCACTGGAGATTATGAAAAAGTCGTGGACGACCGTCGCTTCCTAGTGGTCAAACGAACCTTCACAGAAATTAAAGGCAGCTCTGCGACGACAACGAAATATGACACCATCGACAAACGAGCCAATGTTGTCGTTTCACTCCCCTTAATTTTTAAAAATGATTTTTACATTGATGTCATTAGTAGTGAAATTAAACAACAAATAGCAGACCAAATGAAGAACGATAGCAATAAAATATACTGGTCCGAAAAAGAGGATGCCCCCAGTGATGTTCAACCCTTCAAAAAAATTAAAAAGGACCAACCTTTCTATATCAATGAAAAACACCAATTAGTGATTGTGTTTCCTCAAGGAGAGATTGCGCCTTACTATATGGGCACCCCTGAATTTGTGATTCCTAATCAAGTCATTGAGAATGAATTGGCAGCGCCTAATTATTTAAAATAAACTCAGTAAAAAACACGCGACATTTCTTAAAACTGTCGCGTGTTTTTTGCTGACCTAACCAAGTCAGTTGCGGTTTTACTGAGAGAAGCGTACACTAGAATTAAGCATAACAAGAAAGGGCGAATGGCAATGGAAAAATCAGAAAAAATTAGTATTTTACAAGATGTGGTTAAAATTAAATCTGTAAATGGAAACGAAGAAGAAGTGGCAATCTATTTACAAAATCTTTTGAAGAAATATGAGATCCCTTCTGAACTTGTTTCTTATGCACCAAATCGTAGTAGTTTGGTTGCTTATTTAGGTGAAAACCGAGAAAAAGTCTTAGGGTTTAGTGGCCACATGGACGTGGTTTCTGAAGGGGACGAAAGTCAATGGACTTTCCCGCCATTTGCGGCCCATATTGAAGGAAATAAATTGTATGGCCGTGGCGCAACGGACATGAAAAGCGGCTTAGTCGCAATGGTTCTAGCAATGATTGAATTAAAAGAAAAGGAAGTTCCATTAAATGGAGCGGTTAAATTTTTAGGTACAGTTGGTGAAGAAGTCGGTGAGCTAGGTGCTGGCCAATTAACTGAAAAAGGCTATGCGGATGATTTAAGTGCCTTAGTCATTGGAGAACCAACCAATTATAACTTGATGTATGCGCACATGGGTTCAATTAACTATTCTGTTGTGTCACACGGAAAAGAAGCCCACAGTTCGATGCCAGAAGAAGGCATTAACGCGATTAATAATTTGAACGAATTTATTACAGAAGCAAACCAACAAATGGCGGAAGTCACAGCAAACTATGAAAATCCTGAATTAGGTCGAACGATTCACAATGTAACCGTCATTAAAGGTGGCACACAAGTGAACAGTATTCCAGGTCAAGCAGCCTTGCAAGGGAATATCCGTTCAATTCCAGAATTCAGCAACGATCAAGTCATTGCATTATTACAAAAAATTGTCGATGAATTGAACAAAAAAGAAAAACATCAGTTAGAATTAACGATTGATTACAATAAAATTCCTGTAAAAGCTGAGAAAGATTCTGCGTTAATTCAAGCCATTCAAGCCCAATTTGATCAACCATTACCATTAGTGACAAGCGCTGGGACCACAGACTTAGCTGAATTTACTAAATCAGACAATACATTTGATTGCGTTGTCTTTGGACCAGGTGTGACCACTACTGCACACCAAGTCGACGAATATGTCGAAATTGATAATTATTTAGATATGATTGATAAGTATCAAGCGATAGCAAAAAGTTATTTAAATTAAAAAAATGTCGCGCCTGAATCGTAAAGTTCAGGCGTGACATTTTTTATAAGGTTTATTCCACCACAGTCCATTCATTTAAAGTTTTGCCGTTCTCATCAACTAGCTCTAACCAGCTGTTTGTTCCAGCAAAATAGAGAAACAAGCCGACTTCATTAACGCTTTTTAAGACGATATCTTCCGTTGTGACAAAGTCTTTAAATTGGCCCTTGCGTTCATCACGAAGTTTTTCACCAAATCTAGCGGAGAAACCGACAGACCCGTCTTTATTTAAAGGGGCTTCTGGCATCATTGTCGCGCCAGCTTTAATAAGCATTTCATTGCGCTTTTGCCAAAAAACAGTTGCTTTGCTTTGTCGAGTATCAATATAAAAAGGAATTTGGCTGACTTCTTTTGTCCATTTGTGGCGTGCTTTGGCTGGTCTGGCTTTCTTCGGCGCCGGTTTTTTAAACAGAGAGTAGCCAAAACGTTCCAAGATAAAGGTGACTGTTTCTTTATAGTTAGTCACTGTCGCTACCGCACTTTTCGGAATTTTGACTGTCGCTGGGGTTGCTTCCAATGTTAAACCACTTTCTTTCGCATCATCTAGGAAAGCTTGCGCTAAATAGGCAAGTTCTGTGTCCCAAGTCGGTTTCAATAAAATCGAGTGATCAAAAGAAACTTCTTTATATGTAGCTTTTTCTTCAGCAAGTCCTAAAGCAACTAGTTGGTTATCTCTTAGCAAGAAAAGAATCGCTGCCTCTTTTTTCGGTAATTTAGTTGTTTGTTCAATGATTAAGTGGGCCTGATCGGCTAAGTCAATGAGTGTCTTTGTTTTTTTTAGATCAACGGTTAAATGTAAGTCCATGAAGTCTGCTCCTTTATCGTTAGTTTCTTCATTGTATCATGAAACAGCGTCTTCGTCTTTTAACGAGTCAGCAACCTTACAATATTGTTTGAAACAAAAAGAAGCTTTCGTGGTATACTTACTCACATACATAATTTTTAATGAGGAAAGTAGAGGAACAAGAATGAAAACACTTGGCAATATTTTATGGTTCATCTTTGGCGGCTTTTTTGGTGGCTTATCTTGGCTATTCGCAGGCGTGATTTGGTGTATTACAATTATCGGTATTCCGATTGGTTTACAATGTTTTAAATTAGCGGGGTTGAGCTTTTGGCCGTTTAAAAAGCGAGTCGTGTATAGTGATAGCGGCGTATCTTTGGTGGTAAATATTATTTGGCTGATTATCAGTGGACTACCATTAGCAATTGGGCATTGTATTAGTGGCTTGTTGCTTTGTCTGACAATCATCGGTATTCCGTTTGGGCAACAATCCTTTAAATTGGCGAAATTAGCGTTAATGCCGTTTGGGGCCCGTGTTGTTTCAACAAATGATTTTTATTTTGAATAGTCAGAGGTTTCTCATTGACAAATAAAACGAAACAGCGTATTCTGTAAATGTAACAAATGACGTTACATTTAGTTTGGAGTGATTAGACATGGCCATGTCAACGAAATTAAGTGTTGCGATTCATATTTTAAGTTTGATTGAAACAGGTCCTCAAGAACAAGTGACTTCTGAATACATTGCTTCGAGCGTGAATACGAATCCAGTCGTTGTTCGACGACTAATGAGTCAGTTAAAAAAAGCCGGCTTGATTCATTCCATGCGTGGAGCCAATAAAAATACCTTATTAAAGAAACCAGAAGAGATCTCACTGTATGAAATTTATACAGCGGTTGAATTGGAACGAGAGATTTTCAATATTCATCAAAATCCTAATCCAAACTGTTCCGTTGGGGCAAATATCCAATCGGTACTAGAAACTGAATTTACTAAAGTGCAACAAAAAATGGAAGAAGAATTGAAAAGCATCACCTTAGCAGATGTGATTCATGAAATAGAAGTTAAGAGAGATAAGTAATCTCTCTACTTTTAAAGTATTAAATGTAACTATTTTAGTTCTATTTAAAAATGAAAGGATGATTTACATGAAAGTAGCAGTATTAGGAGCAACAGGAAAAGAAGGACAATTACTTTTAGCAGAAGCTAAACGTCGCGGGATGGACGTGACAGCCATCGTTCGTAATGCCTCAAAAATAACAGATGGCACACCGACCATTGAAAAAGATGTTTATCAATTAACAACAGAAGATATTCAAGCGTTTGATGTATTAATTAGTGCCTTAGGATTCCCTGATGTGCAAGATTTCCCCAAATCTACCCAGCATTTGATTGAGATTTTAACCAATCAAAAAACGCGCTTGTTTGTCGTTGGGGGCGCTGGAACCTTGTATGTGGACCCAGAACACACAACTCAATTAAAAGATACACCATCATTCCCAGCAGAAATTCAGCCATTAGCTTCGGCGATGGGCGAAGCTTTAAACTTATTGAAAGAAGCTCAAAACATCCACTGGACCTATATTAGTCCTGCAGCCATGTTTGATGCTGATGGTCCTGCGACAGGCCATTATGAAGTCGCTGGCGAAGAATTAACAACCAATAGTCAAGGTGACAGCTACATTAGTTACGCAGACTACGCCGTTGCCATGTTAGATGAAGTGGAAAGTAATGCACACCCAAATCAACGAATTAGTGTGTATCAATAAAAGAAACAAGAAAAATGGGGCCTCCGTTAAAACAACGGAGGCCCCATTTTCTTGTTTGATTAATTATTGCTAATGTATTTACTGTTTGGGTGCTCGGTATCCTGCTGCTTCTGCTTCTTCAACAGTAGAGAACCAAGCTACTGGATTCGTAGTTCTATTATAATATCTACTTCCAGGTACATGATAAATTCCATTACGTGACCCTTTAATTAAGGCGTTACCGCTTGGTGCTTCCGCAGCAGCCGTCTCGACTTCTGCCGGCGCCTGTGCGGCTTGTTGCGCCTCTGCTTCAGCTTGCGCTTTTGCTGCCGCTTCGGCTTGTTCTTTTTGCGCTTTTTCAGCGGCTAGTTTCTGAGCTTCTGCTTCTTTTCGTTGTTTTTCTTTGTGGGCATCTAATTGAGTTTTAACAACGGCTACCCGTTTTGTTAAAGCTTGATTTGGGGAGTTTAAAGCGTCAATTTGTTTGACCGCTTCATTATAGTAAGCTTCATTGGTTGGTTCTTGTTCAGCTTTTTCAACAGCGGCAGTTGCACTGGCGACTAATTGTTCATTTTTTTCTTTTTCAGCGATAGCGGTTTGAACAGTCGTTAATCGTTGTTGAAATCCTTCTTTACCAACTGGGGCAGCAGCTACTAATTTTTCAGCTGCTTGATAATCGCTTTTACTTTTAGATTTTTCAGCAGTTGTAACTGCTTCATCAACAGGTACTGCTTCTTTGATTTTTTCAAGGCGATCATTGTATTCCTCGTATTCTTGACTTAATGAAGATACTAAGGTTGCGGCTTCATCATAGTTTTTCTGAGAAGGTTGTTTTTCAGCGTAAGCTAAGGCTTTTTCTGTTTTGGCCAATTCTTGTTCAGAATCTGTGATGCTTGCAATAAATTCTTTTGATGGTGTGACTTCGACTGATTTTTCAACTTTGGTATCTTTCTTCTCAGCCACAAAGGTGATTTTTTGCGTTTTTTCATCGGACAGTTTTACTTTGTAAGCAAACGTTTTGTCTTTTGTTTTTACTTCCTTGCCATTGGCCGTTAGTTTGCTGTTGCCGTCGTATTCGCCTTTGATGGTGGCTGAGCCATTGGCATCGGTTTCAACACTCTCTGCATCAAGTGAAAGCGTTGGGGAAGAATCTGTCGTGGCAACCCCACCAATAAATAGAGCGGCACTTGCTAATGCGGCATAGCCATATTGTTTTTTCGGTTGTTTCTTGATTAATGCTTTGATAGTCAGACCCCCGCTGACAAGTAACCCTAATAGACCCAAAAGTACTAATACTACACTCATTCATTTCTCTCCTTTCGATATAACGTTATTATACAATGTATTGTGAGAAAATGAACATTTTTTTCGTAATAATTAATAAATTTCCTGATAAAAAAATTATTTCCTGAAGCTCAAATTCTTTTGTAAAAATTTTGTTGTGCTAAAATGGAAAGTGAGTTTAACTACGTATGTTATTAGAGAAGGGGAAATCAATGAAAGCAGAAATCATTGCAGTCGGAACAGAGTTATTACTTGGACAAGTAGTGAATACCAACGCCACCTTTTTATCAGAAGAGTTAGCTGCGCTAGGCATCGATGTTTACTATCAGACCGTTGTTGGCGATAACGGCGGCCGCTTAGAAACGCTACTAACAGAAGCAGAACAAAGAAGTGATTTAATTGTCCTTTGTGGAGGGCTAGGACCTACAGAAGACGATTTAACCAAGCAAGTTGTCGCACAACATCTCCATAAATCATTAGTAGAAGATCAAGAAGGATTGAACCGCTTACACCAGTTTTTCCAACAGTCTAAGCGGCCAATGACGGAAAATAATCTACGACAAGTGTTAGCCATTGAAGGTGGACAAGTTCTTCAAAACCCGACAGGATTAGCGGTTGGTTCTTTCGTAACAGAAGGCACAACAAGCTATTTGCTCTTACCAGGGCCGCCCAATGAATTAATTCCGATGTTCCAACAAGCGGCACGACCTTTATTGATTAATGCGTTTCCACAAGAAGAACAATTGATTTCAAGAGTCTTGCGTTTTTATGGCATTGGTGAATCACAGCTGGTGACCGAGATTCAATCGTTGATTGCGCACCAAACGAATCCAACCATTGCGCCTTATGCTAAGCCTAATGAAGTGACACTTCGTTTAACAGTTAAAACAAAAGACTTAGTAGCTGGCGAAGAATTATTAACAGCGACGGAAGAAAAGGTTTTAGCTAAAGTGGGAGACTATTTTTATGGGTATGGGGATGACAATAGTTTAGCCAAGGTAACAGTGGATTTGTTATTACAAAACGGACAAACCGTCATGGCTGCTGAGAGCCTCACCGCTGGCCTATTCCAAAGTACACTGGGGGAAATTGCGGGTGCTTCGAAGATTTTTAAGGGAGGCTTCGTGACGTATTCGCAAGAAACAAAAGAGAACTTTTTAGGAATTTCTCATGAACTTTTAGAAGAACATGGCACGGTAAGTGAAGCGTGTGCCAAAGAAATGGCAGAGAAAGCGCGTCAGTTAGCTAAATCTAACTATGGTTTATCATTTACTGGGGTCGCTGGTGACCCAATCGAAGGTCAACCGACAGGCACTGTTTGGATTGGGCTGGCGGAAGAAGGCCAACCAACCATTGCAGAATGTTTCCATTTTAACCGTGACCGAAATTATATTAGACAGAGTGCGGTTATGCGAGGGTTAGATCTTTTGCGGCGCCGAATCATTAATAAAAAATAAATACGCGAATGTTTGTTCGGTTTTTTCTTGCTTTTTTGGTACAAAAGAGATATGATAGACCTACTAACAGGAAATGAAAAATAAGTTTATATAAATTAAAGGAGGATTATCCATTGGCAGATGATCGTAAAGTGGCTTTAGATGCCGCACTGAAAAAAATTGAAAAGAACTTTGGGAAAGGCTCTATTATGAAATTAGGCGAAAAAGCTGATCAAAAAATTTCAACTATCCCTAGTGGTTCTTTAGCGTTAGATGTTGCATTGGGCGTAGGTGGGTATCCACGTGGCCGAATTATTGAAGTATATGGTCCTGAGAGTTCAGGTAAAACAACTGTTTCTTTACACGCAATTGCAGAAGTGCAACGAAATGGTGGAACAGCCGCTTTTATCGATGCTGAGCATGCATTGGATCCTCAATATGCGGAGAAACTAGGCGTTAACATTGATGAATTACTTTTATCTCAACCAGATACGGGCGAGCAAGGCTTAGAGATTGCCGATGCCTTAGTTTCAAGTGGTGCGATTGACATCGTTGTCATCGACTCGGTTGCTGCGTTAGTTCCTCGTGCAGAGATTGATGGTGAGATGGGAGCGAGCCATGTCGGCTTACAAGCTCGACTAATGTCTCAAGCACTACGTAAATTATCAGGCTCAATTAATAAGACAAAAACAATTGCTATTTTCATTAACCAAATTCGTGAAAAAGTTGGCGTGATGTTCGGAAATCCTGAAACAACTCCTGGTGGACGTGCATTGAAATTCTACGCAACGGTTCGTCTAGAAGTCCGTCGTGCAGAACAGTTAAAACAAGGAACAGACATCGTCGGTAACCGCACAAAAATTAAAGTCGTTAAAAACAAAGTGGCGCCACCATTTAAAGTGGCAGAAGTTGATATCATGTATGGCCAAGGGATTTCCCAAGAAGGCGAATTACTAGATATGGCTGTGGAAAAAGACCTTATCAGCAAAAGTGGTGCTTGGTATGGCTACAAAGAAGAACGAATTGGCCAAGGCCGTGAAAATGCCAAACAATACATGGCGGATCATCCTGAAATGATGGCAGAAGTGTCTAAATTGGTCCGTGATGCATACGGCATCGGTGACGGTTCAACCATTACAGAAGAAGCAGAAGGTCAAGAAGAATTACCCTTAGATGAATAAATAACGAGTGAATACGACTCGTTAAGAAGAAGGACAACACTTACTGAACAGGACAGGTGTTGTCTTTTTTTGTTTAGAACTAAATTGTTAAATAGACTGTTGTCCATGTCCGAACCCATCCACATCAAGCAGCTTAGTCAAACAGCAGACTATGCGGCGTTTGTTCTAAAATTTAAACAATTTGTGATGGCGGAAACCTAAAAATGTGACGTTGTCTAATATTTGCTGCCCTTTCCAAAAGAAAGGGCTTTTTTAAGTTGACACCTTTCGCGACAAACATTAGAATAAAATTGTGTGTATGCACAAATATGCAAGTAGGCATATTGATAATTGATTTTAGTTTATCAAAAAACTACAAGATATGAATTAACAAAAAGATAGTATGGAGGTGGAAATATGGTTTTAAATATTCTCCTCGCTATCGTCGGTTTGATTGTCGGTCTTGGTTTAGGATTTGTTATTGCAAAGTCACGTCATGATAAAGCAATAAATGGTGCAAAAATTTCAGCGTCGAGTATTCTCGAGAACGCTCGGAAAGAATCAGAAACACTGAAAAAAGAAGCATTGCTAGAAGCTAAGGAAGAGAACCAGAAGTATCGTTCAGAAATTGAAAGTGAGTTGAAAGAAAGCAGATTAGAACTTAAATCTCAAGAAAATCGTTTAATTCAACGGGAACAAACGTTGGATCGTAAAGATGACTCTCTTGAAAAACGTGAAGGCTCACTGGAAGAAAAAGAAGAGAAACTTGGTGCTAGACAGCAATTAATTGATGAGCGAGAAAAAGAAGTAGAAAACTTAATTAATCAGCAACATCAAGAATTAGAACGAATTGCTTCCCTTTCAAAAGAAGAAGCAAAATCGATTATTATGAAGTCAACAGAAGAAGAGTTGAATCATGAACTAACCTTGATGGTCAAGGAGTCAGAACAACGTGCCAAAGAAGAATCTGATCGCAAAGCGAAGAACTTGCTTTCCCTAGCAATTCAACGTTGCGCCGCCGATTCTGTTTCTGAAACAACTGTTTCCGTGGTCACTTTACCAAATGATGAGATGAAAGGTCGCATTATTGGTCGTGAAGGACGTAATATTCGTACATTGGAAACATTAACAGGGATTGACTTAATCATTGATGATACGCCAGAAGCGGTTGTGTTATCCGGATTTGATCCAATCAGACGAGAAATCGCTCGAATGACCTTGGAAAAATTAATCCAAGATGGTCGGATTCATCCCGCTCGTATCGAAGAAATGGTAGAAAAATCACGTAAAGAAATGGATGAACGGATTCGTGAATACGGAGAACAAGCAGCCTTTGAAGTAGGTGCTCATACGTTACATCCTGATTTAATTAAAATTTTAGGCCGTTTACGTTTCAGAACAAGTTATGGTCAAAATGTCTTGAACCACTCAATCGAAGTAGCAAAACTGGCTGGCGTTTTAGCCGCCGAATTAGGCGAAGATGTTCAATTAGCCAAACGTGCAGGTTTACTACATGATATTGGGAAAGCATTAGATCATGAAATTGAAGGTTCTCACGTTGAGATTGGCGCAGAATTAGCTGCGAAATATAAAGAAAATTCAGTAGTTATTAATGCCATTGCCTCGCATCATGGTGATGTGGAAGCAACCTCAGTTATTTCTGTTTTAGTGGCAGCCGCAGATGCGTTATCTGCAGCCCGTCCAGGTGCACGTAGTGAATCGTTAGAAAACTACATTCGCCGCTTAGAAAACTTAGAAAATATTTCTAATAGTTTTGAAGGCGTTGATTCAAGTTTTGCTGTTCAAGCAGGACGTGAAGTTCGTGTCATGGTGAAACCAGAAGAAATTTCTGATTTAGAATCTGTTCGTTTAGTTCGAGACATTCGGAAGAAAATTGAAGATGACTTGGATTATCCAGGACATATCAAAGTAACGGTTATCCGTGAAACACGTGCCGTTGACTATGCGAAATAAAATAAAAAGCGAATAAGTATCGCGTGTAGTGTCTCAACGAACAATTGCAAGGATTGTTCGTTGAGACACTTTTTTTAATCTTTTAAAACCAAAACTTTCTTTTCAAAGCGAAAACAACTATAATAAACAAGAGATGTTAAAAAGAGAAGAGGAACCTTTTTGCGTATATTATTTATAGGAGATGTTGTCGGTTCTTTAGGAAGAGAAGCCCTAGCAACGTATGTCCCTAAATTAAAGAAAAAATATCGTCCACAAGTGACCATTGCCAATGGTGAAAATGCGGCATCTGGTCGGGGAATTACTGGCAAGATTTATAAGAAATTTTTGCAAGATGGTGTCGATGTTGTTACGATGGGTAACCATACGTGGGACAACAAGGATATCTTTGAATTCATTGATGATGCGAAGAAAATGGTTCGTCCAGCGAACTTTCCAGAAGATGTGCCTGGTCAAGGAATGGTTTTTGTGAAAGTCAATCAATTGGAACTAGCGGTGATTAATTTACAGGCCCGCACATTTATGGTGCCATTGGAAGATCCTTTCAAGAAAGCCGCCGAGCTAGTGGCTATCGCTCGCAAACGGACACCGCTCATTTTTGTGGATTTTCATGGCGAAACGACAAGCGAAAAACAAGCCATGAGCTGGTTTTTAGATGGCCAAGTTTCAGCCGTTGTTGGAACACATACGCATGTTCAAACAAATGACGCTCGGATTTTACCGAAAGGGACAGCCTTCTTAAGTGATGTCGGTATGACCGGACCTTATGATGGGATTCTAGGAATGAAGCGTGAACCGATTATTGAGAAGTTTATGACAGCATTGCCGAAGCGCTTTGAGGTAGTCGAAACAGGGCGGACAATTTTATCTGCCTGTATTTTAGAGATTGATGACCAAACGGGCCAAGCGAAGATGATTGAGCCGATTCAGATTAGCGAAGATCGCCCGTTTCAAGAATAATAGAAGAAAAGTTAATCTCGGATCATTAAGAGGTTAACTTTTTCTGCTCTTATAGAAAAAGTGCCGGTGAAAGATGAAGGTGAAAAAATGGAGCCGTTGAATTTAGATGCACAAAGTAATAAAGAATTAGAAAAATTGTTACATTTAATTGGACAAGATGAAGTCATTCAGCGCTACCAAGCGATTGAAGAAAAGGTAAAGAAAAACAAAAAGCTGACAGAATTAGTGGAAGAAATTAAAGCTGCGCAAAAAGATGCGGTTCAATTTGCTCACTATGGCAAACCAACTGCTGAAAAAGAAGCCATTCAACGAGCTGATGCGAAAACAAAAGAGTTTGATGAGCACCCACTCGTTGTAGCCTACCGCGAACAACTGATCGAAGCCAATGACTTAGTCCAACATGTCACGGCGCTCATTCAATACCGCGTGAACGAAGAGCTAGAGAAGGAAGGGAATTAAATGCCACAAAAGACAAAAAATACACCCATGATGGAACAATATTTATCCATTAAGGCCCAATACAAGGATGCGTTTTTATTTTATCGCTTAGGTGATTTTTATGAATTATTTTATGAAGATGCTATCAATGCAGCGCAAATCTTAGAATTGACGTTAACCAGTCGTAACCGCAATGCGGATGATCCGATTCCTATGTGTGGCGTTCCTTATCATGCCGCGCAAGGCTATATTGATACGTTGATTGAGCAAGGCTATAAAGTAGCGATTTGTGAGCAAGTGGAAGATCCAAAGACTACCAAGGGCATGGTCAAACGAGAAGTGGTCCAGTTGGTAACGCCAGGGACGGTGATGAATAGTAAAGGCTTGGAAGCCAAAGACAATAATTACTTAACCGCTGTGCTAACAGATGGTAATCAGTTCGGTTTTGCCTATGTAGACTTGAGTACAGGCGAATTAAAAACAGCAGTCTTGGCTGATGAAGAGGGCGTTTTAAACGAAGCTTCTGCGTTGCAAACAAAAGAAATGGTCCTAGGTTCAGGGATTCCTGAATCGTTAAAAGAGAACTTAAGTTTACGTTTAAACATCATCTTTTCGACACAAGAAACGGTGGAAGAAAATGCCGAGTTTAGTTTTTTAACCAATGAACTGATTAATCCATTAGAAATTGAAATTACAGGCAAATTATTATCTTATTTATCCGTTACCCAAAAGCGGAGCTTGTCCCATATTCAGAAAGCTGTGGAATATCAGCCAGATCATTTCTTGAAAATGGATCATTATTCTAAATTCAATTTAGAATTGAGTCAGTCGATTCGAACAGGACAGAAAAAAGGGACTCTATTGTGGCTATTAGATGAAACGAAAACAGCTATGGGCGGCCGTTTGTTGAAACAATGGTTGGATCGTCCGCTAATTCAGGAACGTCAAATTAAGGAGCGTCAAGAAATGGTGCAATCCTTATTAAATGCCTATTTTGAACGCTTGGATTTGCAAGCAGCATTGACGAACGTGTATGATTTAGAGCGGTTAGCAGGACGCGTGGCATTCGGCAGTGTGAATGGGCGTGATTTAATTCAATTACGGACCTCTTTAGAACAAGTACCAACGATTCGACAGTTAATTGTCGGGATCAATCAAGGGGAATGGGATGATTTGTTAGTCGACTTAAACCCTGTTGAAGATTTAGTGGCATTGATTGCGACGGCGATTAATGAAGAAGCCCCTTTACAAATTACTGAAGGAAACGTTATTAAGGACGGCTATAACGACCAATTAGATGAATACCGTGATGCCATGCGCAATGGTAAGCAATGGTTAGCGGAGTTAGAAGCGAAAGAACGCCAAGAAACAGGGATTAAAAACTTGAAGATTGGCTACAATCGTGTCTTTGGTTATTTCATTGAAATCACTAAGTCAAATTTAGCGAATTTAGAAGAAGGAAAATACGAGCGGAAGCAAACATTAGCTAATGCGGAGCGCTTTATTACGCCAGAACTAAAAGAACTAGAACGTTTAATCTTAGAAGCCGAAGAAAAATCAGTTGAACTAGAATATCAATTGTTCTTGGCCGTGAGAGAACAAGTGAAAACGAACATTGATCGGTTGCAAACACTGGCTAAAACCATTAGTGCGGTTGATGTTTTACAATCTTTTGCAACAATTAGTGAACGGTATCAATACGTTCGACCAACGTTAAGAAGTAACACGAAAAATTTGGCGATTGTCGAAGGACGACACCCAGTCGTGGAAAAAGTTTTAGGGCATCAAGAATACATTCCAAACAGTATCCGCATGAACCCAGAAACAGATATTCTCTTGATTACTGGACCAAACATGTCAGGGAAAAGTACCTACATGCGTCAATTGGCTTTGACGGTGGTCATGGCGCAAATTGGCTGTTTTGTACCAGCGGAAAGTGCTGAAATGCCAATTTTCGATCAAATTTTTACACGGATTGGGGCCTCTGATGATCTAATTGCAGGGCAAAGTACCTTTATGGTAGAAATGATGGAAGCCAACCAAGCACTGCGGCACGCCACGCCTAACAGCCTAATTTTATTTGATGAATTAGGACGCGGCACGGCAACCTATGATGGAATGGCGCTAGCGCAAGCCATCATTGAATATATCCATCGTGAAGTACAAGCCAAAACGCTATTCTCTACACATTATCATGAACTAACTGTTCTAGATGAAACCTTAAAAGGCTTGAAGAATATTCACGTGGGCGCTGTCGAAAAAGATGGCGAAGTGGTCTTTCTTCATAAAATGATGGAAGGACCTGCTGATAAGAGCTATGGGATACATGTTGCTAAAATCGCTGGTTTACCAAGCCCGCTTTTAGAACGAGCAGCCACCATTTTATCCGCTTTAGAAGCGGAAGAAACAACGATTCCAATTTCAGTTCATCATGAAGAAGTTTCAGAAGTACATGAAGAAACCGAGCAACTTTCATTATTTAAAGAAGTTTCAACAGAAGAATTAAGTGTCATTGACACATTGAAGAAAATGAATCTATTAGAAATGACACCACTAGATGCGTTAAACATGCTTCATCAATTGCAAAAACGTATCTAATTAGGAACCGAACCGGTTAGGAGGTCGTGAAATGGGGAAAATTCAAGAACTATCCGAACAACTAGCCAACCAGATTGCTGCTGGTGAAGTTGTTGAACGTCCCGCTTCTGTCGTCAAAGAATTGGTGGAAAATGCACTGGATGCAGGAAGCACTCAAATTGATATTTTTATTGAAGAAGCTGGCTTGAAAACCATTCAAATTATTGATAATGGTGAAGGAATTGCCAAAGAAGATGTACTGAATGCCTTCAAACGCCATGCCACAAGCAAAATTCATACAAGAGATGATTTGTTCCGAATTCGCAGCTTGGGGTTCCGAGGCGAAGCCTTACCAAGTATTGCCTCAGTTTCTGAAATGATTGTCGAAACTGCCACAGCTGAGGAAGAAGAAGGCAGCTATGTGATTCTAAAAGGGGGCAAGGTCGAAGAAAACCGACCAGCAGCCCTCCGTAAAGGCACAAAAATGACCGTTTCTAATTTATTTTATAATACGCCTGCTCGTTTGAAATACGTCAAAACGATCCAAACGGAATTGGCCAATATCGGTGACATTGTCAATCGTCTGGCGTTAAGCCACCCTAAAGTCGCTTTTCGCTTAGTTCATGACGGCCACAAAATGATGAGTACAACAGGCAATGGTGATTTAAAACAAACGATTGCCGGGATTTATGGCATTAGTACCGCAAAGAAAATGTTGAAAATTGAAGGAAAAGACCTTGATTTTACTTTGACAGGGTATGTTTCATTGCCAGAAGTCACACGGGCCAGCCGCAACTATTTATCAACGATTATCAATGGTCGTTATATTAAAAATTTCGCGTTAAATAAAGAAATTGTAGCCGGCTATGGTTCGAAACTAATGGTGGGGCGTTTTCCAATTGCTGTGTTAGAAATTGAAATGGATCCGCTGTTAGTCGATGTCAATGTCCATCCTACTAAGCAAGAAGTTCGTTTAAGTAAAGAAAAAGATTTAATGGCATTAATTGAACAGGCGATTCAAGAAGTGTTGAGCCAAGAACAGTTGATTCCCAATGCGGCAGACAATTTGCGTTTTAAAAAGAAACTACCGCCAGAACCTAAAGCCGAACAAATGGAAATTCCTCTATCGACTGAACAACCTGCGGTAAAACAACGACCGGGCAGCTTAAGCTATAATCCCGCAACAGGCCGCTTCTATGCGGAACATGCGACAGACGAAACACCAGCCTCAAGCGCCCCTGAAGCTGTCAACCAGACAGAAAGAGCAGTGGACCCAATGGACGACCCATTTGCGCCGCCAGTGCCAGAATCAACGAGTGTAGCGGAAGAAACATCAGCTTACGAAACCTCTTCGGCAGCTGTTGATTCCGAAAATCATTGGGAAACAGCTAGTAATGAGCAACAGGTAATAGCCGAAGAAACGAAAATAACTGAAGTGCCTGATTCAGAACCTTCTCTGCGTTCATCAGAGGCTGCTGACGAGGTTTTCCAAGAAGAAATGAAACTTCACCCAGAATTCGATGCCAATAGCGCTACGAGTCAAAGAGAACTGAAACAAGCCCTGAACAAGTTGGAAGAAGAACGACCGACAGAACGTTTTCCTGAGCTAGAATACTTCGGTCAAATGCACGGAACTTATTTATTCGCACAAAGCAAAGATGGCCTGTTTATTATCGACCAACACGCTGCCCAAGAACGAATTAAATACGAGTACTTCCGTGAAAAAATTGGCGAAGTCAGTGATGATTTACAAGAACTATTGGTACCAATCGTTATTGATTATCCAAATAGCGATGCCTTGAAAATTAAAGAGCAGAAAGAAACCCTTGCGGAAGTCGGCATCCATTTGGAAGACTTTGGACAAAATAGTTTCATTGTGCGGGCGCACCCAACTTGGTATCCTGCAGGCGAAGAGGAAAGCATTGTTCGCGAGATGATTGACATGTTGCTAACAACTGGCTCGGTCAGCGTGAAAAAATTCCGTGAAGCAACTGCCATTATGATGAGCTGTAAGCGATCCATCAAAGCCAATCATTACCTCAATGAGCAACAAGCACGCGTGCTATTAAAAGATTTAGCCTTGTGCGAAAATCCGTTTAATTGTCCGCATGGACGTCCGGTGCTGATTCATTTTACGAATTCAGATATGGAACGAATGTTTAAACGCATTCAAGACCCCCATTAAAAAGAAACGAGGCGTCATCAATTTATGCAAATTATTTTAGCATCCCAATCTCCTCGCCGTCAGGAGTTATTAAAGCGTGTGGTCCCAGCTTTTACGATTGCACCAGCCGATATCGATGAAACTGTTGGCAAAGACGGCTTACCAGCAGAATATGTGGCGCAAATGGCTGCCCAAAAAGCAGCGGCTATAGCAGAGCAATCCCCCGAAGCACTAGTCATTGGCTGCGATACAATTGTGGCATTGGCGGGAGAGATCCTCGGCAAACCGACTTCTCGGGAAGACGGTTATCGCATGTTGCGCCTCCTAAGTGGCAAAACACATGACGTGTATACAAGTGTGACGTTGAAACAAGGGGAAAAAGAACGCTCCGCGACAGTTCATTCAACCGTGACGTTTTATCCACTGACAGACACGGAAATCCATGCTTACTTAGATACCGCAGAATATGCCGACAAAGCAGGCGCTTATGGTATCCAAGGACAAGGAGCATTACTAATTGAAGCAATCGCTGGCGATTATTACGCCATTATGGGTTTACCAATTGCCAAAGTAGCCCGACTACTAAAAGAATTCAACTAATAAAAGACAGTCCTTTTCATTCGTCAAAAAGAGAAAGGACTGTCTTTTACTATGCAAACTATTAGGTGCCTGTTTGGCAAACGTGGTATCATTGAACCCAATAAATTGAACAGAAGAAAAGGAGTGGACAGAATGACAAAACCAACAGAAGAAGAATTAAAACAAACCTTGACGGATCTTCAATATGCCGTCACACAAGAAAACGCAACAGAACGCCCTTTTTCAGGAGAATATGATGACTTTTACCAAGACGGAATCTATGTAGATATTGTTAGTGGCGAACCGTTGTTTAGCTCCCTGGACAAATACGATGCTGGTTGCGGCTGGCCATCCTTTACCAAACCAATTGAAAAACGTGGCGTCAAAGAAAAAGCTGATTTTAGTCACGGCATGCACCGAGTAGAAGTTCGTAGTCAAGAAGCGGATTCACATTTAGGGCATGTTTTCACTGATGGCCCACTCCAAGAAGGCGGCTTACGTTATTGCATTAATGCGGCAGCTTTGAGATTTGTGCCAGTGGCAGATTTAGAAAAAGAAGGCTATGGCGAGTACCTTTCTTTATTCAAATAATCCTCATTTTTTAGACAAATACGATAAAATAGTTAGAAGAAAGCGACTTTTGATGAATATCTTGTATGAAATACAGAAAATCTCTTGATTTATTTGGCTAGGACTACTATTATTTTAGAAGGAAAGTATTGTTCAGTTTTAACGAATTGGCTGAAATAGAAAGTGGAGGTTCTAATGTCGAAACATTATTTTGATCCAAGATTGAAAATCTTTTCTTTGAACTCTAATCGTCCCTTAGCAGAAAAAATTGCGGATGCTGTGGGTGTGGAGCTAGGAAAGTGCTCTGTAACACAATTTAGTGATGGCGAAATTCAAGTGAATATTGAAGAAAGTATTCGTGGTGCACATGTTTACGTCATTCAATCAACAAGTAGCCCTGTTAACGATAACTTAATGGAACTATTAATCATGATTGATGCGTTAAAACGTGCGAGTGCTAAAACAATTAACGTGGTTATGCCTTATTATGGGTATGCACGTCAAGACCGTAAAGCACGTGCCCGGGAACCAATCACTGCTAAACTTGTTGCAAACATGATTGAAAAAGCTGGTGCAACAAGAATGTTGACATTGGACTTACATGCGGTCCAAATTCAAGGATTCTTTGATATTCCAGTGGATCATTTGATGGGTGCACCATTAATTGCCGATTACTTCATCGAACACGGCATTCAAGGCGATGACGTCGTTGTTGTTTCCCCTGACCATGGTGGTGTAACGCGTGCACGTAAATTGGCAGAATTCTTAAAAGCACCAATTGCGATCATTGACAAACGTCGTCCAAAAGCGAACGTAGCAGAAGTAATGAATATCATTGGTCATGTGGAAGGCAAAACATGTGTCTTAATTGATGACATGATTGACACAGCGGGGACAATTTCTCTTGCTGCAAACGCATTGAAAGAAGCCGGAGCAAAAGACGTTTACGCTTCTTGTACACATCCCGTTTTATCAGGACCAGCCTTACAACGTATTGAAGATTCAGCAATTGAACGCTTAGTTGTAACAGACTCTATTTACCTATCTGATGATCGTAAAATTGCTAAAATTGACGAAGTCAGCGTTGGTGAATTAATCGGAGATGCGATTAAACGTATCCACGAAAACAAACCAGTTAGTCCGTTATTTGAAACAAAAAATAAATAATTACAAAAAACCGCCCACATCATTTTTCTGATGTGGGCGGTTTTTTTTGTGTATTATAAATTATTTAATAGCAAATGAATCGCAAGAGGATACGTGAGATTGTTATTACAGAAATAATAGGTAGAGGCTAAAACCCAGCCCATTCCACAATAAAAAAGCATGGAAATTGATGGTAATAGTCCATGGCTAAGACCAAAAAAAAGACCAGAAAAAAATATTTTACATAAGACACTTCGAGAGGTGTTTTTTTCTTTGTAGATAATTTTGTCTCGATACTATAACAACCACCTTTCCTATTTTATCAGAATGATATGTTTACAAATTGAACTACTAATCAAGGGATAAAAAGGAAATGAAAAAATGATGCTTCCTCTATTGTGAGTTTTATTATAATTAGATAAAATATAGATGTCAAAAAGATTAAAAAGGTTGGAGCTTTAAAAATATTGGAAAGGAGTATACAAATGAAAAAGATAACTGAACGACCAATTGTCAAAATCTTAATTAAGATTTTGATGTTTGCCCTATGTTTTTATGCGGGGATAAAATTCGTTGATTTCATTTTTCCGTTAGTAGGATTTAAACAATAAGCAAAAGAAATGAACGTGGAGACAAGCACAAAGGACCGTGAACTTCGTTGCTAATAGTAAAGTATTGGTCCTTGGAAACTAAAAAGCTGTTAAAGAGGAGAAAAACCTCTGGGCTTTTTCTCTTTGCCTATAGTCTATTTAGCCCGCTTTTTTGTTAAAATTTATCGTAAACTTCAATTACTGAGGTGCTATTCAGCTCAGACTTACTTATTTTAATTACTTCATGGGATTCAGTTAAAGATTTCGATTGGCTCTTTCGTGGCTGATTTATTAACGATAATAAAGATTGTGGAACGTACTTTTTGTTATTCTCTTTACATGTTAACGCCACAATCATTTTGCCTGAACGAATTGCTTTTTCATACTGTAAATTATAAAATTTTCCTCCATCGCATATTCGTACACCTGGAGAAATAAGCATTTCTAATAGAGGAATTACTTGTAATTTTTGGCCTGTGGTTCCATCATCTTTAGGTTTAATCCCGCGCAGTGAAACTTTATTATTTTTTAAAGCTCTGTAAAATTGAGTAGCCTTAAAACGAAATTTACAGCTCCCTTGTTTATCTATTTGATAATAGTCAACTCCGCATAAATGCATAAAATTCCCAGCTTCAAATTGAACGTTCATTTCTAACAATTTCTTTGTTTTCCGATGTTGATATGTATAAGTGAACATATGATTATTGAAGTTGGTGTCATAAATTAAGAACGCCTTTCTAATTGTGTCAAAATCTTTTTTCTCAATCATTAGTTTCTCCTATAAATAAAGAAGCCAAGCTTAGCTTGCCTTCTTTAAACTTCAAATATAATTCAGGTTTTTCTGTTGCTCACCAACTATTGGCTCTACGTCCAATTCTATATCGAGTTTTTCTGTTGCTCGCCAACTATCGGCTATTACTTCCGATTTCAGTATTGAGTTATTATGATGCCTGATCATCAAGAAACATCTACTTGTTTCTAATAAAAGTCTACCACAGAACCACGTTCAACTCAATCCTTTTTAATCCAATAATGGAGTGTAATGACAATAAAAAATAACCGTCAACTTTGATCAAGTACGGTTATTTTTAATTAATCCAAAAGGTCACCGTCTCAAACGGCTCTACACTAGAGAGGTGTGTTGACGCATCTCTCTCTTTTCATCTACATTCTAGCATAGATACAATGTAGATGAAAAGAGGTGCCTGCTACTAAAGGTTCTTGTCCTTCTTTAGCGATTGAGCAGTGCATCAACGCTTAGTTCAGTCATTTCAGAAACTTGCATGTCGGCTCCGATTAAGGGTTGGCTGGCCGACAAGCCGACGGCATAGATGCCCGCGGCTTTCAAGCCGTCAATGCCTGATTGTGCATCCTCAAAGCCAATGGCGTTTTGCGGTAGCACGCCAATACTGTCAGCGGCGGCTAAAAAGATTTCAGGATCAGGTTTGCCTTTGCTTAATGAGTCGGGATCGACAATTGTGGCGAAGTACGCGCGCACGCCTAATTTTTCCAAAATCAGGGGCGCGTTTTTTGAAGCCGAAGCCACGGCACAGGGAATGTGACGTGCTTGGGCTTGCTGTAGCAATGGCACGACACCAGGTAAAACATCTTCTGTTGTTAAATGTTCTAATAATTGAACGTAGTGGTCATTTTTTTGCTGAGCTAAGGCTTCTTTTTCTGCTGGAGTAAACGCATTTTCACGGTGGCCATGGGCTAAAATGCGGTCCAAGGAATCCATCCGACTAATGCCTTTTAATGTTTCGTTGAAGGTTTCGTCAATGGAAATGCCTAGCGAATCGGCCAACGCTTTCCAAGCTTGATAATGAAATTTGGCGGTGTCAGTAATGACACCATCCAAATCAAAAATAAATCCAATCGTCATTGTGGTTCGCTCCTTTATTGATAATGTACTTCTTTTGGTCGTTCGGCGGTTAACGGAATCAACGCGCCCTGAACCAATAATTGTGTGTCTTTATCTGCTGTAATCGTGACACTGGTTTGTGTTAATGAAAATTGATACGTCACGCCTTGATGAATAAACTGGAACGCCAGCGCTTGCCAATGTTCAGGTAAGTTTGGACAAATTGATAACTCGTTCTGGCGCGTGTCAACGCCTGCATACGTCGCTAAAGTAACGTGGATCGTCGCAGCCATGACCCCTGTATGAATCCCTTCAGCGGTCGTGCCACCTTGAATGTCACGATAATCGGAATACAACGCTTCTTGATAAAGTTGCCAAGATAGCTCATGGAATTGCGCCATTTCTGCCAATTGGGCATGAACAATTCGTGACAAAGTCGAACCATGAGACGTCCGTTTTAGATAATACAAAAGATTTTTTTCTAAATAATCCGCAGGCAACTGATACCCTAAATCTTCTAAAATTTGATCCACCCGAGTTTTGTCTAAGTTGTAGAACAACATTAACGTGTCGGCTTGTTTCGCCACTTTGTAATCATCGGGAGATTCCCCTTCGGCTTTTAAAATTCGATCCATGCGGTAAATATTGCCGTATTTCTCTTTCATCGCTGCCCAGTCAATCTCTTTTAAGCCGAAATACCCTTCATATTGCGCAATAATGCCGTCAGAATTAACTTCAATTTCCAGTGAATTTTGAATTTGCTGCATGCGGGCTAAATCAGCCGAAGTGGTCTGAGTTTTGGCAAAAAGTTGTGCCTGTTCTTCCTCAGAGAAAAGTGCCAAAATGTTGGTTAATTCTTCGAATAGCCAAACCACCATCAAATTCGTATAGGCGTTGTTTTTCAAGCCGCTTTCCGCTTGGTCTGGATAGCCCTCGTGAAACTCATCAGGTCCCATCACTTTATCAATAAAGAACCGTCCTGTTGCGTCATCTAACGTCGCAGCGCTGTTCCAAAATTGAGCGATTTCTAACAACATTTCGCCGCCATATTGTTTCATAAATTCATGATCCTGTGTACTATGCCAATACAACCAAGCATTGTAAGCAATCGCCAAGGAAACATGCCGTTGCAAAATACTATGATCTTCGCCCCAATGTCCATTCAACGGATTTAAGTGAAGTTTTTGCGTGGTTTCACGCCCATCACGTCCTGATTGCCACGGATACATTGCGCCACGATACTGGCTGGCCGCCGCATTTTCCTTCGCTTTCTCTAATCGGTGGTAGCGATACAGCAACAATTGTTTCGCTGTGTCAGGATAATGTTGAATATAAAAAGGTAAAATAAAAATTTCATCCCAGAAAATATGTCCACGATACGCTTCACCATGCAAGCCTCGGGCGGTAATCGAGACGTCCAATGCTTGGGCTTGGTTACTAAAAGGCGAAGCCGAAGCCAGCAAGTGATAACTGTGAATCCGTAAAAGTTTTTGAGACATCAAATCGCCTGTCACGGTAATGTTGGCTTGTTGCCAAAGGGTTTGCCAAGCGCGGGCGCTTTCCTGAGCGGCGGCCGCAAAAGAGTCCTTCGGCGTAAACGGTACTTGCCAACTTTGTTCGGCGTGGCTGGCTTGCACAAAGACTTGTTTTTCTAGCGTATAGCGCGTTCCTTGGTGCGCCATCACGGTCACCACTTGGGCGATTTTTTCCGCTTCTTCTTGAATCATAATGGCTTCTTTTTCAAAAAAATCACCAGTTATCAAGGCCGTTTCTCGGACGCTCAAGTTGGATTGATTGGTACAAACCTCAATCACGGTTTTGTTTTCCTGCGCGCTTAATGCTGTCACCTGAAAATGTTTCGCTGTTAAGTTGCGATACCGCGCCACGTTGTAGTTGTAGACACTGCCATCAGTGACGGTTTTCAAAGTAATCGGGGCCGAAAAGTTTAACGGCTCAAACGTATATTGCAGATGATAGTCATTCGGCTGTGCCATATTGGCGATTTTTTTCGTCGTTAATTTAATTTGCTGATTGTCCGCATCTTTCAAAATCATTTCTGCGACAAACAATCCCGTTTTCAAGTTCAATTGACGATGTAATTGTTGTAGCGTGTCTGGGGAAATCGTTAACCAGTCAGTGGCATCGCCAATTTTTAAAGCGATGTGTTGGTTGTCAGGAGCATTGACGAAATCTTCATTTTCCACTACTTGACCCGCAACTTCCGAAGCCGCTGTATTATAAAGCCCCGCAATGTAGGTTGCTGGATAATGATCATCAGAAATCGTCATCTCAGGTGTCGTGCCGCGCAAGCCTAAAAAGCCATTGCCGACAGTTAACAGGGACTCCACCGCATATTCATTTTTCCCAGGCACGTAGCCATAATAATCTAAATGCCAAGCCAGATACTGCCGTTTTTCTTCAAATGCTGCCAGCAGATTCGGTGCCGCCGCTTGTTCGGCTGCCGTTAAAAGTGGCGTGTTCAACTGTTCCGCGAATGCTTGAATCACCGCTTGCGGAACCAGCGCCAACGTTTCCTCTGGCGAAAAGAAGTCCTCTGGGAAATCAGCCACAATCCCCCCCAGAATCGGCGCAGCCTCTGCCACAATCAATTGGCACAGTTCAGGAACCGTTTCTTCGATAGTCAAAGCTTCAAAAGGGAACGTTTTTTGATGAAGCGGTTCCAATTTATGGTTAAAAAAAGTCGTCGTTAGTTGGTTCGTTGCGAATGTTAATTCTAAAATAGTCATGTTTGGCGCCTCCTTGTGAACTTGTATAGACATGTTGTGTTTGACTACAGTATAGTATGAACGAATCAGAATTACAAGGATTTTCCCTAGATTCTTGGGAAAAGTTTTCCAGAAGGGGGCTGTAACAGACTGCGCTGGTTCCGAAAAAAGGCGGTCAAGCAGTGGTTTGGCTGGGGGAGTTTGTGGCGTAAGCAAGGCAGAAAGTGCGGGGGATTTTTCTGACCAGCTCTAGGTTTTTCGGAGGGAATATGCTATGCTTTTAGAAAAGAAATTGTTGGTAGAGGAGGATCGGCATGAACAAGTTTCATGACATATTTTTAGAATTAGAACAACAAATTGTCCAAGGCGACTATCAGCCAGGCGATTTATTACCTAGTGAAAATCAATTAGTGGAAACTTACAATGTTTCCCGTGAAACAATTCGGAAAGCCTTGAATTTACTGATTAACGCTGGCTACATTCAGAAAAAACAAGGCAAAGGCTCGATTGTGCTCAACTTTAAAAAGTTTAATTTTCCTATTTCAGGGGTGACCAGTTACAAGGAGTTACAACAAACGCAACATATTGAAAGTCATACTCATGTGGTTTCCTTAGAAGAAATTCCTGTGGAGCGCAACTTGGCTCAGTTGACTGGCTGGACGGAAGGGGCCCCTGTGTGGCGCTTAGTTCGGCAACGGGAGATTGAAGGGGAAGTCGATATTTTAGATATTGATTACTTGATTAAAGAGATTGTCCCAGAACTGCCGAAACACCGTGCCGAAGATTCGATTTTCGATTATCTTGAAAACGACCTTGGCTTGGCGATTAGTTACGCCCAGAAAGAAATTACCGTGGAACCGCTCACAGAGATGGACAAGCAGCTGATTGGTGAAGTGGAAGGCAATCATGTTGTCGTGGTCCGCAGTATCATGAACTTGGAAGATACCCGCTGTTTTGGCTATACGGAATCTCGTCACCGCTTAAACAAATTTAAGTTTGTGGAATTCGCTCGTCGCCGTAAATTGTAAGTCTTAGTGACGAACAAATATAAAAACGGCTGTCATTAAATAAAAAATTACGGTTTTTTCGCTGTAACTGCGAATAAATGTATAAGATTTTAGGAGAAAACGTCACAAAGTTAGAGTTTAACCTCTACTTTGTGACGTTTTCTCGTTGTTTATTAAAGTGTTTTCTCGGAAAAACCATTAAATAACAGCCAAAAATATCAATAAGTGTTGAAAAAAAGCCTTTAAACTAAGGGGAAACGTTGCTTTTAAAGGAAATGTTGTTTTTTTGCAAGAACTGTTCAATATTTAAAATCACAGACAAGGGGGAATCTTGTATAATAAAGCCATAGCTTCAGCAGCGCCGAAGAAACAACTAGGGCGCACTGGGAATTCAAGATGTTAAAGGAGATGTACATATGAAAAAGAAAATAATGGCAAGTTTATTGGTTGGTAGTGCCGTAGTAGGCGCAAGTTTGGCACCACTTTCGGCACAGGCGACTACGACAGGGAATACGCCTGTATCTGTGGGGGTTGAGGGAGGTGTATTGCCAGAAGGGAACTACGGTGGTGCAATAGATCCAGATCCTAACACGTTAAACAGTGATTTTGATTTGCTTTATATCCCTAGAAGTATTTCATTTGCTAAAACGGCTATCTCTGATGATTTATCTTCTATTAAGTCATCATCTTATGCTAATTATGCGGTTGGTGACTTAAGAGGAACGAAGGAAGGCTGGCATGTTACCGCAACGATTCTTGAAATGGTAAATGGGGGAGATAAATTAGCAGGTGCCGTTTCTTTTAACCAAGTAGGATATGTAGCTTATTATGATGAAGTAGATAATAGATTTAAAGTAGAATCTGTAGGTAGTTTCAATAGTAGTCCAGTTGCCCCTGAGTTTCCAACTTCAAGAAGTATTACAATTGGCGGTGGCGCATTATTAGTGGGAAATGCAGTGAGTGGAAAAGGCCAAGGTATGTGGAATTCTTACATGACTGACCCAACGTTAAATATCACAACTCCGTATCAACAAATCAAAGCAGGTACCTACACAGGAGAAATCGCCTGGAACCTCGTCGCAGGACCATCTGTCTAAATACAAGACATGAAAGAATCAAGTACAGAACAGCAATAGTCACTTTTGCTGTTCTGTACTTGATAGACGAATTGAAAGCAAAGGAGCGTACATAGATGAAAAAGAAAATCATGGCAAGTTTATTGGTTGGTAGTGCCGTAGTTGGCGCAAGTTTGGCACCACTTTCAGCACAGGCGGTGACGACAGGGAATACGCCTGTGCAGGTTGAGTTTGGTGGGGGAACATTGCCAGATGGGAATTCTAAAGACGGTAATTCAGTTGATCCTGATCCAGAAGGTTCGAATAGTAATTTTGATTTACTTTTTATTCCAAGAGAATTCGACTTTGGTACTTTATCTATTTCAGATGATTTAACACAACCAATTTTTAATAAAGCAGATCATTTAAATGGAGAAGATAGGGAAGGAGTAGGTGTTGGTGATCTGAGAGGGACTAAGGAAGGTTGGCACCTAACTGCTCAATCAAGTGGTTTGACTCAAGGAAGCGAGAATCTTCAAGGGACCATCGCAGTTCGTCAAGTATATTCTAATGTTTTAAGATATGATGAAACAACGAATGAATTTACTTCTTATGGTTCAATTCTAGAAACAGCACCCAATATACCTATCCGTAATAATTGGACAATGGATTTAGGTGGGGACGCGAAGTTGTTAGCTAATGCTACCGCAGGAAATGGACAAGGTTTATGGAAAATTGGGATGTGGTCTACGTCGTTAACTATCACTACTTCAGCCTATGGTATCAAAGCTGGGAACTACACAGGCAACATCACCTGGAACCTCGTTGCAGGACCATCAATCTAAGTTCAAACAAAAAAGTCATCCCCTCAGGATGACTTTTTGCTTATTTTTCTGTGAAGGTGCTGTCTGTTTTGACAGTTTCAGCAGGCGGTGTTTGCGCCGCTAATAAGTCGCGAATTTCTTTTAAGTAATCTTCGCTCGTTGGTACCACTTCTTCTTCTGCCGCTTCTTCTTTTTTGCCGCGGTTTTTCATTTTGTTGGCCGCTTTGACAATCAAGAAGAGGACGAAGGCCGTAATTAAAAATGTAATAAGTGCACTAATCACGCTACCAATATTGAATTCAACGCCTTCGACTTTATAGACAAGGGCACCCAATGCATCGTCGGCACTCTTTTTCCCAGTCGTCAAGACAAAAATCAGACTAATTAACGGGGTAATCAAGCCTTCCACCACTTGTGTCACAATCGCTGTAAACGCACTACCAATGACAACACCAACGGCTAGGTCTAAGACACTCCCGCGCATGATAAACTCTTTAAATTCTTTAATCATTCTTTTTTCCCTCCTCACTTTAAAAACAGTATACCGAATCTTCTTGAAAATTTGAACTGAAAAACTCTTATCATTCAGAAAGCACCTGAAGCTGTGTTATAATGGAGCTATTGGAAAAAACATTAAAAAATGCTTTAGAATTTACGCGATACATATATTTCACAGCATTCTTTAGGTAAGATGAAGCAAATGAAGGAGCGATGCGGCAATGTCTGTTCAATTAGTTAAAGGCGTGAATTTACACGTCATTCCTACAGAAAAATATAAAACGGTGCGTCTTTTAGTCCGCTTTAATACACGATTAAATCATGAAACCATTACAAAAAGAACGCTGTTGTCCAGTTTGATGGAAACCAACAGCTTGAATTACCCGAATCAAGTCAAGTTAAGTGAGCGTTTGGCGGAACTTTACGGCGCCAGCTTCGGGATTGGCGTTTCCAAAAAAGGCAATCAACATTGGTTTAATATTTCTATGAACATTGTCAATGATCATTATTTACAGGATAGTCAGGTTCTCGCCGAAGCGGTGGACTTTTTGAAGGAAATTATTTTTGCCCCCAATATTCAAGCGGGCCAATTCGAGGCGGAAACCTTCCAACGGGAAAAAGAGAACTTGAAAGCGTACTTGGAAAGTATTGTGGAGGATAAGCAAACCTATGCTTCTTTGGCGCTTCAAAGTGTCTATTTTAATCAATCGGAGGATCAAAAAATCCCTAGTTTCGGGACCGTTGCGGCGTTAGCTGAGGAAACAGCGGCGTCATTAGCAGCGTATTATCAAAAAATGCTGGCGGAAGATCAAGTGGATATTTTTGTTTTAGGCGATGTCAATGAGGCGGAGCTAGTGCCGTTATTCAAGCAATTACCGTTTACGCCTCGTGAAGAAGGCAAAGCCGCGATTTTCTACAATCAACCAATTCGCAACGTGATTGAAGAGCGGACCGAGCGTGAGGTGCTAGCCCAATCGAAATTAAACTTGGCTTACAACACGGATATTTATTATGGCGATAGCTATTATTTTGCGTTGCAAGTGTTTAATGGAATTTTTGGCGGTTTCCCGCATTCTAAATTATTTATGAATGTCCGTGAAAAAGAGCATTTAGCGTATTATGCTTCTAGTAGTATCGACACTTTCCGTGGCTTCATGACGGTTCAAACAGGAATCGATGGCAAAAATCGGAATCAGGTCTTGCGTTTGATTTCGACAGAATTGGAAAATATTCGCTTAGGTAAGATTAGCGAATTAGAAATTGAACAAACGAAAGCAATGCTAAAAAATCAGTATATCTTAGCGTTAGATAATGCAGGCGCGTGGCTGGAAAAAGAATACTTGAACCAATTAATGCCACAGACGATGCTAACGGCGGAGGAATGGATTGCGCGGATTAATGCCGTGACCATTTCAGAAATCCAAGAAGTGGCCAAACGCTTGGAACTTCAAGCGATCTTCTTTTTGGAAGGAGAAACGGAAAATGATTAAAAAAGACTATGCACAAATTAAAGAAACATTGTACACAGAAACACTGGCGAATGGTTTAAAAGTTTACCTATTGCCGAAAAATGATTTCCAAAAAACGTATGGCTTGTTTACGACCGATTATGGTTCCATCGACAATACGTTCGTGCCAATTGGTCAAGAGGAAATGATTGAAGTGCCTGACGGAATCGCCCACTTTTTAGAACATAAAATGTTTGAAAAAGAAGATGGCGATGTCTTCCAAAAATTTGGGCAACAAGGGGCTTCAGCGAATGCCTTTACCAGTTTTACGAAAACGAGTTATTTGTTTTCAACGACGGATCAAGTGACACAAAATCTAGAAACGTTGCTTGATTTTGTGCAATCGCCGTATTTCACGAAGGAAACGGTCGAAAAAGAAAAAGGCATCATCGGACAAGAAATTCAAATGTATTTAGATGATCCTAACTGGCGCTTGTTCTTTGGCATTTTAGGCAACCTTTATCCGAAACATCCATTGCATATTGATATTGCCGGCACAGTGGCAAGTATTGCGGAGATTACCGCAGAAGATTTGTATACATGCTACAATACGTTTTATCATCCAAGTAATATGACCTTATTCGTGGTAGGGAAAATGGACCCTGAAGCGTTAATGGCGTTCATTCGTGAAAACCAAGCGGCGAAAGAGTTTCCTGCCGCCCAACCTATTCGTCGGCATTTCCCTGAAGAAACAGCTGCTGACATTGTCAAAGAGAGCGCCATTGAAATGGCAGTCACACGGGCAAAAGTGCTTGTTGGCTTGAAAGGCTTAGATGAAGTGCCAACAACGGGTCGTGACTTAATGAAATATCAAGTCACCGTGAACTTGTTGTTACAATTATTGTTTGGTAATACCTCTCAAAACTATTTGGCTCTTTATGATGAAGGCTTGTTAGATGATAGTTTTAGTTATGACTTTAATTTAGATCGCAGTTTCCATTTTGCGGATATTGGCGGCGATAGTGAGCAACCAGAAGTCTTAGCAGAACGAATTGAAGCTATTTTATTATCTGCCACAACAAGTCCAGAATTAACGGAAGAAAATTTGTCCTTATTGAAGAAAAAAATGATTGGTAAATATTTCCAATCCTTAAACTCTTTAGAATATATCGCCAACCAATTTTCACAATCATTGTTTGGGGAAACCACGCTGTTTGATAAGATTGAAGTCATTGAAAGCATTCAATTAGCCGACGTCCGCCAAGTAGCAGAGACCTTGATTCGTGAAGAAGGATTGAGCCGTTTCTACATGTATCCTAAAGGAGAAACCGAGCAATAAACCAACTGTTTAAGAAAAAGAAAAATCTTTGAAATCTTTCAATTTTGTTATCCTCAGTTGGCTTCTTTTGTGGTATTCTTAAAGGACGGGAATGTTTTCCTTGGCAATTGAAAAAGACTGATGAGACAATCGATAAATTAACAAAATAGACTGGAGAAGATGGACGAGTGGCCAGCGTAAATATTGGAGAAACACTAAAAGAAGCAAGATTGCAGAAGAACATCTCAATTGATGAACTGCAACAAATGACAAAAATTCAAAAAAGATATTTAGAAATTATTGAACAAAACGATTTTGAGTCCTTACCAGGCACCTTTTATGTGCGGGCGTTTATCCGCCAATATGCAAGTGCGGTCGGCTTAGATGGCAATCAATTGGTAGATATCTATGATGGCAAAGAACCAGCAATTGTCGAAGAACCCAAGCCAGTGTATGAAGAGCTTGAAGGATCACGTAAGCAATTGCATGACGAAGAAAAGCAATCCAGTTGGTTACTGCGGAACTTACCGGCCATTGCCTTTTCGTTAATTGGTTTAGCCATTGCGGTCGTAGTGCTGTATATTATGTGGCAAGATCAAAAAGCCGAACCGATTATTCAAACACCGGCAACTAGTGCCAGTGTGGAAAAACCCAAAGAATCAAGTCAAGCCCCAGAAAGTAGCACACAAAGTAGTACACCGCCGTCTTCTTCAAGCGAACCAGAGAAGAAAACAGCTGTGGCTGTGGTGAGCGATGCTAACAATCAAGTGACTGCAACGGTTAAAGATGCGAATAGTCCAATCAACATTACCTTTAAAGGGACTGAAGGCTCTTGCTGGATTGGCGTGATGGTCGATGGCAACTATACGTACCAACACACCCTGCAAGCAGGAGAAACAGAAACAACAGCTTTACCTGCGAATGCCGCCAATGCGACACTGATTTTAGGCGCCTCAAATAACGTCGCCATTCAAGTCGATGGCGCCGATTTAACACTGGAAAAAACGCCAGTTTTAATTCGTAAGGATGTTACATTAGGGATTACGTATCGTTAGAAATGGTGTAAGAAGAATCTGGATAAACTGTCAAACGGCAATTATTCCAGATTCTTTTCTTTTATAATTAACAGCGAATGGTTAAAAAGACGACAATAATAATTCAAGAGAGAAGGGGTTATCAATGCTTAAAATAGTTAATAAAAAATTTAATCTTATCACCATATTTTCAATCGCTCTGTTGGTCATGGGCTTCTTGATTGTTGGCTTACAACTGTATTTCTACTTTATCTATGGTTCTAAATTTTTAGACAGTATCACATTGATTGGAATGATTAATTTAGGTTTAGGCTATTACCAGCTCTTTCTAAAAAAAGGCAAGAATATTTCTGAATAAACGGTCAAACGGCAATTATTCCAGATTCTTTTCTTTTTTTCGTGACACTGCCAGCAAGATAACGTAAAATAGAACAGGAGAAGGAAGGGGCAATTGAAGTGAATTTACCAAATAAATTAACAGTTTTAAGAATATTTATGATTCCGATTTTTATTATTATTGTGTCGGTGCCGATGGACTGGGGAACGATTAGTTTTGGCGACACAACGTTAGCCGTTACCCAATTAGTGGGCGCGATTATTTTTGCAGTTGCTAGTTTTACAGACTGGTTGGATGGCAAAATTGCCCGTGCACAAGGCTTGGTGACGAACTTCGGAAAATTTGCGGACCCATTAGCGGACAAAATGCTAGTGATGACCGCCTTTATCGTCTTAGTTGGTCAAGGCAAAGTACCTGCTTGGATTGTAGCAATTATTGTTTGTCGTGAATTGGCAGTAACTGGTTTACGGTTGTTATTAGTCGAACATGGCGAAGTAATGGCAGCAGCTTGGCCAGGAAAAGTAAAAACAGCTACCCAAATGGTTGCAATTATTTTACTATTCATTAACAACATTCCATTTTCAGCACTTCATCTACCACTAGATCAAATCATGCTATATGCCTGCTTGATTTTCACCATTTACTCTGGTGTTGATTATTTTGCTAAGAATAAAGATGTTTTTAAAGGTTCGATGTAAAGAGAGAATCAAAACGCTTGGCTTGTGCCAAGCGTTTTTTTAGTATTTTCTTTGAACCAATTGATGGGTTGCAAAATAAAGCAGAGCGGAAAAATTTTTATTTAGCGAAATCTAAAGATAAAGAAAAAAGTAACTAGTAGCGTACAAAAAAATTTAGTTAAGAGACCTACAGAAGAGGCAATAATTTTTATGTTTTTAAAGAAGTGTTGCAATAGCTTATGCTTATGTAATAACTCTAATTATTTTTTATATAAAATTTTGTGTAACAGTACTTTTAATAGTAAAATTAACATGTAAGATAATTGTAAAAAGGAATCAAGTAAATAAATATGGTAAAGGAGAAGTTGTATTCATGGAAATGACATTTATTTATATCGATGCCCCAGATATTGATCTAAAAAATTTTAGTCTGGATGATTTTTATACAGTAACAAAGGAGCTGGATGATGATGATTCAATAACAGATATAGCTAGAGATATAGCTAAGAGGTGTACTGAACATAAAATGAGTAATTTTAAAGGAAAGATAATCAACCAATTTGTTTATCTTTCTCTTAATCCAATAAAAGGACAAAATTTTTATGATAGTATGCTTAACTATTATTTTAACGAAAAAAATGAAGTGATATTTCTTGATATTTTTGATAACGTCAAACATAATTGGAAGCTAAAAGAATTAAAGAATTTGAAGGAAAAAGGACATATAAGAAACGATATTTCTGTCGTATATATATATGTACCAAAAGGTATGGGGGCAGCGGCAGGGGCAGGTTCTTTTCTTGAAGTAATAATAAACAATCTTAGTAATATAATGTTTCAAGTTTTTTTAGCATTAGCGGTTGATTATGTAAAAGATAACTTGAAGAATTTGCAGTATAAATTAAAATATAAAGATATTCAAAAAATAGCTGAATATTGGGTAAATAAACAAGGAATACGATCTTCAAGGCAACTAAGGGAGTTTATTATAAATAAAGGGAACTGGGAACTTAACGAATTAGCAATCAATTTGAATATTTCTCAGGAGTATGCAATGATCCTTCTGGAGTCTTTAGGATATGAATTAAAGGATAATCAATTTGTACCTAGTTATTCTGAAGAAGCGATTCGAAGGAGAAAGATTTGGGAAGAAAGAGAAAAATTACAATAGTAAATTTAATACCTAGAGATTAATGAGAACGGAGCTTTGTGGAGTTGATACTGTTTAACACTCTCAAAGGCTTAAATACATTGAATAATTATACATGTCATCTATTGTTCCATAAATAGTGAACTACTGTTTATCTTAAAATTTAAGGTTATGAAAGTAGTCATGTAAGTTCTTTTTTCTAACTTATTTTTACCCACAAGATAAAAAGCGACCAAAAAATTGGCCGCTTTTTAAATACCTCCATGGTAGTTCACTTGCTTCATAAAATGTAGAGTCACGGTATAAAGCCAATTTGCGAGGACCGATATTACAAAAATAAGCACCATTCAGATCTTTACGACAAATAATGCGGATCTGTCTTAGTCGTGCTAATGTTATCACGGATTTTTTTCAAGGAATCGGCATTTTGATCAAAATTGTGATACATCGTATTTGTATATAAAATATCCATTACCGTTAAGTAACTAATCCGTGAAGCCAAGGATTCCGCACGAAACAAGCCTTCTTCGGTGACGACAATAATTGCTTCGTCGGACAAGCCTGCCAATTCTGAACCGCTGTTACCAGTTAACGTAATCATTTTTGCGTTGGTTTTTTTAACTTGTCGTGCTAGGTTGATTGATTCTTTGGTTTTGCCTGAATGGGAAAAAATAAACACGCAATCTTCACTGGTTAATTTTGTGACAAAACTTAACTGCATGTGGTAATCAAAAATGTAGTTGCACCGATAGTTGGTCCGAATGAATTTATGGAAACTATCAAAAGCCACAATCGAGGAGCCACCTTGCCCAAAAAAATGAAGCGTTTTGGCAGAGTACATCAAAGCCAACACGTTATCTAATAGCTCCTTTGTTAAGAACTGTGTGGCGTTACTGAGGGAATAAATATTGGCTTGTAAGACTTTTTTAGCAATGGTAATACTATCATCATCTGGTGAAATATCATCGGCGCCATTCACGCTATTGACGTTTTGAAAAGTCGGCTGATAATTAGAATTTCTGGCGATATCAATTTTAAATTCTTGGAACCCAGAATAGCCAATCTTTTTTACAAATTGATACACGGAAGATTGGGAGACGCCAATTTCGTTGGCCAGACTTTCTAACGTCATTTGTGTCAATAATGATTCAGAATGAACAAAGTAATCGGAAATTTTCTTTTCTGTGAGGCTCAAATTCGGTTTTTTGATCCGAATCCGTTGATCCAAATAGTGGTTTTTCATTAACACGTTCCTCCAATCTTATTTTTTAAAATAGAATGAATGCCTTTTCATTGTTGGTATAGACTGATTATAGTGGAAAAAGAGGACAAATACAATTTCTCTTTTTCTCCACAAAAAAGAAATTCTTTAAAAAAAGCCAAAAAAAAATAAATAATCTTTTTTCTGAAAAATGAAGGGGTCTTGAAAAGACTTCTCTCAACTAAAGAAAGTAGCCAGTAAAAAGAACGTGATACCAAGAGATTTACTTGTGTTTTTTGTATGAAAGCTCCTTAAAAATAAAAACGTTTTACCTTTTGAGCAGGCAAGATTTTTGCTAAAAAATAAAAAATATTTTTTAATTAGTGTAATCGTTTACATTATTTTTTTTATCCTTTATGATTGAAGTATCAAAAGAGGCAGGTGAAAGAAAAATGGACATTGGCTTTATTGGACTTGGGAAAATGGGTTTGAACATGGCATTAAATGTTCACGAACAAGGCTGGCCCATTATTGGCTTTGATGTGACAAAGGAAGCAAGAGCGACTGCTAGAGAGCAGGGGCTTTCCGTTGTAGATTCGTTGTCAGAATTATTGAAAGCGCTTAACAAAAGGAAGGTGATTTTTTTAAGTACCCCCGCTGGTCAGATTACCAATCAATTAGTGGCAGAATTGGTAGAGCAATTAGCACCAGAGGATATCATTGTGGATAGTGGCAATTCAAATTTTCATGATAGTGTCGCGAATGCTCAACTTGCTAAGGAAAAAGGAATTTATTTTATTGATTGTGGTACTTCTGGTGGCATCAAAGGAGCGCGGGAAGGAGCGTGTTTAATGGTTGGCGGTGCGCCTGAAGCTGTCAAGGTGTTAACCCCATTTTTTGAAGATTTAGCTTGTGAACAAGGGTATCTTTATGCTGGGAAATCAGGAGCTGGTCACTATTTGAAAATGGTGCATAACGGGATTGAGTACGTCATGATGCAAGCCATGGGCGAAGGATTCAATTTATTAGAAGCTGCCGAATATGATTTTGCGTTGGAGAAAGTAGCCGATGTGTGGAATCACGGCTCGATTATTGAAGCTCGCTTGATGGGCTTAGCGAAAGAGGTTTTTGCGGAAAATCCTACGTTAGCCAATCTAGAAGGGAAAGTGGCAGCAAATGGCGAAGCCAAATGGATGATTGAAGAAGCATTGCGTTTGGAGATGCCCGTCCCAACTACGGCGTTGTCCTTATTTACTCGAAATGAAAGTATGCTAGCAAATCATTTTTCAAACAAAGTGGTCGCTTCTTTGCGACAAGGATTTGGCGGGCATGAAGTCGTAAAAAGTCAGTAAAGGAGTTTAGTCATGTTAAAAAAACAAAAAATTGCCATAGTGAATTCCAGTAGTTTTGGTCAAATTTTTCCTGAACACTTGACGCGCTTAGAAAAAATAGGCACCGTGAAGCATTTTACAGTCGACAGTGAAATTGGTGGCAAAGAGTTAGCGGAACGTTTACAAGGATATACGATTATTATTGCTAGCGTGACGCCATTTTTCACGAAAGAATTTTTTGAACATAAAGATGAATTGTTGCTGATTTCTCGCCACGGCATTGGGTATAACAACATCGATTTAGACGCTGCAAAACAGCACGACACAATTGTTTCCATCATCCCAGCTTTAGTAGAACGAGATGCCGTGGCGGAAAACAATGTCACAAATTTACTAGCTGTTTTACGGCAAACCGTGGCTGCAGATGCCAGCGTTAAAGCAGATCAATGGGAAAAACGAGCGAATTTTGTCGGTCGGACATTATTTAACAAAACTGTGGGTGTCATTGGTGTTGGGAACACAGGAAGTTGTGTCGTGGAGACGTTGCGAAACGGATTTCGCTGTGACGTGTTAGCGTATGATCCCTATAAATCCGCCACTTATCTGCAAAGTTATGGAGCCAAAAAAGTAGACTTAGATACGTTGCTAGCTTCAGCTGACATCATTTGTTTATGTGCCAATTTAACTGAAGAAAGTTATCACATGATTGGCTCGGCGGAAATTGCCAAGATGAAAGACGGCGTCTATCTTTCCAATAGCGCACGAGGCGCCTTGATTGATGAAGAAGCCATGATTGCCGGCTTAGAATCGGGCAAAATTGCTGGGCTTGGGACAGATGTTTTAGAAGAGGAACCAGGTCGGAAAAATCATCCTTATCTTGCGTTTGAAAATGTAGTAATGACGCCGCACACCTCCGCTTATACCATGGAATGCCTGCAAGCGATGGGAGAAAAATGCGTGCAAGATGTGGAAGACGTGGTGCAAGGTATTTTACCTCAACGGGCAGTGCAAGAAGTCAGTCGTTACGTTAGTTAAGAAGGAGGAGGAGCATGTTAACTGATTTAAAAGTGAAAGTTGGACCGCAATTTTATCGTTACCACGAAGGCGCCTTAGCTTCGGTGCCGTCACTTTTCAAGGAATATCACGCCCAACGAATTTTGGTGGTGCATGGCACCGTATCCTTTGAAAAAGCTCAGCCATTTTTGCCCTTCTTGGCAGATTCAGAGTATCAATTCTTCTATCACACTTACACAGGAGAATGTAGTTATTTTGGCGCCGAACAAATTTCACAGCAAATAAAGGAACACCAGATTGACTTTCTTCTGGGAGTCGGCGGCGGTAAGTTAGCCGATTTAGTGGGCTACAGCGCCCATTTAAACAATCTGAATTTTGGCTTGGTCCCTACTTTGGCTAGTAACTGTGCGCCGTGGACACCATTAGCTGTGATGTATCAAGAAAATGGCGCGGCCGAAGGCAAAACGGAACATTTCTTTCGCCAAGCTGCGTTTTTAATCACTGATCCTAAGTTGCTTCTTGATGCGCCCCGTGATTATTTTGTCGCTGGTTTAGCTGATACGTTAGCGAAATGGTATGAATCAGAGACCATTTTACGCCAAGCCCATTTGCAAGGGGAACCCTTTTTACAATTAGCGGGAGCGACCGCCAAGCTTTCGCAAGAAGCGATTATGCGGGACTCAAAATCAGCCTTAGCAGCGATGGACGAGGGCAAACTCACGCCTGAATTTGTCCATCTTTCAGAAATTGTTTTCGCTGTTTCTGGATTAGTCGGCGGCTTCGGCGACAAATACGCCCGCAATGCAGCAGCACACGCCATGCATGATGCTATGAGTAAATTTTTACCAAAAAGTCATGACTATTTACATGGCGAAAAAGTAGCTTACGGCATCTTCTATCAATTAGCATTGGAAAAAAGGTGGGCCATCATAGACGCATTAATCCCCTTTTATCAAGAGCTAAACTTGCCCATGTCGTTACGACAAATGGGCCTTTACCCAGAAGAAGAAGCAGTACTCGATGCAATGGTTCGATTTATTGATTCAAAAGAAAAGGTTCATTTAATTCCTATTGAGATTTCGGAAGAACGTTTACGTCAAGGGATTGAAGAGCTAGAAAAGTATATCCAAAACCAAGGATAAGAAGGAGGAACTATGGAAACGTTAAGTGTTTTACAAAGTTTGATAATGGCGCTTTGGGTGGCAGCAATTATGTCCAGATGGCTTGGAGGAGGAGCAACGTTAACGTTGCGTTTCTCGCCCTTAATGACAGGGTTAGTAGCAGGTTTAGTGATGGGCGATGTCCCGAAAGCGATGATTGTCACCGCAGCATTACAAATGATTTACATGGGTGTTTTTTCACCAGGTGGCTCTATGCCAGCAGAACCATCAATTGCGGCAGCGATTGCTGTGCCAGTTGCGTTGCTAGGAAATTTGAAGCCGGAAGCGGCTATCGCCGTAGCGGTTCCTGTCGGTCTTTTAGGAAGTTATTTATATCAATTCCGTTTCTTTATTAACACGTTTTTAGGGAAGTATACCGATCGTGCGGTGGCTGAACTAAATTCTAAAAAAATTGCCCGCTCAATTATCTGGTATCCAACGATTGCCTCATTTATTTTATTCGTTCCATTAGTCTTTTTTGCTCTTTATCTAGGGGCACCAGTCATTGCCGATATTATTAAAGCATTAGAAGGAACCGTTGTGATTCACGTGTTAGAAGTAGTCGGTGGTGGTTTAGCCGCAATTGGGATTGCGACAACGGTCTATGTCATTGGTCGAAAAGATTTCTTGGTTTTCTTTTTCCTTGCATACTTCATGAGTATCGTCTTTAAGTCATTGGAAATTACCATGGTAACGTATGCCATCTTTGGCGTAATTATTGCGTTAATTTTTGTGCAAGTCCAAAAAGGCAAACCTGTAGCAGAAAGTGCTGGTTCCGCCAGTACCACCACTGATTTTGATGATGATGACGATTACGATGACGGGTTTTAAAAGAAAAAGGAGGAACTGAAATGACGGAAACAACAGAAAAAGTCGTGCCGAAAACAACGAATTTAGCACCAGAAGAAATTACCAATAAAGATGTTACAAAAGCCTATCTCCGTTGGCATTTTGCCAATGAAATTCCCCATTCCTTTGAACGTTACTTGGCGCCTTCGTTATTGTACGCAATGATGCCACTTTTAAAGAAATTATATAAAGACGATGAACAATTAAAAGCCGCTTATATGCGTCAACTGCTGTTTTTCAATACGCAATTAAGCTGGGGCGGCGGGGTCATTACTGGGTTGATGGCTTCTATGGAACAAGAGCGGGCCAAAGAAGAACATGAAGGCCGCGAAATCATGATGCAAGATGATTTAATGTATAACACCAAAGCTGGCTTGATGGGCGCGTTAGCTGGGATTGGTGATGCGATTGACTCAGGCACGGTTCAATATATTTTTATTGCGATTGCGGTGCCGTGGGCGCAACAAGGTAGCGCATTAGGTGCGATTTTCCCATTTGTGGCGTTTGCCCTTTATCAAGTACTGTTAGGCGTGTTCTTTGCGAGACAGTCCTTCAAAATGGGGCGGAATGCCACAGGTTTAATGCAAAGTGCTGGGATTCAAAAAGCCATTGAAATGTTATCTGTTTTAGGGTTGTTCATGATGGGGATTTTAGCTGGTAATTATGTCAAAGTTTCTTCAACCCTTCAATTTAAACTTTCTGGCCGTGAGTTTGTGGTCCAAGATATTCTTGATCAGATTGTCCCAGGACTCTTACCGCTAGCTGTCGTAATGGGCGTGTATTGGTTCTATACGAAAAAAGGCTTGAAAGTTACGCAAGCATTATTGTGGTTAACAGGTATTTTAATTGTCTTAGCAACAGTCGGTATTTTATAAAAAGAAAAGGACGTGAATCAGATGGGCGTAGTAAATTTAGCAAGAGTAGATGAACGATTAATTCATGGACAAGTGATGGTGACCTTGTCCCAAAAAAGTGGCGTTAATTCCATTTTCGTTGTTGATGAAGTGGTGGCAAAGGATAAATTTATGCGTGATTTATACAAAAGTGCAGGCAGTCGGACAGGACAAAAAACCATTGTCATTACGCCGGAAAAAGCTAAATTTTATTGGGATGAATACCAATTCAAAGAGTACAACTGTATTTTAATCGCTAAAACCGTCTCTGTAATTTATGACTTAGTAAAACACGGAGTCCCTATGAAGGAGTTAAACATCGGCGGTATTGCACAGAAGAATCCAGAAAAAGATTTATTAGTAACCAAATCAGTTTATTTAAACAAAGAAGATGCCGAAAAATTAAAAGAACTACATGAGGTGTATGGCGTAGAAGATATTTATTTCCAAGCAACGCCTTCTGCACCAAAAACTAGTTTAAAAGAGGTTTTAGGCAAATTTAATTTATAAAAAAGGCCAGTCGCTTGAGTCATTGCATGACTGTTTGAAGTAATGACTCAAGCCACCGAACTGAAGGAGGAACTTTTATGTTAGGGATTGTGATTGCTACACATGGTGCACTAAGTGACGGTGCGAAAGACGCAGCTACCGTGATTATGGGCGCAACCGAAAATATCGAAACCGTTAATCTAAATAGTGGAGACGATGTCCAAGCACTAGGCGGACAAATTAAAACAGCGATTGAGAACGTCCAACAAGGGGATGGCGTGTTGGTCATGGTTGACTTATTAAGTGCGAGTCCTTACAATCAGGCAGTTTTGGTGATTAACGAACTCGAACCAGCTCTACAAAAGAAAATCTTTGTGGTGAGTGGTACCAACCTACCAATGGTCTTAGAAGCGATAAACCATCAATTATTGGGCACACCGATTGCTGAAGCGGCGCAAGCGATTGTTGCGCAAGGCAAAGAAAGTGTGCAAGCATGGGATATTTCTATGACTTCCTTTGAGGATGAAGAGGATGAGGACGATGATTTTTAAGAATGTAGTAAAGGGTGAAAGCAATGAAATGGGGATTTAGATGGTACGGAGCGGCAGGCGATGCCATTCCGTTAAAACACATTCGACAGATTCCAGGAATTACTGGCGTTGTCGGTACCTTGTTAAATAAACTACCAGGTGATGTTTGGACAGTAGCCGAAATTCAGGCACTTAAACAATCGGTGGAACAAGAAGGATTAGCACTTTTAGGAATTGAAAGTGTTGCTATTCATGATGCCATTAAAGCGGGAACGGATCAACGAGACCACTATATTGATAATTATCGCCAAACGTTGCGTAACTTGGGGAAATGTGGAATTTCCTTAGTGTGCTACAGCTTCAAACCTATTTTTGGTTGGGCTAAAACGGACTTGGCGTATGAGAATGAAGATGGTAGCTTATCGTTGTTATTTGATCAAGCTGTGGTAGAGAACATGCAGCCAGAAGACATGTATCAATTGATTCACAGTCAGTCAAAAGGATTCCGGTTACCAGGTTGGGAAGAGGAGCGTTTGCAACAATTTCAAGAATTGAAAGCCATGTATGCCGGCGTAACGGAAGAAGATTTGGTCGAAAATTTGCGCTACTTTTTAGAACGTGTGATTCCTGTCTGTGAAGAAGAAAATATCAAAATGGGGATTCACCCCGATGATCCACCTTGGGAAATTTTTGGTTTGCCAAGAATCACTAAAAATTTAGCGGATTTAAAACGGATCCTTTCCTTGGTGGACTCACCAGCAAATGGGATTACATTTTGTACAGGTTCCCTCGGTGCGGACCCGACGAATGATTTGCCTACTATGATTCGTGAAATAGGTCACAGAATTAATTTTGTTCATTTCCGCAATGTGAAGTATTTAGGTGAGCATCGTTTTGAAGAAACGGCGCATCCGAGTGTCGCTGGTTCGTTAGATATGGCGGAATTAATGCAAGCACTGGTAGATGTAGGGTATGAAGGTGTTATTCGTCCTGATCATGGGCGGGCAATTTGGGATGAAAAAGCGATGCCTGGTTATGGTTTATATGATCGAGCAATGGGGTTGACCTATATTCAAGGACTGTACGAAGCAACCAAAGCCAAACAAAATAGGAAGTGACAGAATGGAAACAAAAGTTGAAAAAAATCAACTGTATCAACAATTAGCGACATGTAAACTTTTACCACTATATACTGCAACAGATTTACGCTATTTGCCACAAGTAGAATCAGTCTTAGTAGAAAACGAATTACCGTTTATTGAAGTCACTTTTCGGAGTCAGCTGGCCTTGCCTGCCATCAAACAACTTGCTGCTTCAGGGAATTTAATAGTAGGCGCAGGAACTGTTCGAACCTTGAAAGAAGCCCAAGAGGCAGTAGCGAACGGTGCACAGTTCATTGTTTCCCCAGCGATTGTTCCAGAAGTCATTGATTTTTGTCTGGCAAATGAGGTGCCTATTTTTCCAGGAACAGCTACGCCTGGGGAGATTCAGCGAGCGCTGGCGTATGGCTTACGAGTGGTTAAATTTTTCCCAGCCGATATTTACGGCGGGTTAAAAGCCATTAAAAGTTTAAGCGGTCCGTTTTATGATGTTCAATTTTTACCAACTGGTGGGATTGATGAAACAAACTTTATAGAGTATGTGGAAGCCAAAGAAGTATTAGCAGTGGGCGGCTCCTTTATTTTATCGGAAAAGATGCTTCAAGAAGATGAAGCTTCGGCACGCCAGCATGTTCAATCTTTACTCACGAAAATCAAAGAACGACAAGCAAAATAAAAAGATGAGGTCGGGACAGAAGCGTTTAACTCCGAGAAATAAGAAGGAATTTCCGAAAATTGTTCTGTAATTTTTGGAGAATTTCGGCTTATTTCCGAAGGAGTTGCTTCTGTTCCCGCCGTTTATAAGTTTTTGAGCGTGGAGCAAAAATCCAAAGTGATTTTTGTCCCACGCTCTCTTTTTTTTTGTCCAAATGTTACTGACATTATTTTAGTTTTCATTTTGTAAAAATAGTATAGGAGAAAAGCAATCAGTTATGTATAATTAGTGAAAGAAGGTTGCGTGAAGTAAAAATAAAAAGGAGAGCAAAGGATGTTAAAAAATGTAGAAGTGTTCTGGCAAAACTTTTTAGATAAACATGAATTAGATATGTTGATGCCCGATGTGTGGATGTTTGGTGATGGCTCTTCTGAGATGGGTAATCGTTTGGGTCAATTGGTTGTTTCTGGTCGTAAGACAGCGACATGTTCTTCTTTAGATATTTATAAGATGGAAGAAGAACAACTCCCTAAAGCTGGTCAATACGACATAATTTTAGATGGTCAGTCTCAACCGCTGGCTATTATTCGAACAACCAAAGTTGAAATTATGCCCATGAATAAGGTCTCAGAATCTTTTGCGCAAGCGGAAGGTGAAGGAGATTTGACGCTGGATTATTGGTATGAAGAGCATGCGCGGTTCTTTAAAGAAGAACTGGCCCCCTATCAGCTACAATTTTATCCCGACATGTTGTTAGTTTGCCAAAGTTTTGAAGTGGTGGATCTTTATACAGAAAAAGAATAAACAGAGAAGCGGTGACTGACACGATTGAAACGAGCAGTTGTCGCTTTTTTTACTGATTTTTTGAAAAAGTTGCGTATGTTTATATAGACAGGGTGATAGAAAAGAGATGTGTATTTTAAGTGTCGAGGAAAAGATGGTACAATAACCTAAGGAATACTAACAAGGAGTGAATGTTATGAAAGAAGAATTTTCATATGAAATTTTAGAAGAAGTCGCTGTGTTATCTGAGAATGCTCGTGGCTGGCGTAAAGAATTGAATTTAATTAGTTGGAATGGTCGTCCACCAAAATTTGATTTGCGTGAGTGGGCCCCTGATCACGAAAAAATGGGTAAAGGCATCACCTTAACCAACGAAGAATTTGCTGAATTAAGCAAAACAATTAAATCCATGTAAAAGGAGCACCCTGTCAATGAAAAGTATGACTGGATTTGGAAAAAAGACCATTCAAAATGAAAATTATCAATTGGATGTTGAAGTCAAAAGTGTCAACCAGCGGTTTTTAGATATTCAATTGCGTATGCCAAAGGAACTGAATGCCTATGAACTGGTGATTCGGCAAGTAATCAAACGCACGTTAAAACGTGGGCGTGTGGAAGTCTATGTAAATCTCCAAAAAATCGGCAACAATCAAAAAGAAGTGCGCGTGCAGTGGGACTTAATTGATCAATTATTAACTTCGGTAGATCAACATTTAAAGGAAAACTATCCGGAAGCAACGTTTGATGCAGGGGACACGGTCAACCATTTATTAAAGCAAAATGATTTTGTCGAAATAGTGGAAGCAGAAATCGTTGATCAGACATTTGAACCATTTCTTGTTCAAGCATTTGAAGCAGCCATCGCTAGTCTTGACCAAAGCCGTGTGCAAGAAGGAACGCAAATTAAACAAGTCCTGCTTGACTATGTAGCAGTGTTGACCCAATCAATTCAAGAACTGCAAGCTTTTGTGGGTGTTTTTGAACAAGAATACCGTCAACGTTTTGAAGCGAAATTAAACGAATGGTTAGGTAGCCAAGTGGATGAAACACGCTTATTAACAGAAATGGCCATTTTATTGGAAAAAGGCGATATTCATGAAGAATTGGATCGTTTGGATATCCATATTGATAAGTTGCATCAGTTGCTTGACGAAACAGAACCAGTGGGCCGAGAACTAGATTTCTTAATTCAAGAAATGAACCGTGAAGTCAATACGATTGGTTCGAAATCAAGTCCAATTGAAATAAAAAATAGTGTCGTTCAAATGAAAACAACCTTAGAAAAGATTCGTGAACAAATTCAAAATGTCGAATAGAGAAAATGGTTTCGTGTTTTTCCAGAAAACGCTATAATATAGAAGTAACGAATAAATGACAGAGGTGAAAGCAATGACTAAATTTTATGATGTAACCTTTCAAGAATTAAGTGGTCGTTCTGTGGTAAAAACAGAAGTCGCTTCAGACAGAGAACCATTTGACGTCTGGCAAGATGCTTGTGCAAGCTATTCTGAAACAGAATTAAATATCCAAATTAACGAAGACACGTTTGTTACTTTGAATCGTCACTTTGTTGTTCGCATTGACGTGAAAGAAGTTGACGGCCCTGTCGACAAACAAGTTCGTCGTCGCGATGAATTGATGAACGTGGTCAATACGCTTTCTAATATGGGCTTATAAAAAATACCACCAAGCATTTCACGCTTGGTGGTATTTTTTTTAATTAGAATAAAAGAAACAAGCCAACGGCGCATAAGAAAGAAAGAACTGCGGCACTTAAAAAGATTGTCCGCATGGCTGCAGTTTTACTGCTTTCTTTGCCGTGTTTTTTCTGACGTTCTAAACGTTTTTGAAGCTGACGGGTAATTACTGAGAAGATTAGCCCGAAAAGGACTAAAACACTTGTGGCAATCGATTTGGGAATAAAATGATTCGGTTCTGCAACGGTGGTATCCCCAGAATGTTCGTTTGATTCTTCCGCAGCTTCAGCTGTTGTTTGTTTTGGCTTAACTTCTTGGTAAGCCACTTTCGGCGCTTGAACAGTACTATTTAACAATGTCAAAGGCGTGTCGACTTGCACCTGCCCTGCTACTAATTTAAAAGTAGGCTGACTGCCTTTGGGAACGACACCGTATAAATCGTTAGCCAAAGTGACTTTTTTGTGATCAATGGTTTGTGGTCCTTTGTCTAAAAGTTTTTTGCGTTCGTATGTCGTATAGGCATAGTCCAGCAAAGCATTCCCAGCCACATGCCGTTCGTATTCACCATCTTGGTTTTGCCAATTACCAACGCCTAAAATGACTTCAATTAAACGGAAATCTCCTTGTTTGACAGTCGCAATATAGTTAAAACCGCCTGTTGGACTAGAGCCTGTTTTTAAACCATCCACGCCTTGGTAGCCATACTTAGCGCCTGGTAAAGAATAATTGTACGCTTCAAACGTTTCCTCGTAAGGCGTGCCGACCATTGTTTTCACCACTGGTTTATTGGTGATTTCTAAAATTTCTGGATAATTTTTCAGAAAATGATAGGTTAGTGAAGCTAAATCTCTAGCTGTAGAGACGTTATCGCCATTTGGGTCAATTCCTTGCATTTGATACAGGCCGTTAAAGGCACTTGCTTGCGCCCCACTGCAGTTGTAATAGGTAGTATTTGTCATCCCTAATTCAGCCGCTTTTTGATTCATTAAATGAACAAAGTCAGTAGGCTGGTTCCCTGAAATTAAATTTGCCAACATGAGAGTCGCCACATTAGAAGAGGGGACAGCAATCATTTTTAACAGTTCACGGACTGGATAAGCCACACCTAACGTAATTTTGTTATTACTAATGGCATATATTTTAGAAATATCGACATCTTTTTGCGTAGCAGTCACAGTCGTATCCATTGTAAATTTTCCTTGCTCCATTGCTTCAAAGGCCAAGTACATGGTCATCACTTTGGCAATACTGGCAGGATTCCACGCTAAATCTGGTTGCTGCGACCAGAGAATTTCTCCAGAATCAGCATCAACAACGATGGCTGCTTTGGGAATGCCATCCGCTTTCAGGGTCGTCCCCATTTTTTTAGCAATTGCGGTAATATCTTCTTCTGCGTGAGTCACAGTAGGTTGGGCAAAAAAGGCCCCACAACTGACAACTAAGCCTAGCAGAAACAATGTAAATGGTTTAATTCGTGCGATGTTTCTCAGTCCTTTCTTATTCACGTTTTTTCATCCTAAAGGAGTCATCACTTCATTTTACTTAAAAAATGGCTGCCTGTATAGGAATTCTAGGTAATTTGTTTAAAAAAAGAACAAGTTATGAAAGCCAAATTAAAGAAGAAATGTTATTTTTTCAGTGAATCTCCAAGAAAGTCTTGAAAATTGCAGAAAAAAAGTGCAAAATAGAACTAATACTGTGAAATTATGTTTTGAAAGGAAGTCGTTATGTCAGAGCGCGGGTTATTAATCGTATTGTCAGGTCCTTCAGGAGTGGGGAAAGGGACTGTAAGAAAGGCTATTTTCGACAGTGAAGAAAATGATTTTCAATATTCAATCTCAATGACCACTCGGAAACAGCGAGAAGGCGAAGTGGATGGAGTAGATTACTATTTCCGTTCAAGAGAAGAATTTGAAGCGATGATTGAAGCTGGAGAAATGTTGGAATATGCGGAATATGTTGGTAACTATTATGGGACACCATTAACGTATGTTAACCAGACGCTAGATGAAGGCAAAGACGTCTTTTTAGAAATCGAAGTCCAAGGGGCTAAACAAGTCAAAGACAAAGTGCCTGATGGCGTATTTATCTTTTTGACACCTCCCGATTTAGCGGAATTAAAATCAAGAATTATTGGCCGCGGAACAGACGAAATGTCTGTGATTGAAGAACGAATGGCTGTGGCCAGAGAAGAAATCGAAATGATGGCGCTGTATGATTATGCGGTAGTGAATGATGAAGTTCCTTTAGCCGTGCAACGAATTAAAGACATTATCGCGAGTGAGCACTTCCGTGTTGACCGTGTAATTGGAAAATATATTAAAATGTTAGAGGAGATGTAGCCTTATGATGTTAAAACCGTCAATTGACTCATTGTTAAAAGAAGTCCCTTCAAAATATTCTTTGGTTATTTTAGCAAGCAAACGTGCGCATGAATTAGATGAAGGCGTTCAACCAACCGTTGAATCCTTTGATTCTGTAAAAAGTGTGGGTCGTGCGTTAGAAGAAATCGAAGCAGGAACAGTGATCAGTGATCCAAATCCTGAAGAAAAACGCGAACGTCTACGCATTGAACGTGAAGAACGCAAACGCCAACGTGAACAAGAACAAAAAGAATTAGAAAACCGTTTACGTGACGAAAAAAATTAATTGAATGATTGTCAACGAATGGAGAAAGCCGTCTGTCTATTTCAGAGGCTTTCTCTTCGTTTATTCTGAAAGGTGCCAACGAGACACACAAGACAAATCAGTCAATCTTTAGTACAATAGGCAAAGAGAATTTACATAAAAAGGAGGACGCACCATGCAAAAAGTAGCCAAAGTTATTGTGGATGTACCAACGATGCAAACCGATCAACCATTCACTTATTTAGTTCCTGAAAATTTAAATGAGCAATTGGCTGTCGGCATGCGTGTAGAAGTGCCTTTTGGTAACGGTAATCGGCATGTTCAAGGGTTTGTTCTAGCCATTGAACCAATGGCTGCAACGGTTCTTGACGAAACCAATGTTCAGTTGAAAGAACTAGTGGCGGTGTTGGATTTAAAACCTGTTTTAAATACAGAAATGTTGGCTTTAGCTGATTATATGAAGGAAAAAACGTTTGCTTTTAAAATCACTTGTTTGCAAACCATGTTGCCTAGCGTAATGCGTGCCGATTACCAAAAATATATTTATTTAACGGATGAGCTTTCTGAAGAATTACAAGATCAGTTATTTTATGGTTTAGAGGAAATTTCGTGGGACCAAGCGCAAGAACGTGGGCTTTTGCCTCAACTAATGGCGTTGCGTAAACAGCAAAAAGTCGATATTCGCTACGAAGTTACGACGAGAAATAAAGTCAAAATGGTCCGCTTCATTCAAGCCGCTAAGGAATTTGAACAACTAGAGGAAATTCGTTTGGGGTTACGCAAGGGAGCTAAGAAGAAAGAGCAACTTCTTTACTATTTACAACGCTTGGGCACTGAAAAAGTCACCGCTGTGAAGGAAATGAAAGAATTAGGTTTCAGTACCGCGCTTTTAAATGAAGCGGCCAAAAACGGCTGGTTAACGTTCATTGAAAAAGAAGCGTATCGTGATCCGTTTGCTAATCAGACGTTTGAAAAAACGACTGCGTTATCTTTGAATGCAGAACAACAGGTGGCTGTGGAAACAATCTTACAATCTGTCCAAGAACAGCAAAGCCAAACCTACTTATTGGAAGGTATTACAGGAAGTGGGAAAACAGAAGTTTATCTACAGGTCATTGCAGAAGTTCTTAACCAAGGCAAAACAGCCATTATGCTTGTCCCTGAAATTTCTTTAACTCCGCAAATGGTGCAACGCTTTAAAAGTCGCTTTGGCGAACATGTTGCTGTAATGCACAGTGGCTTATCGCAAGGTGAAAAATACGATGAGTGGCGGAAGATTGAACGAGGAGAAGCGGAAGTGGTGGTTGGCGCGCGTTCAGCCATTTTTGCGCCAATCGAAAACATCGGCGTGATCATTGTTGATGAAGAACACGAGGCAAGTTATAAACAAGAAGAAACCCCCCGCTACCACGCGAGAGATTTAGCGATTTGGCGTTCGGAGTACCATCATTGCCCTGTTGTTTTAGGCAGTGCCACGCCGTCCTTGGAATCACGCGCTCGCGCACAAAAAAATGTTTATCAGCGGTTACGATTAACACAGCGTGCCAATCAAGCGGCAACCTTGCCTACGATTGATGTAGTGGATATGCGGCAAGAAGTAGAAAATGGCAATGTCTCTTCTTTTTCCATGTCGTTGCAAGAAAAACTCCAAGAACGCTTAGAGAAAAACGAACAAAGTGTTCTCCTACTTAATCGCCGTGGCTATTCGTCATTTGTGATGTGTCGCGATTGTGGCTATGTGTTGCCGTGTCCGAATTGTGATATTTCCTTAACTTTGCATATGGATAGTAAAACAATGAAATGTCATTATTGTGGGCATGAAGAACGGATTCCTTATCGCTGTCCTAACTGTGGCCAAGATAAAATTCGCTACTACGGAACAGGCACACAAAAAGTAGAAGAAGAATTACAAACGTTGTTACCAGACAGTCGTATTCTCCGAATGGATGTTGATACGACCCGTCGCAAAGGTGCGCATGAAAAAATTTTGCGAACATTTGGTGAAGGACAAGCGGATATCTTATTAGGCACACAGATGATTGCCAAAGGACTGGACTTTCCAAATGTGACGTTAGTCGGTGTCTTAAATGCTGATACCGCCTTGAATTTACCCGATTTTCGTTCCAGTGAACGGACCTTCCAGTTATTGACACAGGTCAGCGGTCGCGCTGGTCGCGCTGAAAAACCGGGGGAAGTCATCATTCAATCTTTTAACCCCGAGCATTATGCGATACAATTGGCAAAAGCCCAAGATTATGAAGATTTTTATACAAAAGAAATGTATATTCGTCATCGTGGGGATTATCCACCGTACTATTTTACGGTCCAAATTACGGCCAGTCATCCTGAAGAGAATGAAGCAGCGAAACAAATGTTTCAAATTGCGACGAAATTAAAACAAGGCTTATCGCCGCAAGCTATTTTGTTGGGACCAACGCCTAACGCAATTATGCGTGTCAATAATCGATACTTTTATCAAGTGATTATCAAGTATAAACAAGAACCAATGCTTCAACCATTATTGAAAGAAATTTTAACCGATACACAACGAGCAACGGCTCGTGGTTTAAAGCTTTCCATTGATGCAGAACCCATGAATTTTATTTAAAAAATACAGCTTTGAAAGGAGCACTTATGCGCTATCCAGTTGTGATTCACCCGAACGAACACTTAAAAATGAAGGCTCAACCTGTGACGATTATTACCGATGAAATTGTGCAGTTACTAGAGGATATGTATGAAACAATGCTGGCCCATGATGGGATTGGCTTAGCAGCCCCGCAAATTGGCAAAAATTTGCAAATGGCAGTAATTGAAATTGATGAAGAATCTGGTCGTTTTGAACTAATTAATCCAGTGATTATTGAAAAAAAGGGAACCAGTATTGATGTGGAAGGCTGTTTAAGTATTCCAGAAACATATGGAACCGTTGAACGAGCAGATGAAGTGACTGTCCGTTATTTTGACCGTGAAGGTGAAGAAATGGAAGTTACGGCTTACGGCTATTTAGCTCGAGCTTTTCAACACGAAATTGATCATTTGAATGGCGAGTTATTTATCGACAAAATGATTGAGAAAATTGCACCAGAAGATTTAGAAGCGTATATGGAGGAACATTTTGATGACTAAAATTGTATTTATGGGCACACCAGCCTTTTCTGTTCCGATTTTAGAAAGTTTAATCGAGGCAGGCTATGACGTTCAAGCGGTTGTCACGCAACCAGATCGACCAGTTGGCCGAAAAAAAGTGATTACCCCAACGCCTGTCAAAGAAGCAGCTTTAAAACATAACTTATTAGTCTTACAACCAGAGAAAATTTCAGGTTCTCCTGAAATGGAAAAAGTGATTGACTTAGCACCAGATTTAATTGTGACAGCAGCCTTTGGACAATTTTTACCAGAGCAAATCTTAAAAGCGCCCAAACTAGGTGCGATTAATGTCCATGCCTCACTTTTACCGAAATATCGTGGCGGCGCACCTGTACATTACTCGATTATTGAAGGAGAAAAAGAAACAGGCGTCACGATTATGGAAATGGTGAAAAAAATGGATGCTGGCGCGATTTTAGCGCAACGTGCAATTCCGATTACGAAACAAGATGATGTAGGCACCATGTTTGAAAAATTAAGCATTCTAGGAAAAGAACTTTTATTAGAGACGTTACCTAAGCTAATTGCTGGCGAAATCACGCCTATTCCACAAGTGGAAGAAGAGGCTACTTTTTCACCCAATATTACCCGGGAACAAGAACGAATTGACTGGCAAAAAACTGCTGAGGCAATTGATAACCAAGTGCGTGGTATGCGTCCTTGGCCAACAGCGTTCACAACCTATCAAGGGACCAACTGGAAAATTTGGGCAGTGACACCACTGACTGAAACAACAACCAGCGCCCCAGGAACGATTATCCAACGTAGTAAAAAAGCGCTATGGATTGCTTGTGGCGAAGGGACAGTTCTTCAAATTGATCGCCTGCAACCAGCAGGTAAAGGTCAATTAACGATTCAAGAATTTTTAAATGGCGTTGGTCAAAATGTCGCAGAAAAAGATAAGGTGGACTAACAAAAATGGCTGAAAAAATCCCCAAGAAATTAAAACGTTCTGTTCGATACGTTGCTTTAGAAACCATCGAACGTGTGGATAAAGGTGGGGCGTACTCCAATCTTTTACTTAATGAAATGATGACAAAATCAGAACTAAGCGAGAAAGATGGCCGCTTGTTTACAGAACTTGTCTACGGCACAATTAGTCGCAAATTATTGTTGGAATACTACTTAACACCATTTGTTAAGAAACCGCAAAAAGTCGATAATTGGGTGAAAAATTTATTGATTTTATCGTTATATCAATTACTTTATTTAGATAAAGTGCCCGATCATGCAGTCATTAATGAAGCGGTTGAAATTGGCAAACGTCGTGGCAATCCTGGGATTGGTAAATTCGTGAATGGCGTGCTGCGGGCGTTCCAACGAAATGGAGCACCTAGTTTGGCCGCAATTAGCGATCCAGTTGATCGTTTAGCCACGGAAATTAGCATGCCACGTTGGTTAACAGAAAAATTACTTGCCCAATTAGGCGAAGAAGAAACACGGCAGTTAGGTTTGTCATTATTTGAAAAAAGCCATGCGAGTGGTCGAGTAAACACACGGTTTATTTCACGAGAAGAAGCGCTGGAAGAATTACAAGAAACAGGGATTGCCGCGAAGGAAAGTCAACTTTCCCCTTATGGTGTTGTCGCTGAAAAAGGCTACTTAGCTGGCAGTGAACTGTTTATTAACGGTTGTTTAACCATTCAAGATGAAAGCTCTATGCTCGTGGCTCCAGCGATGCAAATTGAACCGCATCATCGTGTCTTGGATGCTTGTGCGGCTCCTGGTGGCAAAACGACTCATATCGCAACTTTTTTAGAGGCTGAAGCAGGTGGTCGTGTGACCTCTTTAGATATTCATGCGCACAAAATTAAGCTAATTAATGAAAATGCGCAACGCCTCCATGTGGCGGATGTCGTCCAAGCAGAAAAGCTTGATGCGCGACAAGTGGCCGAAGAATTTCCCGCAGAAACCTTTGATCGGATTTTAGTTGATGCACCATGTTCAGGCTTAGGGCTAATGCGCCGTAAACCAGACATTAAATACCATAAAACGGCCAATGATTTTCAAAATTTACCTAAAATTCAGTTAGAAATCTTAGAAAGTGTTGCCCCAACACTAAAACAATGGGGTATAATGGTCTATAGCACTTGTACTATTACGCCAGAAGAAAATCAGGAAGTGGTGGCAGCCTTTTTAGCCAAACACCCTGAATTTGAAAAAATTGAAATTGTTGCAAATGAAAACGTCCAAGCAGTAGTAAAAGAGCAAGAACTTGTTCTGTATCCCCATCAATACATGACAGATGGCTTCTTTATTTGCTGTATGCGGAAAGTTAGTTCAAATGAGGTGAAATAATTTGGAAATCAACGTTCAATCAGATGTCGGTCGCAAAAGAAATACGAACCAAGATTATGCCAACGTTTTTGAGAACCAACAACACATAACCTTTGCTGTTTTAGCAGATGGCATGGGTGGCCACCAAGCAGGTGATGTCGCTAGCCAAATGGCAGTCAATAATTTAGGTGAGAGTTGGTCCAATGCGTCTGTCGACTCAGCTGAAAAATCTGCACAGTGGTTAATTCAAGCAATTCAAAAGGAAAATGAAAAAATTTATGAACGCGGACAATCGAAACCAGAGTATTTAGGAATGGGGACAACCGTGGTTGGTGCCATCCTTTTACCGGATTCATTTGTCTTAGCAAATGTTGGGGACAGTCGTGCTTATTTAGTTCGTGACCAACACATGTTACAATTAACAGAAGATCATTCTTTAGTGAATGAACTAGTAAAATCAGGGGAGATTACTCGTGAGATGGCTGCAAATCATCCACGAAAAAATGTCTTAACACGTTCTTTGGGAATGCCTGGTACTGTCGAAGTCGATGTAACCAATCATGAATGGCTGCCTAATGACTATTTACTGTTATGTTCGGACGGCTTAACCAATATGGTTTCTGAGACAAAAATTTTAGAAATTTTAGAGACGTCAGATCCCTTAGAATCCAAATTAAGCCAACTCGTTGCTCAAGCAAATGAAGCGGGTGGTTTAGATAACATTACCGTGTTAGTGATACACTTTGACGAACGGAAGGAGGAAAACCAATGATAGAAATCGGCAAGAAGCTGAATGGTCGATATCACATTATTGGCAGCATCGGAAGCGGCGGCATGGCCAACGTCTATTTAGCACACGATTTAATTTTAGACCGAGACGTTGCAGTAAAAGTCTTGCGCTTTGACTTCCAAAACGATCAAGCCGCCATCCGACGTTTTCAGCGTGAAGCACTAGCCGCAACTGAGCTGGTTCACCCGAATATCGTCAGTGTGTACGATGTAGGCGAAGAAGATGGACTACAATATTTAGTCATGGAATATGTGAAAGGAATGGACTTAAAACGTTACATCCAAACGCATTTCCCAATTCCTTATTCCACAGTTGTGGACATTACGCAACAAATTTTATCTGCTGTCGCAATGGCACATGAACATAGAATTATTCACCGGGATTTAAAACCGCAAAACATTCTGATTGACGAACACGGCACAGTCAAAATTACTGACTTTGGGATTGCGATTGCCTTGTCAGAAACGTCAATTACGCAAACGAACACAATGTTAGGTTCGGTGCATTACTTATCGCCAGAACAAGCGCGCGGAAGCATGGCGACCAACCAATCAGATATTTACGCTGTGGGAATTATTCTCTATGAAATGCTAACAGGGAATGTACCTTTTGATGGTGAATCAGCCGTAACGATTGCCTTAAAACATTTTCAAGAAGAAATTCCCTCTGTTAAAATGTTTGATCCAGGGATTCCTCAATCATTGGAAAATGTGGTTCGTCACGCAACCGCAAAAGACCCAAGCGATCGCTACAAAACAGCGAATGAGATGGCAGAAGACTTATACACGTCCTTGTCAGCCAGTCGTTTAAACGAACCTGCGTGGGAACCAACGGCTTTATTAGGAGAAACGAAAGTATTAACTCCGATTCCCGAAGACATCGCTGAACCGGAAGAGACAACGCCTGTCGAAGTCCCAGAAGATATCGCAGATGACATTTTAGCTGAACAACCACCGAAGAAAAACCGTAAAAAATTGTGGATTGGCTTAGCAATTGCGGCATTAATTGCTTTAGCAATAGGTGGCTTAGCCTTTGCAATGTCGGGTGGTAAAGACGTTGAAGTTCCTGATGTTACAAATGAAACGAAAGCGGACGCTTCACAAGCGCTACAAAGTGCCGGGCTGAAAGTCGATAGTGAAACCAAAAAAATTCCCGATGATAAGATTGAAGAAGGCAAGGTGGTCAAAACAGACCCCGAAGCAAAATCATCTGTGAAAAAAGGCCGATCTGTTACTTTGTACATCAGCTCTGGAACAGAAAAAATTGAGATGGCCGATTATACAAACGAATCGTATGAATCTGCTGTCGAAGCCTTGAAAAAACTAGGGTTTTCAGAAGACCAAATTACAACGAAAAAAGAATACAGTGATTCTGTGTCTACAGATAACATTATTAAACAAAAACCAGCTGCAGGTAAAAAAGTTGATCCGAAAAAAGACAACGTCACTTTAACGGTCAGTGAAGGACCAGAAGCGGTTACTTTGCCTAGTTACGCCGGTTATTCTTACACAAATGCAGTAAATGCACTGGCACAATTAGGTATTTCTGAATCTCAAATTACGCGTGTCGACCAAGCAAGCGATACGGTAGAACCAGGTTTAGTCATTACGCAAGACCCCGCACCAGGTGGCACCGTGACACCTAAAAATGGCCAAGTGACGTTATATGTAAGTAAAGGTAGCGACAAAGTGACACTTTCTGATTATAGCGGAATTTCTTACGATAATGCGGTAAGTCGCTTAATTGCTTTAGGTATCCCAGAATCTCAAATTAAACGAGTGGACGAAGAAAGCGACAAAGTTGAAAAAGATACCGTGATTAGTCAAGAACCAGCTTCTGGTACCGCTGTTGATCCGAAAAATGACACGATTACTTTACATGTCAGCAAAGGCAGTGACTCAGTAACTGTTCCTGATATTTCAGGTTATTCGCCAAAAGCTGCAGAAGACAGCATCAATAACGCTGGCCTTAAAATCAATGAACAAGGATTATCTGGCTCTGGCGATGGCCAAGTCGTTGAACGAACTAGCCCATCCGCTGGCAGCAAAGTTAAAAAAGGCGACTCTGTTACGGTTTATTATTCAAAAGCAAATGATTCAAAAAGCACCACTAGTGAAAGTAGTACGAGTAATTAAGACAAGAGGTTGGGACAGGAGTGTTTAGCTTCAAGAACCCAGTAGGTACTGTTTAACATCTATTTGCTTTTCAAATAGTGTTTCTCAGCAATAAGAAGAAGCTGCTCCTGTCCCGCCGTTTATCTTAAGATTTAAGTCTAGGAAGGTAAGTCATTTCGACTTATGTCCTAGGCTCTTTTTAATTAATAGAATCGAGAGGCTCCCTTGATTTCTCTGCCACTATCCTGTATATTCGAAAGTAGTTAGGAGTGGTTTATCTGAAAGGTCAAATCAGAAAAGCGTTAAGCGGTTTTTATTATGTATACGCAGATGGAGAAACATATCAAACAAGAGCGCGAGGGAATTTTCGTAATCGAAAAATTACGCCACTCGTGGGAGATGAAGTACTTTTTGAAAGCGATAATTTAACAGATGGTTATGTGTTGGAAATTTTACCAAGACGAAATGAATTAGTGCGCCCGCCTGTTGCAAATGTGGATCTAGGTGTGGTTGTCATGAGTATGGTTTCGCCAAATTTTTCGTTTAATTTGTTGGATCGTTTCTTAGTCAGCTTAGAGTATAAGGATATAGAACCAGTTATTTATTTAACGAAAGTTGATCTATTAGATGAGCCGCAACGTCAACAAGTCACTGAAATTAAACAGATTTATGAAGCGTTAGGTTATGCGGTGATCGCTTCGGAAGACGTAGAAGCCACCAAAGAATTAGAACGCTTTTTCCCAGAACGGTTGACTGTTTTTATGGGACAATCAGGCGCTGGAAAATCAACATTGTTGAATCAAATTTCACCAGAATTACAACTAGCAACTGCGGAAATTTCCCAATCTTTAGGACGGGGCAAACATACGACCCGTCACGTGGAATTGATTCCGTTATACGACGGTTTGGTCGCTGATACACCAGGATTTAGTGCCATCGATTTCTTGGAGATGGAAGCAGTGGAATTACCAAAGCAATTTCCTGAATTTGTTGCCGCGGCCTCTCACTGTAAGTTTCGTGAATGTATGCACCACAAAGAACCTGGTTGTGAAGTGAAACGTCAAGTGGAAGCGGGAACCATTGCGACGAGTCGTTACGAAAATTATTTACAGTTTTTAATGGAAATCGAGAATCGACGACCTGTTTATAAGAAAAAATCATAGCAAATATAAAGGGAGCGAGCCAAATGAAACTAGCACCATCCATTTTAAGTGCCGATTTTGCCAATTTAGAAAGAGATATCCGTTTAGTAGAAGAATTAGGAGCAGATTATATTCATGTTGATGTTATGGACGGTCAATTTGTGCCCAACATTACCTTAGGACCGAATATCGTTTCAGCGATTCGTCCAGTGACAAAACTACCATTGGATGTTCATTTGATGATTGTACAACCTGAAAACTATATCAATGCCTTTGCGGAAGCCGGTGCGGATATTATTACCGTCCATCAAGAAGCAACACCCCATATTCATCGTGCCTTACAAATGATTAAAAATGCGGGTGTGAAAGCTGGCGTAACCATCAATCCTGGGACACCACTTTCGATGATCGAAAATGTATTAGATTTGGCAGATCAAGTCTTGGTAATGACTGTCAATCCAGGCTTTGGCGGACAATCATTTATTGAAAACTCACTAGAAAAAATTGCTCAATTAAAAGAATGGAAAGAAACAAAAGGATACACCTATGAAATTGAAGTCGATGGCGGGATTGTTCCTGAAACTGCCGCACGTTGCAAAGAAGCTGGTGCGGAAGTGTTTGTTGCAGGCTCCTACATTTATAATGCTGAAAATCCTCAAGAACGAATCGATGCACTGAGAGCAGTGCTAGACAAATGAGTCGTGTCTTACTGGTAGCTGGGGGCAATCCAAGTGATTGGCCAACCATTGAACCAGCTACGTATGATTATTTCGTAGGTATTGATCGCGGCTGTCTCCATTTATTAGAGGCCGATTTACCGTTACAATTAGCGGTGGGCGATTTTGATTCATTATCACGAGAAGAATACCATTTTGTCCAAGAAACTGCCGAAACACTCATCCAAGCACCTGCTGAAAAAGATGATACAGATACACAATTAGCGCTTCAAGAAGCTTTACAACGATTTCCACAAGCAGAGATGACGATTATCGGTGCGACAGGGGGCAGAATTGACCACCTGTTAGCCAATCTTTGGTTACCCTTTGAACCACGATTTCAAGGCGTACTTCGTCAAATCCGTCTATGCGATCGTCAAAATAGCATCCAGTATTACGCCCCTGGTTCGTATATCGTACCAAAAGAGCCAGATAAAGAATATCTGGCCTACTGCTGTTTGACGCCTGTAGAAAACTTGACGCTACGACGCAGTAAATATTTATTAACCAATCAAGATGTTCCTTACCCAACATCGTATGCAAGTAATGAATTTATCGAAGAAGCCGCTGCTTTTTCCTTCGATGCAGGGATGATTGCGGTTATTCAAAGTAAAGACAAGTAAAAAGAGGTTGGACCTTCATCAATGCGATGAAGGTCCAACCTCTTTTTTTATGCAATAAAAAAAGCCGAACAACGAACGTCCAGCTTTGCTTATTTAAGTTTATTAAACACGTTCGATTTTACCAGATTTCAAAGCACGAGTTGACACCCAAACTTTTTTAGGTTTACCATCGATTAATACGCGAACTTTTTGTAAGTTAGGTTTCACAGTGCGTTTTGTTGAGTTCATCGCATGTGAACGGTTATTACCACTTGAAGTCTTACGACCAGTGAAGTAACATACTTTTGCCATTTTAAGTTTCCTCCTTTGCCTTGATCTTGGAGCGATAATATTCAGCTCATACTAACTTAATTTATCATATTAGGCACTGATTTGCAAGAAGATTTTTAGTGACTAACAACAAAAGTAGCTTGTCAGGTGATAGTTTTTCATTGTCTGATTTTAAATACTTAAGAAATCCATGCACAAACGTAAGACGATAAAGATGAAAATTTAAGAGTTCAAGAAAAAAATGTAGTGGTCCGTGTTTGATTAATATAATTAAAGTACTTAGATAAATGAAAAAGGAGGAAAATATGAGCTTAGAAATTAAAAAGTTGAAAAAGAAAATGAATGAGCAGGAAATTATTAAAGGAATCAATTTGACTATTCCAGAAGGCGAAATTTATGGCTTCTTAGGCGCAAACGGTGCAGGTAAAACTACTATTTTCCGCCATATTTTAGGCATCTACTCTCCTGATGAAGGGGAAATAACATGGCAGGGACGTAAAGTTGATCGCTTTGATGCTAAAGAGGTCGGTTATCTTCCAGAAGAGCGTGGCCTATATCCGAAAAGAACGGTGAGACAACAATTAACTTTCTTTGGGAAGCTCCGTAAAATGAAAAAGAAAGAAATTGAAAAAAGTATCCTCTTTTGGCTGGATTTTTTTAAGATACAAAAGAATGTAGATCGAAAAATTAGTGAATTGTCAAAAGGGAATCAACAAAAGATTCAATTTATTGCGTCGATCATTCATGGACCAAAGCTTGTCATTTTGGATGAACCATTCTCTGGGCTAGACCCGATTAATGCGAATCAACTAAAAGAAGCAATTCTTTTTTTGAAGGAAAATAGTGCTACGATAATTTTCAGCTCTCATCAAATGGCAAACGTAGAAGAAATCTGTGAAAACATTTGTATGATGAAAAAGGGTGAGGTTCTTTTAGAAGGAAATTTAAAAGAAATCAAAGATGAAACGGATAAAAGAAAAGTGATTGTTCAGGCTGATTTTGACAGAGAAATATTAAAACAAGATTTTGAAATAGAATCGTATAAAGAAGAAAATGATGTTATTTCTTTTTATGTAAAAGATGAATGTACTGCGAAGAAAATTCAAAAATTTATTTTTCAATCAGAAAATATTCAGCAATTCAGAATTGAGCCAATTTCGTTAAATGATATTTTTCTAGAAAGAGTGGGTGAGTAAAGTGAAAAATATAGTGACGATTGCTTTAGAAACATACAAACAAAAAGTCGTGTCAAAAGTGTTTGTTATTATACTGTTGGTTTTGATGGTAGGGACATTTTTGGGAATGAATTATGAAGGGATTCTAAAAAAAGAGGAACCAAGTAAAGAAACCATCCTTGTTGTTTCAAATAATCAAGAAACTGTTACTATGCTGAAAGAAGTTGGTAAAGGTACCAATCTGAACTTTGTTGACGGCGGTCAAAAGTTATCAGATGCTGAGAAAGAGCTGAAAGATAGAGCGAGTAAAACCATTTTGAAAATTGAAAAGAGTAGCGCTGGTCTATACGAAGGAAAAATTTATTACGAAGGAGCTCTCCAATATAATGTGTCTGAACAATTACAAAGTCTTGTAACCACTGTAAATCAATCGATTAAATTAAATCAATTAAATATTGATGCGGCGCAACAACAGTTTTTGAATGAAAGCACACGTTTATCCTTAGAATCTTTAGCTGGAAATCAAGATAATTCGGTTCAAACATTAATACTAGTTTATATTGTTGGCTTTATTCTCTACATTGCAGTTATGCTCTTTTCTACAATGGTTGCTCAAGACATTGCGGTGGAAAAGAGTTCAAGAGTTATGGAAATTTTACTCACAACAATTACACCAGTTCAGCATTTAATTGGTAAAATTGTTGGCATTGGGCTAGTTGGGGTAACGCAAGCAGCAGCAATTTTTGGGGCTGCGTATGCATCTTATGGAATTTTTGGAGATAGTACAGGAGTATTTGACTTTTTGAGTGAAGGCAAAAATAGTCAAGCAATCATCTTAGCTGTCATATGTTTCGTTTTAGGTTATTTGCTATATTCTGTTACGGCTGCTATTTTAGGTTCTGTTGTTTCCTCTGTTCAGGAAGTTCAACAGTTGATGTATATTTTGATTATTCCTTTATTTATTGCGATGTTTATGGTAATGATTCTTGCAACTGGATTAGGAAGTAACCAAGCGACTATAATTTCATCTTATATACCGTATCTATCACCGATAGTCATGTACGCACGTTATATGCTGGGGGATGCATCGTTAAATGCTTTTGCAGTAGCGATGGGAATTAATCTGGTCTTTACTATGATTTTAGCGTTTCTAGGCAAAAGTGTTTATCAAGGGGGCGTATTTATTTATAGTGGAGATAAACTTATAAATGTTTTCAAAAAAGCGTTTAAATCTGGGAAATATTATGTTAGATGAGTATAAAAAATCTTGTCGCAACTCTCATGTATAAAACATTTATTTTGATAAATAAAAAAGTAATTGAAATTGTACACTCAGTATAGCGAGTGTACAATTTTTGTTTATAGCGTAATAGTCGGGCGCTGAAAACTACTTTTTCTCAGTTTCACTTGTAAAGAAAGCTTGAATTGTCTTTTATTAGAGTATATACTTTTTTTATTAACTGAAATATAAGGAGGTTTTAATTTGGTGAGGTTTGTTTTTATTCTAAGTAATATCACGGCAGTGGTTCAAGTGTTCTTTAATTATCTAAAGTCAAAAGTAGTAAAGCTTAATAAAAAAATTACTTTACATAGTATTTTCGGATTGATGGTTATCGCAATTTTGAATGGCAAAATAATTTCTGCTATAGGAATGTATGGATTTGCTTGGATTTATTTGAGTATAATAATTTTAGGTTATTTTTTTATCTCTAAAAGCCTTATTAAAGTTTTAGGTATAAATTCTTATATCGTCATTATTTCAGCTGTAAGTGGTCAGTTTGTATCCTTTATAAAGGAAAAAATATTTGGCACAGAACTAATTTTTTCAAGTAATTTAACCATGTTTTTACATAGTACATTTCGGCTAGCACTATCAGTAATTCTGACGATATTAATGATAAAGGGGATAAAAAAACTAGAAAAAAAGTTTTCTATTATCAATGAATGTCTTCTGCTTTTTAATTTGATAGGAATCGGCACAATGATTATCTACTATACCAGCCTGGTTTTAGGAAAATATTTGGGGAATAACAAGGAAATAATTGTAGTAAATTCAATCTTTCTCACGCTCTATTTAGTCGTTTCATTAATTTCTTTTATTGTGTATCTTAGTTCGCTCAAAAATAAATATGATATTCAACAGAAGGAAACAGAATATTTAGAAAATCAGAGATATATGGAGGCAATGGAGAAACAATTCAAGGAGATTCGGAAGTTTCGGCATGATTATAAAAATATCCTAAATTCATTAGAAGATTTTATTGTGAGTGGAGATTACGAGAGTCTTAATGACTATTATTTCAGTAAAATAAAGAAAGCATCAAAATGCATTGACCAAAATAGGTTCAAGTTAGAAGCGATTGGAAACATTCGAGTAAGAGAAGTTAAAAGTCTCCTTGTGTCTAAGTTGATTTCAACGCAAGAAAAAGGAATGGATGTACAGTTAGAAGTGACTGAACCAATTGAAGAATTAGCCATTGATTCAATTTCTTTGGTTAGAATACTAGGTATTTTTTTAGATAACTCTATAGAAGAAATCGAATTTTTAGGTGAGGGTAAGCTTGTAATCGCTGTATATAAAGATGCCTCTGCTGTACATATTATTATCCAAAATTCATGTAGGAAAAATTTACCAAAATTCCATCTACTTAAGCAACGCGGTTTTTCATTAAAAGGCACTGATAGAGGAATGGGATTGAGTAATGTTCAAGAATTGCTTCAATCCCTAAATAATGTTCAACTAGCTACCTCCATCAGTGATGGATGGTTTACTCAAAAATTGACGATTGAAAACAATAGGAGGTGCGAATAAGGTGATTTCTATTATTATTTGCGAAGATGATTGGCGACAACGACAAATGTTGGAAACCTATGTTAAAAATTACATAATGATGGAAAGTCTTGATATGGAACTGGTTTTTTCAACAGGAAATCCGTTAGAAGTACTTGAATTTGTCAAAAGTCAGTCTAGAATAATTGGGTTATATTTTCTAGATGTTGATTTACAACATGAAATGTCAGGATTAACCTTAGCAGCTAAAATCAGAGACTACGATAATTTAGGTAAAATCGTTTTTGTCACAACACATGGGGAACTGTCCTATCTGACGTTTACGTATAAAGTGGAAGCGCTGGACTATATCATTAAAGACAACAAAGAACATCTACAGCAGAAAATCTGTGAAAATATTCAATTGGCTCATGAACGTATAACTAGTGAACGTGGAGATACAAAAAAATTATTTAAATTTAAGGACGGCGATACCATTCGGTCTGTAGATATGACAACAATCATTTTTTTTGAATCTTCTTCCGTATCGCATAAAATTGTTTTACATCTTGAAAACGGAGAAATTGAATTTTATGGTTCCTTAAAGGAGATTGAAGAACAGTCTAATGACTTTTATCGTTGTCACAAATCATATTTAATCAACCGCAAGCATATAAGTAAAGTTATAAAAAGCGAACGGATTGTCGAAATGAGTAATGGAGAAAGATGTTTAGTCTCAGTGAGAGCCATGAAAAACCTCTAAAATCAGCAGACAAGATTCAATGAACCAAGTCGAATCTTGTCTTTTTCTGCATTGACAATGCACGACAAACGTTGTAAATTGTACAAATGTTGGTAATTATGAGGAAGGGTCTATAATATCTGACGAACTTCCTTTTAATTAAAGGCTGGATATGATAAAATGTTATGGAAGAAAATAGGGCGAATGTGCTCTTATAAGGAGGCTTTCATCAATGGCTGTAAAAATTCAAACACCCGCAGGTACCATTGAGATTACCAATGATGTGATCGCTACAGTAGTTGGCGGAGCTGCGACAGATATTTACGGAATTGTCGGAATGGCAAGCAAAAATCAAATTAAAGATAACTTAAACGATATTTTACGTCGTGAGAATTACTCACGTGGTGTCGTTGTTCGTCAAGAAGACAACGGAATCGCAGTGGATGTCTACACGATTGTTAGTTATGGTACAAAAATTTCTGAAGTTTCTCGTAACGTCCAAGAAAAAGTAAAATATAATCTTGAAACATTATTAGGTGTCACTGCGAATTCAGTTAACGTTTTTGTTCAAGGAGTTCGTGTATTACCGGATTAGAGGTAGTGTACTGTCAACGATGCAATTGCACAAGGAAGTCGTGTGTTGCCGTTAGCGGTAAATCTGAAGGAGGATTTTTTAGGTGAATGTAACAGAAATCAGCGCAGGTCAGTTCCAGGAAATGGTCCAGGCAGGTGCGACTCGTCTGCACACAAATGCAGAATATGTCAACTCATTAAACGTTTTCCCTGTACCCGATGGTGATACAGGAACAAATATGAACTTATCAATGACCAGTGGTGCAAAGGCTGTGGCCGATTCTCGCTCTGAAAAAGTAGGAGAATTAGCAGGTGCGTTATCCAAAGGGTTATTAATGGGTGCTCGTGGAAACTCTGGGGTTATTTTATCTCAATTATTCCGCGGCTTCTCAAAACAAATTCCTGAGGTTACAACATTAAATGCCAAAGACTTGGCCGCTGCATTTACACATGGTGTAGAAACAGCGTATAAAGCAGTGATGAAACCCGTTGAAGGAACAATCTTAACTGTTTCTCGTGAAGCGGCGCGTTCTGGTGAACGTAAAGCGAAAGAAACAGATGACTGTATCGAAGTTATGACAGCTGTTGTAGCAGGCGCTAAACGTGCCTTAGCGAAAACACCTGATTTATTACCTGTCCTAAAAGAAGTCGGCGTTGTAGATAGTGGGGGTCAAGGACTACTATTTATCTATGAAGGATTTTTAGAAGCGCTTAGTGGTGAATTTTTACCAACTGAAACGTATGAACCAAGTCCTGCCGAAATGGACGAAATGGTTAATGCTGAACATCATCGTGGTGTTAGTGGTCACGTTGCGACAGAAGACATTAAATTTGGCTATTGTACAGAAATTATGGTTCGTATCGGCGAAGGCCCAACCGTGGACAGCGCTTTTGATTATGAAACATTCAGAAACTACTTAAATGAACTAGGCGATTCTCTATTAGTCGTTAACGATGACGAAATTATCAAAGTTCACGTGCACACTGAGCATCCAGGTGAAGTAATGAACTACGGCCAAAAATTTGGTTCGTTAGTAAAAATAAAAGTAGACAATATGCGTTTACAACATGAAACGTTAGTTGAACGCGATGCTCAGCAAGAAGCGTTGACTGAAAAAGTTCGCGTACCGTTTGCTGTGATTGCTATTGCAGCCGGTGAAGGCGTTCAAGAATTATTCCGAAGTTTAGGTGCAAGCTACATTATTAGTGGTGGCCAAACAATGAACCCAAGTACGGAAGATATTTTAAAAGCAGTCAAAGAAGTGAATGCAGAGCAAGTCATTATTTTACCAAACAACAAAAACATCTTTATGGCGGCTGATCAAGCAGCAGAAGTTGCCGATGTACCAGTAGCGGTTGTTCCATCTAAAACCATTTCTCAAGGAATGACAGCAATGTTAGCTTTCAATGATCAACAATCATTAGAAGAAAACAAAGCAAGTATGACGGAAATGTTAGACAGCGTTGTGAGTGGTCAAGTAACCACAGCTGTTCGTGACACAACCATTGATGACGTTGAAATTAAAAAAGATGACTTCTTAGGAATGATTGATGGTAAAATCGTCGTTTCTGAAGCAGATCGTTTTAATGCATCATTAGACACGTTGAACCGCATGATTGATGAAGACACTGAAATCGTGACAATTATTGTCGGCGAAGATGGCTCGGTTGAAGAAGCTGAAAAGCTAATCGCTATTTTAGTTTCTGAAAACGATGAACTAGAAACAGAACTTCATGAAGGTGGACAACCTGTGTATCCATACTTATTCTCAGCAGAATAGGTTTTCGTGATGAAAAAATAAAAACGAATAGGCTGGTTCATTAGTTAGGGCTAATGAACCAGCCTATTTAATGAATGATCCATTTTTTTGCGTATATTAATGAGGAGGGGATTTTATGGACATCACAGATTTAGTCAGCGTATTGCCCGGTGTTGGCCCAAAACGTGCTGAAAATTTACAAGAACTGGGGATTGCTACAATTGAAGACTTATTGACGTATTATCCCTTCCGCTACGATGATATCCAAGAAAAGGATTTAAGTGAGATTCAGGATCAGGAAAAAGTTACGCTAAAAGGGCTAGTGGTTTCGGAAGCAGTCGTTAGTCGGTACGGTTATAAGAAGAGCCGGTTAACGTTTCGAATGATGCAAGAACATGCGGTCATTAATGTTTCCTTCTTCAATCAACCTTTTTTAAAAGACAAAGTAGTTCTTTCCGAAGAAATTGCTGTTTATGGCAAATGGGATGCCAAGAGAAAATCATTAAATGGCATGAAAATCTTAGCTTCTAAAGGAGACAATGAAGATTTCGCCCCCATTTATCATGTGAATAAAAAAGTCCGCCAAAGCACGTTGGTTCAGTTAATCCGCACTGCTTTTGAAGAGTATGGTTCACTGGTTGAAGAGATTTTACCGAATGATTTATTAGAAAAGTACCGCTTGATGCCTAGAAAAGAAGCAATGTGGGCGATGCATTTTCCCAGTAATCCAGAAGAAAGCCATCAAGCTAAACGGCGAGTAGTCTTTGAAGAGTTTTTCCTTTTCCAACTTAAAATGCAAGGACTGAAGAAACAAGAAAAAGCGGAAAAAAATGGTTTAGCTATTCAATATGACGTGGATCGCTTAAAAACGTTCACCCAAGGACTGCCTTTTGAATTGACAGGCGCCCAAAAAAAAGTGACCAATGAAATTTGTCGAGACTTGCGAAGTCCGAAGCATATGCAACGATTGCTTCAAGGTGACGTGGGGAGTGGGAAAACGGTAGTGGCTGCGATTGCGCTATACGCCACCATGACCGCTGGCTTTCAAGGAGCGTTGATGGTTCCGACTGAAATTTTAGCGCAACAGCACATGGAAAGCTTACAGCAGTTGTTTGATCCATTAGAAGTTCGGACGGCCTTATTAACAGGTTCCACCAAAACGAAAGAACGTCGTCTAATTCTCGAAGAACTGGCCAATGGCGAGATTGACATTGTGGTAGGGACCCATGCTTTGATACAACAAGATGTCAGTTTCCATCAATTAGGTTTGGTAATCACCGATGAGCAACATCGTTTTGGTGTGAACCAGAGAAAAATATTAAGAGAAAAAGGCTTAAAACCAGATGTTTTATTCATGACGGCCACTCCGATTCCTCGAACGCTGGCCATTACAGCCTATGGCGAAATGGATGTATCAATCATTGATGAAATGCCAGCTGGACGGATTCCAATCGAAACACGTTGGATTCGGCCGCCGCAGTTAGATACTGTTTTAGAATGGATGGAAAAAGAGCTGGCTCGAGGACATCAAGCCTATATTATTTGTCCATTGATTGAAGAATCAGAAGCCTTAGATGTGAAAAACGCAACAGAAATTTTTGAACATATGCAAAGCTTTTATTCCCCAAGATATCAAGTGGGATTACTACACGGTAAAATGAAAAACCAAGAAAAAGATGACATTATGCAGGAGTTCAAAGACAATCAGCTACAATTATTGGTTTCTACCACCGTTATTGAAGTTGGCGTGAATGTACCAAATGCCACGGTGATGTTAATTATGGATGCGGACCGGTTTGGGTTAGCACAATTACATCAGTTACGGGGACGTGTTGGGCGTGGCTCCAGTGCATCTTATTGTATTTTAGTGGCCAATCCGAAAAATGAAATGGGCGTTGAGCGTATGAAAATCATGACAGAAACCACCAATGGTTTTGTCTTGAGTGAGCGTGATTTGGAACTTCGCGGACCTGGGGAAGTGTTCGGTGCACGGCAATCAGGGGTGCCCCAATTTGCGGTAGGAGATATCGTGACGGACTTTAACATTTTAGAAGTTGCGCGCCAAGAAGCAAGTGCCCTATGGAAAGTGAAAGAGTGGTGGCAATATCCTGCTTATCAAGGCTTAGCCAATCGAGTGAAACCCCAAGATGAGGCAGCCCAATTTTTCGATTAGAAGAGGTAATTTTTGAAGCCAGAAAGTAAAAGCCAATGCGTATTTCTTTGAAAAAAATATGTTATACTTGTTAGGAAACAAAAAAGTAGGAGGGAATCACTCATGAAAATTGCTGTAGATGCAATGGGTGGAGATAACGCCCCACAAGCAATTGTTGAAGGGGTTATGCTAGCCAAACAAGACTTCCCAGACATTGAATTTCAATTATATGGAAAAGAAGCCGAAATAAAAAAATACATCACCGATGAAAAAAACATTACGATTATTCATACCGATGAAAAAATTGCTAGTGACGATGAGCCAGTTAAAGCAATCCGTCGTAAGAAAACTGCTTCCATGGTTTTAGCAGCGCAAGCAGTTAAAAATGGGGAAGCCGATGCGATTTTTTCTGCAGGCAACACCGGAGCGCTATTAGCAGCGGGTCTGTTCATTGTCGGCCGCATCAAAAATGTGGAACGTCCCGGTTTGATGTCAACTTTACCTGTCATGGGAGAACCAGACAAAGGGTTTGACATGTTAGATTTAGGAGCCAATGCAGACAATAAACCAGAACATTTGGTTCAGTATGCCGTTTTAGGTTCATTCTATGCTGAAAAAGTTCGGAACGTTCAGAATCCTCGTGTCGGTCTATTAAATAACGGAACTGAGGAAACAAAGGGCAGTGAATTAACGAAAAAAGCCTTCGAATTGTTAGCAGCAGATGAAACGATTAATTTTGTCGGAAACGTTGAAGCACGAGAATTATTAAATGGCGTAGCTGACGTGGTGGTGACAGATGGCTTCACAGGAAATGCCGTTTTAAAATCCATCGAAGGCACAGCTATGAACATGATGAGCTTGCTGAAAACAGCGATTCTTTCTGAAGGTGTCAAAGGAAAAATGGGCGCCTTATTATTAAAGAATGCGTTGCGTGGCATGAAAGACGAAATGGACTACTCAAAACATGGGGGAGCGGTTTTATTTGGCTTAAAAGCGCCAGTCATTAAAACGCATGGGGCCACGGGTCCTGATGCCGTCCGCTACACCATTCGTCAAATTCATACAATGTTAGAAACCCAAGTTGTCCCACAACTAGTGGAATATTATGAAGGCAAAGCAGAGTAATTTGCAATTGTCTTGACATCAGTTTGTTACTCAAATGAAAAAAAGATGGACAAATACCCAAATTGTGAGTACAATGTATCTTAGCGTTTTAGTAAAAGAAAGAACCTTTTTTCAAAAGCAGTGGAGGTGAATACAGTTGACTCGTGAAGAAGTACTTCAAAAAGTAGCGAAGATTATCTCAAACCACTTTGATATTGAAGCGGATCAAGTAACAGATCAATTAAACATTAAAGATGATTTGAACGCTGACTCAATTAGCGTAATGGAGTTTGTTTTAGAACTTGAAGATGAATTTGGAACAGAGATTTCAGATGAAGATGCAGAAAAAATTGAAACAGTTGGTGCCGCTGTAGATTATATTGTGAGTAATTCATAAAAAATAATAAGACAAAGTCGATTGACATTCGTGTTGATCGACTTTTTTTGCGTACATAATGGTTATTTTATTAAGCAATAAGGCTATTTTTACACATATTTTTGTAAAAAAAATCATACATGTAAAAAAATAACTGCGAAAAAAGTTATTTTATCTTGCTTTTTATGGAATAATTCTATAAAATTATGAAAAAACAATGAGCTGTAAATTAACATTGATAAAAATTAGAAAGTGCTATCATTAAATATTAGTTAATTTATATAATGTTTTTGAAAGGACGTAAGGGGTGCGTATGGATGCAAGGAAATGAACAATTACTAGAGGTTTCAGGATTAGAAACAGCATTTAGAATCAAAGATGATTATTATAATGCCGTCGATGATGTTTCATTTGAATTGAAGAAAAATGAGATTCTGGCAATCGTCGGAGAATCTGGTTGTGGAAAAAGTACCTTAGCAACAACGATTATGGGCTTACATGATCCCAATCATACCAAAATTACTGGGGAAATTTTATACAACAATTTAAACTTAACTACGTTTAATGAAACATTGTACAACAAAGTCAGAGGAAACGATATTGGGATGATTTTCCAAGATCCGTTGTCTGCACTGAATCCGCTCATGCGAATTGAAGACCAAATTAAAGAAAGTCTAACGTATCATACCAAAATGACCGCACAACAAAAACAAGCACGGGCCATTGAACTGTTAGATCAAGTGGGGATTCCCAACCCAGAGCGTGTCGGGAAACAGTATCCTCATGAATTGTCTGGCGGCATGCGCCAACGGGTGATTATTGCCATTGCAATCGCGTGTAAACCACCGATTTTAATTGCAGATGAACCCACAACGGCCTTAGACGTTACCATTCAGGCACAAATTCTCGATTTGTTAAAAGATTTACAAGAAGAAACAGGGAGCGGCATTATTTTAATTACCCATGACTTAGGTGTAGTTGCGGAAATGGCTGATCGTGTAGCGGTTATGTATGCGGGTCAGTTTGTAGAAGTAGCCACTGCTGAAGAATTGTTTAGTCATCCGAAACATCCATATACACGTTCCTTACTTCAGTCCATTCCCCAAGAGAATTCAGATGAAGAAGAACTTCATGTGATTGAAGGGATTGTTCCTTCGTTAACCAAATTACCTAGAAAAGGTTGTCGGTTTGCCCCACGAATTCCTTGGATTGATGCATCGGAACATGAAGAAAATCCAACATTACATGAAGTTGCACCGAATCATTTTGTTCGTTGTACATGTTATAAACATTTTCATTTTAGAGACGGGGAAGGGGAAGCGTAATGACAGAAATTATTCAAATTAAAGATTTAAAAGTTCATTATCCAATTCGCAGCGGCTTCTTCAATCGAATCACTGATCATGTTTTGGCGGTTGATGGTGTGGATTTCATGATTGAACAAGGTAAAACATATGGGTTAGTTGGTGAGTCGGGTTCTGGAAAATCAACGACAGGAAAAGCAATTATTGGTTTAGAAAAAATTACAAATGGTGAAATTATTTATCAAGGACAAGATGTAACCAAGCCGCGAAGTCGAAAAGCGATTGGATACAACAAAGATGTCCAAATGATTTTCCAAGATTCGATGTCAAGTTTAAACCCTAAAAAACGAGTACTAGATATTATCGCCGAACCAATTCGAAATTTTGAACGGTTAAGTGACCAAGAAGAAAAGAAAAAAGTCAAAAGTTTGTTGGACATTGTGGGGATGCCAGAAGATGCGTTGTACAAATATCCTCATGAATTTTCTGGTGGGCAACGCCAACGTTTAGGCGTCGCCCGAGCGGTGGCTACCAGCCCCAAATTAATTATTGCAGATGAACCTGTTTCAGCACTGGACTTATCTGTGCAAGCACAGGTATTGAATTTTATGAAGAACATTCAACAGGAATATGGGTTAAGTTACTTATTTATTTCCCATGATTTGGGCGTAGTTAAACATATGTGTGACAACATTGCCATTATGTACAAAGGCCGTTTTGTAGAAATCGGTACACGCCAAGATATTTACACTAATCCACAACACATTTATACCAAACGCTTACTTTCAGCAATTCCTAAAATTGACGTAGCGAACCGAGAAGCTCACAAAGAAGAACGAAGAAGAGTTGAGCAAGAGTATCGGGAAAATCATAAAGACTATTATGATGAAAATGGGCGGGTTTATAACTTACATGCGATTAGTCCAACCCACCAAGTAGCGTTAAAAAATGGAGGTGCTGAATAATGTGGAAAACAATTTTACGCCGTTTGTTATTGATGATTCCGCAAGTGATTATTTTAAGTGTCTTGATTTTCCTGTTGGCTAAAATGATGCCAGGTGATCCGTTTACAGGATTGATTAATCCGAACCAAGACCCGAAAGTGATTGAAGCCATGCGCGAAGCTGCCGGATTAAATGATCCTTGGTACGAACAATATTTCCGTTGGATTGGCAATGCCTTACATGGAGATTTTGGGCATAGTTTTATCTTTAAATTACCTGTGTCCACACTCATTGCTGGTCGGGTGGGGAATACGATTGCATTGGCCGCTGTGTCAGTTATAATCACGTATTTAATCGCCATTCCTTTCGGTTTAATTGCTGGCCGTTACCAAAATTCATGGTTTGACAAAATGGTGGTTATCTACAACTTCTTCAGTTTTGCTGTGCCATTATTCATCTTTGCCTTGATTATGCTCTTTATTTTTGGGTATCGCTTAGACTGGTTCCCAACGAGTGGAACCGTGACTGTTGGTTTGGCTGAGGGAACGTGGCCGTATTATTTAGATAAACTGAAGCATTTAATTTTACCAGGGGTCACTCAAGCGTTGCTAGGGACAGCGGTCACTATTCAATATTTGCGCAGTGAAGTGATTGATGTTAAAAACATGGACTTTGTTCGTACTGCTCGTTCAAAAGGAGTGCCAACGAATAAAATTTTTAATCGACACATTTTTAGAAATGCAGCATTACCAATTGCCTCTCAATTAGGTTATGAAATTACTGCTTTGATTGCCGGATCAGTCGTTATTGAAAAGATTTTTGCTTTCCCAGGAATTGGAAAATTATTTATTGATAGTATCATTCAACGTGACTATTCCGTTATTACCGCTCTCGTGTTGATTTTGGGATTGGCAACCCTTATCGGAACCTTAATTTCTGATATTGTAATGAGTATTGTTGATCCAAGAATTCGAATTCAGTAGAAAAAACACGAAGAAAGGGTGATAAAAATGGAATTGACAGAAGAAAAAAGAGAAGAAGTCTTACAAGAAAGTATTCCACCAATGGGCTTTCGGATGATTGCGCGAGAATTCGTCAAAGAAAAAATGGCGATGTTTTCTTTAATCCTTTTGGTCATTATCTTATTAGCCGTTTTTATCGGTTCGTTAGTGTTAGACCAAAGTGCCGTTATGCATGTAAGTATTTTAGATAAATATGCGGAACCAGGTACCGTTACAATGAATGGCACCAAGTTCATTTTAGGTGCCGATGAAGGTGGTCGTGATGTTTTAGGACAATTGATTATCGGGGCTAGGAACTCGATTTTAATCGGTTTTGCCATTACGATTATTACGTCTATTATCGGGGTCGGTTTAGGGATTATTTCCGGTTATTATGGAGGCATGATTGATAATATTTTGATGCGTATCGTGGATTTTATTATGATTTTGCCAATTATGTTAATTATTATTGTGTTCGTTTCCGTGATTCCTAAATATAGTATCTGGTCCTTTATTTGGATTATGTGTGCGTTTTATTGGGTTGGAAAAGCGCGGTTGTTCCGCAGTAAAACGTTATCTGAAGGGCGCCGAGATTACGTTAGTGCCTCTAAGACAATGGGAACAAGCGATTTTAAAATTATGTTTCGAGAAATTATGCCGAATTTAAGTTCATTAATTATTACGAACTTAACGATTAATTTCGCGGCCAATATTGGGATCGAAACAACGTTAACTTTCTTAGGCTTCGGGTTACCACAAAGTGTCCCAAGTTTAGGAACCTTAATTGGCTACGCCAGCAGTGGGGATGTATTAGTCAATAAACAATGGGTTTGGTTACCTGCATCAATTCTAATTTTAGTCTTGATGTTAAGTATAAACTATGTTGGACAAGCATTTAAGCGCTCAGCAGATGCACGACAACGATTAGGCTAATTAGCCAAAAAATGAGGGAGGAAAAGAGATGAACAAGAAACGGATTTTAGGTGCAATCACGTTAGCTTCTGTGTTAGTATTCGGGTTAGCTGCATGTGGTGGCGGCAATAAAGGCGGGGGCAATAAAGCAACGGAAACAGAAGACATTTCAAAAATGCCAATCGCTGTTAAAAATGATAAAAAAGCAATTGATGGCGGGACATTAGATGTCGCTGTAGTTATGGATACACAATTCCAAGGACTTTTCCAGCAAGAATTTTATCAAGACAACTATGATGCACAATACATGCTTCCAACGGTACAGCCATTATTTAACAATGATGCAGACTTTAAGATTGTCGATGGGGGTCCTGCGGATCTGAAATTAGATGAAGATGCCAATACAGCAACCATTAAATTACGTGACAATTTGAAATGGTCTGACGGTAAAGATGTGACAGCCGATGACGTGATTTTCTCTTATGAAGTCATTGGTCATAAAGATTATACAGGGATTCGTTATGATGATAACTTTACGAATATTGTTGGCATGGAAGACTACCATGCTGGTAAATCACCAACCATTTCTGGCATAGAAAAAGTCAATGATAAAGAAGTTAAAATCACTTATAAAGAAGTTCACCCAGGAATGCAACAATTAGGTGGCGGTGTTTGGGGTTCAGTTTTACCAAAACATGCCTTTGAAGGAATTGCTGTTAAAGACATGGAATCAAGCGATGCAGTTCGTAAAAACCCTGTAACTATTGGACCATACTACATGAGTAATATTGTGACAGGTGAATCTGTTGAATACCTACCAAATGAGCATTACTACGGTGGCAAACCTAAATTAGATAAATTAGTGTTCAAATCTGTTCCTTCTGCGAGCATTGTAGAAGCGATGAAAGCGAAACAATACGATATTGCATTATCAATGCCAACAGATACGTATCCAACATACAAAGATACTGAAGGGTATCAAATCTTAGGACGTCCCGAACAAGCCTACACGTATATTGGCTTTAAAATGGGTACGTTTGACAAAGAAACCAATACAGTGAAATACAATCCAAAAGCTAAAATGGCAGATAAAAGCTTACGTCAAGCCATGGGCTATGCAATTGACAATGATGCAGTCGGCCAAAAATTCTACAACGGCTTACGAACAGGGGCAACAACGTTAATCCCACCAGTCTTCAAGAGCTTGCATGATAGCGAAGCGAAAGGCTATACGCTTGATTTAGACAAAGCGAAAAAATTATTAGACGATGCTGGTTATAAAGACGTAGACGGCGATGGCATTCGCGAAGACAAAGAAGGCAAACCACTAGAAATCAAGTTTGCTTCAATGTCAGGCGGCGAAACTGCACAACCACTTGCTGATTACTATGTCCAACAATGGAAAGAAATTGGCTTAAACGTAACGTATACAACAGGACGCTTAATTGATTTCCAAGCATTCTATGATAAATTGAAAAATGATGACCCAGAAGTAGATATCTATCAAGGCGCGTGGGGCACAGGTTCAGATCCTTCACCAACCGGCTTATATGGTCCAAACTCAGCCTTTAACTATACACGTTTTGAGTCAGAAGAAAATACTAAATTACTTGATGCGATTGATTCAAAAGCATCATTTGATGAAGAAAAACGTAAAAAAGCCTTCTACGATTGGCAAGAGTATGCCATTGATGAAGCGTTTGTAATCCCAACGCTTTACAGAAATGAAGTCTTGCCTGTCAACGACCGTGTAGTTGACTTTACGTGGGCAGTTGATACGAAAGATAATCCATGGGCAACGGTGGGTGTCACTGCGGAAAAACGTTAAACAACGTTCCGCTGATTTAATAGAGATAGAACGAGGTCGGGACAGAAGTGTTTAACTCCGAGAAATAAGAAGGAGTTGCTTCTGTTCCCGCCGTTTATCAGTTTTTGAGCGTGGCGCAAAAATCCAAAGTGATTTTTGTCCCACGCTCTTTCTATCTCTTACGTAAACAAACGCTTTTATCTCAGTCATAGCTCTATTTATTTATTTTTTTCTAAAAAATAATGAGAACACAGTGAATAACAGGCTTTTTCTGAATAGAACCATTTAAAAAAAGTGAAAAAAAAAGTATAATGAAACAAGGTGTAAATAAATGTAAAGGAATGTGGAGAATGGACAATCAGTTAACAACAGAGTTAAAAGAACGTTACGGCATTGTTTTCCATGATGTCAATCTATTAGAGCAAGCTTTTACTCATTCATCCTATGTGAATGAGCATCGCTATTTAAAATTATCCGATAATGAACGTCTTGAATTTTTAGGAGATGCAGTTTTAGAATTAATTGTTTCACAATATTTGTATTTAAAATTCCCAGAACTTCCAGAAGGAAAATTAACGAAGATGCGCGCAGCCATCGTTCGGGAAGATAGTTTAGCCAAATTTGCGAAAGAATGTCACTTCGACAACTACATTTTATTAGGTAAAGGAGAAGAAGCATCGGGCGGACGAACACGTGCATCATTATTATGTGACTTATTTGAAGCCTTTTTAGGTGCCCTCTACTTAGACCAAAAAGTTGGCGCAGCCAAGAAATTTATTGAAGACGTTATTTTTCCGAAAATTGATGCCGGTGCTTTTTCACATGAGATGGATCACAAAACACAATTACAAGAAGTTTTACAACGCAAAGGCGATGTTTCAATTGAATATCGCTTAATTAAAGAAGAAGGCCCTGCTCATGACCGCACCTTTTTCACTGAAGTTTACATGAATGGTGAACTCATTGGGTTAGGCCAAGGAAAATCGAAGAAGTTAGCTGAACAGGATGCCGCTGAGCGGGCACTGAAAAGTATTCCTCAGTAAGGCTGGAAGGAGCAATATTCGTGTATTTAAAACGAATTGAAATTACAGGATTTAAATCATTTGCAGATAAAACCATTATTGAATTTGAAGATGATGTGACAGCAGTGGTTGGTCCGAATGGAAGTGGGAAAAGTAATATCACGGAAGCCGTTCGTTGGGTATTAGGTGAACAATCTGCGAAAAACCTTCGCGGTGGCAAAATGAACGACATTATCTTTGCCGGTTCGGAAGGTCGTAAGCCGCTAAATATTGCGGAAGTTACCGTGACGTTAGACAACAGCGACCATTATTTAGCATTGGATTATAGTGAGATTAGTGTCACCCGTCGTTTAAAACGAACGGGCGAAAGTGACTTTTTTATTAATAAACAAGCGTGCCGTTTAAAAGATATTCAAGATTTATTTATGGATTCAGGGTTAGGCAAAGAATCTTTTTCAATTATTTCGCAAGGGAAAGTTGAAGCGATTTTTAATAGTAAACCTGAAGACCGTCGAGGGATTTTTGAAGAAGCAGCGGGCGTTTTAAAATACAAACAACGAAAGAAAAAGGCTGAACAAAAGCTTTTCGAAACCGAGGACAACTTAAGCCGTGTCCAAGATATCATTTACGAGTTGGAAGACCAATTAGTTCCTCTAGCCGCCCAAGCAGATGCGGCTAAAAAGTATTTAGCTTTGAAAGAAGAACTTACCGAAATTGATGTCAATTTAACTGTGACCGAAATTCAAGAAGCAAAAGCTATTTGGGAAACGAAAACGCAAGAATTAACAGCCATTGAAGAAAAGTTAGCTGGCGCAAGTAAACAAGTCCACGACCTAGAAGGCAAATTGGTACGTTTACGAAGCAAGCGCAATCGTTTAGATGAACAAATTGAAACGGAACAACAACAATTATTACAAGTGACAGAAGCGTTGAAACAAGCAGAAGGACAAAAAAATGTTTTAATTGAACGTTCTAAACACACCTCCCAAACGGCAAGCGAATACGAAGAGACATTGGCAGAAACGGCCGAAAAAATTGTTCGTTATCGAGAAGAATTGCAGACGCTGGAAACAGCAATCGCAGAAAAAACGGCACAACGTCAGACGTTAAAAGAAGCATTGGCTTTGGCAACGAAAGATGTGGAAAAATATAGTAAGTCTTCTAAAGAATTAATGGAAGAATTGCGCAGTCAGTATGTGGAAGTTATGCAAGAACAAGCCAATACAGCCAATGACTTAAAATATTTAGAACGACAATATCAACAAGAAACAGCTAAAAATCAACAATCGCTAGCAAAACACGAAGCGCTAGAAGAACAGATGGTTGAAGCTCTCGCAATGAAAGAGACGCTAGAAAAAGAGCAAAAAGTCGCAAAACAAGGCTTACAAGAACAACTGGAAGAATACACCGCGTTGAAAGCAACGCTTGAAGCCAAACGTGAACGGTTAGCACAGCGTCAAAATGATATGTACCAAGCGATGAATCAAGTGCAACAAGCGAAGGCACGCCAAAAAAGTTTGCAAGAAATTCAAGAAAATTACGCTGGCTTCTATCAAGGCGTGAAAGCTGTATTGCGTCACAAAAACCAATTAACTGGGATTGTTGGCGCAGTGGCTGAGTTAATTGAAGTGCCTAAAGAATATACGTTGGCGATTGAAACGGCCCTAGGTGGTGCGGCGCAACATATTGTTGTGGAAAATGAGAAAGATGGTCGAGCAGGCATCACCTTCTTAAAACAACAACACAGTGGCCGAGCAACCTTTTTACCATTGACCACCATTAAGCCACGCTCTGTATCGGCGATGGTTCAGAATCGTTTGGCTGGTGCACCGGGCTTCGTGGGGATTGCCAGTGAATTAGTTCGTTATCCAGAACAAGTACAAACCGTTATTCAAAATCTCTTAGGCGTCACGATTTTAGCGGCAGATTTAACGAGTGCCAACCAGTTAGCAAAATTAGTCAATTACCAATATCGCGTTGTCTCATTGGAAGGCGATGTGATGAATCCTGGCGGTTCGATGACTGGGGGAGCCAATAAACGTGGCAACCAAGGAAGCCTATTTTCACAAGCGCAAGAACTTCAAACAATTACTGAACAAATGACTCAATTAGAAACACAACTAAGAAGTGTAGAACAAGAAGTCCAAGCGCTCTCGCAAGAAGTGAAAACAGCCACGGAACGTGCAGAAATGTTGCGCTCTGCTGGTGAACAAAATCGCTTAAAACAACAAGAAATTGACAATAAATTAGCCAATCAAACAGAAACGATTACTCGTTTAACAAAAGAAAAACGCTTGTTTGAATATGAATCACGGGAATTGCATCAATTCTTAACTGAATATCAAACGAAAAAAGCTACATTGACAGAGCAACAAGCAAGCTTAACGGCAACGAAAGAACGTTTAGATGCTGAAATGAAACAAGTGGAACAAGAAGCTAGCCAAATGGAAACCTTTAAAGCCCAAGCGCAAGAACGCTTGACGACAGTTCAAGCAGAACAAGCAGTAGCGGCGGAACAATGTGCCCATTTTGCTCGTCAAAAGCAAGACAAACAAGAACAATTGGACGAATTGTTGATTCGAGAAACGGCCATCCGTCAACAGCTACAACAATTAAGTAGCCATTCTAGCGATCACCAGTTAACCGAAGAAGGCTTAGCGGCACAAGTCGCGCAATTAGCGGAGAAACAAACAGCGTTGCAAACGTCTTTACAAACGGCACGCAGTCAACGACAAGCGTTGCAAGAAGAAGTAGACGAGTTAGATACAAAATTAGCGGAAGAAAACAAACGCCAACAACAGTATTTAGCAGATAAAACACAAATCGAAGTCCTAAAAAATCGTGCAGAAATGCAATTAGATAGCTCGTTAAGTTACTTACAGGAAGAATACAGCTTAACCTTTGAAGCTGCCTATGAAGCGTATTTCCCAATCGATGATTTAGCGCAAGCGCAGCAAACAGTGAAACGCCTAAAACAAGAAATTGAGCGGTTAGGACCTGTTAACTTAAGTGCCATCGAGCAATTTGAACAAGTCGATGAACGCCATCAATTTCTAGTCAGTCAACGTGATGATTTATTAAATGCGAAAGAACAATTATTTGAAACCATGGATGAAATGGACCAAGAAGTGAAAGAACGGTTTAAAGAAGTCTTTGAAGCAATTCGTGGCCAGTTCAAAGTGGTATTTCCTAATATGTTTGGTGGCGGACGGGCAGAGCTGGCGCTAACCAACCCAGAGGATCTCTTGAATACAGGGATTGAGATTGAGGCGCAACCACCAGGGAAAAAATTACAACATTTAAGCTTGTTGTCTGGAGGCGAACGGGCATTAACGGCGATTGCATTACTCTTTTCAATTATTCGTGTTCGACCAGTTCCGTTCTGTATTTTAGATGAAGTAGAAGCAGCTTTAGATGAAGCCAACGTTGCTCGTTTTGGTCATTATTTAAGCGAATTTGAAGATGGCACACAGTTTATCGTGGTGACACATCGTAAAGGGACAATGGAAGCCGCAGATGTTTTATATGGCGTGACTATGCAAGAATCTGGGGTTTCAAAAATCGTTTCAGTTCGCTTGGAAGAGGTCAAAGAAGGTGGCGCAATTGAAAAAAGCAATTAGCCAGAAGCAAGGAGGAGCGAACGTTTGATAAAATTAGTTGCTATTGATTTAGATGGAACATTATTAAATAGCCAAAAAGAGATTTCTTTACGGAATAAACAAGCACTGATGGCTGCGAAACAAGCAGGCGTGAAAGTTGTTATCTGCACAGGTCGACCTTTGGCAGCTATTGGTCCTTACTTAGAAGAATTAGGTTTACAAGAGGAAGGCGATTATAGCATTACTTTTAACGGCGGATTGGTTCAAAAAAATGATACAGGGGCCATTATTGAAAAAACATTGATGCCCTTGGAAGCGATTCATGAGCTGTACCAATTAGCAACCACACTCAACATGCCGTTTGATGTCTTATCCGATGAGGTCGTGATGCAACTGCCTTCTGCCCCAAATTATCCTTCAATTTATAGTTCTCTAAACAAATTATTAACCTTTGAGTCCTACAAATTAGAAGAGTTAACCCCGAATCGAATTTATAACAAAGTTGTTGTTGCGATTGATGAAGCGTATTTAAATGAACGCATCAAGGAAATTCCGGCCTCCTTTTATGAGCGCTTTGAAATTATTAAAACGCGAAATAACTTATTAGAATTTATGCCAAAAGGGATTACGAAAGCCTATGGTATTTCCTTGTTAGCCAAAGATTTAGGAATCCGTGCAGAAGAAATCATGACCCTAGGGGACGAAGAAAATGATTTACCGATGATCGAATACGCTGGCTTAGGTGTCGCCATGGCAAATGCGATTCCATTAGTTAAAGAAGCCGCAGATGTCGTTACAGACACGAATGACCAAGATGGCGTTGCCAAAGCGGTCGAAAAATATATTTTAACGCCGTTGGAAGGAGGCCAATAAGAATGGGATTTTTTGATAAAATAAAAAAAGCTTTTTCCGCTGAAAAAAAGGAAGAAGAAAAACAAGAGATAATTGAAGAAACAGTAGACGAAACACCTAGTGATGAATCAGCGCCTGCTGAATCAAAAGAAACCGCAGCAGAAGAGGCGCAAACAACGCCAGAAACGACAGCGGAAGAAGTCACAGAAACAGCCGATTTAACAGATAACGCTGAAATGGAAAAATTAGCTGGCGTAGAAGAAGCATTAGAAGAAGAGCCAGAAGAAATCCTGACAGAGGAAACACAAGAAGTTGTTGTGGAAGCGCCTGAGGAAGAAAGTAGTGTCGTAACTCCGTTGGCAGAACCAACAGACACGCAGGTTTCAGAAGAAATTGAAGAGTCGAAAGAAGAACAAGTCCAAGAAAAATATGAAAAAGGTTTGGAAAAAACACGTAAGACATTTGGTCAACGGTTGAACGAATTGTTTGCTAATTTCCGGAGCGTTGATGAAGATTTCTTTGAAGAATTAGAAGAAACGTTAATTGGTGCAGACGTAGGCTTTGATACATCCTTAAAAATTACAGAAGCCTTGCGACAAGAAGTGAAACTGCGAAATGTGAAAAAACCAGCTCAAGTTCAAAATACCATCATTGAAAAAATGGTTGATTTGTATGAAGAAGCAGGAATTAATGAAAATAATGCGATTAACTTACAGCCAAATGGCTTAACCGTGATTTTATTTGTTGGTGTTAATGGAGTTGGTAAAACAACCAGCATTGGTAAATTAGCCCATCAATACAAGTTGGAAGGAAAGAAAGTTTTAATGGCCGCTGCCGATACGTTCCGAGCGGGCGCCATCGATCAATTAGTTGTTTGGGGTGAACGGGCTGGCGTTGAAGTTGTGCGTGGGAATGCTGGCGGCGATCCAGCAGCGGTCGTTTTCGATGCAGTGGAACGTGCCAAAGCAGAACAGGCCGATGTTTTGCTAGTGGATACAGCAGGTCGTTTACAAAATAAAGTCAACTTAATGAAAGAATTAGAAAAAATCAAACGAGTCATCCAACGAGAAATTCCAGATGCGCCTCACGAAGTTCTCTTAGTCGTGGACGCAACTACTGGGCAAAATGCGATGACACAAGCCAAACAGTTCAAAGAAACAACCGATGTCACTGGCTTAGTTTTAACCAAACTAGACGGAACAGCCAAAGGTGGTATTGTCATTGCTATTCGGAATGAATTACACTTGCCAGTGAAATTAGTTGGTCTAGGTGAAGGCATTAACGATTTAGAACCATTTAATGCCAACGATTTCGCAATGGGCTTATTTAAAGGCTTATTAAAAGATGTTTAGTTGTAGAAAATAACAGGTTTGGGAAGAACGTGGGACAGGAGTATTTAGCTTCAAGAATGAAGAAGCTACTCCTGTCCCGCCGTTTATTTTAGGATTAGGACGGATGTTCTAAGTTCTTTCTAAATTGTTTCTGAAAAAAATGAAGGAGTGAGGGAGAAGATGACAGAACAAATGTGGATTGAGAAGTTAGGATTAGAAGCGCATCCTGAGGGCGGTTATTTTAAACAAACCAATAAAAGTGAACAATTGATTCCAACCAAACGAGGCGAACGGGCGTTGCATACAGCGATTTTGTTTCTATTAAATACAGAAAGTCCGTCACATTTTCATCGTTTAAAAGCGGATGAATTATGGTTTTTTCACGATGGTCAGCCATTAACCGTTCACTGTATTTTTCCTGATGGAACGTATCAAGCTGTTCAGTTAGGGAAAGACTTAGTTCAAGGACAACAGCTTTCGTTCTCAGTTCCTGCCGGCACAATCTTTGGCTCTACAGTAGCGACAGGATTTGCGTTAGTCAGTTGTGTGGTTACACCAGGCTTTGAGTTTGAAGACTTCGAGTTATTTACTCAAGCGGAATTGTTAAACGATTATCCACAACATAGTGAAATCATTCAGCACTTGGCTTATCGAGAATTACCTTAAGAAAACGTTTTAGTAACATTTCTTTTATGAATATGCTAGTATAAATCAAACAAGCTTGTTGATTTTGTCGCAACGCACACTTAGCTGTCGTAGATGATTAAAAGAAAGGGATGAATCACATGGGCACAATGGTTTTTGTTAACTTCCCAGTAGCGGATGTCCAACGTTCTACAGCATTTTATGAAAAACTTGGATTCAAAAAGAACGAGGAATTTTCAACAGAGGAAGCTAGTTCGATGATGTGGGATGATCAATTTTGGATTATGTTGTTGAACCATGACTTTTATGGAAAATTTATCCAAGAAAAGCAAATTATTGATGCGCAAACAACCAGTGGGGCATTAATTTCCTTTAGTTTAGAGAGTGCCGAAGCCGTAAAACAGTTTGGCGAAACCGCCAAAGCTAACGGAGGCAACTGTTACCGAGTTGATATGGGAATACCAGAAGAGCAAATGTATGGCTTAGAGGTGCAAGATTTGGATGGCAATAGCTTAGAACCTGTCTGGATGAAGATGTAAAAAGAGCCGCAAAATCTCTACAGATTTTGCGGCTCTTTTCCTACAAAAAACTATTGTAAATTATTGGCATTAGTAGCTTCAACACCATAAGAATCAGCTACTTTTTTCAAGCTAAATCCTTTTCCGTAGACTTCACTCGCACTCATTGAAATCAAAAAAGCTTCTTCATCAATCTCAAGAATGGCTTCTTTTAAGCGGGGAAAATCTTTTTCACGAATGACAGTCATTAAGAGCATGCCTTTCGCGCTTCGATAACCGCCTTCGATTGGCACCAAGGTCACACCTTTATCTAGTTCACGTAATAAGCGTTCTTGAATAGCGACATATTTTGGTGAAATAATCATCACATTCTTCGAGCGAACCAGACCAACTTGAATCATGTCAACGACACGACCAATTGTAAATAAACAAATTAAAGAGAATAGCACAATATCTGCATTAAAAGCATACATTGCTGATAAAATGACTAAACCATCGACGAATAAAATAGCAATACCTAAGGAAACTTTGAAGTATTTATTGACAATTTGTGAAATGATTGCTGTCCCACCAGTTGAAGCATTGCCACGGAAAACCAAGCCTAGGCCAGCACCTGTAATAATACCGCCAAATAATGCTGCTAGAAAAATATTATGTGTTAAAACAGGCATCCCCGAAGTAATTCCTACAAAAAATGGATAAATAAGGCTGCCATAAATGGTTTTGACACCGACCTCTTTCCCAAGAAGTAAGAAACAAAGCACTAAAAGAGGAATATTGATGGCGTAAAGAACAATGGCGGGACTAATCCCGAAAACATAATTAATAACAATACTAATGCCATTGGCTCCGCCTGCGACAAGTTTATTTGGCAATAAGACCGCATTGATTGAAATGGCCAAAATGAATGCACCGACTGTTACATAGGCGGTGTCTTTTAAACGTTGGGCTGTAAAAAATTTGTTCATAAAATACCTCCAATTATTTATTAGTTTAGTGAATGATGACATAAAAAAAGACAGAACATGAGAGACAAGCCTAATCGACTTATGTCCCACACTCTAAATCTTCAACTAATCAACTGAACACTTTTTCCTTATACTAACATGAAATACGACAAGAAAACATAGTGAACAAACAATTTTTTGGAAAAGCCCTCAATTTATTGAAGGCAAAAAAGTCAAAAAGCGGCCAGCCCAAATAGCTTCATGATGTTGGATAATTTGTGCTGCGGTTAAATGTCCATTATCCAAGGTGGAAGTGGTTTTCGGTGTCATCAAACACGTATAGCCTAAACCATGAGCCATCCGAATTGTAGTGTCCACACAAAACTCGGTTTGGACACCAGCAATTTCTAACGTTTGAACGGCTTGTTCCGTCAATAAATCATTTAAATTTGTTTGGTAAAAGGCATTCGCATGCGTTTTGCGGATGAAAAAATCTGTGGGCTGTGCATCCAGCTTTTCAAAAAGTTGCCAAGAGTCTGAGTCAAAAGGTAATTCGGTTTCTTCATGTTGAACAAAAATAATGGGCGCATGGTGTTGGCGGTAGACAGCAATACGCTGATTGACCTTTTCCAACACTGCTGGCAGACGGTACAATTGCTGCGACGGACTTTCGATGCCTTTTTGAAAGTCAATTAAAAGTAATGCACGATTTTTCATGAGCAATCCCCACTTTCTATAAACTAGTTGTTTTCAGTATAACGGAAAAAGGCGCTCTCTAAAAGTGTCTCGAAAATTCCCAAGTGAACGTTCAAAAAAACAGCATATTTACTCGTTTTCCTATATAATAGTAAGAGAAACAGATAGTTTGTAGAAAGAAAGGCGACAAGATGAATTATAGAGAATTAATGCAAAAGAAAAATGTTCGTCCTTACGTATTGATGGCTCGTTTTGGTTTAGAAAAAGAAAACCAACGTAGTACACGAGAAGGGCTTTTAGCGACAACTGATCATCCCACGGTTTTTGGTAACCGTTCTTATCATCCATATATTCAAACAGATTTTAGTGAAACACAATTAGAACTAATCACGCCTGTAGCAAATAGCGGCACAGAAATGCTTCGTTTTTTAGATGCCATTCACGATGTGGCTCGTCGTTCGATTCCAGAAGATGAAATGTTGTGGCCATTAAGTATGCCGCCACAATTACCAACAAAAGATGAAGAGATTAAAATTGCTAAATTAGATCAATATGATGCAGTGTTATATCGTCGTTATTTGGCAAAAGAGTATGGCAAACGAAAACAAATGGTCAGCGGAATTCATTTTAATTTTGAATATGACCAAGCCCTGATTCAGCAATTATATGATGAACAATCCGAAGTGACAGATTGCAAACAATTTAAAACGAAAGTGTACATGAAAGTTGCCCGTAACTTTTTACGTTATCGCTGGTTAATTACGTATCTTTTTGGGGCTTCACCAGTTAGTGAAGACGGCTACTTTAGAGTCTATGACGACCAACCGCAAGAACCCATTCGCAGTATTCGGAATAGTACGTATGGCTACAGAAATCATGACAATGTGAAAGTATCGTATGCCTCATTGGAACGCTATTTAGAAGATATTCATCGCATGGTGGAAAATGGTTTACTTTCTGAAGAAAAAGAATTTTATGCGCCTGTGCGCTTACGTGGCGGGAAACAAATGTCTGATCTGCCTAAAACAGGTATTCGCTATATCGAGTTGCGTAATTTAGACTTAAATCCTTTTTCACGTTTAGGCATTGTGGAAGATACCGTGGATTTCTTACATTATTTCATGTTGTATTTATTGTGGACAGATGAAAAAGAAGAAGCGGATGAATGGGTGAAAACTGGGGATATTTTTAATGAACAAGTGGCTCTTGGTCATCCTCATGAAACGATTAAGTTAATTGCAGAAGGCGATCGGATTTTTTCAGAAATGATTGATATGTTAGATGCTCTAGGCATTCGCAAAGGCAAAGAAGTTGTCGGTAAGTATTATCAACAACTGCGGAATCCACAAGACACCGTTTCTGGCAAAATGTGGACGATTATTCAAGAAAACTCCAACAGTGAATTGGGTAATATTTTTGGAAACCAATATCAAAGTATGGCCTTTGAACGCCCTTATCAATTAGCTGGTTTCCGTGAGATGGAATTATCCACACAAATTTTCTTATTTGATGCGATTCAAAAAGGTCTGGAAATCGAAATTTTAGATGAACAAGAGCAATTTTTGAAACTGCAACATGGCGAGCACATTGAATACGTCAAAAATGCCAACATGACTAGCAAAGATAACTACGTGGTACCATTGATTATGGAAAACAAAACCGTGACAAAGAAAATTTTGTCTGCAGCAGGTTTCCATGTGCCTGGCGGTGAAGAATTTTCATCTTTTATTGAGGCACAAGAAGCACATTTGCGCTACGCCAATAAAGCGTTTGTCGTGAAACCAAAATCAACGAATTACGGTTTAGGAATTACCATTTTTAAAGAAGGCGCTTCGTTGGAAGACTTTACGGAAGCGTTACGGATTGCTTTTAAAGAGGACACAGCGGTTTTAATTGAAGAATTTTTACCTGGAACAGAATATCGGTTCTTTGTGTTAGATAATGATGTAAAAGCCATCATGTTGCGCGTGCCAGCCAATGTTACCGGTGATGGCAAACACACTGTAGAAGAATTGGTGGCCGCTAAAAATAGTGATCCATTGCGGGGGACCAATCACCGTGCACCACTAGAGTTAATCCAGTTAAATGATTTAGAAAAACTAATGTTGAAAGAACAAGGTTTAACTATCTATTCTGTGCCAGAAAAAGAGCAAATCGTGTACTTGCGAGAAAATTCTAATGTTAGCACGGGCGGGGATTCGATTGATATGACCGATGTCATTGATGATAGTTATAAACAAATCGCCATTGAGGCCGTAGCTGCTTTAGGAGCCAAAATTTGTGGCATTGATTTAATCATTCCTGACAAAGACGTAAAAGGCGCACGTGATAGCTTAACGTACGGGATTATCGAAGCAAACTTTAATCCAGCCATGCACATGCATGTGTATCCATACGCTGGACAGGGTAGACGCTTGACAATGGACGTTTTAAAACTTTTATACCCAGAAGTGGTTCAATAAAAAAAGAATACCGCCAAAAAATTCATAATAGATTTTTTGGCGGTATTCTTTATAAAAACGTTTTCTTGGTGAACCCAATAGGTTATACTAAAACTATTACCAATGAAAGTTGTATGACGGTGGCTCTGAGTTAGAGAGGCAGGTGATGCCTATGTGTATCCGATGCACTTTAACGAAAGGAGCATTTTTTTTGTCAATCGAAGCGACATTGGAATTGATGATTAGTTTTGCAGCGTTTGTTGCACTACTGATTTTCGGTATCCTTGAAGCAACGAAAAACGATAAAAAATAACCGTTCATAAGCTTAGACGGCTGAACGGTTAAAGAACAACAAAAACTTAACTCAGTAAGCCACCAGTTCTTATAACTGGTGTTGGTATAAAAGGAGAGGTATGTACCCGCATACCTCTCTTTTTCATTTTCATAATAGCATAATTCTATTATAAATGGAAGCGCTCATAACTTTCCTTGAGCTTTTTATGAGTGAAATAGTTTTTGCCAAAAGCTTTTTTTAGCTGTTGGCTCTTCTTTTGGCGTTTCTGTTGCTTGAGGATATTTTTCTGTAACGTCAATCACAGGTTCATCGACTGCATGTTTTTCAGCTAACAGTAAGCCGAGAGAGTCAGGGTTGTTCTCCACAAAATTGTTAACAATCTTAAAGGTTGCGCCATGCTGATTTAATAATTTAATATAGGTACTTTGCAGGTCAGAAGAGATTTCGCCATTTAAAAGTACTGTAACTTCAGGATGCTTCGCTAATTCTTCTAATAAATGTTTTTGGTTCTGTGCATCTTTCATTTCAGCGACGGTCATGGAGAGACGGCAGCGTTCACGAAATGTGCCCATGTATTTGTGTTGTTCTTCAGGATTAACGAGGGGCGTACCGTACATTCCTTTATCCAGACGTTGTTGTAAGTCATCATTCGCCATTCAGTAACACTCCTTTCCTAACATTTCCCTCCATTATAGCATATCTTAGATAAGTCGTTGGTCAGTCGGCTTGAGAAGAAGTTTTTAAGAAAGGAAAAAAAGTGGTTGCATTTGTGATGGTTTTCTCATACACTGTAACTAAGAATGAGAATCATTCTCAATTAAATAAAAATGGAGTTTTCTCATGAAAAAGATTGGTTTGTTTGTTCTACTATTACTTTTCAGCTTATTGTCATTAGTGATAGGGGTGAAGGACATTGCACTTTCTCAGTTGTTTCAATTAGATGCGCAGCAACAATTTGTTTTATTTACCACCCGTGTTCCCCGCACGTTGAGTTTAATCATTGCTGGTAGTACGATGAGTATTTCTGGATTGATTATGCAGCAACTCACACAAAATAAATTTGTCGCTCCTAGTGTCGCTGGAACAACCGATAGTGCAAGGTTGGGTATTTTAGTCGCAATGTTATTTTTCCCAACAGCTCCGTTTCTCTATCGAACGGCAATTGCTTTTATTTTTGCGCTAAGCGGGACCTTGTTATTCTTAGCGCTCATTCGATTATTACCAAGTAAGAATCAAGTGATGGTCCCTTTGGTGGGCGTGATGTTTGGTAACATTCTAGGTTCAATTGCCACATTTTTTGCCTATCAATACCAATTGGTTCAAAATATGTCTGCTTGGTTACAAGGAAATTTTTCCACAGTTATGAAAGGGAATTATGAATGGTTATTCTTAATGATTCCTTTGTGGTTTGTTATTTATTTATTTGCTTATCATTTCACTGTCGTTGGTATGGGTGAAGCATTTGCAAATAGTCTTGGCGTCCATTACCAGCGAATTCAGTTTTTAGGTTTGACGCTGGTTGCTTTAGCAAGTGCCATCGTTTTATTGATGGTGGGGAATATTCCGTTTTTAGGGGTTGTGATTCCCAATCTCGTGTCTTTACGTTATGGCGATCATATGAAAAATACCTTGTGGTTAACTGGGATTTGCGGGAGTTTGTTCTTGTTAATCTGTGATATTTTAGCACGAGTATTGATTGCCCCCTATGAAATTCCTGTCAGCGTGGTTGTCGGAACATTAGGGAGCATTTTGTTCATTTTATTATTACTAAGGGGGCGCAAACAATGAAACGGCCTTTAAAAAAATGGCTTTCATTACTTTTGCTTTTAGCTGCCGTAGTAATTGTGAGCCTTTGTTATTTAACTTATAACACGTATGGCAATTGGTCCTTTGCTTTGGCGTTACGAGGCAAAAAGTTATTGGCTTTTATTTTTGTTGGAATCGCTGCGGCTTTTTCAACTATTAGTTTTCAAACAGTCACGCAAAATCATTTCCTAACGCCAAACATTTTAGGGATGGATTCCTTGTATGTCTTTGTGCAGACGGTGTTATTTTTTCTTTTAGGAGGCGCACAAGCGTTAGGCCAAGTAAGTCTTGGGTCGTTTTTGATGAACGTCTTTTTAATGGTGTTTTTAAGTACTAGTTTATCGTATTTTCTATTACGCAAAAATCAATCCGATTTATTTTTATTATTGATGATTGGCATGATTTTAGGTACTTTTTTCAGTAGTATTAGTACGTTTTTACAAGTGATTATGGATCCTAACGAATACGACTTACTCCAAGGAAAGTTGTTTGCCAGTTTTGGTAACGTCAATAGTCAGTATCTCGTTTTCGTTGGTGTGGCGGTACTCATGATTTGTGGGATACTTTGGCGGGAAAGTTACCGTTTAGACGTTTTACATTTAGGGAACCATCAAGCCCAGAATTTGGGGATTGCTGTGAATCAGTTTCAATTAGTGTTGTTGTGTTTGATCAGTAGTCTGGTCGGCTTATCAACAGCATTAGTGGGACCGATTACATTTTTAGGTTTTATCGTGGCCAATATGAGTTATCAATTCATGAAAACCTATCGCCACCGAGAACTGTTTGTGGCAGGGAGTTTAATAGCAGTCTTTTTACTGGTGTTCGGTCAATTGATGGTTGAACAGGTCTTTCATTTGAATACCCCGCTCAGTGTGGTGATTCAATTTGTTGGGGGCGTTTATTTTATATGGAAAATTATTGCAGAAAGGAAGCAACGCACATGATCCAGATGAGTGATGTATCAAAAAAATATGGCGATAAATTTGTCGTTTCAGACATTGATTTACCTATTTCTGAAGGCAAATTAACGGCCTTTATTGGACCAAATGGCGCTGGGAAAAGCACGCTGCTAGCCATGATGAGTCGCTTAATTCCCAAAGATACCGGGGAAATTTATCTGGACAAGCAAGAAGTAAAAACCTGGAAGCAATCAGCTTTTTCACAAAAAATTGCCCTTTTAAAACAAGCCAACGGTGTACAACTTAAATTAACTGTGCGAGAACTGGTCAATTTTGGTCGTTTTCCTTATTCCAAAGGTCGCTTAAAAAGCGCTGACCACGAAAAAGTAACAGAAGCACTGGAACAATTGGGCTTAACTGAAATGGCAGAAGAATACATTGATACCCTTTCTGGGGGCCAATTACAAAGGGCGTATATTGCCATGATTTTAGCCCAAGATACCGATTATATTTTATTAGATGAGCCCTTAAATAACCTCGACATGAATTATGCGGTTCAAATGATGCAGATTCTTAAACGCTTAGTGGATGAACTAGGAAAAACGATTCTGATTGTTCTACATGATATTAATTTTGCCGCAAGCTATGCAGATGAAATTGTCGCCATGAAAGGCGGAAAGCTCTATGCGCATGGCGCAACAGAAGAAGTTATTCAAACAAGTATTTTAAATGATCTTTATGAAATGAATATCCGGATTTGTGAAATTGAAGGAAAACGCTTTTGTCTTTATCACTAAATCGGGCAATTTAAAAATAACATTTTTGGAGGAAAAGAATGAAAAAGAAATTTTTAGCAATGATGGCAGTTTCAATGATGGGACTGTTAATGTTAAGTGCTTGTCAAACAAATAAAAAAACAGCAGATTCTGCAACAACAGAAACAACAGCTAAAACGGAAGTCACAGTCAAAGACACCAATGGTCAATTAACCGTTCCCAAAAATCCTCAGAAAGTCGTTGTTTTTGATAATGGTTCCTTGGATACAATGGATGCACTAGGTGTCGGTGACCGCGTGGTAGGTGCGCCAACTAAAAATATCCCTGCGTATTTGAAAAAATACCAAAAAGTTGAATCAGCAGGCGGCATTAAAGAACCAGATTTAGAAAAAATCAATCAACTAAAACCAGACTTAATTATTATTTCTGGTCGTCAACAAGATTATCAAGAACAATTAAAAGCCATTGCGCCAACCATTTACTTAGCTGTAGATGCCAAAAATCCTTGGGCATCAACGAAACAAAATATCGAAACGTTAGGCACTATTTTTGATAAAGAAGAGGTAGCTAAAGAAAAAATAACTGGCTTAGAAAAAGAAATTGCTGACGTGAAAAAACAAGCAGAAGCTAGCGCGAATAATGCGCTTGTTGTGTTAGTTAACGAAGGACAACTTTCCGCTTACGGAAAAGGCTCTCGTTTCGGTTTAATTCATGATACATTTGGCTTCAAAGCAGCAGACGATAAGATTGAAGCTTCCACTCATGGGCAAAGTGTTTCTTACGAATATGTTTTAGAAAAAAATCCTGGGATTCTCTTTGTGGTAGATCGCACCAAAGCAATTGGTGGCGACGATTCAAAAGATAACGTCGCTGCAAACGAATTGATTCAAAAAACCGATGCTGGTAAAAATGATAAAGTCATTATGCTTCAACCAGATGTTTGGTATCTAAGCGGTGGTGGATTAGAATCAATGCATTTGATGATAGAAGATGTTAAAAAAGGATTAGAGTAAAAAAAGCCTAGGACAAAAATCACTTTGGATTTTTGTCCTAGGCTTAAAAGCTGATAAACGGCGGGAACAAAAGCAACTCCTTCGGAAATAAGCTGAAATTCTCCAAAAATTAAAGAACAATTTTCGGAAATTTCTTCTTATTTCTCGGAGCTAAACACTTCTGTCCCGACCTTCTTAATGAAAAACAAAAAAGTTTTAAATTAAAAATGTGGTTGACGGCCTCGAAAATGTTTGCTAAACTATCCGTAAATCAGTATGATTGATGAAACAAATAAAAGAACAAAATGTGATGAGAAGGAAAGTACTTTTTAAAATAGCTTGCAGAGAGCCTCGTTTGGTGAGAAGAGGTAGTGACGTTAAAGGGGAAAATGGCCTTTGAACAGGTTGGTTGAAGCCGTTCGCTTAAACCAATTCAGGTGCGCCTGTTATAGCGCTACAGTATGATTGTACTGGAAACGAGCGGATCTTTTTTAGCGAAGAGATCAACAAAGGTGGTACCGCGATTGCATAAGCATTCGTCCTTTTTAGGACGAATGCTTTTTTTATTTGTTTAAAAAATATGAGGGGGCAACAACATGAAATTGGGGAAAAAAGTAGTAGGTTTGATTGCAACAGGGTTTCTTTTAGCCGCATGTGGCGGAACCAAAGAAGCGGCAGAGAAAGTAGATTCGGGAAATTTAGCAGCTGAACAAAAAATCAGTATTAGTTCACCTGCACCAATCTCAACATTGGATACAACACAAACAACAGATAAAAATACCTTTACAATGGCACAACATTTATTTGAAGGCCTGTATCGGTTTGATGATGATAGTGCCACGGTGCCAGCTCTAGCTAAAGATGTCAAGATTAGTGACGATGGGCGCAAGTATCACTTTACCTTGCGGGAGGGGATTAAGTGGAGCAATGGCGAGCCAATCACGGCCCAAGATTTTGTTTATTCTTGGAAAAAACTGGTGACACCAGCGACTATTGGACCGAATGCTTATTTACTAGACAGTGTTAAAAATAGTTTTGAAATACGCAACGGTGAAAAGTCAGTCGATGAATTAGGGATTTCAGCCCCTAATGACAAAGAATTCATTGTTGAATTAAAACAGGCCCAACCTTCCTTCTTAGCAGTCGTTTCGATTGCTTGGTTAGCGCCACAAAATCAAAAATTTGTCGAAGCGCAAGGTAAAGATTATGCCTTGGATAGTGAACATTTACTTTATAGCGGGCCATTTACGCTAGCCAATTGGGATGCGACTTCAGATACTTGGACATTGAAAAAAAATCCAGAATACTATGATGCGGATCAAGTGAAACTGGAAGAAGTTGCGGTTAGCACAATCAAAGAAGATAATACTGGGATTAACTTATATCAAGCGAATGAACTAGACTTAGTTCGCATTAACGGACAATATGTTCAACAATATCAAGATGATCCAGGCTATGTCAGTCATCCAGATGTGGCCAACTACTTCTTAGATTTCAACAAAAAAGAAGGAACGCCATTAGCGAATGTTCATTTACGAAAAGCGATTGGCCAAGCAATTGATAAAGAAGCCTTAACACAAAGTGTCTTAAACGATGGGTCAAAACCCCTCAACGGATTGATTCCAAGTAAACTTTATGCGAATCCAGAAACAGATGAAGATTTCCGAGCTTACAGTGGCGAATATTTGAAAAATGACGTCAAAAAAGCTCAAGCTGAATGGACGAAAGCCCAAGCGGATGTCGGTAAAAAAGTGAAACTTTCATTGCTGGCGGCAGATACAGATCAAGGAAAACGAATTGCTGAATATGTTCAAAGTCAGTTGCAAGAAAATCTGCCAGGTTTAGAAATTACCATTTCATCGCAACCAAGTAATAATGTGAACCAATCGCGACGTGAAAAAAATTATGAGTTGTCTCTTTCAGGATGGATTGCCGGCAGTAGTGAATTAGACTCTTACTTTAACTTATATGCAGGAGAATCAAGTTACAATTATGGCAATTATCATAATGCCAAATACGACCAACTGGTAGAAGATGCACGAACGATTAATGCCAATAATCCAGAGAAACAGTTTGCAGAATACAAAGAAGCGGAAGACATCTTGTTGAACCAAGATGCTGCCCAAGTACCGCTGTATCAAAGTGCCTCAAATTATCTAATCAATCCTAAATTGAAAGGCATTAGTTATCACTTGTATGGGGATTATTTCCACTTGCGCAATGCTTATTTAACAGAATGATTCAGGAAGAAGGAGTAAAAAATGGAAAAATTAGTCGAACGATTTTTAACTTACGTGAAAGTTAACACCCGTTCAGATGCCAACAGTCAAACCACACCGACGACGGTCGGTCAAGTGGTTTTAGCCAAAATGATTGAAACAGAACTTCATGAATTAGGTTTGGCCGATGTGCATTATAACGAACAAAACGGCTTTTTAACGGCACGGTTGCCTGGTAACCAACCTGCAGCGAAGAGCATCGGGTTGATTGCACATCTGGATACGGCGGATTTTTCAGCAGAAAACATCCGTCCCCAAGTCATCACTAATTATGATGGTCAAGATGTCCTCTTGAATCAAGAACAAGGCATCGTTTTATCAGTTGCTGAATTTCCCAATTTAAAAGAGTATCAAGGGGAAACGTTGATTACTACAGACGGAACCACACTTTTAGGAGCAGATGACAAAGCGGGAATTGTCGAGATATTAGCTGCTGTTGAGTATTTTTTGGCACATCCAGAAGTAGCGCGGGGGGATGTTTGGCTTGCCTTCGGTCCAGATGAAGAGATTGGACGCGGGGCCGATCAATTTGATGCGCCGAACTTCCCAGTCGCTTTTGCGTATACAATCGACAGTGGCCGCGTGGGACATTTCGAGTATGAAACGTTTAACGCCGCTCAAGCTGTGATTACAATTGAGGGAACCAGTGTCCATCCGGGAACGGCCTATGGTTCGTTAGTGAATGCCATTAAATTAGGCGAACAACTTGATCAATCACTACCGCAAAAGGAAGTACCAGAACAAACACGTGGAAATGAAGGATTTTATTTACTCAATAAATTTACAGGAAGTATTGAAAAAGCAGAACTTGTCTATATCATTCGGGATCATGATCAAGAAAACTTTCAAGCGAGAAAGCAATTTTTGGAAAAACAAGTCCAACGTTTAAATGCGCTGGCGGATAAACCCAGACTAACAATTACTTTCCAAGACCAATACTATAATATGAAGGAAATCATCGAAAAAGATTGGACTCCTGTAGAATTGGCCGTCCAAGCAATGGAAAGTTGTGACATTGAACCAATCATCACACCATTTCGTGGCGGGACAGATGGTTCTAAGATTTCTTTCATGGGCATTCCCACGCCTAATCTATTTACAGGTGGCGAGAATTTTCATGGGCAATATGAATTCATTACCGTTGAATCAATGGCCAAAGCTGTTCAGACGATCATTGCCATCATTCGCTTAAACGCTAATTAAAGAAACACGCAAGGGAAATGCCGATTTTCCTTGCGTGTTTCGCTGTTTTTCGGTAAAGTATGTAGAAAAGTAGGGAGTTTTGCTCATGAATTATCCATTGATTTTTGCAGAAAACCAACGAATCGAAACCGAACGCTTGATTTTAAGGCCCGTCACATTAGCCGATGCAGAGGATATGTACGAATATGCTTCAGATGAGGAAACGGTCCGCTATGTGTTTTTGAAAAACCAAACAATCGCTGAAACAAGACAAAACATTGCTAAATTTTTTATGGGGGAACCTTTAGGAAAATATGGGATTGAAGTGAAAGAAACGGGCAAAATGATTGGCACGATTGATTTGCGGGTCAATGAAACCAATAATATTGGAGAATTAGGCTATGTCTTGAACCGTGCCTTTTGGGGCAATGGCTACATGCCTGAAGCCGCGACGGCGTTAGTTGAACTGGGTTTTGCAAAAATGAAACTCATGAGAATCTTTGCTTTACATGATCAAGACAATCCAGCTTCTGGTCGTGTCATGGAGAAAATTGGTTTTACCTACGAAGGAACACTACCCAATGCTCGAATTAGTAAAGGGAAAATTGTCACAGATGTTTATCGTGGGATGACACTGGAAACATGGCAAAATCGACAAAAATAGAAGCGGAAGACAAGTTAAGAGAGGAATTAGAGAAATGTTGATGTTTACAGAAAAAGAATTTGCAGCCTTTGAAGTTGCTGGATTAGATGAACGAATGGCGGTTATCCGTGCGCAAATTCAACCTATTTTTCAAGAATTAGACACGTATTTTGCCGAACAACTAGCGCCTGAACTAGGAACGGAGTTGTTTGTCCATATTGCGCAACATCGCCGTCGCACCGTGTATCCACCAGAAAATACTTGGTCAGCACTTAGTCCGAATAAGCGCGGGTATAAAATGCAGCCGCATTTTCAATTAGGCATTTGGGGCGACTATGTGTTTATGTGGTTGTCATTCATTGATAATCCTAAAAATGAAAAGCAGATTGCGCAAGCCTTTTTAGAGAATCAGCAATTATTCCAAGCATTACCAGAAGATACGTATGTTTCCTTGGATCATACGGTTCCTCAAATTACTCCGCTGCCAGAAACGGATTTAGAAAAAGCCTTAACTCGTTTTAGAGATGTAAAAAAAGGTGAGTTTGAAATTGGGCGCATCATTCCCAAAGATAGTGCCTTGTGGCAAACCCCTGAAAAAGCACGCGCTTATATGTTGGCAACCTATCAACAACTCCTGCCATTGTATCAATTAGCTGTTGCCCAATAAGAGAAACAGACAGTTATTTTGTGTTTTAGTGTTATTTTATCGAATTATCCAATCGTCAAAAATGAGAAAAGCTCACAATGTTAGTTTTAATTACTAACATTGTGAGCTTTTCTTTAGTTTTTTTGAAAAAAATTAAGGGATGACTGGCTGATTTCTATGGAAAAGTACGTTTTGATAGCCTTTTTTGCTTAAATAACAAGAGTAGCAACCTTTGCTTAATAAGGGATTTTCGCGAATAGATGTTGTCAAATGAAAAAAAATGATGTTTTGAACAAAGAGTTCTTTGCTATTATAAAGGTATGAAAAAGGTTGTTTACGCATTCTTTATATAGAAGAATGTGAATGAGTTAAAAGGAGGTTTTTAAATGAAAAAAAGCGTTATTTAATAATTGCGTGTTTACTATTTTCCCCTAGTTTTTTTATAAATGTTGAAGCATCTGAGGGTGGTTCTAGTTCGGTGGGGATTGAATTTTACCAAAATCCGAGAACAGCCGCTCCTAAAGATGCCCCACCGAAAACAGATGCGCCAGCTGCTGATCCCAAGGAACCAGCTGGTCCTCCGCAAGGAGATCAACGAAGTGGTGGTTCGACACAGACCACCACAACTGGCTCGCAGCTCCCTCGTACAGGGAGCAAGAGTCAGGCAAATCTTAGCATTCTTGGTCTTGTCTTGATTGGTCTTGTCGGAATGGTCCAGAGAAAGAAGGGACGACATGAAGCAAACTAAGTGGCAACGATTAGCAACCATTGGCTTGTGTAGTTCTTTAGTGATTAACGCTTTTTCTGGCGTGACCGCAGTTGCGGAAACCATCACGATTGAAAGTAGTCCGACAGTAGCAAGTAGCGCTAAGGAAGCAACATCAGCAAGTAGCGCAACGCCAGAAAGTACGGAAAGCAGTCAAGAAACGACTGAAACGAGTCGGGAAGAAGTGACACAGGAAACAGTGGAACAAGAAGATACAACGGAAATAGCTCAAGAAGAAAATCTGCTGGAACCATCTGGTATTCAAGCGAAAATTATGCCTAGAGCATTTGTCTGGGCAGCTACAGGAACCACGAATAGAACCACGGTTCGTCTTAACGATGTAGTTGATTATCGAATGAAACTGGAAAATATTACAACAGATGATACAAATTCAGATATTGTTGGTCCGATTCGAATTGAATCAAAATTGGCAGCTGGAATGACTAGACCAACGTCAGTTATTATCAAAGTTGGCCCCGAGGAACAAAATGTAGTTATAGGAGAAGGCTCTCATAATGCCAATAGTGGTGGCGAATATTTTGTTTGGACAGAGTCGACTAGGACGGTCACTGCATTTATCAATCGTCTACACGGGCGAACTTCTGGAAATACTGGGTATATCAAAACATTGTATTTTCAGACAAGAATTACTTCGGGTACACACAACGAAAAAAAATATATCGATTCCACGATTCGATTTAATGGATTTGGCGCAGTGAATAGACGAAATGAAATGACGTATGTGGATAGATTTTCTGGTAACTTAGGTTTGAAAGGGAATTTAAAATTTTACGATGAGGATGGAGTGGCTAGTAAGGAACAAATGAGTCTTTCCATAAACCCAGTATTATTTAAATCAACCAATTCGAGAGTAGAAGGGACGCTGTTAAGATATCCTTTAACTATGACAAATGCTGGTAGTGGGCTTTATAGGTTTGATACAGGACTAAAAAATATAGGTACTAGTAACGGGGGTTCGTGGTTTTTCTTTAGTAACGATATTGTGATTAATTTTGCTACAGCTACCACCAATAGAATTGATAAAATTGTGTTAGCACCACCTAAAGCAACACTTCCAGACAGCCGAACAGGTGTGATGACTTCCAGAGCGTACACATCAACAACTTATACGAGAAGTAACTATGATATTTCAACATATAACTTTACTAAAGCGACTGGTAAGACATGGCGTATAACGAATCGTAGTTCTAATAGCGGAGTAAGCACCAATATTATGTTTAGTGACAATCTTGTAGGAACAACAGGACAGTTCAATAAAGGGAATTCTGGTGCTACTATTAATTATTATATTTATTACAAAAAGCTTTATGAGAATTTTGTTAATAGTAACGGACAAAAAATTACACCACCATCAGGATTCACACAAGGAAAGCGAACGGTTATTAATAGTGAAGCGTACACTTTTAAACAAAGTGGCACCTTGCCAGATACCTATCAAGCAGACGGCAAAACCTATAAGTTCAAAGGCTGGTACAAAGGCAAAACCAAGCCAAACACCTTGACCGCGACTAAAGCACCAAGCTATGCGGTGACTTATGATGATAATGATGATTTGAATGTGGTGTATGAGGAGATTAAGGTTTTGGAATTTCCTAGTCGTACATATCAATTTGGGTTTGTTGATGAATCAGGTAAGCGAGTAGATGCCTCCACGATTGATTTGACATATGATAATTGGTACGGTATTGGTACTGAGCCACCCAACAATATCCCATCAGCATGGGCAACTACTAAAATAGAAACAGGGATTAAGGCAAATACAAAAAATAATCTTAAAGAAATCATATACCCAGTTCAATATCTTGAAACGAATAGTAATGATTCATTTCAATTTAGTGCAGTAAACTTAAGATATCAGCTTCCAAGAATTTATAAATCCATCAGTATACAAAATCAACAAGGTGGTTTTGATGCCGCATATCCTTATCCAAGTATACTAAACCCATCAGGTGCGGAAATAAATAATACTCCTCAATATTTTGAATTAAAGAATAATGGAGGACAGGAGTTTGTGTTCAATAGAACAACAGCCGCCGCTCCCGAAAATGTTCAGCTTCCATTTTATTTAAGATATGTATCGAGTTTTCTTACGGGGAAAGCAATGTACTATACGATTCAAGGTCCAATCTATTACTATCTAACCAACCGCCGTGTCACCGAAAACTTCGTGGACGCCAACGGCACTAAAATCACGCCACCAACAGGCTTCACGCAAGGGAAACAAACAGTAATTAACAGTGACCCATACACCTTTAAACAAAGTGGCACCTTGCCAGACACTTACACAACAGGTGGTAAGACCTACAAGTTCAAAGGCTGGTACAAAGGCAAAACCAAGCCAAATACCTTGACCACCACCAAAGCGCCAAGCTATGCGGTGACTTATGATGATAATGATGATTTGAATGTGGTGTATGAGGAGATTAAGGTTTTTGATTTTCCAGCGCTGACCTATCAATTCGGGTTCGTAGACGAGTCTGGCAAACGAGTAGATGCTTCAACGATTAAACTAACCTATGACAATTGGCATGGAGAAGGATTAGCAACCAATTCAGCTGATTCAAATAAACCTGATTACTGGAAAACAGTCAGTCTTGAAAAAGGTCAAGTTGCACCAACCAAAAACAATTTGAAGGAAATTGCTTATCCTGCGCAATCACTTGAAATACTGAGTGATCGAAGTACACAACATAGTGCGGCTAATTTAACCTTTACACTACCCAATTACTATGAAAAAATAAGTGTTTATAACAAGAGTGGTACTTTTGATATAGCTTACCCGTTTCCTAATATTCAAGGTAATAATTATTCAGAGCCATTTGTCGAAGGTGAGAATAAGCTACTTTCTAGAAACTTTGAGTTAAAGAATAACGGGAGTCAATCGTTTATCTTTAATCGAACAACCACGGCTGCTCCGATAGATATTCAGGTACCCAGTTATTTGCGAAAGGTTGTCCACAATCCTAATTTGGGATCGGGGGTAGCAACCTATCTTACAATTGATAAACCAGTCTATTACTATCTAACCAATCGTAAAGTCACCGAAAATTTCGTAGACACCAACGGCACTAAAATCACGCCACCAACAGGCTTTACGCAAGGGAACCAGATTCCCATGACGAGCAACACCTTCAAGTATACGAGCGCAAAAGTCTTACCAGCTAGTTATACAACAGGCGGTAAAACTTACATTTTCCAAGGCTGGTACAAAGGTAAAACCAAGCCTAATACTTTAACAACCAGCACTACGCCAACATACAATACAACTTTTGATGGCAATGACGACATGACGGCGATGTATAAGGAAGAAGTGCCCAAAGCAAGTGTCGCTTTAACTCGTACTACCGCTGAAACCGTGACTAGCGGCGGCAATGTCACCTGGCGTGCCACAATTACCAATACAAGCCAAGCGCCACTAACCACGGCGACCATCAAGAAATCAACCGCTTGGACAACTGGCTTAGCAGCACCAACCGCCATGATTGTCACGCCAGCTGGCGGAACCGCGAAAACAGTTCCCGTCACAGCGACTACGTGGACCAATGGTGTTAGCTTAGGCACTGACATTCCCGTAGGAAAATCTGCCACGGTTCAGTTCACTACGAAAGCGACAGGGACAGCGGGGCAAGTCTTGCGCGCTGGGATTACCACCAGTGGGAATTACAGTGGTGTCTCTGCTTCGGCCACCGTACGTGTGAAAGACAATGATCAAGCAATTGTGACACCAACGGCTGAAGGCTTCATCAGTGTTCCAACCTTCAATTTTGGTCAGGTTGGGGTAGCGGGAAGCACGCAACAGCACAGCTTGAAAAAAGCCGCTGATTACTATGGCAACGGCACACGCAATCCCTATCTGCGGATCAAGAAAACCCAACCGAATTGGAGCTTAACAGCGCAACTGTCGCAACCAAAATCAGCGACAGACAGCTTGCCGACAACGACCCGCTTATTATTAGGGGCGGCTCCTGTTTCGAGTTTCTCAAATTACAACCAACCTACCGAGTTGAAAAATGCGGTCGGTACTACGAGTACCATTAGTTTGAATGCCAACAACACGGCCACTAGGATTATTGCCAATCAACAATTCACTGGGAGTAATATCTATCAGTTGGACTTCACCTTCAACAATGTCAAACTTGAAGTGCCAGCCAACCAAGGGGTCAAGGGGCAACAATACCAAGCCGCAGTTACGTGGAACCTAGTTACAGGTCCTTAAAATAGTTAAGTTATCATGAGGAAAGCTCAAAATGTTAGTGTTTGATACTAACATTTTGAGCTTTTGTTTATGGAAATTAAGGAATTTGGCTGAAAATCAGTAGCAAAATGGCAGATTCTCTTAATTTTCGAGTGTTTTTCCAGTGAAAAAGTGCTCTTCCGCCTTGGTATAATAGGAATCATCAGAAAAGTAGCTTAGCTGTAGCAAAATTTGAAATTTCAAGTCCGCCTTTTTTTGATAGAATGGAGAAAATTAAAAGCTGTACATATACCAATGAACAATAAATCAATACATAAAAAGGAGAATAGCATGAATCAAAAATGGCAAAAGTTACTTCCAACAAGGAACTCACCTAAGAGGTGGTTCAGCACAAGCTATCACGACTGACCCTTGCGCCCTGTACGAAGGGACAAGGGGCAAGCAAATTTTAGCATTCCCAGCTTAGCCTTAATCGGCTTGGCGGGAATGGTACATAGAAAGAAGGGACGACATGAAGAGAATTAACTGGCAACGCTTAGCAACCATTGGCTTGTGTAGTTCTTTAGTGATTAACGCCTTTTCTGGCGTAACAGCCATTGCGGAAACAGTCACGAGTGAAAGTAGCCCGACAGTGGCAAATAGTATTAAGGAAGCAACACCAGCAAGTAGCGCAAGGCAAGAAAGTACGGAAAGCAGTCAAAAAACGACTGAAACGAGTCAGGAAGAAGTAACACAGGAAACAGCGAAACAAGCAGAGACAAAAGCGCCACTGGAAACACCAGAGATAAAAACAAACACAACAGAACAACCTGCAGAAAATAGTAGTGAAAATGACCGACAAAAGAGTATTTCGCCACGTTGGGTGCCGAATAATCAAGTGATTTATCCGAGAATAACCTTGGCTTTCACTAATGAATCAGGGCAAGCTTTTGCTGATGAAAACTTAACGTTATCAGGGACGTATACTAAATTTGGATATGAAGACGCAACTAGTTTATGGCGACCATATGCGGTTAATTATCCAATTACTTCTTCTAATGCAGGTGGTGGTCAATATCGAGTAGCTGTCAATGCAACGGTTCCTTTACCATACGATTTTTTTACAGATTTACCAGCAAATTATAGGATGAATATATACGCGGTTGAACAATTAAAGATTGATAACACGCTAAAGTATGTCGACAGTATTGTTGCTGTGCCCAATTCTACACTGAGGATGACCAGATATAGTGCACAACAAACAACTGAGTTACCGCAGTTTGGGAATCATATGACTCCTTTTGTATTACGCACAAGAGATAGCATATTTTCTAAAAGCAGTGAAAATGTTTTCTCTCTAAACACGGATGGTAATGAATTTTTAAGAATCCTGAGTGTCGCCCCCATTGGCACTCCAGTAGAACCAGTATTATACGGATTTGATGGCACTGCAACGTACCGAGAAACACTTAATTACGTAGTCACCCGTAAACAAGTCACCGAAAAGTTCGTAGATGCTAACGGCGTAGCCATTACACCGCCAACAGGTTTTACCCAAAACAAGAAAACACCAATGACCAGCAATGACTTCACCTTCAAACAAAGCGGTACTTTGCCAGACACCTATCAAGCAGACGGCAAAACCTACAAATTCAAAGGCTGGTACAAAGGCAAAACCAAGCCAAGTACTTTGACCACCAACAAAGCGCCAAGCTATGCGGTGACCTATGATGGGAATGACGATTTGACGGTGGTGTATGAGGCGATTCAAGAAGGAAAAGGAATGTCATCTGTTCAGGTGATGAATAAGGCGATTCAGAATCCAGTGACTTTGCCTGATCGCATGTATCGTGTCCTATTTATCAATGAAACAGGGGGGCTGACATTTGCTGATCGTTATGGCTTTACTGGAGAATTAGTTGAGGTTGCGGATGGCAAAGTGACGCCAATTGGCCCAGTCCCGACTAACAATAATAGCGCAGTAAAAGAAATCACTATACCAGGTCGGGTTTTCGATACAGAAAGACCTACGCCGTTGCAATATGGAGTTCGCAATGCAACCTTTACGTTGCCCAAAATGTATAAAACCGTAACGTATCAACCTGGCCCAAATTATACAGGTACAGCCTACTCTATTCCAGAAACGTATCGTCTTAGTTTAAGAAGTGGTGTCAAAAGTGACATCGATACAACTGGATGGCGAATTGGTCTTGACCCGACAACAGATCCACAAAAGTTTACGATGAGCGGTATATACTGGTCATCAATGCCTACAAATGTTAGACTTGCAACACTATTAAGTGCGACTATTACTGGTAAAGGAGTAGAACCGAGTGTCTATACACTAGATGAAAATGCACGTATGTATCTTTACCTAGAAAATCGTCGTGTTACGGAAAACTTCGTAGATACCAATGGTACTAAAATCACCGCACCGTCAGGTTTCGCCCAAGGGAAAAAAACAGTAATTACTAGTGATTCGTACACCTTTAAGCAAAGCGGAGATTTGCCAGATACCTATAAAGTCGGCACGAAAACCTATCAGTTCAAAGGCTGGTACAAAGGTAAAAACAAACCAGACACCTTGACGACGACCAAAGCTCCCAGTTATCCAGTCACTTATAATGATGATGATGATTTGACGGTAGTCTATGAAGAAGTCGTGATGAAAACGTATAATTTACCAGCCAAAGATGTTTACTTTGGTTATGTTGATGAGGCAGGTAACCTATTGAATACAGCAGGCTTTTCTGTAGAAGCCGAATTAGGTGAAAGTGACGAAACTGAATCAACAGTATTAGGGAAAATCCAAGGAACTGATGAAGTGATGAGTAAATTAAAAAAATTATCGATTCCTGGCAAGTCATATGATTTCCCGATAGATAAGCTTAAGACATACGGTGCAAGGTCTGTTAATCATACAATTCCTAAACAATATAAGACAATGTCGATTACACCGCTAGCTACTTATACGGGAGATAAAACAAAGTATCCTATGACCAAAGAGATCCGGAAAAATATAGAAGCGCCATATACGGTTGTTTCTCAAGCTGACGGAGTAGAAGCCTTCAAATTAACTAACGCTGGAACTTTTTTTAGAACCAGACGAGCTTTTTGGACATGGGACCCGAATAACACGTTGTATGCTATGGGAATTTATTCAGGGACAGTCGGAAAAAACTATAACTTAGCTTCTCCAGAGGGAACAATCTACTATTATTTAGAAAACCGTCGTGTCACTGAAAACTTTGTGGATCCAAGCGGCGCTAAAATTACACCGCCAACAGGCTTCACGCAAGGAAAACAAACGGTGATTGACAGTGATAATTTCACTTACGCTAGTACGAAAGCCTTACCAGACACTTATACAACAGGAGATAAATCCTATAAGTTCAAAGGCTGGTACAAAGGTAAAACCAAACCAGGCACCTTGACAACGACTAAAACACCAAGTTACGCCGTGACTTACGACGATAAAGATGACATGACAGCGGTCTATGAGGAAGTCCAACCAACAGCAGAAATGACGGTTAGTCGGTTACTAGAAGTGATCCCAAATGAAGCTTCTATGATGTGGATAGTTAAACTAAAAAATACCAGTGAAGTTCCATTGACCAACGTTAAACTAGCTCCAACTACCAAATGGGCGGCAGGTATTTCACCACCAACACAATTAGCTGTTCGCATTGGTAATACACCAAATAAAATTATTCCAGTGACGGCAGAACAATGGCAAGCAGGAGTTAACTTAGATATAGAGATTCCTGTGAACGGCGAAGCCTTAGTGACAGTGAACACAGCGAAAATTACGGGAGAACCAAGACAACTTTTAACCGCAGAAATGACAGCTAGTGGAAACTTTTCTGCAGTGACAGCTAGTAACTTTGTACGTATTCAAGGAGAAGATCAAACGATTACGCCAACACCAGTAGAAGAAGGTTTCATTAGTACACCAACGTTTGATTTTGGGAAAATTAAGATTAACAGTAGCACTAAGCAGTACGGACTGAAAAAAGCAGCTGATTACTATGGCAACGGCACACGTAATCCATATCTACGAATAAAGACAAGCCAACCTAATTGGCAGTTAACAGCACAATTGTCACAGTTAACAGCGTCAGCTGATAGTTTACCAACTAGTACGCGTTTATTATTAGGAAGTGCGGATGTTATAGCAATCGAAAACTATAATCAAGTCACAGAGTTAACAAATAAAGTTGGGGTTACGAAAGCCTTAACTTTGACGAGTGACGGTACATCTACACCAGTAATTCTTAATAACCAATTTACAGGTAATGATGTCTATCAATTAGATTTTGGTTTTGCCAATGTGAAATTAGAAGTCCCTGCCAACCAAGGGAAAATAAATGAGAAATATCAAGGAACGGTGACGTGGAACTTAGTCACTGGACCTTAAAAAAATAGTAAACCGCCCCCAAAAAGTTAGACTTTTTGAGGGCGGTTTACTATTTTATGGAAAGCCAATTTTATCTAATGGATAATAACGAAAAGTCAAAACACCTTCCACGCTCGCTTGTTTAACAAAGCCAAAGTAACGACTGTCATCTGAGCGCGGGCGATTATCCCCCAAGACAAAATACATGCCTTCTGGAACGGTCAGGGATTGGGTGGCTTCTAAGGTCTCTAGCGTAAAATCTTGGGTATAATTTTCATTTTTAGAGACATTTCGTTTAGCACTTGCTAAGTAATCTTCACTGAGTGATACACCATTAATATAAAGGGTATCATCGCGATACTCGACTGTTTCGCCAGGTAAACCAATTAAACGTTTGGCTACTCGTTGGCCGTTGCGAGGACTAGGGAAAGCGATAATATCAAAGCGCTGAGGCTTTTTAATCGAGGTCACCCATAAACGGTCGTTGTTATGAAGTGTTGGTTCCATTGAAGAGCCGTTCACCGCAGCAGGGGAGAAAACATAGTGTCGAATTAGCAAGACAGCGACGACTAACAAAACCAACTGAACCAATCGTTTTAATAATGAGGACATGGACTTCACTCCTTTGTCCTTTTAGTGTACTACAGACAAGGAAAAGAAAAAAGTTTTCCCCTTAAGAAAGGTGTGCTAAAAAACGTTTCATAAAGCGTTGGCGAATTAAAATACCAACATAAGCAGCTGCGACAGCCTTGATGATACCAGGAATAATAAACGGAGCAAACCCGCCAGCGAAAGCGTTTGGCCACGGCAGATTTGCGGAATATTTCAACCAAATCATGCCGAAAACTAAGGTAACTAAGGCACCGGCAATATTTGCGATAATGGCCCAAGTATAGTTAAAGGTTGTTTTTTCTAAAATATAACCAGTTAATAAGCCGTTAAAGATAAAGCCGATTAAATAGCCGCCAGTTGGTCCAAAGAGTACACCGAACCCGCTAGACATCCCAGCGTAAACGGGTAAACCAATTAATCCTAATAAGAAGTAAATTAAAATAGCGTAGGTCCCCGTTCGCTTACCCAAAACGGTAGCGGTTAAGCCGATGGCAAATGTTTGTCCAGTTAAGGGGACAATCCCCAATGGAATTGTAAATTGTGAAAGTACAGCAATAATCACAGCGAATTCTGCTGCTAAAATTAAAGAGCGTAACGATGCTTTATTCATAAGAAGCCTCACTTTCTATTGTTAACCAATTATTTTTATTTGGTTAACAATAGTTTAGCGGAAGTAAACAATTTTGTAAAGAGGGCAAAGAAAAAAACCTTGCCCAAGAAAGGCAAGGTTTTGAAAGAAGGTAAGAACCGTAGTTCGACCTTTTGAAATCTTAAAGTTTTTGGTTGTAGTATTCAACGACAAGTGCTTCGTCGATTTCTGGGTAAAGTTCATCACGTTCTGGTAAACGAGTGAAGCTACCTTCTAATTTTTCAGTGTCAAAGCTTACGAATGCTGGACGTCCAACAGTTGCTTCAACCGCTTCTTTAATTGTTGAGATGTTTTGAGATTTTTCACGAACACCGATCACTTGACCAACTTCAACGTGGTATGATGGAATATCAACACGTTTGCCGTCTACAGTGATGTGACCATGGTTAACTAATTGACGTGCTTGACGACGAGTAGTTGCAAGACCTAAACGGTAAACAACGTTATCTAAGCGTTGTTCTAGTAAAACCATGAAGTTAACACCGTGTTTACCTTCTTTGATTTTGCTTGCTTTAATGAACAACGTACGGAATTGACGTTCGTTCATGCCATACATATGACGTAATTTTTGTTTTTCAGTTAATTGCATTCCGTATTCAGAAACTTTACCACGGCTGTTAGGTCCGTGTTGTCCTGGTTTGTAAGGGCGACGAGCTAGTTCTTTACCAGTACCTGATAAAGAGATACCTAGACGACGAGATACTTTCCATGATGGTCCAGTATAACGAGACATTAAAAATTCCTCCAATAAATAAATGTTTTTTTGGAGTAAAATAATTAGATGAAAAATTCATATTCGTTCAGTTCATTCTTCAACCTTCGCCTTTGCAGCCGCGGTTACGCAGTTGAACCAAGTTTGGCAATGAACTGTTGACGAGTTATTATTCTTCTGCTGCAATTATTTTACACAAAATCTAGTATACTTAATAGGATAGGAAACGTCAAGGTTTTAAAGTGAAATATGAAAAAAAGGTAGACAAAAACACTTTTCCTCATTAGAATAAGGGGAGATGTTTTGAAAATATAAGTTGAAAACGGAATGAAAGGGAGTTTACAATGAAGTCTGGTTCACCATTGTTTGAACAAATTGATAAATCCATCGACAAGAAAGTGAATTTATTCTCAAACAGCTTTTCCCGCTACGCTGTTCGTGCAATGCTTGCTTGTCTATTTTTAACGTTGGGAACAGCCGTTGCTTTTGCAATCGCAATTAAAGGAGAAGGAATTTCTCATGGTTTAGGGAAAATGCTTTACGCCTTCATGTTCAGTTGGTCACTTGTGATGATTTTATATATGAATGCCGAACTTGGTACCTCGAATATGTTGTACATGACTGTTGGGGTCTATCGTAAAAAAGTCAACTTTTCCTTAGCTGCAAAAATTTTATTTACCTGTATCTTATTCAATTTAATTGGTGGTGTCTTATTTGGTTTCTTGGTATCACTTACGGTGCCGTTCCAAGATTTACCAAAAGATAGTTTCTTCTTTACATCGATTGCTGGAAAATTAGAAAAAACCACCCTACAGATTTTAGTTGAAGCTATGTTCGCCAATATTGTAGTTAATACAGCCGTATTAGTGAGTATGCGAATGAAAGATGATGCCGGCAAAGTCGCGGCCATTATTTTCATTATCTTTATCTTTGCGTTCCTTGGTTTTGAACACGTGATTGCCAACTTCCCAGCCTTCAGTTTAGCTTACTTTGCTTCGAACGGCGCAATTGAAGCTTTCACAGCTGGTAATGTTGTTCATAATCTGTTCTGGGCCTTTATCGGTAACTTTATCGGTGGTGGCTTAATTATGGGTCTCGGCTATGCCTGGTTAGATAAAGACAACAAAAACTTAACGTATTTTGATTAATTGACCAACCAACTATACTAAAACATGGTACACTGTTTTAGTATAGTTTTTTTATTATAAGGAGCGAAGGAATGGACACACTTCAATTTCAGAAGAACCCAGAAACAGCAGCAAAAATGTCTGCTTATATGAAACATCAATTTGTTTTTGCAGGCATCCCCGCCCCAGAACGTCAAGCGTTAAGTAAACAACTTTTAAAAGAAAGTCATACGTGGCCAAAGGAAAAATTATGCCAAGAGATTGAGGCTTATTATCAAAAAACAGAACGAGAATATCAGTATGTCGCTATTGATTTAGCCCTTCAAAATGTTCGGAGATTTTCATTAGAAGAGGTCGTAGCGTTTAAAGCCTATGTTCCACAAAAAGCGTGGTGGGACAGTGTGGATGCTTGGCGAAAATTTTTTGGGTCGTGGGTGGCGTTGCATCTGACTGAATTGCCAACGATTTTTGCCCTTTTTTATGGCGCTGAAAATTTCTGGAATCGGCGTGTTGCGCTGAATTTACAGTTGATGTTGAAAGAAAAGACCAATCAGGACCTGTTGAAAAAGGCGATTATTTATGATAGAACTACAGAGGAGTTCTTCATTCAAAAAGCGATTGGCTGGTCATTACGCCAATATAGTAAAACGAATCCGCAATGGGTCGAGGAATTGATGAAAGAATTAGTGTTGAGTCCTTTAGCACAACGAGAAGGCAGTAAATATTTAGCGAAAGCGAGCGAATAAGGAGAAATGATGGAAAGAAAACTTTTTGCATTTGATATTGATGGGACGTTGTTAAATTCGGAGAAGAAAGCATTGGATAGCACGAGAGAAGCGCTAGCAAAATTGCGGGAGCAAGGACACTTAGTTACGCTGGCAACTGGCAGAAGTCGTTATATGGCGCAAGAGGTGATTTGGGATTTAGATTTTACTAATTACGTATTATGTAATGGCGCCGCGGCTTTTGTGGATCATGAGCAATATTATCAAAATTTATTGCACGCTGAAGCGTTGGAACGTTTGGCACAAGACAGTGATCAACGCGGCTTAGGATTTGCTTGTGTGGGCTTAGATGATATTAAGAAGAGCAACCAGCACCGTGCTGAAAAAATGGAAATTGCGATGAACTCTTTTCATTTTCATTCACCTGCTTATGATGAACACTTTTATCGTCAAAATGATATTTACCAAGCGCTGGCTTTTTATGACGCAGAAGATCAGTGTACGTTTGAAGAAGAATACCCAGAATTTCGCTTTATTCGCTGGCATCAACATAGCGTAGATGTTGTGCCTAAAGATGGCTCAAAATCAGCTACGTTAACGTATTTAGCTAAACGTGTGGGCATTGATGCAAAAAATATCATTGCCTTTGGGGACGGCGAAAATGACCGAGAAATGTTAAGCCATGCAGGGATTGGCGTCGCAATGGGCAATGCGAGTCCTTCCATTCAAAAAGTGGCTACGATGGTCACAGATACAAATGATAATGATGGCATTTGGAAAGCCTTAAAAGAAATGAAGGCCATTTGAGGTCGGGACAGAAGTGTTTAACTCCGAGAAATAAGAAGGAATTTCCGAAAATTGTTCTTTAATTTTTGGAGAATTTCGGCTTATTTCCGAAGGAGTTGCTTCTGTTCCCGCCGTTTATTAGTTTTTGAGCGTGGAGCAAAAATCCAAAGTGATTTTTGTCCCACGCTCCTTTATTCGATGACTAAAACGCCCTCTTTTAAAGCAAATGGATTTTCTTTGTTAATATGATCGTAGAACATGATGCCATTAATATGATCAATTTCATGTTGAACCACAATCGCTTCGTAGTTTTTTAAACGAACTTTGTGTTTTTCGCCAGCCATGTCAAAATAACTGACGGTAATTTTGTTATGGCGAACGACATACCCAGGCACATCCCGATCGACAGATAAACAGCCTTCCCCTTCACCTAAACATACATCTTGCACAGAATGGCTCAAAATTTTAGGGTTGTACATCACCGTACTTAATGAAGGCGTTTCGTTTTCTGGGTCGTTACTAGGAACATGGACAGCAATAATTCGTTTAGAAATATCTAATTGTGGTGCAGCTAAACCAACGCCACCACGTAATTGTAATTCTTCGGCTTTGACTGGATCTTGACTATTTTTTAAGAAAGTCAACATGTCTTCGCCTAATTGTCGGTCTTCCTCAGTGATAGGGACAGGCACTTCTTCTGCCACAGCACGAAGTGTGGGATTCCCTTCACGAATAATATCTTTCATTGTAATCATTCAATGGTTCCTCCTTTGAAACATAAAAAAATTCTTCTTTTATTTATTCATGCGCTGAAATAATCAGTTGTTTACCACCATTTAGTGTATCACAAAATCACCAAAAAAGGGGCTAGATTGTTTAAAAAAACTATCGAATAATAGAGATTAAGCTTGCATTTTAGCGGTGTTTCCTGTAAAGTAAGCTTGTGTGGAAACACACCATCTATCACTTGGTTTAGCGAGTCACCAACGCTTCACTCAGTGATCAGACGAATAATAGAGAAAGAGGTGGAACAAATGGCAATTTCACAAGAAAGAAAAAACGAAATCATTAAAGAATACGCACGTCATGAAGGAGATACTGGTTCTCCAGAAGTACAAATTGCTGTCTTAACTGAAGACATTAACCAATTGAACGAACATGCGCGTACACACAAAAAAGATCACCATTCTTACCGTGGTTTAATGAAAAAAATCGGTCACCGTCGTAACTTGTTAGCTTACTTACGTAAAACTGACATCCAACGTTACCGCGAATTGATCCAACGTTTAGGATTACGTCGTTAATCATTACGTATAAAGCGAGGTTCAATCAGAATCTCGCTTTTTATCTTATTGTCACTATTGAAGGTCCTCTTTGGAAAGTTTTTAGGAACTACTAACCAAATGAAAGAGCAGCAACGACTTGTTACTTTTTCATTTGTTTAGTAGCCGTCTGACTTTTCCAAAGAGCAAGAGTAAAGGAGAAGAATTATGACAGAAAAACAAGTCTTTAAAACAACTTGGGGCGGCCGCCCACTAGAAGTAGAAATCGGCCAATTAGCCAAACAAGCCAATGGAGCTGTCTTAGTACGTTACGGCGATACGGTCGTTTTAAGTGCTGCTGTTGCCTCTAAAGAAGCAAAAGATGTAGACTTTTTCCCATTAACTGTAAACTATGAAGAAAAAATGTATGCGGTAGGAAAAATTCCTGGCGGCTTCATTAAACGTGAAGGTCGTCCAAGTGAACGTGCGACATTAACCGCTCGTTTAATCGACCGTCCTATTCGTCCAATGTTCTCAGAAGGCTTCCGTAACGAAGTCCAAATCACGAACATCGTTATGAGTGTGGAGCAAGACTGTACACCAGAAATGGCTGCAATGTTTGGGTCTTCCTTAGCGTTAGCAATTTCAGATATTCCGTTTGATGGACCAATTGCTGGTGTTGACGTTGGTCGTATTAATGGCGAATATGTTTTAAATCCAACGGTAGAACAAGCGGAACAAACAGATATTGAATTAACTGTTGCTGGAACAAAAGAAGCCATCAATATGGTTGAAAGTGGTGCCAAAGAAGTATCAGAAGAAGATATGTTAGGTGCCTTACTTTTCGGTTTTGATGCCATTAAAGAACTAGTGGCGTTCCAAGAAGAAATCGTTGCCGCTGTAGGTAAACCAAAGATGGACGTGGACTTATTACAAGTGGACGCTGATCTTAAAAAAGAAATTTTTGATGCGTACTACAATACAATGAAAACAGCCGTAATGACGGAAGAAAAATTAGCACGTGAAGTTGAAATTGACAAAGTAAAAGATACAGTCAAAGAAGTTTACGCTGAAAAATTTTCGGAACACGAAGAAGAAGCACAATTACTAAAAGAAGTGAAACAAATTGCGGAAGATCTTGAAAAAGATGTCGTACGTGAGTTAATCACGATCGATAAGATTCGCCCGGATGGCCGTAAATTAGACGAAATTCGTCATTTATCATCAGAAGTAAGTATTTTACCACGTGTGCATGGTTCTGGCTTATTTACTCGGGGTCAAACACAAGCTTTATCCGTTTGTACATTAGCGCCTTTAGGGGAACATCAAATTATCGATGGGTTGGGTGTCCAAGATAGCAAACGTTTCATCCATCATTATAACTTCCCGCAATTCTCTGTTGGTTCAACAGGACGCGCGGGCTCACCAGGTCGTCGTGAAATCGGTCACGGTGCGTTAGGTGAACGTGCCTTAGCACAAATTATTCCATCAGAAGAAGACTTCCCTTACACAATCCGCTTAGTAGCAGAAGTGTTAGAATCAAATGGTTCTTCTTCACAAGCAAGTATTTGCGCGGGAACATTAGCATTAATGGATGCGGGTGTGCCAATTAAAGCGCCAGTTGCAGGTATTGCAATGGGTCTTGTTAGTGATGGCGAAAACTATACAATCTTAACAGATATTCAAGGTTTAGAAGACCACCTTGGCGATATGGACTTTAAAGTAGCAGGAACGAAAGACGGAATCACTGCTTTACAAATGGACATCAAAATCCAAGGAATTACAGAACAAATTTTAACGGAAGCATTAGACCAAGCGAAGAAAGCACGGATGGAAATTCTAGAAGAATTAACAACAACGATTGCTGCTCCTCGTGAAGAATTAAGTCAATATGCACCGAAAATTGAAATGATTCAAATTAAACCAGCGAAAATTAAAGATGTCATTGGTAAAGGTGGCGAAACAATCAACAGCATTATTGATGAAACCGGCGTTAAGATTGATATCGATCAAGACGGTAACGTAAGTATTGCTTCATCAGATGCTGAAATGATTAAAAAAGCCATCAAGATTATTGAAGAATTAACCAAAGAAGTTGAAGTCGGTCAAGTTTACTTAGCAAAAGTTGTCCGCATTGAAAAATTTGGTGCGTTTGTTAACCTAATTAAAGGCAAAGATGGCTTGATCCATATTTCTCAATTAGCAAACGAACGTGTGAACAACGTTGAAGATGTCGTGAAATTAGGCGACGAAGTCCTTGTCAAAGTAACTGAAATTGACAAACAAGGCCGTGTCAACGTGTCAAGAAAAGCGTTATTAAACGAAGAAAACAAAGAAAAATAATTTCTTTTTAAACCAACGAAAACCAAGGAAGCTTCCTTTCTTTTCGTTGGTTTTTTCGTTGAAAACAAGCCCTAAAAAAGAAATGATAAAAAAAGCTAAAGACGATCGCCAACTCTTTTGTTTATAGTCAATTAGTGGTAAAATTAATACTATCAGTCTGAAGAATATCTGGGGTGTCTTTGTGAAAAAATTTAATCCAAATAAAAATATAATCATTACCTTAATTTTAGTCATTATTTTAGTAACCATTATTAGTTTAACTGCTGCGCAACGTTCTGAAAAAGGCAAAACCAATGTCGTTCAAGGTGGCGTCAATAATAGCGTTAGTATGGTGGATCGTGTGATTTCTTTTCCAGCTCGTGTGGTGGAAAACGGCTTGTCTTCAATGGGCAATTTAATTAACACGTTTAAAGAAAACGAACGTCTAAAAGAAAAAATTGATAGCTATAATGAATTAGCTGTCCAAAACAATAACTATAAACGTGAAATTGATAGTTTAAAACAAGAATTGAATCTGAACGAAACGTTGGCCAACTATGAAAAAGTAACTGCGAATGTCATTACGCGTTCGCCGGATACTTGGCAAGACTTATTAATTATCGATAAAGGAACCAATGACGGCATTGAAGCGGGCATGGCGGTCATGGCGCAAAAAGGGTTAGTGGGGCGTGTTATTGAAGTCAATGCAACGACTGCAAAAGTGGAACTACTAACGTCTAAAAATGTTAACTCGAACCATTTCCCTGTGCGAGTAACTTCCGCAAATGGCGAATCGTTTGGTTTACTTAAAAATTACGACAATAAGACGAATGCATTAATTGTGTCACAATTAACTGGCGATGCCACTCTGAAAGAAGGCGATGTCGTTCAGACTTCTGGCTTAGGTGGTAATTCCCCAGCCGATTTAGCGGTAGGGACAGTTATTAAAGTGAAACCAGATAGTTTTGGTTTAGATCGTGAAGTGTATGTGAAACCTTATGCGGATGTCTATGGTATCTCCGTTGTGACGGTCGTGAAAAGATCGGCAGGGGAAAGCGAATGATTCGGAAAGAGTATTTAAAATACGTCACACCTATTCTCTTGTTTTTCTTAATGTTAATTGATGCTCATTTAACAAAGTCTTTTGAAACGTGGACAAGTAATGTTTACTTCGCCAGTTCTCATCTGCTATTACTTGCGTTTATGTTTGCCGTTCCTAATTTTTCTAAACGTTATTTATTAATTACTTCGTTAATTTTAGGCTTTATTTGCGATAGCTACTACATTGGCATTATCGGGATTTATACAGTTGCACTGACGATTTCGGTTATGTTGATGTATACATTTAAAGAAGTAATTCAAACAAATTTACTAACTGGTTTTTTTGGGATCGTCATTTTTACCACGTTGTATGAACTGATTGCGGTACTGATTCAAGTGGCCTTTCATTTAGCGGATGTCAGCCCAATTTTATTTATTACACGTGTGTTGGGCCCTACATTACTATTGAACATGGTGTGGTATGTTATTTTATCTTATCCACTGAAAAAACTGTTTTCCGTAAAATAAAAATTGAAAATTTTGTTCGTTTGCGAAAAATGCTCATTTGTTAGCATTTTTCGCTTTTTTTATTTTATTTAAATAACAAAACGATGAGAAGCTTACCCTGGAGCCTTGAAGAAAGTTGTGAAAAAAGGGAAGCTTTTTTTTGTCATTTACAAGAAGAAAATTGAAATATTACTGTAACATCCATATTATCTCAGTGACATACAGCTATGCTACAATTGCTCTATCGTTGAAAAAGAGAAATTTATTCAAATTTTAATAAATAATAAAAAAGCTTAACAAAAAAGGATTTTCGGAGGACAACAGATTGAAGAAAAGTGTATTATCGGCTCTAATGGTATGTTCCATTACCTTAACAAGCGTAGCGTTACCATCCGCAGCATTTGCAGATGAATACGATACAAAGATTCAACAACAAGATCAAAAAATTAATGCGTTAACTAGCCAAATGTCAGATGCAGAAGCAAAAGTTGCCGCGATTGAAAATGATATGGTTGAAACGGCCAAACAAATCGATACATTAACAGCTAAAAAGAACAAGCTATCATCAGAAGTATCTAAATTATATAGTGAAATTTCTGATTTGAATGTCCGTATTCAAAAACGTGAAGTACAAATGACAAAACAAGCACGCGATGTCCAAGTGAATGGTCAAAGTGATTCAATTATTGATGCTGTCTTAGATGCAGATTCAGTAGCAGATGCAATTGGTCGCGTTCAAGCGGTCTCAACAATGATGAGCGCCAACAATGAATTACTAGAACAACAAAAAGAAGACAAAGCGACTGTTGAAAAGAAAACAAAGAATGTTGAAAAACAAATTGCTGAATTAGAAGCAGCAACAAAAGAATTAAATGACAAAACAGAATCATTAAAAACATTGAAGATTCAACAAGAAGTGGCTAAAAATGATTTAGAAGCGCAACGTTCTGAAGAACAAGGGAAAAAAGACGGCTTCATTAAACAGAAAAAAGAAGCGGAAAAACGTTTAGCAGAAGAACAAGCACGCCAACGTGCAGCTGCTAAAAAAGCAGAAGAACAAGCGGCAGCGCAAGCACAAGCCGCAGCACAAAAAGCGGCAGCAGAGCAAGCGCAAGCAACAAAAGCAGCCAATGAGGCAGCAGCATCAGCCGCTGAAGAAAAAGCCGCAACACCAGTAGTAGAATCATCAACAACTACTGAAAGTACCACAACGCAAGAAACAACAACTTCAAGTACTGAAACAGAAAGTGTTGTAACAACACCTGCAGCAGCACCTGAAAAAGAAAAAGAAGTTCCTGTAACTAACCCAACGACTCCTGAAAAAGGTAATGAAGCAAAACCAGGGAATGGTGGCGTGACTTCAGGAAAACAAGCCGCAATTAATGCAGCTTTAGCAGATGTTGGTAATTCTTATGCAACAGGTTGGAATCAACCAGGTGAATGTTTAGTATCTGTTCGTCGCTGGTTAGCGGCAGGCGGTATTAACTTCGGTTATGGTGGTCCAAACAGTGGCTATGTTGCTTCTGGCGCAACACAAGTTAGCTGGAGTAACGTGCAACCAGGCGATGTTGTTCAATATGAAAGTGCCTATAGTCCAGATAGCTGGATTGGTGGCGTGCATACTGTCTTAGTTACAGGTGTAAGTGGTGGAAGTGTCCAAATCGTTGAAGCGAACAACCCAGGAGGTTCTGGTTATGTTTCTTCTAACTCTAACTGGTCACCAGCACCACCAGCAGGATTCCGCGCTGTTGTATGGCGTTTTCCAGGCTAAATAGTCATCTATTAATAATTGATAACAAGGAGTGGTAACTAACAAAAATCGTTAGTTGCCGCTTTTTTTATTCATTTAATTTTAAATATATGCATAAAATGTATCTGAAAATATTGTAATCTGGCCGTTTTTTTGCAATTATAGAGGTATATACATATTAGGAGCGGAGGAATCAGCATGAGCGGAACGCACGATACAAAACAAGCAATCGCTTCAGCTTTAATAGAATTATGTGAACAAAAGGATTTTCGTAAAATAAGTGTCCAAGATATTACCAAAAAAGTGGGCTTGAATCGTCAAACATTTTATTATCACTTTACAGATAAATATGATTTATTACGTTGGATTTATCGTCACGATGCATTGATTTACTTAGAAACAGATATTTGTTTGGAAAACTGGGAGGAACAAGCCCTGAAGTTATTAAAAGCGATTAAAGAGAAGAGCCATTTCTACTATACAACGGTGACCTCAGATTCAGAAGTTCTTCTTAATGTTTTTTCCGCTTCGACCAATCGCTTATTTATATCATTATTTGAACAAGTCGATGTTGAGAATCATTTAACAGATAAAGACAAACAATTTTATGCGAATTTCTTTTCCTATGGATGTAGTGGCGTCTTAACGAAATGGATTCTTGAGGAATATCCTCAGACTCCTTTGGAAATGGCGACGCAATTATTCCGTTTAGCGAAAGATACAGAATTTATGGCTTATCATTTGTATGAACAAGAAGCCAATGAGTAATGTGTGAAGGATAAAAAGTTTTATGAAGGAGTGAAACGTTGTGGTAACTGTGTTATTTGTTTGTTTAGGCAATATTTGTCGCTCGCCAATGGCAGAAGCGATTTTTCGTCAGAAAGTCCAACAAGCCGGTTTAGAATCGACTATTCAAGTATTTTCAGCAGCTACTAGTCACTGGGAAGTTGGCAGTCAGCCACATAAGGGAACCAGAAAAATTTTGGAGCAACAAGGAATTTCCTATCAAGGAATGCGGGCAACACAAATCCAGCCAAGTGATTTTAAAAAATATGATTATATCATTGGGATGGATGCGAATAATGTGGCAGATTTAAAAGCATTAGCTCCTCAAGAAGAGCAACGGAGGATTCATTTATTTATGGAAGTTGTGGCTGGTAAAGAAACCATGGACGTACCTGATCCTTATTATACTGGTGATTTTGAGGAAACTTACCGCTTAGTGGAAGCAGGTACCTCAGAATGGTTGAAAAAAATAAAAGCACAGCTGAAAGATTAGGACTATAGTCCGATAGTACTTTCTGTTTCCCCTTGGTACAATAGTGTTAACAAATTGTTCAGGGAAAAAGAGACAGGAGGGAAGTAAGATGAACAGTAGTTATTTATCCTATGTTTTTGAATTGAGTTTGTATTATTTATTGTTGATAATGAGTCTGCCGCTAGTGTATGCTGTCACGTATCATTTATCTTTTAGTAGTATGTATACAAGTGAATGGTTAATGATCTCTGTTTTCTTATCTCCGTTAGTTTTATTATTTGCAGGTATTCGTTATGGTTTTGCTCGTTTGAAACAGCAAGAACGCCAAGCGATGAAATAAAGCAAAAAATCCTTGAAAAGTGTCAAAACTTTTCAAGGATTTTTTTATTAAGCCACCCAATCAGCTAAAGTTTTTTGCTCCAATTGGAAAGCCTTCAACATATCGTCGTTGGCGTCTTTAATAGGCGTCGTTGCTGCTAATGTTCCTTGAACAGCAATTCGCGTCGTTGCTTGTAAATCGCCACAGGTAATTAAGGTAATCATATTTTGACCAGGAACGTCATCAATTAACTCAACACGGGTTGGTTCGATTTTTTCTACAGAAGTTATTTTGTATGTATAAACAGTAGATAAATCAGTGATATAAATGAGTTCGTCTTTTTTGGTTCTTTCTAAAGGTGAAAATAAGGAAACGCCATCTTCCGTTCGATGACTAGCCAAGGCATAATTGTTTTTCCCCATGACTTGATTTTCTTTCATGGTCCCGGCACCAGTTAATAAAGCGACATTGGACAATCCTTTAAAAATGGGCAAATTAATTTCGACACTTGGTATCGCAATGGCACCAATCACAGGTAAGTTTTTGTTTTCAAATTGGGCTTTCATCACCGCTTCTGTGCTCAAGGACTCAACTGAATCAAAGTCAAACGTTGTTTCACGAGCCATATTTTTCTTCACATCAGCTGGTTTCAACTTGCTAACGGCGTACGAGCGGCTATTTTGTTGAACCACCCAACTGCGTATCTGATTGTTAAAAATTAAGGCCAAGCCAATGATAAATAGTAAAACTAATAAGCTGTTGATTAACCAATTTTTTCCTCTTTTTTTCTCTTTTGGGCGCATATTCTCCCTCCTTTTAATGTATCAAGTTTACCACAATTTATTTGAAAAACCTATTTATTTTCTTTGGGGAATAGGTAAGCTGGCCGGACCTTGATTTAATAAAAAACAACTGAATCGATTGATTTTTCAAAAAAATCCTCATTTTGTAATGGAATTTTAAAGTAAAAGAAACAAGCTTTTCTTTTGAAAATATTGTAAAATGGTAAGGAGGCTAGTAGAGGGGAGATGGGAATTTGCTTGATTTAATTTATGTACATATAGATGTAACCAGCAACGCGGTTTTATCTAAAGGAATTACCCATTCCGATTTTGTTCGTTCAATTGTGCATCATCCACAGAACTTACTATTATTAGATCCTTCTGCCGAAGCTGGCGAATACGATATGCATTCAGGCTTGAAAATTATTCGCGGAGAAGAAAGCGTCAATCGCTATTTTCAATCGCTACAACGTCGTTGGATGACTGAAGAAATTAAATGGATTGACTTTTCCGATGTGACGATGCTAAAAGAGCTAACGCCATTAGAAATTTCGGAACTTCTTTATTTTGGACACATGAAGAATAGTTTGCATTCGCCTTTCTTTTATAAGCTACAAAATGATTTTGTCTTTTTTGAATTTGCAGATCAGATGACGCGTGTCTATTATCGTTATATTGATGAATTTTATCGAATCTTTGCTGATAAAATTACACGTGTTGTTTTAGAGAAAGTGAACCAGAAAAAGGCCTTCTTTAAACGAAATACGCCTGTCGAAAAATTAAGTCCTGAATTACTTAAAAATATGAAAGGTATCTTGCAAGAAGGTGTTATTTTTTGCTTCCAACAAACGGAAGTGGATAAAGAAGAATATCGGATTCCTATTTACTTGGTGGAAGATTCACTTAGCAAGATGAAAAATACCTCTTACCAAAAAGAAGAAATTTTGGCAACGCTTGTCTATAATAGTGAAAAACGCATTTGGCACATTGAACAAGAGAATGATTTCGGTGAAATTTTTATGTTGGCCCATGAAGGCTGAGAGAGCTCTAACTTTATCAACTAAAGTAGGGCTTTTTTTTGTAGCTATGATTTGGATGAGAAATCAAGTATAATAAAATGATAAAAAGGAAAGAAGGTTGTTTAATGAAAAAAATACTCTATGGCTCTATGACTGGCTTGGCACTCTTTTTGGTAGCTGGCTGTACATCCAAAACACCCACAGCTGTTTCATCAACAAATGAACAAAAAGAAACAGTAATATCAACTACTGAAACAAGTTCATCCGTACAACAAGAAGCAACGACGACATCAGAGAAGACAAGTGCGGTAGCTGTCTCTTTAGAAAAAGTAACGACAGCATTTGAGAAAAAATATCCAGAAGCTAAAATAACAAGTCTGCAGTTAGATACAGATTTTGGACGTTATTTTTATGAAATAGAAGGCGTGGATCAGCAAAAAGAATATCAAGTTGAAGTGAACGCAGAAACAGGCGAATTCACAAAAGAAAAAGTCGAAACCTTGGATGCCGATGAACAAAATGGCGTTAAAATGCAAGAAGAGGCACTTGATTTAACAAATATCATTTCCAGAGAACAAGCCACAACCTTGGCTGAAAAAGAAGCGAAAGTCGGCCAGGCAACAGATTGGAAGTTAGAGAAAGAATTAGGAATCACCTATTGGGAAGTGAAAGTGAAAGAGGGCCAACAAAAAATAGAGGTAAAAATCGATGCTCATTCTGGTAAAATTTTGACAACTGAGCGGGACGATTAATGGATAAAAAGTAGCTGGCATGCGTTTGAGTAGGAGTTGATTCCCTTAAATGCTGATCAGCTATTTTTTTGCTTGTTCGACAAACGTGTTTTTCTAAAGTCCCTATGGTAAAATAACGATGTATTAGTGGTTGAGAGCGTCAGAACATAGGAGGAAATTTGTTTGGCTAGAAAAATGGATTTACGTATTTGGGTAGAAGGAACAGTCGTCGCAGCAATGGCAATGGCCCTCTCTTTTTTACCGATTGAATTTGCCAATAGTGGCTTGGACCTATCGTTGGGAATGGTCCCATTAGTTCTTTATTCGTTTCGTCGTGGGTTGCTTCCTGGAGTTGCAGCAGGCTTTGTTTGGGGCATGTTAAATATTATTCTCGGTACAGCCATGAAAAATTTCTTGTCCGTTCCACAGATTATTTTTGAATATCCCTTTGCTTTTGCGTTTGGAGGAATGGGTGGCGTATTCGCTAGAAAAATTCAACTGTATTTTCAAGCGAATCGTTTAAAATCAGCCATTCGTACGATTATTTTAGGAAGTGTTGTCGCAGTCTTCGCCCGCTGGTTTTGGCATTTTTGGGCGGGTGTATTGGTTTGGGGCATGTATGCACCAGAAGGAATGAGCCCATATCTCTATTCCTTTGTTCTAAACGGTACAAGTACCGTCGTCAATTGTTTGTATGTAAGTCTAGTTCTAGGCTTATTGGCAAAAGTAGCACCGCAATTATTTGTTCCTAAGAAATAAGTTGAGTCCTAAGTCAGAAGTTTCATGGGATTTTGACTAAAGTCATAAATAAAAGAAACCACCAACCTGCAATCGCCAGGGTTGGTGGTTTCCATTTATTTTATAAAGACTTCAATATTCTAGTGAATTTGACGTTGGTGACGATTGGCTAACGTGCTGACTTTCATGACAGAAGCAACAGGAATCATGCGCAACTGTTGTTCATCCGTTTGTAAACGAACAACGATATTGTCCGAAATATTTTTTGAGACAATCCAGCCGATCACCGTTTCGAATTTATGCGCTGTAGGGACTTCTTTCAATTGTAAGACCACTAAGGATTTTTGGGCGGCAGCGACTTGGAGCTCTTGTAAAAGCGCACTGCGTTCCTTTTCTTTATTCTTTTGATCTTGAGAATCTTCTAAAAATGCCGAAAAGAAATGTTGGGAAGAGAGCGTAATCAGTTTAGAAATGCTCTTGATGGTAGCTTTATGTTGATCCATTCTTCTGCCTCCTTTACGAATAAAATAGAATAAAACTCAAATGACTAATTACCTGTATTTTACCTAATTTTGTGATAAAATTCAAGAAAATATGTTCGCCTTCAATAATTATGAGAATTTACCAACGTTTCTGTTTTTCGAAAAAGAAAGTAGTATAATGTGTGAGCATATAAGAAATACATAAGATTATCGGATGTAGTCAATAGATAGAAAAGGATGAATAGTATGTCAAAAAAACCATCAGGTTACCAAAAAAAAGTTCTCACGGTGTTGTTGGTATCGTTTGGCTTTGGCGGGTTGTTAGCGCAGTTTTCGCCGATGAAATCAGGTGGGTTTTCAAGTTGGTTTGATGATTCATATGTCAAAGCTAGTGCTGAATCAAGTAAAACAAAAGAACCAGCACCAGTTAAAATTGAGAAAAAAGTCAAACCTTTAAGCTATGGACAACAGGTCAATCAAGAAATTGAAAAGAAGCAATATAATGGACATCTGGATTTGCCGTTAGAATTGCAGACAGATGCTAAATGGAAAGACACCGCATACGGATTTGGCAATGTGGATAAGCCGAATACAATCGAAATTAATGGCTGTGCGATTGTGTCGCTTGCAATGGTTGGTTCATACATGGATCACCAAGAAGTTACCCCTCTGGATGTGTTAGCTTGGGCAAAAAATGACTTCTTTATGGAAGGACAAGGGACGGCGTGGTCTATTTTTAGTGCATATGCTGAAATGAAAGGCTATAACTGTCAAGAAATTGGGGATATTGAAACAGTGGCAGCTTTCTTGAAGGAAGGTCATCCAGTCATTATTTCTGTAAAACCGGGCTATTTCACTACAACTGGTCACATTATGGTGATGAGTGGTGTGGATGAAAAAGGCGATTTCTGGATTAATGATCCAAACGATTCAGAAGAAAAGGGCCATTCAAAACGGACATTTACAGCCGAAGAAGTGATGAATGAAGCGTTAAACTTCTGGGCATTTTATTAGGAATAAGAAAAGGTGTGGAACAACAGGCAGTACCCTTTGTTCGCATCTTTTTTAGCAAATAAAAGGAGGCAGGACAATGGAGCGATGTACTTGGGCAACGAATACAACTGAAGAGATGCAAGCCTATCATGATGATGAATGGGGACGTCCAGTTCATGAAGAGCAACAGTTATTTGAGTTATTGACCTTGGAAAGTATGCAAGCGGGCTTAAGCTGGGCGATTATTTTGAATAAACGAGAAACGCTCAGAGCAGCTTATGATGCGTTTGATTATCGGAAAATTGCGCAATATGATGAGAAAAAAATTTTAGCTTTACTAGCAAATCCTGGTGTGATTCGTCATCGTTTAAAAATTCAAGCGACCATTACGAATGCGCAAGTTTTTCAAGAAGTTCAGGCAGAATTTGGCTCCTTTGATCGCTATCTCTGGAACTTTGTTGATCAGCAACCAATCGTTAATCACTGGCAGCACCCAGAAGAGGTTCCAGCCTCCACGGAATTATCGCAACAGATTAGTCGAGCGTTAAAAAAACGAGGATTTAAATTTTTAGGTGCCACGACAGTCTATTCCTTTTTACAGGCGGCGGGATTGGTGAATGATCATTTAGAAACGTGTCAGTATAAATAAGTATAGAAGAATTAAAAAGGAAGGAACTAGCAAAACGAATGGCTAGTTCCTTCCTTTTTTTGCAGTGATTATGGACACTCATTTAACATCGTTGAAACAGTTTTCGCCAACTTTTCTATTAAGAATAGTGCAGGTAGTTGGGACGTTACGTCTGCAATGGAACTTTTCTCGGTTGTTATATAGTAGGGGATCGTGACTGTTGAAAGTTGAGCAATCGTGCTTTTTTCACTATTTGTAATAGCAATTACATCAATCCCCATTTCGATAAAATAATCAATATTTTGCCGAACTTTTTGTGTTTCACCCGAAACTGATAAGGCGATAACACCCACTTTTTTAGCCGTTTCTTCGGATAATTTGCTAACGGGATGGGAAAAAAGGTGGGATACAGAAGCAGATAAATTGTAGATACTGGAAAAATAAATTTCACCAAATTCAGCTAGGACTTTGGACGTTCCTTCGCCAATAAAAAGAACAAATTCTTTTTTTGCCAGCAATTCCGCAGCTTGAACAATCCGTCCTTCTAATAATTCTTCTGATGAGCGTTGCAAAAAATGAATCAGCATTGTTTCATCTAAAGATTTTGGTTGGGCTGTTTTTTTTCGTTCGCTTAGATAATTCTTCAATTTAAATTTAAAATCTGTATAGCCTTCACACTCGAATTTTTGACAAAAACGCCAGATTGCCGTTTTACTGAAATGAATTTCATCTGCTAATTCTCGAATTGTCATATAAGGAACTTTTTCAATATTGTGGCTAATATACTTGTAAATCTCTAATTCTGTTGGATTTAATTGTGGATCGTAGGTTAAAAACAGCATGCTGATCCCTCCTGTCGTTTGTGAACGTAATGTCCTTTTTTAGGGACATGGTCTTATTTGTAGATTATAGCACTCAATCAGAAAACTAGCTATAAAAAAAGGCGTCACTTAGCTACAATCAATTAGAGAAACAACTAAAAATTCATGAAACAGAAGAGAGAGTGGGGAAAAATGAGCAATAAAAAATTAATTATCAACGCTGATGATTTTGGTTACACGCCAGCGGTAACGCAAGGAATCATTGAAGCACACAAACGTGGCGTGGTTACTTCAACAACCGCATTACCAACTTCTCCTTATTTTTTAGAGGCCATGGAGAGTGCTCGAATCAGTGCACCGACTTTAGCTATCGGTGTCCATTTAACATTGACATTGAACCAAGCAAAACCTATTTTACCTCGAGAAATGGTTCCTTCCTTAGTAGATGAAGCTGGTTATTTTTGGCATCAATCGATTTTTGAAGAAAAAGTCAATTTAGAAGAGGTTTATAACGAATGGGATGCTCAAATTATTTCATTTATGAAAAGTGGTAGATGCCCTGATCATATTGATTCTCATCATAACGTTCATGGAAAAAATGAAAAGTTATTAGGTGTGGCTTTGGCACTTGCTCGCAAATATCAATTACCTTTACGTAACGCTTCAAGAAGTATTGAAACAAAAGACTATTTAGAGTTATATCAGGATGTTCGCACGCCAGATGAAATGTTGTACCAATTTTATGACAAGGCGATTTCAACTGAAACCATCTTGCAATTGCTTGATATGGTTGTTTGTAGTGAAGGAGAGGTCTTTGAAATCAATTGTCATCCTGCGTTTATCGATACTATTTTACAAAAGCAATCAGGGTATTGTATGCCTCGAATTCGTGAAGTGGAAATATTAACGTCCCAAGAAGTCAAAGAAGCGATTGAAGAACGCGGCATCTTGTTAGCCAATTATGAATCGCTAGCAATGTAAATCAAAGAAGCGTGAATAGCGTGTGAGTAAGTTCTTAATCCGAGCGCTTACTTACACGCTAAATTATTGAAAGAAAGAGGACGTACATGAGTAAAGAACAACCAATAAATCTGAATATCAGCGATTTTTTAAAAGTTTTCGCTGTAGCATCAGTTATTTTACAAACGGTTTTATCATATGTGTTGACACATTCTCCGCAAACGGAAGCAATGAATTCAATCGGTAGTTTTTACCGAATGTCTAAATATTCGGCACCCATGTTTATTTTTGCAATTATTTACAACATGGTGTTAAAGAGTCAAGCTGAATCGTATCTTGAATTTTTAAAGGAAAAATTTTATGAATTGGTGCTTCCTTACGTGGTCTGGTCCAGTCTCTATCTATACGCTTTTCCTAGTTTACAACAACGAATGCCCTATGAAACGCCCCTAGGATTTCTAGGAAAAGTTCTCAGTGGTGATGGCGCGGCACATCTATGGTATGCCGTAATGATGTTGCAATTCCAATTATTTATGCCGTATTTTATTTGGTTGGCAACCAGAATTACAAAAAACAAAAAAGTGATTTTACCAATTGTCTTTTTTACAATCGGTGCGCATATCCTTTGGTGCTTCTGGTACCAGAAAATGATTTTTCCATATGCAGAAACTTCTCTTTGGTACTTAATAGATCGTTCAGGGCTTAGTTATCTCATTTATGGTATTTTCGGGGTCATCGCAGCGAAGTATCAGGGGGGAATTTTTACTTTCTTGAAAAAGACGAGAGCGGCGCTATTTTTGTTATTTCTTTTTATTTTTTTTCAGGCAGTCCAAGGGAATTTATTTGATGGAACACAGATGACACCGAACGATCTACCTTATTTGGATCTTCTTCAAAGTGCCTATAGTTTACTGATTATCGGGTTGGTTTTTTATTTGGGAACGCAAGGAATAGCCAAAAAGATTCGTCTTTTACCAATGGTTAAATGGATAGCCACTTATGCGTATCGCAGTTATTTAGCGAATGTTTTTATTTTTCAAGTGGTCTTGAAACTGGTCCACCCGTTTTTAACCAATCAACCAGTCAGCTTGGTTATTCTTGTGTTGTATATGGGTACATTTGTTGGCTCATTTGGGTTAACGGTTGTAATCGAGCATTTTTTCAAAAGCATCTTTAAGTTGGGACGCCTTGTATCTGTATAGGGACATGTTCTTAAATAGAAATCATCGTCCAAAATCATGGGAAAGCATACTCAATTGTTACAAGAATTGTTACACTCTTTGAGGAATAAGTTCTGCTTATCCAATTAAATAGTAAGCTCAGTAAATAGTTAGGGGAGAAAGAATAAATGATAGGTCTTATTTTAACGGGACATGGGGTATTTTCAACTGGAATGCATCAATCAGTTAGTATGATTGCAGGAGAGCAAGCAAATGTTCAGGCGGTCCCTTTTTTCAATGATACAGGGCTTGATGTATTAGAGTCAAACATTCGTAAAGCCGTTGACTCTATGCTGGAGACGTGTCCAGCAGTGGTCATTTTAACTGATCTTTTAGGGGGTACACCGTTTAGAATTTCAATGACTGTCGCAAGTAATTATCAAAATGTTGAAGTGTTAGCAGGAACAAATTTACCGATGGTTCTTGAAGGGCTTGCATTACGCACAATCAGCACGAACGTAGAAGATTTTGTTTCAATGGTCACAGATTCAGCCAGAGATGGGATTGTTCATAAAAAACTAGAACAACCACAAGCAAATACTCAAGAAGAAGCAGACGGAATCTAACCAATTAGAAAAGAGGAGGAAACACTATGCCGAATATTTTATTAACAAGAATTGATAATCGCTTGATTCATGGTCAAGTCGCAACACAATGGAACGGTTCTTTAGGCGCCAACTTAATTTTAGTCGCAAATGATGCAATTTCTGAGGATACAATGCGCCAACAATTGTTAAACATGGCGGCTCCTGCAGAAGTACAGACCCGTTTTTTCTCCATTAAGAAAACGATTGAGGTCATTCATAAAGCCTCAGAAAGACAAAAGATTTTTCTGTTAGTTGATAATCCTGTTGATGCATTGCGCTTGGTAGAGGGTGGTGTGCCAATTGAAAAATTAAACATTGGTAATATGCATATGGAAGAAGGCAAAAAACAAGTAGCTACCGCTGTTGCCGTTAATAAAACAGATGTAGACGCCTTTAAAAAGCTACAAGAATTAGGTGTTAAACTTTCGATTCAACGTGTACCGTCAACGCCAGAAGAAAGTTTAGATGCATTATTTTCATAAAAAAGTAATGTTGGACAATAATTTTGAAGAGAAGAAGTGGGAAGAATGATTATTCAAAGTAAAAACGTATGGATTAACGAACAATTTCAACCAGCTCAAGTTGAAGTATCAGAACAACGAATTGTTGCAATTCTACCGTACAATGAAAAAGCTGTCGACAAAGAATACGGAGAAAAGCGCATTCTTCCAGGATTTATTGATATTCATGATCATGGTTGGCATGGTGGGGATGCCAATCATGCCAATCATGAATTTATCAAAGAGTGGCAAGCTTACCTTCCAGAAGAAGGGATTACAGCTTTTTTACCAACAACGTCAACAACATTTCCAAAAGACTTGGAACATTCATTTGAAGTGATTGGTTCATTTATTGAGGAAGACCAAGGAACCAACGGAGCACAAATCTTAGGGATTCATGCGGAAGGACCAATGATTTCTGAAGAATTTCGTGGCTCTCATAATCCAGAGTTATTAGTAAAACCATCCGTTGAGACATTTAAAAAATGGCAAGAGTTGGCAAAAGGGCACATAAAATTAATGACGTTGGCACCAGAAAATGATGTAGAGAATGCCTTGACTACATATTGTCATGAACATGATGTAGTCATTTCAATTGGCCATACGGCTGCAACCTATGAACAAGCAATGGCAGCTGTCGAAGCAGGTGCAAAAAGTTTTACCCATACGTTTAATGGAATGGAAGATATCAGTCACCGGAAACCAACCGCAGTAGTTGCTGCTTTGGATAGTGAGGAAACGTTTGCTGAAATTATTGCTGATGGGGTACATGTTGATTATTCATTAGTACGTGTGTTATCCAAACTAAAAGGCAAGGACTATTTAATTGCTGTGACAGATTCTATCTGGGCCAAAGGGTGTCAACCAGGCGTTTATCCAAAACCAGAAAAAGGGATCGAAATGGTTATTGATGAACAAAATGTGGTCCGTTTAGCCAATGGCAAGTTAGCTGGAAGTACGAACCATTTAAATAATATGGTTCGCAACCTTGTTGAAAAAGCATTACTTCCAGAAGTGATTGCTATTAATTCAGTCACGAAAAATCCAGCTCGTTTGTTGAATGTGAACGAATCTATGGGAGAAATCAAACTAGGGCTTTTAGGTAATTTTACAATTATTGATGAGAAATACGAAGTGCTAGAAACCTTAGTAAATGGTGAAACAGTTTATAAAAAGTAGACGAAGTCTAATAGGAGGAAAAAAATGTTAGTACAGGCAATTTTGGTAGGAATTTGGGCTGGGATAGCAGGGGTTGATAAGCTTGTCTTACAGACACATATTCATCGTCCGATTGTTACAGGGCTGATTGTTGGTTTAATATTGGGAGATGTTAACACAGGGTTAATCACTGGAGCAACGCTAGAGTTAGTTTGGATTGGTGCAGTAGCAATCGGCGGTGCGCAACCACCCAACGTAGTAATTGGGGGAGTTATTGGAACAGCGTTAGCAATTATCACAAAATCTGACCCACAAGTGACCGTAGGTTTGGCTGTTCCTTTCGCAGTTGCAGCGCAAGCGTTAATTACCTTGTTATATACAGCGATGTCACCAATTATGCATAAATTTGATGCTTATGCAAAAAAAGCAGATACAAGAGGCATCGAAAGAATGTCTAGTTTTTTACCAATCGTTTTATTCATTTGTTATTTTTTTGTAGTATTTTTATGTATTTTCTTTGGTGCTGATAAAGCATCTAGTTTCATTTCTATTCTACCCGAATGGAGTATTCATGGCTTGAGCGTTGCAGGTGGTATGATGCCAGCAGTAGGTTTCGCCATGTTATTAAAAACGATGTGGGAAACATCCTACGCGCCGTTCTTTATTTTTGGGTTTGTTATGGCTGCCTATTTAGGATTAGATACATTAGCGGTTGCAGGTTTAGCTGTCGCAATTGCTTTATATGAATTTTACGCACAAAGAAATAATACAGTCACTGCATCAAATAATAATGGAGGGTTTGAAGAAGATGGCATCTGAAGAAACATATAATGATACGATATCCGAAAAAGTAATAACAAAAAAAGAGTTAAAAAAAATAATGTTCCGTTCGTATCTGCTACAATCTTCATTTAATTATGAAAGAATGCAAGCAGGCGGCTGGACCTACTCATTAATTCCAGGATTGAAAAAGATTCATCGTGATAAAGAAGACTTAGCTCTTTCTTTGGAAAATCATTTACAATTTATGAACACGAATCCACAATTAGTGACGTTCATGCATGGTGTGATTATTGCAATGGAAGAGTCAAAAGAATCACCAAAATCCATTCAAGCGATTAAAACAGCGTTGATGGGCCCGTTAGGCGGAATTGGGGATGCGCTATTTTATTTAACCGTTTTGCCGATTGCAGCAGCGATTGGTTCACAACTATCATTAGAAGGCAATATCTTAGGACCAATTGTTTTCTTGTTGTTATTTAATATTCCGTATATGGCTGCCAAAATTGGGTTAATTAATCTAGGTTATAAAATGGGTGTCAAAGCAATTTCAGTTTTAAGCGAAAGTACTAAAAAATTATCTCGTTCAGCAACAATTGTAGGAATTTCCGTGGTGGGCGCGTTGATTCCGAAGAGTGTACAATTAACGACAACTTTTGTTTTTCGCTTGAAAGACACTAAGTTAGACCTTCAAACACAATTGTTTGATACAATCATGCCCAATTTATTACCTTTAGTGTTTACGCTGTTTTGTTTTATTATGTTGAAAAAAGGACGCACGCCGATTGCTTTAATTATTTTTACTGTGATTTTTGGGTTGTTAGGTTCTTTAATCGGGATTATATAAAAAAGATTTGGAACAATAGCCAAAATCGCTATTGTTCCAAATCTTTTTCTAAATTTAATCGAGTGATTATTCTTTATACGCCCACTTGAAGTCGTATTTAGCACCTGTTGGATGATAAATAATTTCTTTCACGTTTGGTGCACGTAAGTGTGATTCTGCTTTTTGGTAAATTGGCACAACACCCATATCAGCAATTACTGTTTTTTCAGCGTTGATTAGATCTTCCCAGCGTTTTTCAGGATCGTTAACATCTGTGGTTTTGGACGCAGCAATGAATTTATCGTATTCAGGATTGCTGTAACGTCCACGGTTATTAGAAGTTGAGCTTTCTAATAAATCTAAGAAGTTAATTGGGTCTGAATAGTCGGCACTCCAACCACGAACAGCGATTTGGAAATCCCCTTTTAAGGTACGATCTAAGCGAACAGCCATAGGGACAGGCGTCACAGTTACTTTTAAGCCTTCCAAAGTATCAGATAGTGATCCTTGAAGATATTCGCCCATTTTTTTAGCGCCTTCAGAGTCGTCTACCATTAAATCAACCGTTAAGTTGGAAACACCAAGTTCTTGTTTCGCTTTGTTCCAGTATTCCACAGCTTTTTTCTTGTCGTATTTGACTAATTTGTCGCTGCCGGCTTCTTTAACAAAGTCTTCACCCGTTTTTGGTGATTTCGCGACATCCACAGGAACGAAGCCTTGTGAAGGAAGAGAGCCATTAGCTAAAATATTTTTAGCTAATGAATCGCGATCGATGGCATAAGACATAGCACGACGTAAGTTTGCATTAGTCAATGGTGATTTTTCATCTGCTTGATTCATTTCTAAATAGAAAGAAGAAGCGGCTTTTAATTGGACCAAGTCAGGCGAGTTTTGCATTTGTTGGGCCAGTTCGCCAGATAAATACGTATCATCCACTTCACCAGTTTCATAAAGATTTAAGGCAGTTGGGGCTTCTTTCACCACGTTGATAGCGACTTTATCTAACTTGACAGTCTCTTTGTCCCAATATTCTTCATTTTTAGTTAGAGACCATTTAGTATCTGTTCCGGGACCATCAAACTCAGTTAGCGTAAACGGACCATTGTAGACTGCTTTATCGCTACTCTTTGTATAATCTTTACCAAAACGTTCAACGATATCTTGACGTTGCGGCAAGAAAGAAGGGAAAGCCAATAAATCGTCAAAATATGGTGTTGCTGTTTCTAGAGTGATTTCTAATTCATGATCATTGATTGCTTTAATGCCCAATTCTTCTTTAGGTAGTTCCCCTTTAGAAATTTTTTCAGCATTTTTTACTGGTTCAAACATGTAGGCATATTCTGAAGCAGTGGCAGGGTCCACTGTTCGTTGCCAACCGTAAACGTAATCTGCAGCAGTAACTGGTTTGCCATCAGACCATTTTGATTCTTCACGTAATTTAACTTTGTAAACTAAACCGTCTTCTGAAACAGTCGCTTTTTCGGCTGCACCAGCAGGCGCGGGTTTGTTGTCTTTATCTAAACGATAGATTCCTTCGTAGACATTATTTAAAGTGGTAAAACTCACTTCATCTGTCGCAAGGGACGGATCGGCACTAGGCATTTCTTGGGATTCAACCATTGTGTATACTTGGTTGTCGCTGCCGCCGTTGCTTGCTCCTTTATCGTCACTGCCACCGCCGCAGGCCGCTAAAGCTAAGCTTGATAATACAAGTAATGAAGTAAATAAAACAGATTTCTTCATTTGACACGCTCCTTTTCATTTTTAGCAATACTCTCAGTATAATGTAAAAATGAAAAGGAGAAATTAAAAAATCGTTAGAAATGATTATTCTTTTATCAATTTTTAAAAAATGTCTAATCTTTTTTATGGAAAAAGTGGACAAACGTTGATAAGTAAAGATTTAAGCTGATTTCCATGCAGAAAACATTCAATTTTTGAGTATTTATTCATCATTGATTTGATTTTTTTGACATAAAATAAACATCCCTTTTACAAAAAACAAATGAGAAGAAAAAAAGATTGTTACAAAAGCAAATAAGTGCTTTTGTAACAATCTTTTTAATCTTTTAATCGTTGGATGTCAATGACAGTTCCTGTGTAGGCATCTGCAGTGAATTCGTATTGAACAATGCCGTCGTCTTCAATGCGGCAAATTCCTCCAGTATACGTTTTGGAGTGGATGGCGAATTTCCGCAAGGGCTTTTTCTCAAACTCAATCCACGAACCTTCAATCGGTCCTTCTTTTAAAAAAGCAGCTTTTACATTTTCTAAGACGAGATCAGCGGAGATTGTTTTTTTCTTATGGTAGAACAAGGTTGAGGCAATGCCGCCTACTAAACCAAGACCAACACCTAGCGCTAAGCCGCCTTTAAAGTATGTCAACTCATTTTCTTCGTTCATTTGTATGACCTCCCTTGGTCGGTTTCTGCTTACTATTACTTTTGTCAGTATCACTCTTATTTTACCATAGAGAAGGGGCCGCTGAGAAATAAAAAAAGTTTTTCAATCATTCTTTTAGGGCATTCTCATTGTCACGTTTAAAAAGAGAAAGCGATGTGCATTTTCTAGTATTTGCGTTATAATAAGAGTGAAATCATATGAAAGGAGTACCTATTTTTATCGACAGGATAAAGTGACTTTTTAGAGAAAAAGTGACGCTTGGTTGGCGTAATTTCCAACAAATCAAAAGCAATAGGACATACATCTATGGAAGAAAAAACATTTCAACGAATCAAGGAATTAACTGAATTACAAGGAACCAGCGGATTTGAAGACGACATTCGCGCGTACATGAAAGAACATATCACCCCATTAGTGGACGATGTCCAATATGATGGTTTAGGTGGTATTTTTGGGATTAAACGTTCAAAAGTGGAAGCAGCGCCACGCGTAATGGTAGCAGCTCACATGGACGAAGTTGGCTTCATGTTAACTCAAATTAACGATAATGGTTTATTCCAAGTGGTTCCTTTAGGTGGCTGGAATCCCTATGTTGTTTCAGCACAACGTTTTACGTTAAAAACAAGTAAAGGGAACTATCCATGTATTTCTTCATCTATTCCGCCACACTTGTTGCGTGGTACGAGTGGTCAAAAACAATTGGAAGTCTCTGATGTGTTATTTGATGCAGGATTCTCTTCAAAAGAAGAAGCTGAAAGCTTTGGTGTTCGTCCAGGGGATTCCATTGTTCCACAAACAGAAACGATTAAAACAGCCAATGGCAAAAATATTATCAGTAAATCATGGGATAACCGCTATGGTTGTACGTTGGTATTAGATGCATTGGAAACGTTACAAAATGAAGAATTAGGCCACACATTAATTGCTGGAGCAAACGTACAAGAAGAAGTCGGTTTACGTGGTTCTAAACCATCTGTTCATAAATTTAATCCAGATATCTTCTTTGCGGTGGATTGTTCAGCGGCAGATGATATTCACACGAAAAAAGGGACGTATGGTCATTTAGGTGAAGGAACGTTATTACGGATTTTCGATCCAGGTTTGATCACATTGCCTCGCTTACGTGAATATTTATTAGATACAGCTGCGACACACAATATTCCGTATCAATATTTTGTTTCTAAAGGCGGAACGGATGCTGGGGCAGCGCACACAACTAATAACGGTGTACCAAGTACAGTCATCGGCGTTTGTGGTCGTTACATCCATACGCATCAAACAATGTTTAGTATTGCGGATTATGAAGCAGCGCGGGAAATGTTGTTACAAGCATTACGTGGCTTGGATAAATCAACAGTTAATACAATTGTTTACGGAAAGTAGAGGATGTTTAAATGATTTATCCCAATTCATTAGAAGAACTAGCAACTTATGTTGAAAAAGGTAAAAATGTTTTCTTCTTTACGGCTGATTGGTGCGGAGACTGTCGTTTCATTAAACCAGTCATGCCTGAAATTGAAGAAGCATTTCCAGCGTTTCAATTTATCGAAGTCGACCGTGATCAGTTTATTGACGTGGCTGCCGAGTGGAATATTTTTGGTATTCCGAGTTTTGTCGTAATTGAAAACGGTCAAGAGTTAGGACGCTTAGTAAACAAAGACCGAAAAACAAAAGAAGAAATCAGTGCATTTTTAACTAGCTTAGGCTAATTTTCATGAACCAGAGGAACCATTAAATTAAGAGAGAATCAGCTGGACAAAAGGGCGTTCTGCGCAAGGGTCCTAAATTCATTTTTGACTCTAGATTCTTAGTCAAAGAAGCCTTTTAGATCAGCCTCCATCGGGAAGGTGACGAAAATGGAAGAACAAATGTATAAAAATATTCTTGTCGGCGTAGACGGTAGTGATCAAGCCAATTTAGCTTATGAACGTGCAATTGAGGTTGCTCGTCGAAACGGAAGCCGAGTCATTGTTGCAAATATTTTAGAAAATCAAGTGTATACAATGATGGGGTATTCGACGTTAAATGATCAATTAATTGATCAAGAAACAGCCGCTGCGGAAGAATTAATGGCCGATTGTAAAAAGTATGCTGAAAGCGTTGATTTTCATAATGTTGAAACAGTTACCATGTTTGGTTCACCCAAAGAAGTCATGAGTCATGAATTACCTGAAAAATACAATGTTGATTTAATTATGGTGGGACAATCAGGATTAAACGCAGTCGAACGTGTGGTCATGGGAAGCGTCAGTAGCTACATTATTCGTCAAGCCCCTTGCGATGTCTTAATTGTTCACTCTGAAGAAAAATAAGCAAAAAAAGTTATTGATTGAATAGAGAGTTGACCCTACGTTTCTTTTGTTTTTTCAAAGGATCAGCGGCTTGTCACTCAAAATTGAGGACTTGGAGAATAAGTCGTAGCGACATATTTTCCAAGTCTTTTAGTTTTTCGACAAAAAAGTATGCACAAGGGGTCAATTTTTGATAAGATAAGACAGGAAAACGACAGAGGAGGAACAGAAATGATTTTTGCATATAACAAAGAACACGTTGGCGATGTCTTACTTGTCATCGTTGCGGACGATCAAGGTGCGGAAAACCAAGTAAAACGTGTCGGCGATGTGGCACGTGTAAGTTTAGTTGAGGCGCCAGAAACAGTGGTAGCTTGGAATATTTTCAATGCTTCAGCGCTTCTAGGTGACATTAATGGCACCGGCCAAGTGACTTTAACAGACGAACAAATCGAAAAAGTCAATACAGCGATTAAAGATGCGGGATTTTCAGAAACCCTTGAAAAAGACGACACCCCTAAAATTGTGGTTGGCTTTGTCAAATCATGTAAAAAACACCCAGATTCAGATCATTTATCTATCACACAAACAGAAGTAGACAACGGCGAAATCTTACAAATTGTTTGTGGCGCACCGAACATCAAAGCAGGACAAAAAGTAGTTGTGGCCAAACCAGGCGCAATGATGCCTGATGGTTTAATGATTTGGCCAGGGGTTTTACGTGGTGAAGAAAGTTTTGGAATGATTTGTTCAGCAAAAGAATTACGTTTACCAAATGCACCAGCTAAAAAAGGAATCTTAGAATTGCCTTTTGATGCAGAAGTTGGTTCTGCATTTGCGGTAGGAGAATAAAAGAAAGAAACGACCTGTTGTTTGAACAACAGGTCGTTTCTTTCTTTTATTGATTGCTGCGATTATTTTGTTGTGTTAAAGCTGATTTATCAATGGTTAAATCGATAGTTGCTTTCATTTCTTTAGAACCACGATAATAAGTCACTTCCATTTTGTCGCCAACTTTTTTCTTGTAAAGCGCGCTTTGTAAATCTGTAGTAGAGCTTACGTCTTGGCCGTCAACTTTCGTGATAACATCGTATTTTTCCAATCCAGCCTTTTCAGCAGGGGTCGCTGCTTCAACACCACGAACCACTACGCCAGTTTTTACAGAAGCTGGAATTTTTAAAATTTGTTCTTGTTGTTGTGAAGAGATACCTGTTAAATCAGACATCGTAATCCCGAGAGCTGGCCGCGTCACTTTACCATCTTTTTCTAATTGGTTGATAATGTTGACTACGTCATTACTTGGAATGGCAAAGCCCATCCCTTCAACGCTCACTTGACTAGTTGATTGCACAATTTTTACTGAGTTAATTCCAATGACTTGTCCTTCAATATTGATTAGTGGACCACCAGAGTTTCCTGGATTGATGGCAGCATCGGTTTGAATGGCATTAATATTGATGGTTTCACCAGACTCGTTTTTATTGGTAATATTTCTATTCACAGAAGAGATGATTCCTTGTGTGACAGAGTTAGCATAATCAGAGCCTAGAGGGGAACCAATCGCAATAGCAGGCTCACCGACTGTGATTTTACTAGAATTCCCAAACTCAGCGACTTGATCAACTTTGTCGGAAGAAATTTTAATCACGGCTAAATCCGTGTAAGCATCGGTTCCGACTAATTCGCCTTTCACTTTGGTACCATCAGATAAAACAACTTCCAATCCTTGCGCTTTATCTACGACGTGGTTATTTGTCACGACATAAGCCGTTTTACCATCTTTCTTATAAATAACCCCACTACCTTCACTGGCTGCTTCTAAATCGTTACCATTGTTGCCGGAAGAGTCTTGAGTACCTTCATTCCCACCGAACAATCCCCCAAAAGGATCATCTGCCGAAGAATTGTTGCTAGCACTTTGCATATTAATGACAGAAACCACAGAATTTTGAACTTTTTTCACGGCTTTTGTGACATCGCTAGACACATTGTAACTCACATTGCTGACTTTTGTGTCGCCGTGATTAGTGGACGTCGTCGTCGCCGCATTATTTCCGCCGTTGGGTGTGGGAATAATCCCAGAATAAGCGCCTCCTAGAATAAGGGCGCCACCAAGTAAGCCGCCAGCTAAACCAATCCCAAATTTTTGCAATAAACTTTTTTTATCTGAATTAGGTGTAACATCTTTTCGTTGCATAAAATAACCTCCCAATAAGTGCATCTGAATTTTCTATATTAAGTATATCTGTTTCCTACTCCTTTAGTCTATCGAATAGCTTTGAATTTTTTATGAACAACTTAGGGAAAAATTACAGAAAAAATACGAATGAAAAAGTTATACACAGAAAAATGTGAACAAATCGGGAATAACTCTGTGTACAGTTTTTAAGAAAGTTATCCACAGAATGTGGATAATGTGGACAAATCAGTGGCGAATATGTGTTTGTATTGAAAAAGCTGTTAAATAAAGTAATTTTTTAGTTTGTTCTGTGGATAACTCTGTGTATATGTGTATAAGTATGTGGAAACGTTGTGGAAAGTAGCCAAACTTCGTGCTAAAATAAGAAAGAAGAGAAAACGAGAAAGTAGTGGAATAGGTGAAAATTAAACTAGTAACAGTCGGAAAACTGAAAGAAAAATACTTGATTCAAGGCATTAATGAATATCTGAAACGTTTAAATAGCTATGCCAAGATGGAAATCATTGAAGTACCAGATGAAAAAGCCCCGGAAAAACTCAGTGACGCTGAAATGCTTCAAGTCAAAGAAAAAGAAGGCCAACGTATTTTGGGGAAAATTAATGACAACGAATACGTCTTTGTTTTAGCCATTAATGGCAAACAATTATCTAGTGAAGAATTTTCAAAAGAAATTGAACAATTAGGGATTAGTGGCAAAAGTAACCTAACGTTTGTCATTGGTGGTTCTTTAGGTCTCAGTGATTCAGTCCTTCAGCGAAGTAACCAACAAATTTCTTTTGGCCGCTTGACTTATCCACATCAGTTAATGCGTTTGGTATTAGTGGAACAAATTTATCGCGGTTTTCGGATTATGAAAGGGGAACCGTATCATAAATAGGAAGTAGGCTGGTTGCTCAGTAATTTCTATGAATCAAGTCATTGCTTGAAAAATATATGAAGTAAAATATCTTTAGTCTGTTTGTCTGATAGAAAATAAAAAAATTCAATCAAACTGGTTTGAGAGCAACGTTACCGTTCAAACAATAAATAAAAATGAGAGGAATGGCAAAAAACAATGCTCATTCCTCTCGTTTTTTCAAAAAAATTGTCCAATTGTTGTGCCTCAGAAACAGGTTCAGCACCCATAATTATTATTTTAAAATGAGAAAAAATTAAGGGATTATCATAAAAATCAATATTTTTAACGTGAAAAGTTGAATAAGCTCTTTAATGAAGAAAACGCTATTGACAGTAACCAAAAATTACCTTAAAGTGAAAGCGTAAACATGTATAATATTTCATGTGACTAGGGAAAACTAGGCATGAAAAGTCTGTCTGAAGTAATTACTTTAGGTTGTCTTTTCATGCCTAATTTTTATATAGAATACTTAGTAGAGGAGGAAGTTGATTAAATTATCAGAAAAAAGTGTTTGGAAAAGTCGGATTGGTTGCTTAAAAATAGAAAGATATGGGGAAAAATATGATAAAAAAAATAATAGTCGTTGTTGCTTTCATGCTTACAGGCTTCTCGCTAACTGCGATGAGTGCATCTGCAGAAGAAATAACTGATTTATTTTTACAAAAAGAAGTGACATATTCTGGTGTGGAAGGAGGAAAAATTGGAGAGAATTGGAAATACCCTCAATTTGTTGGCGAAAAAGCTGTCGATGGCGATGAAACAACACGCTGGTCCGCTGATAAGCAAGATGAACAATGGTTAATTGTTGATTTGGGTGAAGTAAAAAACATTGGCGAACTCGTTTTACAGTTGCATGCAGAAAGTCCTGTGTATGAAATCTTAGTTTCAACAGATGGTGAAAGCTATCAATCTATCTTTAAAGAAGAGAATGGGAAAGGTGGCCAACCTACTAAAAAATATATTGATGGCAATAATGTACAAGCACGTTTTGTAAAATATCAGCAGATGAAAATGTGGCAACACACAAATAAGCAATTTTACAGTTCAAGTATTATTTCGTTTGAAGCATATGAAAAAAAACGACTGCCAGAAGCGATTAAACTTTTAACAGAGAACCTGACTATTAGTGAAAAAAGAAAGCAACAGCTAGCCTTTGAAGTGTCACCAGCTGGAGTAGATATCACAGAGGATCAGATTGAGTGGTCAAGTAGTGATCCTACTATTGTGACGGTTGACCAAACGGGTAATTTAACAGCAGTTAAGAGTGGTGAAGCGAAAGTAACAGTCAAAATTAAAGGAACAGAAATTAGTGATACAATTCCTGTGACTGTTGTAGCAGAAAATAAACAATATGCGGAAATGCGAGCAAAATGGAAAATGCGATTGTTAGGTACAACGCAGTATGATAACGATGCAGATGTGCAACAGTATCGTGCCCAGATTGCTACGGAGAGTTTAGCATTGTGGCAAACGCTTAATCAAGCAGCAGATCGTGGGTATCTGTGGGAACGAAAACCATCGGATACAGTGTCTGCTGATTACACGACTCAATTTACCAATATTAAAAAATTAGCGTTAGGCTACTATGAACCATCAAGTGAGCTTTTTGAAAAACCGGAAGTTTATGATGCGATTGTTAAAGGCATTGAATTTATGATTGATACAAAAAAATACAATGGAACGTATTACACAGGTAACTGGTGGGATTGGCAAATTGGTTCCGCGCAGCCGCTAACAGATACATTGATTTTATTACATGATGACCTATTGAATACAGATTCAGAAAAATTAAATAAATTTACTGCTCCGCTGATGCTGTATGCAAAAGATCCCAACATACAATGGCCAATTTATCGTGCAACAGGGGCTAACTTAACAGATATTTCAATCACCGTTTTAGGTACTGGACTTTTGTTAGAAGATAATCAACGCCTAGTACAAGTACAAGAAGCTGTTCCGTCCGTTTTAAAAAGTGTTTCCTCTGGTGATGGCTTATATCCTGATGGTTCCTTGATTCAACATGGTTATTTTCCGTACAACGGCAGTTACGGGAATGAGTTGCTAAAAGGGTTTGGACGAATTCAGACTATTTTACAAGGTTCCGACTGGGAGATGAATGACCCTAACATTAGTAATTTATTTAATGTTGTTGATAAAGGTTACTTACAATTGATGGTAAATGGAAAAATGCCATCGATGGTTTCTGGTAGAAGTATTTCCAGAGCGCCAGAAACGAATCCTTTTACTACAGAGTTTGAATCGGGTAAAGAAACAATAGCTAATTTAACCTTAATTGCAAAATTTGCACCAGAAAATTTAAGAAATGACATTTATACATCTATCCAAACGTGGCTTCAACAAAGTGGGTCATACTATCATTTCTTTAAAAAACCAAGAGATTTTGAAGCGTTAATTGACTTGAAAAATGTGGTGAATAGTGCGTCACCTGCCCAAGCGACACCAATGCAATCTTTAAATGTATATGGTTCGATGGATCGAGTCCTACAGAAAAATAACGAATATGCGGTGGGTATCAGTATGTATTCACAACGTGTCGGAAACTATGAATTTGGGAATACGGAAAATAAAAAAGGCTGGCATACAGCAGACGGCATGCTTTATTTATACAATCAAGACTTTGCTCAGTTTGATGAAGGATACTGGGCAACGATCGATCCATATCGATTACCAGGAACGACAGTTGACACAAGAGAATTGGTAAATGGTGCTTATACAGGGAAACGCAGTCCCCAGTCATGGGTAGGTGGCTCAAATAATGGACAGGTTGCCTCTATAGGAATGTTTTTAGATAAAAGTAATGAAGGAATGAACTTAGTTGCTAAAAAATCTTGGTTCTTATTAGATGGTCAAATCATTAATTTGGGAAGTGGCATTACTGGTACGACAGATGCTTCGATTGAAACAATCCTCGATAATCGGATGATTCATCCACAGGAAGTGAAGCTTAACCAAGGTTCAGACAAAGATAATTCTTGGATTAGTTTAAGCGCAGCGAATCCATTGAATAACATTGGCTATGTTTTTCCTAATTCAATGAATACGCTTGATGTTCAAATAGAAGAACGCTCTGGTCGCTACGGAGATATTAACGAATACTTTGTTAATGATAAAACCTATACAAATACATTTGCTAAAATTAGTAAAAATTATGGTAAGACTGTTGAAAATGGTACTTACGAATATTTAACAGTGGTTGGGAAAACGAATGAAGAAATCGCAGCTCTTTCTAAAAACAAAGGCTATACTGTTCTAGAAAATACAGCAAACTTACAAGCCATTGAAGCAGGTAATTATGTCATGATGAATACATGGAATAATGACCAAGAAATTGCAGGACTGTATGCGTATGATTCAATGTCGGTTATTTCAGAAAAAATTGATAACGGTGTTTATCGCTTAACTCTTGCGAATCCTTTACAAAATAATGCATCCGTTTCTATTGAATTTGATAAGGGCATTCTTGAAGTAGTCGCAGCGGACCCAGAAATTTCTGTTGACCAAAATATTATCACTTTAAATAGTGCGGGGTTAAATGGCAGCTCGCGTTCAATCACAGTTAAAACAACTCCTGAAGTAACGAAAGAAGCGTTAGAAAAATTAATTCAGGAACAAAAAGAACACCAAGAAAAAGATTACACCGCAAGCAGCTGGAAAGTCTACAGCGAAGCATTGAAACAAGCACAAACTGTGGTAGATCAAGCAACAGCAACGCAAGCAGAAGTAGACCAAGCAGAAGCAAAACTACGCTCGGCAGTGAAGCAATTGGTAAAAGTACCAACCAAAGAAGTAGATAAAACCAACTTGTTGAAAATCATCAAAGAAAACGAGAAACACCAAGAAAAAGACTACACCGCAAGTAGCTGGAAAGCCTACAGCGAAGCACTGAAACAAGCGCAAACTGTGGCAGATCAAACAACAGCGACACAAGCAGAAGTAGACCAAGCAGAAACAGAGTTACGTTCGGCAGTGAAGCAATTGGTAAAAGTGCCAACTAAAGAAGTAGATAAAACCAACTTGTTGAAAATCATCAAAGAAAACGAGAAACACCAAGAAAAAGACTACACCGCAAGCAGCTGGAAAGTCTACAGCGAAGCATTGAAACAAGCACAAACTGTGGCAGATCAAACAACAGCGACACAAGCAGAAGTAGACCAAGCAGAAGCAAAACTACGTTCGGCGGTGAAGCAATTGGTAAAAGTGCCAACTAAAGAAGTAGATAAAACCAACTTGTTGAAAATCATCAAAGAAAACGAGAAACACCAAGAAAAAGACTACACCGCAAGTAGCTGGAAAGCCTACAGCGAAGCATTGAAGCAAGCACAAACTGTGGCAGATCAAACAACAGCAACGCAAGCAGAAGTAGACCAAGCAGAAGCAGAACTACGTTCGGCAGTGAAGCAATTGGCAAAAGTGCCAACTAAAGAAGTAGATAAAACCAACTTGTTGAAAATCATCAAAGAAAACGAGAAAAACCAAGAAAAAGACTACACCGCAAGTAGCTGGAAAGCCTACAGCGAAGCACTGAAACAAGCGCAAACTGTGGCAGATCAAACAACAGCGACACAAGCAGAAGTAGACCAAGCAGAAGCAGAGCTACGCTTGGCAGTGAAGCAATTAACATTGAAAAATAGTGGGGAAAATAAAAAGGAGCAAAAAAATGGGGGGAATAATGGACACTTAAATACTAGTACAGGAGTTGATCAAACTGGTACGAAACAAGTTAAGCCATCAAGCCAAGGTGGTTTCAGAAAAGCTAGCCAATTTTTACCGAGCACAGGAGAAAAGAAATCGATCGCGCTTGTGATTATTGGTCTTCTAGTTATCGCCAGTGGGTGTCTTTTAGTTTTTCGTAAAAGTAAATCGAAGAAGTAAAAAATTACGGATTCACTAAAAACATAATAAAAAAGCAGACTTCCATACAAGAAGTCTGCTTTTTCATTAATCACTCCGCTTCCGCATTTTGCAAGTCAGCGACATCAGTCAGATAAGTGACTTCATCCAACAAATCTTCCGAATGTGCGACATAAATCGCAGTGGCGCTATCACCAACCACGTTTAGGCTAGTAACGAGCATTTCGATTGGACGATTAATGGCTAAAATCAATGAATACGTCGCAATCGCAATCTCATTGTTATAGTTTAAACCAGTTAAAATAGTGAAAAGGATAATTCCGCCAGCGCCAGGTGCCGCCGGTGTACCAATAGATGACATTAAAGCTAAAATGGCAATCAAGGCAATATTAGCTGGTGTCACTTCATAACCAGCTACGCCCGCCACAAAAATAGCCGCAATTACTTGCATAATCGCTGTGCCGTTCATATTAATAGTCATTCCTAACGGCAAGACAAAGGCGGCAACATCGCTGTCGACACCTAACTCTTCAACCGTTGTTTTTGTATTTAACGGTAAAGTGGCTGCCGAAGAAGAAGTAGAAAATCCAAAGACCACAACTTTCATAATCTTTTTAATAAAAGGAATAGGATTTAATTTTGTCGCAAATAAGATAAATAATGGGTAACCGATCATCAAAAAGGCTAAGAGCGTCGCTGTCGTTGTTACGACGTAGACTAACGCTGGTTTTAAATAATCAATCCCGTAAGAAGCAAACGTCCGAACTAACAACATAAAGACGGCGATAGGAGCAAATTTAGTAATTACAAAGGTTAAAAATAACGTGACCATCGCATTGACTTCTTCAATTAATTTTTTGAAAACACGAATTTTATCCCCTAATGCATTAATACATAAACCAGTAATCACTGCCAACACAACAACAGCTAAAATCGCACCATTGTCGCTAAACGCAGAACCGATATTTTTCGTGACAGCATTGACTATCACCATTAATGGGTTGCCGCTTGTACTTACTTCGACAGGAGCTAGCGTTTCAGATAACGACACATTAAAAGCGCCAGTTAAATATACGCTATAGCCCACAATTCCTGCCGTTAATAGAGCAATCAGTGACATCGATAAAAAGCCAAAAATTGTTTTATAAGAAATTCGTCCTAATTTTTGCGTATCGGTAATATGACAAATGGCTAAAGTAATTGAAGTAAAGACCATCGGCACAATCACTAATTGTAGGCCGTTGATAAATAGTTGACCAATAATATAGAAAAGCCCAATCGCAGATTGTCCTTTTTCAGGATCTGAAATATCTTGGAAAAGAATCTGATTGATTGTCTGCCACACAGCGCCTTGATTGCTGCGAATAAGGTGCTCTCTTAAAAATAAAAAGCCGAGCCCAACGATTAAACCTCCCACCAATGAAATCACCATTTTTTTGGTAAATGAGATACCTTTCACTTCACGTTTTTTCTTTTCCACTTTGTTGCCTCCCAAATAAATTGATTAAGCACCGCGCAAAAAAAGCCTTGCACACAAAAAAAGGGCAAGACATCTCGTATCATTCACTATACAAAAATACAGAATTTTACAGAACTTTGCCTTGTTAGCCTCTCGGACTATCTTAAAGGTACTTTTCCACATACTAAGGGAAACTACGAGAATTGTCAATTCTTTTTTACTTAGGGGGGTGTTATTTTTGAAGAAAGAAAGTGATCTTTACCCTTTCCGCAGATACCGCAGCCAAAAAAGAACTACAACGGATTCTTTTGCAGTATAATAGAAAATAGAAACGAAAGAACAGGCACCAACACAAAGGAGGTATTTTTATGAAAGTCACTCAACTTTCTAGTGAAACCCTTGACCGAGCGCACGAACGTTTTGAAGAAACCCTTGCGCAAATGACCGTTGCCGAAGCAAACACGATGCCCGCACCATTAATTAAGTCTGTTACTTGGCTAATGTGGCACACAGCCAGAGAATTAGACCTACAAATTTCCGCACTTAATCATAGTGAACCGTTATGGCTTAGCCAACACTGGACAGAAAAATTTGCCTTGGATTTGCCAGATGAGACAGAAGACTGGCATCACACACCAGAAGAAGCGGCGAAAGTCGTGGTGGCAGAAAAGCAATTGCTTAGTGACTATTTGGCTGCTAGTGTGGCACTTACCAAAAGCTATTTAGACCAAATCAAAGAAGAACAATTGTCAGACGTGATTGATAAAAATTGGACCCCGCCGGTGACTAGACAAGTCCGTTTAGTTTCAGCGATTGATGATGCAGTGATGCATTCTGGGCAAGCCGTTTATACACGAAGATTAGTCATTGGAAAATGATAAATAAGCAAAAACAAAAATGCTTCTGCTTAAGCAGGAGCATTTTTTATTGAGAGAAAAATACATAAAAATAATGAACGAAGGACTGTCCACTTTTTCCCTAGTTGAAACGTTGTATAAGTGAAAGGAGAAATCAGATGAAAAAGGAGGCAAATTTTGACGAAGTACTATTTTCTTTGGGGCAAGAAGTCATCCAAGTCTTGATTCACCGAGGAGCAAGTCTTGAAGATGCACAAGATGCAGTGTCGCAAACGTATACAACGATTTTTTCAATATTACCTGAAATTACATCAGAAAATCTACGCCCGTGGTTTTTCCGAGTAACATTTAATTACTACATTACGATGTATCGAAAAAAGAAACGAGAACGCACTTTTGTGGCAAACAGCCATCCTGTGCAATCAATAGAAAAAATGGAAGGGCAAGAGTTATTATTATTGATCGATTCCTTAAAAGATGAGGAACAAGAACTAGTACTTTTGAAATATTATTATCAATTATCGTATGCCGAGATTGCGTTGATTTTAGAATTATCTGTTGAAAATGTTCGCAAAAAATTGTATCGCACACGTCAAAAATTAAAAAAAGAACTGGAGGAATAGAAGTGGATTTAAAAAAAAGTATTCGTAAAGCGAAAAGAAAACAATTTATCGTGATTGGTGCCATAACCGTTGTTAGTTTTGCCGTATTGTTTGTCGGTTTTTTTGTGGGAATGGATAAACTTTCGACGAAAAACTATCATACCCTACTAGAAGTAATTAATGATCAAGAAATGATTGCTTCACCAAACACTCAATTAGATTCCCAAGTAATTGCTAATAGTTCGCCTTTTGGGGGCGAAGTTGTAACTAATCGTTCAAAAAATATTGATGGTTACACGGTGGAGTGGAGTAATTTACGTAGCAGATATAGCTTTTTCAGAAATTCGATTGACTGGAATGAAGTCTATCCTGGTAGCTATTATTCTTCTAAGAATTTTTATGAATACAACCGACAAACCAAGCAGAAAGTAGCATCTTTTTATAACCCAGCGATTACCAATTACTATGGTGGTATCAAAAACGAATTAAGTGAATTAGATAAAATGGAAAACCAAGTAGCGGAAGTGGCGATTTCTTTTGATAAACCTTATCCATATGAAGAAGTCCGCAAAATGTTACCGAGCAATGTCAACTTAGTTTGGCTCTATGTTTACTCCGAAACGGTTAATGAAAAAGAGGGTCCTTCTGGTACGCTGCCTTATGGTTTTCAATTAAGCATGGACGATCAAAACGAAATATTTGATCCTGAAAACGACAAGCAACACTTTTTTGAAACCTTAGAAAAATCCCCCATGTTTGCTGACAACCAAGAAGGCCAAAAGTTTATCCAACAAAATAAAAATAAAAAAGTCGAAAAATTACCTATTTGGGGAGTCATGCTCACCGGACAAACCAAAAATTTCAAAGCCTTACAAAATGAACCTTTTGTTCGTGGGGCTTCAATTGGCGTGACCGCACCTATCGTTCCTTATATTCAGCCAGAGAAATAAACGTTCTTCAAAACTCTAAGCCTTCCGACTGATTTTGCTTCAACGATATTGTCAGTAAAAATAGAAAACGTTATAATAGAATGGATCACAGGAAGTGCTTCTACAATGCGTGGGAGCACTTTTTTACTTATCTATGAGGAGGGCAAGTGAATGTTTTTTAATTTTATTGGGTTAACGTTATTTTTTGGTATCGGGATCTTAGTTGCGAATGGCGCCAAAATTGTAGCGAATAAAGGGAAAAAGAGTAAGGGGACTATTCTATTAATGGCGATTGAATTGCTCTTGTTAGGTATCTTTTTATTTGTGACTTTGCCAAGTAAAAATCTTTCAACCGTGTTATGGATTAATCTGATTGGCGCAGTGATTGCTAGTGGGGTGTTATTAAGTACACGCTTAGCTAGTAAAGTCGAAGTTCCTGGTATCCAAAAGGGCCGCAAAGAAGTAGGGAAGAATACCAACAAAACGGTTAACAAAGACTGGTCTGGCAAAATTTTGGGTGTTGCCGTTTTGGCAATGATTTTGTTGACTATTGTCAGTAGTATTACCAGAATTTCTTCTATTGATGAAATTTATCAAACGATTCCTTTAAAAACGGAAGAAAAAGCTGAAGTTTTAACTTCGGCGAAAGAAACACCCATTGCGATTGCACCACAAACGGCGAAACGAAAAATGTTACAGAAATTTTCTGTCATTCCCAATTCCAATATGTTTACTTTGGATGGTATAACGGCACAAGTTGTCAATGGCGAGTATGTTTATGTAGCAACAGTCGAATTTAATGGCTTCTTTAAATGGCTAAAACTGGGGGAAGTACCTGGCTATTTCATCATTAGTGCGACAGATATCAACGCACAGCCAGAATTTGTAGAAAAACCAATTGTTTATACTCCTTCAGCTTACTTTGGCAAAGATGCTGCACGAAAAATTTATTCCGCTTATCCAGGTTATGCAGCAACTGGCACAATCAATTTAGAGCTGGACGACCAAGGGAATCCTTACTATATTCAAACGCTTTACAAAGAGTATGGGGTTTCTGGTCGCATGCACTATAATGAATTTAAAACGGCGGTATTAAATGCTACAACAGGAGAAGTTAACGTTTATGACAGTCAAAAAGCCCCAAGTTTCGTTGATGCGCCGATTACTAGTTCAGCGGCGAATAGCTTAAATGAATTCTTTGGTCGTTACAGTCAAGGCTGGTGGAACCAGACAATGTTTGGTGCCAAAAAAGATGTTAAAATTCCAACTGAAAATGGTATTTATGCATCAGGACAAATTACGCCGATGATGAACAAGGAAGGGAACCAGTTGCTTTATTTTACGGACTTTACAAGTAGTGAAAAAGACCAAGATTCCGCTTTAGGTTATTCCTTAATCAATGCCCGAACAGGCCAAGTTACGTATTATCGTGATACTAAAGTCGGCATTATGGATAGTGATGGCGCCATTTCTATCGCTTCAAAAATTTATCCAGAAAAGAAATGGAAAGCTAGTATGCCAGTCCTTTATAACATTGATGGCGTGCCAACGTGGATTGTTTCGTTAATGGACAGTAAAGGGATTTTCAAAAAATATGTCTATATAAACGCCGTAGATAATGATATTGTGATTGATGCAGACACGGCACAAGGCGCATTAGACGCTTATCGAATTGAGTTAGTAACCAAAGGAAGCAACAATGAAAATACAGACAAAGCCAACTTGAAAACGATGCAAGGTAAAGTAGCTCGTGTCTCAGTAGTAGCTGGGGAAGCGCAAACGGTAGTTTCATTTTTACTAGAAGATGAAAAAACCATTTTTAGCGTAACGACTAATAACAGTCCGCTGGCGCTATTCTTAAAAGAGGGCGACCAAGTGACATTTAAAGCCGTAGTGACTGAAAATGCTAAAGCAGCGAATGTTGAAGAATTGAAAATTGCAGGATTAAACTAAATAAAACACCTCTTTTCTATAGAAAAGAGGTGTTTTATTCTTGGAAAAGAAGAAAAATCCACTTGTTTCTGCTATGATAATAGAGAAAAAGAATACGAAGGAGCTTCGCCCATGCGCAACATAAAATTAACCATTGAATACGATGGTAAAAGGTACTCAGGTTGGCAACGACTAGGTAATTCAGAGAAAACGATTCAAGGGAAAATTGAAAGTATTTTAACACAAATGACGGGTGAACCGATTGAAATTATTGGCTCAGGCAGAACGGATGCCGGCACACATGCACGTGGTCAAGTAGCGAATTTTAAAACGACTAGTTCACTAACAACAACCGAAATGTTATCCTTTTTAAATCGATATTTACCTGGCGATATTGTTGTTAAAGAAGTTACAGAAATGCCTGAACGTTTTCATGCACGGTATAATGCCACAGGCAAACAATACAGCTACTATGTTTGGAATAGCCCAATTCCTAATGCCTTTGAACGGTATCATAGTTTTCACTTTCCCAAAGCGTTGGATCAAGAAAAAATGGAACAAGCTTGCCAAAAATTAATAGGGACCCATGATTTTATTGGCTTTTCAGCATTGAAAAAAAACAAAAAATCGACTACTCGAACGATTGAAAAGATTACGATTGAAAGAAACGGCGAAATGTTACAGTTCACTTTTGTGGGCAATGGGTTCTTGCATAAAATGGTCCGCATCCTCGTTGGGACACTTTTAGAAATTGGTGCAGGCACCAAAGAATTAGCGATAATTGATGAATTGTTCGCAACAAAAGTCCGAGAAGGCGCAGGTGAAACGGCTCCTGCACAAGGGTTGTTTTTAGATGAAGTGTATTATAAATAACAAAAAAATAAATTTTCTTTAACCACACCAATTAAAAAGTTGAACTTCATCTAAAAAGTGCTAACGTTAAGAAGAGATTAACAATAGAAAGAGGTCATTTTTTTGCTATCTTTACTTATTTCTGTCAAAAAACTATTTTCATCTTTTTTAGGTATCTTAAAAAAAGAAGACACTCGTGCCTTGTTCTTTTTACTGGCAACCACGTTGTTGAGTGGGACTATTTTTTATTCAACAGTGGAAAAATTGTCGCCATTAGATTCTTTATATTTAAGTTTCATGACGTTAACCACGATTGGTTATGGAGATGTGCATCCAGTTACTGACTTGGGAAAAATTTTCACCATGGTTTATGCTACAGTAGGCTTGGGGATTATGGCTATGTTTATTTCGGTCGTAGCAAAATCCTACTTGTATTCTAAACAAAGTCATCACCACCATCACCATAAAAACAAAGAACATTCAGCGGAAAAGTCTTCAGAAAAATAGACGAAATTGATGAGTTGACCAAGTGTTTCTCGAAAAATGAAAGTTTTTTGAGAAACACTCTTTTTTTATCTTAATAATTATGGTAGTATGTCCCAAACTGTATTTTATTTTAAAGGAGCGTGAAGTGAATGGTCAAAGCGATTCGGAAATTATCGTTAATTCAAAAAATCATGATAGGGATTGTGATTGGAACCACCTTGGGTTTCTTGGTGCCAGAATGGACCTTCATCAGCGTTCTTGGTGAATTGTTTGTGGGCGCCTTAAAAGCAATTGCGCCGATTTTAGTTTTTGTCTTAATTATTGCGTCGCTAGCCCAACAAAAGGCTGGGGCGAAAACATATGTTGGATCAATTTTAGTTGTGTATCTGTTAGCGACATTTTTGGCAGCTGTTGTTGCCGTGACGGCAAGCTATCTGTTTCCCGTTAAGATTGTCTTGGAGGCGGCGCAGGAAGCGCAAGCAGCCCCAACGCAACTTAGTGATGTTTTAAGTAATGTGTTAACAAGCGTTGTCCAAAATCCGATTCAAGCGATGATTGAAGGCAATTATTTATCTGTTTTATTTTGGTCCTCATTAATCGGTATTGGGTTACGTCAAAGTTCGGTCGCTACCAAGGATGTGATTGCCAATCTTTCAACAGGGATTACCACGGTCGTTCAAATGATTATCGGCATTGCGCCAATTGGAATTCTAGGTTTGGTGTTTCATTCGGTGGCAACAACAGGCATTGCAGGGTTAGCCAAGTACGGTCAGTTACTATTATTGTTAATTGGTACGATGGCCGTGGTTGCTTTAGTCGTTTATCCAGCGATTGTTTTTTGGAATATTCGGCAAAATCCGTATCCGTTAGTCTTTTTTGTATTAAAGGAAAGTGCGATTCCCGCATTCTTTACACGCAGTTCTGCGGCCAATATTCCCATTAATATGGAATTGGCGAAAGCAATGGATTTAAATGAAGAATCTTATGCGGTCTCTATTCCGCTGGGCGCAACGATTAATATGGGCGGCGCAGCCATTACGATTACCATTATGACATTGGCGGCAGTCCACACATTAGGCATGTCCGTGCCAATCTATTTAGCATTATTGTTGAGTATCATCGCCGCTGTTTCTGCTTGTGGGGCTTCAGGAATTGCTGGTGGTTCCTTGTTGTTAATTCCGCTTGCATGTAGTTTGTTTGGCATTTCCAATGACATTGCCATGCAAGTCGTCGGCGTTGGCTTTATCGTCGGCGTAGTCCAAGATTCCATTGAAACAGCGTTGAACTCTTCTAGTGACTTGTTGTTTACCACCTCAGTTGAGTTAGCAGACCGACGTAAAAATGGTGAAAGTATTGATGTCAAAGCGTTAATTGGCAAAAGTCAATTGGTGGTCGAACAAGAAAATATTTAAAAGAAAGGAACAACCCGCTAAAATGCGGGTTGTTCCTTTCTTTAATAATCTCGGCCCCATTTTTTTCAGGGGCCACTGAAATTATCGACCATTTTGTGAAGAAAATCCTCTCTATAATAAAGGTATCAAGTAAATAGGAGGTACACGAAATGAAATGGTATCAACTTTCCTCAACAAAAGTAATCGAGCAGACTAAGACGAAGCAAACGGGTCTTTCTAGCGAAGAACGTCAGCAACGTTTACAAACGAATGGTCCAAATAAAATTGAAGAAAAACAACAACTGAAAACGTGGCAAAAGCTAGCCAAACATTTTACAGATTTACTAATGGTGGTCTTACTCGCTGCCGCAATTCTAAAATTTGCCACAGGCGAAGTGGTCGAAGGAAGTATCATTTTTCTAGTGGTACTTGTCAATGGCTTTGTCGGTTATTGGCAAGAGCGTAAAGCAGAAGAATCATTAGACGGCCTGAAACAGATGATGGGCCAAGAGGCAGTCGTTCTAATTGATGGACAAAAAACAACCGTTTCTTCTGAAACATTGGTTCTGGGAGATGTAGTCACGTTACAAGCTGGCGATGTAGTCCCAGCAGATTTGCGCTTATATGATGTTCATAATCTGATGATTGAAGAATCAATTTTGACAGGCGAATCAGAAGCCGTGGAGAAAATTACCGGTTCCTTGAATGAAGAATTGCCAACAGGCGATCAAAAGAATTTGGCTTTTTCAGGAACACTTGTCCAAGCGGGCTCAGCCTTAGGCGTTGTAGTAGAAACAGGAGATTCCACTGAAGTTGGAAAAATTAATCACGCGTTGCAGTCAGTAGATCAAAAAACAACGCCGCTCGTGCGGAAAATGCACCAATTAAACAAGCAAATTTTCCAAGGGATTATGGTCTTGATCGTGTTTCTGATTTTCTTTACCACTTTTCGTCATGGCATGGAATGGAGCCTCTTATTTTCTGCGATGATTGCATTAATTGTAGCAATGATTCCAGAAGGCTTACCTGCTGTGTTAACGATGATTTTATCGATGGGTGTTCATGAGATGGCTAGAGAAAATGCGATTATTAAAGGCATGCCTTCCGTTGAAACATTAGGTTCAATGACAGTTATCTGTTCAGACAAAACAGGAACGCTAACTAAAAATGAAATGACGGTAATGGATGTAGTGACTGAAGAAATGACCATTGTCAAAGAGATTATGGCCAACTGTCAAGAATTGAAATTACAAGACCAACAAAAAATCGCCGACTTACAAGGGAATCCTACCGAGTTAGCTTTATTACAATATGTTGATCAGGATCAACTGTCTTTACGCCCTGTAGAAAAGAAAATTCCGTTTAGTTCAAGTTACAAATACATGGCCACTCGCCATCCGCAAGCAGAAGGTTCAATTATTTATGTCAAAGGTGCGCCAGAAGTATTATTACAACTTTCTACGTTATCTGATAATCAAAAAGGTGCTTGGCAAGCACAAGCTGCGCAATTAGCGCAAAAAGGACAACGGGTATTAGGTTTCGCTTATAAGACAGTTACGTCACAACAGGAACTGACACATGAAACATTGTCAGGATTGACGTTTGCTGGACTGGCAGGCATCATCGATCCGCCAAAAGAAAGTGCCATTCAAGCCGTCAAAGAATCTCAAGAAGCAGGTATTTCCGTCAAAATGATTACCGGAGACCATAAAGATACAGCGCAAGCCATTGGCGAGCAGGTTGGTTTAAAGCATACGAAAAAAGTCCTTGAAGGATTAGAAATTGATGTTATGTCAGATGAAGAATTAGCTCAGCACGTTCAAAAAGTCGATGTATTTGCACGAACGACGCCAGAACATAAATTACGAATTGTCACGGCGTTACAAAACAATGGCGAAATTGTCGGAATGACCGGCGATGGTGTAAACGATGCGCCAGCACTAAAGAAAGCCGATGTCGGAATTGCCATGGGAATTAAAGGAAGTGAAGTAACCAAACAAGCCGCAGATATGGTTTTGGCAGATGATAATTTCCATACGATTGCTAAAGCCGTGAAAGAAGGACGCCGCATTTTTGATAACTTGAAAAAGACGATTACTTTCTTCTTGCCAACTTCTTTGGCACAAGGTTTAATTGTTGTCTGGGCGCTTTTAATGAATCATCCTCTACCGTTGACACCTGTCCAGATATTATGGGTAAACATGGTAACTACGATTACTTTGTCTTATGCATTAGGTTTTGAAAAAGCGAGTGCTGATACCATGAAACGACCACCAAGAGATGTCAACGAAGGCATTTTAACAAAGTACAGTATTTTTAGAATCGTCTATGTGTCGGTACTCATTATGGTGCCAGGTTACCTCATGGCGTTACAATTTGAGGGCCAAGCCTTACAGCAAACGTTCCTCTTACAAAGTATCGTCTTAGCGCAAGCAGCGTATATGATCAACTGTCGTAAGTTGGTTGATCCGTCGTTAAGCACAGGATTTTTCCAAAATAAAGTGTTGTTTGCTTCATTAGGAATCCTCTTTTTACTACAAGCGCTAGTAGTTTACTGGCCAGTAGCGCAGCAATTAATTGGCACAACTTCTTTAAATGGCCTTCAATTAGCAATGATTTTCGTCCATGTTGTGAGTCTGTTTTTCCTTGTTGAAGGGGAAAAATATATAACCAAACGATTCATGACGAAAGAAAGCAAAAAAACTAGCGAATGTCCTCGCTAGTTCCTTTAAAAATAAGAATGAAGAGTGAGCTCTGCTAGTCGGCGGAGTTCATTTTTTGTTGGAATTAAAGAGAGATAAAAGACAGGAAGATCAAGATGATCCAAGGGAAAATTGGAAATAATTATGTCGACTTCATTTAACGTCAACTGGCTTAGTTCCACATATTCAATGGCTTGTAATTTCACACGAGTACCTAAATAAGCAGCTAATTCTTGTTGTAAAAAAGCTTTCCAAGCAGGTTCCCCTTGAAAGAGGAAATAGGCAGTCATCGTTTGCGTCTGAATAGAATAACTGGCTTGTTTTTCTAACAAAGAAGCCAAACTAAGAAAATAAGTCGGTTCTTCAATCGTGGTGTAGCGAGATAAAATCTCCAAAAGTTCTTGGTTGCTCTTTGATAACGCAAGGTCCTCTGCGGCTTGTTCGGTCATTAATTCTTGATATTCCAATTGAAATTGCTCAGAAAGTGTTGGGGACTCGGTATATTTAATGAATAACAATAACAGATTATCCAATAAATTTGTTTGGATTAAATCAGGCCGGGCTTCTTCAGTGGACAAATTAGTGACAAACTGTTGTAACGACTTTCGCAGCTGACTGTAATGAGTGTGGAGCGCAGAAGCCAACGTTTCGCCATAGACATTATCGTAATTCCAACTTTCTAAGAAACAAAAGAAGGCGAAAAAACTTTCTTCTCCTTGCAAATAGATGCCTTCAGAAGCATAAAGCTTTGCCAAGGACGGTTGATAAAGTTGAAACAAGACATCTTTTGAATCAAAAGAAAATTGACTCACTCGGCAATTGGCTTTGTTGCGAATCGTGTTAATGAAAAACCAACAAGCACCAAAAATTTCTTCCGTTTCCACCGTCAACTCACTACTGTAAACTTGTTTCAAAAATTGGAAATAATGCTCCTCATGAATAGAATAATCGTCAAAAAAATAATTATTATGAGTAAAAGGCACCAACAAACGATGATAAAAAATCCGAATATTGCTTTCTGCCCCGATTAACTGAATGGTGGCTGTGGTTAGCTGAATCGTTAAATGAAAATCACGTAAGGCCAGATTCATCTTTTTGATATGTCGCTTCAAAGTTTCATAAGAAACACCACTAGTGCTCAAAAAAGAAGTTGTCACTAACTCTTTCGTAAATAGTAGCTCTTTTAATAGTTGAATACTAATGGATTGAGGTAAAAATAATGACCAAAGCTCATTGGTTTGCGCATTCCCCTGATTGCGTAACCGAATACCACTGCTATCGGTTTCAATGGACCAGTCGGCGGGTAATTGACTGCGAATATACTGTAAATCCGAAAAAACGGTTCGCTCTGTCGTCTGGATTTGCGTGGCTAAACGCTTGGCTGTCAGCTGAGGAACATTTAACAACTGTTCCAACAAACGAATTTGCCGAAGCAAATCTTTTTCCGTTATCACACGTTTTAACATGGAGTACATGGCAAAACCTCCTTTTGCTTAAGAATACGGATAAAAAGGGGATTGGTCAATTAAAAAAAGAAGCGAATCGTCATTCGCTTCTTTTTATTCACTATACAAAAATATCAAATGTATGCAAAACGGCTGACAATAAAATGGTTACAACAGCCATTCCTGATACAAAGCCGACAGCACCAGGAACAAACGGAGGTAATCGTTTAGCAATATAGCTACCGACAGGGGCCGCACTAATTCCTGCTAAAACGGCGATGGTCAGGGAAAGCCAAAAGCCACCACCCATCATTAAAATCACACCAGGAACAATGCTGACCAGTGGCATAAACGTTGGATACCAACCTTCTTCAGCGAAATGTTTTCGATAAAGAAAAACACCAACAGCCGAAGCAATCATTTGTCCCATTAAAATGTCAGGAACCAAGCCAGAACCATTTGTAATATGATTAATATTGACAAACCAATCTGTTAAAACGCCTAGAATTACCAAACCTCCAACTAACTCATTTCCATAAAACCAAGCTTCGGAGAAGTCAGCAAAAGTGCGTCGTATTGACCATTGAAAGGTTTGCGTATTTTCAATTTTAGGTTGTTTTTGCCGCTTCTGAGCGGAAGGAACCATCCAAGGAAGTTGATGACAGATGGCTGAAACAATCCAGCCAACAAAAGCCATTGTGGTAACGTTGGAAACTGTCCCAGGTACATTTAAAAGGGGCATCAATTGCGCATTCAGCCAATTGGCAAACGGAAAGGTGAAAAGCGCACTCAACAGAGAAATCGTTCCTAATTTTTTCCAGCCAGGACCATAAACGAGCGTTAAAGCTGGCGGCGTGCCGACCACCACAATAAACGTTGGTAACCACAACACTTCTTTTGTAAAAAAGCGTGTAAAATCAAAAACATAAATAGTTAAAAAGAGGGAAAGTAGCTGAGAAGCAAGTACCCAAGGCCAAGCACCAGAACCACCAGCAATTGCAAATCCCTGCCATTTTGAATTTTTCCGATAAAGTTGCCAAGCAATCAGACCGCCGATTAGTAAGAAAAGCGTTGTAAAAAGTCCACCGTAAAATTCCCCTTCCGTGAAGTTCATAACAAAATAGATAAATTTGTAAAATCCCTGCTGATTCACTTTGGTAACTACGTCATTGTAAGGAAAAAAGTTAGACACATGTCGAAAGCCATTCATGATCCAATACAGGAACATTCCCAAAAAAATTTTTACAACAAGAGCTAAAACGGCTTCGTAATTGATCGATTTATTTTTCATATGATCGCTCCAAAAAAATGACATTTTACTAAGTTTTTGAAATTAGTTTATTTTAGCTACTAAAGCTTTTAGTGCCTCGTTAAAGACATTTGCTGGCGGATTAGTCAATCCAGCGCCAATCATACCAATCCCCGGTTCTTTATGAGCAATAGCAGTATTAATGACAGGCAGCATCCCTGTTTCTAAGACTTTTAAGACATCGATGCCTGAAGGAATCCCCATAAAATCTAAAACAGGAATCGTGACATTGGGATTTTCTTTCGTAGTAATTTCCAGCATTTCTTTTGAATAATTCAATGCTTCTGCCACTGTTCCGCCAACTAATGGGACAATTGCTGGTGCAGCTGCCATGGCAAATCCGCCAACACCATACGTTTCTGTAATAGCACTATCGCCCATATCCAAACCAGCATCTTCTTGTGTGTAACCAGCAAACATCGGACCAATCACCCGTTGGGCAGGCCCCTTAAACCAGTGATTTCCACCAATCCCACTGACACGAATCCCAAATTCGACCCCGTTGCGACACATGGTGGTGACAATTGTACTATTCTCCACATTATGACCAGCATCTAACGCACATTTAGCGGCACCCATCCAAGTTGGACCAGAAAAATAGTCAGAACTGCCAAGAAATTCAAATACTTCTTTTAATTGTTCACGAGAAAAATCAGTTTGAACCATGTAAGGTGTTAATGCTTGGACTAACAACGTACTTCCAGCTACATTGCGATTATGACACTCATCGCCCATATGCAAGGCTTGCGAAAGCATTAAGCGTAAATCAATGCCTTCTGGACAAAAAGTCATGGCATCATGAAGTAATGGACCTAAAACATCGCGCATCCAAATCAGACGATTCACGACGGATTGATCATTTGCACCAAATCGTAAAACTTTCGCCAATTGTTCACTTAAATTAGTAAAAGCCGTGTTGCCGTACGTTTCATTTTTGATAATATGAACGTACATATTCGGAGAAGTCACGCCAGCCATAGAACCAACGGCATCATGTTCATGACAAGGAGAAAACGTAATCGCGCCAGAACGAGCAACCCGATCGGCATCAGCTAGATCTTTTGCTAATCCTTCAAAAACAAGCGCTCCTTGAACGGCACCTTTCATCGGTCCGCACATATTTTCATAAGTAATGGGTGGCCCAGCATGTAAAATGGTCTTTTCAGTCATATCGGGCATGACATTAATTGCTTTATCAAATCCTACTAAAATAGGTTTTGATTGAATAATGCGGGTAACCGCTTCTTCGTTGGCTTGTTGGATTTTTTCATAAAGTGTTGGATTTTTTAATTGATCCAATAATTTTAATAGCTCTGGGTCACCATTGGCTGGCGGTGCCCAATTTACTTGATGTGAAGGAATCCCTTGTTTTTTCATATCTTCATGAATAAAGTCAATGCCTACATTGATCGTATCTAAAGGCTGGTTAAAAAGATCATTTCTGCTCATGTTCGTTCGCTCCTTTTACAAAAGTTTTGGTGGCTTCGCAAAGTTGATGACTGCTGTCGACAACGAGAACCTCTAAATCTTCTAAAATTTTCCGCTGTTCATGAATATCTTGTGGATCTTCTTCGGTCCCTAAAACATAGCCAATAATGGCTAACTCACGACCATCTGCTTTCGCTATTGCTTTGGCTTCCTTTAACGCCTCCGCTAACACGCCAACAGGATTTTCGTGAGAACCATAACCTAATTCAAAATCTAACGCTAAAACTGCCACTTCAGGATCTTTGGCTTCTTGAAGAATGCGAGTAATCCGAGAAGTCGGATCGATCATTGGATGTGGGCGGCCTTCTGTGAAACGATCATCACCGAAATCAATCAATGTATGTGCTTGGCTGTGGTCAGGATTTGCTAATTGTCGTTCAGGAATTTTATGAATATTACTATAAACATCATCAGAGACTTCTGTTAAAGCATATAAAAGTTCATCACAAAGAGTGCCACCACAGAACAACCCACGAACAAATTTTTGAGAAGGGGCTTGTTGCTGTTGGATGGCTGTTAACGTTGCGCCTGTCGGATTTTGATAGAGGCTGGTTTCCGCTTCCTGTGTTTGACTAAATTGAATCACTTTTTGAACTGCATCCAGAGAAGAAGTAGCAAAAGTGACGTTGTCTATTTTTCGTTCCGTTTGTTCACTGCCGATAAAATAAATAACAACTGGTTTAGTTGAAACAGCTAATTTTTTTAAAATTTTCTCTGTTACTTCTGGAGCAGGCGGTTTAGAAATAAGCAAAATTGCCTTAGTTTGTTCGTCAGCCATTAAAGCATCCAGCCCGTCAAGCATCATCAGCCCACCAATTTCAGCAGACAAATCACGGCCACCAGTACCAATTAATTGTGAAATCCCATAACCATATTTATGGATTTGAACACTAACTTCTTGGCTGCCTGTACCAGAAGCGCCGACAATTCCAATATCTCCTGAACGTACCTCGTTAGCAAAACATAACCCGACGCCATTAATAATCGCTGTTCCACAATCAGGGCCCATCACAAACAGTTCTTTTTCGTGTGCTTTTTGTTTTAACGCTAATTCCTCGTCAACCGTCACGTTATCACTAAAGAGCATGACGTGTTTTTGCTGATCTAAAGCTTTATGCGCTTCTCGTGCAGCAAATTTTCCATTGACAGAAATTACAACTAAGTTGGCATCAGGCTCTTCATGAAGGGCTGAATCTAACGTCTTATAGGTTACTTCAGAAGAAGCGGTTTTCTTTTTCTTCGTAAATAACTCGTCGACTTGCTGTAAAATTTCTTCTGAGTTCGCTTGGTCATCAAGATCTAAAACAATTAATAAATCGCCCGTTGTAACATGATCCAAGGCGGGTGTATATAAACCAACATTCCGAATCACTTCAAGATTCATGTCGGTTCCCATCCCAATCATTGCGGTTTTAACTCCAGCCAGTTCATTGGCTCGTGTTGAAATGGTCATTAAAGTAACTGAATCAAAATAGGCGTTCTCTTTAATTACTGTTTGAATTGTCATGATTATTCTCCTCACAAAATAGTTTTAAACCAAAAATAATGCCGCAAAGTATGTCGCTTCCTGAAGTTGAGCCCACCTCCTCTAAAGCTGAAACCGCTTGAGCCATTTCGTTTGTATTTCCACTTTCAATTGATAAAAAAACACGCTGAACTAGCTGAGAAAACCGCTCGTTCACTGCTTCATGGATTTCCGCATAACTGACCGCATTCGTTCGTTCCTTGGCTAGCACAGCCAGCTGTTGGAAATTCGAGGGAAGTTGCTGTAATGCAGAAAAACTAGCAAGTAATCCTGTGATAAAATCATCGCCAGTGGGGGTTAAACCAATCCCCAATCCCAAAATCTTCGTTAAACAATCAAGAGCTATTTTAAAAGATTTTTGCTCCCAAGCCTGTTGAAAATGAATCATTTCTTTTTGAATCTGGGTCCGACTATAAGAATCAAAAAGAAAGGTTGACGGCGAAGCAGGAAAAAGCGCTTGCCAAGGATTGAAACGAGTTTGCTGAATATACGTTAAAAAAATAGCTATTTTTGTTTTACTGGGTGTTAAATAAAGTGGCGTTGGTTGCCAAATTTGGGCATCGGCTAGTGTTAATTGTCGTCGGCCTAACCGGATAAACAGGGGCTCAATTTGGACAGGTAAATCAGCGAAATGGCTAAGTTTTTTTTCATCGAGTATAATCGTGTTAGGTGCTATATGTTCGGGATGCGTTGAAATGGTCAAGAGAATTTCTTGGGTGTCTACATGACCATAATTAATAGCGTGCGTAAAACATTGCAAACTAGTCAATGTTTGATGAGGGAGTTTCGATAAAATCGTTTGGTCATAAGCTAAAATTTTTGTCATTCCAACGACCTCCTTTTTAATAGCGCTTTCACGACTTCATAATAAAAGAATCCAGCACGCTAAACAATTGCTAAAAATGACATTGATTTACAAGTTTGAATGGACAATTTGTACATTGGGAGGATAAATGATGTTAAAAGTGAGTGATTTATTAACGTTAGAAGAATTACCTGGCATTACCTTAGTGGCAGGACATAAAAATCAGGACCAACCGATTTTAAAAGTCAATATTTTAGAAAATCCTGATATTTTAGATTGGCTAACAGCAGGTGAGCTGCTGTTAACGACAGGGTACATATTTAAAGATGATCGGAAATTACAGAAAAATTTTTTGAAAGAACTAGCCAAACACCATTGTGCTGCCTTGGGATTTAAAACCCAACGTTATTTTGAAGAAGTTCCACCAGACCTAATCAAATTAGCAGATGAAATGAACGTTCCTATTTTAGCAATTCCTTACAATTATACCTTTTCGCAAATTGCTGACGTATTGAAAAGTCGTGTCACGTTAGAACAATTTGACATGAATGCGCAAGAAACCGCATTGCATAATAAAATTTATCAAATCTTAGAAACGGGAAGTAGCAGTTTTCATTTGCTGCAGGATCTAGCAGAAACCATTCAAAATCCTGTCTTGTTATTGAATGACCATTTTGAAGGAGTTAATTTTTTTGACTTGCCTAAAAATCCAATTCGTATTTCTAGCATTTTAGAAGATAGACATGAAACCTCAGAGTTCCAAAAACAATTGCTGGAACAAAGTCATCCATTATTACGCTTTTATCAAGAACCGATTCATTTACAGTTGAAACTCCAGAACCAAGTGGTGCCAATTGAAATTTATCCAATTAAAAAGAAAAATGTTATTTTATATTATTTACTCGTCTGGAACACCTTGGCCCCATTACGACCAGTCGACGTGGCTCATTTTAAAATCACAGCTCATTACTTACTTTTACAATTGCAATTGGAATACTCACGGAAATTTGAAGAATACCAACAACGAAACGAATTATTTTTTAAGCTGATTGCGCATGAAAAAAGGGACCAAGCTGTTTTCCAACAATTTCAACAATATTATCGCTTGGCAATAGATAAGCCCTATGCGATTTTGCTAATTTCATTAACCTTAAATGAACGCCAAAGGCAAGAAAGAATGTCTATTTTAGGTAACCAGCTAAACCAAGTTATTTTAGGGGACAAACAAAAAATTGTTTGTATTGAAATTGACAGTTCCTTTGTCTTATTAGTTGAAAATCCACCTGAAAAAGAAGGCGATTATCTGAAAATGATGCAACGCCTAGCACAAAGTAGTATAAATCAGTTAATGAAAGTACAAGAAGATGTGGAACTTTTCCTAACAATAGGACCTAAGATTCAAGGTCTGACCCAGATTCATGAATCTTATCAACAAGCGATTGACGTTTTAGCCTTTCAACGCCAATTCGTTGCAGAAAAACCTGAAATGAGGATTGCTTCCTACGCGAATTTTCATTTTAGACAGACATTGCAACGTTATTTTTTAGCAGAAGGACAAGCAACCCTCAGAAAAAAATATCTTCAACCATTGCTGAAAAGTGATCAACAGCAACATACAGACTTTGTCCATACACTGAATGTCTATTTTCAATCAAAACGAAACTTGTCTCAAACAGCCAAAAAGCTCTTTATTCATCGTAATACTTTGTTACAACGATTGGAGAAAATTGAACAGCTAGTGCTGTTGGATTTTGATAAGGAAGTGGACTTGTTGGCGCTGGAAGTGGCGTTGTTTTTGAAAGATAAAAGGAGTACACTGTAAGAGAATTTATGCGTAAAAATAGGAGGCCTACAGTTGGAAGAAGAAGTATTAGCGTTGAAAGTAGTGAATGAGTCGTTAAAATTACCTGGTGTCAAAGTGAATCGAAATGCTTTTTTGACAAAAATGTTTCAAGATAAAGTGGACAATGTACAAGAATTATTTGATGACGGACCAGAAAAAGTCTTATCAAAAAAAGAACTAGACCGAGCCGCCCAAAAATGTATTAACCAAGCAGTTATGCAGTCGAGCGCAATTTCATTTGCGACAGGAATTCCAGGTGGTCTGGCTATGGCAGCTACCATTCCCGCAGATATTGCGCAATTCTATGGCTATTCTTTGAAATTAGCGCAAGAAATTTCTTATATTTATGGCTACCATGATTTATGGAACAATCAAGATGAATTGACAGAAGAAGCCAAAAATACACTGATTTTATACCTGGGAATCATGTTAGGGGTAACGTCAGCTGGTTCGGTCGTTCGGATTTTGTCTAATAGGTTGTCTATTCAAGCGCTAAAACGTCTACCACAAAAAGCTTTGACAAAAACGTTTCTCTTCCCAATATTGAAAAAAATATTAGCTGTTTTTGGGGCAAAATTAACAAAAGCAACTTTTGCGAAAGGTGTTTCTAAAGCAATTCCCGTTTTAGGCGGCGTTGTTTCCGGCGGCATTAATTATGCCTCTATGAAACCAATGGCTATGAGGTTAAAGGATGAATTAAGTAAAAACATAGGCTATACTCAAGAAGATGCAGAAAAAGATTTAGAAATTTTAGAAGCCGATTTTGAAGTTATTTCAGAACAACCTGAAACAGAAACAACTAAACATGCGGACGATATTTTTAGTAAACTAGAGCGAGCACATGCCTTATTTGAGAAAAAGATTTTGACAGAAGCCGAATATATAAAGCTAAAAGAAACGATTATACAAGAAGGATAATTTAATCAATAAAAAATGGAATCTTTTCAATAAAGATTCCATTTTTTATTGAAAAAGTTGGGGTAATTCATTACACTTACACTGTATGACAGCGTAAGTTCTTGTTGTTAGAGCGAGAGAAAAGGCTTTATTTACGGAATTTGTTCTCATTAAAAGCGAGAGGAAGTATTTAATTGGCAGAAGCAAAATTTGAAGAAGCGTTAATAAAAAAGCTTGAGTCTGAGGGTTGGACTTATCGTAGAGACTTATCGAATGTAAGTATTAAAAAGTTAGAGCAGCATTGGCACGATGTATTAAATGAAACAAATGCACATAAATTAAATGGTACACCGTTATCTGATAATGAATTCAAAATGATTCTCCAAGAATTACAACGTATTCGAACACCTTACGATGCTCAATTATTATTGGTTGGAGCAGGTGGTGTTGGCTCAATTCCGCTTGTTCGGGATGATGGATCAAGTTTAGAAATTGAAATTTTTTATTCAGATGATGTGGCTGGTGGTCGTTCACGTTATGAGGTTGTTAGCCAAGTAATGTTTAATAATTTACCTAAAGGTTTAACATCCAAGAGAATTATTGATTTAGCGTTATTGATTAATGGAATTCCTGTTGCGCATATCGAAGAAAAAGATGAACATTTACAAAATCAATGGCATGCATTTGAACAATTGAAAGGCTATCATGGCGATGGATTATATGAGGGCTTATTTGCTTTTGTACAAGTCCAATTTATTTTAAGTCAACACTCAGCGCATTATTTTGCACGACCTAATGCCTTTGAACATTATAATAAAACATTTGTTTTTGGCTGGCGTGATGAAAGAAATAAAGATATTACAGATGCTTTTGAATTTGCTCACCAAGTCATGGGGATTCCTGCATTACATCGGTTAGTCACTGTCAATATGATTCCAGATGCATCAAATGATAATTTGATGGTTATGCGTAGCTATCAAATTCAAGCAACACGAGGCATTTTACAACGTATGAAAGAAATGGAATCCAGTGGCCTAATTGAAAAAGAAGGCGGTTATATTTGGCATACGACGGGTTCAGGTAAAACGGTGACCTCTTTTAAAGTTGCTCAATTATTAGCTTCTGCGCCAAGAGTTCGCAACGTTTTGTTTATTGTTGATCGTGTCGATTTAATTGACCAGACATTAGAAAACTTTAAAGACTTTGCGTATATGCACTTTAAAAAACGAATCAAAAAAGTTAATGGCCGTGAACTTAAACGAGAACTAAAACATAAAGGTGCTTCACAAATTTTACTAATTTCTGTTCAAGGTTTAACAAAAGCGGTGAAAAATGGTCTAACAAATGATGAGTGGAATGTCATTATCATGGATGAAGCGCATCGAAGTGCCAGCGGTGAATCTGTTCAGTTAATAAAAAAAGCATTTAAGAAAACAACATGGTTTGGCTTTACTGGAACGCCCAATTTTTATAGTGATGAAATTAACGATGTGACAACATCAAGAGACATTTCAACACATGATATTTTTGGGAAACGATTGCATACCTATACCATTAAAGATGCAATTGGTGATGGCAATGTTCTAGGCTTTGACGTCACTTATTTCAAGCCTCATTGGGTCGTTGAAAATGCAGAAAGTGATTTTTCTGAACAAGAATATGAAAAAGAAGTCTATCAAAGTGATGTTTACCGTCGTCAAGTCGTTCAAGACATTTTGGACAATTGGAAAAAAACCTCTAGCGGACCGTTAATAGGTGGGGTCCGAAAAGAAAATACTTTTCAAGCAATGTTAGCAGTCTCTGGTAAACAAGCAGTAGTACATTACTACAATATTTTTAAAGAAAAAGCACCGCACTTAAATGTAACCATGACTTTTTCAACGGATGAATCAAATAAAAATGGTACAAAAGAGCAAAATGAAGCTTTAAAAAAAGCAATTAAGGCTTACACAGAAAAATTCAATGTACCAAGTATTCTTTCTGCGAAAGACCCAGCACGTGCGTATATGATTGATATTACTAAACGACTAGCTCGTAAGAAACCATACAATCAAGGAAAAGAAGAAGATCGTTTAGATTTAGTGATTGTTTCAGATCAACTGCTCACAGGTTTTGATTCAAAATTTATTAACATGATTTATATGGATAAAATGCTTAAAGAAGGTATGCTGATTCAAGCGATGTCGCGTACCAATCGAACGCTGAACCGTGACAGTAAACCACATGGAAAAGTTCGCTTCTATCGCCAAGGCGATGCCATGAAAGAATATGTAGAAAATGCATTGCGTATCTATACACGAGGCGGAAACGATACATTACAAGAAGCGGAAGAAGAAGCTGGAAATCAAGAACTTAAAGATTTAGAAAATGATGATATTTTAGCTAAACCACAAAGTCATCAAATCCAAGAATTAGAAGGAACAATTGCTCGTCTAAAAGAACTAGCAGGGGATGATTTTAGCCAAGTGCCTCGTGGAACTAATGATATCAGAGAATTTGTCAACTTGGCTTTTCCAGCGCAGAGTAAGATTCAACAATTGATTCAGCAAGGATATGAGTTAGGAACCGAGATTGATGTTTTAGATGATAACAATGAACCAACTGGTGAAATGATCCGTTTAGATATTGCCAATACTGACGAATTTGGCGCGTTACAAGCGAGATTATATGATACTAAAGAAAAACTACCTGAATCAGAACGCCCCGATTTAACTGAAATTAAAATAGGAATTGAATTTTTTGACCATGAAATTATTGACTATGATATGTTAGTTGAATTGTTAAATAACTTTATGGATGAAAAAACAGAGCATAATCGAGAAGCGATTGATAAACATATTACTCCAATGGATGATGAAAGTCGTCAAGAAATTAATGAAATTGTCGATGATATTGAATCTGGTGAAATTACGGAACACTTCACTACTGAAACGCTTCAACAAGAGCGTAAGAAAAGACGGACAAATCTTCGAGAATTGAAAATTCGGCGATGGGCGGCTGACCAAGATGTAAATGGAAATCGAGTAGTTGAGGCATTTGATTTATTTTTACCTGGTCACACACTCATTGATAATCCTAATTTGGCAGATTTAGTTCGTGAAATCGAAAAAGAAGAAAATATTGACTTTTTTGGTGCCGCCGAGTTTGAAGAGGCCCTAATGAAATTTTTCAATTCATTATAATTAGAAAGAAGGACAGAATACGATGGCTTTATCACAAGAACAACAAACGAAGATGTGGGCGATGTTGAATCAAACACGTGGACAAATTGGTTTGACAGCATATAAAGATTATATTTTTGGTATTTTATTTTATAAATACCTATCAGAAAAAGCAACACGTTGGCTAGATGATGTCACACGTGGAGAAACTTGGGAAAACATTTATGCACAGAATCCCTCAAAAGCATTAGAATATATGCAAAAAAACTTAGGTTATGCGATTCAACCAAATGATTTTTTTGATGATTGGAAAAAAGCAATCGATGAAGATCGTTTTAATATTGGGATGATGACTGATACATTTGGTCATTTCAATCAGCAAATTGCCTTTGAAGCAAAAGGCGATTTTGAAGGGATTTTTGATGGTATGCGCTTTGATAGTGCCGATTTAGGCGCGAATGCACAAGCTCGTGCTAGTGTCATGATTTCAATGATTGAGCTGCTTTCTTCACCAGAATTTGATTTGTCAGGTAGTGATGATACAGTATCAGATATCTATGAATATTTAGTTGCTCAATTTGCAACAGTCTTGGCTTCTGATATGGGTCAATACTATACACCGAAAGAAATCTCTAACGTAATGGCACGAATTTTAACATCTGGTCGTGAGGAAGAGGAAAGTTTTTCAATTTATGATCCAACGGTTGGTTCGGGGTCGTTGTTGTTAACAACAGCTAGCTATATGAAAAATTCACATAAGCGAGGTATGATTAAATATTTTGGGCAAGAAAAAGATGCCACACCGTATCGCTTATCGCGAATGAACTTAATGATGCATGGTGTAGAGTACAATGATATCAGTATTAATCATGCGGATACACTTGAAAGTGACTGGCCAGATGGCGTAGTAGATGGGAAAGATAATCCAAGAATGTTTGATGCGGTCATGGCAAATCCACCCTACTCAGCTCATTGGAACAATAAAGATCGTGAAGATGATCCTCGTTGGCGTGAATATGGTATTGCGCCGAAAACCAAAGCGGATTATGCGTTTTTACTCCATTGTTTATACCATTTAGAAGACAATGGCCGAATGGCGATTATTTTACCTCACGGCGTATTATTTAGAGGAGCCGCAGAAGGTCGTATTCGAAAAGCGTTAATTGACAAACACCAAATTGAAACAGTGATTGGATTCCCAGATAAATTATTCTTGAATACATCTATTCCAGTTTGTGTCTTGATTTTAAGAAAAAATCGTACGGCTTCTGATATTTTATTTGTTGATGCAAGTCGAGAATTTGAAAAATTAAAAAAACAAAATCATTTGCGCCTAGAAGATGTCGATAAAATTGTCGATACTGTGGTTCAGCGCAAAGAAATAGAGAAATATTCACATCTCGCAACGTTAGATGAAATTAAAGAAAATGACTATAATTTGAATATCCCTAGATATGTTGACACATACGAAGAAGAGCCACCTGTTGATTTAGTGGCGCTAAACAACGACATTAAAAATACTAACGAGGAAATAAAAAAAGTAGAAGCTGAGTTATTATCTATGCTTGATGACCTAGTGGTAACGGAAGAAACCCAAGCACTGATAGATGCCACGAAAGAGGTGTTTGGAGGATGAGGGACGAGATGAAAAAGGTCCCTCGACTCCGGTTTCGTGGGTTTAGTGAAGAGTGGGAACAGTGTAAGGCTGAAGAGTTATGTAAAATTTCTACAGGTAAGGGGAATACACAAGATAAAGTAGAAAATGGAAAATATCCTTTTTATGTACGTTCTGAAAATATAGAACGAAGTAATTATTTTCTTTATGACCAAGAAGCTGTACTTACAGTCGGAGATGGAGTTGGTACAGGAAGAGTTTTTCATTATGTGTCTGGGAAATACAATTTGCATCAACGTGTATACAGAATGTATGATTTTAATAAACAAATTTCGGCAAAATATTTTTATTACTATTTTTCTTTAAATTTTCACCGTAGAGTTCGTTCTCTAACAGCGAAAACATCTGTAGATTCTGTTAGATTAAATATGATTGCAGATATGGAAATAAAATATCCATCAGAGCTAGAACAATTGAAGATATTTTCATTTTTGGATTACCTTATTAAATCTATCACTCTTCATCAGCGTAAGTTAGAACAGCTAAAAGAGTTGAAGAAGGCTTATTTACAGCTGATGTTTCCAAAGAAAGATGAGACTCTTCCTCGGGTGAGATTTGCTGATTTTGAGGGAGAATGGGAACAGTGTAAGTTAAAGAATTTATTTTTAAAAGGCGGTTCTGGTGGAACACCAACTTCTAGTAATTCTGACTATTATAATGGAGATATACCTTTTTTGAGTATATCAGATATAACTAAATCAAATGGATATATTTATACAACTGAAAAATGTATTAGTTTAGAGGGACTTAAAAATTCTTCTGCTTGGATTGTTCCAAAAGAATCTATATCTTTAGCTATGTATGCTTCAGTAGGAAAAGTTGCTATTTTAAAGTTAGATATAGCAACATCACAAGCTTTTTACAATATGATATTTGAAGATATTAATACAAGAAATTACATTTATCACTATTTAATAAAAAAAGAAGTATTCAATGAATGGATTACTTTAATCTCCACAGGAACACAAGCAAATTTAAATGCTGATAAAGTTAAGAATACTTTTGTTCTGATTCCTTCTAATAATGAACAAAAAAAAATAGCAGAGTTATTAAGATGCATAGAAGTATCTATTGATATTCAACAGAAAAAAATCCATATCCTAAAATCCCTAAAAAAATCCTACCTCCAAAATATGTTCATATAAAACTGAATATTTACACACTTTCCTACCTCCGAGATAATAAAAAAGATGATTCGTTCATCAACAATTATCAAGGAGGTTTTATTTTGGTTAAGAGAAAGAGAACAGAGCAGTTATTTCATGAGTATTTTAGTGAATGGGTGGAGCTATATAAGGTAGGGGCGATTCGGGATATTTCGTTGCAAAAATATTATATTGCGGAACAACGGCTTGCTGAGTTGGCACCTGGTTTAAAAGTAAAACATTTGGATCGGCAACGGTATCAGCAGTTATTAAATGACTACGCATTAACCCACGAACGGCAGACAACCATGGATTTTCATCATCAATTAAAAGGAGCAATTTTAGATGCAGTCGATGAAGGACTTATTTCAAAAAATCCAACACGAAAAATTGTCATTAAAGGAAAAGCACCACGTCCTAAAAAATCAAAATTTTTAAATCAATTTGAAGTTCAAGCTCTTTTGAAAGAATTAGAGTTAGGCGAGCAACTAAACTGGGATTGGTTTATTTTATTGGTAGTTAAAACGGGCCTACGCTTTTCCGAAGCATTGGCGCTAACGCCAAAAGATTTTGATTTTTCTAAACAAAAAATAACTATTGAAAAAACATGGAATTATAAGAACCCCACTGGTTTTTTCCAATCAACAAAAAATGAATCTTCTAAACGCAAAGTACAAATTGACTGGCAAACAGCAATGCAATTTTCTCAATTGATAAGAAATATGCCACCAATGGAACCAATTTTTGTGAAAGGACGTGTCTTTAATTCTACGATTAATAGTCGCTTAAAAGTCTTATGTAAACGTGCGCAGATTCCAGTGATTACCGTCCATAGTTTACGCCACACACATGCCTCGCTATTATTATTTGCTGGTGTTTCAATTGCCAGCGTAGCGACTCGGCTAGGCCACTCTAGTATGACAACTACGCAAGAAACTTATCTGCATATTATTCAGGAACTAGAGAATCAGGATAACGATAAAATTATGCGTCATTTGGCGATGTTGATGTAAAAAAAATAACTCCTCGCGGATTGCGGGGAGTTATTTTTTAGATGAACATGTTTTGGAGGTAGGATTTTTTTAGGGATTTTAGTTGGTTGAGTTTATTTTGAGTAAGAGTTATGAGAATATCTATATTTTTTAAGAATAGTCCAATGAATTTTTGTTCATTATCAGTAGTTTTTTGAATTTCTAGATTCATTAAAGTTGGTTTCTGAATGTTTGGTAAACCAGTTCCTACTCTCAAACGCATTATTTCTTCTTGAATAGAACACAAATAAAAAAATAAAAATAAAGTATCAGTTACATTGTTAACTATTGTATAATTATGTCCACCAGAGAAAAATTTTTCTTGTACGAAGTTAACAAACCCAGCAGAATTCCCCCCCTCGGATATAGTTATAGCATTTTCTCTATTATAAATATTAGTGTATCCAGAAGGATTTATTCCTCCGTTATACACAGGATAAGGGGTACAATTATTTTGATTAGTTGATAACTCAGACTTGCTTTTTTGTGTTCCCTTAATTATATCTAAAATTCCAATTAACTTACACAATTCCCATTCTCCTTCAAAATCAGCAAACCGTAACTTTGGTACTCGTTCCTCTTTTGTAGGAAACATCAACTGTAAATAAGCCTTCTTCAACTCTTTTAGCTGTTCTAACTTACGCTGATGAAGAGTGATGATATCATCGAGTTGTTTGAAGAGAGTGCCGATTTTTTCCTGTTCATCAAAAACTGGGAGATGTATTGTTGTTTCTAAAATATTTTTATTATACAGTCGCTTAATTGTACTTCCCTCTAATCCATGCCATTTAACAATGCTATAAAATTGTTTTAAAAATAAATTATTTATTCTATCATCGTGTTTAAGCCATACAATATTGGAGTCTTGAAAATATTCATCGTTACCTTTATATTCTACAACTCTGCCAATACTTCCAGAGGCAGAAATCAACAAATCCCCTATTTTAGGATATGGATATTTTTTCTTATACGTTTCAAATAACTCTCTTGAAATAAATGCATCTGCAGTAGCGCCAAAAGTTCCTATTTTATAAAAAGGAATGTCGCCACTTTCCGAAGTTTGTTCTTTGAAAATTCTTTTATTCATTGCAACAGAACCTAAATCCCCCAACTTACACTGTTCCCAAACACCTATCAGCGTAAATCCAATCAACAAATTCAAATAATAATAATAATGTAAAACGATAGCTTTTTATAACCTCAATTTTTTCAAAAAAATAAATCCTTCCCAAAATCTTCAAACACAAACCACTAACTATCTGCTACTATAAAAGAAACAACTATCATTTGGAGGAAGTATGCGTAACAGAAAAATGTGGACAATTATCGTCAGCGGGTTATTTTTAAGTAGTATCATCGCGGGAATTTCAGGAGCGTTTTTAATCATTGAAGGAGAGCTAACGACTCTGCTCTGGGAGGTGTTGCCAGCGCAAATGAAGTGGCCAATCCTCTATTATTTTGTCTTGTGTGTGCTAGGAGCGTTGGTATTGAGTTATCTGAAGAAACGCTTCGGGCAAGTACCACAAACGGCGCATGAGGCGCTGACAGAATTGAAGGCGAAACAATCGGTCGATTATTCAGGTGTGTTTAGAAATTTATTGGCCGCCTTGGTAATTTTAATTTTCGGGGCTGGTGTCGGTCCTGAAGCTGCATTGTTGGGAGCAATTATTTCGTTGTCAGTCTGGCAATCTGATAAGTTATGGTACCTTTATTTTCATTATGACGAGCAAGAACAGCAAGCATTTTGGACAAAAATCCAGCGCTTGCTACATCCGCAACAGTTTGTTCAGCGCTACGATACGATGCTCGCTCCTGTAGATAAAAAGAAACTGAAACAAGTGATGAACGGGTTATTTATTGTGAACGGGTTGGTGGTGTTTACCTTTTTAATGAAATTGGTGGGACACCCATCGTTTATTACGAAGTTAGGAACTGGAAAAATTGAAATGGCTTCGTTATGGCTGATTTTACCCGCTTTATTAACTGCTTTTGTGATTGGTAACGCCTATCAATGGTTGCAAGCTGCTCTGGCTAAACTATGCCAACCTTTTGAAGAAAAGCAAAGCATACTGGTAAGCTTTGGTGCAGCCTGTATTTTTCTTTTTGTTATTTTAATGCCAAGATTACTATTTTCAGGACAATCTTTTATGCATTTAGTTCCTAGTTTTGGTAGTCAACAAGCCTGGTATATCTTGGTGGTCGCTGCGATAATGAAACTAGTATTTTTACAAGTTTGTTTACAGACAGGTTGGATAGGTGGCGATATTTTTCCCGTCGTTTTTTCAGCTATTTTAATCGGGTTTGCGGTCGCACAATTTTTCCCAACAATTGACTCGCTTTTTGTTGTCGCAATTTTTGCTACGAGTTTAACAACCCAGATTTTAGGGACGATTCTTGTACCAGGCATTTTTGTGGGGCTCTTTTTCCCAATCACGCTTTGGCCAATTGTAGTCCTTGTGTTATTTTTACAATGGCTATTGAAAAATAAAATTATTAAGAGTAATTAGAAGATACTAAAAAGAGGGAATAAAATGAACCTAACCCATCAAGACTTCAATCTATTCAACCGAGAAATCTTCACATTTAAACAACTCAAAGAGCAACAAACATCAGCAGAAATCGATGACTTAAAGCAAACCTACAAGCAACATTGGGAAAAGTGGAAAGCCTTAAACCTCGCAATCGCTCAAGGTTTACCAGCTGAACTCGGCATCACTAAGCCGAAAATCGAAAGCTGGACCAACGGCTGGAATTTACGCAGTCATTTCTGGGTTGCGTATCGCAGTGAGCAACGTCAAGCGGAAAATGCTTGTCTGGCATTGTTATTAAATAAAAAGCAATTTCAAGTATATTTGATGTTTCAACATTACAAAAGTGAGGAGCGGGCAGGCTCAGTCGTCGCTTACAATCAATTGCTTAATCGTTTAGAAGCTTGGAGTCAAACCATCGACTGCGAAGGCTATTATATTTGGCCGCAGGAGGAGCATGAACTAGTGGACCATTTGCCTTTAAAAGATTATTTAGCAGATGAAAAACAACGGAAAATTCTAGAAGAGCGGATAGGCAATCGCTCATTTCAGATCGGTAAGTTGTGGTTTGCGACGGAAAAGCTTGAAACGATTGAAGAAAAAAGTTGTCAGGCGCTTCAAGAATTAGCGCCGTTGTATAACGCATTATCTGAAAAATGAACGAAACAACGTCTCTGACCAATTACCTGGTCAGAGACGTTGTTTGTGTTTTTATTGATTTAAATCTGTTAGTAGTAGCTCGTTAGAAACAGCAAAAGTAGTAACTTCTGTTAAAGCTGGATCCAAAGTGTATTTTGTAAATGAGGTAGTACTTTCTGGTTGGACATACATGGTTAGATTAGTCACATCATATCCTGACCAATAATGTGTGAAATCAGACAGAGAATTACTTTGACCTAAATGGCCAATTCCCCGAGGAATCATCACTGTTTGGAAGGCGCGATAGAGTTGCATAATCCCTTCAGAGCTATCAAATTCTTGGAGATTGTCAGAATAGTATAACGCACGAATGAAGCGTGACGGCGAAGTGAAGTCTCCTGGGATTCCTAATAGTCCGTAAGAAGTCCCACCTTCAATTGGGTCAAGTGTTGCGCCTGATTTTAAAGTGTAAGGTTCTTTAATAGCGTAGTTGCGCATTCCGATATAGTTTCGTGCATTGGTTAAATGATAATTGTATTCTGGGCTGTTTGTGACTACGCCAATCGAATCATAAATGACGAACGCTCCGTTATCTGTTGGTTGCAAAACGATACTATTATTATTTTTATCATTAATGGTCCAGTGTAAGGTGAAATGAACTTCCCCCAATGAATCAAGTTGGAATTTTTGATCTAACAGGCCGATTTTTTCAAAAGCTACTTTTACTTCGTCAACGCTTTCAAAATTACTCAAAATATAAGCAAGTACTTCTTCTGCAATATGAGGTGTTAAACCACGATCTGCTAAACTTTCAGCAGGTGCTGTTGAAGATTCCATTAAATATTGAATATCACCAGATAAGCCGGCTTCGTTGATACCATCTGTGATAGCAAGGCTGACGGTTTTACCATCGTTCGCTGGTTGATCTGTGCCTGACATTGCTAGTCCCATAAAGGCATATTTTGCCGTCCAAGGATTTAGTTGGCTGTTTAGAACTGTACCTTTTGGAAATTGAGCAATTAGAGTAGGGATTTTTGGTGCAATTGGATCTTCGTTGCCAAAAAAGTCAAACGTAAAATCCATCGTACGTCCATAAAAAATATCATTTGTTTTGGAAATAATCTTGATGCCTGTACACATAATAGTTTCCCCCAATTAATGTAAGTTTGTGAAGCCTGTTTACTAGTTAAGCATATCATACTCTAGGAAACAGCGGTGGCTAAATTCTTAAAATATTAGACAATTTTGTCTAAATGAGGTGAAAAAAATTTTTAGCGATTTCCTTCACAAAACACCTTATTATCTTTCCGAAAATATGATATCTTTAGAATGGAAATTTCATGAAAAGAGGATGCGAATGTTTAAAAAGTACACACAAATGATAAGGGATGAATTTAAAGGGTATAATCAAAAAAAATTGAAAAAAGATTTCTTGGCAGGTTTGACTGTCGCAGCCGTCGCGTTGCCGTTAGCGTTAGCGTTTGGGGTCTCTAGCGGCGCCACTGCAGCAGCTGGCATGATCACGGCGATTATCGCTGGAATTGTGATTGGGAGCCTTTCGGGTGGGTTTTATCAAATTTCAGGACCAACAGGTGCGATGGCAGCTATTTTAATGTCAATTGCGGCAGTGCATGGCATGCAAGGGATTTTGTTGGCCACCTTTTTGGCGGGAATTTTCTTGCTTTTGGCAGGGACTTTGCGTTTAGGGAGCTTGACTTCTTTTATTCCGTCACCGGTCATTACCGGGTTTACTTCAGGAATTGCTATTATTATTGCGTTGGGGCAGCTTGATAATTTCTTTGGGGTTCGTTCAGAAGGCCACAATTTAATTGAGAAAATCAGCAGTTATCGTTCATTGGGCTTTGATTTAAGTATACCAACGACGGTTATGTCGATTTTAGTGGTGCTTGGATTAGTGTTCTTTCCGAAAAAGTGGAATGCGATGATACCAGCTTCATTGGTGATGATTATTTTAGCTACGTTAGCAACAGTGGTTTTTCAACTGCCAGTGGCCACTGTAGGGAAAATTCCGACAAGTATTTTTAGTGATACACGTTTGGAACTTGGTTCGCTTCAATTAAGTGCGTTTCAGGATATTTTGGTGCCTTCGATTAGCATTGCTATGTTAGGTATGATTGAAAGTTTGCTTTGTGGCGCTTCGGCTGGTCGCATGACAGGGAAACCATTAGACAGTAATCAGGAACTAGTGGCACAAGGAATTGGCAACTTAATTTTGCCATTTTTCGGTGGCGTGCCTGCGACGGCAGCGATTGCCCGGACGAGCGTAGTGATTAAATCTGGTGCGCAAACACGTTTAGCGGGTATTTTTCATGCGGTCTTTTTATTGTTATCGATGTTGCTTTTATCGCCAGTCATGTCTAAAATTCCCATGCCTGCGTTAGCTGGTGTTTTAGTGGTGACAGCGTGGCGAATGAATGAATGGTCGGTGATTAAAGAATTCTTCCAGAAACGTTTCCACACAGCCTTATGTTTATTCTTTTTAACGATGGTAGCGACCGTTATTTTTGACTTGAGTTTAGCGATTGTTTTAGGGGTCTTAGCGGGTTGCCTGTTTTTCATTGCGAAAAGTGCCGTGATTACGATTAATGTCGAGGAAGTTGATTGGTCAAGAATGGGGCTAGTACCGACCGATTGTACGGAAAATTGGGTGGTGGTTTATTTGAGTGGCCCGTTATTTTTCATGTCTTCTGAACGATTGAAACAAACGTTACTGCAATTGGAAACAAAAAGTGGTGTAGTATTTTCAATGCGAGGAGTTCCTAGCATTGATAGTACGGCGTTAGATATTTTAGAAGAATTTTGTCTCGCAGCAGAAGGTCGCGGACAACAAGTTCAGTTTGCCGCTCTGCAACCAGAAGTTGAGAAAATGATTCGAACCATTCAAGGAAATCAAGAGAAAGAATACCATTTCTCAGTCGCAGAATTTTTACAAACGGTGCATGTTGCAGAACAATAATTCATTTTTAAATGAAATGTTCTATTTTCTATCGCGGGCTTAATGGGTGAAGAAATAAGAAAAATAAGTGGGGACTAAAACGAGTTTCTAGAGGAGTTCCTAAAAAATAATAAAGAGAAAACTTCTAAGTATGAAGTTTTCTCTTTATTATTTTTTAGGTTATTTATTGAATTACTTCTAACATAACGTCTTTTTGATCATCCGTAACATTGCCTGCGTAGTTAGGAGTGATTAAAGATTTCGAACCATTTTTATTGTTGAATAAGTATAAAGTGCCCGATCTATTTTGTTCATCGTTTGAAGAAATATTAGTTCCTAAAATTAATTCTGTATTTACTTTAACGGTGCGAATACTGTTATCGGCCGCTGAAAATATTCTAATCTCTTTTGTAGGAATTGTATTTATAGATAGCTCATATTTATTAATGGCTTCTTTCACTTGACCATTTTCAGCCCCAAACAATTTAGTTCGGAAGGTAGCAGTTGGTGTTGAATTTAAGTTTTCTAACGTAATTGAAGTTGGCACATTCATTCCTTTAAAATTAAATACGAGTGGATTGTTTAAACTACTAAGATCGACAGCATAAGGTGTTGCTTCTAAAGAATTTGTTTCTTCGACATTTGTGGATACTTCATTTTTAGACTTTGACGAAGCCTGAGCGGTACTGGCACTTTCTGAAGTTTTTTTTAGTTTATTATTAGAGCTTGTTTCTGTGCTAGAACTGTAATGATTAGTACTGCTTTTCATTGATGTTGTATGATTGGTAGAATTTTCTTGTTTTTTAGGTTCATTCGCTTTTTGAGAACTACAACCTGTTAAAAAAATAACTAAAATAACACAAAATAATTTTTTCATACTATTCCTCCTATAGACGCTATAACTAATTTTATCTTACTTGTTAATATAACAAAAGGAATAATTATTTTATTTTCACAAATGCTCAAATTGTTTAAATCTGTAGTTTTTATACTTATTTTTGTTGCATTTGCAACAAAAATAAGTTAAAGTAATGACAATCATAAAATATTAGCGAAAGGAAGTGTCCTAGTGACAGATATTTTAAGAGAAATTGGCATGATTGCGCGGGCCTTAGATTCAATCAGTAATATTGAATTTAAGGAATTATCTTTAACACGAGGACAATATCTTTATTTGGTCAGGGTCTGTGAAAATCCTGGAATTATCCAAGAAAAGATCGCCGAACTGATTAAAGTTGATCGAACCACAGCAGCGCGGGCGATTAAGCGTTTGGAAGAACAAGGCTTTATTTATCGTCAAGAAGATGCAAGCAACAAAAAAATTAAGCGGATTTATGCCACAGAAAAAGGGAAAAACGTTTATCCAATCATTGTGCGCGAAAATCAACACTCGAATCAAGTTGCTTTGCAAGGCTTGTCAGAAGTGGAAATTTCACAATTGGCAGATTACTTAGTCCGGATGCGTAAAAATGTCAGCGAAGATTGGGAATTTGTCAAAAAAGGGAACACTCGAAATTATTAAGGAAAGGACGACTGATTGATGGGAGAAATAAAACAATTAACAATAGAAGATGCACCAGCGTTACAAGAAATCAGCATTGAAACTTATACAGATACTTTCGGACCATATAATACCCCAGAAAATATGCAAGCCTATTTAGTAGAAGCCTACAATTTAGAAAAATTACAAAAGGAATTGGCTAATCCCCACTCTGACTTTTATTTTATCTTTGTCGATAATCAATTAGCTGGCTACATGAAATTAAATCGTGAGAGGGCACAAACGGAACCGATGGGGCCAGAAAAGCTCGAGGTTGAGCGATTGTATATTTTGCCTGCGTTTAAAGGAAAGAAGCTGGGGACACAATTGTTAGAACTGGCGGAAGAGAAAGCTCGTGAATTTGGTAAAAACGCACTGTGGCTAGGTGTCTGGGAACACAATGATGCGGCGCGGGCATTTTATAAAACGATTGGCTACCGCTATTACAGTCAACATTCATTTTTTATGGGAGACGATGAACAGACGGATTTTATTTTGTTAAAGGAATTATAGCAAGAAAATTTAGAAACAAAGATTTCTGATAAAATCAGAAATCTTTGTTTATTTTTTTGATTAAAATTAAGCATTTTTTATTTTCAAAATGTTATTTTTAAAAACGTAAAAATTGAAAAAGAAGATTTTGAATCTGTGAAAAGTTGTCGATCTTGTGAGAAAACTCTTTTGTCAGTGTCTTTTTTCAGGATGGGTCTCTTCCTGAAAATCCACTTCAGTTTATCTATTTTGTGTGTTTTTGATTAAAAAACGTTGTGCTGGATTTCATTTAACTGTATAATTTATTTATGTCATTTTTAATAATAAGCGTATTTTAGCATTGAAAAAGAGAAGTTGTACATAATATGTGAATAAAAAGATTTGTTTCTTACTTTCTAGAGTGAGAGGACGATATAAAAAAGGTTGCTATTTTTTCGTTCAAAGTGAACAAAGAATCGTTTGTTATTTAGTTGGGGTAACTAATGATTCTTGTTATGAAAAGCGCTTACAATTTGTGTGATGAGAGTAGTACGCATGTTTGTGCAAAAGTGACAAAAAAGAGAAGGCAGGGTGTTTTAATAGAAAAAAATTTTTAATAAAAAGGAGAGTTTGTCGTGGAGAAAAATGTGTCTCAAGTAACAGCTCAAGAAGAAACAGCGATGAAAGCACGTGGCTACAATGAGGATTTGTTGCCAAGTAGCCCGAAACAACGGACAATGGGCGCGCGCAATTTTTTTACATTATGGATGGGTTCGATTCATAATATCCCGAATTATGCAGCAGTGGGCGGCTTTATTTTCTTAGGTTTATCGCCGCTGCAAGTTATGCTGGCAGTTGTGTTAAGCTCATTCATTGTAGCAACTTTCATGAATTTGAATGGCGTGGCTGGCTCTAAATATGGCATTCCTTTTGCGATGCACTTACAGTCTACTTACGGCAGTCTCGGGGCAAAACTGCCAGGGTTCTTAAGAGGTTGTGTGGCCGCGATTGCTTGGTTTGGTCTGCAAACATTTACAGGATCGCTGGCTTTATTAATTATTCTCGGGAAATTTTGGCCGAACTTTTTAGAAATTGGTGGATCATTCCAGTTTTTTGGTCTCAGGCTACCTGAATTAATGGCGTTTACTCTTTTCTGGCTCTTAAATGTGGCAATAGGTTTCGGTGGTAGCAAAATTTTGAACCGTTTTACCGCCATTTTAAGTCCGTTGATTTATGTCGTTATTATTGGATTAACGATTTGGGCCATTCGAGCTGGGGGCGGTTTAACACCAATTTTGTCCTATCAAGTTTCTGGTGCGATTCGTTCAGTCAATCCACTGGTGGCGTATCTGATTATTTTTAACTCGGTTGTGGCCGTTTGGTCAGCGCCTGGTGCGAGTGTGGCGGATTTTACTAAGAATGCGCGCTCGACACGTGCTCAGATTGTGGGGCAAACAGCAGGTTTAGTTGTTGGTTATGGGATTTTCGCTTTTTCCAGTGTGGTTATTCTGTTAGGTGGTTCGCTGTATTTTGGGATTCAAGAATGGAATATTTTAAACATTATTGATCGTTTAGATAATGTGGCAGTGGTGATCTTAGCCATGTCGGTTTTCTTATTAACGACTATTTCAACGAATGCAACGGGGAACATCATTCCGGCAGGTTATCAATTGGCGGCGCTGTTTCCTAAAAAAATGACGTATAAAAAAGGCGTCATGATTGCCAGTGTTATCAGCTTTCTTATTATGCCTTGGAAACTGATGGAAAACGCCGATAGTATTTTTATTTTTCTGAACGCAATTGGGGCTGTTTTAGGACCAGTCGCTGGTGTGATGATTGCGAATTATTATTTTGTTCAAAAGCAACAAATTAATTTAAATGCTTTATACGTAGATAAACACAAAAAAGAGGAAGCCAATCCTTTTTACGGATTAAACAAGCCGGCGTATGTCGCTACTATTCTGGCGTTGGTTCTTTCCTTAAGTGGTCAATTTATTCCACAGGTTAAAATCATTGCTGATATTTCGTGGTTTGTGGGCTTTGCCACAGGTTTTGTGCTGTACTTAGTGTTAAAAAAATGGACTTGGGATTCAAAAAAAGTGAAAGAAACAGCTTATCAGGAGGGAAAATAAATGCAAGCAGAGTTAGTGATTAAAAACGGGTTAGTTATTTTAGAAACTGGAGAAGTCATTACGGATGTCGCCGTTCAAGGAGGAAAAATCGTAGCGATCGGGCAAGACTTGTCGGGAGAACGTGTGATTGATGCGACGGGTTTGGTCGTTAGTCCTGGGATGGTGGATGCTCATGTTCATATTACCGATCCTGGTGGTGGTTACCGCGATGAATGGGAAGGGTATGTCACAGGAACGGCCGCTTGTGCCAAAGGGGGCGTGACGACCTTTATGGAAATGCCTTTAAATCAGATTCCAGCAACCGTGGATAAGACCTCTCTTGAGATCAAATACAAGGCAGGAGAAAATAAACTAAAAGTAGATGTAGGGTCATTTGGCGGCGTGGTCCCGACCAACTTGGCTGGCGGGATTCAGGAACTTGATGAAGGAGGCGTTTCCGGCTATAAATGCTTTTTAGGAACGTGCGGCGATCGTTCAATTGAAGGAGATTTTCAAAATGTCGACGATTATTCACTATATGAAGGAATGAAACAAGTTGCTAAGACTGGCAAAGTGCTAGCAATCCATGCAGAAAATGCGCCAATTACGGATAAATTAGGCGCGTTAGCTTATCAAAATGGTGAAACGACTTTAGCGGCATATGTAGCTACACGTCCTGTGTTTACCGAAGTTGAAGCGATTCAAAAAGCCATTTTATTTGCCAAAGAAACAGGTTGTCGGATTCATATTTGTCATGTGGCTTGCCAAGAAGGCGTGGAAGAAGTTTTAAAAGCCCAAGCAGAAGGGGTAGATGTGACTTGTGAAACATGTACGCATTATTTATATTTTACCACGGATGAACTTGATGCCATTGGTCCAGTTGTCAAATGTTCGCCGCCGATTCGTGACGCGGACCAACAAGCCGCCTTATGGAACCACGTGCAAACAGGCGGAATCGCGTTTGTAACCTCTGACCATTCTCCTTGTACGCCAGACTTAAAAGATACAACCAATGCTTTTGAAGCTTGGGGCGGCATTTCTGGTGTTCAAAATAACGTCGACGTGTTATTTGATGAAGCCGTCCAAAAACGTGGTTTATCCTTGAAACAATTCGCGGATATGATTGCAGCAAACCCAGCTGACCGTTATCACTTAGCGCAAAAGGGCCGCATCAGTATTGGTAAGGATGCCGATTTTGTACTAATTAAACCTAATGCGCCGTATATCTTAAAAGCAGAAGATTTAGAATATCGAAATAAAATTAGTCCTTACATTGGTCGTGAAATTGGGGCCCAAGTGATTCAAACAATTTTAAGAGGCAAAACAATTTACGCACAAGAAACTGGGGTAACCGAGGCGTTTAACGGCGTATTTATCAAAAATTAAACACCTATTTTAGAAATGAAAAGGGACAGAAGCGTAATTGAATTAGCGCCTCTGTCCACGAGTTACGGGTTATAAATTGGTTGTTTTGCACAAAAAAAGGCTTAATTTTGTTTGATAAGTACAATGAAGATGACTAGGGAAACGTTTACAATCAGAGTGTAATCAGTCAGGAGGTTTTGTGATGGACTTGGAAAAAGTTTTAAAACAAAGAATCGAAGAGTTGTCAGCAATTGGGAGTGATCCTGCTGGAGGGATGACACGCTTACTTTATACAGATTCGTGGTTGGCAGCACAAAAGTATGTGCAAAGCCAAACTGAGGCGTTTGGACTGGGAACGCAATTTGACGAAGTCGGGAATCTGTTTTGTCGAGTGGCAGGAACGGAATTTCCTCAGGAAACGATTTTAACTGGGTCACATATCGACACAGTAGTTAATGGTGGGACCTTAGATGGTCAATATGGTGTTATTGCTTCCATGACAGCTGTTCAATATTTATTAGACAAATATGGGAAACCACGGCGTTCTTTAGAAGTGCTTTCCATGGCTGAAGAAGAAGGGAGTCGTTTTCCAACGGTTTTCTGGGGAAGCAAAAATGTCGTTGGTGAAGCCAAACGTGAAGAAGTAGTCGATATCTCTGACAACGAAGGCAAAAAGTTTGTTGATGAGATGCATCGCCAAGGCTTTGATTTTCGGCAGGAGCAAACTAGACGTGAGGACATTGAAGCATTTGTCGAAATTCATATTGAACAAGGCAATATTTTAGAGAACGAAAAGCTCCAAGTCGGTGTTGTTCATAGTATTGTAGGGCAACGTCGCTACACGGTTAATTTAAAAGGGCAAGCCAATCATGCAGGCACTACGCCAATGAGTTACCGTCATGATGCGGTGTACGGCTTTGCTAAAATTTGTGCAGAAGCCATTGATCGTGCGAACGAAATTGGGGATCCGTTAGTTTTAACATTCGGCAAAGTCATTCCGAAACCCAATACAGTCAACGTGGTGCCTGGAGAAGTGGAATTTACAATTGACTGCCGTCATACCGACGCTGCTTTTTTACGACATTTTACCGGTGAATTAGAAGAACGGATGAAGACAATTGCTCAAGAATTAGGCTTAACGATTGCGATTGACCGCTGGATGGATGAAGCCCCTGTACCGATGAATCAAGCAATTGTAGAAGTTATTGAACAAAAAGCCAAAGAAGGCAAGTATCAGTATCGTATGATGCATAGTGGTGCTGGGCATGATTCGCAAATTATTGCGCCTCATTACCCGACAGCGATGATATTTGTGCCAAGTATTGGTGGGATTAGTCATAATCCTGCAGAAGCAACGGCATTTCCAGATTTGGTTGAAGGCGTCAAGCTTTTAGCAGATACCTTATATGAATTAGCATATAAATAAGATAGAAAAGGAAGAATTGTGATGGGTTATAAAAATAATCGAGTTGGTTACCAAAAAGAATTGTTAACATCAAGAGCTGTGATAAAAAAAGACAATTACGCCATTATTCCCCATGATGGTTTGGTGCAAAATGCAGTACTTGGTTTTGAAAATGTCGATATTTCCATTTTGGGATCGCCTAAATTAGGTGCGACATTTGTGGATTACATTGCTACGTTTCATAAAAATGGTCAACAAACAACTGGTTTTGGTGGCGACGGGATTCAAACGTTGGTTTATGTCATTGACGGTCGTTTGCGCGTTTCAGATGGTCAAGAAACCCATGAGCTTGAAGCCGGGGGCTATGCCTACTTTACGCCTGAAATGAAAATGTATTTAGCGAACGCACAGGAAGCGGACACAGAAGTTTTCTTATATAAAAAACGCTATCAGCCGTTGGCGGGCCATCAACCTTATAAAGTGGTTGGGTCAATTCATGACCAACAACCAGAAGAATATGAAGGAATGACAGACGTTTTACTTTGGAGTTTATTGCCGAAAGAGTTTGACTTTGATATGAATATGCATATCTTATCTTTTGAACCAGGCGCTAGTCATGCCTACATTGAAACGCATGTCCAAGAGCATGGTGCGTATTTAATTAGTGGCCAAGGGATGTACAATTTGGACAATGAATGGTATCCAGTGGAAAAAGGGGACTATATTTTCATGAGTGCCTATGTGCCACAAGCAGCCTATGCGGTTGGCCGTGAAGAACCGCTAATGTATGTTTACTCCAAAGATGCCAATCGTGAACCAGAATTATAAAGAAAAGCCGAATGTAAAGTAATGACCTCGGAACAATAGGATTTGAACACGCAGTGGTGAACGGTAGAGTCCTTTTTCTTGGTAGACGTTACTTTTATTCGGCTATTTTCCTGTTAATTATTTTTCTGAAAGTTCCAACGCTACCCGTAAGAGTAAACTCGTCTCAGGCTCTTGAATAGAGGTTCCTAATAATTTTTCACATTGATTCATGCGATATTTAATGGTGTTTCTGTGAAGGTAAAGAGCGTTGGCCGTTTTAGTAATTTCGCAATTGAAATCTAAAAAAACTTTCAAGGTTTTTCGTAATTCTTGTAACGTCGGTTCCGTCGGATAGGCCAACTCTTTCAATTGTTGCTGGCAAAAGTATTCAACATCTTCAGTGCCAATCTTTTCAAAAAGTCCAGCTAGGCCTTTGGGATGGAACAATTGCACAGTCGCTGGTTTTTGAGCGTGTAAAGAAGCCTCTAATGTCGAGGAAGCTTCAATATAAGAATTAGGCAAATCTTCTAGGTTTTCATAAGCATTGCCTAAAGCAAAGCGAATGGTAATAGGCAAAGCCTGTTGCAAACGTTCAGCGAGGTTTTGCAAAATCATCAAATGGTCATTTTTTTTAGATTGAAAAATCAAGATACTTTTATTTTGATTTTTTAATTTAAACAAGGCGACATCTGGCAGGATTTCCGGCAATTGTTCTTTGAGCCATTGGAAAATTAGTTGCCCTTCCGCTTGCTGATAACGAATATGGGTTTCATTTTCTGGTTTAGTCACGCCGTAGACAATCGCTAATTGATAATAATCACTGTTGATTAAACGATAATTTTTCCAAAGTTCCAACCAATTTTGATGTTTACTCAGCGCTTCTTGATGTGTATCAAGCAAGCGGTCCAAAAAGTCTGTTTTGAGATGCTCAAAAGATTCAGCAATTTTCTGGTTTTTAAATAACATAAAAGTCAAAACTAAAATGGCCTGATCAATGGCAAATTCAGAAATAGGATAAGGAATCTGTTCAGGAGATAAGACCAATAGATAATAGGGAAAATAATCGTTCACACGAATTGGAAAGCCAGCTACTTGAATGTTTTCTTGTCGCTCATCCTGTAAACGAAAGATTTTCTTTTCTTGTGCCAATTGTTGAAAGTGGTCTTTTGATAATTGTTCGATGAAAAACTCCGCCGATTTTTGATTGCCATAAAAATAATTCGAGTGGGCAATCACCTGTTGCCAAGGACTTAATAAAATAATTGGCGCATTTAAAATTTTCGCAAATTCAGCGATGAAGCGCGTAGCATCAACATCTTGCATTAATAATGTTGAAAAACGCTTTTGTATGTCAAATGCTACAGACATCTGTTCGGTTTTGCTATCACGAAGATAGCCTACAATTTCATGCAACAACCCGCCTAGTGGCTGTGTGCTAGGAATTTTAATCAGGGGCAAATCAACGGCACTGGCATAGGCAACAATTTCTGGTGAAATTTCGTCAAGGAACCGCCCAACTTTGATTCCTAAAGCCGTACACTCTGCTTGTTTTAGCGAGTCAATAAAAGGTTTCAATTTTTCTTGATCATCTTTATAAATCATTGCCGTTGTTAAAATCATGACATTTTTAGGGATAAAATCAGCCACATCAGGTGTTTCCGTGATTTCTACACTTTCCAAGGGCTGTGTTAAGTTTGAGTGAGACGATAATAATTGTAAGTCAGAAAATCTTGGTAAAGCCAAGACCTCAGCTAATATTTTCATCACAACAACCTCCTTTTTTTATAGTATAGCGAAGAATAAAAAGGAGTACAAAAGATAGTTATTGAATATGTCTAAAAAACAAAGTCAAAATAGTGCAAATTGAACAATGAATTTCTGGGTTTTTCCAAAGATAATAAAAGAGAAGAATTAAAAATGAAGTGAGGGATTACTATGTATCAACAACCAAATTTTGTACGGCGAACAATCATGACGCCGGGACCAGTCGAAGCCCATCCATCGGTACTTCGTCAAATGGGTCAACCAATTTTAGGGCAATTTGATCCAGAATTTCTACAGATTATGGACGAAGTTCGGGAAATGATTAAAGTACCTTTTGCCACAAAGAATCAACAAGCCTTTGCCATTGATGGCACGTCACGTTCAGGCTTGGAAGCGGGGTTATTTGCGTTGATTGAGCCAGGCGACAAAGTGCTTGTGCCTGCGTATGGCCGGTTTGCTTATTTATTAGGTGAAATTTGCGAACGCGCCCGGGCCGAAGTCATTTATTTAGAAAAGGACTGGCTCGCACCGTTTGAACAAACAACGGTGATTGAAGCGATTAAAGAACATCAACCAAAAATTGTTGCGATGGTCCACGGCGAAACGGCGAATGCACAAATGCAACCACTGGATCAAATTGGCGCCTTTTGTCGGGAAAATGAAATTTTCTTCGTAGTAGATATGGTGGCGACTTACGGCGGTGTTGAAACAAAGGTCGATGATTGGAAGATTGATATTGCGGTAGCAGGCACTCAAAAATGTGTCAGCGTACCTTCAGGCCTTTCTTTAATTACCTACAACCAACGTGTAGCCGATTATCTGGTGGGCCGTTACCAAAAAGAGTTAGGGCTTGGCGCGGATGCGCGGAATGAACGGTTCATTCAAAGTAACTACTTGGATTTATCGCAATTAGAAAAATATTGGGGACCAGAGCGCTTAAATCACCATACAGAAGCGACTACAATGATTTATGGGCTACATGAAGGGCTGCGCTTGTTACTTCAAGAAGGCATGGAAAATGTCTACGCACGCCATCGGAAAAACGATCGTATTTTAGTTGAAAGTCTGCAAAAAATGGGCTTAGAAATTTTCGGGAAGTTAGACACAAAAACACCAACAGTCATTCCTGTGGTCATTCCAGAAGGAATTGATGGTGAAAAAGTGCGGAGCTTATTACTGGATCATTTTAAAGTTGAAATTGCCTCTTCCTTCGGTGATTTAAAAGGAAAAATTTGGCGGGTCGGTAATATGGGTTACAGCAGTCGGGAAGACAATGTGCTGCATTTTTTAAGTGCTTTTGAGACTGTATTGAAACACCAAGGCTATCAATTTGAAGGCGGTAGCGGTAGTACTCATGCATTGGCTGAGTATTTAAACTAAAAAAGAAGGTAGGACAAAGGTCACTACGTAAAAAAGCGTAGTGCTTTTGTTCCTTGTGAAACGTTAACCAAAAAAATGATTGGTGGAGGAAAAGAAAATGACAGACAAGACAAAAAGTTCGTTGGCTTATTGGAAAAAAATCGTTATTTTACTATGTATGGGCTGGGTAACAATCTGGATTTATCGTTCCGCGCTTTCTCCTGTTTATCCACAAATTCGTGCGTCTCTAAATGGTAACGCTTCCGATACGGCCCTAGGGTCCATTTCTAGCTTTTATTTTCTCGGTTACGTAGTCATGCAGATTCCTGCAGGCTTCTTGGTAGACAAAATTGGGAAAAAACGTGTATTAATTCCAGGCTTTATCTTGTTTGCGCTGGCAGCATTACTGATTGCCCAAGCCCAAACGATTGGAACAATTTACTTAGGTAGCTTATTGGCAGGCTTAGGATGTGGTTCTTTCTATGGCTCGGCTTACTCGTTGACGTCGCAAAACATTCCTCAAGCCAAAAAAAGTTTTGCAACAGCTATTGTCAACAGTGGTTCAGCAGTTGGTTCAGGTTTAGGGATGATTTTATCTAGTTATTTAGTTGCCCAAAAAGGATTACCTTGGCAAGTGATGATGTACATTTCCGCCTTTATGATTATTTGTATGTTAGTGGCTTTTCAAGTGATTATTCGCAATCATAAAGAAGACATGGCCTTGATTCAGCCAACCGTTGTTGATGAAAAAGATAACGGAGCGGTAAAAGAAAAAGTGCCCTTTAAAAAACTGTTTGCGCCACATATGCTATTTGCGTATATTTTATATTTTGGCACTTGTTATGCATATTATATGATTGTGACTTGGTTACCTAATTTTTTAAGTACCGAACGCGGTTTCCAAGGAGCGGCAATTGGATTGTCCTCTTCGCTGGTCGCATTTGCCTCTATTCCAGGAGCGTTATTTTTTAGTCGGTTGGCGGATAAGTACATGCATAAAAAAGTTCAATTCATCGTTGTTTTAGAATTTTTAGCAACAGCTATGCTCTTGTTAACTGTACAAGTAAGTAATGCAACGTTGTTATTAATTGCTTTAATTATGTATGGGTTCTTAGGAAAATTAGCTGTAGAACCGATTATTATTTCTTGGCTAGGTGAAAATGCACCAAAAATTGGAATTGGCACTACTTTGGGCGTGTTTAACTTTTTCGGTATGATGTCATCTGTGATTGCCCCAGCTTTAACTGGGAAAATTTCAGACACAACGGGTTCGAAAGTCATGGGCTTTTATATTGCCGTCGTGATTTTACTAATTGGCACGATTCTTTTTATGCTTGTCAATTTAAAAAAACGCAGGGCAGATTCGTCTAATAAATAAAAAAACAACGCAAACTTATCTTTCATTGAATAAGTTTGCGTTGTTTTACTTTTTGACAATCATATTAATCGCTTGTGCTAATCGCTCTTCTTGTTCTTTAGGATCTTTTTCAGGATTTTCAAAGCAATGCTTTAAATTCTCCGCAACTATCATTCCCATTACGCGATCAATACTAGAACGGACCGCACTCAACTGAGTGATAACATCGATACATTCTTTTTCTTCATCAATCATTTTTTGAATCCCGCGAATTTGACCTTCTGTGCGGCGTAAACGATTCAGCACTTTCTTTTTTTCTTCAGTCATTTTGCCCCTCCTTAAGAGTAGTGATTGGTTTAAAATATACCTACACGAGGTATTTTTGTCAACTATCTTTTCTTTGAATCTAAAAATGGCAGAAATCTCTTCAGTTGACAAGTCTAACTTTTTCATGTTAAATATACCCCATAAGGTATATAAGAAAAGGAGAACAAAATGTTATTTCAATTGTTTAAAAAAACGCCAAGTATTTCAACAAAGGAATTGCAGTCACGTTTATCTAAAGAGATAACGTTATTAGATGTCCGGACACCTAGCGAATACCGCGCAGGGCATATTCCACAAGCGATTAATGTCCCACTTAACAAAATTCCCGCCTACAACAAATCCGCTAACGAAGTCTATGTGATTTGCCAGTCCGGCATGCGCAGCAAAAATGCGGCCAAAATTTTAGCGAGAAAAAACTATCACGTGATTAACGTTCGTGGCGGGATGTCCCAATGGTCTGGTCAAATTAAAGGAGGAAAATAAATGAAAATTGTAATTATCGGAGGCGTGGCTGGTGGTATGTCAGCAGCGACACGTTTACGTCGCTTAATGGAAGATGCTGAAATTGTTGTCATGGAAAAAGGCCCTTTTGTTTCATTTGCAAACTGTGGTTTGCCTTACTACGTTTCTGGCGAAATCGCAGAAAGAGAGCAACTGCTTGTTCAAACACCCGAAGCGTTAAAGGCACGGTTTAATTTAGATGTTCGTCCTCACCATGAAGTCGTGGCGATTGATCCAATAGAAAAAGTGATCACAGTGAAACATGAAACAGAAATTTTAACAGAACACTATGACAAATTAATTTTATCACCAGGGGCGAAACCTTTTGTGCCACCAATTACAGGATTGGCAGAAGCCAAAAATGTTTTTTCATTAAGAAATGTTCCTGATTTAGATCAAATTATGACAGCCTTGACACCAGAAACAAAACGAGCCGTCGTGATTGGCGCAGGCTTCATTGGCTTGGAAATGGCAGAAAACTTGCAAAAACGCGGATTAGAAGTCACTCTCGTGGAAAAAGCGCCTCATGTTTTACCGCCATTAGACGAAGAAATGGCCGCTTTTGTCAAAGCTGAATTAAGCAAAAACAATGTTCAAGTAATTACGGGACAATCTGCGGTTGCTTTTGAAGAAGAAGGGCAAGTGATTCGCTTAGAAGACGGTCAAACATTAGCTTCTGATTTAACCATTTTGTCGGTGGGTGTCCAACCAGAAAATACCTTAGCAGTTGAAGCAGGTGTAGCAACTGGTTTACGTGGCGGTATTGTTGTTGATGAACACTATCAAACGAATCAACCCGATATTTATGCGGTTGGGGATGCTGTTGTAGTGAAACAACAAATCACTCAAGAAGATGCGCTGATTTCTTTAGCTTCTCCTGCCAATCGCCAAGGACGTCAAGTAGCGGATGTGATTGCTGGGTTAGAGAGAAAAAATCAAGGAAGCATTGGGACTGCCATTGTGCGAGTCTTTGATTTAACCGCTGCTTCAACTGGTTTAAGCGAACGGGCTGCTAAAGCTGCTGGACTAACAACAGCTGTTGTGCATATCAGTGGAAAAGACCATGCGGGGTATTATCCTGGCGCAACAGATCTTCAGTTAAAATTAGTTTTTCATCCTACGACAGGGGAAATTTATGGCGCACAAGGAATTGGGGCAAAGGGCGTAGATAAGCGGATTGATATTCTTGCGACCGCTATTAAAGGACAGTTAACTATTTTTGATTTGCCTGAATTAGAGTTTACCTATGCGCCGCCGTTTGGTTCAGCGAAAGATCCTGTGAACATGTTAGGCTATGCAGCGATGAACCTTGCAGAAGGATTGAGTGAAAACGTTCAATGGTATGAGTTATCCAACGAATTAGCTAATGGGGCTGTTTTATTAGATGTCCGTAATCCCGCTGAACAAGCCAATGGTCAATTTAAAAATGCTGTGTCTATTCCTTTAAATGAGTTAAGAGAACGTTTGGAGGAATTAGACAAGTCAACGAAGTACATTGTTAGTTGTCACAGCGGTTTGCGTAGTTATATTGCAGAACGGATGCTAAAACAAGCAGGCATCTCAGCCAAAAATTTAGATGGTGCTTTTGCGCTATATCGAATGGTAAAACCGGAGGAACTAGAAAATGTATAACACGATTGGCATGCCTGAATTTTATCAGGAAGCAAAACGAAAAAAATTACCGATTATTGATGTACGAGAAGAAATGGAATACCAACTGGGGCATGTCCCTCAGGCCATCAACTTACCTTTAAGTACTTTAACCGAAAATTATCAGCAATTAGATAAAAACCAACCCTATTATCTGATTTGTCAAATGGGATCGCGCTCCGCACAAGCGTGTGCGTTTCTCAGTCAACAAGGGTATCAAGTAACCAATGTTCTAGGTGGTACATCTGGCTGGTTGGGTCAATTAGAACAATAAAATAACAAAAAACGTTTATCCTTTTACACAGGATAAACGTTTTTTTGTTAGATAAAGATGTGTCAAAACTGTAAGAGGAATGATAGGAAGATGAAGGGACCAGTTTTTTTATTCATTATATACTAAATAAAATGACAAACTCGTCAACAGAAATCAAGGAGGAACAAATAAATGAAAAAGTCAGGCCAGAAGAAGCGAAATAAAAAAGTGTGGTTCGGTATTGGTGCCGCAGTGGTCGTCGTCGGATTTATCGGAGCAAAAACAGTTTTTTCTTCAAAAGAAGTTGAACCTGAATACACAACGTATACCATTACAGAAATGGCCTCATTAAAATTAGATGGTCAAGTGAGTTTTTTAGATACTCGGGATATTTTCTTTGATCCTTCTTTAGGAAAAATTGCCGAAATAAATGTTGAAAATGGTAAAGAAGTCAAGAAAGATAGTCCATTGTTAACGTACAATAACTCAGACATCCAAGCCACAGAAACAGAACAAGCGAATGCTGTTAATCGAAACAATCTTCAAGTCCAACAAGCACAAGAGAACGTTAACTTAGCAACTCAAAAATACAATGAAGCCTTAAACAAAGTTGCTGCAGCCAAGCAAAAATTAAACACCGCAAAAGAGGCTGAAGAGAAAGAAACACTAAATGCGGAAATTCAGCAATTGAATGAAGCTGTTAGTGCTGCGAATAGTGAAGTCGCCCAAGCTAACCAAGCCCTTCAATTAGCCAACAGTGATGCCGTCGGAGCAGCAAACACGCTTGAACAAACACGTGGCAAAGTCAACACAGTCGTTACAGCACCAATTGATGGCCAAGTCACTGTCGATGCTAGTGCTATGAGTAGTACCGACAAACCAGTCATTAAAATTGCAACACAAAAGAAAAATATTCAAGGAAAAGTAACCGAATATGATTACGATAAATTACAGACAGGGGAAGAAGTAACAGTGACGACCGTTGGTTCAGGCAAATCAGCGCCAGGCAAAATTGTTTCCATTGCGCAAACCCCAATAGCTAAAAATGAAGGCAATCCAGTAGTGAGTTATCAATTTACAGTAGAAGGTGATTTTCCTTGGGCAGAAGGCTTGTCTACTAGCATCGCTGTGCCGCAAAAGCAAATGATTATACCGACAGCAGCAATCCAAAAAGAAGGCGAAAAAGAATTTGTCTATGTTTACAAAGCGGGCAAAACGAAAAAAACACCGATTGAAACAGAAACAAATTTAGGTCGTAAAGTTGTCAAAAGTGGCTTGAATTGGAAAGACCAAGTGATTGCCAATCCCAATAAAGAATTAAAAGATAATCAAGATGTTCAGGTAGCTGCCAATGATTAAGCTAGCCCATATTCATAAATATTATTATTCCGAAGAAGAAACACTGCATGTGTTAGATGATATTAACCTCCAAGTAGACGCTGGAGAATTTTTAGCGATTATGGGTCCTTCTGGTTCTGGGAAATCGACTTTGATTAATTTGCTAGGCTTTATTGATAAAAAGTTTGAAGGAACGTATTTATTTGAAGACCGTGAAATTGGCGACTTTTCTGATAAGGAACTATCCCGAATTAGAAATGAAGCAGTCGGCTTTGTCTTTCAGAATTTTAGTTTAATTGAAACACTAACAGTTGAAGAAAACATTGAATTACCTCTTTTATATAGTGGGTTAACCCCAAAAGAAGCCAAAGATCGTGTCCACGAAGTTCTGACAAAAGTCGGCTTGCCAGATAAAGGCAAGAAGCATCCAAAACAACTTTCGGGCGGACAACAACAACGTGTTGCCATTGCGCGTGCGATTGTCAATCGGCCAAGTTTTATTATTGCAGATGAACCAACTGGGGCTTTAGATAGTAAAACATCGGAAGAAATTTTAACGCTCTTTCAGCAATTAAACAATGAAGGTGTCACCATTATTTTAGTGACACATGATGAAGAAACAATTGAATACTGCAATCGTTTGATTAAAGTTCGTGATGGAAAGATTTTAGAGGAGGTGCTGAAATGAAACGTTCAATTATTTGGAAAACCGCCTTCCGTTCCATTTTGAAAAATAAGCGACGCAGCTTGTTAACGATGCTAGGGATTGTCATCGGGATCGCTTCGGTGATTACCATCGTGGCTATCGGTAACGGCTTTAAAGAAGACATGGTCGATAAATTATCTGCTGAAAAACAAAAAGAAAATGTGAAAAAGATTTCTTTTTCGGCCTACAACACTTCGGATATGTTTAGTGACCAAGCGATGTTTACCGACAATGATTTAGGGGTCGTGCGCATGGTTCCTGGCGTAGAAAAAATTGATTTTGATCAAAGAGAAGTTGATGGCGCCCAAAAAGGTACACTGAATTTTCAAGCAGGACCGAAAAATCTTTCTGTAACCTATGAACTTGCCAACAAAACCACCAAAGAATTGTTGGCGGGACGCCAACTGAATGATGGAGACAATGCAAAACTGGATAAAACAGTGGTGGTGGATGAACTGGTTGCCAAAGAACTCTACCAAGACCCAACTGCAGCAGTTAATCGAACTTTTCCATATAAAAATCAACTTTTTACCATTGTTGGCGTGACAACCAATACCAGCGGTGCCATTGGTCCAGGTAATGATGACTCATTGCTTTATTTTCCCAAAAAGACCTATGAACATTATTTCGGCAAGCTAAAAGATACATCTACGTTGAAGCTAACAGTAGCACCTGGCTATCAACCAGATCAAGTATTGAAAGAAACAATAAAAACTCTCTCTCAACAAGGAACCATGAAAAACAGCGGGACGTATCAAGAATATAATGTTAAAGATACCATCAAAGAAATGGGCTCTTTATTAAATAATTTAACCTTGTTTATTTCCGCAATTGCGGCCATTTCACTGGTAATTGCTGGGGTCGGCGTTATGAATATGATGTACATTTCGGTCTCAGAACGGATTAAGGAAATTGGTATCCGACGTGCATTGGGCGGGACAGCCAGTGATATTAAAAAGCAATTCTTAACAGAAGGGATTGCCTTGACCTTAATCGGCGGAATTACTGGTTATCTTTTAGGAATGATTATTGCCTACTTAGCCTCAATGGCACTACCGTTTTCTGTTCGTCCAGACTTAATGACGGTTTCATTAGCCATCGGTATTTCTGTCTTTATCGGGGTTGTATTTAGCTATTTCCCTGCCTCGGCAGCTTCGAAAAAAGACTTGATCGATATTATGAAATAAATATAAACAGCAAAGAAACAGCCACTTTTGGCTGTTTTTTTTAGTGAAAGTAGAAAAAAATCCAAAGATTTCAAGAGAAAATAGCTAACAAACGTCAAAAGGTTGATATTAGCTACCAACCTTTTGACGTTTGTCAGCTAAATAAAAAAAGAAAAAATTAAAAAAATAGCATGTTGAGGATTAAATAACAAATATTTTTTAAATAAGACTATTGGAAATCCTTTATAAATCTGGGATTACGGGAATGACTGTTAATGACTGATTTGCTTGTAAATTTCTAAATTTTAATTCGAAAAATTTCCAGTATACTAAATATATCAAAACAAAACACGAAAATTGAGAAAATTTTGAACTAAAAAAGAATTAAGGAGGAATCAAGAATGAAAATAATGGTCATCACAAAAAATATTTTATCAGAAACTGCTTTTCAAAATCGCTTACAACATTTAGATCACCAAGTTTTTTGTACGACGTGTCTGATTGGTGAAATTAAGGAAAGTCATTTGTTTTATCGAAAATTTGATGCCATCATTCTCAGCGAAACGATTCCTCGCAAAGAACAATATTTATATCTAAAGGAATTAGCCAGAGTTAAAACGCCGTTGTTTCTTCGCTCGGAAGACATTCCTACCTCGGAAGAATTGAGCATTAGCTATCAATATGGCATTCTCAATTGGTTACGATTGGATGCGACTTTGGATACATTAAGAGAAAATCTCCTTTTGGCAGAATTAAATAAACCCATCCAACGAGAAGATGAAAAGTTAGATGTAGAGGGGATAAAGCTAACAGCCGCAGAACGTGCACTACTGGCTGTCTTGTATAGTACGCCAAAAGAACACTTACCAATGGAGCGCCTTTGTAAATTAATATATGACACAGAAGAAACAGCCAATAATCGAAAAAAAATGACCAAACAGCTGACAAAATTAAATAAAAAAATTCAAGTAGGGGGCTTTAAAAAACAAGGTATCCAAAATACACGGTATAAAGGCTACAAACTGCATCCGCAGTTGCTTCCTTACATTGGCGAATTATTTACTTAAAATAAAGAAACTCTTGACGAATGAAAATCACCATCACAGGATGACCCCTAAAAACCATGCTATACTAATAAGGAATAGTATAGGAGGTGGGTCTGTATGAAAGACGGACTATATTGGGTACAACAATTAAAAGAACAGAAAGTAAGTCACACAGAACTCTTAAAGGATATTGAGAAAAAAGTCCAAAAGTTAAATCCAAAGATCAATGGCTTTGTAACCTTTGACAGCCAAAAAGCAGAAGCAACTTATCAAAAAAATAAACAGCAGGACACACTATTTGCTGGTTTGCCATTTCCTTTGAAAATGTTAGGCCAAGAAAAAGCGGGGTGGTCAGCAACGGCTGGCTCGCAACTTTTTAAAAATAGTACTGCAACAACGACTTCTAACTTTGTCAAACAAGCAGAAACGATTGGCTTGATGCCTTTAGGACAAACCAACGCCCCAGAGTTTGGCTTTAAAAATATTACGGATCCTGCGCTTTACGGGCCAGCCCGCAATCCTTGGAACCTGGAACATTCGCCAGGCGGTTCCAGTGGCGGCGCTGCCGCAGTTGTCGCTAGCGGGATTGTTCCTATAGCCGGCGCTAGCGATGGCGGTGGCTCCATCCGAATTCCCGCCTCTTTTAGTGGCTTAATTGGCTTAAAACCTAGCCGTGGCTCCATGCCTGTCGGCCCAGAAGGCTGGCGAGGCTGGCAAGGTGCCTCGATTGACTTTGCGTTGACTATTTCTATGAGAGACACCAAAGCGTTATTTTATGGCCTACGTGGTAGCCACAGTGGCGCCCCCTACCAAGCGCCCTTGGCAGAATGGCAAACACACCCTAAAAAACAACGGCTAAAAATTGCTCTGTGTACCGCTTCGCCTATCGGCTCAATGATTTCGCCAGAAGCAACACAAGCGGCGAAACAAGCGGCTGATTTTCTGGCAGCCGCTGGCCATGAAATCATTGAGATTCCTTATCCAGTCGATGGTGCAGCGCTGATTCGCTCCTATTATCAAATGAACGGCGCAGAAACTACAGCGATGATGAATAGCATTCAACAGGGGCTCGGGCGCCCAATTCGTAAAGAAGAAATCGAACCTTTTTCATGGACCATGCATCAATTTGGCCAAAAGATTCCAGCAGCCACCTATGTTCATTCATTACAGTTGTGGGATCAAGCAGCAGTAACGATGGAAGAACTTTTTCAAAAATTTGATCTGTTTTTATCACCAACAACGGCTTTTTCAGCACCAAAAATTAACGAAGATTTGCAAAGTGAGCACATTCGTCAACGAATGGAGCAAGCAGCAGAATTAACAGAAGCAGAGCTAGCTGAATTAATCTATGATTATTTTGATAAAAGTTTACAGCTAACACCGTATACTCAACTAGCGAACTTGACAGGACAACCAGCTATCAGCTTGCCCACACATGTTACGGCAACGGGGTTACCCTTAGGCATTCAATTGCTGGCTGCACGTGGACGTGAAGATCTCTTATTCCAAGTAGGCGAACAGTTTGAGCAAGAAGGAAAATTTAAATTACCAGAAAGTTACCGCTAAATAGGGTGTTATTGTGACCAAATTTCAGATAAAATAGACACAAGACAAAAAACTGAGGTGGAAAAATGCTGTACGTAGTGAGACATGGTGAAACAGATTATAATGTGGCCCGTAGAATTTGTGGTCATGCGGAAGCGCAATTGACCGAAAAAGGCTATCAACAAGCGGAATTGGTAGCTGAAAAAATTGCCAAACAAGGAATTCAAATCGACCGTTTACTGGCGTCGCCTTTAAAACGGGCGCAAGAAACAGCACGTAAAATTGCGGAACGAAATCAATTGACGATTGAAACAGAACCTCGTTTAATTGAGATGAATTTTGGCATTTATGATGGTGAACCAATTGAAACAACGGCTTTCCAAGAAAATCGTTCTGAGATTTCCTTGCCATTTCCAGAAGGGGAATCGGTCCTAGATGTTGCGGGTCGAATTTATCCCCTGATTGAGGAAGCCTTGGCTTCAGAGGAAACTTACCTATTTGTTTGCCACAATGCGGTTATGCGAGTCATTGATAACTACTTCAATGGTAAAAAAATCCAAGATTTCTTGGACTTTCATTGTGAAAATACACAACTTGTACAATACGGAGAATAAAAATCAAGTCTTTAATCTTTTGGTTAAAGACTTGATTTTTTTTATGGTAAATAAGAAACCGCTTCCGTTTTAATGTATAATAAATTAACTTTTGGATCAAAAAAGAAATGGGGAAAAGACTATGAGAATTGATAATATTCATCAAGCGTTAAAACAGTTTCACGTACAAAATCCAAGTAGCAAAGAAACCTTGTTGCCCGCAACGGCTTCGCAATTAAGTCAGACCTCTGGCTATACCCGAACCGCTGTTAGTGAAGAGCTTTCAGAATTAGTGAGAAAAGACCAAGTCGTTAAAGTTAAATCAAGACCGGTGTTATTTTTTGATAAAGACTACTTAGAGGAACAGTTTCCTTTTTTTAAAAGTAGCACGTGCTACGATTCCCTCGCTTCGCTGCAAGAGGACATTTATCAACAGACAGAACAGATACATAAGAAAAAGCAGCTACTGAAAATGAATCCATTTGCGAACGTAATTGGTTTTGATGGGAGCTTAGCAGACGCCATCAAGAAGTTGAAAGCCGCTATTTTATATCCGCCTAATGGCTTGAATATTTTACTTACTGGAGAATCTGGGGTGGGGAAAACCTTAATTGCAGAACAATTACACCAATTTTATCAAGTTAAAATGAACCAAGAAGTTCCGTTTATTTATTTTAATTGTGCAGAATATTTCAACAATCCAGAATTATTAACTTCGCATCTGTTTGGCTATAAAAAAGGCAGTTTCACTGGTGCCGTCAATGACCAAAAAGGTTTAGTGGAGTTGGCAGATGGCGGTTTTTTATTTTTAGATGAAGTCCATCGATTAACGAGCGAAGGCCAAGAAAAATTGTTTACAGTTTTGGATAAAGGGTATTTTACACGGATGGGCGAAGCCGAAAAACAAAGAAATGTATCGATAAAATTTATTTTTGCAACAACCGAAGCCGTCAATCAACATTTTTTGAAAACGTTTTTAAGAAGGATCCCTGTGACATTAGCCATTCCAGCTTTAGCCGAGCGCTCTTTGAAAGAAAAAATTCAATTGATTTTGTCCTTTTTCTTAGAAGAAAGTCAACGGATTCAAAAGAATATCCACATTCGTTATGAGGCGTTGAAACAATTAACGTTTACTCATTTTGAAGCCAACGTTGGTGAATTGAAAGCGGCGATTCAATTTATGAGCGCACAAGCCTATTTAGAAGTGTTCGACCAATTAACGGAAACTATTTGCATTGAAGCAAACGAGGGGACAGTCAAAGAGCAACCTGATGTAGAAAGTCTGCTGGCTTTTAATGAGTGGATACCTAACGATGGCCTCACGATTCAATACAACCATTTTTATTTAAGCAGTCAAGAGTTACTCAAATCGGAAAGTCTGAAAAATGATCGTTTTTATAATTTTCTATTGAAAGAATATGCGGATTTGAAAAAATTAACTCTTTCGACAGAGGATGCGCTAGCAATCATGCAAAACAAAGTCGAGCAACTTTATGATATGGACATTTTTGCTCAAGAACCGCTAGCCTTAGAGGCCATTGACGAAACATTGCAGCCAAAAATTCAAGAAGCCATTGTCTTTTTTGAACAATTAATCCAAGAAAAATTGACAGAGGATTTCCAGAATATTTTAATTGTCCACCTTTATTCTGCTGTTTTTTATTCTGCACAAATGAATGAAACGTTTTATTCAGATACCAAAAATATCTATTCTGGCAAAGTAACCCAGTATCAAGCTGCTAAGACCATGGTGGACTTTCTACAAACATTGTTTGGGATTTCTTTTGCTGATACGGAAATCCTCTTTTTCGATCTATTTATTCGTAAAGTCACAGCTAAAAAAAGAGCGCACTCAGATGAAGAAAACTGTGGCGTTATCGTCGTTGCACATGGTGCCGCGACGGCCAGTAGCATGGTTGAGTACACCAACCTTCTGTTTTCAACAACGGTCATGCGTGCAGTTGATATGCCGATTAATCAATCAGTGGAAGAAACATTAGAAAAAGTCCGTGCAATTGTAAAGCAAAATCAGTATAAAAAAATTATTTTAATGGTGGACATCGGTTCCCTGGTTTACTTTGGTAATGCTATCAGTCAAACGTTTCAAATGGAAGTGCTGCTAATTAGCAATATCAATCTCTTAACATTGCTAGAAGTGGCCCGAGAAGTCATTTATGAATCGACGGCATTTGAGTATCTATTACCAGTCTTAAAAGAAAAAAATCATCGCGCCTTGATTTGCAGTAAAGGTCGCTTCAACGAGGCAAAAGTTCTCATTATTTCCTGTCTAACTGGCATGGGGACTGCTATTAAAATTGAACAGTTGTTACTAAAAACTTTTCCCAATGAATTACTAACGAATGTACGCATCATTACTTTAGAGAAAAGAGAAGTGGAAGACATTGATCGCTTGCATTCTTTTGTTCGGAAAGAAGAGAAAATCGTTGGCATCATTGGCACCGTAAAGACAGAAGTGCCAGATATTCCGTTTATTTCTTTACAAGATTTACTATCGAAGCGGGGCATTCAGCTAGTTTTCGAATTATTAGGCCATCATTTAGAAGAAAAACAAAACCAAGAGTTACTAAAAAAAGTTTCAGCTAAATATATTCAAGGATTATCAATCGAAGCTATTACAGACTTACTAACGGTTTTGAATCCTACAACCATTTCAATCGAATTAGCTAAGATTTATTCAGACATTTGCTTGCAAACTAAAATAAAAAGTGACGAAAAGATTTTACTTCGTTTTATCATTCATTGTGCTTGTATGTTAGAACGGCAATTGTTGAATCCAGAATATGACCCGACAGCTTATGAAGTGTCATATCGAGAGTTGCCAGAAGCTGTATCTGTCATAAAAATGGCGTTTCGACCGCTTGAAGTGTCCTATAATCTGTTGATTCCACCTTTGGAAGTGCGCTATATTTATGAATTGCTCTTTGAAAAGGCTTAATTCAAACGGAAATGAAAGTTGGCACACTTATTGCTTTTAATAAAATGATTAATTAGCAAAGGAGTTTGTTTATGGAAAATGAACCAATTTTACTTTTAACACACAATGGTTGGGGCTTGGAATTAGTCAAAAGCGTCCAGATGATTGTTGGAGAAGTCACAAATGTACATGAAGTTGCATTACAAGCAGAGGATTCACTGGGGGATTATTTAGAACGAGTCACAGAAAAAATTGACCAATTAACGTGGCACAACCAGTTGCTAATTTTAACAGATGTTAAAGGCGGCACACCTAGTAACGTTGCATTACGTTTATCAAAAGATTATGACCTCCTGATTGTGTCAGGATTATGCACATCGTTATTATTAGAATCCGTCATGAAACAAAGTGGTCCTGGGTTTCGTTTACAAGATGCAGAGATGATTCAACAAGCAGCAGTAGACAGTTGTCAAATTTTAGAAATTCCAAAATAAGAAAGTACAGGTGAACAGAATGTCAAAAATCGTATTAACAAGAGTCGATAGCCGTTTAATCCATGGACAAGTAGTGACTAAATGGTTACAACAATCAGGTGCAAATGAAATTTTGGTAGTGAGTGATGAACTAGAGCAAGATGAATTTTTACAAAGTATTTATTTAATGGCGGCGCCTCCAGGGGTTTCTGTAGTAATTAAAGGGATTGAAAGTGCCAAAGAATATTGGGAATCGCAAGAAAAGGAAGAGAAAAAGGTGTTATTTTTAGTGCCAGATTTAACGACCTTAAAAGCGATGGTGGACCAAGAAATTATTAAAGAGGAGATTCAAGTTGGTGGCTTAGGTGGCGGACCAAATCGGAAAAATGTTTTAAAAAATATCAATTTATCTGAAGAAGATGTTGCAATTTTGACTGAACTTTTAACGAAGGGCATCCATGTTTTCTTCCAAGCGATTCCCGAAGAAAATCCCCTACCAATTCAAAAATTAATTGAAAAATATCAATCACTATAATCAGAGAAAAAGGAGAGAATCATATGGGCGTTTTAGGTGTTTCAATTATTATGGGACTTTATTATTGGTTTGCACGTTTGCGTTTTGGGTACACATTTTCAGGCATGCTGTCTCAGCCATTAGGTGCAGCGTTGGTGGCTGGTTTAGCAACAGGAAAACTTAGTGAAGCAATGGTTGTGGGGGCGGGGATTCAACTTGTTTATCTAGGAGTCACCTCCACACCGGGCGGCAATGTGCCTAGTGATCCGGCTTTAGCTTCAGCAATCGCGATTCCGATTGCTTTAGGTGTGGGAATGAATGCCGAGGCGGCTGTTGCACTAGCTGTTCCTTTTGGTGTGTTAGGCGTCTTTATGGATCAATTACGGCGGACCATCAATGCGACTTGGGTGCATATGGCTGATAAATATGCAGAAGAGTTAAATTATGGGGGGATTTACCGAGCTGCGTTTGTTTATCCAGCTTTAGCGGGATTTTTAATTCGCTTTCCGTTGGTTTTTGCGGCGAACTTTTTTGGTCAATCCGTGGTGAATAAAGTCTTAGAAGTTATCCCAGCATGGTTGATGCACGGCTTTGAAGTAATGGGTGGTATTTTACCAGCGTTAGGCTTCGCCTTAACAATTATGGTAATTGGCAAGAAAAATTTGATTCCTTATTTTTTAATTGGTTTTGTTGCAGTAGTATATTTTGGCGCAGAAGTTATGGCCGTCGCTATTTTAGGAATCTGTATTGCCTTTTTAGTTAGAAACAAGGCATTGAGTGAGGAGGCAGCATAATGGAACAAATGACACAAGCAAATGAACAACAATTGGAACAGAAAAAAATTACTAAAAAAGAATTATCCAAAGCCTTTTGGATTTATCAACTAGGCTGTGAATTATCAAATTCTTATGAACGTCTTCAAAGTTTAGTTTTTTGTGCATCGATGATTCCAGCAATTAAAAAACTTTACGCAGACGATGAAGAACAACAAAGAGAAGCTCTGAAACGTCATTTGAATTTTTTTAATACTGAAGGAACAGTAGGGGCTTCCATTCAAGGGATTGCAATTGCTATGGAGGAAGAAAAATCCAATGGTGCAGCGATCTCTGATACGGCGATCACATCGATTAAAACTGGGTTGATGGGTCCGCTGGCTGGGATTGGCGATTCGATTATTTGGGCAGCATTAATGCCGTTAATCATTTCCATTTTTATTCCAATGGCTAAAGGAGGTAACGTGATTGGAAGTATCGGTCCGTTGGTTCTGTACACAGCCATTACATTATACATCAGTTGGACGTTAGTGAATAAGTCCTATACATTAGGGCGTAATTCAATCTTAAGTTTGTTAAAAGACGGCAAAATTAAGCAAGTCATTTATTCAGCAAATGTTTTAGGAATGATGATGATGGGCGCTTTAAGTGCGAGTTATGTTAAAATTGCTAGCCCGATGACGTTTAAAGTTACTGGCGGTGCCACGATTGTTTTACAAGATATTCTAGATCAAATTATGAAAGGGTTACTTCCTTTAGCAGCAGTCATGGCTATTTATTTCTTCATGGTAAAAAAAGGCCCACGTTACGGTATCATTATCGGCACGATTGTCTTAGTTAGTTTGGTCACTTCATTCTTTGGTTTGTTATAAAGGAGAAAATAATGAATAGTTACGAAAAATTCCACTTAAAAGAAGTCATTAATGCTTCTGGCAAAATGACCATTCTAGGTGTCTCCAAAGTTTCGGAGGCAGTCCTCGCGGCTCAACGATTCGGCGGCGAACATTTCTTTGAAATGAGTGAACTTAGTGTGCAAACAGGGGCCTTTTTAGCCAACTTGTTGAAGGCAGAAGATGCCCAAATCGTTTCCTCGGCTTCGGCGGGGATTGCCCAATCGGTGGCTGCCTTGATTGGAAAAGGCAGCTTGTACCACGCGTATCATCCTTATACAGAAAAAATTGAACAGCGAGAGATTGTTTTACCTAAAGGGCACAACGTGGACTACGGCACGCCTGTAGAAGTTATGGTAGCGCAAGGCGGCGGCCAAGTGGTGGAAGCTGGCTACGCCAACATGTGCAGTCCAGAACACGTGGAAATGATGATTTCTGAAAAAACAGCGGCCATTCTATACATCAAAAGCCATCATACCGTGCAAAAAAGTATGCTGACGGTGGCCGAAGCGGCCAAAGTGGCGCAACGCCACAAGGTGCCGCTAATTGTTGACGCGGCAGCAGAAGAAGATCTTTTTAAATACACCGAAGCAGGCGCTGATTTGGTGATTTACAGCGGCGCCAAAGCCATTGAAGGGCCAAGTGCCGGTTTAGTGGTCGGGAAAAAAGAATACATTGACTGGGTGCGCCTACAAGGTAAAGGCATTGGTCGAGCAATGAAAATTGGCAAAGACAATATCTTGGGCTTTACGCAAGCAGTGGAAGAATATTTGGCGCATGGCAGTGAATCAGGGGCTTCGATGCAAGAGCGTTTAAAACCGTTTGTTGAAGCTATCAACAACTTGTCAGATTTAACCGCCAAAATCGTCCAAGATGGCGCTGGCCGAGACATTTATCGCGCCAGTGTCAAAGTGGACGGCAGAAAAACCGCTAAGGAAGTCATCCAAGCATTAAAAGCAGAAAGTCCAGCCATTTATACGCGAGAATATCAAGCCAACAATGGCATCATTGAATTTGACATTCGTTCTGTCAATCAAGAAGAAATGAACAAAATCGTGCAACGATTACAAGAAATTATGGACACAAAGGAGAAATAAGCCATGTCATTAAAACCTAATTATTTAGAAGAACGCATTTGTTTAAACGTCTTAGCCAATTCAGTAGAAAATGCCCAAGCCTGTTATGAAGCAGCAGAAGGGCATGTTGTGTTAGGCATCCTTTCAAAAAACTATGAAACCGATGAAGCAGCCATTGACGATATGAAAAAATACCAAGCAGCAACCAACAACGCTTTATCTGTCGGCTTAGGGGCTGGCGATCCTAATCAAAGTCAAATGGTGGCTCGCTTATCAGAAGTTCTACAACCGCAACACGTGAACCAAGTCTTCACAGGTGTCGGCGCTTCGCGGGCCTTACTTCGTCAAGACGAAACAGTGATTAATGGCTTGGTTTCACCCACAGGCAAAGTTGGCTATGTTAACATTGCGACAGGTCCGTTAAGCTCGGGTGCGCCAGCGGCGGAAGTACCTATCGAAACCGCCATCAAATTGTTGAAAGACATGGGAGGCAGTTCCATTAAATATTTCCCGATGAAAGGCTTGGCTCACAAAGAAGAATACCAAGCAGTAGCAGCAGCTTGTGCCAAGTATGACTTTTATTTAGAGCCAACAGGGGGCATTGATTTAGAAAACTTTGAAGAAATTGTTCAAATTGCGGTGGATGCCGGCGTTAAAAAAATCATTCCTCATGTCTACAGCTCAATTATTGATCAAGAAACAGGGGACACTAGAACAGAAGACGTGAAAACGTTACTAACCATGATGAAAAACACATTGAATAAGTAAAGGGCCAATCTTTAGTTGACTTTCTTCGCCAGATTTGCTACTCTCAAGTGGAGAATAAATAAAAACCAACAAATGAATGTGGGGTATTTTGGTGAGTGTCGTAGGTATCTAATTGATAAGTTGAATAACCAGTGAACCAAGCAAGGTTTATTTGGTGTGCTTAGAAAGTGATACCTGTCAGTCATCTCAATTACTAAATACCTCCTTTAAAAGAGGTTTCTTTAGTAACCTTTATCCAATGATAAAGAGGACAGCGGTAGAACGCTGTCCTCTTTTTTCTGTAGAAACTGGTTTTTATTTAAAGGCGCCAGGTATTCTTTTCGTGATAGAAAGGAAGAAAAAACAAATGAATCATGAAACCATTCAAAAATTACAATTTACAACAATTCTTAAAGAAGTTCAAACACGTGCGATTGGCGAGTATAGTAAAGAACGGTTGGCGAAAATGGTCCCTGCAACACGTTTAGAAACAGTGCAGTCCCGCTTAACGGAAACAACCGAGGCCCGCTTAATTATTGATAGCGGACAACACGTCCCTTTCATGGGCTTGAGCCAAATTACCCGCTTGCTTCAACAAGTGAAAAAAGGCTTAATCCTTACACCAAACGAATTGATTGAGGTCGCTGACTTTTTAAGAAGTAGTCAGCGAATCCAGAAGTTTTTTGAAAAAAATCAATACCAAACACCACGCCTATTTAGTTACAGTCAGCACTTAGCTGATTTCAGAGCAATTGAAGAACAAATTTATACGAAAATCCATAATCAAAAAGTTGCCACCGATGCTTCTCGACAACTTCGGAAAATCCGGCGTCAAATCAATGAATGCCAACAAGAAATTGAAACAAAAGTCACCAAATTTTTACGTAATAAAAATAATCAACTGTATATTCAAGAAAATATGATGGTGAAAAAAGGGGAACATTACACGGTACCAATCAAAGCTAGCTATAAAAATAAGGTTTCAGGCACAATCATTGAGCAATCCAATAAAGGACAAACGGTCTTTATTGAACCTGTAGCAATTAGTAAATTAAATGAACAATTGACACTCTTAAAAGCGGAAGAAACAGCGGAAGAATATCAAATTTTGGCGGAACTAACTGGGTTAATTAATGAGCAAGAACGACTTGTCGATCAAGCCGTCGATACAATGACCACCTTAGATATTATTTTTGCACGAGGAAAGTATAGTCGCGAAATTGGTGGGATTACGCCAAAAGTAAACAAAGAAGAACGCTTGCGCATTGTTCAAGGAAAACACCCTCTTTTATTAGAACACGCAGTACCATTGACGTTTTCTTTAGGAGCAGAGTATCGAGGACTTGTCATTACAGGTGCCAATGCTGGTGGTAAAACGGTTGTCTTGAAAACAGTTGGCTTATTGACTGTCATGGCACAATTTGGGTTGCAAATTCCAGCACAAGCGGGCACAGAGATTCCAGTATTAGATGAAATTTTTGTCGATATTGGTGATCAGCAAAATCTGGAAAATGCGTTAAGCACTTTTTCTGGGCACATGAAAAATATTGCGGAAATGTTGCGTAATGTTAAGCGACACACGCTTGTTTTATTAGATGAAATTGGCAGTGGTACCGAGCCGAACGAAGGAGCTGGCTTAGCGATTGCGATCATGGAAACGATGTATCAAAAGGGTGCCTTGGTAGTTGCGACGACCCATTATGGTGAAATTAAACGTTTTGCCCAAGAACATGATGATTTTGTGCCCGCCGCAATGGCCTTCGATCGTGAAACATTAACGCCCAAATATCAATTGAAAATTGGTGAAGTTGGCGATAGTCAGGCGCTTTGGATTGCACGTAAAATGAAGATGGAGCCACAGCTCATTGAAAAGGCGGCTCATTATATTCAGCGGAAAGAATACCCTACTAATCGAAGTCTATTTAAACCCCTGAAAGCAAAAGAAACGACCTTTGCCACGTTTGTAGAAGAAACAGACCGTTATCAAAAAGGTGATCGTGTCCTATTGACAGAAACACAACAAATTGGGTTGGTTTTTACAGATGAGGGTGAACAAGAAATCCAAGTATTTGTGAATGATAAAATTGAAAATGTACCACGAAGACGGTTGAAATTACAAGCGAAAGCACAAGATCTATATCCGCAAGACTATGATTTAGAAAGTTTATTTACAGATTTCCATGAACGAAAGAAACTCAAAGATATTGAACGCGGCTCAAAAAAAGCGCAGAAACAATTACGCAAAGAGGCCGAAAAAAGAGCAGCAAGACGCGACAAATAAGGAACTTAACAGAAGCAATACAACAACTTAACACTTTGTTTACTTGTTATTTATCAGAAATCAACTAAGACTTGTTATAGTCAATGTATGGGTAGATATGAAGGAGGAAACAAGGAAATGAAGAAAAGAGCTTTGCTAGGGGTTACCTTATTAACATTCACAACATTAGCGGGTTGTACAAATTTATCTGAACAAAAAAGCGGCGAAAAACAAACAGAGGTTGCTGAAGCGAAGGCAACTGAATCTGAAAAAGCACCAGTAAAAAATGTTATTTTTATGATTGGAGATGGCATGGGGAATCCGTATACAACGGGCTATCGCTATTTCAAAGCCAATCACTCAGACAAGCGTGTTCCCCAAACAGCTTTTGATACCTATTTGGTCGGACAGCAAGCCACTTATCCAGAAGATGAAGAAGAGAATGTCACCGATTCAGCTTCCGCAGCGACAGCGATGGCTGCCGGAGTAAAAACCTATAATAATGCTATTGCACTCGATAATGACAAGTCCAAAACAGAAACAGTGCTGGAACGTGCGAAAAAAGTGGGGAAATCAACGGGTCTTGTAGCAACATCTGAAATAACACATGCAACCCCTGCTGCATATGGCGCACATAATGTTTCACGCAAAAATATGGCAGAAATCGCCGATGACTATTTTGATGATCAAATCGACGGACAACACAAAGTCGATGTGTTACTTGGCGGCGGCTCCGAATTATTTGCGCGGAAAGATCGTGATTTAGTCAAAGAATTTTCCCAAGCGGGTTATGGTCATGTCACAGACAAAAAGTCGTTAAATGAGAACCAAGACGACAAAATTTTAGGCTTGTTTGCACCAGGCGGGCTACCTAAAATGATTGACCGAACGGAAGAAGTCCCTTCATTAGCTGATATGACAGAAGCGGCTCTTCAACGGTTAGATAAAAATGAAAAAGGTTTCTTTTTAATGGTTGAAGGTAGTCAAATTGATTGGGCCGGGCATAGCAATGATATTGTTGGCGCGATGAGCGAAATGCAAGACTTCGAAGCGGCGTTTGAAAAGGCCATCGATTTTGCCAAAAAAGATGGTGAAACATTGGTGGTTACAACTGCAGATCATTCAACAGGGGGCTTGTCTTTAGGCAAAGGGGATCAATACAACTGGTTGACGGAGCCTTTACATGCGGCAAAACGCACGCCTGATTTCATGGCAGAAGAAATTATTAAAAATGGTAATGTGGAAAAAACAGTGACTGAGTATATTGATTTTCAATTAAGTGAGGCTGAATTGAAAGCAGTGAAAACAGCGGCGGAGTCAAAAGATGTTGAAAAAATCGCTCAGGCATTAAGAAAGATTTTTGATGAACGTTCGAATACTGGTTGGACTACTGGCGGACACACAGGAGAAGATGTAAATGTCTATGCTTATGGCCCACAAGCAGAAGCTTTTTCAGGACAAATTGATAATACAGACCAAGCGAAGATTATTTTTGGCTTAGTAGATGGCACCGGGCAAAAAGCTGAGATTAAAGATAAAGGTATTGGTAAATAACAAAATGAAGAAAAAGCAGAACGTATAGAAGTTCTGCTTTTTCTTCATTGAAGGCATAAAAATTTTATCTCTGTTATAATGAAGGTAACCAGATAAAAGTGAGGTCAAATAATGAAAAAAATGCATGTTGAAAGTGAATTTGCACCGTTGCGTTCAGTTGTTTTAGCACAATCGCAATTTTGTTTACCAGATAAATTTGATGAAGCGGATACGACTTTTTTAACAGAGGAAAATGCCCGTTTAACACAGAATAATGAAGGGCGTGATTTAGCAGACTTTGCACCAGAACAACAAGTGCGTTGGGAAAAAGAAAAAGAAATCATGCAAGGAGTATTAGAATCTTATGGCGTAGAAGTATTTCGTCCACGTTTATTGACAACCTATGAAAAAGAACATGGCAAGGAATTGGGCGTAGGATATAGTAACTTCTTTTCACGAGACCCTTTTTTTACAATTGGCAATCTCTTAATAGAAGGAAACTTAAGATTTCAACACCGTCGACAAGAAATTTTACCAATTCGTCCGATTATTCAGCAGTGGACACAAGAAGCAGAAGGCTATTATTTTGCTGCGCCACAACCTGACATTTCTGAAGGGGCTTTAAGTGAAGCAGGTCCCTTTATTGAAGGCGGCGATGTTTTAGTTCTAGGAAAAACAATTTTTGTGGGCTACTCTGGCTTGGCAAGTAACCTAGCAGGAATTCAGTGGTTAGCCAATATGATTGGTCATTTTGGTTATGAAGTGGTGCCGGTTCGGTTACATCCGCATATTCTCCACTTAGATTGTGCGTTGAGCTTGTTGAGAGAAGGCTTGATGATTGTTTGTGAAGAGGCCTTTTTGGATGGACTTCCTGCGCAATTAGCAAACTGGGAAAAAATTCACGTTACTTTGCAAGAAGCAGCGTATTTAGTGACAAATGGTCTACCGCTTAACGAAGAAACGTATATAACGGACCAATCGTTTACAACTTTAATTCCTCAAATAGAAGCAAAAGGTATCAAAGTTGAGGCAATTGATTACCATGTTTCTAGAATGTTAGGTGGTTCCTTCCGCTGTACAACGCAAGCTTTGATTAGAGAATAGTCAGCGAGTGATTATCAATTTTCGTAAGAAAAAATGTACGTTTTGTCTATGAAAACGATATAATTTTAGTTTTCACTATTTTTTTTAAAAATATTGAGGAAATTTCGATTTAATAAATGCGAGAAAACGTCAAAATGTTAGTGTTTGTTACTAATGTTTTGACGTTTTCTCGCTGTTTTTTTATAAAATTACTACTTTATATGTGAAAAAAAACAATATCTTTTTTGAAAATTACGTTTTCAAAGACACAAAAAGTCGTTGGAACCTTGCTGTTATAGTAAATTCATTTTTTTTGCATGAGGTGTTTAAAATTTGAAATCACAAGCAGTCTTTTTTTCGCTATACTTAGTTTACGTTCTACTGAGATAGAAAAGTTTTTCACTTTTTTATTCATTAATTAACCAAGATATAAAGGAGAGAGTAAAATGAAGAAAAAAACATTGGTAACTTTATTTGCAGGAACGGCAATTTTAGGGGCAAGCATCGCTCCTGCAGCAGCACATGCAACAACGACTGGTACAACACCAGCAAACGTAGAGATGACAAGTGGTTCATTACCAGGCGGTACGGGTGATGGAGATGACGGAAGCACACAAGAACCAGAACCAGGCTCGAATACAAATTTTGATTTGTTATATGTTCCAACAGAATTCAAATTTGCTTCGACAGAAGTTAGTTCTGATTTATCAGCGATTTCGTTAGATGCGACAGGTACCCAAACAAAACGTTATGCCGTTGGGGATGTTCGTGGAACACAAGCGGGTTGGTCAGTTACTGCCGGCGTTGCTGAAATGAAAAATGGCACTGCTACTTTAGAAGGCTCAATTACCTTTGCACAAACAGGAGCAGTAGCGAAATACGATGAAACAGCAAAAACATACTCACGTGATGTAGCTGCCTTTGCAGCAGATCCAGGAAGTCCTGAATTTGCTGGAACAACTATTCCAGTAGGTGGAGCAGCTGTATCAATTGCTACAGCAGCAGTTGGTAAAGGTCAAGGTACATGGGATTCTGAATTATCAAATGTAAAATTAAACATTACAACACCTAGTTCACAAATTACAAATGGTGCGTATACAGGTAACGTAACTTGGACATTAGTGGCTGCGCCATAAAAAGTTACTAACGAGAATACTGCATTACTAGAAAAGGAGCTGCGCAGTGGTGCACGGCTCCTTTTCGATACATAGGAGGAACAAATAATGAAGACAATGCGCTGGCTAATCGTCACAGTTTTTATTTGTGTGATGGCATTAAGCATCCCTTCTGCTGTACAAGCAGAAGAAGCGGATGACAACATGAATACAAAATTTACAGTTAAACCCAATATTCCTGAGAATCAAGCGAAAAATACGCAATCCTACTACGATCTCATTGTAAAACCAGGACAGAAACAAGAAGTCGAATTATCTTTAATTAATAAAACAGATGAAGAATTGACGATTGATTTAAATTTGGCGAATGCTGTGACGAATGACAATGGTTTAATTGTGTACAATGATTTCGAGAAAAAACCAGATTCAAGTTTAAAAGTACCCTTGACAACATTAATTAAATTACCTGAGGAACATGTAAAAGTTCCCGCTAAGAAAACCGTAACAGCCAAAATGACTGTCGAAATTCCAGCGAATGGTTTCCAAGGATTAGTTTTGGGTGGTGTTTATGCTTCGCTTGCAGAAGATGAAAAGGAAGAAAAAGGAAAATCAACGGGTTTAACCAGTCGATATGGATTTAATGTAGCAATTGCTTTACGAATGTCAGAAGATACACCGATGTATCTAGCAGAGACTCTTCAATTAGTTAAATTAGTTCCGACCATTGCTTTAGGAAATAAATCGGTCCAAGCGGTTATTCAGAATCCGACATCCGCTATTTTTCCTGAAGTACGTTTAGAAGGAAAAGTAACGAAAAAAGGCGAAACGAAAGAATATGCCAAACGGATTTTACCAAGTGTTCGTTTTGCGCCAAATTCGACGATGAACTTCCATTTAGATTTCGGGAAAGAAGATGTTCGTCCAGGAACCTATATTTTTGAAGGAAAAGCGGTCTTGAAAGAAGATGAACAACAAGTGTGGCCGTTTAAGCAAGAATTTACCATCAGTAGTCAAGAAGCCAAAAAATTAAATAAAGAAGCAGTAGTGAAATTGGTCCTACCGACTTGGTGGAATCAAGCTTTTTATGGCTTGTTAGTTGCAACAATTGTGAGTCTAATTCTAGCTATTTGGCGTTTTACGCAACAGAAAGCAACACTGAAACAACAAGCCTATTTACAACAAGAAAAACAGGCAGCCTTGAAAAATAGACAAGGAGTACGCTATGATGACAATGAAAAGTAAAGGGTCACTTCTGGTGACGTTGGGAATACTTTTAACCGTTGGCATTGCGAGTCTAATTGTTTCTTCTGAGAGTTTTGCAGAAGAAGTAGGGCAAACGAATATCGGTGTAACGTTCTATGGAGGGAAAGAGCCACTAAAAACGGAAGGTGTCATTAAGCCAATAGAGCAACCAGTCACTGATAAAGATAAAAAAACGTCACAACAACAAGACAAAGTGAGCAGAAAAACCACTGCTAAAACGAATCCGACTAATGCACAGACGTCATTACCAAGGACAGGTGAACGAAATAGCACGTGGCTTTACAGCCTTGGTATTGCATGTTTACTCGTAGTACTAACAAGTTTCTATTATTTGAATAAAAAAAGGAAAAAGGAAAAATAATGTGCTGTTTTTATAAATAGAGTTAATGTAGAAGGAGGAATATAGATGGAGATTACGATGTGGATTTGGATTTGTGCTGGCTTGGCCGTCCTTTGTTTTGCTTTATTTTTACTGTTCTTAGTAAATAGCATGAATTTTGTACATCTGGCAAAGCCTAAGCAGTCTTTAGTAAAACAATCAATGTTTAGTTGGCTGCTTCTGGTGATGTGTGGCGGCTGGGTAGCGGTGGCTATCTTGCTGAATATCGCATTACAAACACAATTAACATAAAGAAAACCCGTTGTAAGTTTTTAAGAAACTTGCAACGGGTTTTTGTTAACTTTAAAATAAAGAACGGTACAATTTATCAAAAAATTACAGTAGACATTTGTACCCAACTTAGATAGAAAATAAAGCGCTATCATTATATGATGATTACAGGAGGAGGACACAGCTGTGAATTATAAAATAAGTTATCTCCTTGACGAGTATGCAGGGCAAAAAATTGCGCTCTCTTTGGCTCAACAAATAACCGATCTTTCGCAACGAGAATTAGTGACACAACTTTCGACAATAGGCGGAGAAGTTCAACAGAATACCGTCAGCATTCCAAACCTTTCCGCAAATGAATGGGGAAAACAACTTTTTCAACAACATCAAGTGATTTATAGCGAAACAGAAAGACAAGCACTTATTTTTTTGCTCACTTATTCAGAAATCGAAGAACTATCGGTGTATCATTACCAAAATTTTTTAGACGTTTCGAAAGGCACTATTTTAGCGGACATCAAAAAAGTACGACACCAACTAGCAACTGAAAACATTGCTTTATCCTACGAACGAAAACGAGGGTTTTACCTAGAAGGAGATGAATTTCGGATTCGTCGTTTCGGGAAAAATTGGCTTGCCCGCCTCTTACAACAAAAGTCGGGCACCTTTGCTTTATTTTGCTGGCTCAGTCAGCATCAAATGAGCCAATACGCAAAAATGCGTGACGGCATTCAATTAGCCGTCCAGGAAGCACAGCTTCAACTGGTACCCAGCAGATTAGATGAAATTAGTTACTTTCTTGCTTTTTCTCAAAAAAGATTAGGCAAATATAAAACAGTCGTCTGGCCTGAGAACCAGTTAATTCAGTCCTTACGCGCTTATCCCGTCAGTCGTCGTATTTTAAGTGATTTAGTTGGGCCAGTGGCGAATGTAGAAACTGAGAGTCTTTTTTTCACGATTTGTTTAATGACAGCCTTGCAAGGAGAATTGCGAGATACGAAGTTAGAGTTTTTATTAGATATTTCTGGTGAAATTATTCGGAAAATGGAATTGTTGGCCGTTGTTCAATTTGAACAGCCTCGTGAATTGCTCATGAATGTGTATTATCATCTGGTTCCTGCCTATTTTCGGATTAGCTATGGCTTTTACTTGCCGAATGTTTTAATCAAGGATATTCGACAATCGTATCGGTCGCTTTATCATCTTTGTGAACAAGCGTTAGCTCCTTTAGAAAAATTAACGAAACGGTCAATCCCGTCAGAGGAAATCGGTTTTTTTACCATATTATTTGGTGGAGAAATTTTCGGCCAAAAAAATGAGCAGCGGCAAGAAAAGCTAAAAGCGCTAATTGTTTGTCCCAGTGGTATCAGTTCTTCGTTGATTTTGCAATCGGAATTGCGTCGGCTATTTCCAATGATTGAATTTAAAGAAACGAATGCGGTGAGGGAAATAGAGAATGTATCTGAAAAAAGCTATGACATCATTTTCTCAACGGTCCCTATTGAAACAGCCAAAAAGGTTTATCTTACCAAGCCCATTATGAGCTCTTTGGAGAAAAATCAATTGATGCACCAAGTTCAATCAGATTGGCTATTGCCAGGTATTTCCATGCCAGATGTTAAAGATATTTTAGATGCGTTAAAACCTTACATTTCCTTAAAAAAAGGAGTCACAGAAGCGCAGTTATATCGTGTCTTGCATCGTAAAATGAACAAAATTTTAGAAAAAGAGGAGGATCTGCGTCCAATGTTATCGGAATTATTAACAACAGAAACAGTCCAAGTCCTGCCTGAAGTTGCAGACTGGCGAGCGGGAATTACAGAAGCTGCCAAGCCGTTATTAAAAAATGGCAGTATTACGGAAAAGTACATTGATGCGATGATTCAAAAAGTCGAATCGTTTGGGCCATTTATCCATATTTGTCCAGACGTAGCATTGCCTCATGCGCGACCAGAAGATGGCGTTAATCAGTTAGGTATGTCATTACTAAAAATCCAAAAAAGTGTCGATTTATTAGAAGATCCTAAGCATGAAATTCACCTTTTTATTTGTTTAGCTGCTTCAGATAACGAAACACATTTACGGGCCTTATCTAGTCTGACAAAAATTCTATCAAAAAAAGAATCATTACATCGCTTAGTGGCGGCTGAAACCGTCCCAGAAATACTATCAATTATCCAAGAAGGAGAGAAATAAGATGAAGATTTTTACAGTTTGTCAAAGTGGTTTAGGAACAAGTTTTATGGTGCAAATGAATATCCAACAAATTTTAGAGGAAGTCGGTGTTGATACAGATAATTTTCAAATTGATCACACAGATGTCGGGAGTGCCAGTGGCGATATGGCTGATTACTTCTTTGTCGAAAAAACATTGCAAGATGCTTTAGGGTCAATTCCTGCTGAAAAAATCATTCCTTTAAATGCGATTATTGATTACGATGAAACGAAGGAGAAAGTCTTGAAAGTTTTAGATGACAATGGCATTGCACATCAATAAGAAGGAGGAAAAACATGGAAACTTTATTGAATTTATTTGTTTCAATTGTTAGCCAGCCAGCGATTCTGGTTTCATTAATTGCTTTGTTGGGATTAGTTTTACAGAAAAAGAAATTTTCTGATGTTGTTCAAGGAACGTTGAAAACATTCGTCGGCTTTTTAGTTTTAATTGGTGGCGCAGGGCTATTAGCGAATTCGTTAACGCCCTTTGCGGAGATGTTCCAAACCGCGTTAAATACACAAGGCGTGGTGCCTAGTAATGAAGCAGTTGTAGCGATTGCCTTGCAACAATATGGGACACCAACTGCTCTGATTATGTTGGTGGGCATGGTTGTTAATATTCTGTTGGCGCGTTTTACACGTTTTAAATATATCTTTTTGACAGGTCAAGCGATGATGTACGTTTCGTGTTTGACAGCCGTTATTTTAGTGGGGGCCGGTTTTAGCGTTAGTTTGCCAATGATTCTTTTAGGTGGTTTATTTGAAGGAACTTTATTAACAGTGACACCTGCTCTTTGTCAGCCCTTTATGAAACAAATTACTGGAAATGATAAAGTAGCAATGGGGCATACAGGGAATATTGGTTATGCGGCAAGTGGCTTTATTGGAAAAGTCTTTGGGAATAAAGAAAAGTCAACGGAAGATATTAAAATTCCTAAAAGTTTTGGTTTTTTAAGAGACTCAACCATCTCAATTATGATTTTGATGTCGATTGTCTATGTGATTTTGGCTTTGCTGGCTGGGACAGGCTATGTCGAGCATGAGTTAAGCAATGGCGAAAATGCGATCATCTTTTCATTAATTCAAGCAGGAACCTTTACGGCTGGTTTCGTAGTGGTTTTACAGGGTGTGCGGATGGTTTTAGGAGAAATTGTGCCAGCTTTCCAAGGAATTGCTAAAAAATTAGTGCCTAATTCTAAACCAGCACTTGATGTTCCCATTATCTTTCCTTATGCGCCAAATGCTGTCTTGATTGGGTTCTTTGTGAGCTTTATTGTGGGAACTATTTCAATGTTAGCGATGGTTGGTCTGAATACCACCGTGATTATACCAGGCGTTGTCGGGCACTTTTTCTGTGGTGCCGCGGCAGGCGTTTTTGGAAATTCCACAGGGGGACGTCGGGGAGCGATTTTAGGGGCTGCGTTTAATGGCTTATTAATTAGTTGGTTACCGTTATTCATTTTACCAGTCTTGGGTGATCTACAGTTAGCATCCTCAACGTTTGCGGATACAGATTATTTAATCCCAGGCCTATTTTTAGGCAAATTAGGTGAGGCAGGTCCGAGTCTTTTAGTAGGAGGAATCATTGCTTTTGTAGTGGTTGTTCTTTTGGCTAGCGCTGTTTTGACTATGCGGGAGAAAAAAGTCGCCGAAGAAAACTAAGTGTTTTGTTCTAAAAAGGCAAGTGGGACAGAAGTCGTTTTGACTTCTGTCCCATTTGCCTTTTACCATTGTTCTTGGATAAATTGTGCAATTTGTTTCCGCGCTTGTTGTCCTTCTGGCAAGTACTGTTTCATTGCGAAAACGTGTTGCATGCCAGGCACCAATCGGCAAGTATCTTGTGGTCGTGGCCCTAATTGTTTTAAAAATTGGTGATAGGAAGGGCAAAAAACTTCATGTGTGCCGCCCACGAAAAAAAGTGGCGGAAATTTTTGATAATCAAAGGACAAGCAATTTAAAGAAAGCGTGGAGTGATTGGCCGTGTCGTCAATCTCTTGGGCAATTAATTGTAAATAGTTCATGCCAATCATTTTGTCCTTTTTTTGATAACTTTTGGCAACAGGAATGTCTAAATGTCCATCTAACCAAGGAGAAATTAAAACAGCAGCTTTGGGTAAGCGTTCAGGAAAATCGATGGCTAAATTCTGCAATACGTTTAAAACCAATGTACCACCAGCAGAATCACCTAATAAAATAACATCTTCGGGATCATAATGCTGTAAAATTTCTTGGTAAGCAGCATAGCAATGATTATAAATATCAGCAAAAGACTTATTTGGTGCTAATGGATATACAGGGATAAAATAATCTGTTGCAAAAGAGAGATCTTCAATTAGTTTATAACTAAAGTCTAATTGGCTATAGGCGAGATTCAATGTAAAGCCCCCACCATGCAGGTACAGTACAGCTTTCTTGGTAGGCGCAATAACGGAGTTTGACATGCGATACATCGTAGGAAATTGAGTCGTTTCTTGAAGAGGAAAAAGATGACGTAAATGTTTTGGCAAAGTTACTTGTTCATTTAATGATCGTTGCCAATGATAAAAAGCCTTGGTGACTTTCGGATTTCGTTCAAGGCGAGCAATTTGGGAAAGACGTAAAGAATCTTCAAAAAGACAGGCTTTTAAGGATTTTTGACGAGAACGTGCGTGAAACAAATATGCGCTAGCTAACAACAAACCAATCGATTTCTTTTTCAATTAAGGCCCTCCATTCAGCAAAAAGTAAATCATTTTTTCTACAGTATAACATTTTAAAAGTAGAACAACGAAATTTGTTGAAGGGATGAAAGGACGGTTTAAACGAATGGACGTATTTATTTGTGGTTGCGTAAAGTAAATGATTGTAGTAAATTAAATGAGATTAAGAGGTCCGGTGAATGGGCGCGTTCACGGCAAGGAGAGAAGTAGGATGACAAATAAAAAGGTTACAATTAAAGATGTTGCCAATGACTCAGGTGTCTCCATTACTACCGTTTCACAAATTTTAAACGGGAATGGGGCACGGTTTAGTGGGAAAACGGTCGAAAAAGTATTGGCTGCAAAAGAGCGATTAAACTATCAGCCCGACTATTTTGCGCAACGTATGGTGATGAAAAAAAGTAAGACGATTGGCGTAATCGTACCTGATATTACTAATCCATTTTTCGCGCAATTGATTCGAGGAATTGAAAGTGTTTTATACAAAGAAAATTTTATACTGATGTTATGCAATGCAGAACAAGATGTTACAAGAGAACATGAATATTTAACAGAGTTGATTCGTCGCAGTGTCGATGGTTTTGTGATTGCAAGTTCTGAAATTTCCAATCAAACGATTAATGAAACGTTACGTGCGAAAAAGATTCCGTTTATTGTACTTGACCAAAAAAAAGCAGAAGGCTTTAGCGACGCTGTTTTGACAGACGATTATAGAGGTGGGCAACTAGCAGCAAAACATTTACAAGAGCAACGACATGAACAGGTCAGCGTGGTAATGCCACCACATGCGCCAGTCAATATTCAGCAACGGTTAAAAGGTTTTTGTTCTGTTTATACGGAAAAGGTCCAGTTGATCGAAACAGAATTATCAAAAACTGGCGGCTACCAAGCTGTCCCCGAAATTTTAAAAACAGAGAGCACCGGAATTTTTGCTATCAATGATGAAATTGCTTTTGGTTTATATCGAGGATTAGCAGAAGCGGGCAAAAAAATTCCTGAGGATTATAGTATTATTGGTTATGACAATGTTGATATGTGCGAGTATGTTTCGCCGCCGCTAACAACAATTGCTCAACCTGTTTTTCAATTGGGGCAAACTACGGCGACTTTATTATTGGAAAGAATCCATCAGCCTGCAAAAGATTGGGAGGAGCAAACCTTGCCGGTCCAACTGATTGAACGATTTTCGACAGCACCCTTGAAATAGCTTTCAAGGTGTGCTATATTTTTGTTGTGGAATTAAAACGTTTTACTAAAACGTTTTAATTAGAATGAAAAAATAAATTTTATTGAGGTGGATGAAAATGAACGCGGTTACAATTATCGGAAGTATCAATTTAGACACAACATTAAGAGTCAAAGAAATGCCAAAACCAGGCGAAACAATTCACGCCATTGAACATTTTACAGCAGGTGGTGGTAAAGGAGCAAACCAAGCAGTTGCAGCGAAACGTTCAGGCGCAGAAACATATTTTATTGGTGCTGTGGGAAATGATGGCGCTGGAGCTATGATGACTGATTTAATGAGTCAAGATGAAATTAATTTAACTGGGGTCACCACTTTAGAGAAAACAGCTACTGGCCAAGCCTTTATTATGGTAGATAACGCTGGTGAAAATAGCATTATGATTTACGCGGGAGCCAATAACGCCTTTACGCCAAAACAAGTACAGGAACATCAAGAAATTATTGAAAAAAGTGATTTTGTGATTGCCCAATTTGAAAGTGCGATTGATAGTACGATTGCAGCGTTTAAAATTGCTAAAAAAGCAGGTGTCAAAACGATTTTAAATCCCGCACCTGCGTTAGAGCAAGTTCCTGAAGAATTACTAAACGTGACAGATATGATTGTACCAAATGAAACAGAAACTGAAATTTTAACAGGCATTAAAATCACAGATGAAGCGAGTATGCGTAAAGCCGCAGAAGCACTTCATCAATTAGGGATTGAAGCAGTAATTATTACAGTAGGTAGTAAAGGCGCCTTTTATGACGTCAATGGACGAAGTGGTATTGTGCCTGCTTTTAAAGTGAAAGCGGTTGATACAACGGCTGCTGGCGATACTTTTATTGGCGCATTAAGTAGTATATTAGAAAAAGATTTTAGCAATTTGGAAGAAGCTATTCGCTATGGAAACAAGGCGTCCTCGTTGACTGTTCAACGTTTTGGAGCCCAACCTTCGATTCCTTATCAACACGAATTGGCAGACAAATAAAAAGGAGCGAGCGACATGAAAAAAACAAAAGTTATTAATTCAGATATTTCCCGCGTTATCGCACAAATGGGTCATTTTGATAAATTAAGTATTGGTGATGCAGGCATGCCAGTGCCTCGGACTACAGAAAAAATTGATTTAGCAGTTACCAATGGCGTCCCTAGTTTTATGGAAGTTTTAAACAATGTCCTTGAGGAATTGGCAGTTCAACGAATTTATTTAGCAGAAGAAATTAAAACAGAAAATCCTGACATGTTGGCAGCAATTGAAACTCGTTTACCAGAAACTCCCATCAGTTTTATTCCTCATACAGAAATGAAACAAGAATTAAACAACTGCCATGCATTTATTCGGACAGGGGAAATGACTCCTTACGCAAATATTTTATTAGAAAGTAACGTTGTCTTTTAAACGAGAGAGGGGAAATAGAGATGAATGCGACTGCATTATTAATCGGTTTAGGACCGCTTCTAGGTTGGGGGCTTTTCCCGACAATCGCTTCCAAAATTGGTGGTCGTCCAGTGAATCAAATTCTTGGTACCAGTTTAGGAACATTAATTTTTGCCGCTATTTTTTCAATGATTAATGGTTTAGCTTTTCCAACGGGCATGGATTTATTCTTTTCAATTTTATCTGGTGTCGGTTGGGCCTGTGCGCAAATCATTACGTTTAAATGCTTCACGATGATTGGTTCATCACGTGCCATGCCAGTAACGACCGCGTTCCAACTTTTAGGTGCTTCTCTCTGGGGTGTCTTTTTCTTAGGAAACTGGCCAGGTGCGACAGCCAAATTGTTAGGCGCATTTGCCTTAGTGTTAATCATGATTGGTGCCAAAATGACGGTCTGGTCGGAAACGGAGTCCGCTGAGAGTGCTGGGATTATGAAAAAAGCAGTTCTTCTATTAGCCGTTGGTGAAATCGGCTATTGGGCGTACTCTGCAGCACCCCAAGCGACGGCAATTGATGGCATGCATGCCTTTTTACCACAAGCAATAGGCATGGTAATTGTGGCAGTTATTTACTCAGCAGTTGTCACTATTAAGGGTGGGGAAACATCACCATTTATAGAAGCTGTTTCTTACAAACAAATTTTTTCAGGCTTTTTCTTCGCCTTTGCAGCGTTAACTTATTTAATTTCAGCGCAGCCAGATATGAACGGCTTGGCAACTGGCTTTATTCTATCCCAAACATCAGTTGTGCTTGCAACGTTGACAGGTATTTGGTTCTTAGGTCAAAAGAAAACAGCCAAGGAAATGACCGTAACGATTATCGGCTTAGTTTTGATTTTGGCAGCAGCTACGATCACAGTGATGATTTAAAAAAGTATTCAACGACCTATTATTCAGGGCGTTGAATACTTTTTTTTATTTGTTCTAAAAATAATGCAGCAGCTGTGGAAAGAACCGTATTTTTGCGCCAAATTAAACTAATTTTGGCTGTTAAAGCAGGATATAGCGGGATAAAACGTAAATTTGTTTGCTTTGTTTCTAGAATACCATCAATGCTTAGGGCGCTACCTAGACCAGCTTCTACCATCAGTGAAGCGTTGTAAAGTAAGTTGTAGGTCCCAACGATTCGGAACTGATCTAGACTTGCTTCGAGCCAATCAGAGAGTTGGCTCGGAACTTGTGCTTGTCGAGAAATAAATAAAGGTTCTTCTTTTAAATCGGCTGCAGTAATAACATTTTTAGTGGCTAAGGGATGGTCCTTTACAGTAATTAAGCCCCATGTATCTACAACTGGTAATGTTAAATAGCTATATTTTTGTTTAGGTGCAGGCTCAATAATTAAACCAAAATCTAATAATCCTTTGTCTAGCCGTTCTATTACATCATCTGCATTCCCACTGTATAAATGAAGGTGAATATCAGCTGAGTGCTGGCTTGTTATTTGTTGTAGTGCATTCGCTAAAAAAGACATAGCTTTTGTTTCGCCACCACCAATCGTGATTTCGCCATTAATGAATTCATTTTGCGACAAGTTGGTGACTGTTTTATTCGCTAAGCTTAAAATATCTTGCCCTTGTTTAGCTAAATATTCTCCTTCAGGTGTTAGTTGTATTTGTCGATTTCCTCGTATAAATAATGTCACGCCTAATTCTTCCTCTAATTCTTTTAATTGCTTAGATAACGTTGGTTGTGATACATGCAATTGTTTGGCTGCGCCACTAATCGTTTTTTCTTGGACCACTGCTAAGAAATAGTGAATCACTCGTAATTCCATTACTTTCCCTCCTATAACTAAAACGCATACTTATCTATTTATTATAAGTATTAGACAGAGGAGTTGTCACGTATTACGATAAATTTAGCAAAAGGAGGCGATTAGGAATGCTTACAAAAAATCTCCAAGAACTAATTGCAACAGGGAGCATTGATAAAGATGAACCACTATTTCAACTTATTCATCAGATTCAAGAGGAAAATAGTCGCTATTTAATAGAATTAAATCAACAAGCCTATACACATAATGAAGTAAGGAATCTTCTTGCCACGATTATCCAAGACAAAATTGACGAAACCGTTACGATTTTATTGCCTTTTTATACAGATTTTGGACGCAATATACATTTTGGTAAAAATATTTTTATTAATCGGGCAGCTATGTTTGTTGATTTAGGGGGCATTATAATTGAAGACAATGTTTTAATTGGTCCGCGCGTTAATCTCTTAAGTGTCAATCATCCGGAACTGCCAATGAAACGGCGAGGTGTATTGCTAGCACCAATTACCATTAAAAAATTTGCGTGGTTAGGCGCGGGTGTCACTGTTTTACCAGGTATTACGATTGGTGAAAATGCTATCGTAGCAGCTAATGCGACTGTAACTAAAGATGTGCCAGCTAACGCTATTGTTGCAGGAACACCAGCTAAAATTATTCGTTGGATTCAGGAAGATAAGGAGGAAATATAATGAAATCATTATCAGAAAAAGTTATTGTTATCATGGGCGCTTCCAGTGGCATCGGTGAGGCAACAGCCCGTTTACTTGCCAGAAAAGGAGCGAAGTTAGTCATTGCAGCACGTCGACAAGAACGTTTAATTGCTATAAAAAAAGAACTTCCTGAAGCAACGATTCTCGTGCAACAAGCAGATGTAACGAAAGAAGAGGAAGTTCAGCATGTAATCAAGCTTACAATGGAAAAATATGGACGAATTGATGTTCTTTTTAACAATGCAGGAGTTATGCCAACGGCGCCTCTTATTGAAGCACCAAAAGGAGAATGGCGTCAAATGCTAGATATTAATATTATGGGTGTTTTAAATGGCATTGCGGCAGTTCTTCCAATTATGGTTGAACAAAAATCAGGGCAGATTATTGCTACTGATTCTGTGGCAGGACATGTCGTTTATCCAGATTCGGCTGTCTACTGTGGAACAAAGTTTGCTGTTCGAGCAATTATGGAAGGATTGCGACAAGAACAAAGAGAGAATAACATTAAATCAACGATTATTTCACCAGGTGCTGTACAAACAGAACTTTATCAAACAATTTCTAATCGAGTAGTAGCTGAAACGTTACATCTAGAACAGTTAAGTTGGGGCTTAAAGGCGGAAGACATTGCGCAAGCAGTGGTCTTTGCCATAGACACGCCAGATCGTATGTCAATCAGTGAAATGGTTGTTCGCCCGACCACACAAACGATTTAATTTAAAAAGTATTCCTAGAAAGGAATACTTTTTTTAATCGTGATTGTTCGTTTTTTACAGAATTTAGAATTTGATATTTACTTATTTGTTGGTTTATTATATGATTAAACACGTTGTTTCATTAATAAATTGAATATTTTACGAACATTGTAAAATGTTTAGATTTTAGGAGGACGGAACATGAAAGAAAAAATAAGTTCATATTTTGAACTTGAACAATTGAATACGAATATGAAACGAGAAATGTTAGCTGGTTTCACCACATTTATCTCAATGGCGTATATTTTGTTCGTTAATCCAACCGTACTTGGTGCTTCTGGCATGGACGAAGGCGCTGTTTTTACTGCCACCGCTTTAGCGAGTGCCTTAGGTTGTATTTTAATGGGTGTGTTGGCGAAATATCCGATTGCGACAGCACCAGCTTTAGGAATTAATGCATTCTTTGCTTATTCAGTCTCTGTTGGTATGGGGATTCCTTGGCAAACGACATTAGCAGGCGTTTTTGTGGCTTCATTGATATTTATTTTAATTACAATTTTTAAATTACGCGAGCTAATTATTGATGCAATTCCTGCAGACTTGAAATTTGCCATTTCAGGTGGGATCGGGTTGTTTATTGCTTTTCTTGGTTTAAGCCAAGGTGGCTTAATTGTGGCTAATGATGCGACACTCGTTGGCTTAGGACCTTTGAATGTTGGTTCAACGTGGGTTACCATTGTCGGCTTAGTCGTAACTGCAATTTTGTTAGTTCGTCGAGTACCGGGTGGTATTTTTATTGGGATGGCGATTTCAACGATTGTTGGTTTAGCGACAGGCGTTATTCCAATGCCTGATAAGATTATTTCAAGCGCGCCAAGTTTAGAACCAACATTTTTAGTGGCGTTAGGACATGTGAAAGATATCAATACGATTCAAATGTGGGTCGTGGTTTTAACGTTCCTATTAGTAACATTCTTTGATACGGCTGGTACGTTGGTGGGCTTAGCCAATCAAGCAGGTTTTATGAAGGACAATAAAATGCCGCGTGTGGGGAAAGCTTTAGCCGCTGATTCAACAGCGATGTTAGCTGGTTCTCTATTAGGGACATCGCCAGTTGGCGCATATGTCGAATCATCTGCGGGGATTGCTGTGGGTGGTCGTTCAGGAATCACAGCTATTACAACCGGGATTTTATTTATTTTCAGTTTGCTATTTTCTCCTTTGTTAGCAGTTGTCACTTCGCAAGTTACAGCACCAGCGTTGATTATTGTTGGTGTTTTGATGGCACAATCCTTAAGCAAAATTAAATGGAACGAGATGGAAATTGCGATTCCTTCCTTCTTAATCTTGTTAGGAATGCCATTGACATACAGCATTTCAGATGGGATTGCCTTAGGCTTTATCTTCTATCCAATTACAATGATTGCGGCAAAACGTGGGAAAGAAGTTTCGCCAATTATGTATGGCTTGTTCTTTGTTTTTGTCGGATTCATGTGGATCCTGAATGCGCAATAAGCAAGAGAGAAAGTTATCAAATAGTTGATTCATAAGACAATGAACTTATGAATCAACTATTTTTTTTCGACTAAGCACTAGAAAAACGCCCCTTATTTGATGTATAATTTGCAAAGACATTGACCTGTGAAGATACAGGAACAGAGAGGAATTAATTGAGTGAAGTATACAGAAATTATGGTTCGCTATGGCGAATTATCAACTAAAGGAAAAAATCGTAAAACGTTTATCATGCAGTTAGCACAAAATGTGAAACGTGCGTTAGCTGATTTTCCAGCATTGAAAATCCATGCAGATCGAGACAGAATGCATATTTTATTAAATGGGGAAGATAGTGAAGAAGTGATTCCAAAACTAAGTAAAGTGTTTGGAATTCAAAATTTTTCGCCAAGTATTCGTATTGAAAAAGAAATGCCAGCGATTCGTGCAATGGTTCAAGAGGTTGTTCGGGAAGTTTATACGCCAGGTAAGACGTTTAAAATTACTGCTAAACGTTCGGACCATTCATTTGAACTTGATTCAAATGGCTTGAATCAAGAATTAGGTGGGGCTGTTATTGAAGCCATTCCGGAAATTCAAGTACAAATGAAAAAGCCTGATATCAACTTAAGAATTGAAATTCGTAAAGATGCGGCGTATTTATCTTATGAAACGATTCGCGGTGCGGGTGGATTGCCAGTGGGCACCAGTGGTCGTGGCATGTTGATGTTGTCAGGAGGCATTGATTCACCAGTTGCTGGTTATTTAGCTATGAAACGTGGCGTGGAAGTAGAAGCTGTCCATTTTGCTAGTCCGCCTTATACAAGTGAACAAGCGTTACAAAAGGCTAAAGATTTAGCTGGAAAATTAGTCCCTTATGTAGGAACTATTCAATTTATTGAAGTGCCCTTTACAGAAATTCAAGAAGAAATAAAACGAGTTGTTCCCCAAGGCTACTTAATGACCATTACACGACGTTTAATGTTACGCTTAACAGATGCAATTCGTGAAATGCGGAAAGGTTTAGTCATTATTAATGGTGAATCGTTAGGACAAGTGGCTTCGCAAACACTTCAAAGTATGGTAGCAATTAATGAGGTTACCTCAACACCGATAATTCGACCCGTTGTTTCAATGGATAAGACAGAAATTATCGAAATTGCCGAAAAAATTGACACGTTTGAATTAGCCATCCAACCCTTCGAAGATTGTTGTACAATTTTTGCGCCACCGCAACCGAAAACACGACCTCGCTTGGATAAAGCGCAAGATTATGAAGCGCGCTTAGACTTAGAAGGTTTAATGGCTCGGGCCTTAGAAGGACTCAAAATTACAGAGATTTCAGCAGAAACAGCGAAAGATAAACAAGAAGACGAATTTGCAGATTTCCTATAAGAAATAAATACAGTGACGGTCGCTTAGACGTCACTGTATTTATTTTGTACTTATTTCACAAACAAGTTGCTCGGAGAGGGGAACCGTGATAAACTGAATATGTGAAGTAGGTAACAAGGAGGACAGAGGATGGAGAAAAAAATGCCTAAAGCAACGGCAAAACGTTTGCCGGTTTATTTACGTTATTTAAAAATGTTAGGGGATTCTGGTGTTAAACGCATTAAATCACGAGAGTTTAGTGAAATGATCCAGATTCCTTCTGCAACGATTCGGCGTGATTTTTCCCACGTTGGTGAACTGGGCCGAAGCGGTTATGGTTACGATGTGCCGTATTTAATTGAGGTATTTAGTAATATTTTAAATACGCAAGAAGAAAAAAGAATTGCTCTGATTGGTTGTGGCAATTTAGGCAAGGCATTATTAAAAAATAATTTTAGACGCAACGAGAATTTGAATATTGTCTGTGCTTTTGATAATGATTCGGCTTTAGTCGGCACCACGATTAATGGATTATTAGTTCATGATATGTCTGAGTTAGAAGCATTCGTTCGACAAGAAGGGGTCACGGTAGCCATTTCTACAGTACCAAGTCACCATGCCCAAAAAGCCATCGACAAAATTGTTCAAGCGGGTGTGACTGCGATTTTAAATTTTGCGCCAGACCGTGTCAGTGTGCCAGCCAACGTTAGTGTGCAGTATATTGATTTAACAACGGAACTGCAAACACTGATTTATTTTAATGAAACTTTTTCACTAGCAAATAGCCCAAAGCAATAAAATTGTCTTCATAAAAATCCTCTACTATACTTATTATTGAAAGTGGAAAAGGAGGATTTCAGAATGAATGTTACAAGAAAAGGGCACGTATTAGAATTGACAGGTGAACAGCCTAAAGTTGGCACAAAAGCCCCCGTCTTTTCTTTGAAAAATTTAAACAACCAAGAAATCAACTTGGCAGATTATAAAGGTAAAACGGTTTTAATTAGTGTGGTTCCTGATATCGACACACGTGTTTGTTCACTGCAAACGAAACGTTTCAATCAAGAAGCGGCGAAATTAGACGGTGTTCAGATTATCACGGTTTCCAATAACACAGTTGAAGAACAAGCAAATTGGTGTGCCGCTGAGGGTGTCGAAATGGAAATGCTTCATGATACTGAAGACTCATTTGGTGCAGCTTATGGTTTGTATATTCCAGAAATGGGCCGTTTAGCACGTGCTATTTTTGTGATTGACCCAGAAGGAACGTTAGTTTATGAAGAAATCGTCTCAGAAGTTTCGTCGGAACCCGATTATCAACAAGCGTTAGAAGCTGCAAAAAAAGTGTAATCCCTCTAGATTACAAATTGACTTTGCTTGGGCTTCATTGTAGAATGAAGCAAAGACAGCGAACAAGAGGAGTATCATTGGCGTCGTTTTAGAGAAAAAGTCGTTCAGGTGCAAGACTTTTACACAACCAGTGAGAAGGTAGCTTGTGAGTCAATGGTTTGAACACAGTACGTTAGTAGAACGATTCGTTTCGTGAACGTTATCTCACGAATGAGTGGCATTTGAATGAATTCAATTCAAATGCAATTTAGGTGGTACCGCGTAAATAAGATGAATCTACGCCCTAAAATACGAAAGTATTTTAGGGCGTATTTTAGTGTTTAGCCAAAAAAACTCATTTGTAAAATAATTACCGCTCCAAATCGCGTATTTTAAGAAAGAAGGGGAAAAAATGTCAGAAGAAAAAAACTTACCAACGAAATATCAACCGACAGAAATCGAAGCTGGCCGTTATCAAAAATGGCTAGATCAAGATTTATTTAAACCAAGTGGCGACAAAAAAGCGAAGCCCTATTCAATTGTTATTCCACCACCCAATGTAACAGGGAAACTACACTTAGGGCATGCTTGGGATACAACATTACAAGATATGATTATCCGCCAAAAAAGAATGCAAGGCTTTGATACGTTATGGCTGCCAGGAATGGACCATGCTGGAATTGCTACGCAAGCAAAAGTAGAAGAGAAACTAGCACAACAAGGAATTTCACGTTACGACTTAGGTCGTGAAAAATTTGTTGATCAAGTGTGGGAATGGAAAGAAGAATATGCTTCTCACATTCGTGAACAGTGGGCAAAAATGGGCCTTTCTTTAGATTACAGCCGTGAACGTTTTACTTTAGATGAAGGGCTATCTGAGGCCGTTCGTAAAGTGTTTGTCTCTCTTTACGAGAAAGATTTGATTTACCGTGGTGAATATATCATTAACTGGGATCCAAAAGCGAAAACAGCATTGTCTGATATTGAAGTAATCCATAAAGATATTGAAGGAGCTTTTTACCACATGAGCTACCCATTATCAGATGGTTCTGGCGTTGTTGAAATTGCGACAACGCGTCCTGAAACAATGTTGGGAGATACGGCGATTGCGGTCCATCCAGAAGATGAACGGTATCAGGAACTTATTGGTAAGACAGTTGTCTTGCCATTAGTAGATAAAGAAATTCCAATTATTGCAGATGACTATGTAGATATGGAATTTGGAACAGGGGTTGTAAAAATCACACCTGCCCATGATCCAAATGACTTTGAAGTCGGTAATCGTCATGACTTACCTCGAGTAAATGTTATGAACGAAGACGGCACGATGAATGAACTGGCTGGAAAATACGAAGGAATGGATCGTTTTGCTGCACGTAAAGCGATTGTCTCTGACTTGAAAGAATTAGGTCGCTTAATTAAGATCGAAACAATGAATCACAGCGTGGGCCATTCAGAACGAACAGGCGTTGTCGTGGAACCACGTTTATCGACCCAATGGTTTGTAAAAATGGGACCATTAGCTGAAAAAGCAATGAAAAATCAAGAAACAGAAGACGCTGTTGAATTTTATCCACCACGCTTCAATCAAACATTTTTACGTTGGATGGAAAATGTACATGACTGGGTTATTTCGCGACAATTATGGTGGGGCCACCAAATTCCTGCTTGGTATCACAAAGAAACGGGCGAGATGTATGTTGGGATGGAAGCGCCAGCCGACAGTGAAAATTGGGTTCAAGATAGTGACGTCTTAGATACATGGTTTAGTTCTGCTTTATGGCCATTTTCAACGATGGGTTGGCCAGATGAAGCAAGCGAAGATTATCAACGTTACTTCCCAACAAGCACATTAGTTACTGGCTATGATATTATTGCCTTTTGGGTAAGTCGTATGATTTTCCAAAGCTTAGAGTTTACAGGCGAACGTCCCTTCCAAAATGTCTTAATTCACGGCTTAATTCGTGATGAGCAAGGACGCAAAATGAGTAAATCATTGGGGAATGGGATTGATCCAATGGATGTCATCGAAAAATATGGCGCAGATGCGTTACGTTGGTTCTTATCAAATGGTTCAGCACCTGGTCAAGATGTTCGTTTTAGTTATGAAAAAATGGATGCTTCTTGGAACTTTATCAATAAGATCTGGAATGCAAGTCGCTTCGTTATCATGAATGTAGAAGGTATGACTGCTGCAGATATTGACTTTAGTGGTGAAAAGACTGTCGCTGATCGTTGGATTTTAACGCGCTTAAACGAAACAGTCGCCCGTGTGACAGAATTATTTGATCGCTTTGAATTCGGTGAAGCAGGTCGCCAATTATACAACTTCATCTGGGATGATTTCTGTGATTGGTATATTGAAATGAGTAAAGAAATTCTTTACGGAGACAATGAAGCAGCTAAACAAACAACACGGAGCATCTTGGTGTACACATTGGATCAAATCTTACGCTTATTGCATCCAATTATGCCGTTTGTAACAGAAGAAATTTGGGAAAAAATTCCGCATCAAGGTGAGTCATTGGTTGTGGCAGAGTACCCAGTTGTTCATGAAGAATTTAACGATGAAGCAGCAGCTCGAGGAATGGAAGTTCTGAAAGAAGTTATTCGTTCGGTTCGGAATATTCGAGCAGAAGTGAATACACCACTTTCTAAACCAATTACTTTGTTAATTAAAACAAACGATACAGAAGTAGAAGAATTTTTAACAGCTAATACTAGCTACTTGGAACGCTTCTGTAACCCAGAGGAATTAGTCATCAGTCGTGAAATAGAAGCGCCAGAATTAGCCATGTCCGCTGTATTAACAGGCGCAGAACTATTCCTACCATTAGCTGGGTTGATTAATATCGAGGAAGAAATTGCTCGCTTAGAAAAAGAATTAGACAAATGGACAAAAGAAGTCAAACGTGTGCAAGGCAAACTTTCAAATGAACGTTTTGTGTCAAATGCACCAGATGAGGTCGTGGAAGCAGAACGTGCAAAAGAAAAAGACTACCTTGAAAAACAAGAGGCTGTCAAAGAACGGATTGCCCAATTACGTTCAATCTAAAAAAGAAAAGACAACAAAACCAAACGTTGGTTTTGTTGTCTTTTTGTTATAATTTGCCAAATAATTGAAACAAATACAACATTAAGTAGCTGTAAGTAGCCACAGACCAGAATTTCAATAAAAGAACAATTTTCATGAATTCTTTTAAAGAAATATCTGTAATTCCCGCCACTAAACAAACAATATCATCTGGAGCGAAGGGGACTAACATAGTAAAGATTAAGAGCTTTTTGACATTGTGTTCATTTTTGTCTAAAATCTCTTCAAATTTTTTGTATTTATTGGGTGAAAGGATTATTTTTACAAAGCTACGTCCATAGTAACGAACCAGTAAAAAGCCAATAAACTCACCAATAATCAATCCAAGATAGCTATACAAAAGTCCTTGCAAATTGCCAAACATCAACATTCCTGCAACAGAAGAGATTCCTCCAGGTAGAATAGGGATAATCACTTGGACGATTTGTAAAAGAATGAAACACAGAACCGCATAGTTACCAAACTGTTTAATAAAAGCTTGCAAGGAAGCAACAGAATGAAAAATTCCTCTGGAATATCCCCATAAAATTAAGCCGAAGAAAAGCACCAGTCCAACTAGGGGTAACCACCGAATGAGTCCATTTAAAAATTTTTTCTGATTAGTCATGAGTGGCCTCCTGACGTTTTCGACGGTATTTTTTAAAGCCAAGATAACCAGCCGTTCCCAGTAAAACCGTTCCGCTGACGGCAGTACCGAGATAAATCATTCTTGGATGATAGGCAAAGGTTAACTGCTGTTTGCCAGCTGGGACTTCAACAGCTAAAAAGCCACCTAGAATGCGTTGTGTTTTTAAGGGTTCTTTTTGTAGCGACGATTTGACTTGCCAATCTTGGTCATAAGGAATGGACGTATACAGTAACTGAGTGTCATTTCCAGGTACATTCAGTGCGCCATTTAAATGGCCTTTTTTAGTTGCATTCACGTGAAGAGCTTGTTGGCGTAATTTGTCAACCGCACGATTAAAGGCTGTTTGGTCTAAAGTTTGAAGTTGCCAATTGGTTAAATCAACCACTTGTTCAGCAGTTAGTGACAGGGTCACGGTAGTTCCTTTTTCAAAATGCCCTAAATTGAACAGTTGATTGGTTGCAATATAAATCGGCGTCGAGATAACTTGTTGGTTTACCTTCAATTGTGTAACCTTTTTCCATTTTAAATTCGGAATATAAAGATGCAAGTCACCAGTGCTATTCACTTTAAAGGTTGCTTCAATTGTTTCGTTGGTATGATGAGGTTCATTTATCAACGAAGCTGTTTTAAAGTAAGGTTTATCCGTCGGCACGAGCGTTTGCAGGAGTTCTTCTTGGGCATCTAAAGGATTATTTTTTGCTAATTTTAACTTGGTTAATGCGGTTGGCGCCAAAAAGCCCATACCGATCGCTTCATCATTTTCCATGATTTTCGTGGAACCAACTGTTTTTAGCAATTTTTCACTCGTAGGTTTTTCAATTGGTAAAAAGTCATATTTCACATTTAAAAGTAAATTGGTTAATTGTGAATTATCCACATAGGCAATCCGGCGATCATTTTTTCGATATAAACCTAGCGCACTTAATGTGTCTTGGGTAGTGGCAGTTAAAGTCGAAGTATAGCTAGAAACGCCAGCATAGCCATAAAGTAAAGGATTATTGTAGCCGTTATTGATTTCACGGAACCCTGTTTCTTTGGAAGGAATGACTTGTTTCATGCGATAAAGTTCTGGTGCTGAGGCCATTTTTTCATCGATTAATTGGCTGTGTTTTCGGTAATCTTGGGCAAATGTTGCTTGGCTACCAAAGGGCATGTGTTTAAAAGAAATCCAGAAATTCGTTGTTAATTCTGTGCTGACCAGTAAGAATAAAGCAACGACTACATAGTTTCTTAAGGCCTTTTTGTGTGCTAAACGCAAGCAAAAGAAAATCAACCAAATAAAAAGTAAACTTAGCCATAAATAATTGATCGAAATTAAGAGATTCTTTTGTGGACCATAATACAAAGATCCGTAGCCAATGACTAACAGCAGACTAAAAATAATAGGTGCGGTCCAAGGAATGGTCACTTTTTTAAGCCAAACTTCATAGGCAAAGACAATCAATAAAAAGCTAAAGATAAAGACATTTCGGTAAGGGAACCCAGCTGGGCTTTGAAACATGTGCCACACAGTGTTAAAGGCTTCTAACCAAAAGCTTAAAAAGAGAATGAATAAAAGAATTGCTGAAGCTATTCTTTCTTTTAACGCAATTTGTTTCGTTTGAAAATAGGCAACACAGAGGAGTGTCACAAATAATCCAGCAAAAACGGTTGGTAAATGGTCTAAACGCAACTCATAATTAATAGAACCTAAGCCTAATTGCGAGAAGAACGAAGTGTTGAACTTAGGCGTTAAAAAGAACGTCGAGACATCAAAATCTGCTTTTTTTGTATAGAGCATCCCTTCTGCTGCAGGTAATAATAAAAAGCTAGTTGCAGTTCCTGTTAAAAAAGAAACGAGGATGAATAACGGACTTTGTTTAAAAAATTGCCGAATAGCATGGGCTTGGGTATTCTTTTTAAAGAACCAATAGATACTGTAAAATACAGCAAAGAGACAAATCATATAACCCATGTAGTAATTCGTCACAATCGCTAAAAACAGGGTTATACTGTATAAGCCCCATTTGCGTTGATCCCATAAACGTTGGAGTCCCAATAAGATAAGCGGGAATAGAATCAGTGCATCCAACCACATAAAGTTTTGGCTATAGACGGTGACAAAGCCACAGAAACTATAGGACGTTGAAAAAAGTAACGTGGTGCCATCAACTTTTTGATAGGTGTATTTTAAATAGCTAAACATCGTCGTGCCCATCAAGGCAAGTTTTAAGGTAATAATCCATAAAATTGCTATAGGTAATTGTTCATAAGGAAAAAAGAAAGCCAACACATTAAAAGGGCTCAGTAAGTAATAGGCTGCCAAAGGAACAATCGACTCACCAATCTCATTGGAAAAAGAGTAGAATGTAGTTATTCCCTCGTGAAAAGAGCGTTTTAAAAAACTCAAGAAAGGCATGTATTGTGTGCCTAAATCACTAACTAATAAGTTGTTGTCACCAAAAGGCGCAAGTTGTAATGTCATCCATACAAGCAACAGAAGTAAAAACGGCAAGAAAAAACTTCCTAACCATAAAAGCTTCGATTTGTTTTTCATCAAAATAAGTCCACCTTTATAAAAAAATCATGAATAAGCGTGTTGAACGCTTTAAAAATAGTTTTTAATTGGCTGGCTGGAACGAACCATCCAGAATGTTAGTTTACCATAAGTTCATTAATGTATCCGCTAATAACGCAAAATTATGAAAAATGCAAAAAGTTTTCAAGAAAAAGTTTCAATTGGTTATTAGTGAAAAAGTCACCTAACTTAGTTATAATGTAGAAGAAGACAAGGAGTTGGACAAGATGCAATTAACAATAGAAGAAGCCATTGAATGGATTCATAGCCGGTTACCCTTTGGTTCAAGACCTGGTTTGGATCGGATCAATGCGTTATTAGAAAAAATTGATCATCCAGAAAACAAAGTGCCAACGATTCATATCGCAGGAACCAATGGTAAAGGCTCAACCGTGACATATTTACGCTGTCTATTAGAAGAAATGGGCTTGAAAGTCGGAACCTTTACCTCTCCTTATATTGAATCATTTAATGAAAGAATTGCGATAAATGGTCAACCAATTTCAGACGAACAATTGATTACCTATGTGGAAAAGTATCAACCAATCATTAAAGAATTAGACCAGATCACTGAAGTGGCTGGAATTACAGAATTCGAAACATTGACAGGAATGGCCTTGGACTATTTCGTGAATGAACAAGTGGATATCGCCGTTGTTGAAGTTGGCTTAGGTGGATTACTTGATAGCACCAATGTCGTGAAGCCATTATTGACGGGAATTACGACAATTGGGAAGGATCACACAGAAATTTTAGGTGAAACAATTGCTGAAATTGCCTATCAAAAAGCGGGTATTATTAAAGAAAAAGTCCCAGTAGTAACAGGCAACATTTGTGCTGATGCGCTAGCAGTCATTGAAAAAGTCGCACAAGAAAAACAGAGTCCAATTTTTCGTTTTGGCAAAGAGTATCAAGTGGAATATCTACATCCTGATACACAATGGGGGGAAGTATTTAATTTCTATGGAGAAATGGGCAAACTGACAAAAATTAAAGTTCCCTTGTTGGGGCGTCACCAAGTAGAAAATGCGGCGGTAGCTATTCAATTATTTGACAAGTATTGCCAACTACAACATTTGCCATTTAAAGAACGAGACATTACTCAAGGGTTGGCTAAAGCGCAATGGCCAGCTCGAATGGAACGTCTTAGTGATGAACCGTTGATTGTTTTAGATGGTGCCCACAATGATCATGCAGTAAAACGCTTAGTTGAAAACTTGCGCAAAGAGTTTCCACAACACACGATTCATATTTTATTTTCAGCTTTAGCAACTAAAGATGTGGATGAGATGATTCAGGACTTAAAGCAAGTACCGAATGCGCATCTTTACTTAACTAGCTTCGATTATCCTAAAGCTATTGCACTTACAGAAATGGAAAAATATGAAGACGATTTAACAGAAATTGTGTCTTTATGGCAATTTGGCTTAGGCGAAATTTTAGAAAAAATGTCGACAGATGATTTATTATTAGTAACAGGTTCATTATATTTTGTTTCTCAAGTAAGAGAATTACTTTTAACTATAGGAGGAAATGATGAAGAAATTTGATGGCGTAATTTTTGATATGGATGGGTTGCTTTTTGATACGGAGTTGATTTACTATACATCTACTCAAAAAGTAGCAGATGCAATGGGGTTACCATATAGTAAAGAAGTCTATTTAGACTATGTTGGGATTTCCGATGAAGAAGTACAAGAGAATTACCGACGTATTTATGCATCTTATGGTCACGACACAGTGGAAGAATTTATCCGCCGTTCTTATGATGATACCTTGCAAGAGTTTCGATCTGGTAACGTCCCTTTAAAACCAGGGGTGGTGGAATTTCTCGACTTTTTAGATGATCAAAAAATTCCTCGATTGGTTGCTTCAAGTAACGTCCGTCCAGCAATTGAAATGTTATTAAGCCATGCTGGGATTCAGGATCGTTTTGTAGGAATTGTTTCAGCAGAGGACGTTAAACGAGCAAAACCAGACCCAGAAATTTTTCAAAAAGCTCGTCAACTTTTAGGAACAGAAGCCCCGAAAACCTTGATTTTCGAAGACTCATTTCATGGGGTAAGTGCGGCTCATAGTGCGGGCATTCCAGTGATCATGGTACCTGATTTATTGCAACCAACTGAAGTTATCCAAGAGAAAACATTACATGTCTTGGAGAGTTTACATCAAGCGCCACATTATTTAAAATAATAAAAACAACACTCCTTTGCGTAGTTTATTAATGACTAGCAAAGGAGGTTTTTTTATGCAAGTATCGGATCTGTTTATTCGTGAGATGCCGAGTGATTGTTTACCACGAGAACGGCTCTTAGCGATAGGAGAAAAAGCATTATCGAATCAAGAGTTGTTGGCGATTCTGTTACGTACTGGCTCAAAAGAAGCAGACGTGATGACTGTTGCCGCAACGCTGTTAAAACAGTTTAAGCAACTTTCTTATTTGCAGCAAGCCACGTTGAACGAGTTAATGGCTATTAAAGGCATTGGCCAAGTGAAAGCCATTGAATTACGTGCAGCCATTGAATTAGGGTGTCGAATTTATCAAAGTAGTCAAATCAAATTTGGCAAAGTTACGTCCAGTCAACAAGTCGCTCAACGATTACTCCAAGAGATGAAGGGGCTGCAACAAGAACATTTAATTTGTATTTACTTGAATACCAAGAATGACATTATCCAACAGAAAACGATTTTCAAAGGATCACTGAATCAAAGTATTGCTCATCCACGCGAAATTTTTCGGGAAGCGGTTAAATATTCTTCTGCTCGCATACTATTAGCTCATAATCATCCATCTGGCAATCCGACACCGTCTCCACAAGATATCCAATTTACCAAACGAATGGAAGAATGTGGCGAAATGATGGGGATTCAATTGTTGGATCATATTATTGTTGGTGATAGCGGATACATTAGTTTGAGAGAAGAGAATTTTTTTGCTTCAGAATGAGGACAATTCTTGCAAAAATATTTTATCACGTGTAAAATGAAAGGGTAATCTTGTTTGGAATTATGTAGACTTTTTAAATTTTTTTAAATATTCTATTGGAAGCGAGCAAAGTTACGACTATTTATGTGCAAATGCACGAGGAGGAACAAAAGAATGGAACAAGGAACAGTAAAATGGTTTAACGCAGAAAAAGGTTTTGGGTTTATCTCACGCGAAGACGGAAGCGACGTATTCGTACACTTCTCAGCTATCCAAGGTGATGGTTTCAAAACTTTAGAAGAAGGTCAAGCAGTGACTTTTGATGTTGAAGATTCAGACCGTGGCCCTCAAGCAGTTAACGTAGAAAAAAACTAATAAAAAATAATCCAAAAACACCTAACATGCGTTAGGTGTTTTTTTGTTAGAAAAAATAGAGAAGAAAAATGGACAAGCATTTTTCTTCTCTATTAAATGAGAGCTTTATTGATCACTAACTGTGGCAGTCATAATCATTGGCAGAATCATTGGATGACGTTCTGTTTGTTCAAACAAGAAAGGCTGTAAAGCGGTCGTCATGGCTTCGCCTAATTTTGCTTCGGTACAGTTTTTATCTTTCATTGCTTCACGTAGAGCATTGAATAAAAGACGTTGGCCTTCATGAATCATATCACCAGACTCACGCATGTAGACAAAACCACGGGAAAGAATGTCTGGACCAGCCATAATTTCTTTATTTTTAATATCAACCGTTGCTACCGCTAAAACTAAACCTTCTTCAGATAAGATACGACGATCCCGTAAAACAACATTCCCGATATCGCCGACACCATTTCCATCAACGTACACGTCGTTAGCGTTGAAGTGACCAGCAGGACGTGCGCTATCAGCCGTTAAAGCTAAGACATCGCCGTTGCCCATGATAAAGCAATTTTCTTCAGGAACCCCTGTATCTTGAGCGAGCGAAGCATGGATTTTTAACATTCTAAATTCACCATGAACAGGCATGAAATATTTAGGCTTCATCAAGCGAAGCATTAATTTTTGCTCTTCTTGTCCACCGTGACCAGAAGTATGGATATTATTGATTTTTCCGTGGATAACTTCTGCACCGGCTTCAGATAATAAGTTGATTAAACGGTTAACGCTTGTCGTATTCCCAGGAATTGGTGAACTTGAGAAAACAACTGTATCGCCTGGTTGAATACTAATTTGGCGATGTGTACCGTTAGCAATCCGACTAAGCGCGGCCATAGGTTCTCCTTGAGAGCCAGTACATAAAATCATTGTTTCATTTGCTGGCAATTGATTCAGTTCCGCCGCATCGACAAACGTTCCTTTTGGCACTTTGATGTAGCCTAAGCGTTCGCCATTGACAATGGCATTTTCCATGCTACGACCAAAAACAGCAATTTTGCGACCGGTTTTCACGGCTGCATCAGCAGCTTGTTGTAAACGGAAAATGTTTGAAGCAAAACTGGCAAAGATAATCCGACCATCAATTTTTTCAAAGATTTTTAAAATAGAGGTCCCAATTGTTTTTTCGGATTTTGTAAAGGTGGGTATTTCAGCATTGGTACTGTCTGAAAGAAGACAAAGGACGCCTTCTTCACCTAATTTCGCCATTCTGTGTAAGTTGGCTGGCTCGCCAACGGGTGTAAAGTCAAACTTAAAGTCACCTGTTGCGACAATGTTACCAGAAGGCGTTTTAACCACAACGCCCAAGGCATCAGGAATACTGTGAGTCGTCCGGAAAAAGCTAATCGCTGTTTTTCTAAAACGAATCACCGTATCTTCATTAATTTCGTGTAATTCTGCTTCTCGCAATAAACCATGTTCATCTAGTTTGTTGGTAATTAAAGCCAAGGCTAGTGGTCCCGCATAGATTGGGATATTCGCTTGACGTAAAAGATAAGGAACGCCACCAATATGGTCTTCATGACCGTGGGTAATAACGAGTGCTTTGACTTTATGCAAATTTTGAACGATGTAGCTATAATCTGGAATCACGTAGTCAATCCCAAGTAAATCATCTTCTGGGAATTTGATCCCAGCATCAATAATGATAATTTCATCTTGGAATTGTACCCCATATGTGTTTTTTCCAATTTCGCCTAAACCACCGATTGCAAAAACGCCAGTTTCGTTATTTTTTATGTTTACTTTCATGTTAAAACTCCGTTAGAGTGAAGTCCGCATGTTCTTGCTCGTAAGCAAGATGTTTTTCGTCTAATAATTGAACGTATTCAATATTGTATGGGGTATTTTCTTCAACTAATTGGCGCACGATTACATCGCTATCGGCTTCCATGTAAAGAGATTTTGTGTCTTCTCTTTTTGGGTTTCTGATTTTTGTTTCTTGATAGTATACTTTGTAAATCATCGATTCATTTCTCCTTCAGCTACTAATAGTAGCAATTTATAGTTTTTTTCATTTTAAGACAGAAAATTAAACACAACAAAACGAGGTGCTGATCACCTAAAAAAGAATGCTCATCAAAAACATCTGTTAATGATGAAATGAAGCCTCGACTTTGCTTCATTCTGGGTATTTGATTTTATGTGTTCTTTTTTCAACCGTCCCGTGTGTTGTGAATAACAACAATTAAGCTTATTTTATCATAGAATGATAAGGAAGTATAGAAACACTCACTGGACTTTTAAAAAAAACAAACTTCTTGTTTCACCTTATTCTTGATCAAGTTCGAGTGCCTTTTTTTTAGGACGCCAATACCAACTTAAGCCGATCACGTGGGCTAAATAAACAATCGCTAAAGTCGTAGTCATCAACGTATTTCGGACAATTAAACACGGAATGGCAAATAAAAGAAACATGGAAATAAATAGTTTCCATTTACCTTTACGAGTAATTTTTTTCTCAAAGAAGGCTTCTTGGATATATTTTTGATAATAAGAAGAAGCTAAAAATTTGTTATAAAGTTTATCTGAACTACGCATCCAAAAAAAGGCCGTTAATAAATAAAAACCAGTGGTGGGTAAAAGCGGCAAAAAGATTCCTAACGTGCCTAAAGCAAACGTACAGGAACCGAGAAAAATGAAGAATAATTTTTTCATTCAAAGGGTCCTTTCAGTTTTTCCCAATTATGGCACAATCAAAAGGAAGTAGCAATTTTAATCGTATAAGTAAATCATTAAAATTATCTATTTTTTAGAAAATCTAAAAGAGAAAGGATAGAAAGAGAAAGGCTGTTTTTTCTAGCCAGACAGCTTGTATTACCGATTTCTTTTTGATACAGTGGGAGTACTAGAAAATTTAAAGTAAGATAAGAAGGAGATGATTAATTGAAGTTAATGTGGCGTTACACAATGCGTTATAAGAAATTACTTTTCGCTGATTTTATTTGTGTGTTTGGTTTTATTTTGATTGAATTAGGCTTGCCGACCATTTTAGCACGAATGATTGACAAAGGAATTATTCCTAGAGATATGGACTATATTTATCAGCAAGGGATTTGGATGGTTGTAATTACGATTATTGGTGTCGCAATGAATATTTTGCTGGGGTACTTTGGTGCCAGAATTACAACAAACATTGTTCGTGATATTCGTGATGATTTATTTGAAAAGATTCAAACTTTCTCACATAGTGAATATGAAAGTATTGGGGTTTCTTCCTTAATTACGCGAACTACCAATGATGCATACCAAATTATGCTCTTCATGGGAAATATTTTACGTCTTGGCTTTATGACGCCAGTGATGTTTATTGCCAGTCTTTACATGGTGATGCGAACGAGTCCGTCGTTAGGAATGTACGTTTTAGGTGCCTTGCCTTTTCTGCTGCTAGCAGTTGTCGGGATTGCTCGTTTGTCAGAACCGTTATCTAAAAAGCAACAAAAGAACTTAGATGGAATCAATGGGATTTTAAGAGAAAATCTTTCTGGATTGCGGGTAATACGCGCATTTGTTAATGAAAAATTTGAAGAATCTCGTTTTAATAAAGTCAATGAAACTTACACTAAAAGTTCAAAAAGTTTGTTTCGTTTAATGGCAGCAGCCCAACCAGGCTTCTTTTTCTTATTTAATATTGTGATGGTCTTAATCATTTGGAGCGGGACTGTTCAAATCAGCCATGGGGATTTAGAAGTTGGGAATTTAATTGCTTTTATTGAATATATTTTCCATGCGCTGTTCTCGTTTATGTTATTTGCCAGTGTCTTTATGATGTATCCGCGGGCTGCGGTTTCGGCTTCACGGATTCAAGAAGCCTTAGACATGGAACCAGCTATTCGTGAAGAAGAAGGCGTAACAGAAACAGCTACTAAAGGCTATCTAGAGTTTAAAAATGTAACCTTTGCCTATCCTGGACATGCGGAAAGCCCAGTCATCCGCAATGTAAGTTTTAAGGCGTCACCTGGTGAAACAGTGGCCTTCATTGGGAGCACAGGTAGTGGGAAATCAACATTAATTCAATTGATTCCACGGTTTTATGATGTATCAGAAGGTGAAATTTTAATCGATGGAGTGAACGTAAAAGATTACCAACTTAGTGCATTACGCAATAAGATTGGCTATATTCCACAAAAAGCGTTACTTTTTACTGGTACAATTGCTGATAATCTTCGCTACGGTAAGGAAGATGCGACGTTAGAAGAAATGGAACGAGCAATTGACATTGCTCAAGCTACAGAATTTGTTTCACAAAAACCGCAAGGCTATGATGAACCTCTTTCAGAAGGTGGCACGAACTTTTCTGGTGGTCAAAAACAACGTTTAGCTATCGCACGGGCGATTATTCGCAATCCGGAAATTTATATATTTGATGATAGTTTTTCTGCGTTAGATTATCAAACAGATGCAAATTTACGAGCGCGTCTGAAAAAAGAGACAACAGAATCTACTGTTTTAATTGTGGCACAACGTGTTGGAACAATTATGCATGCGGACCGCATTGTTGTTTTAAACGAAGGCGACGTGGTCGGAATTGGCACACATCGTGAATTACTTGAGACTTGTCCAATTTACTATGATATTGCGGCTTCTCAATTGTCAGAGGAGGAATTAGCATGAAACACGCCTTTTCTTCTATGAAACGAATCGGTCGCTATATTAAACCGTACCGAGTGACGTTTTATTTAGTTATTTTATTTACAATATTAACCGTTGCCTTTAATGCAGCGTTACCTTATTTAACTGGATTACCAACGACAGAAATTAGCCGTAATATTGCGGCCGGTGAATCAATCAATTTTGATTATGTAATCCAATGTTTAATTTGGATTTTAGTTGTGGGAACAGGTTATTGTGTGGCACAATTTTTGTCAGGCTTTTTAATGACGAATGTCGTTCAACAATCCATGCGCGATTTACGTCGCGATATTGAAGAAAAAATCAATCGTTTGCCAGTTTCTTATTTTGATAAGAACCAACAAGGAAATATTTTGTCACGGGTGACGAACGATGTGGATGCTGTCAGCAATGCGATGCAACAAAGTTTTATTAATATTGTTTCGGCAGTCTTAGGGATTGTGATGGCGGTAGTGATGATGTTCTTGATCAATCCGCTGATGGCGATTTTTTCAGTGATTATGATTCCGTTGTCTCTGATTATTTCCAGAACAATTGTTAAAATCTCCCAGAAATATTTCCAAGGAATGCAAAATTCTTTAGGAGACTTAAATGGTTATGTTCAAGAAAATATGACTGGGTTCAGTGTCTTAAAACTATATGGCCGGGAAAAAGAAACTCTTGAAGGTTTTAAACAAGTCAATCACCGTTTAAATGGTTTTGGCTTCAAAGCATCCTTTATCTCAGGATTAATGTTGCCATTGGTTCAAATGACTGCTTATGGGACCTATATCGGGGTAGCTGTCCTTGGTAGTTACTATGTGGTTGCTGGTGTGATCGTAGTGGGGCAATTACAAGCGTTTATTCAATATATTTGGCAAATTAGCCAACCAATGGGGAATATTACGCAGTTGTCTGCAGCTTTACAAAGCGCTTCAGCTTCGACCATGCGGATTTTTGAAATCCTAGATGAACCAGAAGAAGAACTTAACGAACAAGATGTTCCTTTGCCAGAACCTATTTTAGGCTCTGTTGAATTTGAAAATGTCAGCTTTAGTTATGACCCAGAAAAACCGTTAATTCGTAATTTGAACTTTAAAGTTGATGCGGGCCAAATGGTTGCGATTGTGGGACCAACTGGCGCTGGGAAAACAACCTTAATCAACTTACTGATGCGTTTTTATGATGTAACAGAAGGCGCCATTAAAATTGATGGTATTGACACGAAAAAAATGAACCGTAGTGATGTCCGTTCTGTATTTGGAATGGTATTGCAAGATGCTTGGTTGTATAAAGGTACCATTGCAGATAATATTCGTTTTGGGAAGTTGGATGCCACGGATTATGAAGTTGTGGATGCAGCGAAAACGGCCAATGTGGATCACTTCATTCGGACAATGCCAGATGGGTATGAAATGGAAATCAATTCTGAGGGAGATAACGTTTCCCTTGGTCAAAAACAATTGTTGACCATTGCCCGAGCGGTAATTTCTGATCCAAAAATTTTGATTTTAGATGAGGCGACTAGTTCAGTCGATACACGCTTGGAAGCCTTAATTCAAAAAGCAATGGATCGTGTTATGGAAGGACGAACGAGTTTCGTTATTGCCCACCGCCTATCAACTATTCGTGAAGCTGATTTAATTCTTGTTATGAAACAAGGAGAAATCATTGAAAAAGGTACGCATCATGAGTTGCTGGAACAAGGTGGCTTCTATGAAAAACTATACAATAGTCAATTTGCTGAAGAAGGCGACTATGAGGAATAAAAAGAGGTCGGGACAGAAGCGTTTAACTCCGAGAAATAAGAAGGAATTTCCGAAAATTGTTCTGTAATTTTTGGAGAATTCCGGCTTATTTCCGAAGGAGTTGCTTTTGTTCCCGCCGTTTATCAGTTTTTGAGCGTGGAGCAAAAATCCAAAGTGATTTTTGTCCCACGCTCTTTTCTTGTCTTTTTTACTATGAAAGTGAGGAATTCTTGTCTATACTTAATGAAAAGAGGTGACAGAGTTTGAAAAAAGAGTATTTTATTGCTGCTAGTGCAGATGTCTATGGAAACGTACAACTAGCGAAGGATAGTAATATTTGGTTTCAGTCGGTCTTAAGAGGTGACAGTAACACAATTACCATTGGTGAAGGTAGTAATATTCAAGATGGCACGATTATTCATGTTGATGAAGATGCCCCGACAATTGTAGGCAAGTATGTAACGGTGGGCCATCAATGCATGTTACACGGTTGTAAAATCGGTGATGGTGCTTTGATTGGCATGGGTTCAACCATTCTAAATAACGCTATTATTGGAGAAAACAGCCTGATTGGTGCGGGCTCTTTAGTGACAGAAGGCAAAATTATCCCGCCAAATGTTTTAGCATTTGGTCGACCCGCGAAGGTTATCCGTCCGTTAACGGCAGCAGAAATAGCCAGTAATCATACGAACGCCTTACATTATATTCAACGAGCAGAAGAATTTCGCCAACAAAAATACCCGAAACTAACATAGAATTAGGAGGAAAATGATGAAGAAAATTAAAGTAATGACGGTTTTTGGAACACGGCCAGAAGCAATCAAAATGGCTCCCTTAATCAAAGTTTTAGAAGAGCAAAGTCAAGGATTTGACTCTGTAGTAGTCGTAACAGCGCAACATCGCCAAATGTTGGATCAAGTGTTAGAAGATTTTCAAATTACACCGAATCATGATTTAAATATCATGAAAGATGGGCAAACCTTAACAGATATTACAAGTCGTGTTTTGAATTTATTAACTGAGGTTCTTGTGACAGAACAGCCGGATATTGTCTTGGTTCATGGCGATACAACCACGTCATTTGCGGCTGCATTGGCTGCTTTTTATCAACAGATTCCAGTGGGACATGTGGAAGCAGGATTGCGGACCTGGCAAAAATATTCTCCGTTTCCGGAAGAAATGAATCGTCAACTGGTAGATGTGTTAACTGATATTTATTTTGCCCCAACCACTCAAAGTAAGGACAATTTAATCAAAGAAAATCATCCAGAAGAACATATTTATGTGACTGGCAATACAGCAATTGACGCGATGGCGTACACCGTTGATGCCCACTATCAAAATGATTTATTGGAAAAAATCCCTACAGACCAACGCATCGTGCTAATTACAATGCATCGTCGTGAAAATTTAGGCCTGCCAATGGCAAATGTGTTTAAAGCTGTTCGTCGACTTGTAATGGAACATCCAGAAATTGAAGTCATTTTCCCTATGCACAAAAATCCCAAAGTCCGTGAAATAGTAGCGGAACACTTAGGTGAATTAGCTCGTGTGCATTTAATTGAACCATTGGATGTCAAAGATTTTCAAAATTTTGCAGCGAAAAGTTCTTTAATTTTAACTGATTCTGGCGGTGTGCAAGAAGAAGCTCCTTCCTTAGGTGTGCCAGTTTTAGTTTTACGAGATACAACGGAACGTCCAGAAGGCGTAGCGGCAGGAACATTGAAATTGGTTGGTACAGACGAACAAGTAGTCTATCAAGAGGCGAAAACATTATTGACTGATTCTGATGCTTACCACGCGATGGCGCATGCACAAAATCCGTATGGGGATGGTCAAGCTAGCCGCCGAATCGTTGAAGCCATTGCCTATGAAATGCAGCAATCAGATAAAAAACCAGATACGTTTACAGCAAAATAAATAAAAAGGCAGAGAAGCGCTGAAAAATGTGCTTCTTTTGCGTATCTTATTTTGAAGAATCAATTAGACAAAAAATGCTAGAAAGTAGTGAAGTGAAGATGTATCAAACGATTTTATTTGATTTAGATGGCACAATTACGGATTCTGGTAGCGGCATTATGCGTTCTATTTTATACGCAACAGAACAATTAGGCTGGCCAGCTCCTAGCGAGGAGACGTTACGTTCTTTCATAGGGCCGCCTTTATATGAATCATTTTTGCACATGGCGCCTTCAGCTGAAGCAGCGCAACAAGCCGTGGGTCATTATCGAGCGTATTATCAGAGAAAAGGTATGTTTGAAAACCATGTGTATCCAGGGATTCCAGAAGTGTTAACAAGGTTAAAGGAAGCGGGAGCAAAGTTATACATTGCGACTTCCAAGCCAGAAGAATTTGCTAAAAAGATTATTACTCATTTTGATTTAGATCGTTATTTTACAGGCATCTATGGAGCGAGCATGGACGGTCATCGTTCTAAAAAAGCAGATGTGATTCAGTATGCATTAACGGAAGCTCAATTAGCCCCAACCAAAGAAGCAATTATCATGGTTGGTGATCGTAATCATGACATTCTTGGTGCTCAACAAAATGGCTTAGATAGTATAGGTGTCTTGTATGGATTTGGTGAAGAAACAGAATTACAAGAGGCGGGAGCGACATTCCTAGTACAATCGCCTAAAGACTTAGGTGCTATTTTGCTACAAAATTCTTAATAGAAAATGGATTTTCGATAAATTTAGGAGGATTTTAAGATTTATTATCGTTTCAATAGAAAAGCGCCATCATAGGCTTTAAACGTTGTCAATGATGAATTTTTTATCAGGGAATGACGGTCTTTTTATTAAAAACATTTAATTTTAAAGAGGTTTCATGTATAATAGTTTCAGTCATAAACGATAGAATAGTAAGGAGGGTTAGTTTTGGCTAATGATAACCAAAATAACCAAGATCCCAAATCTTCGCTTAGAGATCAAGTAACTGGGTCTTTAAATGGTAGAAATGATGGCGATCAACCTGATTCCTCTGAAAAAAATGATAGGTCACCCCAACCTTCATCTGATGAATCACAAGAAACAGCGAGCCGCACAACACAAACACGTGCAGGTTCTAGAGCTGCTCGAAGACGTGGGAAAGACAAGACAACACAGACAGTCGAAGAGCCAACCCCGATTGAAACAGACGAAAAGCCAACAAATACAAAAAAACAAACACGTAAAAAAGAAGATCGTTTAGTCGGTCGTATCGTGTTAATTGTAGTTTCTGTATTAGTTTTAATGATGGCAATCTTTGGGTTTACTTTTTATAAATATGTAGATGCTGGGCTACAGCCACTAGACAAGAACAATAAGAAGCTTGTTCAAGTGCATATCCCAGAAGGATCTTCTAATAAGCAAATTGCTGCGGTTTTAGAAGAAAGCAACGTCATTAAAAGCGGAATGGTTTTTAACTACTACGTAAAATTTAAAAACTTAACAGATTTTCAAGCGGGCTATTATCAAATGTCTCCAAGCATGACACTCGATGAAATTGGTGAAATGCTAAAAGAAGGAGGTACGCCAGAACCAACTAAAATTGCAGATGGCAAAGTAACGATTCCTGAAGGCTACGATATAGATAAAATTGGCGAAGCTATTGAAAAAAATACAGATTTCAAGAAAGCAGATTTCATTGCATTAATGAAAAACGAAGACTTCTTCAATCAAATGAAGGCTAAGTATCCTGATTTACTTGAAAGTGCTGCAACCGCAGAAGGTGTTCGTTATCGCTTAGAAGGGTATTTATTCCCGGCAACTTATGATTACTACAAAAAAGCAACACTTCCTGAATTTGTCGAACAAATGATTGCTAAAATGAACACAGTAATGGAACAATATACGCCGACAATTCATGCAAAGAATTTAACCAATCAGCAAGTCTTAACGTTAGCTTCATTGGTTGAAAAAGAAGGAGTCAAAGAAGCAGACCGCAAACAAATTGCGCAAGTATTCTTTAACCGCTTGGCTGCCGATATGCCAATCCAATCAGATATTTCTATTTTGTATGCTCTAGGAGAACACAAAGAAACTGTAACGTATGCTGACTTGGAAGTGGACTCGTCTTATAACTTGTATAAAAATACTGGTTATGGACCAGGACCATTAGATAGCCCAAGTGAGGAGTCAATTAAAGCAGTCTTGAATCCGACACCAAGTGACTATTTATACTTTGTAGCAGATATTTCTACAGGAAAAGTCTACTTCTCAAAAACATATGAAGAACATCAAGTATTAGTAAATCAGTATGTCAATAATTCAAGTAGTGAATAAAATGAAAACATAAAAGAGCTTGGTGAATCAATTTTGTATGATTCACCAAGCTTTTAGATACTCAAAAAGTAATCTGTTTAACAGAGGGAAAGAGTAGCAACTAGAAATTTATATAAATAAAATTTAGCAAAATCACAAAAATTCAATAATTATATTTACAATTTAGAAAAAGCGTGGTACTCTTTTGTGGATTGAAAGCGGAATTTTTTTCAATAACCAACCAAGAACTACGTATCGTTAAGCGAAAAAGGAGAATTAACATGGTAGAAAAAGTATATCCAATGACTCTTGAAGGAAAAGAAAAATTAGAACAAGAGCTAGAAGAATTAAAAACAATTAAACGTAAAGAAATCGTAGAGCGTATTAAAATCGCTCGTAGCTTTGGGGATCTTTCAGAGAACTCAGAGTATGAATCAGCTAAAGATGAACAAGCTTTCGTTGAAGGACGTATTACAACGTTAGAAAATATGATTCGTTTTGCAGAAATCATCGATAATGATGGCGTGGACCAAGACGAAGTTTCCATCGGTAAAACAGTTACTTTCCAAGAATTGCCTGATGGAGAAGAAGAGGAATACACAATCGTAGGAAGTGCCGAAGCCGATCCATTTTCTGGTAAAATTTCTAACGATTCACCGATTGCGCAAGCCTTAATTGGTAAACAATTAGGCGACCAAGTGATTATTGCAACACCTGGTGGCGACATGACAGTTAAAATTACAAAAGTTGAAGCAAACTAAATAATTGAGTAGGGCAGGCAGCTTCCAAGGCCTGTCCTTTCGCAATCTAGGACATTTAGGGCTAAAGTCCTATGGTAACCTGAGGCGCAAACCACTATGATTAAATAAAATAAACGAGTAAAATAAATGACAGAGGGAGGAGGCAAATCTATGAATAACCCTTGGCGCTTTTTTATCGTCGCAGAAGCATTACTTTTTATTCTGGCGTTATGGCAAATTGTACATAATCCTGGATTAGCTGTTTTATTAACAATTGGCGTTTTACTTGTGGCCTACGTTTCCAGGAAAGCATCTAAAACACATTTTAACAACTTTCAATTCGTCCTCGGCGTTGTTTTTATTGTCATTGGTGCAATGAACAGCACGGCTGTTTGGTTTATGTTGATTTTTGGCGTACTCTTTATCGGCTTAAAAGGCTTTGAGATTTCAGGCGTGGATATAGCTGAGCGAGCACCTTGGCGAAAAAAACAAATGATTATGGTGGAGACGGCGGCAAAAGAACCTAAAAATGGCAAACGATTTAAACGCCGCTGGTTTGCCAACGAACGCATTGGTAACAATATCTATGAATGGGACGACATCAATATTGATTTAATCTCTGGGGACACCATTATTGATTTAGGTAATACGCTACTACCGAAAGAAGACAATATTATTATTATTCGTAAAGGTTTTGGCCGCACGCGAATTCTAGTGCCGTTAGGTGTAGCTATTTTGTTAGAACATTCAACTTTTTACGGAACGGTACGTTTTGAAGAAGAAAAATATCAATTGAAAAACGAATCATTAAAAATTTACAGCAATGATTACGATACCAATCTTCGTCGTTTGAAAATTATGACGAACACTTTAGTAGGAGATGTTGAGGTGATCCGTGTATGACCGATCGGATTTCAAGACGCATGATTTCATTATATGCGTCCCTTAGCACCTTTATTGTTATCTTAATTACATTGTTTTCATATTTTCATTCGATTAAACAAAACCGGTGGCTATTAGAGCTTCTTCAGAGAAAAGTCTTTTATTTACCACTAATTGTGCACATTGTTCTCATATCCTTACTAATAGGCTTATTGACCTTTTTACTGATTTCATTGGTTCAAAAAGGGCAATATGGACGGATTGAAGAAAAACTTCGGTTATTGGCCAACGGTAATTATGAAAGTCCAGTCTTAAACAAACCAACGACCAGTGAAAATCAAGACCATTATCTAACCGAAGTCGAACAAGATATTTGGTCGATTAAAAATAAATTATTAGAGATGTCTAAAGAATTGCAATTATTAAACAGTCGACCGCAATTAATGGATGGGCAAACAAAAGAAGAAATTTTAGAGAACGAGCGGCATCGTTTGGCGCGGGAGTTGCATGATTCAGTCAGTCAACAACTTTTTGCAGCCATGATGATGTTGTCTGCCTTAAATGAACAAGCACAACGAACAGAAACTCCTGAACCATATCGCAAACAACTAGCCATGGTGGCAGAAATCATTAATGCCTCCCAATCGGAAATGCGCGCGTTACTATTGCACTTGCGTCCTATCAGTCTAGAAGGAAAAAGTTTGCGTAAAGGTATTGAACAATTACTGAAAGAACTACAAACAAAAATTAAAATTGAATTGATTTGGGATGTTGAAGATGTTCATTTAAATAGCAGCATTGAGGATCATCTTTTCCGAATTGTGCAGGAATTACTTTCAAATACCTTAAGACATGCCAAAGCAAAGGAATTAGAGGTATACTTACACCAAGTCGATAAAAACGTGTTATTGCGTATTGTTGATGATGGTGTCGGCTTTGATATGAAGGAACAAAGTAATAAAGCCGGTAGTTATGGCTTAAATAATATCCGAGAACGTGTTGTCGGCATGGGCGGTACAGTTAAAATTATTAGTTTTAAAGGGCAGGGAACCAGCGTTGAAATTAAAGTTCCTGTCATAAAGGAGGAAACTGCAAGTGATCAAAGTAATGTTAGTGGATGACCATGAAATGGTCCGTTTAGGCGTTTCATCATATTTATCTATTCAAGAGGATATAGAAGTCGTAGGCGAAGCAGAAAACGGTAAGATTGGCTATGAAAAAGCATTGGAACTACGTCCAGATGTTATTTTGATGGATTTGGTAATGGAAGAAATGGACGGCATTGATTCAACCAAAGCGATCTTGAAAGATTGGCCAGAAGCCAAGATTATTATTGTGACGAGTTTTATTGATGATGAAAAAGTGTATCCGGCGATTGAAGCTGGTGCAGCGGGCTACCTATTAAAAACATCAACAGCACATGAGATTGCTGATGCAATTCGGGCGACTTATCGCGGAGAGCGTGTGTTGGAACCTGAAGTGACGCATAAGATGATGGAACGGTTAACAAAAAAACAAGAGCCGGTGTTGCACGAAGATTTGACAAACCGGGAACACGAAATTTTAATGTTGATTGCACAAGGTAAAAGTAATCAGGAAATAGCTGATGAACTCTTTATCACTTTGAAAACAGTTAAAACACATGTTTCAAACATTTTAGCAAAACTAGATGTGGATGATCGGACCCAAGCGGCGATTTATGCTTTTCAACATGGTTTAGCCAAATAAATATCAGATAAATCCATAAATAAATTCTAGGAAATCCTTCTAGGAATTTATTTATGGATTTGTTATACTAATTTTAACGAACAGACAGGAGCGGTCAGAAGAAATGAAACAAAATTTTGCAATTATTGGTTTAGGACGTTTTGGCGGCAGCATATGCCAAACTTTGGTGGAAGCTGGTCAAGAAGTTTTGGCCATTGACAGCAGTGAAGACCGTGTCAATGAATATATGAATATTGCAACGCATGCAGTGGTGGCTAACGCCCAAGATGAAATGACGTTGCGTTCTTTAGGAATTCGGAATTTTGATCACGTAGTGGTGGCAATTGGTGAAGATATTCAAGCGAGTATTTTAGTGACACTAATGGTTAAAGAGATGGGGGTTCCCAATGTCTTGGCCAAAGCAGTCAATGAATATCATGCCCGTGTCTTAGATAAAATTGGGGCAGACATGGTCGTTCACCCAGAGCGAGATATGGGTATTCGAATTGCCCATAAACTTGTTTCACGCAATATTTTAGATTATATTGAATTATCTAGCGAATTTTCATTAGCTGAGGTTCGGGTCACCAATCCAAAATTTTACAATAAAACCTTAGCAGAATTAAATTTCCGTCAGCGATTTGGTTTAACTGTGGTAGCGATTCGCCGCTCGAAAACAGAAGTAATTGCTTCGCCAGATGCTTCTGAAATTGTTCGAGAAAACGACAATTTATTAGTTATCGGTGATACCGCAGATGTTGATTTATTAGATGAAAAAATGAATGGCTAAGCACTTTATTCTCTAAAAGCACTGCGCTGTGCTACAATAAATGGCGACAGAGATGTGAAGGAGGAACAAAGAATGAAATTAGAAGTGACACCGAAAGCCCAACAATGGTTTAAAGAAGAAACCGGGGTTCAGCCTGAGACAGGCATTCGTTTTTTCGGAAAAATTTACGGAAAAACACCTGTTCATGATGGTTTTTCCATTGCGATGTCTGTAGAAGCGCCAGATGAGCCAATGATTAAAGAGAACCTAGATGGGATTACCTATTTTATTGAAGAAACAGATGATTGGTTCTTTAAAGGGTATGATTTGATTGTTGATTATGATGAAAAGAATGATGAACCGCGTTATCAATTTGAAGCAAACCAAGAAGATTTAACAAAATAATTTTAGTGCTAAACAAAAGAGGCTGAAGTAGTGCGTAGGACTATTTCTGTTGCTTTCGTTTAACCGCTAGTCAGCCTGAGAAAAAATCGTTTTGGATTTTTTCTCAGGTTCTTTCTATTTAAGTTATTTTTAGTTGGATATCGTTATTTAATAAGGCTATTATATGGTATAATGATAATTAACTGAAGTGTGGAGGAAATAAAATGTTATCAATTGTTGTCCCTTGTTATAATGAGGAAGCAGCGATTCCGCTGTTTTTTGAAGAAGTAGAAAAAATTAGCCAGCAACTGTCTCATTCAGTAGAATATATATTTGTGAATGATGGCTCAAAAGATAAGACGTTAGCTGTTTTAAGACAGCTTTATCGCGAACATCCAGAGAAGGTCCGTTATCTTTCTTTTTCACGAAATTTTGGGAAAGAAGCAGGCTTATACGCTGGTTTAAAAGAAGCAACAGGTGACTTAGTGACAGTCATGGATGTTGATTTACAAGACCCGCCTGAGTTATTACCTCAAATGATTGAGATGATTGAAACCAGTACAGATTTAGATTGTGTTGGCACACGACGCGTAACAAGAGACGGCGAACCGCCCATTCGTAGCTTTTTTGCACGGATGTTCTATAAACTCATTAATCGAATTGCTGAGACGGAAATGGTGGATGGTGCCCGTGACTTTCGTGTCATGACCCGACAAATGGTCGATGCGATTTTAGAGTTATCTGAGTATAATCGTTTTTCAAAAGGGATTTTTAGTTGGGTCGGCTTTAAAACAGAATATATTGAATTTAAAAATCGAGAACGAATTGCTGGAGAAACCTCTTGGTCTTTCTGGAGTCTATTAAGTTATTCAATTGACGGGATTGTCAATTTTTCAGAAACACCATTGAATATTGCTTCATACGTTGGCGCCTTTTCGTGTATTGGTTCTGCACTAGCAATGTTAGTGATTATCTTTCGAACATTAGTTAATGGTGATCCAACAAGCGGCTGGCCTTCAATGGTTTGTATTGTACTTTTTGTAGGTGGTTTGCAACTATTATGTTTAGGAATTATTGGCAAATATATCGGCAAAATTTTCTTAGAAACGAAAAAACGACCAATTTATATTGTAAAGGAATCAGAAAAAGATTCTAAAAAATAACCAAAAAAGCAGAGAAAAATTCTCTGTTTTTTTGTTGTGCATTAAAAAAAGTGTAAATAGGCTTTTCAGAAAAACAACATTTTTTACATAAAAAATACATTAACTTTACCTATTTTTATCTTAATGAAACAGCTTTGCTCTCGCGGTTGCAAGAAATAAATGTTAAAATCAAAAGGTATGCTATTAAATGTTTTTTTGGAGGTTGGGTCATGATAGAAGTTATCGACTTGAAAAAAGTATTCGATAATGGGTTTGAAGCGTTAAAATCGGTCAATTTTACGATTGAGCAAGGGGACTTGGTTTGTTTGTTAGGACCAAGTGGGTGTGGGAAATCCACAATTTTAAACTTAATTGCAGGTTTATTGCATCCAAGTGATGGAGATATTCAGTTTCGACAGCAATCGGTTGTCAAAACAGCACCAAAAGATCGGAACATCGGGTTCGTTTTTCAAAACTATGCCTTATATCCACATATGACTGTTCTAGAAAACGTAATGTTTCCTTTGACGGTAGGAAGTAAGAAAGTTCCCAAGGCAGAGGCACAAGCTATTGCCGAAGAATATATGAAACTAACGAATATTGAAGAGTTAAGCCATAAAAAGCCAGGCACACTTTCTGGTGGTCAACAACAGCGTGTTGCGATTACCCGGGCGTTAGTTCAAAAACCAGATGTTTTATTATTAGATGAGCCTTTAAGTAACTTGGATGCACGTTTGCGTTTGAAAATTCGTGAAGAAATCCGCCGCTTGGTGAAAGAAGTAGGGATTACAACAATCTTTGTAACGCACGACCAAGAGGAAGCGCTATCAATCAGTGATAAAATTATTTTATTAAACGAAGGGGTTATTCAACAAAATGATGAACCTCAAAACCTTTACTTAGAACCAAATAACTTATTTGTTGCTCAGTTCATAGGTAACCCAATTATTAATTTATTGTCTGTTGAAGTGAAAGACGGCAAAATGTACCACGAAAGTTTTGAAATTCCGCTTGAGCGTTTTGAGCAAGCACGCTTTAAAATGCCAATGACTGACGGGAAATATACGTTTGCTTCTCGTCCAGAAGATGTGGTACCAACTGAAACAGGTCTCTTTACCACAACGACAGATTTAGTGGAATTGATTGGTCGAGAACGTATTTTACGATTTACATTAGGAAATGAACAAGTGAAATCAATTGTAAGTGTAGAAGAAGCGATTGAAGAAGGAGACACTTTATCTTTTGATTTTTCATATAAAAAAGTATTTATCTTTAACGAAGCGGGAGACCGGGTTTACTAATGAAAAAATACAATCCAGAAAATCAACCAAAAGCATGGCTCTTCCTTCTCCCATCATTAGGAATCATTTTACTGTTTAGCGTTTATCCACTGTTTCGTTCTTTGTGGATGAGCTTCCAAAAAGGTTCCTTAATTAACCAACGCTACGCTGGTTTAGAAAATTATCAACGTGTATTGAATGATCCAATCTTCTATAAAGCGTTAAAAAATACAGCGCTCTATGCATTTGCTGTGGTACCGATTGCCTTGATAATTTCCCTAGCAATTGCTTGGATTATCTTTGAAAAAGTTAAACATAAGAGTTTCTTTGAAACGATTTTCTTTATGCCTTATGTAACGAGTACGATTGCCATTGGGATTGTCTTCCGTTACTTCTTTAATGGCGATTATGGAATTGTCAATTACGTCTTAGGCTTTTTCGGCATTCCTTCTGTCAACTGGCTAGATAATGTTCAAATGAGTATGCCGACATTGATTATTTTTGGGGTTTGGACGAGTTTAGCATTTAATATTATTATTTTGTTGGCGGGCTTGAGAAATATTGATGAAGAACACTTTAAAATAGCGAAAATGTTTGGTGCCTCAGACGGCGAAATTTTCCGACGTATTACGTTTCCGCAGCTAGTCCCGACCATTGCCTTTTTATTAACGGTCAATTTAATTGGCGCCTTTAAAGTTTATACACAAGTTTATGCTTTATTCGGTGGTCGTGCGGGGATTGCCAACAGTGCCACAACCGCAGTGTACTATATTTATGACAAATTCCACATTGCAGGGCGTCCCGGAATTGCGATGGCCGCCACAGTGATTTTATTTGTGATTATTTTAGTGGTCACTTTCTTACAAAATAAACTCTTAAAGAAAGTGGGGCAATAAGCCAATGAAAAAAGTTTTAACGATTATCGCATTTGTTTTCTTAGGCATTTTAGCCGTTATTACGTTATTTCCATTTGTCTATATGATTTTAGCTGGTTTAATGAGTTACTCTGAAGCGACCAGCATGCCGCCAACCATGTTTCCAAAACAACCACAATGGCAAAACTACACAGAGGTCTTTCAAAAAGCACCCTTTCTTCGGTATTTCTTGAACACAGTCTTTGTTTCAGGCGTTACAACGATTGCTACGGTAGTCACCGCCGTTTTAGCTTCATTCGCGTTAACGAGTTTGAAGTTCCGTTTTAAAAATGTGGTCATTGCTTTGATGATTTCGTTGTTAATGGTTCCGTATGAATCTATTATTTTTACCAATTATCAAACGATTGCGCAATTAGGTTTGTTAAATACTTACAGCGCCTTAATTATTCCATTTTTAACTAGTATTTTTTATATTTACTATTTAAACGGTTATTTAAAAGGTATTCCTGATACTTTTTACAAGGCTGCCAAGATTGATGGCGCTAGTGATTTAGAATATATTTGGCGTATTTTAGTACCAATGTCAAAACCAGCGTTGGTAACAGTAGGGATTTTAACATTCATTTCTAGTTGGAATTCTTTCTTGTGGCCATTGTTGGTGACGAACGAGAAAAAATACCGTCTATTGAATAATGGACTATCGGCCTTTGCGACAGAGAGCGGTAGTGACGTACATTTACAAATGGCTGCTGCAACATTAACCGTTATTCCAATTTTAATTATTTACTTGATTTTCAGAAAAGAAATTATCAGAGGAGTTGCAAAAAATGGAATCAAAGGCTAAAACAACTGTGACTTTTCACAGTGGCATTTTAACAATTGGAGGAACCGTGATTGAAGTGGCGTATAAAGATGCCCACATCTTCTTTGATTTTGGTACAGAATTTCGACCAGAATTAGATTTGCCCGATGATCACATTGAAACCTTAATTAATAATCGTTTAGTGCCAGAATTAAAAGACTTATATGATCCACGTTTAGGTTATGAATATCATGGTGCAGAAGACAAAGAGTATCAACACACCGCTGTTTTCTTATCTCATGCCCATTTAGATCATTCACGCATGATTAATTATTTAGACCCAGCTGTTCCGTTGTACACCCTAAAAGAAACGAAAATGATTCTAAATAGTTTAAATCGCAAAGGTGATTTTTTGATTCCATCACCGTTTGAAGAAAAGAATTTTACCCGAGAAATGATTGGTCTTAATAAAAACGATGTGATTAAAGTTGGCGAAATTTCAGTGGAAATCGTACCTGTTGATCATGACGCGTACGGTGCTTCGGCATTACTGATTCGCACGCCTGACCATTTCATCACATACACAGGTGATTTGCGCTTACATGGCCATAATCGTGAAGAGACTTTAGCTTTTTGTGAAAAAGCCAAACATACTGAATTATTAATGATGGAAGGCGTAAGCATTAGCTTCCCAGAACGTGAACCAGATCCAGCCCAAATAGCGGTTGTCAGTGAAGAAGATCTTGTTCAGCACTTGGTTCGTTTAGAACTAGAAAACCCGAATCGACAAATTACCTTTAATGGTTATCCAGCAAACGTAGAACGTTTTGCTAAGATTATTGAAAAGTCACCACGTACAGTCGTTTTAGAAGCAAATATGGCTGCGTTGTTACTTGAAGTATTTGGAATAGAAGTTCGTTATTATTATGCTGAATCTGGTAAAATACTAGAATTGAATCCAGCGTTAGAAATCCCGTATGACACGTTACTAAAGGACAAAACAGACTATTTGTGGCAAGTTGTGAACCAGTTTGACAACCTCCAAGAAGGTAGTTTATACATTCACAGTGATGCCCAACCGTTAGGGGACTTTGATCCACAGTATCGCGTGTTTTTAGATTTGTTGGCTAAAAAAGACATTACTTTTGTCCGCTTAGCTTGTTCAGGACATGCAATTCCAGAAGATCTGGATAAAATTATTGCATTGATTGAACCTCAAGTATTGGTTCCAATCCATACGTTAAAACCAGAAAAACTGGAAAACCCGTATGGTGAAAGAATATTGCCAGAACGTGGCGAGCAAATTGTTTTATAAATTTTTTTAAGGGAGAGAAAAAAATGAAGTTCAAAACTCTAGCAACAACAGTGTTAGCAACCGCAGCTATTTTCGCATTGGGGGCTTGTGGTAACAGTAATGGGGCCAAAGAATCAAACGATATTGTGAAAGAAGTGAAGGAAGATACGACAATCACTTTCTGGCATGCAATGAATGGGGTTCAAGAAGAAGCGTTAACAAAATTAACGAAAGACTTCATGAAAGAAAATCCAAAAATTAAAGTGGAATTACAAAATCAATCTGCTTACCCTGATTTACAAGCCAAAATCAATTCGACTTTAACTTCACCAAAAGATTTACCAACAATTACGCAAGCGTACCCAGGCTGGTTATGGAATGCTGCACAAGATGAAATGTTAGTGGACTTAAAACCATATATGGATGATGACACAATCGGCTGGAAAGATGCAGAGCCAATTCGTGAAGTATTGTTAGACGGCGCCAAAATCGACGGCAAACAATACGGCATTCCATTTAATAAATCGACAGAAATGTTATTCTATAATGCTGATTTGTTGAAAGAATATGGTGTTGAAGTACCGAAAACATTAGAGGAATTAAAAGAAGCTTCTAAAACAATTTACGAAAAATCCAACAAAGAAGTCGTTGGTGCTGGTTTTGACTCGTTAAATAACTATTACGCAATTGGAATGAAAAACAAAGGCGTTGATTTTAATAAAGACTTAGATTTAACAAGCAAAGATTCACAAGAAGTCGTGGACTATTACCGTGATGGTATCGAAGCAGGTTACTTCCGCACAGCTGGTTCAGATAAATATTTATCTGGCCCATTTGCAAACAAAAAGGTAGCAATGTTTGTCGGTAGTATTGCTGGTGCTGGTTTTGTTCAAAAAGATGCTGAAGCTGGTGGCTATGAATACGGTGTTGCACCACGTCCTGAAAAAATCAACTTACAACAAGGAACAGATATTTATATGTTCGATAGTGCTACGCCAGAACAACGGACAGCGGCATTTGAATTCATGAAATTCTTAGCTACTCCTGATTCACAATTGTACTGGGCACAACAAACAGGTTATATGCCAATTTTAGAATCTGTTTTACACAGTGATGAGTACAAAAACTCTAAGACAACCAAAGTACCTGCACAACTTGAAAACGCAGTAAAAGATTTATTCGCTATCCCAGTAGAAGAGAATGCTGATTCAGCCTATAATGAAATGCGGACAATTATGGAAAGTATTTTTGCTTCATCAAATAAAGACACGAAAAAATTATTGAAAGATGCAACATCACAATTTGAACAAGCATGGAACCAATAATCAATAAATAAACAGACGTGGGAGGTTGGGATCTGAGTCGTTATGGCTCGTGTTCTAACCTTCCTGTTCTTTTGGGCGGAAGAAGGAGAGAAACAAAATGCAAATAAAAATTTTAGCAACAAGTGATATGCATGGGTACATTATGCCAACAAGTTATAGTGAAAAAAAGATGGATTTGCCTTTTGGAACCGCAAAAGCAGCAACCATGCTGAAAAAGTTACGTGCGTCTGCCAAAGGACCAGTTTTTCAAATTGAAAATGGGGATTTTATTCAAGGTTCGCCGCTTAGTTATTACGTAAGAAAAGCAGAAACACATTCAGTGGAAGCCATCACTAAGATCATTAATCAAATGGATTATGATGTTAGCATTTTAGGTAACCACGAATTTAATTACGGATTAGATTATTTAAAGGAAACGATTGCCAGTTATCAACAGCCAGTTTTAGCTGCCAATATTCTTGGTAAAGATGGACAACCTTATTTCGGTCAGCCGTATGTCATCATAGAAAAACAAGGGGTTAAAGTAGCCATCCTTGGCGTGACGACTCAATATATTCCTCATTGGGAACAGCCGGCAACAGTCAAAGATTTAACGTTTAAAAGTGTCGTTGAAACAGCGGCAGAATACGTGCCAAAACTGCGGGAAGAAGCGGACCTAGTTGTTGTCGCTTACCATGGCGGTTTTGAAAAAGATTTAGAAACAGGGGAACCCACGGAATTACTAACAGGAGAAAATGAAGGCTACGATTTATTGGAAAAAGTTCCTGGGATTGATGCCTTAGTCACTGGTCACCAACATCGAGAAATTGCTACAAAACTGAATGGAATACCTGTGATTCAACCAGGTTTTCGAGGAGCTTTCGTTGGAGAAATTACTTTAGAAATTGAACCTATGGCTAAAGGCTATCACGTTATTGGAAGTGACGCAGCTATTCATCCTGTTGGAAACGAACAACCAGATACAGAAGTTTTAGCTTTGACAACAGCGTTACATGACGAGGTAGAAGAGTGGCTTGACCAACCAGTGGGAAATGTGGAAGGGGATATGACGATTCAAAATCCGAATGCCGTACGCCTCAAAGAACATCCATATATAGAATTTATTAATAACGTCCAAATGGCTTCAAGCGGAACGGATATTTCAGGGACTGCACTTTTTAACAATGAAGGCAAAGGGTTTAATAATCAAATTACGATGCGCGATATCATTACCAACTACATTTATCCAAATACCTTGGCTGTATTGCGTGTCACTGGACAAGACCTCCGTGAAGCGTTAGAACAAAGCGCTACTTATTTTGTGTTAGAAAAAGGCCAACCAATTTTTAACCCGAAATATGTCGATCCAAAACCACAATACTATAATTATGATATGTATGAAGGCATTGAGTATACGCTTGATTTAAGACAACCGTTTGGTGAAAGAGTGACGAAACTTAATTATCATGGCAAAGCAGTGCAAGCAGAAGATGTTTTGGAAATCGTGACAAATCAATACCGAGCAGTCGGTGGCGGAAACTATCAAATGTTCCAACCTGAAAAAATTATTCGAGAAATTCAAATTGATATGACGGAACTGATTGCAGAATATTTAAAAAAACATCCAATCATTCAAGCGTCGACAAATGATAACTTCAAGGTTATCTGGTAAAAAATAGCAAAAAAAAAGCCTTCAACCATGCAATTACTTGAAAGATGGTTGAAGGCCTTTTTTGAGTTAATAGCCTTTTTTTAAGGAAACTTGGTTTTTGACGAGGGTCTGATCCGTCACAAATTGATTTAAGTTTGGAATAAAAATCGCCAGTAATTTTGATTTGAACTTCGGTGTCATGCCAGAAATATGAGGTGTTAATAAAACATTCTGCATCTCCCATAAAGGGCTATCTTCGGGAAGAGGTTCTTCTTCAAAGACATCTAAGGCAGCAAAAGCAATGGTTTTATTGTTTAAGGCAGTTATCAAATCGTTCGTTGCTACTGAGGCGCCTCGACCAACATTTACGAAAATTGTTTCAGGAGCCATTTTTTCAAAAAGTGCCTGATTGTATAAATGTTTTGTTGTTTCAGTCAAAGGAAGAATGTTCACAACAATGGACATTTCATGGATAATTTTACTCATATTCTTCTGTGAATAGCATTCAATGAAGCCTTCCGTCACATGTCCAGAGGTATTCACGCCATAAACTTGAAGATTTAAACCTTTAGCAAATTTAGCTAATTGTTGTCCGATTTGCCCGGTGCCTACGATTAACATTTTTTGCCCAGAAAGTTGTTGATAGGAAGGGGCTGTTTGATTCCATGTGTGTTGCATTTGTTGTTGGATACTTTCTTGCAGTCCGCGGGTATGTGCTAATAAAACGCCTAAAACATGTTCTGAGATAGAAACACTATGGATTCCGCTACCATTAGACAACAGAATACCCTTTTCTCTTAATTTATCAAAATCCATATAATCAGCACCAGCAGAAATGAGCTGAATCCATTTTAGGTGACTAGTATCAGAGGCTAATAAACGCGGACCAATTTCTTTATGCCAGCCTAACATAATTTCGATTGCCTCTTCTTCAGCAGATGATAAATGATCGGTAGATGTTTTAACTAGATAATTGGGCGCCACAGCTTTCACTTGTTCCAGTTGTTCTTCGTTGAATACTTCATTTAAATAAATAATTGGTTGGTTCATCTTTCTTCCTCCTAGCACTTTTTATTGTATCAAAAATAAATTTAAAAGAGAAAAAGAAAGGCTTTTCAGTAAAGCAGAAAGCCAAGGACAAAAATCCGATTTAGATTTTTGTCCTTGGCTTAAAAACTGCTAAAGTCCAGTGCTAACCTTATTTAGGTACGCCGTTTTCAAATAAACTTGTACTATGAACTGGTTGACGTCGAGCATCGGGCCGTAAGTAATGTAAAGCATTATTTACGGCAGTAGGTGCCTCACCAAAGCCTGTAGCGATTAATTTCACTTTTCCCTCATAGGAACAGATATCCCCTACAGCGTATACACCAGGAATGTTAGTTGACATATCGGAATGAACATTAATAGCATTTCTAGAAACGTCTAATCCCCATTCTTTGAGGTGTGTTAAAGAAGAAGTGAAGCCATAATTGATAATTAAATCATCCAGAGGGAGATCCAATGTTTGGTCACCTTTTGTCTCCGTTAATTGGATGCCTGTGAACGTTTCGTTTTCCTTTAAAATATCACTAATGATATAGGGAGTTCTGATAGAAACACTAGATTTTTCCAGTTGTTCCACGCTATGTTCGTGGCCGCGAAATTGTGGGCGACGATGGATAATAGATACTTCTTCTGCGACGTTTTCTAGCATTAAAGCCCAGTCAATTGCGGAATCGCCGCCACCAGCAATCGCAACTTTTTTGCCAGCGAATTTTTTCATGTCAGTCACATAATAATGGATTGACTCACCTTCAAAGGCTTCAACATTTTCGATAGCTAAACGTCGAGGTTGGAAAGCGCCGTTACCAATCGCAAAGATAACCGTTTTAGAATAATGTGTGCCTTTAGTTGTGTCTAAGCGCAAAAGTCCATCTGCTTCCTGTGCAAGGTGTGTGACCTCTTCTTCCAAGCAAACATCGTGCTGAAATGGCTGCATCTGTTTTTCCAAATTGGCAATTAACTCACCGGCTTTAATAGCAGGGAATCCAGGAATATCATAAATATATTTTTCGGGATACAGCATTGTTAGCTGACCACCTAATTGCGGCAGGCTATCAATGATTTTCGTTTTTGCTTTACGAATTCCCGCATAAAAAGCGGCAAATAATCCAACAGGACCGCCGCCGATAATCGTTAAATCATAAATATCTTTTTCATCAGACATTTGAAAATTCCTCCTAATTCATTTAGGGTTGAGACAACTATTGATCGTTTTGCGAACACTTCACAAAATAGCACGGCTTTTCGAAAAAAGCAAGTTTGGCTAACGAATCAAAGCATTCTTTAATCATTGGAAAAAGATCATAGCAATTTTCAGCATTTTTCGATATGATGGAACTATAAAATAATTATCTAGGAGGACATTCTCATGTCACAATTTCCACAATTAGATTTAGAAAATGCTAAAGGCCCAAAAGCGGTCATTAAAACAAACCGAGGCGACATCACTGTTCAATTATTCCCAGAACAAGCGCCTAAAACGGTTAAAAATTTTGTTGAATTAGCGAAAAAGGGCTACTATGATGGCGTTATTTTCCATCGTGTGATTCCTGATTTTATGATTCAAGGCGGTGACCCAACCGGAACAGGAATGGGCGGCGAAAGTATTTATGGAGAAGCATTTGAGGATGAATTTTCTCGGGATGTTTTCAATTTGCGTGGCGCATTGTCAATGGCAAATGCTGGTCCTAACACAAATGGCAGCCAATTCTTTGTTGTTACTAATCAAAATGTTCCAGCTCAAATGATGAGTCAGTTAGAAGATGCTGGTTTTCCAGAAGAAATTATTGAAGCTTACAAACAAGGCGGAACACCTTGGTTAGACTTCCGTCATACTGTTTTTGGTCATGTTGTTGATGGTATGGATGTAGTGGATGAAATTGGTGGAGTCCAACGGGATGCCCAAGACCGTCCAACATTTGACGTCGTGATGGACACAGTTGAAATCATTGGTGAATAAGTTTAACCAATTGAAAAAGAGAGTACCAACGAGGGACAAATTCGTTGGTACTCTTTATTTTTTTCTTAAAACGACTAACTTTTTTTTAAAAGCATCCAAATCGCTTCTTTTAATGAAGTCTTTATAGGATACTGAATTAAAGAATAGAAGGAGAGGAAGCGAATTTGTTAGAAAAATACAGATATCCAATGGCCTTGGCTTTGTTTGCAGTAATACTCCCCTTTATAGGAACGTTTTTTACGTATGTAGATCAGCAAGGAATCGTTCATGAACCAGGATTTTATACAATAATAATTGGAGAAATTTTACTTATATTTTCAGGTATCTGGTTCGTCAGAGTTTATTTAGCTAAACGCAAAAGAAAGAATTAAAAACAGCTGTCCTAAAAACTAGGACAGCTGTTTTTAATTAAAGGCTTTTTTGATACGTAAAAGGCCTTCTTCGAGAGTTTCTTTTGAACAAGCTAAGTTTAAACGCATGTGTTGAGAACCTTGGGGACCGAAACTAATTCCTGGATTTAGAACCACTTTCCCCTTATGAATTAAGGTATCGCGAAGTTCCCGATCCGTTAGCGAATAAGAACTAAAGTCTAACCATAAAAGATAGGTTCCTTCAGGCTCCATTACACGAACGCTAGGCAGCTCTTCACGGAAAAAAGAAAGGGCAAAATCAATATTTTCTTTTAAATAATCAAGTAATGCCGTTAGCCATTCCTCCCCTGTTTGATAGGCAGCTGCCGTTCCAACGTAGCCAAAAGTATTGATGCCGCCTTGATGATTTTTGTCTTGTAAAGATACGAAAGATTGCCGTAGTTTTTCATTAGGAATGAACAGCATTGAATTTTTGATCCCCGCTAAATTAAAGGTTTTCGTTGCCGCTGTTAAGGTAACAGTGAATTCCTTAAATGCTTCATCAGCGACAGTGAAGGAAGTGAAGGTATGCGGTTTGAAAATCAAATCCTGATGAATTTCATCGCTAACCACAGTTACTTGGTGTTTTTGGCATAAACGGCCAATTGCTAGCAATTCTTCTTTTGTCCAAACACGTCCACCAGGATTATGGGGATTACAAAAAAGTAACAGTTTCACCTTTTTTTCGATTATCTGTTGTTCCATTTTAACCAAATCAACTTCATAATGTCCGTTAACTTCTAGTAAGGAATGTCGCACGAGTCTACGCTCATTTTGTTTTACCACATCTGCAAAAGGGGGGTAGACTGGATCACAAATCATGACAGAATCAGCAGGTGCTGTATACGCTTGAACGGCTGTGGCCAAACTGGGTACCACGCCACTATTAAACAAAATTTCTTCTTTTTCAACAATCAATTGATGGTGTTGACGTTGCCAATCTTGAATTGCTTGATACAGTTCATTAGGTGCAACCGCATATCCTAGAATGCCCTGTTCAATAACTTGTGACAAGGCATCAAGAATAGGCTGATGTACTTTGAAATCCATATCAGCAACCCATAAAGGTAGTAAATCTTTTTCGTGGTAACTCGTTTCAACGGTGTCCCATTTAACACAATTCGTGTGGCGACGATCAATGGTTTCATTAAAATTAAACATAAGATAACTCCTTTTCTTCTATATAAAGTCTTACTTCCTATAGTATAGTAGATTTTGCTTAAAAGATGAAACAATAGTTTTAACAACTAGGGAAGAAATAATGCACAAACGTTGAAAAAATGCTATTATTTTAAATGAGTAGAAACGGAAAAAGAAATTTATCGTATGAAAAGAGGAAATTTGATGAAGTACAAAATTGGTATGGTACTTTCTGGCACAATTACCGGACTTCAACCATATGGCGCATTTGTTTCTTTAGACGAAGAAACACAAGGACTGATTCATGTTTCGGAAGTACAAGCTGGCTTTACCAAAAATATCCATGGACTCTTAACCGTTGGACAAAAAGTAACCGTTCAAGTTATTGATGTTGATGAATATTCTCAAAAGATTAGCTTATCTTTACGGACCCTTGAAGACAAAGTTCATTCAGTGAACCATCGACGTAAAAAATATTTTACGGATAAGAATAAAAAAATTGGCTTTGCAACCTTAGACAAAGAACTTCCAGAATGGATTGATGAAGCAATGGATAAGTTGCTTGAAAAATAATTCTGTATTTTTTCAGAAAGTGTGTTACAATTTCTTTTGTTAGTGAATCTAAAAATTAATTGAGGTGGATGTCGTGTCTAACAAAAAAGTCGCTGGAACAATCATACTGAACTTAAACGATGGTAGTAAAAAATTTTTGATGCATCCAATAGGTGAAGCGATTGAGTTTGCGATGGCAAAAGTTTCTGATGAGATGACGGGTTTAGCTAGTATGCTACAATGGTTCAAAGAAGAGGTTCAATTGGACGTTACTTCAATTAGCTTAGTAGAATTAACTAACGCGCATATCAATAAAGAAAATGTTCCGCTGTTTGTCTTCGAGATGGATGAACAAGCACTTAAAAATGAAATGGATAAAGACTATACATGGGTAGCACCTGCAGAATTAAAAACGATTTGGTCAAAATATCATATTGAAGGTGTCCCAATGTTTTAAACAAAAAAGAAAGAATCTGTCGATAATCGAACAGATTCTTTCTTTTTTTATGTTGTACGTAAAAAAGTTAATCGAACTATTTCAAATATATGATTCAAATTGTTCGATTTTTAGTAAGGGATTAAACTGTTTTGATAGACAATTAGGATTTAAAAAGTTTAAAAACGAAATAATTGAAAAGAATGAAAACAGATTGAAAACTTCTTTTAATTTTTTTGAAAAAAAGTGTTGACCAAACATCAAAATCTTGATATATTATTACATGTCGCAAGGCGAGTCACACAGCTGAGCGATTCAGAAATCAATAATTAAATAACAATTCTTGGTTTCAAATCTCTCGGAAAAAGTTTGAAAAAACAACAAAAAAGTTGTTGACAAATAACAAACGAGATGATAAGATATAGAAGTTGTCACAACAGACGACAACAACCGAGCAAAACAACTTAAAAAACTTTTTTAAAAAAGTTCTTGACATTCAAACGAAAGTTTGTTATGATATAAAAGTTGCTGCGAGGTAACGTAGACCTTTGAAAACTGAACAAAGAATAGACGAACCAAATGTGTAGGGCGCCTTGATTCAATTCAAGACAACAAACATTTTTAACAAGCAAGCAATATGCTAGCAAACAAATTGAGCTTAACAATCGCAAGGTTGTTCTAACTTTTATTATGAGAGTTTGATCCTGGCTCAGGACGAACGCTGGCGGCGTGCCTAATACATGCAAGTCGAACGCTTCTTTCCTCCCGAGTGCTTGCACTCAATTGGAAAGAGGAGTGGCGGACGGGTGAGTAACACGTGGGTAACCTACCCATCAGAGGGGGATAACACTTGGAAACAGGTGCTAATACCGCATAACAGTTTATGCCGCATGGCATAAGAGTGAAAGGCGCTTTCGGGTGTCGCTGATGGATGGACCCGCGGTGCATTAGCTAGTTGGTGAGGTAACGGCTCACCAAGGCCACGATGCATAGCCGACCTGAGAGGGTGATCGGCCACACTGGGACTGAGACACGGCCCAGACTCCTACGGGAGGCAGCAGTAGGGAATCTTCGGCAATGGACGAAAGTCTGACCGAGCAACGCCGCGTGAGTGAAGAAGGTTTTCGGATCGTAAAACTCTGTTGTTAGAGAAGAACAAGGACGTTAGTAACTGAACGTCCCCTGACGGTATCTAACCAGAAAGCCACGGCTAACTACGTGCCAGCAGCCGCGGTAATACGTAGGTGGCAAGCGTTGTCCGGATTTATTGGGCGTAAAGCGAGCGCAGGCGGTTTCTTAAGTCTGATGTGAAAGCCCCCGGCTCAACCGGGGAGGGTCATTGGAAACTGGGAGACTTGAGTGCAGAAGAGGAGAGTGGAATTCCATGTGTAGCGGTGAAATGCGTAGATATATGGAGGAACACCAGTGGCGAAGGCGGCTCTCTGGTCTGTAACTGACGCTGAGGCTCGAAAGCGTGGGGAGCAAACAGGATTAGATACCCTGGTAGTCCACGCCGTAAACGATGAGTGCTAAGTGTTGGAGGGTTTCCGCCCTTCAGTGCTGCAGCAAACGCATTAAGCACTCCGCCTGGGGAGTACGACCGCAAGGTTGAAACTCAAAGGAATTGACGGGGGCCCGCACAAGCGGTGGAGCATGTGGTTTAATTCGAAGCAACGCGAAGAACCTTACCAGGTCTTGACATCCTTTGACCACTCTAGAGATAGAGCTTTCCCTTCGGGGACAAAGTGACAGGTGGTGCATGGTTGTCGTCAGCTCGTGTCGTGAGATGTTGGGTTAAGTCCCGCAACGAGCGCAACCCTTATTGTTAGTTGCCATCATTTAGTTGGGCACTCTAGCGAGACTGCCGGTGACAAACCGGAGGAAGGTGGGGATGACGTCAAATCATCATGCCCCTTATGACCTGGGCTACACACGTGCTACAATGGGAAGTACAACGAGTCGCTAGATCGCGAGGTCATGCAAATCTCTTAAAGCTTCTCTCAGTTCGGATTGCAGGCTGCAACTCGCCTGCATGAAGCCGGAATCGCTAGTAATCGCGGATCAGCACGCCGCGGTGAATACGTTCCCGGGCCTTGTACACACCGCCCGTCACACCACGAGAGTTTGTAACACCCGAAGTCGGTGAGGTAACCTTTTTGGAGCCAGCCGCCTAAGGTGGGATAGATGATTGGGGTGAAGTCGTAACAAGGTAGCCGTATCGGAAGGTGCGGCTGGATCACCTCCTTTCTAAGGAATATTACGGAAATACACATTTCGTCTTTACTTTGTTCAGTTTTGAGAGGTCTACTCTCAATCAAATAAGTTCGGGGCCTTAGCTCAGCTGGGAGAGCGCCTG
>NZ_CP172909.1:845000-2320000 GCF_050535975.1 Enterococcus sp. DIV1937 | reverse complement strand
ATCCATACGTATCATACAATGTATGAAGATTACTTACATTATATTGCTAAAGGAAAAGTTGTCCGTCCATCACATGTTAAATTCTTTTCAAGAGTGTTTACAAATCATACGACAGGTGTTGTTTGTCCCAGTGAACGTGTAATTGAAAAATTACGGGATTATGGAGTGACCGCACCAATGAGAATTATTCCAACAGGGATCGAAATTGATAAGTTTTTACGTCCCGATATTACTGAAGAAATGATCGCTGGAATGCGTCAACAACTAGGTATTGAAGAGCAACAGATTATGTTGTTATCGTTAAGTCGAATTTCTTATGAAAAAAATATTCAAGCAATTATTCAAGGATTACCACAAATTATTGAAAAATTACCACAAACTCGTTTAGTAATAGTTGGAAATGGTCCCTATCTAGAGGATTTAAAAGAATTAGCAGAAGAACTAGAAGTCAGTGAATACGTTCAATTTACGGGTGAAGTGCCAAATGAAGAAGTCGCGATTTATTATAAAGCTGCTGACTATTTTGTCAGCGCCTCAACGTCGGAAACACAAGGCTTAACTTATACAGAAGCGATGGCTGCTGGTGTTCAATGTGTTGCAGAAGGGAACGCCTATTTAAATAATTTATTTGATCATGAAAGCTTAGGCAAAACTTTTAAGACAGACAGTGATTTTGCCCCAACATTGATTGACTATATACAAGCAAATATTAAAATGGACCAAACTATTTTAGATGAAAAATTATTTGAAATTTCTTCTACAAACTTTGGCAACAAAATGATTGAATTTTATCAAGATACATTGATTTACTTTGATCAACTTCAAATGGAAAAAGAAAATGCGGACTCAATTAAAAAAATTAAAGTAAAATTTACATCTTTAAGAAAATAAACTGCAAAACTTTCCTCCTTCGTTTATACTGAAGGAGGAAAGTTTTTTATTTTAAGAACGGAGGAAGCTACTATGTCTAAAATCGGCTTTATTGGAACGGGTGTCATGGGAAAATCAATTATTCGTAACATGATGAAAAACAATTTATCTGTCAATGTTTACAATCGAACAAAAAGTAAAACAGATGATTTAGTTGCTGAAGGAGCAGTTTGGTATGATACGCCAAAAGCAATTGCGGAAGCGAGTGATATCATTTTTACAATGGTTGGCTTTCCTTCAGATGTTGAAGGCGTGTATTTTAATGAAACAGGGATTTTTCAAGCAGATCTTACAGGTAAAATAGTAGTAGATTTAACCACAAGTACGCCGACCTTGGCTGAAAAGATTGCCAAAAAAGCAGCAGAAGTGGGTGCTCATGCGTTGGATGCGCCAGTTTCTGGTGGTGACTTAGGTGCTAAAAATGGTACTTTAACAATTATGGTTGGTGGCGATCAAGAAAGTTATGAGACCGTCTTACCAATTTTCAAAACATTTGGCAAAACGTTTATGCTACATGGCTCAGCTGGAAAAGGGCAACACACTAAGATGGCGAATCAGTTAATGATTGCAGGCACAATGACCGGTTTGACTGAAATGCTCGTTTACGCAAATGCGACAGGATTGACTTTAGAAAAAGTTCTGGAAACGGTCGGTGGTGGCAGTGCTGCAAACTGGTCATTAAGTAATTATGGACCGCGTATTTTAAAAGAAGATTATACGCCAGGCTTTTTTGTTAAACATTTTATCAAAGATTTAAAGATTGCGTTAGATGAAGCAAAAAAACTTGACCTTCCATTGCCAGCGACGCAAAAAGCGACAGAATTATATGAAAGCCTTGCAGATAAAGGGTTTGAAAATGATGGCACACAGGCCTTAATTAAGCTTTGGTGGACAGATGGCAAGCAACCAACGAATAAAAATTAAAGAACAACAAAAAAATCAAAAAAAATGACGAAAAATCATGCAAGTTAGGCAATGTTTTGTTACAATGGTACAGAACTAGTTTGCAAAAGGAGGCCCACTGATGAAACATTCACAACTTGTGGCGATTATTAAGAGACTGGAAGCAATGATCGAAGCAGCAGATAATGAAGTACAAGTACGCCGCTTTGAACGTGAAGGCGTAGAGAAATGTATTGTAAGTTTTGATAAATCAACAGAAACATTTGAATTAACAGAATCTGATACGCACCAAAGCTATCAATTCGATAACATCGATATTGTAGCAATGGAAATTTACGACTTAATTCAATAATTAATCGTCCTACATTTTAATAAGGGAGTGGAGTAGAAGCACCAAAGCTTCTGGTTCACTCTCTTCTCGTATTATCCAGTCAAGTTGTAGCAATAGCTTAGTGGGAATTTAAGAATTATATAACAAAAATCACTGGCACTTCTCAATCAGGGGAGTGCCAGTGATGCTTTTTAGTTGCACTTCTTTCCTTTTTCTGTGAAAATAGTTTGGGTATCAAAGTAATTGATCCTTTTTTTAAAAGCCTCGTCCCTTGAAAATGCGCCTTTTTTGAAATATTTGAAGAATATTTCATTAAAAATATAGAAAATTCTCTTGCATTCTTTGCTTATTTACGATATAGTTTGAACATCAAATGTTTTGATAATCAAAGTATATGGATGGTGCACAGAATGGAACCTAATTTAGAAACAGTCAACGATTATTTAGTCAGTGTCTTTAATGACATCTTAACGATTGAAGAATCTGAATTGAAAAAATCACAATTTAATGATTTATCCATTACGGAGATGCACACAATCGAAGCAATTGGTATGTACAAGAAAAAAACGTCTTCAGAAGTAGCCAAGGAACTGTCAATTACCGTCGGAACACTTACTGTAGCGATTAACAACTTAGTTAAAAAAGGCTATGTTGAACGTTTGCGTAGTGAAGATGATCGACGTGTAGTAAAGCTTGGCTTAACTAAAAAAGGAAAATTACTTTTTAGAGTCCATCAGCATTTTCATCGTGAAATGGTTAAAAACATTTTGAAAGGCATGGAGCAAGAAGAAGAACAAGCGCTGTTAAGAGCACTAAAAAATCTTCATGATTTCTTGCAAGAATACAAATAAAAAGTGAGGATCCCCATGAAGAATTATGCACGAATTAGTTGTACAAGCCGTTATGTTCCAGAGAATTGTGTCACGAATCACCAACTGAGTGAAATGATGGATACCTCTGATGAATGGATACATTCGCGAACAGGCATTAGTGAACGTCGCATCGTTACGCAAGAAAATACGTCTGATTTATGTCATCAGGTCGCAAAACAGTTATTGGAAAAATCTGGAAAGCAAGCAAGTGAGATTGACTTTATTTTAGTTGCAACAGTGACACCAGATTTCAATATGCCTTCTGTTGCTTGCCAAGTGCAAGGCGCAATTGGCGCCACTGAGGCCTTTGCTTTTGACATCAGTGCAGCGTGTTCTGGTTTTGTCTATGCCTTAAGCATGGCAGAAAAACTAGTCTTAAGTGGTCGTTATCAAACAGGTCTAGTAATTGGTGGCGAAACATTTTCCAAAATGTTGGATTGGACCGATCGCTCCACAGCGGTGCTTTTCGGTGATGGGGCTGCCGGCGTCTTGATTGAAGCGGCTGAGACACCGCATTTTCTAAATGAAAAATTACAAGCAGATGGACAACGGTGGGCGGCTTTAACGTCAGGCTACACGATCAACGAAAGTCCTTTTTATCAGGGGCATGAGCAGGCGAGTAAGACGCTACAGATGGAAGGACGTAGTATTTTTGATTTTGCGATTAAAGATGTTTCACAAAATATTTTATCACTCGTGACGGACGAAACCGTGGATTATCTTCTACTACATCAAGCAAATGTGCGCATTATCGATAAAATTGCACGTAAGACGAAGATTTCCCGCGAGAAGTTTTTAACGAATATGGATAAATATGGCAATACCTCAGCTGCTAGCATTCCTATTTTGTTGGATGAAGCAGTTGAAAATGGGACCTTAATTTTAGGTTCCCAACAACGCGTGGTGCTAACAGGATTTGGCGGCGGCTTAACATGGGGCTCACTGCTCCTAACGCTGTAAAAAACTGTTCACATATAAATGAAGAAAATGACTATTTTGGAGGAATATACACATGGTATTTGAAAAAATTCAAGCAATTATCGTAGAAGAATTAGGAAAAGATGCTGAAGAGGTACAATTAACTACAAACATTCAAGAAGAATTAGATGCGGATAGCTTAGATTTATTCCAAATCATTAACGAAATCGAAGATGAATTTGATGTGAAAATCGAAACAGAAGATGGCATCCAAACCGTTCAAGATTTAGTAACATATGTAGAAAAACAACAAGCAAACTAATACATGAAAATAGGGGGCTGGGACATTTAATTGCTAAATGACCCAGTCCCTAAAAAAACAAGTAAATAAGCCGGAAAAATCCTTTTTTACTTGAATGAAGTGTACTTATCTTAGAACTAAAGGACGTATAAAATCAATGAATCAACAGTTATGTGAGTTGCTTGGAATCAATTATCCCATTTTTCAAGGCGGTATGGCTTGGGTAGCCGATGCTTCATTAGCAAGTGCCGTGTCAAACGCTGGTGGATTAGGGATTATTGCTGGCGGTAATGCCCCAAAAGAAGTCGTAAAAAAAGAAATTAAAAAAGTTAAAGAATTAACGGAGCAACCCTTTGGTGTCAATATTATGTTACTTTCACCTTTTGCCGATGAAATTGTCGATTTGGTTTGTGAAGAACAGGTTCCTGTCGTAACGACAGGTGCAGGCAATCCAGCCAAATACATGGCTCGTTTTAAAGAACATAACATTAAAGTAATCCCAGTAGTTCCTTCAGTTGCTTTAGCAAAAAGAATGGAAAAAATTGGTGCCGATGCTGTCATTTTTGAAGGAATGGAAGCTGGTGGACATATTGGCAAGTTAACCACTATGAGTGGCTTACCGCAAATCGTTGACGCTGTGTCGATTCCTGTGATTGCAGCAGGTGGGATTGGTGATGGTCGTGGTATGGCTGCGGCCTTTATGTTAGGTGCTGAAGCAGTCCAGTTAGGCACACGTTTTTTAATTGCCAAAGAATGCAACGTTCATCCAGATTATAAACAGAAAGTTTTAAAGGCACGTGATTTAGATGCAGTAATTACCTGTCAACATTTTGGCCATCCAGTGCGTACTTTAAAAAATAAATTAACTGCTCAATATAATCAATTAGAAAAGCAAGAACTTCAAAAAGAAGTACCTGATTTAGAAATGTTTGAAAAGATTGGTCAAGGCGCTTTGCGCAAAGCTGTCGTTGACGGGGATATGGATTACGGTTCCGTCATGGCGGGACAAATTGCCGGGTTAATAAAAAAAGAAGAAACAGCCCAAGAAATCATTGATTCACTCATGTCTGAATGCAAAGCGATTGTACATAAGATGAATCAGCGTTGGGGCTAAGTGAATAATTTTAACAAAAAATGAGGTGTCGTATGAAAACAGCGATTTTATTTAGTGGACAAGGAGCCCAGTATCAAGGGATGGGTGAAGAATTATATCACCAAGAAGCGATTGTTCGGGAAACTTTCGATGAAGCAAGTCATATCTTAGGTTATGAGATGGCAGAACTTTGTTTTACTGAAAATGAACGTTTAAATGAAACAGAATATACGCAACCTGCTATTTTAACAGTCAGTGTCGCATTTTACCGTCTTTTGCAACAAAAAGGACTAACGCCTGATGTCGTAGCGGGTTTAAGCTTAGGGGAATACAGTGCTTTGGTTGCCAGCGAGGCTTTGCGTTTTTCAGAAGCAGTGGCCTTGGTCCAAAAGCGCGGTCAGTACATGACAGAAGCAGCACCACAAGGAACTGGCAAAATGGTTGCTGTCATGAATGCTGAGCGTGAAGTAATTGAAAAAGCCTGTCAAGAAGCAAGTGCTTTCGGAATTGTGGCTCCAGCAAATTATAATACACCACAACAAATCGTGATTGGTGGTGAGGTTGCTGCTGTTGATCAAGCGATGACACTTCTCAAAGAAGCTGGTGTGAAGCGAATGATTCCGTTAAATGTGAGTGGCCCTTTCCATACGGCGCTGTTACAACCAGCATCAAAAAAATTGGCTCAGGATTTAGCAAAATTGAACTTTCAAACGATGCAAATTCCTGTCATTAGTAATACGACTGCCGAAATTATGCCCCAAGAGGCAATTCAAGCGTTATTGGAAAAGCAAGTCATGTCTGCGGTACGTTTTGAAGACAGTATCGAAACGATGAAGGCTATGAACGTGGGAACGATGATTGAAGTTGGTCCAGGGAAAACATTAACTGGTTTTGTTAAAAAAATTGACAAAACAATTGAAATGCACCGTGTGGAAGATGTTGCAACATTAACAGAAACGTTAACAGCACTTACTGGGAGGTAAAAAATGGAATTAACAGGGAAAAACGTATTTATTACTGGAAGCACTCGTGGGATTGGCAAAGCAGTTGCGTTGGCTTTTGCGAAAGAGGGCGCCAATATTGTTTTAAACGGTCGGAGTGAGATTACGCCAGAACAACGACAAGAAATTGAAGCCTTTGGGGTAAAATGTATTGGCCTTTCTGGAGATATTTCCGATTTTGATGCAGCGGGTGAGATGATTCAAGCAACTGTTGACCAATTAGGCTCGATTGATATTCTGGTGAATAACGCTGGGATTACGAATGATAAATTATTATTACGAATGACAAAAGAGGATTTTAATGCCTGTTTAGATATTAACTTGGTAGGAACTTTTAACATGACCCAACAAGCGGTTAAACGTATGATGAAACAACGAAGTGGTCGGATTATTAATATGGCTAGCGTTTCTGGTTTAATGGGAAATGTTGGTCAAGCAAACTACGCTGCGAGTAAAGCCGGTGTCGTTGGTTTTACTAAATCGGTGGCACGAGAAGTTGCGCCGCGCGGTATTACCTGCAATGCGATTGCACCAGGGTTTATCCAAACAGAAATGACGGATGTTTTATCGGAAAAAGTTAAAACACAAATGAATGCGCAAATTCCCTTACAAACGTTTGGGCAAGTCGAAGATGTCGCAGCTACAGCGATTTTCTTAGCTAAAAGTCCCTATATTACTGGGCAAGTCGTGAATGTCGATGGCGGCTTAGTCATGCACGGATAAACGAAAGGAGTCAAAAGGATGAATCGAGTAGTTATTACCGGTTACGGTGTCACCTCGCCGATTGGCAATGAACCTGAGACTTTTTTAGAAAGTTTGAAAACAGGGAAAAATGGTATCGGACCGATTAGTAAATTTGATGTTAGTGAAACAGGTGTCACCTTAGCAGCTGAAGTGAAAGACTTTCCAATGGAAAAATATTTTGTTAAAAAAGATGGCAAACGCATGGATAAGTTTTCGTTATTTGGCATTTATGCGGCCTTAGAAGCAATGGCTATGAGTGGCTTGGATACCAGTCAACTAGATGTGGATCGGTTTGGCGTTATGGTGGGTTCCGGAATTGGTGGTTTGGAAACAATTCAAAATCAAGTAATTCGGATGCACGACAAAGGACCTGAACGTGTGGCACCGTTATTTATTCCAATGGCGATTGGAAACATGGTGGCGGGAAATATTGCTTTACGTGTTGGTGCCAAAGGAATTTGTACTTCAACAGTGACAGCTTGTGCTAGTGCAACTCATTCAATTGGGGAAGCGTTCCGCAATATCAAACATGGCTACTCCGATGTCATTATTGCTGGTGGAGCAGAAGCGCCTATTACAGAAATCGGTATTTCAGGATTTGCTTCCTTGACCGCTTTAACAAAGGCGACTGATCCAGAAAAAGCCTCAATTCCCTTTGATAAAGAACGTAGTGGATTTGTGATGGGAGAAGGAGCGGGTGTCTTTATTTTAGAATCATTAGATCATGCTCTAGAACGAGGCGCAACTATTTTAGGTGAAGTGGTTGGCTATGGTGCTAATTGCGATGCCTATCATATGACATCACCAACACCAGATGGGAGCGGCGCAGCGAAAGCCATGGTACTAGCAATGGAAGAAGCGGGGATTTCTCCAGAAAAAATTGGCTATATTAACGCCCATGGAACAAGCACACAAGCCAATGACAGTGCAGAATCTAAAGCAATTGAATTGGCTTTAGGTGATGCCGCAAAAACGGCGTATGTAAGTAGTACAAAGAGTATGACGGGACATCTCTTAGGCGCCGCTGGTGGAATTGAAGGAATTGCTACCCTAAATGCTTTACAACATCAATTTATTCCGCCAACCATTAATGTGGAAAATCAAGATGAAGCAATTACGGTGAACGTTGTTTTAAACGAAAGCAAAGAGCATAAATTTGATTATGCTTTAAGTAACTCGCTAGGCTTTGGTGGCCACAATGCAGTTATTTGCTTAAAACGCTGGGAGGATTAACATGCAGTTAGAAGAAGTAAAAGCACTATTAACACAATTTGATCAATCAACTTTAACCGAATTTGATTTACGAGAAGGCTCGTTTGAATTATATATGAATAAAAATACAGTTTCTGGGCGAAGTGCCGTAGAACCAGTGGCGCAACCACAAGAAACACCAGTAGCCGCTAGTGGTGTGTCAGTGCCTGTTGAAACAGTTTCTGTCGCTGAAGAAACTCCAACCAACACACCGACAGCCAATGAAAAGACAGAAGAAATTACGTCACCCATTGTAGGAATCGTTTATTTACAACCAGCACCAGATAAAGAGAACTTTGTCAAAGTAGGAGACACTGTTAAAACGGGTGACGTTGTGTGTATCGTTGAAGCGATGAAATTAATGAATGAAATTACGGCGACAGTTGACGGTGTGATTACTGAAATATTAGTCAACAATGAAGATGTGGTTGAATTTGGTCAGCCGCTATTCCGAGTTGCTAAAGGAGAATAAAACATGAAATTAACAATTACAGAAATTCAAGAAATTTTACCACATCGCTATCCCTTTTTATTATTAGATAGTGTTGAAGAAGTCATTCCCGGGGAACGCGTTGTAGCGAAAAAGAATGTAACGGTTAATGAGCAAGTTTTTCAAGGTCATTTTCCTGGGAATCCTGTTTTGCCAGGAGTTTTAATTATTGAATCGTTGGCTCAAGCAGGCGCCGTGGCATTACTTTCAATGCCTGAATTCAAAGGGAAAACGGCATACTTTGGTGGATTAGATAAAGCAAAATTTAGACAAAAGGTAACACCAGGCGACACATTAATTTTAGAGGTTGAACTTTTAAAAGTCCGCGCTTCTGCTGGAATGGGTAAAGGTGTGGCAAAAGTTAATGGAAAAAAAGTTGCCGAGGCTGAATTAACCTTTATGATTGGATAGGTGAAAAATGTTTTCGAAAGTATTAATCGCAAACCGCGGAGAAATCGCTGTTCGTATTATTCGTGCCTGTCGCGAATTAGGCATTCAAACAGTTGCTGTTTACTCTGAAGCGGATCAAGAAGCGTTACACACACAGTTAGCAGATGAAGCCATTTGTATTGGACCGGCGAAAGCAACTGATTCTTATTTAAATGTTCAAGCTGTTTTAAGTGCAGCGATTGTTACCAATGCTGAAGCGATTCATCCAGGGTTTGGTTTCTTATCTGAAAATAGTCAATTTGCTTCAATGTGCGAAGAATGTAACATTACTTTTATCGGTCCTAAAGCAGAAACGATTGATGCAATGGGCAATAAAATAAACGCACGTCAACTGATGCAAAAAGCCAAGGTACCTGTTATTCCTGGGAGTGATGGCGTCATTGATTCTGTCGAAGAAGCGTTGACGATTGCTGAAGAAATTGGTTACCCAGTGATGTTAAAGGCAGCTGCTGGTGGTGGCGGAAAAGGAATCCGAAAAGTTCTTTCAAAAGAAGAGTTACCGAAACACTTTACTTCAGCGCAGCAAGAAGCCAAAGCCGCATTTGGTAATGATGATATGTATTTAGAAAAAATTATTTATCCAGCACGTCATATCGAAGTGCAAATTTTAGGTGATCAATATGGGCATGTGATTCACTTAGGGGAACGTGATTGCTCACTACAAAGAAATAATCAAAAAGTGTTAGAAGAATCACCATCGATTGCTATTTCTGAAGAAAAGCGTCAGATGTTAGGCGAAACGGCCGTTCGAGCGGCACAAGCTGTGCATTATGAAAATGCTGGAACCATTGAATTTTTGATGGATCCAGCTGGCGACTTTTATTTCATGGAAATGAATACCCGCATCCAAGTCGAACATCCAGTTACGGAAATGGTAACAGGGATTGATTTAGTCAAAGCACAATTAGAAATTGCTTCAGGTGAACCTTTAGGCTATACCCAAGAGGATGTTATCATGACTGGGCATGCGATTGAGTGTCGAATTAACGCTGAAAATCCTGCCTTTAATTTTGCTCCTTCACCAGGTAAAATTCAAAATCTCTTGTTGCCTAGTGGTGGAATGGGCTTGCGTGTAGACAGCGCTATGTATTCAGGGTATTCAATTCCGCCTTATTATGATTCAATGATTGCAAAAGTCATCGTACATGGTGAAAATCGTTTTGATGCCTTGATGAAAATGCAAAGGGCTTTAAATGAAATTGTAACAGAAGGTATTATTACGAATGCCGAATTCCAATTAGATTTAATTACACATGACAATGTTTTGACAGGTGACTATGACACAAGCTTTTTACAAGAAACATTTCTACCAAATTGGGAGCCAGAAAGCAATCATTAAAGAAAGAACGCCGCAAGAGCTGTGCTCTTGCCGCTAAAATACGAGGAGTAAGCAAATGGCATTATTTAAAAAGAAAAATTACATTCGCATTAATCCAAATCGTGCTGATGCAAATGATGCATCAAAGAAGCCTTCTGTTCCAGATAATATGTGGGCAAAATGCCCTTCTTGTAAGCGAACACTGTATACAAAAGAAATGGGTGCAGAAAAAATCTGTCCGCATTGTGGCTATAGTTTTCGGATTGGTGCATGGGAACGATTAGCGATAACCGTTGATGAAAAAAGTTTCCACAATTGGGACAGTGAATTAGTGACAAAAGATCCACTAAATTTTCCTGGTTATCTTGAAAAAATTGAAAAAATGCAAGAAAAAACTGGGCTAGATGAAGCTGTCTTAACGGGAGAAGCAACAATTGAAGGACAAGCTGTTGCAATCGGAATCATGGACGCTAATTTTATCATGGGCAGTATGGGAACGATTGTTGGTGAAAAAATCACATGCTTGTTTGAGCGGGCGACAGAAAAGCATTTACCAGTAGTGATTTTCACTGCATCTGGTGGTGCCCGTATGCAAGAAGGAATTTTTTCATTGATGCAAATGGCGAAAATTTCGGCCGCTTTGCAACGGCATAACAAAGCAGGCTTGCTGTATCTTACGGTATTGACTGATCCAACGACTGGCGGTGTTACCGCAAGTTTTGCGATGGATGGCGATATTATTTTGGCAGAGCCTCAGAGTTTAATCGGTTTTGCTGGCCGCCGTGTAATTGAACAAACGATTCGTCAAGAGTTGCCAGATGATTTTCAAAAGGCCGAGTTTCTTTTAGAACATGGTTTTGTAGATCAGATTGTGCCAAGAAATCTTTTGCGTCAACGATTGAGCGACTTGTTACGTTTACATTCTTTGGAAGGGTGGCGTTAACATGGAAAAGAAAACAGCCAATGATGTTGTTACCTTGGCAAGAGCCCAAGATCGTTTGACAACTTTAGAATATATAGAAGCAATTTTTGAGGACTTTTTAGAATTTCATGGGGATCGTTACTTTGCCGATGATTTAGCTGTAGTCGGTGGTGTTGCTACTTTGCAAGGGAAACCAGTTACAGTGGTAGGTATCCAAAAAGGTCGAAATCTACCAGAAAATATTGAACGTAATTTTGGTTCACCTAATCCTGAAGGGTATCGCAAAGCGTTACGTTTAATGAAACAAGCGGAAAAATTTAATCGCCCAGTCATTACCTTTGTGAACACTGCTGGTGCCTATTGTGGGATTGGTGCCGAAGAGCGGGGAGAAGGGGAAGCCATTGCGCAAAACCTGTTAGAGATGTCTGATTTGAAAGTGCCAATCATTTCAGTCATCATTGGTGAGGGCGGTAGTGGCGGTGCTTTAGCTTTAGCAGTCGCAGATGAAGTTTGGATGTTGGAACACACGATTTATGCGGTTCTTTCGCCAGAAGGTTTCGCCTCTATTTTGTGGAAAGATGGCAGTCGTGCGAAAGAAGCAGCAGAATTGATGAAAATCACAGCGACAGAGCTGAAGGAATTAGCTATTGTAGATAAAGTAATTCCAGAAGTTATGAACGGTCAGCCTCTGGAACAAGCAAAAATTAATCGCATGTTACAAAAAGCGTTCATTTCAAAATTAACTGAATTAGCTAAATTAGATACGGAAACGTTACTAGAAAAAAGATACCAACGTTTTCGCAAATATTAGAAGTTACTACTCATCAACGAACTTTTCAGGGGTTGATGGGTGGCTTTTTTTATTTTTTCTTTTATTTTACTTGTTCTTTTACAAGGAACGACCGTCCTTTATAGAAATTTTCAGTAAAATGCAGTATAATACAATAGGTAGAGACTGAAGCATAATTGTTTAGTTATGTTTCAGTCTCTTAAAATCGAAGAAACTACATAGTGTCAGTGAGAGGAGTCACGATGTTTTCAAAATATAAACCGACATGGATGATTGATGCGATTTATAAAATTACCCCCGCACAATTAAAAAAACTGGGGATTAAGGCAGTACTAACTGACTTAGATAATACGTTAATTGCTTGGAATAATCCCGATGGAACAGAAGAATTAAAAACTTGGTTATTAGAGATGAAAAATGCAGGAATTACCGTCCTTGTTGTTTCAAACAACAAAGACAGCCGGATTAAACGCGTTGTTGAAAAGTTTGACTTAGATTATGTAGCACGTGCCTTGAAACCAACCGCACGTGGCTTCAAATTAGCAGAAAAAAAATTAGGCTTGAAGCCATCTGAAATGTTAATGGTCGGCGATCAGATTATGACAGATATTCGGGGAGCTAACGCAGCGGGTATACGCAATGTTTTAGTTCAACCGATTGTCGATACAGATGGCTGGAATACTAGAATCAATCGGTTCTTTGAACGGAAAATTATGAAATACTTATCAAAAAAACATCCAGAAATGACATGGAGAGGCGGATTAGAATGACAGAGGCAATTCATTGTATTGGCTGTGGTGCGATTATCCAAACGGAAAATCCTCATGAATTAGGCTATACACCAAAAACAGCTTTCGAAAAAGGAATGGAAACAGGGGAAGTTTATTGCCAACGTTGTTTTCGCTTAAGACATTATAATGACATTCAAGATGTCCAATTAACAGATGATGACTTTTTACGTTTATTGAATGGTTTAGGAACAGAAGATGCACTGATTGTGAACGTAGTGGATATTTTTGACTTTAATGGCTCTCTTATTCCAGGACTACATCGTTTTATCGGAGATAATCCTGTGTTGTTAGTTGGCAATAAAGTGGATATTTTGCCTAAATCATTAAAAAAACCTAAAATGGTTCAATGGATGAGAGAACGGGCCCATGAAGCAGGATTACGCCCTGTTGATGTTTTACTAACAAGTGGCAAGAAACCACAAGAAATGCAAGAGTTATTAGATACGATCGAAAAATATCGTGAAGGCCGAGACGTTTATGTCGTAGGTGTGACCAATGTTGGAAAATCAACATTAATCAATCAAATCATTCAACAAACAGTGGGTGTTCAAGATGTGATTACGACATCACAATTTCCTGGAACAACGCTAGATAAAATTGAAATTCCATTAGACGATGGCCACTTCTTAATTGATACGCCAGGAATTATTCACCGTCATCAAATGGCACATTATCTAGGTAAAAAAGACTTGAAAATTATTGCACCGCAAAAAGAAATCAAACCGAAAGTTTACCAATTAAATGCTGAACAAACCTTGTTTTTAGGTGGCTTGGCTCGCTTTGATTATGTCCAAGGTGCTAAAAGTTCCTTCATTGCCTACGTTTCCAATGACTTAAATTTACACCGAACAAAAACAGCAACCGCCGATGCTTTTTATGAAAAACATGTTGGTGGCTTATTGCAGCCTCCACGTGCCGATGAAGTCGCTGAGTTTCCTGAATTAGTGCGCTTTGAATTTTCCGTGAAAGAAAAAACGGATATTGTGTTTGCTGGTCTAGGTTGGATTACTGTCACAGAACCTGGTGTAGTCGCTGGTTGGGCGCCTGAAGGTGTCGATGTTTTACGTAGAAAAGCATTAATTTAAATTTTAGAGAGAAGGCAAACAATTTGAAACTTAGAGGAAAACAAAAACGTTATTTACGTAGTCAGGCACACCATTTACAACCTATTTTTCAAGTAGGCAAAGGTGGTTTGAATGACGCAATGATTACACAAATTGATGAAGCGTTGGAAAAACGTGAATTGATTAAAATTACGTTATTACAAAATACAGATGAAGTAGCAGAAGAGGTTGCAGAAGAACTAACAGCAGCCATTCATTGCGATGTGGTACAAATTATTGGTCGCGTGTTGGTCTTATTCAAGCCATCAAGTAAAGAAAAATATCAAAAAATTTCAGCAGCAGTCAAAGAGATTTAATATTGGAGGGATGAACAATGGGAGAAAAAAGACAAGCGCGTCAAGGAGCGGACGTTCTCTTGCAAGAGGAACCGTTACGTTTTCAAACAAGAAAGCAAGTCGGTTTGTTAGGTGGTAATTTTAATCCCGTTCATTTAGCACATCTTGTCATGGCCGATCAAGTTCAAAATCAACTAGGTTTGGACAAAGTTTACTTAATGCCTACGTACTTACCACCACATGTAGACGAAAAGAAAACAATTAGCAGCGAACATCGGTTAGCAATGTTAGAACTAGCGGTGGCTGATAATCCCTGCTTAGATATTGAGCCAATTGAATTAATTCGCAAAGGCAAAAGTTACACGTATGATACAATGAAAGCCTTAAAAGAAGCCAATCCAGATACTGATTATTATTTTATAATTGGTGGAGATATGGTGGAATACTTGCCCAAATGGCATCGGATTGATGACTTACTCCATTTAGTTCAATTTGTCGGCATTCGGCGTCCTAATTATCCAACGGAATCTACCTATCCAATTATTTGGGTCGATGTTCCGCAGATGGCGATTAGTTCCACTTTGATTAGACAAAAAGTCAAAAGTGGTTGCTCAACACGCTATCTTCTTCCAGAGAATGTGATAAACTATATTCAAGAGAAGGGACTGTATCAAGATGAGCTGGATAACAAATTATGATGCTGCACAACGTGAATTATTAATGCAAAAAGTTCAAATGCAAATGAGTGAACGTCGTTTTCGCCATGTGTTAGGAGTCGAGGAAACAGCTGTGGCCTTGGCAGCGAAATATGGTGCCGATGAAGCGAAAGCCAGTATTGCTGCTTTGACGCATGATTACGCCAAAGAACGTCCAAACGATGAATTCGAGTTGATTATTCGCCGAGATGGTTTTGATTTGGCTTTATTAAACTATGGCAATGAAATTTGGCATGGCTTAGTTGGGGCGGATATTGTTCAACGGGAATTAGCCATTGATGACGAAGAAATCTTGCAGGCAATTCGTGTGCATACAACTGGGGCTGCTAAGATGAGCTTGCTAGATAAAATTATTTATGTCGCAGATTACATTGAACCAGGACGTGATTTTCCAGGTGTGAAAGAAGCCCGTGAAATTGCCCTTGTTGACTTAGATGCAGCGGTTGCTTATGAAACGAAACATACCTTGTTACATTTGATTGAACAAGAACATAAAATTTATCCAAAAACGTTAGAGACCTACAATCAATGGGTCGTTAATCAAAAATAAAAGAAGAAAGAATTACTAGGAGGGAACTATCATAGATAGCCAGAAAATTTTAGAAATTGCTGTCAAAGCAGCAGATTCAAAACGAGCAGAAGAAATTGTCGCATTAGACGTAAGAGATATTTCATTATTAGCAGATTATTTTTTAATTTGCCAAGCCAATAGTGAACGTCAAATCAATGCGATTGTTGATGAAATTAACGAACAAGAAGCCAAAAATCAAGTAGAAGTCAAGCGTGTGGAAGGTAAAGAAGGCGGAAAATGGATTTTAATCGATTTAGGCGATGTTATTGTCCATGTATTCCAATCTTCAGAACGTGCCTTTTACAACTTAGAAAAATTATGGTCAGATGCCCCAATGGTTGATCTAAGCGCTTGGGTCGACTAAAATGGCCTACGAAACGTTTGCTTTCGTCTATGACGAAGTGATGGACGAAAGCCTATACCAAAAATGGTTGGATTTTTCCAATCGTCATCTCCCACAAGGAACCCAACAAATTCTTGAAATGGCTTGTGGTACAGGCGCTTTAGCAGTTGATTTTGCAAAAAGTGGTTACGATGTGACAGCCTTAGACTTATCAGAAGAAATGTTGATGATTGCTAGTGAACGAGCTTTTGAAGAAGAAGTGCCAGTTCAATTTGTTCAGGGAAATATGCTAGATTTATCTGAAGTGGGACAATACCAAGCCATCACTTGTTTTTCTGATTCACTGTGCTACATGGCTAATCGCCAAGAAGTACAACAAGTGTTCGATGAAGTTTATCAAGCGTTAGAAGAGGAAGGAACGTTCATTTTTGATGTTCATTCTACTTACAAAATTGATTCAGTTTTTCCAGAATATAGCTATCATTATCAAACAGAAGAGTTTGCTTTTCTATGGGATAGTTACGCTGGTGAAAAAGAACACAGCATCGAACATTTCTTAACATTTTTTGTGAAAGAACAGGAAACAGATGAGTACTTTGTTCGGTATGATGAATTGCATCAAGAACGAACCTATTCGTTAGATAACTATTTACGAATGTTAGAAAGTGCTGGTTTCATGAACGTCAAAGTTTATGCAGACTTTACAGATGAAGCACCAACTGAAACAAGTGAACGCTGGTTCTTTGTTTGTCAAAGAGATTAATAAGATTTGGCTTATGAGCTTGGGACAGCGCTTAAAAACGTTTGTCTCTTTGCTGATAAGTCCATTTTTTTATAACGGAGGTGGCTAGAGTGAAAGCCTGTGGCATTATCGTGGAATATAATCCCTTTCATAATGGACATCGCTATCATGCCCAACAAGCTCGCCAACAAAGCGGAGCTGAAGTAGTGATTGCTATAATGAGTGGAAATTTTTTACAAAGAGGAGAACCAGCCTTACTAGATAAGTGGGCCAGAGCAGAAGAAGCTTTGCAAAATGGTGTGGATTTAGTCATTGAATTGCCGACAGCTTGGTCGGTACAGTCTGCGGATTACTTTGCCAAAGGCGGTATAAAGTTATTGCAGGCGTTGCAATGTGAGAGCTTATGTTTTGGAACAGATAGTACAAGCGCAATTGATTATGCGGCTTTCGGCCAGTTTGTCCAAGAAAATCAATCCTTAATTGATCAAACGTTCCACGCATTGACAGACAAACAATTGAGTTATCCACAAAAAATGACTGCTGTTTTTCGTCAAGTATATCCTGAAAGCAGGTTTGATTTTTCTTCGCCTAATCATATTTTGGGGATGAGTTATGCAAAGGAAAATGCCACGTATCCAACCCCGATGACGCTCTACCCAATTGCTAGAAAACAAGCGGGCTTTCATGATGCAACGATTTCTGGGAAAGTTGCTAGCGCCACGGCGATTAGGCAAAGTGTTTTTCAACAAGAAATAACGCAAGTACTGCCAACGGTTCCTTCTATAACCGCACAACATTTACAAACACAGGCAATGATTTCATGGGAAAACTACTGGCCCTTCCTAAAGTATAAAATTGTTCAATCCTCGTTAGAAGAGTTACAAGCCATTTACCAAATGACGGAAGGACTTGAATATCGACTAAAAGATCAAATCCAAGCAGCAGGTTCTTTTCACGAATTAATGGAACGTATGAAGACGAAGCGTTATACTTGGACAAGATTGCAACGATTAGCAACCTATATATTGTTAAATATGACCAAAGAAGAAGTTGAAACTGTTTGGCAAGACAGCTATCTCCATGTGCTAGGATTTACGCCAAAGGGACAAGCTTATCTAAAAGAAACCAAAGCACAAATTCAATTGCCGGTAATTTCCAAAGTATCTAAAGAAAACCGCGCAATGCTTTCGTTAGATATTCGCGCCAATCAACTATATCAGATGGGAGATTCTTCTTTAAAAGAACAAAATTTTGGTCGGTTTCCCTTACGATTTTCGCCAGATACCTAAAAAATACTTAACAAAAATCAGTTTCCCCAGTATAATAAACAAGGGATAAGATACTAACAACAAATCAGAGAAAGCGAAGTGAGAATATGGGCCGTAAATGGGCAAATATTAAAGAGAAAAAAGCTGCCAAAGACGCAAACAATAGCCGTGTTTATGCAAAATTCGGGATTGAAATTTACGTAGCAGCGAAGTCAGGAGACCCTGATCCTCATGCAAACCAAAAATTACGGTTTGTAATCGAACGCGCCAAAACATACAATGTACCAAAACATATTATTGATCGCGCTATTGAAAAAGCAAAAGGTTCAGCAGATGAACAATATTCTGAATTACGCTATGAAGGATTTGGGCCAAATGGTTCAATGGTCATTGTTGATGCTTTAACAAACAACGTGAACCGAACAGCAGCAGATGTACGGGCCGCATTTGGTAAAAACGGCGGAAACATGGGTGTCAGCGGTGCTGTTTCCTACATGTTTGATAATACAGGTATCATTGGCTTTGCTGGTGACGATGCGGATGAAATTTTAGAATACTTAATGGAAAAAGACATTGATGTTCGCGATGTTGTTGAAGAAGACGGTCAAATTATCGTTTACACAGAACCAGAAGATTTCCACCATGCACAAGAAGCGTTAAAAGAAAAAGGCATTGAAGAATTCACGGTTACTGAGTTAGAAATGGTTCCACAAAACGAAGTAACATTAGAAGGCGACGATTTAGCGAACTTTGAAAAAATGTTAGACGTTTTAGAAGATTTAGAAGATGTTCAAAAAGTTCATCATAATGTAGATTTACCTGAATAATCCATTTGTTCGTTTGTTTTAAGATTTAGAAAGTGAGCCATCGGTCATTTTGACTGATGGCTCACTTTTTTTCATATAATACATAGAAAAAAGAAAGTTGATTGATAGGTCCATGTGACACAAAGCATTCAATGACAGGTTCAACTTTTGTCTGTTCCATAAATATTTGTCTAAACAGTTGAATTAATAGTACAATAGTCTAGTAAGATAGATCATTGAACGGGGTGAATAGGCGTGAAAAAGGGAATGTTCGCGTTTTTTGTCGGGCTAGCGGTTTTATCATTAACTGCTTGTCGGGAACCAAAAGAAAAGAAAGTAACCGCTTCAACGGAGGCATCCTCTAAAGTTGAAGAGACGAATGAAAAAATGAGTGAAACAATTGATAAGACAAACGAACAAGCGAGCCACAGTGTCGAGTCTAACGAATCAGTGAAAAATGAAGAGTCCACAGCTGATGAAGACAACAGTCAGCTAACTGTAGCTGATTTAGATACTACAGCGATTAATGCTGGCGATTTTACTACTTTAGTTGGAACATGGAAAAATGGTAAAGGAGAGAGTTTGATCATTCATCCTGATGGTAGTACAAATACCGGAGGAATGATTACGAAGGATTCACCTACTGATGAGTCGCGACCAATTACAAGCTTAAGTATTAGGTGGGGGCCTACTGGTGCTGCGCTATTATTATATAGAATTGGTGTTGAAAATCCTAACGGCGACCAATCGGATAAGACGAAACCGCGATTGTTAATTACTCAAGATAGTGGAAATTATCCTGCGGAAGAGTATTACTATCGTTCTTCTGAAGAGGAAAATCAAGACCAAAATGAAGAGGCAAAAATCATCGATACACAAGAAAAAGCAGAGACATATATTAGAAAGACACTGACTGATGCAGAAAATAATGATACAAACCTTGGATTTTTGGGTATGAATGGAAATGACTTCTTTTTTAGAGCCCAATCGAAACAGATGGTTGCAAATGGAGGGACAGGGACTGTCGGTTTTTACAGAGTATCACCACAAGGAGCAGTCAGAATAACGGATGCACGAGGCAACTAAAGATAGTCTCGTGGCAATCTATTTAATTCCTATAAAAGTAGCAAAATAAGAATGAAATGATCACAAAATCTTCACATTTAGTTTGTAAGATATAAGCATATCAACAAACAACCTTAACAACACAAAACACTTTTTCATTTTTAACTCCTTTCCCGTCCTTACCCAAAGGGCGGGTCTTTTTTATGTTCAAAACGATTCGCTCAAGATACCAAAAAGCCAGCTTGTAGTAAGCTGGCTTTTAACTCTTTACATGTTGGCGCTTGTAGACACGAGATAATAATTAAGGTGTTGGAACAGTTGGTGAATAGTTCGTTTTTCGACCATAAAGTTCTTGTGTCGCCGCCGAGATATACGCAGATGAATCTTTTCCTGGGAGGTTATACATTAGATAAATACCATATTGCTCCGCTTTTGTACGTTTGGCATATTGCGCAGCTAGATTTTGATTGACACCAACTTCAACGGCAGAAGCACCTAAACGAGAAGCAGGCATACCTGCAATTTGTGGTGGATTCCAGGTACTATAATAAGGGTTCCAAGCATAATCAATTAAAGAACTCATTTGAGGATTAGCTGAAGAGTTCGCAGCCGCTGGTCCAATATTATAAAAAGTAATTAATTTATCATTGCCTAAGCGATTTCTTAAGGCTTGAAGTAACCAAATGAACGAAGAATTATTTGGTTGAGGCGTCCCATTTTTTCCGTATTCAGCATACTCATCATCAAAATCAATACCATCTAAATGATACGTATTAACGACTTGTTCTAATTGAGCTGCAAAGGCATCCGCACTTTCGTAAGTTGGGAAGTTAGCAAAGCCAGCGCCTTCATGGTTGCCTAAAATAGACAATAGGACTTTAGTGCCGCGTGCTTGAACTGGACGAATTTGTGTTTCAGCTTCGTTTAAAGTTTGTTGGACCCGTTCATTTAGATATAAGTAAGGTTTTTTATTGACCGTGTCATAATTAATATTGGCTGCAAAAATAATCCCCATATCAAAAGCAGGTTGATTGGTTCCAGCTAAAGTATATTTTCCCACATTGTTAAAATCGTGGTTGTTTACTTCTACATACATGACTGTTTTAGGTGTAACAGTTGATGCTGCTTGTACTTCAAATGCAGGTAGTGCAAACAGTAACCCACCGACTAAAAGTATCAAACTTAAAAAAGTTGAAATAATCCCTGTTTTCTTGTTAAAAAAATGAGTGCTCAATTGATGCCCCATAACTTTCTCCTCCTATAAAATAAATATTATTTGTAAGCGCTAACAAAGATATGTTATCATTTTTATAATTTAAACACAAGAAGAAGAGAACAAAAGTGAGCAAATCCACAGAATATAAAAGCGTCCTTCGCAAAATGGTCTTGCGAAGGACGCTCTTTTACCAATCAAAGAGTAAGGCATAGCCTAAAGAAAGCAGCTCTCGACCAAAATTTTTGATATCTTTTGGAAAAGAAGAAGCCGCAGTGATGCCTGAAACATTTGAGATGCCTGCTCGCTTGGCTAAAAGTTGCGAGCGGTACATGTGAAAGTCACTAGTAACAATCACTAACCGTTTAAAAGAAAGGAGTTTTTGTGAATTGACAATATTTTCTTTGGTGCGTGTGGCACGATTTTCTAAGAGAATCTGTTTTTCTGGAACACCTTTATTTAGCAAGTATTGTTTCATAACCGCGGCTTCCGTAGCCGGCTCATCTGCTCCTTGCCCTCCGCTAACAATAACGGGTGTCTCGGGGTGTTGTTTAATATAGGGGATAGCCACATCTAACCGAGCTTGCAAAACACGGCTGGGCAGTGCGGTTTCTTTAGACGTCCCTAAAACACGGGCCCCTAAAATTAAAATAGCATCTGGTTTATCGGTGGGTTGCGTATTTTTGCCAGTAAAAATAAGTAGACCTAAAATCAAAAGAATACAAAAGCCAAAACTGACAATGGATAAACTTGTTATTTTTAACCAATGCATGAAACATCCCTCCTTGTAATGTTAGTGTATACGAAGTACCATAGAAAAAGCGATAGAAAACAAAAGACTTATAAAAAAATCTATGTTTTAATAGAAACTTTTGAAGAGAGGGAGCGAATGCATGCGTACAGAAGAAGAAATGTTTCAACTTATTATGGATGTAGCAAAACAAGAAGAACACATTCGAGCTGTGGGAATGGTGGGGTCTCGCACGAATGTGAAAGCGCCAAAAGATAGTTTTCAAGATTTCGACATTGTTTATATTGTAGAACCATGTGCTGAGTTTTTTGAAACAGCAACGTGGATAGCAAAATTTGGACAACCATTAATTATGCAACGTCCCAAGGAAATGACCTTATTTCCCACAGAACCGAAGACGCGGGAAACATTTTTAATGTTATTTGAAGATGGCCAACGTATCGATTTAACATTGTGTCCTCTCGCAGAAAAAGACAATTGGCATGAAGGAGATTCTTTAGCAATTATCTTGTTAGACAAAGATGAAAGTTTGCCGCCTTTACCTGTAGCATCTGATAAAAATTATACAGTAACAGTTCCGAATCAGCAGCAGTTTAACGATTGTTGCAATGAATTTTGGTGGGTTAGTACGTATGTAGTTAAGGGGCTTTGTCGGAATGAACTATTTTACGCTGTCACACATCTCTATGAATATTGTCAGCAGGAACTGTTGCGCTTGCTTTCTTGGCAAGCGGCTTGGCAGGAACCGGAGCCAATTTCTGTTGGGAAACAATTTAAGTATCTGAAAAATTATGTCACTCCTGACACGATGGATCAATTAGCATCGTTGCTGGATTTTTCTAGTAAAGAAGCTTGTTGGAACAGCTTAATAAAGACACAAGCCTTTTTTGACGTCGTCGCTCAGGATTTTGCTAAAATGGCCCAGTTTACGTATCATTTACAAGAAGCAAAAAAAGTCACAGAGTATACAAATTCTTTAAGATTAAAGGATTTACAAGGAAAATAAGCTGAAAACAACATAAAAATAGTGTATAATTGAAAAAATTAATCTGCGAGAGAAAGGGAACCTTTTTTGATTGTAGATCACCGCAGTTGTTTGTTGCCTAGATTCTAAGAAATAAACCTAAAATTATTGATATAAAGGATGAACAAATGAAAAAAGAAGAAATGCAAATGCGTAATACACGTCGTCAAAAATCAGGAAAAAATAATAAAAAGAAAGTAATTATTACTTCTTTGGTTGGACTAGCTCTGGTTGCTGGGGGCAGCTATGTTTATTTTCAAAGTCACTTTTTACCAACCACAAAAGTAAATGGAGTTTCTGTAGGCTGGTTAAATGTAAATGCTGCAGAAGAAAAATTAGCGCAAGTTAATCAAACCGAAGAAGTTGTGGTTCAAACGGGGACAAAAGAAGAAAAAATTCAACTTCCTAAAAAATACCAATTGGATCAAAAATTTTTAAAAGACCATTTACACAGTAGCAAGGTGAAGCTACCGTTAAACGAGGCATTCAAAAAAGAACTAGAAGCTAAATTAGCGACTTTAAGTTTTCCAGAGGGGAAACCAAGCAAAAATGCGAGTATCCGTCGAGGCAATGGCACTTTTGAAATTGTTCCCGAAGAACAAGGCACAGTAGTGGACACACAGCGCTTAAACCAGCAAATTATTGCGGATGTTGAAGCGGGAAAAGGCAACTATCAATACAATGCCAAAGATTTTTATAAAGCCCCTGAAATTACAAAAGAGGATCAAACGTTAAAGGCAACATTGACAACGCTCAATAACAAGTTAAATAAAACAATTACAGTTGATATTAATGGTGAAAAAGTAGCCTTTGATAAAACACAAATTCAAAACGTGCTGAATGATGATGGCACAATCAACAAAGAAAAACTAACTACTTGGGTGACACAATTAGAAACAACATATGGTTCTGCTAATCAACCAGTTTTATTTACAGATGTTCACGGCACGACACGTCGTTTTAAAAACAACGGAAGTTATGGCTGGTCGATTGATGGGGCCAAAACGCAAGAACTACTAGTAAACGCGCTGAATAGCCAAGAACCAACGAATGCAATCACTGCTCCGTTGATTGGCGATACCAAAGAAAATAGTAAAATTGCCAATAATTACATTGAAATTGATTTAAAAGATCAAAAAATGTATTGTTTCATTGATGGCAAAAAAATAGTCACCACAGATGTCATTACTGGCAGATATAACAAAGGAACCGCAACAGTACCAGGATTCCATACAATTTTATATCGGACAACCGATGTGAATTTAGAAGGTCAAATGCTCGATGGTTCTCGATACAGTGTGCCAGTAAAATATTGGATGCCGTTATTAAGTCAAGGGGGCGTTGTCACACAAATTGGGATTCATGACTCCGACCATAAATTGGATAAGTATGGCGATAAAGAAGCCTTTAAAACCGATGCTGGTAGTAATGGCTGTATCAATACGCCAGGAACGGAAGTTTCGAAAATCTTTGATGTATCCTATGACGGAATGCCGGTAATTATTTATGGACATATCTATGATGATGCACCAGGTGAATTTGATAAACCTGTAGATTACGGCGAAGAAGTATAAAAAGAGATATTAGGCAAGACCGTACTTTGGTCCAGCTGTGTATCTGAAAAGTAAAAATTGGAGACGTCAACCGTAACGACTGACGTCTCCAATTTTTTATTGACAAGCGTCATAACCCGCTCTATGATACAAACAGAACAAGCAATTTAAATTGGGGGAACGAAGATGCCATTTGTACATGTAGAATTAATTGAAGGCCGCACAGAAGAACAGTTAACTAATATGGTCAAAGATATTACAGAAGCTGTGTCAAAAAACGCTGGTGCACCAAAAGAGAATATCCATGTGATTGTCAATGAATTGAAAAAAGACCGCTATGCACAAGGCGGCGAATGGAAAAAATAAGTTTTCAGAGAATTTCTGTTGAATCACTTGCTTTTTCTGAAAATAAGTGGTTAAATAAGTGCATAAATGATTGATGAGAAAGACAACTGAACTTGCCCGCGATCTATTAGAGAGGAAAATCTTGGCTGAAAATTTTCCAGATTGGCACAAGGGATGACCACTTTCGAAACCTTTGTTGAAACAAAGGCGGTCGCACCGTTAACACGCTAGAGGAACACAGATTATTTGTGTTCAAAATTAGGTGGAACCACGATATTTTCGTCCTAGTATTCGTTAGAATACTAGGACTTTTTGTTTTTTAACAAGGGGAACAGGTGGCTGTTTCGTTTCATTGTGAAAAACAGGAACACAATGAAACGCTTCAAATCAAAAAAATTAAAAGGAGAGAATTTTATTATGTCTATTCACATTACTTTTCCAGATGGCGCTGTTAAACCGTTTGATTCTGGAATTACAACATTTGATGTTGCTAAAAGTATTAGCAACAGTTTAGCCAAAAAAGCTTTAGCTGGTAAATTCAATGGTGTTTTAATCGATTTAGATCGTCCTATTGTAGAAGATGGTTCGCTTGAAATCGTGACACCTGATCATGAAGATGCTTTAGGAATTTTACGTCACTCGGCAGCTCATTTAATGGCTAATGCCTTACGCCGTCTTTTCCCTAACATTAAATTTGGCGTAGGTCCTGCGATTGATTCTGGGTTCTACTATGATACAGATAATGGGGAATCCCCTGTGACAGCGGAAGATTTACCTGCAATTGAAGCCGAAATGATGAAAATTGTGAAGGAAAATAACCCAATCGTTCGTAAAGAAATCTCACGTGCAGAAGCGTTAGAATTATTTGCTGATGATCCTTACAAAGTTGAATTAATTACAGATTTGCCAGAAGATGAAATCATCACTGTCTATGATCAAGGCGATTTTGTTGATTTATGTCGTGGTGTTCACGTCCCTTCAACAGGACGGATTCAAGTCTTTAAATTACTTTCAGTAGCTGGTGCTTATTGGCGCGGAAACTCTGACAATCATATGATGCAACGGATTTACGGCACTGCCTTTTTCGATAAAAAAGATTTAAAAGAGTTTATCAAAATGCGCGAGGAAGCCAAAGAACGTGACCACCGTAAATTAGGAAAAGAATTAGATTTATTTATGGTTTCACAAGAAGTTGGTTCAGGGTTACCTTTCTGGTTACCAAAAGGCGCAACCATTCGTCGTACAATTGAACGTTATATTGTGGACAAAGAAATTAGCTTAGGTTACCAACATGTGTATACACCAATTATGGCAGATGTGGAATTATACAAAACATCTGGTCACTGGGATCATTACCATGAAGATATGTTCCCACCAATGGATATGGGCGATGGCGAAATGCTAGTATTACGTCCAATGAACTGTCCACACCATATGATGGTTTATAAAAATGACATTCATAGTTACCGCGAATTGCCAATTCGAATCGCTGAATTAGGGATGATGCACCGCTATGAAAAATCTGGCGCATTATCAGGGTTACAACGTGTTCGTGAAATGACTTTAAACGATGGCCATACTTTTGTTCGTCCTGACCAAATTAAAGACGAATTTAAACGTACTTTGGAGTTAATGGTGGCAGTCTATGCTGACTTTAACATTACGGATTATCGTTTCCGCTTAAGCTATCGTGATCCAAATAATACAGACAAATATTTTGATGATGATGCGATGTGGGAAAAAGCGCAAGCGATGTTAAAAGCTGCCATGGATGAATTAGAATTAGATTACTTTGAAGCAGAAGGCGAAGCTGCCTTTTACGGTCCGAAGTTAGATGTTCAAGTAAAAACAGCTTTAGGAATGGAAGAAACATTATCAACCATCCAATTAGACTTCTTATTACCAGAACGTTTTGACTTAACTTATGTTGGCGAAGATGGTGAAAATACACATCGCCCAGTTGTTATCCACCGTGGTATTGTCTCAACAATGGAACGATTTGTGGCTTACTTAACAGAAGTTTACAAAGGCGCTTTCCCTACTTGGTTAGCACCAATTCAAGCAACTATTATCCCAGTTTCTGTAGAAGCGCATTCTGAGTATGCTTATGAAATCAAAGAACGTTTACAAGCACAAGGCTTACGTGTTGAAGTCGATGATCGTAACGAAAAAATGGGCTACAAAATTCGGGCCTCTCAAACACAAAAAGTACCTTATCAATTAGTGGTCGGGGACAAAGAAATGGAAGATGCAACGGTGAACGTCCGTCGTTATGGAAGCAAAGAAACGTCTGTCGAAGATTTATCAATTTTCATTGACAGCATGGCTGCTGAAGTTCGCAATTACAGCCGTTAAAAAAAGAGAAAAAGTCAAAAGGACTTCTGAATTCAGAAGTCCTTTTGACTTTTTTCAACAACAAAATAATTAAATATTTCCTTAGAGCTGGGAATAATCCTGATTTTTTGACTATTTTTTGTTACAATGAGAATGCGAAACTTTTTAGTGAAGGGACTAGAGGTATGAAGAAAAACTCATTTATAGATAAAATAAAAAAAACAGATGCCGCAGCAAAGAGTCAACGAGGTAGAAAGCCACATATTCCTTTTCGATTGAACTTATTATTTTTTGTGATATTCACTTTATTTGTTTCATTAATTGTCCGTTTAGGGTATTTACAGATTGTAGAAGGAGAAGAGTTTAACAAAAAAATCACTGCCAATTCTTCACTACAAATCACGACACCATCCCCTCGAGGACAAATTTATGATTCACAAGGAAAAGTCTTGGTTTCTAACAAAGCTAATTTAGCAATCACATACACACGAGGAAAAAATATTGAAGGAAAAGATATTTTACCGATTGCGAATAAAGTTAACGAACTTATTAACGTTCCAGTTGATCCAAACTTAACGGATCGTGACAAAAAAGATTATTGGTTAGCGAATCCTGAAAATTTAAAAGCAGCCCAAGCCCGTTTAACCGATCAAGATAAAGAAGATGAAAAAGGCAACAAAATTACGGACGAAGGCACATTATATGCCAAAGCAGTTGAAAAAGTCACCCCTGAAGAAATTGCGTTTGATGACCGAACCTTACAAGCAGTAACGATTTTTAAACGAATGAATGCAGCGTCACAAATGAACACGGTCTTCATCAAGAATGAAGGGGTAACAGAAGGTGAAATTGCGACAATTGGTGAACACACAGCGGAAATATCTGGTGTTTCAACAGGGACTGATTGGACGCGTGATTATTCTCAAAGTGGCGCATTACGTAGCCTGTTGGGCACCGTTTCAACTGAAAAACAAGGATTGCCAGCCGAAGAAGTCGATGAATATTTGAAAAAAGGCTATGCACGAAATGACCGTGTCGGGACTAGCTATTTAGAAAAACAATATGAAGACGTACTACAAGGTAAAAAAGCAAAATCAGAAGTCGTTTTAGACAATAACGGAAAGATTGTTTCACAAACCCCAATTTCCAAAGGGGAAAAAGGCTCCAACTTAAAATTAACGATTGATTCAAATTTCCAAAACAAAGTTGATGAAATTTTACAACGAAACTATTCACAAATAGTCAAAACCATTGGACCATACTCAGAAAATGCATATGTCGTTGCTATGAACCCTCAAACAGGTGCTATTTTAGCGATGTCCGGATTTCATCATGATTTAGCAACTGGAGAAGTCACACCTAATCCTTTAGCACCTATTTTGAATTCTGAAGTTCCTGGATCAGTTGTGAAAGCAGGTACTTTAACAGCTGGTTATGAAACAGGCGTCATTAAAGGCAATGACGTTTTAACAGATGAAGCTATTTTACTAGCAGGTAGTAATCCAAAAGCTTCTTGGTGGAATGCTTCTGGCGGAACAACCATGCAATTAACTGCGGAGCAAGCGTTAGAATATTCTTCGAATGCTTATATGATGAAATTAGTCTTTAAAATGATGGGTGTGAATTATTATCCCAATATGATTTTCCCTTATGAAGTAGGAGATGACACTGTCTTTAAAGAATTAAGAAAAGCTTTTGCAGAATATGGTATGGGAACGAAAACTGGAATTGATATACCAGGAGAAACAACAGGAATTCAAAACAAGGACTTTAAGGATTCGTCTTCTGCGCCACAAGGTGGTAATCTTCTTGACCTATCTTTTGGGCAATATGATACCTATAGCGCGTTACAATTAGCACAGTACGTTTCCACTGTCGCAAATAATGGTATCCGCGTGCAACCCCATGTGGTAGAAGGAATCTATGGCAATGATGAAAATGGAGCTTTAGGAAAAATTTTAAAAGAAATTGAACCAAAAGTTTTGAATAAGGTGAATATTTCTGAAGACCAGATAGGAATTCTTCAACAAGGTTTCTATAATGTAGTAAATGGAACTAGTCCTTTTACAACTGCACGTGGTTTAAAATCAGACAAGTTTTCGATTGCTGCTAAAACAGGGACCGCCGAAACGCAAGCAACAGATGCTAATGGAGTAAACCATACAACGGTTAATAGTAACTTGGTGGCTTATGCGCCGTACGAAAATCCTGAAATTGCAATTAGCGTTGTTTTACCACACTTAAATGATGAATCTTCCAAACCAAATCAAACGATTGCCAAAGAAGTTTTAGAAGCGTATATGGAAATGTACAAAAAATAAAATTTGTAAAGTAGAACTACTTTACAAATTTGCCCAAAAGGGTAGTCAAATGACAAAAAAAATGGTATGATATTCAAGTCTAAGAAATCTCTTGGAAAGATCAATTATTAGTAGGAGGGGAAAACATGCGCGTAAACATCACTTTAGAGTGTACTTCTTGTAAAGAACGTAACTACTTAACAAATAAAAATAAACGTAACAATCCTGATCGTTTAGAAAAACAAAAATATTGCCCACGTGAAAGAAAAGTTACTTTACACCGTGAAACTAAATAATTTAGTTAGATAGAACCTAGAATCCTTATCCAACAAGGATTCTAGGCTATTTTTTTGTTGTTAGTAATTTACTGATTTAGTTATTGATGTAGTTTTGCTATTTTAAAAATTTACATAGCTACTGAAAGCATCTGTTGCTTCTTTAGTAACTTCATCAGAAACATGAGTGTAAGTATCCATAGTTATTTGTAAAGAAGAATGTCCTAAACGTTCTTGGATTATTTTAGACCTAACATTATCTGATTCGAATAATAATGTTGCGTGGGTATGCCGAAAACCATGACAACCAATAGAATGTAAGTTAGCTTTTTCTGCCAATCTTTTGGAACGTTGGTAAATGTCTTGACTTCGGAACATGGTACCATCAATTTTTGTGAAAATAAGTTGTGTTTTAAACCCACCTTTTTTCATTAAAGCCTCACACTGTCTAAGTTTCCATTTTTTTAAGATATAAGCAGTCTTGTTATCAAAAGAAATCTTACGAATAGAATTGGGAGTTTTAGGATCGTTTATAGTCAATCCATTTGTACTGATAGCAGTAGTTTTATTTATATTAACTACCTGCTTTTTAATATCAATATCATTCCAATTCAATGCTAAAGCTTCACCAACACGTATACCAGTAAAAGAAAGTAAGCGAAAAATAGCACAGTCTAAGTCAGCATAGTATTTTAGAACTAAACTTTCTTCTTTGGCTTGATTGGCAATGCTATCAGCTGTATTTAAGAAATGTTCCAGTTCGTCTTTTGTATAGAACTTTCTTTTTGTATTCTTTTCTACTTTCTTTAGCGAACTAGGCTTAGTTATTTTCTTAAATGGGTTTGAGTCTATTATTTCTAAACCAACAGCATAGTCACAAACACGAGAAGCGTAACTCAAAAGTACTTTTCCCATTTCATTCTTTTTATACCATTCATTAACAGATTTTTGCACGATCTTTACTGTTAAACGCTCAAGTCTCATTTTCCCGAATGTGGGTAAAATGTGTTTTTTCATACGTCGCTCAGTAGCTATGAATGTGGATTCCCTAACTGTTTTTTTGTATTCGTCCAACCACATATAATAAACTTCTTCAAAAGTGGTTAAACGAGTATGCTCGTTAGCTAGATTTCCATTATCAAAATCTAATTTTTTTTGATTAAGCTTGAGCTGTGCTTCTTTTTTTGTATTACAGTTTCTGATAGTGACATTAATTTGTTTACCAGTTAAATAATCTACGCCTAAATAGGCAGTTACTTTCCAGTATTTTTGTCCTTTTTTTGTGTATTGTTTAAAAGTTGCCATTTTTTATCCTTTCCACTTGGGCAAGCGAACAGAGGGAATGACAAATTTCTAGCACCTCCTTATTTGATTTTAAAGCCCCTATCGTGAATCGAACACGATAGAACTCGCCAGAGAAGGGTAATTTATTTTTTATCGAAAGTAATAATCCAAGACCCCATAAGGTTCTCAACTTTTTTTATTTCTGCAATAACTGTATCACCTGTTTTTACATTTGGATTTTCAGAAGAAATAAAATTTAAGTGTTCTCCAGTTTGAATCGTATATCCTAATGATCCATCAGGTACATATTTATCAACTGTGAATTGAACAGTTTTTCCTGTTAAATCCTCTCCCTTATTTAGCGCTGTTTCGGCTTCATTAGTTGTATAATCAGGCTTTACTTCTTTAGTTCCACAAGCAGCAAAAGTAACAATTAATAGCAACATTGAAATAAAATATTTAATCTTTTTCATAAAAAATCTCCTCTATTTAACTCGTAATGATTGTCCGGGCATATATCCACTGATACCTGGATTTAGTTCTTGTAATTTTTCAAGTGTTATTCCGTTTCTTTCAGCTACTTGACGGCCGCCTTCGCCATCTCTAACTTGGTCATAAACTTCCGTGACTGGCTCGGGAGATTGTTGACTAATTTCGGGAGTAGAAGGTTGTATAATATTTTCTGACTCTTGCACTTCCTGTTGGACAGTATTTTGTTGACCTTGATTGTTTCTTTCTATTAATTGTTCCATCGTAATATTGCCAAGATAACTATAGACCTGTCCGCCAGCAGCCAAAGTACCATCTGCATTTTTCACTAATGTTCCTGGAGTGTTATTCAAAACATATGACATTGTTTGATTACCATTTGCATCAACAGAAAAATTTAAATTTTGGAGCGGAACATTTGATTGAGTAGTGCTAGAGAAAGTTCCGTCAGCATTTATAAAAAATAAATTATCACTTTGAGGGATACCCCAACCTCCGACAAAATCATTTAGGCTTGCTTGAACTGTTCGTTCTTCAATAGTGGATGAACCTACAACACTGGATGCTGTTGACGTAGAACTTTGACTTTTTTCTTTTGTGTCACTTGATGATTCTTTAACGCTTGATGAGATGTTTGTAGATGAACTATTAACATTTGTTTCTTTTTTTGTGTTATTCGAACAAGCAGATAGCAATAATAATGATAAACCTAGAAAAACAATTTTTTTCATTTTTAAAACCTTCCTCACTTCTGATATAATGTTTTTATGAGTAAATCTCGAAACGAGGTTTTGAGTCCGTGTTGTCGCACGGGCTTTTTTTATGCAAAGTTTATTCTTTGCAACTTATTAAACAGTAGAGTCTTTACCCAATCTTCGTAGCGCGCATCTATTTTGGCATCTTCTATAAATTTCATGTAGTTGATTCTTTCTGGAGCAATACCCGTACTGTTTAAATATTCATCTAATAATTTTTCTACCATAAAACAATCCGCTTCATATTCCATTTTAGAACGAAGAGCATATGCTGTTTTGTACAGGGGATAATTCTCTTGGTGCTCACAAGCATGACCGAGCTCGTGCAGTAAAGCTTTTTTTTGTTCAAATTCTGAAAGCTTTACATTTACCACTATTAAATTAAAGCGTGTCATGTAATAAGCATTATTTTCAATTTCATCGTAAATCACAGTAGTTCCTAAAATCTTGACTATTTCTTCAATCTGTTTATCCAAGCAACGCACCTTCTCAAAAATTCTTTTTTTATTCGTATTTACCTTCCAAATACGCCTCTGCTATTCTTTTTAAGACTTCTCTGTCATTATCAGTTACTTCTTTGCCGCCGTGACTCATAACAGAGTTTATTGCTTCTTCAATAGTCATTTCTCGTTGCTCTTTAGTTAAACCGCCATGTGGTAGATCAGTACGGCCTAATAGGTAATCCGTCGATACGTCAAAATAATCAGCTACTTTAGAAAGTGGCTCTGAGTTGGGTTTAGATTTACTCCATTTAGAAATCATTCCATTTGATAGATTTAGAACTCTTTCCAATTCCGCGATGCTCATTTTTCTTGCAGCAGCAAGCTTTTTAACACGTTCGTATGTGCTCATCAAAATACCTCCGAATTTTTTCTATTAAAGTTATTGACATTAGAAATAATTCTATGATATTATACACATGTACTCAGGAAGTACAAGAAACTCTCACATTTCTGGATGGTATAACATAGAATAAAAAGACTAAGGACAATATTGTTTTTAGATTATTTTCTATGCACTTATAATAGAATATTTTCTATTATAAGTCAATACCCCAGAAACAAAAAATATTATTCATTTCTAGGAGGTGTGAAAATTGCTTTATGAACGCATCAAATGTATTTCTGAAGAAAAAGCTTTATCTATCTACAAAATCGAACGTGATTTAGAGTTTTCTAATGGAACTATTTCTAAATGGAACAAGTCGATGCCATCTGCAAAAAATTTAAAAAAAGTTGCAGATTACTTAGGTGTTGGCATGGAAGAACTTTTAAAAACAAAAGGAGATTAGAAGGGGGTATAAAAATGGAAGTGATTTTAACTCCAGAAAATGAAGCTTCTCTAAGGGATTTTGTACATGGAATTATTGTTGATGAAATAGAAAAAGCACGAAGAGATACCTCAATTGATAAGCGAGTTTTAAATCAAACAGAGATTGCAAAATATTTCGATGTATCCACTACAACAATAAGGGAATGGGAGAAGCTAGGTCTTCCGCATGGATCAGTAAGTAAACAAGGGAAGTTCTACGACAAAGAAGAGTGTCGCAGATGGCTTCTATCACAAAAAAGATAAATCTTGGGCAAGCGAAATTTAGGGAGGAAATAATATGAATACGGATGAAAGAACAGTTATTGCATTGGAAAGCATTGCAAACAGCCTTAGTACTTTGGCAGAAGATACTAAGGCGAAAAGTAGATATAAAGAATCTTTGTTTGTTCAAGCATTCATCTTTATTCTCGGTATAGCTGTTGGATGTATGTTAATCCAGCTAGGAAAAGACTTGTGGAAATGGTTAATAGTTTAAAAAAGTTATCTGAATCGTTTCTAAAATAAGATGTTGTATTGAAAGAGATATACGCAAAAATAAATGACAAAAGTAGAGTATTGTTTGTTCTTTTCCAGTAACTTTTGTAAAGGTCAAGCCAGCTACTAGTTAATTGTATTTGATGATTTTTATTTTTTTCATTGTATGCAAAAATTTCAAAATACTTTCGTTCGTAATTGTTCTTGGCTTTATTAGTTAAATAAGAAATATACAGCTTACTTTTCTTTTGGATAACCCAAAATAAAAATAACGCTATCGACACCCAAAAAGAATATTTTTCTAAAAAGGGGATAGATTTTTCTACAACATTATACATTACCTCACCACCTTATCAGTTATTTCAGCAGAGCACTTGCTGATAAGAAAATTATACCAGAAAGGAAGTAAACCAAATGACAAATTTAGTAATAATGAAAGACCAACAAGCAGTAACAAGTAGTTTACAAGTTGCCGAAACATTTAATAAAAACCATCGTGATGTTTTAGCAGCAATTGATGATTTAAAAGAGGGGGTTGCGGAAAATTACGCAGACCTATTTTACGAAGATAACTATATTCATCCGCAAAACAAACAGTCTTATCGCCAAGTAATTATGAACCGTGACGGATTCACACTACTAGCAATGGGATTCACAGGTAAAAAAGCTTTGCAATTCAAACTGAAATATATTGAAGCTTTTAATCAAATGGAAAAAGAAATTCAACAGCCTAAACTTCCAACCTCTCAAAGAGAATTGGCGATGCTTGCTTTATCAGCAAATGAAGAAACAAATGAGCGTGTAGATGTAATTGAAAAAGAAGTAGCCGACTTAAAAGACAATCAAAAAATCGGTGCAGATGATTATGGCTACTTATCACGTCGAGTTCATCAACGAGTAGCAGAAGTTGCAAGAGGATTTGGGAAAATCACAAAAGAACAGCGTGGCAAGTTATACAAAGATATTAATTCAGGTATTAAGCAAATCACAGGCGTGGGTACTCGATCACAATTAAGAGAAAAACATTATCCAATCGTAATTGAATATATCAATGACTGGGAGCCTTCCACAGCAACAAAAACAGTTGTAAGACAAATGAGTTTTGACTTAAACGACATAGCATAGGGAGAATATTATGGCTTATACAACTGAACAAGAAAGTTGGATACTCAACCAAATCAAAAAAGAGCGTAAACAGCTACAAGACGATAGAGCAGCGCTTAGACAATCAGAACAACTGACCGAAGGAAAAGCATATCAAATTGAAAAAGAACTCGAATTTTTAAGATACTTAGAGATTCAAAATAGAATGCATATTTAAGGAGAAATGAAATGAGAAAAATTTATAACTTAAGAAGAATTGCAGTGTTGCTAATCGTTTTCGGATTGGGGTTGATAGTAGGCGGAAATTTTAATCCGATTATCCAAAATATATATATCGGCTTATTCATCATTTGGACACTGTATTATGATCTGGCGCTTGAAGATAGAGAGGCTAAGAAATGATTAGAAAAGGAACGTTAAAACAATCAAAAAAGTAAATACTCCAAACTATTTATAAGAGAGGAGTATTTCAAGTTTATTAAAGGTAGGTACTTCTGTATGAAAAAATTTATTGGAACATTTTTAATATCAATGTTGCTAATAATGGCATTTATTATAGGGAATTCGCTAATGTCATGGATAAATATTATAAAGAAAAGTCCTACAAATTTCTTATATGACTACGGAGGTTTATTAATTCCGGTTGCATCTATTTTATTAATTGCTGTAGCGATATTAACGATTCTTAAAGATATGGTGGAGTAATTCCGTTTTTATTTAAAAAAGTTTCGTATTTTGGATACTCCATGAGGCGCCCTTGTTGATCTCTATACCATTCAACATTTCTAAAATCTGTAAAAAATATTATAGGTACACCATGAACACCGTCCATAGCATTTGGCAAAGTTGGAAGACTTAACTCGATTTTTCCTGGTGGTAGAGTTTCTAAATATTTATAGCTGTTAAATTCTGAAGCGAGAGATACTTTTTTAGATAATGAATCATTGTCTATTTTGCTAGGAATCGAAATAACAAACACTTTATATACTGGTGATTGATTCGAATTATTAGCTATCACATTTGGAATTTTTTCGAGTGAGACAGGGCTGTTTTTATCAGCTTGTTTATTGTTCCAAACGGAAACATTTTTTGATTGTTCTAACTTTATATTTTGCTCATTTTCATAATTAACTTTTTTTATTTGATTGTTGTTTTGCATCACATTCCAAATAGCAAATAAAGCTCCGATAGTAGTTACACATTTTACAAAAACATCAAAATATTTTTTCAAATTATTCATCACCTTTCAAGTTAAAGTATACCAAAGAAAGTAGGTAGAATTAAATGACAAGAAAAGAAAAACTAGAGCAAACGAAAAAACTTGCTGATTTATGGTATCAGCAACAAAAAAATAAAATATACATTGCGCAACAAAAAGAGCGCAGAGGTGTTGCATGACGACAAAAAAGCGACTTAAGCCGGCAAGCAATAAGTCGCATACAAAAATTATACAAGAAAAATTATATCACAGAAATGAGGTCTTGTGAATGAATCGTAGTGAAGCAGATGCGCTAGATCAATTTTTAACAGAGCCGTCAGAAGAATTACAGAAAATCGAACCAGAATGGGAATATGACGAGGAGGAAGATAGCCGTGGCAACACTTTATGAACTTAGCAACGATTATTTAAAAGTTTTGTCATTAGCTGAAGAGCTTGATGATGGAACATTAAAAGATACGTTAGATAGTATTAGCGATTCAATCGATCTAAAAGTAGAAAACACAGCAAAAGTAGTTAAAGAACTTGAAAGCAACATATCTATTGTTGAAAAAGAAATCAAACGGCTACAGTCACGAAAAACAACGCTTTCTAATAATGTAAAGAACCTAAAAGGATATCTGCAAGATGAAATGGAAAAGGTAGGCAAAACGAAAATCAAGGGCGAATTATTCAATGTAGGAATTCAAAACAATCCAGTTTCCGTGAATATTATAGACGAAAAATTAATTCCTATTGGCTTTTTAATTCCTCAACCTCCCAAAGTTGATAAAACAGCTTTGAAAGAAGAACTGAAACATGGGGAAATCAAAGGTGCAGAATTAGTTCAAACTAAGAGTTTGAGAATTAGATAGGAGGTTTCAATATGGAAATAAAAAAGGCTAAACGCGAAAAAATAAAAGTTCCTATCATGATAACTGGCGCAAGTGGTAGTGGAAAAACAGTAAGTGCGTTGTTTATTGCTAAAGGAATTATTGAAAAAATGCATTCAGACTTATCAGAACAAGAACAATGGGAAAAAATAGGTGTCATTGACACTGAGCACAAACGATCGTTGTTATATGCTGATTCAACTATTGGGAATGTCGACATAGGGGAATTTTTGCATATTGATTTTGAAGCACCATTTACTGTACAGCGATATATACAGGCTTTTAATTTATTCAAACAAGCTGGGGTTGAGGTGGTGATAGTCGATTCTCTAACACATGCTTGGAGTGGTGAAGGTGGCATTTTAGAACAAGTAGAAAACCATCAGAGAGGCAACTCTAAAAATCAAATGTTGGCTTGGAATAAAGTAAAACCATTAGAGAAAGAATTTCTTAAGTTAGTAACAGGAAATTCAATGTATGTGATTGGAACGTCTAGAAGTAAGCAAGCCTACGACATGGAAAAAAATGAACAAGGTAAAACACAAGTAGTAAAACTAGGGTTGAAACCTGATCAAAAAGATAGTTTGGAATATGAATTTGCTATCGCTTTACGTATTGATCAGGACCACATAGCGGAAGCTACCAAAGATAACTCAAATATGTTTAATATGCCTTTTAAAATAACAAAAGAAGTAGGCGGAAAAATATATGAGTGGAGTAGCGAAGGAATAGATTTAGAAAAATTAAAAGATGAATTAATTAGTAGTATTACAGAACTTGCTACACAATCTGAAAATCATGAAAATATGTTTAAAGAGTTGCACAGCAAGATTAACAACGTACCTTTAAAAAACGTAAAAACTAAAGTTCTTGAGCGTATGAAAGAAATGTTAGAAAAGATTGAAGTTCCTAGTGTAGAACAACAAAGTGAAAACGAACTCGATGAAGAACAAACAGAATTATTTGACGAGGCAAATCCTCCTATTGCAAATGATTTTGAAAAGAAGTGATTGAATGATTGGAAAAATCATAAACCACAAAGGGAATAAATTGGCCATCGAATTTGAGGATGAAATAAATTCAAATTTTCTCGAACTTCTGGCTAATAACGATGATAATTTAGCGAAAGTTGAATTCTTAGATAATCGACAGATGTCTCAAAAACAGAATGCACTTTCTCACGTTCTAATAGCCGATGTGGCACGTTGGAGCTATGACGAACCTAAATGGATTGAAAGTGTCTTGAAATACTACTACGAAGCTAAGAGTGGTGTTTATTTTGAACATAGTAGAGCTACCAAGAATGAAGCGACTGAGTGGATCGGTTTCTTAATTGAGTTCATTTTGAAAAACGATATACCACTTGAAAAAAGATACCAATACTTGCTTGAAAATAACAAATGGTTTTATTACTGCCTGAAATATCGTAAGTGCTGTATTTGCGGTAAGCATGCTGACGTTTGTCACATTGAGGTTGTTGGTATGGGGCGTAATCGTAAAAAAATCAATCATGAGACATTCACATTTTATGCTGGTTGCCGTCAGCACCATCAAGAGGAGCACCAAATAGGCACTAAGAACTTCTTGAATAAGTATCAAATTAAACCAGTGAAATTAAACATCGAAGAACGTAAGAAACTGAACATAGGAGGATGATTTAAATGCCAAACTGGGCAGAGGGAACACTTAAAATTAGAGGAAAAAAAGAGAATGTAATCAGATTTTTGAAAGAGGGGATAATTGCTTCACCTAATTTTAAAATGACTGAAGATGGACCAGTCACAGTCCCACAAAAGGTTGAAATTTCTGAAGATGATTATTCAACCACATTGTACAGTGAGAACGAATTCTACATCAATAATACCAGACGTGCTTTCATAGATAGAAAAGAGATAGAAGTATGGCACGAAGAATGTGATGAAGCGTTAGCAGAGATATTAGATTTTAAACAGGCTTGGGGTGTTATCGAAGAAGATTTTGAAGGTATTTCAAAAAAATATAATATCGATATTAAAATTTTTGTTTTTGAACAGGGGATGGAGTTCACACAAGAAGTTGAAATTATAGAAGGGGAAACAACTAAAAATATTGTGAAAAAATACGATGACTATTTTTGGGAAGTGCCGTTTTCAACTATAGGAGGTTAGATAATTGGCTGAAAGAAGAATGTTTGCAAAGACCATCATTGATAGCGATGCATTTTTAGACATGCCGCTGTCAACTCAATCTCTTTATTTTCATTTGTCAATGCGAGCGGATGATGATGGATTTATTAATAATCCTAAGAAGATCCAACGAATGGTTGGATGTGGAGATGATGATTTAAAGCTATTAATGGCCAAAAGATTTATTTTAGTTTTTGATAGCGGGGTTATTGTTATCAAGCATTGGAAAATTCATAACTATATCCGAAATGATCGATACAAACCAACTCTATATCAAGAAGAAAAGGCTGAATTAGCTGAGAAAAATAGTAAAGCATATACCTTTAAAACCGAGATTATAGAGAGTGAAAACAATCTTGGTATACCAGATGACAACCGCATGGGATACCAAATGGATACACAGGTTAGGTTAGGTAAGGATAGGTTAGTTAAGGATAAAAAAAAGAATAGTGTTGAGCCGAGCTCAACTGTGCATGAATTATTCGAAAAAGTTTGGAAAACTTATCCAAAGAAAACCAACAAGAAAAAAGCTAGAGAACAATTTTTAAAGAAGTTCAAGACGGAAGAAGATTTAGAGTCGTTTAAAAAAGGATATAAAGACTATCTTGCGTATATTAAATTAAACGATTGGTACCATCCACAAGAATTGTTTCGTTGGATCCGTGATGATCGTTATAACGATGAATATGATTTATCTCAAACAAATAAACAGCCTGCGTATTCTAAGGCGCCAGTGAGACAAGAGCAGTTACCAAATTGGACTGGAATGCAAGAAGATGTGCCTTTATCAGCTGAAGAATTAGCTGAATTAGAACGACAAAAACAAGAATTATTAGGAGAGTGACAATATGATAAACCAAGTTGTGTTAGTTGGACGTTTAACGAAAGATATAGATTTACGCTACACCGCAAGTGGTTCTGCAGTTGGAAGCTTTACTCTTGCTGTAAACCGTAACTTTACGAATCAAAATGGTGACCGTGAAGCAGACTTTATCAACTGTGTGATTTGGCGTAAACCTGCTGAAACAATGGCTAATTATGCCCATAAAGGAACATTATTAGGAGTTGTTGGAAGAATTCAAACTCGTAATTATGACAACCAACAAGGCCAACGTGTCTATGTGACTGAAGTTGTTTGCGAAAATTTCCAATTATTAGAGTCAAAAAGCACCAACGAGAATAGAAATAGCATTCAGACTTCACAGAATAGCGGTACAGGCGTTCAAAATAATTTCGAGAGTAATTATGCCACGAATCAAAACAAAGGCTTAAATCAGCAAAATAACAGCCAACAAATGTCGTTTGGTGGAGATGTAGATCCGTTCGCAGGTGCAGGTAATTCAATCGACATTAGCGATGATGATCTGCCTTTTTAGGAGGTTAAAAAATGAACAGTGTAATTTTTGAAGATATTGCACGTATTCAAGCTGAAAAAAAGCAAAAGCGAAAAGAAATGCTTAAGTTAATGAATGAAAACCCAGATTGGTATAGACATCCAAAAAGCATGGTCTATCGTCAAATTAAAATGCTTGGTAGGGATATTGGTGAGCAAACAATGGATAAATCTAAACCAATCAGCTCAATTGATAAAGACAAGTTCACCATTCAAGAATATTTGTATTTGCAGTGGGTTGGTTATTCAGTGAATGCAATCATAGAAGCGTTAGGAATGCCTAGAAACAAATTCTGGGAATATAAAGCTGAACATTTAAATTAGATTTATAAAATGAAAGTGAGTGTTCATTTTGTTAGAGATATATTACACGCCAACATCCGCTATTATTGCGGATGCATTGGTTAGAAAATACGAAGTTGTTTCTTTAGAAACAGCTAGAAATATTGCCAAGAAATTTAAAGCTAGCTTGAAACAGAAAACGGATCTTTATGTAATTGAAAGTATTTTGATTGATGCTGGTTATAAAAATGAGCCAGTGAATTTATAGAAGGGAGTGGAGGTTTGGTCGACCACAAAGAATTCTTTACTCCTTTGAAATTATGATACAAATTTTAGAACTATTTGGTGGTATTGGTGCGCCGAGAAAAGCATTAATAAATTTAGGAATTCCGCACAAATCAATTGATTATGTTGAATGGAATGAAAAAGCAGTACGAAGTTATAACGCTATGTTTGAAAAAGAAATAAAATATCAACCGCAATCTGTTGTTGGATGGAATTTGAAGCCAGATATTTTAGTGCATGGTAGCCCTTGTCAAGATTTTTCTATTGGTGGTAAGCAATATGGCGGTAATGTTGAAGATGGAACAAGAAGTAGCCTGATGTTTGAGACACTTAAAATTATAGAAAACTTTGGTATATGGAAACCTCGAGTAGTAATTTGGGAGAATGTTCCAAATGTATTCTCAAAAAAACTAGTTGGAGCGTTCCAAAAATACTTAAGTGATATGGAAAAGCTAGGATATTTTACAACATATAAAATCTTAAATGCAATGGATTTTGGTATTCCTCAAAAACGAAAAAGAGTATTTGCTATTAGTAAATTAGATGGTGAGCCATTCAATTTTGATCTACTTAAACACAGACCGCTAAAACCACTGAGGAATTTTCTGGAAGTCACCACTGATCAAAAGTATTTGGTGACACAGCCTAGTATGTTATCAAAGATTAGAAGTAAAAGTAGCTTAGCAACTGGTTTCAGTGGCAGATTAGAAGTCGTAAAAGATTTTGTTTATACGATTACCACGAGACAAGATCGATGTCCCAATAGCGGTTTGATTGAGTATGAGAAAAACAAATATAGGATTCTAACTGAAAAAGAGTGTTGGCGGTTAATGGGGTTTGATGATGATGATTTTATCAACGCTAAAAAAGCAAACCCTGGAAAAAACGAAAAGTACAAAAATACGACACTTTATCATCAAGCAGGAAACAGTATTGTAGTCCCTGTTTTAGAAGCGATTTTTGAATGTTTATTACCAGAAAGCGAGTGAAGAAGATGATTCCAAAATTTAGAGCTTGGGAGCCAGATGTAAAATATATGAACGATCAAGTACGAGTGACGAGTAATCGATTCGGAAGTGGTGAGGTTTGGGTTGAGGCGATCGAATCTTTTGGATGGATAGAATTGAAACCAGAGCATCTTATGCAATCCATTGGATTAAAAGACAAGAACGGCGTTGAAATTTTTGAGGGTGATATTGTTCAGTATCGAGATGGAGAATATAGCTACCTAGGTATCGTGAAAAGAGACTGTTATCAATTTTTTATCGATGGAATAGAACCAGATGACAACTATGATTTTATTGATGTTTCTAATACCTTTGACGGAACTAGTTCATTAGAAATCATCGGAAATATCCATGAAAATCCAGAACTATTGGAGGGAAATTAAATGCATGAACTAATAAAAGAAATTGAACGTCAATTAGAAATGGATCGCATTGAAGAAGGAAATATGTCAGCAGAAGATGTTTTATACATCGTAAAAGGTTTTAAAAGACCATATCTAAACGAAAATCAGCAGATCGTTCTGGATTGGTTGAAAGAGGATTATTCTAAAAACAGTTATATGTCGCCTTTTGGGACAATTTACGACACAATTCGGTATCGTGAAATTAAAATCAGAATGCTATCAAAAAAAGAACAAGCGGAAGTCTTACAAGCATTTAGCCAGTGGGCCCTTGAACAGGAGGAAGCGGAATGAGTTATGAAGTAACGTATGACGAGAACGTCAGCAATAATGTGCAACAAAAAAATATTGTTGTCAATGGTAGGCATTTATACAAGGTTTATCTTGAAAAAGAAGCCTATCGTAAAAATGGGGAGACGGGTGTTAATTACACGTTAGATATTAAATGTGATGAAACTGGCGTCAATGTACAAGCGGTGTTACCACACGAGGTCCTTTATGAAATAAATAAAATGATAGGCGACAGTCTGAAATTTTAGGAGGAACAGCGATGAATAAACAAGAATTGATTGAAGAATTAGAATGCATAGAAGTTTCTACAGACAGCCTTGATTATTTGAAAGGTGCTGACTATGCCACCGAAAGAGCAATTAATTTAGCAAAACAACTAGATGAACCGATAAAAGTTTTTGTTCCGAAGTTTGTAGCTGATTGGCTTGATAAACATAAGTATTCCACTAATATAATTGATCTCTTTTCAAATGTTGAGTACGCAACTGACTCAGATGGGTTTATTGCTGAAAAATGGGAATACCGCGGAGAGCTTTACGATTGGTTGAGTGATAATTCAGATACACTGTTTACGTTGTGTGATGCAATACGATACGGCTACGAAGTAGAGAAAGAGCCACTTTATTATGTGAAATTGCCAGAAATTGGATATATGAGATTTGGTTATAGATATTTTTATTCAAAAGATGTGGAAGAAGCAAAAAAATATACTGAACAAGAAATCAAAGCAATTGATGAACGTTACTGGGATTTTGCTGTGAAAGTTGATGGTGAATAGATGAAACGCAACTGGAAAAGAGTAATAAATAAATTTAGTGGCATTGCAATAATGATTCTTGTAGCAAAAGCAACCGTGAGCCATTTCGTGTATGGAAATGACATAACAAGCAGTGACCTTGTTTATTTCCTTTCATGCTCGTTTATTTTGGGATTAGGGCTATATTTAGGAGGTTCCAGTGTATGAGTTATCCAGAAGTTTTTATCTTAGGAAGGCAAGTAGATGGCGTGTATGTTGAATACTTACATGGAGCAGAGCAATCCGATTTATTTTTCGATTATACGATAGCTCGTGATGAAAGAAATCATATGAATAAAACCAATATGAAAGATGGCGAATGGAAAATTTTGAAATACGCTAGGCTGATAACGATAGAACGAAAATAGCCCTCATAATACATGAGGGACTATTATAAAAAAATATTACTTTTGAGAGGTATCCATGTATTTTTTTGGATCTGGCGTTTCTAATTTACAATGTTTACAAACATAATCACCAGTTTTCATTCCATGAAGCACTTCTTTTTCAAATACATGTTTACACTTTTGTTGTTTGGGGGTTAAGGCGTTCATTGCTTTCACTCCTATATTAAAAAATAATTAATTTAATAACATTATACCAGAAAAAAGTTTTAGTTAATACTATTTGGAGGAGAAATATGCGAACGTCAACATTTAACTATATAAAAGACATTTTAGGAGACTATTACAAAACAGATGACTACATTCGACAACGAGAGTTGGAACTACGACATCCGTATAAAGAAACGGATATCAATGGCGATATTCAAGGAAAAGGGACTAATTCGGCTACCACTGAACGGTTAGCTATTACTATAGCTACAGATCGTCGATTATGGAATTTAGAAAGGAACCGCAATATTATCCAAAGTTGCCTAGCAGAATCGGATGAACAGACGCAGGTAATCATTGAAGAGCTTTACTTAAAAAACAGACCAACACTCACTTTATTAGGGGTAGCTCAACAGTTGTTTATCAGTAAAAACACAGCCTATCGATTAAGAAATGCTTTTTTTGAAAGAGTCGCAGAAGAATTAGGATTGTAATGGGAATTTGTTGGGAATTTTAACTGTAGTCAATATGGTAAATTAGTAGTGTGAGAAGTGTAAGGAAATCAAAAATAAATATTATCTCGTTGCTAACACTGATCACACTATCACTCGCAAACTGATACGTTCTCTTATTAGAGGGGAGGTGAAGAGCCTTCTCTTTTTTTCTATAGGTTTGCGAGTGTTTGTTTGTAGACTTGCAAATATCCATTGAAATATATTTTTTTATGTTCAATAATATAAAGAGATATTAAAATGGAGGCTAAAATTATATGATGTGTTTACAGATGTTTTATTATTGGTTATTTGCTAAAACGATAAATTATTATACGAGTCTAAATGTTTTAGGTATAACTGGAGGAAATATATTTTTTGCTAAAGACGGAACCTTTCAGTGGTCAAGTATAGCAGCGCTAGTCAGCTTTGTTGCAGCATGCTTAACATTTGTAGGAGTTTTCATCAATGTAAGCACTCAAAAGAAAATAGCACAACAACAAATAGATGCTAATTTAAAGGCAAAGGCAAGAATAGAATGGATAAATGGAGTAAGAGAAAAGTCATCTGAACTTATATCATTGTTACTATCATTGCAGAAAGAAGAAACTGCATTTCATGAACAATGGTTAAAAGTGGAAGAGACGTCTGAATTATTAAAGCTTTTCTTTAGTTCAAAGACGATTGAAGATATAGAAAAAGATATCCATGTCCAAGAGGATAATATTTTTGTGTCTGAAAAAGCCGAGGAAATTCTTTATAACGAATGTAACAACAACGGTAAGAATATATTTGTTAGAAGATATATTGAATGTTTAATAGAATTGTACGAAAATGATAAATATAAGTCCAAGGCAAAATATAGAAAATCAATTGCTAAAATTTTGAATAGAGATTTGTTTGATCAGACATCGTTGTACTTTGAAGGTGTAGATAAAATGGTAGAAGTAAAAAATAGTCCAGAAAAAACAGGAAAAGATTATCTGAATGAAGAAAAAATATTCGAATATGAGAGATTAAAAACTAGTATACCTTATAATCAAAAAAGATTAGAAAAGGTAGATCAAGAGCTACAAAAATATAGAGAAGTAATTAGTGAGTTTTCGAAAATTATTTCTTATTATTTAAAAATAGAATGGGATAAAGCTAAAGAAGGAAAATAGAATCATCGTTGTTTAACATATGGTTCATATTTTTAATGGCTAAACACCTCCCACAAAATCAAATTTAAATTGTATAATTATTAAATGTAGGAGGTGATAACATTGGATAAGGTGCTATTAAAGAGAATTCAAAATGGAGAAAATACGTCAAAAGAAGTTTTGGGTATAGATACAGATAATTATTGTTCTATTATTTCTAAGTTATATTATGATGGATATATTACGGAACCTGTAAGAGCATCGGATGATTACATTAGCTTAGCAGGTTGTGCTTTAACAGAAAAAGGTTTGGAATATATAAATAAATCTTGAATTAAGACTTCGAAAGGAGTCTTTTTATTTTGTTTAGAAAGAAGGTGAATAACATGATAAAGAATCCAAAACATCAGGTTTTTGCTGATGAATGGTTAATTGATATGAATGGTACGAGAGCATATAAGGTTGCATATCCAAATATAAAAAAAGATATCACAGCAAGAGTAAATGCAAGCAGACTGCTAACAGATGCTAACGTGAAGCAATATATCGATGAACAGCTAGAAAAGATGCAGAACGAAAGAGTTGCAGATGCACAAGAAGTCCTTGAGTATCTCACTAGCACCATGCGTGGTGAAAAAATGAAGGGTGTTTATAATACCGAAACAACTAATGATGAAGGGGAAATATTTACGCATCAGAAAAACTATGAATATACTCCTAGCACTGAGGAGAGGACTAAAGCAGCGGAATTACTTGGTAAACGTCATGCGCTGTTCACCGACAAGCAACAAATAGAAGTTACTGAAATGCCAGTGTTTGTTGATGATATCGGTGATGATGATGGTTAAGAAAAAACTATCAGAATTATTACCGAAAAAATTTCATTCGGTATGGAGAGCCACTCTTAATTCGGACATACTCAATATTGTTTGTAAGGGTGGACGTGGTTCTGGTAAATCATCAGATATCGCACATATTATTACTCAATTACTTATGAGGTATGCTGTCAATGCAGTTGGCATTCGATATGTTGATAATACATTAGAACAATCAATCTACGAGCAAATGAAGTGGGCGATTGAACAGCAAGGGGTAACGCATCTATTTAAATTTAATAAATCGCCGTTGAGAATCACATACATACCTCGTGGTAATTATATGATTTTCAGAGGTGCCCAAAATCCTGAAAGAATCAAGTCTTTAAAAGATAGTCGGTTCCCGTTTGCGATTGGCTGGATTGAGGAGTTAGGCGAGTTTAAAACTGAAGATGAAGTAACGACCATTACCAATTCACTTTTACGTGGTGAATTAGGAAATGGTCTTTTTTATAAATTCTTTTTCAGCTACAACCCGCCAAAACGTCGACAATCTTGGGTGAACAAAAAATATGAATCTAGTTTCCAACCTGAGAATACATTTGTTCATCACTCTACTTATAAAGATAATCCTTTTATTTCGAGAGAATTCTTGAAAGAAGTGGAGGCAGCAAGAGATAGAAATCCTTTGCGTGCTAGATGGGAATACGATGGTGAAGCAATCGGTTCTGGAGTAGTTCCATTCAGTAACCTAAAAGTGGAGAAAGGCTGTATAACTGATGAAATGGTTGCTAACTTTGATAATATCAGAAATGGTCTTGATTTCGGTTATGCTACCGATCCGCTAGCATTTGTTAGATGGCACTACGATAAGAAAAAGAATGGCATCTATGCTGTTGATGAAATCTATGGAGTGAAAATCAGTAATCGTGAGTTTGCCCAAAAGGCGAAAGCAAAAGGTTATCAGTCTGATCGTATTGCATCGGATTCAGCAGAACCTAAATCCATAGCAGAATTGAACAATGAACACGGAATGAGCCACGTATTTGGGGTTAAAAAAGGCCCCGACTCTGTGCAGTATGGCGAGGAATGGTTGGATGATTTGGATTTTATTTGTATCGACCCACTAAGAACTCCCAATATAGCCAAAGAGTTTGAAAACATTGATTATCAGACGGATAAAGATGGCAATCCTAAGCCAAGGCTTGAGGATAAAGATAACCACACAATCGATGCAACAAGATACGCTTTTAGCGAAGACATGGAGAAAAATAACGTAAGTTTCATTAAATTTTAGGAGGTGGAATGATTGTTTCAAAGTAATTTAACATTGAGTCGATATAAAAGACTACGAACGAAATATTCTACGCAAATAAACGAAGAGCTGTTTGATCCAAATGACTTTATAACAGAGATGAAGCCATTTTTTGATGACAGAGAGCGTAAATACAAAGCTTATACAAGTGAAGAAAATGAGATTGATAGCAGACCTAAACCAAACACGAAAATTATAAAAGTGAATAATAAACTTCACGCTGGCTTATACAACACCATTGTTGATCAAGCAGCTGATCATTTCACTGGTATCCCAGTTAAATGGGATTATGATATTACAGAACAAAGAAAGTCCTTAATTCAAAAAACAAAGGATTTATTTTTAGGTAACGTCAGCGCGAAAATTAAAACGCCTAAAGAATTCGATAGACTAGCAGAATTAGTTAAAGAAATGCGATTCGCAATGTTGGATTCGGACACGGCACGATATCAAGGCGCTTGTGGGGTGGCTTTTCGTTTGTTAGAACCCGTTAAAACTGAGGGCGAGTGGCAATTGTGGGCATGTAATGTTGAGCCGTGGAGAGCCGAAAAATATGAGAATGCAGATATTTTCATTCGAGAGAAATATGACACACACCAAAAGAAATTTTTCGAAGAAATGAAAGTTGTTACTAAGAAAAAAATCTTAACGTATAACAGATACGTGGAAACGAATTTAATGAATGCGGCTGAAACATTTAAATTGACAGCAGAAACTGATAACCCTTTAGAAACGTTCTACCTATCAGAATTTAAAAACAACACAAACCGTTATTGTGATTTTGAAGTAGCAGAGGAACTTTCTGATGCATTTGATAGAAGCCTGTCAGACCAACAAAACGAGGTAGAGCAATTTAAATTAGCGTATATGATGATTAGCGGGTCCCGTTTAGGTGAAGAAGAAGCACAGGGGATGATGGAGCAATTAGGTATTATTAACTTGCCAGATCCACAAGCTAAGGTTGGCTATGTAACGAAAGATATTAACAAAGATTTCAACGAGTATCATCTTAATCAGCTGAAAAAGCTTTATTACACAGTCACTAAGTCAATCGACTTCAACGATGAAGTATTTAAATCCAATAGCTCTGGTGAAGCTCGCAAGTGGCAAATAATAGCACTAGAAGCCAAAACAAACACGAAAGAACAGTATTTCAAAGAAGGATTAAAAGAAGTTGCAGAGACGATGGCAGCTTTTATAAAATTTAACGATAAATTAGAAGTAGATGTTTCTAAAATTGTGTTTACATTTAGTCGTAGTTTACCAACTGATATTGGATATCTTGCTGAGGCGTTGCCTAAATTAGCACCTTATGTATCAAAACGTACTATCATTAATCAAATTCCATTCGTTAAAGATCCAGATTACGAGGCGGACATGATGAATTTAGAACAAGGGCAAAACTATCCAAGTGGGGAATACGGCAAGCTAGGCGGTGCGGATAATGACGAAGAAGAAAACAACGGCTAGTGAACGTTATTGGGAAAAACGCCGAGAATTAGAAGACAAAGCACGTTTGAAACTAGAGAAGAAAACTCTTAGTGAGCTAAAAACTGTTTTTGAACGTGCTTTAGTTAAAATTCAACGACAGCTATTGTCACAAGCGGATTTACATGACATCACACAAAGTGAAATGCTAGAAGACTTTAGCAAACGAGACCAAGAAAAGTACCGCAAGTATATCGAAAAAAACTATGAAAAGTTGATGGAATCAGATGAAGCTTATAAGCAATTCATTGATGAATATTTTCCGTCCTATGACTATGCGAAAGTTAATCGTTTGTTACAATTACGAGCAGATATCTTTTCAACGCTAGCTGATGAAGCAATCGCAAGCGACGTTAACGGTAAATTTAATAACGACTTAGAAAACATTACAAAACGAATCTACAATTCTAATTCTAATGCGTTGATGCAATTATTAGGCGGCTCAGCACCTGGATTAACTAAGAATGAACTAGAAAACATCATGAACTATCCGTGGAGCGGAAAAACATTTTCATCTCGCTTGTGGGGCAATATATCAACTCTAGAGCAACGTTTGAGCAATTCCATTATTAATTCATTGGCAAGTGGTGGAGGGGTTGTGGAAGCTCTTAATACGATGAAGAACGATGGTGTTATTAGCGGCATGTTTAAGTTAGAGCAGGGAAAGTTTAATCGATCGATTGAAAATCTTGTTAGAACGGAATATTCCCATTTTGCTGTAGAGGGCATTAGAGAATCATTTAGAGGGGCTAACGTTAAAGAATCAGAAAGTTGGTCTGCAGAAGATGAACGAGTTTGTTCCATTTGTGGCGGATTTCATGGCCAATTAATTAAGAATGAACATCCTCCCTACCACACGTTGTGCAGATGCACAGAAATACCAAGAATTCCAGAAATAAGCGATGATATTGACGCTTTGTATGAAGAAATGTTCGGTAATCTGTTAGACGAATTCGCAAGTGATCAGTGGGGTGTTAAGTTGAATCATCCGAAAGTGTCTATAAAAACTAGTATCTTTGATAAAACAAATATGGCAAAATCAATTGGTGAAGAGAACTATTTGAAGTTTATAGAAAGTTTAGATTCTATAGATAATACTCAAATTAAAGAACTGCTAAATTGTTTAGGGAATCGCTTCAATTTTAAAGACATTTCAGAATCAAAAAGCTTTGTTAATGGTAATGATATACAATTATCAAAAGAAGCGTTTGACGGCACTAAAAATAAAACTCAAATGCAAGTAGTATTTCATGAACTGGGTCATGCTATAGATAATATCGGTGTGGAAATGTTAGACAGTGATTTTGATCGCATATCTGTAATGCCAGAATATAAATTAAAAAATGCAATAAAAAAAGATTTATTAAACGTTTTCAATAATGATTTAAAAGAAGCAAATGGAGATAATTATCAACAAGTCAAAAATCTAAAAAAACTTTCTGTTTTTGATCAAAGTGCTATAGTTAGAAAATATAAGAAACTATCTGAAATATCTCCGAAAGCATACTCTGCATTGTCAGATATGATGGAATCCACAGGTGGTTTTATAGATCACCCGTTAGGATTTGGGCACGGAACTAAATACTGGAAAGCATATGGAATGCAAGAAACAGAATTTTTTGCTCATATGACTGAAACCGTTGTTAACAAAGAAGCTAAAAAAATGATGTACGAAGTATTTCCAACAGCATCGAAAATATGGGAAAATATGTTAGATGACATCTTAAAGGCGGTGAAATAAATGTTCAGTTGCGAAGATGGTGCATGGCCTATTATTGATGCTGCGATTAAAAAGTATGAACAACATTTTCATGATGAGTTTCCAATATATGAATATATCGATGTAACAAAGAGTGATGACTTCGATTTTTCTATTCAAGGTGCTAAAAAATTAGCGATACTCATTGATAAGCATATTAAAGAAAATAAATTGGTCCACGTCCCGTCAGATTACCATAGCAGACTTTACTAAGCACTTAAAGGATAACTTTGAGTGCTATTTTTATACCCTAAATTGGAGGTGAGATCATGAAAGGTTTATTCGAAGCAGTATTAAATCTAGAAGTTACCAATGGTACAGAAAAAGCCTATAAAAAAGCTTTTGAAGAAGAAAACGAACGATATTTGACCAAGCACACTTTGAGAGACGGCAACGGTAATATCGTCAAAGATGAGCTTGAAACAGTTTGGGGTGGTAATTATTGTCACGTTGATATTTTATATTCGTTACCAGGTAAAAAAAGTAAATTAACTATTTCGATTGTGTCTAGGACTCTACAAAATGTAAAAGATGCTGTCACTGATTATCAAATGCTAGGCGCTGAACTGGTCCATAAGAATTGGGAGTGATTAGATGGATCCCTATGATTACTTAGATGCAGATTATGAAGAGCATTTACTAAGAGAAGAAGAGCAATTAAAGCCTAACAAAAGTTAGGCTTTTTATCTTGTCCGAAATGACGTTAAACTAGCGCAATGCTGGGCTTGATTGAATGGTGGGGCGCAATAAATAAATCTAAAGCAATGCGGGGCGTGCAAACGAATCGCGGGGCGAAAGGAGAAACAAAATGAAAACAAAAAAATTATTACCAATGAATTTGCAGATGTTTGCTGATGGTGGGGGAAATGAACCAGAGTTCACTATTGATGATTTTAAAGCATTTGTCGAATCGAATGAAGATGCACAGAAATTCATTCAATCTCAATCACAAAGTGCTGCAGACAAACAATTAGAAGCTTGGAAACAGAATAACCTTGATAAGCTAAAACAGGAAGCTGTGAAGCAATATGAAGAAGCTAAAAAGAACAAAACACCAGAACAGCTAGAACTTGAGAAATTAAAAGCTGAGTTTGAAGCAGAGAAAGCTAAGAGCCGTTCGAACGAAAATAAAGCTTTTGTTGCTGAACAAATTGCAGGATTAGAGCTTGATAAAGAGTTGAAAGATTCAGTTTCCCAGTTCATGTTGAACACTTTAGTTAGTTCAGATACAGAATTCACACAGAAAGCTGTAGAAGCGTTCACAGGCGTTTTAGGAACAATCAACGAGAAGCATGCAGAAGCCATCAAAAACATGGAAATGGGTAAAGCTTTTGGTAATAAGCTGCAACAAACTAATGCGGCTAATGGTAATCAGTCAACGCAACCGATTGAAAATCCTAAAGAAGCATTAGGGCAAAAATTACAAGCATTTAATTAGGAGGAATTTATAAATGAAAAAAACTACACTTAATAACCTTGAATATTTAGACATTTCACAAGAAATCAATGCGTTACAACGTCCGTCAACACCTTTTTTAAGCTGGCTATTAGGAGCTGGTAAAACTAGTCCAGCAACTTCTACGGAGATCAAATGGCGTGAATCAGAACTTGATGGAGAAGATTCATCTGCGCAATTAGAAGGTGGAGACTATACAGATGCAGATTCAGGGCGTAAATGGTTCAATAACTACACTGAAATTTTCCGTAAATCTACTTCTGTTTCAGGTACATTAGATGCTATCAATGTAAATGGGGTAGGTAGTGAATTAGCTAATCAAGTATCTCAACGTGCATTAGAAATGAAGTTAGATTTGAACAAAAAGCTATTAATTGGTGTAAAAGCTAATGAAAATGGTACTAAAGGTCGTCAAATGGCTGGTGTAATTAACTTAATCAACTCTGATAACTTAGTTAAAACGTCTGCAGCTGATGCAGTAACACGTAAAGATGTGGATAAAATGTTTAAAACTATGTTTGACAAAGGTTATGCAGGAGAAAAACTATGTCTGGTTTCGACTGATATGGTTGATTTAATGACCGATGAAGTTGATAAAGCGGGCACTAAAGTGTTTAACTTTGGAGATCAAGTAGCTTTTGGATTGCAGCTAGGGAAAATTGTTTCAAATTATGGATCAGGTACAGCTTTAATTGAGCCGTCACTGCCAAGTGGAACAATGATTGCGTTAGATACAAACTATGTGGAGCTACGTCCGTTACGTGAATGGCGCGCAGAGGAATTAGCTAAAACAACTGATTCAAAACGTATTGGTTTAGTTGGTGAATACACGATTGAATACAACGCTTCAAATTCAGGGGCAATCTTAAACCTTGCAACTGCAGCCCCGGGTGAATAATTAAAAAGTAAAGGAGAATAATTATGGTTAAAAAGTCAGAGGTCAAAGAAGAAGCAATCGAAGAGACAAAAGAAGTAACTGAAGAAGTGAAACCTGCAACAAAAACATTCAAAGTTTTAAAAAATAAAAATTTCGTTGGTTTTGTTCATCCTGAAACACGTAAATTTATTACAGCAGTTGACGGAAAAATCGAAGTGAGTGTTTCTGATAAAAAAGCTATTACAATTTTAGAAGAAGCTGCAGATTTAACAGAAATTTAGGTGATTATATGACAGACGAACAAAAAAAAGTAATTATAGAAAAAGTTTCAAAAATGCTACCTAATGTTTCAAAAGAGCGTATTTCGTCTGTCTTAGACCTAGTTCTTTTGGAAATCGGATCTTACAATACATGTAAGATTGAAATTGATTGGGATTTACTTACCTCGCTTGTAATTGAAATTCTATATCAGTCACTTAAAAGTGAAACGGAACAAGCTGTAACTAGCATTAAGCGCGGTGATACATCTATTAGCTATGCAACTACGCAGCAGAGTATAACAGCGTTGCTTGGCAATTACAGCGACACTATTAAACGTTTAATTGGCTGTGATAGTGGGGTGTTTTTCTATTGAATGAAGCGGATATTTTGGCAATGACCTATCTTGACACTTGTGTCATTGAAAGAATGAACGATATTGAAAATTCTGAAACAGGCATCACTGAGCAAGGGTATTCACCGATCCACGGAGGTAAATTAAAGTGTGCTCTTTCCCAAAGTGGACTGGGTAGCGCTGGAAGCTTACCAGTTGTTGAAAACAAAGGAACCTTTAATATCACTTACGAAGATCAAAAATTGTTTTTAATGCCTGATGTAGATGTGAAAAAGGCCGACAGAATCACTGTCATTCAAAGTACAGGTCAAAAGCATATTTTATTTGCAAAGAAACCCTTTAACTATCCAAGTCACATCGAAGTGACATTGACAGGAAGTGCAATCGATGAGTAAAAGTGATTTTAGAATGACCTCGAATGCTGACAAAGTTATTGCTAATTTAAAGAAAATGACACCAATTGCTGAAAAAGAAGGTATTGCGATGGTCAATGATTCCTTAGCGAAGATTTATCAGTTAATTGTACCTATTACGCCGATTAAAACAGGTGATTTAAGACGTGGATACAGAATCATTAAAGCTAGAAAAACATCAAGTGGTAGAATTGTTGGCGCCTTAATTAACAATGAAAAATATTTTAAATATGTAAACGATGGGCACCGAACTAAGAATGGTGGATTTGTTAAAGGCCGATTCATGTTACAAAAGTCTTATAAATTAGCTCATGCAACTTATATTCCAAAACGGTTTAAACAAATGGCGATTGTCATTGCTAAGAAAGGATAGAGTATGTACGATAAAATTTTAAAAATGCTTACTAGCAAAATAAAACAGTTCTCGGATGCACCTATCTATCTTGATGATGTGATGCAATCGTCAGAACCGTTTTATTTTGTTTTAAGCGTAGAAGAAAGCATGACTGATAATGTTGGCCAAAACGTTCAGAATAAAGCATATAACGTTGATATTGCGTTAGTTGATAGCAAGAAAAATAAACAATTAGTAACAAGCCTAACAGAAAACTGTGGGGCTTTTTTTAATGTTTTGAATTTAGATGAAAATGAACTATTTTCAGAAGATTATCAGACATTTAAAACAGATGGAATTCAACATGTTAATTTTAATGTTGCTTTTCCTCAATTAATCGAATGGAGTGAAGAATAGATGGCAGTTAAAAAAAATGTAAGTGTCATTTCTGTGGAGAAACCAACCTGGTTCCCACTAACAGATGACACAGGTACTTTCCCAATCTACGGAGAGCCAACAACAATCGGGACTGCAGTAAGTATTAAACCAGATGTTACAACAGAAACAACGCCTGACTATGGCGATAGTGTAGTTCAAGATCAGTACGTTGCATTTGGTGGTGCAGAAGTTACTTTGGAAACAAATGGATACCAGAATGAAGTTTTAGCTGAAATTACGGGTGGTGAAAAATTGAAAGGCGGTGTTTTACGATCCGCAGATGATATTGCACCAGATGGAGCATTTGCTTATCGCCGTCGTAAATCAAATGGTAAATATCGCTACACAATTTTTTATAAAGGCAAATTTGCATTGACTTCTGATGAATCATCAACTCTAGAAGGTAGTTCAGTATCTTACACTCATCCAGAGTGGACAGGTTCATTTGTTGATGTTCCTGGTGTCGGATACATGTATTCAGTCGATGAAGACGATGAAGGTGTTGACTTAGATATGATCAAAAATTGGTTTACTACGGTTACTAATCCACGTGAAGAGTCTACAAATCCTGTCAGTGGTGTAACTTTAGATAAAACGGAATTAGTTCTAACGGTTGGTGAAACTGCAACTCTAACGCCAACAATTACACCTGAAAACGCAACAAACAAAAACTATTCATTCAAATCAAATGATACTTCAATTGCAACAGTAACACCTGTGCAAGGAAAAGTTACAGCAGTAACAGCAGGAACCACAACTGTTGTTGTCACTACTGAAGATGGCAACCATACAGCTGAATGCAGCGTAACAGTTAATGCATAATAAAATTTAAGGACGGCCAAGTGTCGTCCTATTTATATGGAGGAATAAAAAAATGGCAAGCAAATTACAAACGACAATTAAACTTTACTTGAAAGATGAAGAAGGCAATTTCACCACTAAACAATTTAAATCCGCTGAAATGTTACCAGGATCTGTTATGGAAGATGCGACAGAATTACAAGTAGAACTAGAAGAAATCGTTAAAACAAACGACATGGAGGAAATTCGGCCTGTTTTGCGTAAATGTTATGACTTTATCGCAAAAGTTATTTTTGAAGGTCAATTTACGGGTCAAGAATTTCTAGACGGAATGGATGCACGTGAAATCTTAAAAATTACGGGTCAACTATTAGGGTCTGTCTCTAGCGGTTATGATGCCGTTTATTCTGACCAGAAAAAAAAGTAACAGATCTCCTTTATCATCCTCATTTTAAATTTAGTCCACAGTACCGAGAAGCAGAATTAAAAATTGCGTTGCTTGAAAATGGCTGGACACTAAACGAAATTGAGAATACAGACTTGAACGAACTTATGAAGCTTTATGCGTTCAGAGATGCTGTTAAAGAATTTGAAGAGCTTAAATTCCTTGATGAACACACAATGTTCTAAGAAGGGAGGGGGTACTTATTGAACAATGAAGACTTAGTCTTAAAAATGATACTAGATGAATCAGGATTCTCCCAAGGTCTAAATTCGGCAGTAAAAAAGTTGCAAGGTTTTGATGGAGAGGTTGACAGAACAGGACAAAAAGGCGGCCGCTCTCTTGGATCTATTTGGACGTCATTTGTTGGTAACTTTTTAGCCAGCGGAGCAACTAAAATTATTTCAAAAGGAATTGGGCTGATTACCAGCAACATCGATGGGGCCATTAATCGCGTGGATACGTTAAATAACGCAAACCGTGTATTTGAAAATATGGGTTTTTCAGCTGGTGAAACATCAAAGACAATGGATAGCTTAAAGAAGAGTATCCAAGGGTTACCTACACCTTTAGACAGCGCAATTAAAGGTGTTCAATTAATTGCTTCGTCTACAAATGACTTAGGAAAATCAGAACAGATTTTCGCAGCTTTAAATAATGGTATCCTCGGCTTTGGTGGGTCTGCAGAGATGGTAGACAATGCTATTATCCAGCTGTCCCAATCGTTCTCAAATGGTAAAGTAGATGCGCAAACTTGGAACTCAATGATTAACAGTGGTTTGGGTCCAGCGTTGAATGCTTTAGCGAAGCAAATGGGGTTAACTGCTGGTCAGATGAAAGAAGGTCTCTCTGATGGTTCAATTTCAGTTGAAGAATTTCAAGACTCTCTAATTAAATTGAATAAAGAAGGCGGAGGAGGTCTTAAATCATTAGAACAGATTGCTAAAGACTCTACTGCAGGTATTAAAACCGGATTGGCTAACATGAAAACTGCGATCGTTCGTGGTGTGGCCAACGTTGTAACTAAAATTGACGAAGGTTTAAAGGGCGCAGGTTTTGGAAGTATTAGTGAAATCATTGCTGACAAAGGCGCAAAGATGGAAGCGGCTTTATCTAAGTTTGCTGAAATGATTCCGCCAATGATAAAGACAGTTAAAACATTGTATGATACGTTAAAACCTTATGCACCGTTGCTTGCAGGTTTAGCTGGTAGCATTGGTACGTTGATGCTTGTGAATAAAGTGAATGCAGCATTTAAAGCTTGGAGGGAAGGTACAGAAGCACTTTCGATAGCTCAAGCAATTTTAAATAAGACAATGCTATCAAATCCTTTTGTTGCAATCTTAACTGCTGTAGTAGGGTTAGTCACAGCGTTTATTTATCTTTGGAAAACCAATGAAGGTTTTAGAGATGCTGTTAAAAACATTTGGAAAAACATACAGGAGGTCATTTCAAGCGCTGCTGATGTAGTTGTAAAAGCATGGAATTCTACAATGGAATTTTTCAGCAATATGTGGGATGGCACAAAAGAAGCTTTTTCGAATGCTGGTACATGGATGAAAGAAGCTCCTGGAAACGCAGCCGACTGGGTTAAAAATAAATGGACTGGGACTAAAGAATTCTTTAGTGGACTTTGGGATTCAACAAAAGAAAGCTCAAAAAACACATGGGAAAACATCAAGCAGGGTGCTGCTGATAGTGCTAAAAGCGTTGGCGAAAGTTTTAAAAATGGCTTTGATAATGCGAAAGATTGGTTTAAGGGTATTGGAAAATCAATATCAGATGTTTTCACAAAAGCATTTAATTTTGTTTGGAAATACATGGGGCCATATATAACAGGAATCAAAAATGCGTTCAAGATGGTTGTTAACGCTATGAAAGCGAACATTGAAAATGTCAAAATGATCGCTGAAAATGTCGTTACCATTCTAAAAAATGTTCTGTTAGCTCCGATACTTTTCATTACATCAATGATTACAGGCGGATGGGAAGAAGCAAAAGAGAACATGATTGCCGTTTGGGATAATATTGCTGAAGCAGCTCAAACAATATGGTTTGGTATTAAAAATATCTTTTATAATACGGTTACAGCTATTTCCTATTCAGTCACTTCTATTTTTAATGGATTGATGTTGACAATTAAAAAGATTTGGATTGATGTGAAGTTATTTTTCACTTTGCTTTGGATTGATATTAAATATGGAGCAATCAATATCTGGATTGAAGTTAAGTATTCCATAATTGAAATTTGGATAAATATTAAATTTGAAGCAATTAGAATATGGGAAAGTTTGAAAACTTGGTTCTTTGAAACAGTAGAAAACATTAAAAATGGTGTGATTGATGGCTGGACCAACCTAAAACAAGGAACCATTGATACATTTAATGCAACTGTTCAATGGTCAAAAGATACATGGTCCAATTTCAAACAGTGGATTGTTGATACGGCGGTCGGAATAAAAGATGGTGTTGTTCAAACCTGGTATAGAATTAGAAATGGCACAATAGAAACCTTCAACAACATGGTACAAGGTGCTAAAAACGCATGGAATAATCTCACAAGAAGTGTCAGTGATACAGTGTCGAATGTAAAACAAACTTTTGAAGATTTAAAACATATTGATTTATTTGAAATTGGTAAAAACATTATTCAAGGTTTGGTCGATGGTATCGGATCTATGATTAACGCAGTGAGGGAAAAAATTCAAGAAGTAGCTGGTAATATCAAAGAAAAAATCAAAGGGGCTTTAGATATTCATTCTCCTTCGCGCTGGATGCGAGATATGATTGGTAAAAATATCGTGTTGGGTGTTGTGGATGGCATTGACCAAGAAAAAGGAACTTTGGATAAATCGGTTAAAAATATGGCTGATTTACCTACAGAATTACCGGATTTTTCTGTCACAGGTAGATATGCTAATCAACAGGAATCACAAAGATCTAAATCAGATAAGAACAACAGCAATGCAACGACTACCTTTGGTGGTGATACCTTTAACATTAATTTACAAGCAATGGGTGAATTAGATGATAAGCAATTAATGAGCATGGCTCAAAAATTAGTTAAATACATTCAAGTTGTCAAAAATAGAGATAGCGATGCAGTAGGAGGTGCTTTTGGTGGAATTTAAAAGAGGTCAGTTTTTTCTTAATGGAAAACATAGCTCTGAATTCAATGTGTTTATGAGAGAAAGACCTGAACGACTTTCTGCGGGACGTGTAGTAGAGCTTAGGGAGCGAATGGGTAATGATTCAATAGCTGTTGATTTTGAGTATTATAAAAATGTAGAACGCACCATTACATGCTATGCGAAAGCAAGAAATTTACAAGAAGTTTCTTTCTTAGAAGATGAAATCTCGTTCTGGCTCGATATGGGAAACTACTCAGACTTTATCGTCTATTTTGATGAACATTACATTTATCAAGCCATCGTAACAAGTCCACCAAAGTTTACAGGAACAAGAAAAACAGGGTTTTTAATTCCCTTTGAGTTTACTGTAAGTATCCGACCTTTCAAAAAAAATCGTATTGGCCAATATTGGACACGTAATCCTAAACAATTAATAAACACAGAAAAATATCCTTCAGAACCTACTATTCAGATTTTTGGTTCTGGGGATATTTCTTTTTTCATCAATAATCAGGAATACGCATTAAAATCGATTGCTGGAGACATCATTATTGATTCAGAAAAACAAGAAGCTTATCGAAACTCAGGTGGAGCTTTTGAAATTTTGGATCATAAAACACTTTTCAAAGATTACCCAATTTTAAAAAGTGGAGAAAATAATTTTCGCTGGACTGGAAAAGTTACAGAGTTTAAGGTTCAGCCTAATTGGAGGCGGAAAGTTTGATTCCAGTTATTTTTAAACCTGGAGAAAAAGATTTTACAACAAACGGCTTAGGACGTCTTATTGATGCGACACGTTGCGAAATCACTGAAGAAGCAAACGGAAAATATGAACTAGAAATGGACTATCCAGCGATTAGCAGATTTAGTGATTATTTCGAAAATGGCTATCAAATTAAAGCAAAGCCAAATGACTTAGAAGAATACCACATTTTCGAGATCAAACAAACGTTTAAAGATACGTTTACTAATAGTATTGTCATTTATGCTCAATCTCGTACTTATAAACTAGGAAATAGACAAGTAAGGCTAGTGACAGTTGATAATCGTAATGGCTCAGAAGCAATGAAATTAATCGAACAGAACATGGATGAACCATGCGATATCAAACTTCATTCTGATATTAACACAGCTTCTAGTACGATATTTGAAGCTAGAAACGTACTTAATTGTATTGCTGGTGAACAAGGTTCTTTGCTTCAATACTGGGGAGGAGAAATCAAACGAGAACCTTTTAAATTATCTTTGTTAAGACGTAGAGGACGAGATAACGTTGGAACTGTTCGTTATGGTAAAGATTTAAAAGGATTAACCATTAAATTTGATTGGCAATCAATTGTTACTAAAGTTTTACCATTTGCAGAGCTTCAAAGTGGTGCAGACGGAACTTCTCAACGGATTTATGGAAATGCGGTTAAAAGCGAATATATTACCAAGTATCCAGATGTTTACGCTCAATATGTTCAGTTTACTGAAGATCAAGGAGTAAAAGATTTATCCAGCTTAAATAAAGTAGCAGGTAAATACTTCACTACATTATATCCAGGAAGTGATAAGCCTAAAGTTTCTATTGAACTAGAAATTGAGAAACTCACGGATTCAGAAGAAGCAAAAGAATTTGCGAAAATGAGAAACTATAATTTATTCGATACGTTCACTGTGTATCACAAGTTTTATGATATTGACATTCAAACGAAAGTTACAGGGATTGTCTATGATGCTTTAGCAGAAAAAACAATAAAGATTACTGCTGGAGATATCCAAGTTGCTTTTTATAAACAGCAAAGTCAAGATTTTCAAGAAGCAATTAAAACCTTAACTAAAAAAGACTACATGAGTAATTTTATTGATTACATTACCGATTTAATCAATGGCGTGAAAGGTGGTAGTATTCTTCAATATCCTAAAAATAGGCCACATACGCTTTATTTTATGGATACAGGTTCCACAGATACTGCAAAAAATGTCATCGCCATTAATAACCAAGGTATCGGTTTTTCAACTACTGGATGGAAAGGCCCCTTTAGAAATGCTTGGACCATTGATGGTATTTTAAATGCTGACTTTATCCGAGCAGGTAAAATTAGATCGGATATTTTTGAAACGTCATTCAATGCATATGGAGATATTTTGCGTTTAGTTAACGGCGCTCTGCAAGCTTGGAATGGGAAAACGAAAATAATGGAATTGACTAAGCAAGGATTAGAATTCTGGAATGGCAATAGCCACATTGGCTCAATAGGAACAAAAGGGAATCCTTTTCCAGACTTGAGAGATGTTAATGGAAATCTTGTAGTATCTGATGGTAATTCGTTACTACTGGTCGCAGATAACCCTCAGAAAATTATTGGATTATCTAATCAATCAGGAGCAGGTCATTTAATTACTGGTCTAACACAGTTCTTTGTTGGAAATAATTTTAACTTCTTTGGACCAAAAGGAAGCAAATCAACTATAACAGTTGATAGATTGATTGTCGGAGGTAAAGAAGTAATACCTGGTGATGGATCAGGCGGCAATGATGGTGATGTACCACCAGAGCTAACAACCGAAAAAGAGAAAAACGCTTGGGCGGTTTGGCAGTTCTTAAAATCAAAAGGCTACAGCGAACAAGCAGCCGCTGGGATTTTAGGAAACATGGATCAAGAATCTGGAATTATGCCCGATATTGACGAAGGCGGCGGAGGTCCTGGATACGGGTTAGTTCAATGGACATCGCCAATTGCTGGTGAAAGCGGCCGTGCTTATGTGCAACGTTTGCTAGGTCAAGCTGGAATCAGTGGAGACTATCGAAATATTACCACACAGTTGAAGTTGCTTGATTGGCATATGCATAATGGCCAATACATTCCATCGGCAGCTTATCCATATTCTGTTGCACAATTTAAAGCATTAACAGATATAGGTACCGCTACTATGGCATTCGAGGCAAACTTTGAACGCCCAGCGGTCACACATCCAGAACGAATTCCGATGGCCCAATATTGGTATGAGTTGCTGAAAGACTTGAAACCTAGCAAGCCAACTTGGATGAACCCTGTTCGTTCAACTTATACGATTACTCAAGAATGGGACCAGATCGGCTGGGGAACGAACGTTATTCACGGCGGTATAGATATTGCTTCAGTGCCAGCAGGCACGAGCCCCCCTGTTTATGTGGCACGTAGCGGCACAGTTGAAACTGTCACTTATGATGGAACTGGTGGAAACTATGTTGTTGTTAAACATGATGATGGTTATTGGACCTATTATGGTCATTTGGATTCAGTTGATTTAGTTGTTGGTGAAAAAGTGACTACTAATAGTCGTGTTGGGATAATGGGTTCCACTGGACTTGCTAAAGGTATTCATCTCCATTTTGAAGTATGGAAAGGCGCTCAGTGGCAGCGAATAAATCCGCGTGATGTTATTAATTTTTGAAAGGAGCAAATAAATGGTTAAATGGCAAGCGACACTAAGCACCACGGAGCCATACAATTACATTGGTATTCAAAATGTACGGCAAGGGAACCGAAATACCGAGGTTTTAGAAGCTGTATTAGTTGAAAATGCTTTGCCACTTGATTTAACAGGTTGCGAAGTATTTTTTGAATCAGTTATTGATAATAAATATCCGATTCAACGAGCAGCAAAAATTGTGAATGCCAAAAAAGGGATTATCCAGTATACCTTTGATGAATACTCTATGCAGTCATTGCACAGACAGGAAGCATATTTCAGTATTCATAAAGGCGACAATCTAATTGGTGCAACGCAGAATTTCTCTTATTTTGTGGTGAATGCTGCTTCGAAAACAGAGGGCGAAATGGGCTCTTATTGGCAGTCCATTGAAGATTTAATCGCAGACATGACTGCTTTTATCAACGAAAATAAGGGCGATTTTACTGATTGGATGAATGCTAGAAAAGAAGAGTTCGAAGCGTGGCGAGATGCGCAAAAAACAGATTTCACTTCATGGTTCGAATCAATCAAAGATATTTTAAAAACTGTTGATCCAGGCGGCACAATGTTAGTCGAATTAATGGATGCACGTGTAGACATACAAGGAGTGCGCCACAATTCACTTTCAGAGCGTTTGTTGTCGGATATGGATTATTTGTATCAGAGATTAGAGGAACGCTTATTTACATTAAAACATGGCAATGTAAGTACACTGGAAATTCTTCAAGATGATTCATTTTCAACCAATCATCAAGTGAAAGTAATCGGTAGTGTTAACCGTCCGATGAAAGATGGCGCATTGATTATTGCTAAAATTGATGATGAAAAACAAAACACGTTTAGAATTGAGGGTGTTAGTAAATGATAGAATCAAAAAGAATGATGGAAACAGATGAAAAAGGCGTTAAACGTCAGTTTTTTCCGATGACACACGTATCAGCAATCATTGGATTATCAGAAATAATGGGCGGGCAATCGATGGTTTCATCTGTTAACGGAAGATCAGGTTCAGTAATTATTACACGTGCAGATTTAGATTTACCTAAAGATGGTGTGATGATATCTCAAGAAGAATATTCAAAAATCACACAAATCATCGCAGATTATGAAGCAGGTAAACTAGGTGGTTCTAGTGTGGAATTTGAAAAAGTAAAAGGAGATGAAGAATCAAATGCCTGATTTATATGTAGTTAAAAAAGACGGCGTAGCTATTGATGTACAAACTAGTACAACTGGTGTTGTTGGATTAAATGAATTTGTAGATGCAAAACTAGGTGATGCTGGAGCAGGTACTGTTTCATCTGTAAATGGTCATACAGGCGAAGTTATATTGAATGCTGCTGACGTAAAAGCATTGCCTGACACTACTGTTATTCCAACAATACCAAGTAATGCTACTGCTGAAAAAGACGGTTTAATGTCTAAAACGGATAAAGCGAAACTGGATGCATTGCCAGTTTTCACATTTGAAAAGGTGGGTGAAGTTTAATGGATATTGTTCAATTAATGGAAAACAATGAGCCAAAAGCAATGGCAACTGTGGTAGAAGCTGTCGATGGATTAGAAAACTATCCAACTAAAGCAGATGCCGACAAATCATATCAAAAGATTATTCAAGGATCACCGCTATGGACCGGTGTGTGGTATGGTGGAGCTTCCGGAAGTGGCACAACACCATCAAAGCCACTGTCGCAGTGCCAAAATGGTTGGATTTTGCAATGGCAGGAAATGAGTTCAACAGGACAAGCCAATGACGCAGTTTTTCAATTCCAGTACGTGCCAAAAAATCACATCTCTAATAGCGGGAGTGGTGGAACTGTGTTTAATTTAAACGCGTATAATGGCAAAAATCCTCAAACAAAATATTTGTATATAAAAGATGCAAAAATCACTGGTCATGATTTAAATGCACCTGACGGTACAGCTGCTGGATCGGGGAATAAAATGTATATTTTGACAAAAATTTTCGAATATTAGGAGGGGTAAAATGAAAATATGGATTGATAATGTAAAAGGGTTTTTGCAAGGTTATTCACTAGTAGAACAACCGAAAACAATTGAAGTTGAAGTAAATGAAGATTTCTCTGACTTCTTCAATTATCGATGGGATGGAACGAGTTTAATTTACGATCCTGACAACGTCCCAGAACCTGCCCCAACACCACCAACGGAAGTGGAACTTTTACAAAAACAGAATGCTGAACTAATGAAGCAAGTTTCTCAGCAAAATCAAGTTATTCAACAAACTCAAAGAATGACTGGTGAATTGATGAAACAAGTAGCTGAACTTACGAAAGGGGCGGAATAAGATGAAAACGAATGTTTTTCCAGGTTTCGATAATATTAAACAGTTGTATGATTGGAATTGTTATACAAAACAGGATTTAGTTGATTACGTGAATATGAATTGTTTAACCGAAGAAGAATACACAAAAATTTGTGGGGAACCGTTTAGCGAAAGCTAGACGGTTTTTTGTTACAGGAATGGAGACGATAACTTGAAAGATGAGCCTTTAATTGAAATCGTCGATCGTTTGGCACGGATTGAAACAAAGTTGGATAATCATGAACAATTAAGAGAGAAAGCAGACATAGCGCTCTCAATGGCCAAAAACAATGAAGGCGATATTGCGGAAATAAAAGAGAATCAAAAGTGGACATGGCGAACAATTGCGGGAATCGGGGTTTCTGTTGCTGTTTACTTAATAACGAAATACTTAGGAGGAATTTGAAAATGATACTACCAGACAAGTATTATAAAATCATCAAATGGGGAGTACTCACTGTACTACCTGCTAGTTCTGTTTTAGTAGCAACGTTAGGCAAAGCCTACGGATGGCAACAAACAGATATGGCTGTTTTAACTATCAATGCCATTGCAACTTTTTTAGGAGTAGTAACAGGCGTGTCAGCATATAATTTAAAAGACAAGGAGTAAACGAATGAAAAAGAAAATTTTAGTAGGAGCGCTTGTCGCTCTGTTTTTTATGCCTTTAAATGTATTAGCTGCAAGAGGCGATCAAGGTGTGGACTGGGCTATTTACCAAGGTGAACAAGGTCGTTTTGGCTATGCGCATGATAAATTCGCTATCGCTCAAGTTGGCGGCTACAATGCTAGTGGTATTTACGAGCAGTATACCTATAAAACGCAAGTAGCAAGTGCCATTGCTCAAGGAAAACGAGCGCACACTTATATTTGGTACGATACGTTCGGTAGCATGGACATTGCCAAAACAACAATGGATTACTTCTTGCCACGTATTCAAACGCCTAAAAATTCCATTGTTGCATTAGATTTTGAACATGGAGCTAGTCCTGATGTAAACGCAAATACAGAAACGATTTTGTATGGTATGCGCCGTATAAAACAAGCAGGATATACACCAATGTATTACAGCTATAAGCCTTTTACGTTGCAATATGTGGACTATCAGCGAATTATTAAAGAGTTCCCTAACTCTTTATGGATTGCAGCGTATCCTAGCTATGATGTAACACCAAGTCCATTGTATAACTATTTCCCTAGTATGGATGGTATTGCAATTTGGCAATTTACATCTACTTATATTGCTGGTGGGTTAGATGGTAACGTAGACTTAACAGGTATTACTGATAATGGCTACACAGATACCAATAAACCAGAAACGGACACACCAGCAACAGATGCAGGGGAAGAAATCGAAAAAACACCCAATTCCGATGCTAAAGTCGGCGACACTGTTAAAGTGAAATTTAGTGTTGATGCTTGGGCAACAGGCGAAGCTATTCCAGATTGGGTAAAAGGAAACAGCTATAAAGTACAAGAAGTAACTGGAAGCAGAGTATTGTTAGAAGGTATCCTGTCATGGATTAGCAAAGGCGATATTGAATTATTGCCAGATGCAACAGTTGTTCCTGATAAGCAACCAGAAACAACACACATAGTACAATACGGCGAAACGTTATCCAGCATTGCTTATCAATATGGAACAGACTATCAAACGTTGGCGGCATTAAATGGATTGGCTAATCCAAATCTTATTTATCCTGGTAAAGCTTTGAAAGTAAATGGATCAGCAGTAAGCAACGTTTACACAGTTCAATACGGTGATAATTTATCAAGTATTGCAGCTAAACTCGGCACTACTTATCAAGCCTTAGCTGCATTAAACGGATTAGCAAATCCTAACTTGATTTATCCAGGACAAACGTTGAACTATTGATAGTTTTAATATAAAATAAGGATACGCTTATTAAATTTCTCTTGAGTCGTCTTCCCCAAGGCGGCTCTTTTTAGGACCATTAGCTCAGTTGGTTAGAGCCAATCGCTCATAACGGTTAGGCCACAGGTTCGAGTCCTGTATGGTCCATAGTAAAACACCTGCCTCTTTTTCTTACGAGAGGTGTGTGTTTTTTGTTATGTGAATATTTTTTTGTTGAAAAACAGAACAAACGTTCGTATAATGTTTCTGATAGGAGAGTGTATCAGATGGTGAGACGAACGAAAAAAGAGTTTAAACCTTACAACGATTATGTTGACCGTCCTTTTGAATTAAAGTGGCCAACGGCGTTTCCGTTGGGCGAATTGACTGAAGCAATAAAGAGTACTGATGAATATCATGCTCGCAATATTGATAGACTGCCGCAGCAATCACAGCGACAAATAGAATATTTTTTAGATCGCTCTATTAAGCAAAATAAAGTTTTAGAAATCCAATTGAATTCGTTAGATGAATATGACCGAGTGAAACCACATGTTTTTGGTGTATTTCGTGGAATGGCAGAATTCGATGTTGTGCTGATTGGTGAACAAGAAATCGATTTTTACGATATAAGACATATTCAGATTCATAATTTCACCAAGTGGAGTGAAGAGCACGTAACGGAAGAAAAACCCTTTGAGGAAGACCCAGAATACGATGAAGCAATCGATGAATTTGTGGACGAATATTTCGATGATGAATGGATAGAATAATTAGAAATGTAAAAGCTCTACTTCTCACTCACGGGAAGTAGGGCCTTTTTTGTTTATTCGGTATAATTTATATATCTATTCGCTTGCCTTTTTTAATTTTTTGATGTAGATTTTATCTTGTTGTTATAGTCTATTTTGCTAATTTGAATTAAAATGATATTACGCAAACCCTTGTGAGTTCTAGTCTGTCTAAATATGGTGTTGCATAAAAATTACACCGTGAAACTAAATAATTTAGTTAGATAGAGCCTAGAATCCTTGTTGTGTAAGGGTCTAGGCTTTTTATCTTTTGATTCATTACATGTTCATTTGTAGATGGAATGTAGAGGGAGGATTACCCAAGTTTGGCTGAAGGGGACGGTCTCGAAAACCGTTAGGCGAGTAACATCGTGCAAGGGTTCGAATCCCTTATCCTCCGTACTGAGAAGCAGTTGAGTTATTAGTTGCAAATAAAACGACAGAGACGTACACTTAAAGTAGAAAAATACTTAAGAAGAGGTGTCTATTATGTCAAACTATGAAGAAAAAGAAGCGCAAGCATTAGTAAAAATTGCTGACGTTTTGAACAAATTGGATGCAAGTTTAGAAGAGTTGGGCTCGCTAGATGAGGATACAAAAAAACATAGTATGAAGAGATGGATTGTTGAAAAAAAAGCCATTCATGAGATTAAAAAAATTGCACAAGAAGCTGGTAAGTATGACAAGTATGATGAAAAAGAATTAGAAAAAGAAATGGATCTGTTGGAAAAGTTTATGTAAAAAAGCGCTAGCTTTTGTTCAACAGTTATTTAAGTTTGAGTCTAGAATTAATCGTTTTGATTTTTTCTAGGCTTATTTTTTATGAAGTAAGCAAATCGTATCGGGAGAGGTATTGGAATAAGAAATAAAGCATGTATTGATTCAGAAAAAAAGTTGTAGTAAAATGTTCGTCACAACTACTTTTCTTATGATTTCATAGAAGGAAAAGTTGGAATAATGAATTGAGAAGAGTCGATTTTTAGGAGATGATTTTAGGTGACTTTTTATCAATTATTGCAGTTAGATCCATTTATTTTAAAACAAAAAATTCATCAAGCGGACACTAAAAAACAGCGGAGATATTTTTGGCGCGCCTTGTTAATAAGAGATATTTTATTAGTTTCGTTTGCGATTTTATGGGTGTCGACGATTACTTTTTTCTTTGGAAAAGCTGTAGCGCCTTTTTCAATTGTATTATTTTGTTTGCTGTTGAGTATCCGTTTCGTCTCATATGGCTACAGGGAAAAACAGGCCTTGCTTAGTTTAGGAATCGTGTTAACAATTCTAGGTGTTAGTCCACTAATTTCACTGATTTCTGTATCATTTTTACAATGGGGTCTTCATTTTATCTGCTTGCTGGCATTGTTTTTCTTAACTGGTAAAAACCCTAAAATGGGTAATCCTGGCTTGTATACGTTCTCCTACTTATATTTAGTTGGCACGGTTCACTATCAATCGTTTCAGCAATTAGAACAAACTTTCTTTGTATTAGTGTTTGCTTATCTACTTTTAGCTTTTGTTTATCATGTGAAACATAAAAAATTGGATCAAGAGATTACTTTTATACAGATGGTTACAGAAAATGGTTTTTTTAATCAAAGAAATATTTGGTTTGGTTATTACGCTTTAGGCATTAGCTTATTACTTTTTATAGGAACGCACCTTCAGATTGACCGCTTTATGTGGGCAACATTTGCTAGTTCGTCATTATTTTCTGGGTATAATACGTTTAAATTGTCTGAACGAGCAAAAGAACGAATAATAGGGGTCGTTATTGGTTCTCTAGTATCGGCTATCTTGTTATTTTATATACCAACGAACCTACTTGGTATTTTAGGAGGACTTTGTTTAGGCTTATGCACATCTTATAAAAGTAAAACGATTTTTAATTGTGTTGGTGCTATCATGGCAGCTTCTATGATATTTGGGCTAGAAACAAGTCTTTACTTAAGAATTTTGTTAAATATGTTGGGGCTAGCTTACGGTTTGCTTTATCATTTTGTCTTTGTAAAAACTATGTCCTATTGCAATCGCAAAGAGTGGCTGAAATTGTCTGAATAAAAGGAGCCTAACATTCTTTCTTGAAAGAATGTTAGGCTCCTTAGACATTTTTGTTTATATTTCATATTATCAAATTATATGCATGCTGTTAATCAATGCCCAACTGCTATATCAAATGTCGCAATTTTTGCTGAGCCAGTAGGTACAAGGTCTAGTTCCACTTCGTCAAACTGATTGCCATCAACTGGTATCCCAAAGTAAATGGTAGATAGTCCAGTTCTACTTTTATAGACTATTATCTATTAGTATACCTAAATTTCTATTTAATTCGTAATGACTGACCAGGATAAAAAACAGAAGTTTCAATGCCTGGATTTAATGCTAATAATTCTTCTAAGGTTAAACCATTTCTTTCGGCTAACTGTCGCCCACCTTCACCACTTCGTACCGTATCGTATATAGGTTGGTCTGATTTAGAATTTTGTATTTGTTCACTAGAATCAGAGTTTTGTGGTGGTTGCTGTTCAGATTGTTCAAAAACTTGTTGAGTTTGATTATTTCTTTCAATTAATTGTTCCAACGTAATATTACCTAGATAAGTGTATATTTGTCCATTAACAGTTAAAGTACCATCATTATTTTTCGTTACTGTTCGGGGCGTATTATTCAAAAGAAACGTCATTGTTTGATTACCATTCTCATCCACAGAAAAACTTACATTTTGAAGAGGAACATTCGATTGAGTTATGCTAGTGAGTGTTCCGTCAGCATTTATAAAAAATAAGTTATCACTTTGAGGAATACCCCAACCGCCTATAAAATCAGCTAAGCTAACTTGTGGTAGCGGTTCTTTAGTAGTAGATGAAGAGGTAGATTGGTTTGTTTCAGATGAGACGTTTTGATAATTAGAGCTGGTTTCTTCCGTTTTATCTTTTTGAGTAGAAGAATCAATACTTTTCTTTGTGTAAGGTTTCAAAACTAGTTTTGTTTGGTTATCAGAATTGTTTGTCTTAGTAGGAGTGAAAAGTAGATTTTGCTTTTCTTTTTTTATCTTGTAAGCTACTTCTTTTCCTTCATTTTCCCAACGAATTTGATTGTTTTTTAGATGGTATTTGACTTTGTATTCTATTTTATTTGCAATTTGTTTACCTAATTCTTCGCCTGCTTTTTCCAACTCATTTTTTGCAGTTGATGTGTGTTCATCTGTATTGATTTTGAAAGTAGCGGTATCTTCGCTGAATGATACAATCATTACTACTTCATCAACGTTGGAGTTTACGGCCCACTCGTTTGCCATTAGCTCTTTTGTGGTCACTTTATTTCTGCAAGAAGTAAGGGTCAGTAAGGATAAAAAAACAATCAACCCCAGTAAACTTTTTTTCATTTTTAACTCAATCCTCTTTTCTATTTTACTGTTTTTTTGTATCTTCGAATCTCTCTCAACCCCAGCCAACCACTCGCTGATAACAAGTACCAAAACGGCATAAACTGGATTAGATAGCGAGAGCGGCCGCCTTCAAAGAGCAATAAATACAGAATAGCTCCAATGAAAGCTAATTTTAAAATCGCGTAGTTATTTTTTGAATCTTTTAGAGGGATACTGAACAATAGACCTAGTAATGTGAGTAAATAGAAAAAATGCATATAAATTCGTAGATAGTTACTTTTTTGATTTTGCGGATAATACAGTGACCGCAAGTGTTCTTGCCAACGATTTTTAGAAGGTGTTTCTGGAATTAAATCACCGCCATCCCAACCCCAGTCAAAATCACCATTGGCAGTATTATGACGATTTTTTTGAGCCAGAAAACGGAGATAACCGAAGAATCCTTTATTTTTTAAACGGTCTTGAATCATTTTTATGGTATAAGCTTTTTTGGCTTCTTGTGTAGGCAACTGATTTACTGCTTGTGTATCTGCATCATTGTAACCGCCAGTTCCAGTCAAACCCATCATTACAAAAAGTGTCCAAGGTTTGGCTTGTTCTTGATCGATTTCCGTAATCGTTTGTTTTTCCACAAAAAATTGAAAACTATAATATGCGCTGGCGAAACCAGTCAGTAAAAAGAGAGCAACCACGGTTAATTTTACGATAGACTGTTTGTTCCGATTTACTAAAAGAAGTTGCAGCACTTTGATACAACTAAATGCAATAAAAAAGATAATAGACGAAGGTTTCATTAAAAAACACCAAGCTAGGCCAATCCCAATAAACAGTAATAAACAATATTTTACGAAGGGAGGGGAAACTTGGTCAAAAAGGCTATATGCAAAAAAGACTAGGTTGATGAACAATAAGACGGCCGTATCTGTATAAGGCGTGAGTAACCATGGAGACAATCCGAAAGAAAGAAAAAATAAACTGTAAGCAACGAAGGCCGTTAATGGATTAAAGACACGCTTAGAGGCATGATAAAAGAGAAATAAACTGCTATTAATAAACAAGCAATTAACCACTTGCCAACTAAACCAAGTATTGCTCCAGCTCCCTGTTACATCAATGAAACGCAAAAATTTATTAAGGTAATACATCATGAAAAAGAAAAATTCGTTATTGGGGTTTAAAGAAAGTACGATTTTTGAATAATCCCTATTTTCAGTGGTAATACTATGAAAGTTGTCAAAAACATCCCAGCCAATCGGCACAGTAATCTGCGTCAGGAGTAAAAGTTGTAGTAAAAATAAACTGATCAAACTACCAATAATAACCACACGATCATGGGTTTTTATTAAGTGCCAGAGCGCTTGAATCTTAGTGTAAAGAAATTTTTTGTTTTTATAAATAATCAACAATAGAATAATTAATAGAGGAAGTAAAACAAGCAAGTGCTTAGGCTTTTCCCAAAGAATTTTTACCAGCGAATAGGGAGAGTTAATTGCGCCGTAAAAGACAAATAAAATAAAAAAAGTAAAAATATAATTTTCTAGATTCAGAATCCGTTTAAAAGTAGCCATATTTTCTCCTTCCATTTTTTTAGCTAGACTAGTTCTTATTTTATCATAAAGATTTTAAAATAAGAAAAAAGCCCTTCTTTTAAAAGAAAGGCTTAAAACTTTTCCTTACTTCACTTCTTTGTAACGGAAGAAGAAGCGTAAGACGCTATTTTGGCTAGTTGTTGTTAGTTTATCTGTCGGTAAGACTGTTAGTAAGAAGAAAAACAGACTAATCACAAGAGTGAAAAATAAGAAGACGGGACTGCCACCTGTTATCACAGTATCTGTTTGAACATCATATTTCAGTGTTGACATAACAGAGAAAACTTGTGTATAGCTACAGGCAATAGAAAGTAGATATAAAACAAGCACGCCCCAACCTGTCATCCCAGCATCACGATAACGACGTACACACATTGCCCACGTTGGTAATAATAAAGCTAACCATAAAACAAGTGCAAAAAGCATTAACGGTAATAAGTTTCCAAAATCATAGGTTTCAAAATATTCAGCTGCTAAAATTGCTGACACGGCTTTGCCGACAATGACAATATAAAAAATAAGTGCTAAAATGCTTAATACCAATGTCATCCACCAATAACCAGCACGTGTGGTCCGACCTTTAAAATCAACATATCCACGAAAATAATCTTTAAAAGCTTGTCCAAATGTTACTTTACCTTTTTCCTCAATTTTAACCATAAAAACACCCCTTTGTATTTAATAAAATGATTATAACGGAAAGTAATAAAATAGGAAAATGCGAATTCGCATATTTTGTGATTTTTTTGATAAATCATATAAAGAGCAGGTTTTATCAAAAAACGGTAAAATAAGAGAAGATATTTTATAATGGAGGAATCATGAATGAAAATCAGTATTAGACATCGCTACATAGCAAAAATTCCAGCATTAGAAGTGACAACAGAAGAGCAAAAAAACGAAGCATTACCTTTAATTGTTTACTATCATGGTTGGCAATCAGCTAAAGAATTATCTTTAACACAAGCAAGAAAATTAGCACACGAGGGGTTTCGGGTCATTTTACCAGATGCCATGAACCATGGAGAAAGAAAAACAGGACCTATTTCCACGATTCCTTCGATTACATTTTGGAGTAGCATTCAATATAATTTAATTGAATTTCCAGTAATTATCCATCATTTTCATAAATTAGGGTTGATTAAAGAAAATTGGATTGGCGTAGGTGGTGTATCCATGGGCGGTATTACTACTAGCGCTCTTATGACCCAACATCCTGAGATTCAAGCTGCTGCTTGCTTAATGGGAACACCCTATCCGGCGCGCTATATTCAGCGAGTGATTCAACGGGCGAAAGAATTTGCTATTTTTGTACCTAAAGACTTGCCACTGTTGCTAAGTTGGGTGCATCAATACGATTTATCACAAACGCCAGAAAGACTACAAGAACGACCGATGCTGTTTTGGCATGGAACGGAAGATGAAAAAATTCCCTATGAAGACATGGCTGATTTTGAACAATTAGTGTCTGGGAAAACGTATGCGAGAAATACGCAATTTATAACGGAAATCGGTGAGCGGCATTTAGTGAAAGGAGAAACAATGGATTTGGTTGTTGACTTTTTTAAAGAAGCGTCAAAAACGTTAGAAAAATAACGGGATTTTTCAAAGAGAAAAGGGGAATCAGCTTGTTTTTTAAGAACACTTTCTATAAACTTAACAGAAAAGGGGTTGAAGGTGTACATGGAGAAAAACAAGTTGAGAAAAGTGGGCTTAACTGCCCTGGAATGGCTAAAACAACATCCAGAAATTAAACAACATAAAGAATCAAGTCTCTATGAACAGTTGTTTGCTAGTCAGCAATGGCAACAAGCACAAACAATCGGAATGATTCGGTCGTTACCGCTAGAATTATCAACACAGCCAATTTTCGAACGGGCCATGCAAGAGGGCAAGCAAGTGGCGGTGCCGCGAACATTTAAAGGAGGCAAAATGCACTTTTATCAAGTCTTTCCAGAGACGGTTTATGATACCAGTGCATTTGGCGTGGAAGAACCTCCGTTAACAGCGGCAGAAATAACAGCTACAGCGATTGATTTATTGATTGTGCCAGGGATTGTTTTCAATCGTGCTGGCTATCGAATAGGCTTCGGCGGTGGTTTTTATGATCGTTATTTGGAACATTTTTCGGGCCATGCATGTAGTTTAGTTTTTAGTGAACAACTCCATGAGCAATGGCAACCAGAAGCGTTTGATCAGCCAATCGAACAATTATTTATACAATAGGAGGAATGGAATGAATTATCAAACAGAAATGAAATTGAAACGGCTAAAAAATCAGCCGTTCATTACGTATGCCCTTTTAGGTATTTCAATCATTGTTTTCCTTGGATTGGAATTAACTGGAGGATCAGAAAATATTTTAAACTTAGTTAATTGGGGAGCAATGGTTCGTCCACTGGTAGCTCAAAATCATGAATACTGGCGGTTTATCACGCCAATGTTTCTTCACATTGGATTTATGCATATTATTTTGAATATGGTTACTCTTTATTATATCGGCGCACAGGTTGAGGCAATTTATGGGCATTGGCGCTATTTGGGAATTTATTTATTGAGTGGGATTGCTGGAAATATCGCCAGTTTTGCCTTTGGGACACCCAACAGTGTCTCAGCGGGTGCTAGTACAGCGCTTTTTGGTTTGTTCGGCGCATTTGTTATTTTAGGACGCCATTTTAGAGACAATCCAGCGATTATGTATATGGTGCAACGCTATTCAATGTTTATTGTGATTAATTTGTTATTTAACTTGTTTAGTAGCTCTGTAGATATGATGGGTCATGTTGGCGGTCTAATTGGTGGACTATTAGTAGCGACGGCTTTTGCTGTTCCAAATCGTGAAGAAGCATTTAATAAGCACGAGCGAATTATGGCCACGTTAATTTTTATTTTTCTTGTCGTAATTTGTCTGTTATTGGGTTTTAAAAAATACGGTTTACCTGTATAATAAGGAAGTGTTTTCGTATGGAAACGTTATATGATGTACAACAACTTTTTAAACAGTTTGGGATGTATATTTATGTCGGTGCACGGATTTATGATATTGAGTTAATGATGATTGAATTAAAAAAATTGTATGAAGGTCAATTGGTAGACCGAGATACGTATTTACAGGCCCGGCATATTTTGCAAAGAGAGCATCGAATAGAAGAATCTAGAGGGAAGCAGAAAGGAATCGACTAAATGGATAAGAAGATTATTGGGATTGATTTAGGTGGAACGACCATCAAATTTGCTATTTTAACAACCGATGGCGTTGTTCAACAAAAATGGAGTATTGAAACGAATATTTTAGAAGATGGCAAGCATATTGTGCCATCAATTATTGAAAGTATTCGTCACCGTATAGATCTTTATAATATGAAAAAAGAAGATTTTGTGGGAATTGGTATGGGAACACCAGGAAGTGTCGACATTGAAAAAGGAACTGTTGTAGGTGCCTATAATTTAAACTGGACGACTGTACAGCCTGTCAAAGAACAAATCGAATCTGCTTTAGGAATTCCGTTTGCCTTAGATAATGATGCCAATGTTGCCGCTTTAGGTGAGCGTTGGAAAGGCGCGGGGGAAAACAATCCCGACGTGATTTTTATTACTTTAGGAACAGGTGTCGGCGGAGGCATTGTTGCAGCGGGAGAATTGCTCCACGGTGTTGCTGGCTGCGCTGGTGAAGTTGGGCATGTGACGGTTGATCCTAACGGCTTTGACTGTACCTGTGGGAAACGTGGCTGTTTAGAAACTGTTTCTAGTGCCACTGGTGTCGTTCGTGTTGCACGTCATTTATCAGAAGAGTTTGCAGGTGACTCTGAACTGAAACAAGCGATTGATGATGGACAGGATGTTTCAAGTAAAGACGTTTTTGAATTTGCCGAAAAAGGCGATCATTTTGCTTTAATGGTTGTGGATCGTGTTTGCTTCTATTTAGGCTTAGCCACAGGAAACTTAGGCAACACGTTAAATCCAGATAGCGTGGTTATCGGTGGAGGTGTTTCTGCAGCAGGAGAATTTTTACGTAGTCGTGTCGAAAAATATTTCCAAGAATTTACCTTCCCGCAAGTTCGAAATAGTACAAAAATCAAATTAGCAGAGCTAGGTAATGAGGCCGGCGTCATTGGTGCCGCTTCACTAGCATTACAATTTTCAAAAGAGAAATAGAGAGGGCTTTTTAGAATGAGTATTTTATGGGTAATCAATGGCATTTTGCTAGTTATTGTACTAGCGATGGTATTCAATGAATTATATTTGAAAATTATGGTGAAACGTTCAGCAAAAATGCTGACGGAAGAAGAATTTAAAGAAACAATGCGTAAAGCACAAGTGATTGATGTTCGTGAGAAAGATACATTTGATGCTGGGCATATTTTAGGGGCGCGCAGCATGCCATACAGCATGTTAAAAACAACAATTGGTTCTCTTCGTAAGGATCAACCTGTTTATCTTTATGATCAGAAGAAAGCTTTAAGTATCCGAGCAGCTAATTTATTACGCAAAAATGGCTATACTGATATTTATATTTTAAAAGGCGGCTATGATGGCTGGACTGGGAAAGTGAAAAAGAGAAATAGTTAATAACAAAAAGAGTTGGTCTTCATTGAGACCAACTCTTTTTGTATAGGAAAGCTTAATAGAGATGTTGCTTTTTGTCAGTCCTCACTTTTTGAGCTACAATAAAGAGAAGAGGTGAAGGCAGATGATTCAAATCAAGCGAGCATATGAAGCACCGACAGAGCAAGATGGCTACCGTGTTTTAGTTGACCGTATTTGGCCACGAGGAAAATCCAAGGAATCTGAAAAGTTAGATGAATGGCTCAAAGAAGTGGCCCCAAGTACAGAGCTACGGAAATGGTTTAATCATGAAGTAAATAAATATCCCGAGTTTAAACAAAAATACCAAGAAGAATTGAAACATGAGCCAACTGCCACAGCGTTTAAGCAGTTACAGACGATTGTAAAAAATCAGCCAGTAGTCACGCTGGTCTATGGGGCGAAAGATACAGTGCATAATCAAGCGGTTGTCTTAAAAGAATTATTAGAAAAATAGAGTAGGTGATTGGATGAAAATTGCAATTGTAGGTGCTGGACCCAGAGGCTTATCAGCTGCAGAACGAGTCATTGAATGGGCTCGTAAAACGGAAATAAATGTTCAGCTCACGTTGTTTGATCCATACGGTCCAGGTGGGAAAATTTGGCGAGCAGAGCAACCTAATTATTTATTAATGAACACCGTGATTAGTCAAGTCACTTTATTTACAGATGAATCTTTTAGTGGCGAAGGACCAATTGTCAAGGGCCCCACTCTCTATGAATGGACCCAAACAGAAGCTGCGCAGTACATTCAACAGCAACAACCCTATAATTATCTTGAGTTGTTGAAAGAATGTCATCGCCTTGGACCGAATGATCACTGCTCGAGGGCTTTTTATGGCATGTACCAAAAATGGTTTTATACGTATTTAGCCACGAGGTGTAACGAACAAACATCGCTGACGTTTTTTAAAGAGCCAGTAACTGCTGTGCGGGCAGGAGAGGATAACTATTATGTGTATACTCAATCCATTGAGTTTACGGCAGACAAAGTAATTTTAGCTTTGGGTCACCAAGAAAATGAATTAACGACTGTTGAACAAGAGCTGGCGGACTACGCCAAGGAGCATCGTTTGTTTTATTCTTCTCCTAAAAATGCGGCGGATGCTTTATTGGCACTTGCCAATATACCTGCAAAACAACCCGTTGTGTTAAAAGGCTTAGGTTTGGCATTTTTTGACTATTTATCTGCCTTGACGATTGGCCGCGGGGGTGTTTTTTCTCGTCAAAATGGCCGCTTACGTTATGAAACTTCTGGAAGAGAGCCTATTATTATTGCTGGTTCTGGTCGCGGTTTTCCTTCTCATCCTCGAGGGATTAATCAAAAAGGCTACGGGGAAGCCTATCAGCCTGTTTTTTTAACCGAAACGTATTTAGCTGAATGTCGTAAAAAAGGACAGGTTACAGGCGCAGAGTTTTTTGGGTATTTAAAAAAAGAAGTGGAATATGTGTATTACACTTGCTTAATCGAAGAAAAATATCCGCATCTTTCTAAAGAGGCCTTTCAACAGCTGTTTATTCAAACCAAGGGAGCGCCGGAAAGCCTAGCCCACTTTGAAAAACAAGATTGGTTTGATTGGCAAGCGTTAGAACATCCTGAAACAAAGAAAACCACTCATGAAAGTTTTCGTTCGTTTTTACTAGAGTATTTAAAATGGGATATTCAAGAAGCAGAGAAAGGCAATCTTAGCGGTCCTTTGACCACTGCTTTAGACAGTTTAAAAGATTTAAGAGATCAGATTCGCTTTGTTTTGGATGAAGGGTTATTAACGAATGACGAGAGTCAAAAGTGGTTGTGGCATTGGTTTACCCCGTTGAATACCTTTTTGTCAGTGGGACCTTCTGTTGAAAGAACAGAAGAGCTACAGGCGTTAGTTGAACTGGGATTAGTCACGATTCTGGGGCCAGAAATGCGTGTCGAAATGAAAGCGGGTCAATTTATTACTTATGCTAATTTGTTTCCGGAAAATCGGTATAATAGTCACTTTTTAATTGAAGCGCGCATTCCCAAAGTCAATAATGAAAAAAGTTTGAATCCTTTAACGAGGCAGTTGTTAGCCGATAAGCTAGCTACGCTCCATCAACTAGCATTAGCCGATGGTCAAATAGTCAAAACAGGTGCACTCTTGATTGTGCCTGCCACGAATCAAGTCATCACAAAAGATGGACAGGTGGCGACAGGCCTTTTTAGTTGTGGTATTCCAACAGAAGGTATTCATTGGTTAACAGCCGCTGCAGCTCGTCCTGGTGTGGATCCTTGGAATATGCGCGATATGGATCGGATTGCTGCTACTATTTTTAATAGTTAAGAAAAATAGTCAGCTCCTTTGGTAAAAAAGAAAGCATAACAAGTGGTCATCCATCAAAGCGATGGATGACCACTTGTTATGCTTAAGAGAATCAACAGAGCCAGAAGCGCTTCTGTTGATTTCTTGGCGTTAGATTTTTTATCTCAACGTCACAGCTATTTTTTAACGTGCAATACGTTTACGCATCGCTTTTTTACGGTTTTCTTCAATCATATCTTCTTTTTCTTCAATTGGATCAATGACTGTTTTTTTAATAGTTGTAGCCACACCGGCTAAAGCAGCAACTGTGATAGCAGTACCGACTAACATACCTGATACAAATTTTTTCATCGTTCATTCCTTCTTTCAAATTGTATTTGTTTCTATTATGACGGAAAAAAGCAAAAAAATCCAATAGTTACAATGATTTTTCATAAACTCTACGACTAATTTAGAGATTTGTTAAAATTTACCAAGTCTTTTCTGTATTTTTATAGGAAAAATGAATAAGGAGAAATGGCCAAATTAAATCCTGTTTACAAAATGAAATAATTCAGAAGTAAACCTTATTTAATGGTACAATAGAAAAAGAAATTAGGGAGTAAAAGGAGCGTATTTATGTCTATTTTAGTATTAGGTGGCGCAGGCTACATCGGCTCACATGCCGTTGATCAATTAATTTCAAAAGGATATGCCGTTGTGGTTGTTGATAATTTATTAACGGGGCATCGTTCAGCAGTTCATGAACAAGCGACTTTCTATGAAGGCGATATTCGTGATAAAGCTTTTTTATGTAGTGTCTTTGAAAAGGAATCAATTGAAGGGGTGTTGCACTTTGCGGCCAATTCTTTAGTAGGAGAATCCGTGGAGCAACCGTTAATGTATTTCAATAACAATGTTCACGGCACTCAAATTGCCTTGGAAGTTATGCAAGAATTCGGAGTGAAACACATTGTTTTTTCTTCCACAGCGGCCACTTATGGCGAACCAAAAGCAATGCCTATTACAGAAGAAACCCCAACGAATCCTAAAAACCCGTATGGGGAAAGTAAATTAATGATGGAAAAAATCATGAAATGGTGCGACAACGCTTATGGAATGAAATATGTTGCTTTGCGTTATTTTAATGTTGCGGGAGCAAAAAAAGATGCCTCAATTGGTGAGGATCACACGCCAGAAACGCATATTGTGCCAATTATTTTACAAGTGGCATTAGGCCAACGAGCAGAGCTAAGTATTTTTGGGGATGATTATGATACACCAGATGGCACGTGCATTCGAGATTATGTTTATATTGAAGACTTGATTGCAGCACATATTTTGGCTTTAGAATACTTGAAAAATGGCGGCGAAAGTGACGTCTTTAACCTGGGTAGCAACAACGGCTATTCTGTTAAAGAAATGTTAGATGCTGCTCGCGAAGTAACAGGTCAAGAAATCCCTGCGACAATCGCGCCACGCCGAGCAGGGGATCCTAGTACATTAATTGCTTCTAGTGAAAAAGCCAAACGAGTTTTAGGCTGGCAACCAGAAGTAACTGAGGTCAAGGACATTATCGCCACCGCTTGGCAATGGCACCAAGCTCATCCACATGGATATCAAGAAAAGTAATAGGAGGAATGAATCGATGACCACGAGTCAAATGATTGCCGATTTTACCACACTTGCTATTCAAGCAGGTGGTTGGATGGAATTGGATCGCTTATATCTTCAGAACCGTTTATTATCAATGATTGGTGAACAAGAATTAGGCGAAGTAGACATACGGCCTGTGGCAACACCCGCCGCTGATTTGGCGGAACAATTGTGTCAAATTGCGAGTGCCAACCAACTTGTAAAAACAGAGCAACAAAAAGAACAGTTCATGGTGCAATTGATGGATTTGTTAACACCGCCACCTTCTGTGGTTAATGCTTTTTTTGCACAACATTATGCTAAAGAGCCACAAGAGGCTACCGAGTATTTTTACCAACTTTGTCAAAAAAACGGTACGGTCATTGAACAGGAAAAACCTGTTGTTTTTTCAACAGTCTATGGTGATTTTTTAGCAAATAAGGTCCACAGTGAGGCGCCAAAAGCAACGCTCTCTGCACAAAACTATCCCCGCTGTGAATGGTGCATGGCAACAGAAGGCTACCAGGGAAGTCAGCAATTTCCTGCGACTACGAACCATCGAGTGATTCGAATGAACTTAGATGGCGAAAGCTGGGGGTTTTCCTTTGTAAAACAGGCACAATATCAGCAACAAGGTGTGATTGCGTTTGAAAAACATCAGGCAGCGAAACGTTCAGTTAAGACTTTTCAGCAATTGTTGAAAATTGTTGAGGTCTTTCCTCATTATTTTGCTGGGATTGATGCTGTCTTTGAACAAAATGAGCATGTCTATTATCAAACGGGTTTGCAACAATTTCCATTAGCCGAAGCGAGCATTTCAGAATATGTTGAGTTAGCTAACTATCCTTTAATCAACGCAGGAATGGTGAATTGGCCAGTTGCAACATTTCGCCTAGAGGGACCGAATGCGTCAGAAGTTGCCCAAGCCGCAAATGATATTTTTGAGCAATGGCAAACGCTGAAACTGCCAACGGATGAGATACAAATCGTTGCCCGACGAAAAGAACTTTTATATGTCATGGACTTAATTTTTAGTCGACCTCAAGCAAAGCCTTCGTTAACGTTAGCAGAAGTCCAAGGTTTAACGACTTGGAGCAATCAGAAAACGCAGGCACTTGAAACTGTCGCTTCAGCGTATCAACAGCGATTAAAAGAAGCCAGTGCGTTTGCAGAAACAAGTGAAGGAAAAGCGGCTTTTTTAGCAATGGTTGCGCCAGTGACTCATTAAAAGAAAAAAGATGCCGAATGACTAAAAATCACGTATAATAGATAAGAATGAAAAATAAGGGAGGGTAAAAAATGGCTTATCAAGCACTTTATCGGGTCTGGCGTTCACAACGTTTCGATGACGTAGTAGGACAAAAAGCAATTACTCAGACACTGAAAAATGCGATAGTGCAAAAGAAAACATCTCATGCCTATTTATTTACTGGCCCTCGTGGTACAGGTAAAACCAGTGCCGCAAAAATTTTCGCTAAAGCGATTAACTGTAAACATAGTCAAGATGGTGAACCTTGTAATGTTTGTGAAACCTGTGTAGCCATTACGGAAGGTCGTTTAAATGATGTCATTGAAATTGATGCGGCGAGTAATAATGGCGTGGAAGAAATCCGTGATATTCGTGATAAAGCAAAGTATGCACCGACACAAGCCGAGTACAAAGTTTATATTATTGATGAAGTTCATATGCTATCAACAGGCGCGTTCAATGCACTTTTAAAAACCTTGGAAGAACCGCCACAAAATGTTATTTTTATCTTAGCAACGACTGAACCACACAAGATTCCGTTAACGATTATCTCACGGACGCAACGCTTTGATTTTAAGCGAATTAGTACGCAAGATATCGTCGATCATATGGCCCATATCATGCAGGAAATGGCTCTCGATTATGAGGAACAAGCCCTTTATGTGATTGGGCGTGCTGCGGAAGGTGGGATGCGAGATGCCTTGAGTATCTTGGATCAAACGATTTCATTTAGTGATGAAAAAGTAACACTGGAAGATGCAATGCAAGTGACAGGCAGCCTAACCTATGAAATGATGGATCATTATATTCAGTGTTGTGTCGCCGGTGATGTTGAACGAGCATTAGAAGGCTTGGAAAGTATTTTAGGCGAAGGCAAAGAAGCGCGCCGTTTCTTAGAAGATTTGTTATTATATTGTCGAGATTTGCTGATGTATCAGCAAGCACCGAAGTTATTAGCAGAAAAAGCAGGAACTTTGACAGAAGCATTTAAGGAACTAGCTACACAAACACCTGCTGAAAAAATCTACCAACTAATCCAAATTTTAAGTGACACACAAAATGAGATCCGCTTTACCAACAATGCGAATATCTATCTGGAAGTAGCCACTGTCAAATTAGCTAAAACGGTGCAACCCAATAAACACAACACGCCAGAAACAGCTAATCAAGATGGTAGTGCAGAGGGAAATCCAGAATTAGCAGATTTACAAAATCAAATCGGGCAACTGAAGAAAGAACTGGCTGAATTAAAGAAACACGGTGTAGCTGCCAAAGAAGCAGATGCGCCACGTCAACAAGCACGACCACAAGCGCCAAAAAGTTCGTTCCGTGTACCCACAGAACGGGTATATCAAGTCTTAAACGAAGCGACTAGAACACATTTAATGAATGTGAAAAATGTCTGGGAAGACTTACTGCAAACATTATCTGTGACTCAACGAGCGATGCTAAAGGCTAGTGAACCTGTCGCAGCGAGTCCTAAGGGCATCGTGGTGGCATTTGACTATGAGATTGTTTGTGCTCGTGCAACAGACGATGAAGAGATGCAGTTAGCTTTCAATAATAATTTAAGCCGTTTGATGGACTATACACCAGAGATGGTCTGTATTACTAGAGAAAGCTGGCCAAAACTAAGACAAAGTTTTATTAACCAAAATCAGGGCAGTTTGAATCATTCTGAACCTGAAAATGAAATGGCTCGTCTAGCGGACGAACCGCCTGTAACAAATGAACATTCACAAGAAAATCCAGTAGTAGATGAAGCAATCGCTATGTTTGGTGAAGAGCTTGTCGAAGTACTAGATGATTAATACGAAGGAGTCGAGGAATTATGATGCGAGGAATGGGCAACATGCAAGGCATGATGAAACAAGTACAAAAAATGCAAAAAGAAATGGCCAAAGCGCAGGAAGCGCTAAATGAAAAAGAATTTATCGGTGAAGCCACCAATCAACTTGTGACAGCGACATTTACTGGTGATCGCACAATGAAAGATTTGACCATTAAAGAAGACGTGGTTGATCCTGAAGACGTTGATATGTTACAAGATTTAGTCATTATGGCTGTCAACGACGCGTTAGTAAAAATTGAAAAAGAAACCGAAGCAACTTTAGGTAAATACACCAAAGGAATGCCAGGATTCTAAAAAATAAGACAAACGAAAGTATGAAAAACGTCATGCCCAAAAAATCGAACTTTTTGGGCATGACGTTTTTTCTGTTTTTGTGGGAAAACTCTTTGGCAATTTTAGTAGTCGCTTCCAAAAAACTATGCTATACTAAAGCCAATTGAAGAGAAACATTTGGGGTGCTATTAGCTGAGATTATACCCATGGAACCTGAAACAGTTAGGACTGGCGCAGGGAAATGTCTTGAAATTTTGACCGATTATTGCACCCAACTACGTTTATTTGTGGTTGGGTTTTTCTGTCTTTTTCAGTCGCGCCTCCTTTTGCTTCTCGCAGAAAGGAGTTTTTTTACGTGGAAAAAAATCGAATCCACAGAGTTACGTTACTAGCTTTAATGATTGCGATGGACGTCGTATTATCGCCGTTAATGAGAATTGAGGGAATGGCCCCTATGTCCAGTGTCATGAACATTATTGCCGGAGTTTTATTAGGTCCTCTTTACGGAACGCTCATGGCACTTGTCTGCGGCTTAATCCGTATGACGTTCTTAGGTATTCCGCCATTAGCGTTAACAGGTGCCGTCTTTGGCGCGTTTTTTGCTGGTTTATTTTATCAATGGGGACAAAAATTAGGCTGGTCGATGCTAGGAGAAATTTTTGGGACAGGCATCATTGGCTCGTTATTGTCCTATCCTGTAATGGTTTGGTTTACTGGCAGTAAGCAGAATTTTTATTGGTTCATTTATACACCACGATTTATTGGTGCCACACTGATTGGTTCAGTGATTGCTTGGCTTGTCTTAGTAAAACTGAAAGAAACTCGGGTATTTAAACAAACACAGGAATTATTTTTGGGAGGGTACTTTTATGAAAACAAGCGTTAAGTTTGAAACGATTTTTCCACTGACAACGGCACCATTAATTCAGTGCATTACGAATGAAATTACGTGTGAGTCTATGGCGAATGCATTACTTTATATTGATGCTAAGCCTATTATGGCAGATGATCCCCGGGAATTTCCGCAGTTGTTTCAGCAAACCAGTGCCTTGGTTTTGAATTTAGGCCATTTATCACAAGAACGAGAGCAGAGCTTGTTAGCAGCTAGTGATTATGCTCGGCAAGTGAATAAACCGACCGTAGTCGATTTAGTTGGTTATGGCGCTAGTGATATTCGCAATGAAGTCGGGGAAAAGCTGGTGCACAATCAGCCAACCGTTGTGAAAGGGAATCTTTCAGAAATGCGGACTTTTTGCCAGTTGGTGAGTCATGGTCGAGGAGTAGATGGCAGCCCTTTGGATCAAAGTGAAGAAGCAATTGAGGAACTGATTCAGGCTTTACGTGAACAAACGCAAAAGTTTCCCCAGACGGTATTTTTAGCAACAGGGATTCAAGATGTTTTGGTTAGTCAAGAGCAAGTGATTGTCTTACAAAATGGCGTTCCTGAGTTGGATTGTTTCACTGGCACGGGCGATTTAGTCGGCGCGTTAGTTGCCGCTTTATTAGGTGAAGGCAACGCGCCAATGACTGCGGCAGTAGCCGCAGTGAGCTATTTTAATCTTTGCGGAGAAAAAGCCAAGACTAAGAGCCAAGGGCTGGCCGATTTTCGCCAAAATACGTTAAATCAGTTATCTCTTTTAATGAAGGAGAAGGATTGGTTTGAGGCGGTGAAAGGACGAGTGCTATGAGAGAGCAATTGAAAGTTTATTTGGTGACAGGCCGGTATGATTTTAGTGATACTGAATTTTTAAAACGAATTGAAACTGCTTGTCGCAGTGGAGTGACATTGGTCCAACTGCGTGAAAAGGAAGTGTCAACACGGCGCTTTTACGAATTAGCAGTGAAAGTTAAAGCGGTAACAGATGCGTATCAGATTCCGTTGATTATTAATGATCGTGTCGATATTTGCTTGGCAGTGGATGCGGCAGGTGTGCATATAGGGGATGATGAATTACCGGTTGCTCTTGTGCGAAAACTGGTTGGGTCCACAAAAATCGTAGGTGTTTCAGCCAAAACGGTGGCACGAGGAGTTGAAGCGGAAAACGAGGGCGCCGATTATTTAGGCGTGGGCGCAATTTTCCCCACAACGACTAAGGACAGTCCGTTAACTTCTTTGCAGACACTTTCTGAAATTGCCGCAGCAGTCACGATTCCTGTTGTAGCGATTGGTGGAATCAAAGAAGAAAATATAGAACAACTTATGGGAACGGGAGTGGCTGGTGTTTCACTGGTCAGTGAAATTATGCTGGCTGAACAGATAACCGAGAAAGTTCAAGGGTTGATGCGTGTAACGGAGCGAATGTTGGAGGCGAGAAAATGACCGAATATAATTTGACCCCACAAGTAGTCACGATTGCTGGTTCTGATTCTGGTGGGGGAGCTGGCATGCAAGCAGATTTAAAAACATTTCAAGCACGGCAGGCATTTGGCTTAAATATTGTCATTGCATTGACGGCACAAAATACGTATGGCGTGCAAGATAGCTTACCGATTCCTAGTTCATTTATTGATGCACAATTTCAATCACTGGCGGCTGATTTTAAAATTGGGGCAGCGAAAACGGGGATGTTAGCAGATAGTGAGCGTGTCGAAGCTGTTGTTCGCAATTTGCAGAAAGTTGATTTTGGTCCGTTGATTGTCGATCCTGTAATGGTGGCTAAAGGTGGACATCATTTGTTAGAAGCCGAGGCAGTTCAAACAATTAAAGAGCAACTGTTGCCATTAGCAACGGTCGTGACACCTAATTTACCAGAAGCGGAAGTTTTACTAGAGACGACCATCAAGACAGAACAAGAAATGCAGACCGCAGCAAAAAAATTACAGCAATTGGGCACAAAAAATATTATTATGAAAGGCGGACATAGCACAAATCAACAAGCGGCTGATTATGTGTTAATGGAAGACGGTTCGAGCTTTTGGCTAAGTGCACCACGAATTGTAACGAAAAATACTCATGGAACAGGAGATACTTTTTCAGCGTGTATCGCAGCCGAATTAGCAAAAGGTACGCCGTTAGAAGCGGCGATTGTGATTGGCAAACAGTTTATACAAGGGGCCATTAGCCAAGCAATTTCTGTTGGACATGGTCACGGACCTACTAATCATTGGGCCCAATTAACGCAAGATATTCAAGTTATTAAAGCATAAGAAGAGCCTGGGGAAAAATCATTTTAGATTTTTCCCCAGGCTCTTAAATAGCTTAAAGCTCTTTTTTGATATAGTTTATAAACGTTTTGTTCACTAATCTTCACATTTTAAATAAATTTCTTGGCCTTGTTCTTGCAAATGAGCCACGTGGGATTCTCCCCAATTACATAAGTTATCTAAGACAGCAGAGAGGCTTTGACCATAATCGCTTAAATAATATTCGACTTTTGGTGGAACTTGGTTGTAAACTTTCCGCTCGATAATGTTGTCTTCTTCGAGTTCCCGTAATTGTTGTGTCAGCATTTTTTGACTAATGCCAGTAATACCGCGTTTTAAATCGCTGGGGCGCATGGCGCCGTGCCGTAAATTACACAGAATAATTGGTTTCCATTTACCGCCAATAACATCCATCGTTGCTTCGACACCAATCGCATATGTACGAGTTTCCAAAAAACATTCCTCCTTAATAGGTTGATAATAAACAAAAGTTACTAAAAGGTACCTATGATACAAAAAAGTAGGTACTTATCAAAATTTCAATCTTAGTATATAGTAATTTTTGTTGAAATTCAAATGTTTTTTAGGAGGAAGAGAATGGAAAAGAAAATTTCACCAAATTTAACGCTCTTTGCATTAGCTATCAATGCTTTCGCAATCGGTTCAACAGAATTTATTAGTGTGGGTTTATTACCAATGATTGTTAAAAGTTTTCATATTAGTCTTTCCCAAGCAGGTTTGACTGTTTCTTTGTACGCTTTAGGTGTGACGATTGGGGCGCCGTTATTAACAATTTTGACAGGAAAATGGAATCGTCGCTCATTAATGCTGGGGATTATGCTTCTTTTCATTAGTGGGAATTTAATTGCTGCGTTTGCGCCAACGTTTATTATTTTATTAGTAGGGCGGATACTTTCTGCATTGGCGCATGGCATTTTCATGTCTGTTTCGACTGTCATCGCCGCAGATGTTGTGCCGCCATCACGTCGAGCCAGTGCCATTGCTATTATGTTTACGGGGTTAACGGTTGCAACAGTGACTGGCGTACCTTTAGGGACGTTTATTGGGCAACAAACAGCTTGGCATATGTCCTTTCTTTTTATAGCCAGTATTGGCTTGGTGGGACTGATTGCTAGTTATTTTTTAGTTCCCAAAAATTTACCGATACCAGGGAAGGTTGACTTAAAAGGAATCACGCGGATTTTTACGAACAAACCCCTCGTTTTCTCTTTTCTAATTACTGCTTTTGGTTATGGTGGAACGTTTGCTGCATATACGTACTTGTCACCGTTATTGGAAAATTTAGGCTTTTCAGCCAATGCGGTAGTGATTATTTTAGTTGTTTATGGCGTAATGGTCGCAATTGGCAATACAGTAGGTGGTCACTGGGCAAATAAAAAACCTTTAGATTCGTTAGTAAAAATGTTTAGCTTATTAATTCTGTCCTTAGTCTTTTTATTCATTACTGTTTTAATGGATAACAGTCTTCTAGGCTTATTAGGAAGTTTGATGTTGGGTCTATTTGCCTTTATGAATGTACCTGGTTTACAACTATATGTTGTAGAATTAGCGGAAAAGTATGTTCCAGAAGATATCACTTTGGCCTCAGCTTTTAATATTGCAGCCTTTAATATTGGGATTACCGTTGGCTCAATGACAGGTGGGATGGTCACAGATCATTTATCAGTAACATATACACCGATTTTTGGTGGTTTTATCGTGCTAATTGCTGTCTTGTTCGTACTTTATATTCGGAAGCAAGAAGCATAAAAAAACAACTATCTTTAGAAAACTAAAAAAAGCAGCTGGTCACTATGGAACTGACCAGCTGCTTTTTTTTAAGCTTTTTTGCGGAAATAATTCCAGCAAGCAATCAAAACAATCACTAATAAGGTTAGCAAGAAAATCAGAGAAATGAGTGAGCCCATCGTTGTCCCCTGAGCAAAATTATCTGCGTGGTCTTGAGCGATATTAATAATCGTCGCTACAATGGCCGTCGCAATAGCGCCAGAAAATTGTTGAAGTGTATTAAATAACGTATTGCCGTCGCCAAAATCTTTCTCCTCTAACAAGCTCATACCAGTCGTCATCATATTACTGTATGCAAAACCTAGACCAATCATATAGGTAACATGTCCAGCGACGAATCCTAATAAAACAGGCATCTCTAGTAAAATTGTTAAAGCTAGCCAACCGATTGTCGCCAAACTTAAGCCAAATAATATAGGTTTTTTAGCGCCGTATTGATCCAACACTCGTCCAGAAAGTGGTGCCAAAATGGCCCCAACTGTAGCACCTGGCAGCATGACTAGCCCAGCTACAAACGCATTTTTTCCAAGGACGATTTGAACAAAGTTTGGTAAGACAAAGGAAATACCTAACAATAAGAATTGACAAACTAAAAAGCCACATAAAAATAAAACAAAGGCGGGATTTTTTAAAATTGTCAAACGTACTAGTGGCTGTTCAGCGGTCGTTGCTCGTTTATAAAAAATAACAAAGCCAATAACGGCTGCCAGAAGTGAAAGCCAGCCAAACAATGTACCAATTTTACTTAAAAACATCAACAAACCACTAAATAACAGGGCAATACCAATTAAACTAACCAAATCAAGAGTGGTGGTTTTTTTAACAGGTATTTCTGGAATAGCAGATAATCCCATAAACAAAGAAAGCAGTAAAACAGGAATTAAGAATAAAAAGATGGCGTGCCAAGATAGGGAAGATGTTAAAATTCCACCATACGTTGGACCAATGGCTGGAGCAATTGAAGTGGTCAATGTGCCTACCCCCATCATCGTTCCCCGTTTTTCCAGCGGGGTAAAGTTCAAAATAATATGAAACATCAGTGGCAAAGCAATCCCAGTGCTAGCCCCTTGGAAGAGTCGGCCTAATAACAAGATACTGAAAGATGGCGAATAGACATCAATCGCTAAACCAATCAAAAAGAAAAGATTCGCAACAATAAATAAGCGTCTTAACGAATAGGTTTTTAATAAATAATTGGATAAGGGCACCATGATAGAAATAACTAATAAATAAATCGTTGTCACCCACTGCACGGTACCGGTGGAAACACCAAATTCCTTTGTTAATGTCGGAAAGGTTACATTCATTGCTGTTTCAATTAATACGCCAGCAAAAGACATAATTCCTGTCGCTAAAACGGCAGGGAATAATCGTACGTTTTTTTGTTCCATTTAATCACCTCTATAGTTTTCATTTTTTCGTAAAAAAATAGAAGCAGTTTCTATAAGAATAGAAACCGCCTCTCTCTCGACACGCAACTTGCGTGTTATCTGTACGATTTGTTTACATGTTGCATTGTAAACAGTTTTTAGGCAATCGTCAAGCAGAAAATAATTAACGTTGCATGAAGAAACTAATAATTGCAAAAATAGCAATGTGAGCTGGATAGAAAATATAAAAGAAATTCCGCATGCCACGGCCTTTTTCACCATTATAAAGAACAATTGGAATCGCTGCTAAAATCATCATCCATTGGTGGTTCACCCCGAATAGTTCTTGGAAATTATAGCTGGCTGCTGAAATCAACGCAACAACGCCAATTGCTGAAATTTGTAACCACTTTTTGCCATGGAATAAATAAAAAGCCACGGCCAAGAGAACAAATAAAAACCCACCTTCTGTCATCATTAGTGATGGCACAATCAGATTGAAAAGTTGGAAACCAATTAAGATAGCAGGGTTGCTTAATATGTCTGGAGAACTAAAAACAACGAGAGGTAGAGCACTGATTAATAAAGGCACAATAAACCAAAGAAGCCCTTTACCAATTTGTTTTTGTTTAAAATAGTCCATAGACTGCATGTAGACCGTACCTAAAAATAACGTCCCAAAAATATTATTGATAATTAAGCCACCTGTTGAAAAATACGCATTTAAAATGCCGTTCAGAATCCCCATAATCCAGAAGCCTAACAATAACCGGAACATGTATTTTCGCCGATTGCTTGTGTGAATGAAGCCTTCAGAACTTTCAAATAAGAAAATAGGTGCAGCAATTCGTCCAATCCATCCGAACCAACCAGGCACACCTAAAAAACTAAAAAATTGCAATAGATGGTCAAAGACCATTGAAATAACCCCAATGACTTTCAAATGAAAGCCAGTTAATGTTTTACCCATAGTATAAACGCCTCTCTTTCATAAAGAACAATATAACAAAGTCCAGAAAAACCAACCATTTATTTGCCTAACAGTTATCTTACAAAATTGTTTGATTTCTTCAGCTTTTGATGAAAGAAAAAAAGTGCCAAGACTAGTTTTTATAGTTATTCTATGCTATAGTAAAAGTACATTTTAATAAAAAACATTTGGGGTGCTGTTATGGCTGAGATGATACCCATTGAACCTGATGCAGTTAGTACTGTCGCAGGGAAATGCCGATTTACTTTGATTTTTCACGCACTCATTCTGTCCTAGGATGAGTGTGTTTTCTTTTATCAGGGTTTATTTAAGTCACTCCTTTTGCTTTTTGTTAAGAGAAAGGAGTTTTTTTATTGAAAAAATGGTCATTGCAACAAGTCGTCTTACTCGCTTTTTTAGCCTTTTTGTTTGGCGGTGTTTTTATGGGGGCAGGGTTCCTCTATGCGTTATTGAATGCTGCGCTGTTACCATTAGGCCTGAGTCCATTTGCCAATGAGCTTTTATTTGGAATGTGGACCATGGTGGCACCAATTGCAGCGATGCTGATTCCACGAGCGGGAAGTGCTGTTTTGGCGGAAGTTTTAGCCGCTTTGGCAGAAATGCTTTATGGTTCGTATTTCGGACCTAGTGTATTAATTTCTGGTGTGATTCAAGGCCTAGGTAGTGAAAGTGGCTTTTTTGTGACACGCTACAAACGGTACGATACACTAACGTTATTTTATAGTGCGATTGGGACGACTATTTTTAGTTATGTGTATGAATACTTTAAGTTTGGTTATGGCAATTACGGTCTGGGGATGAACATTGCTTTAATTAGCGTTCGATTCGTTTCTATTTGTTTCTTTGGTATTTTCTTAACGAAGGTTATTTTACGAATGTATCAGTCTGCGCAAGGGTTAGCTGTGAAGGCAAAATGAATAGTATCCAATTAAAAGCTGTGTCCTTTTCACGAGAACAACCCTTGTTTGAAAAGACAAATTTAGCAATTCCTCAAGGAACGTTTTCCTTATTAATTGGCGATAGTGGTAGTGGAAAATCAACGCTCTTACGATTGATTGCCGGATTTGCTCCGCTTGATTACCAAGGAGAAATTTTGATTGAAGGAATGGAACGCCGACAATTATCAACTCGTGAAAAGACGCAAAAAATTGGCATGCTGTTTCAAAACCCCAGTCAACAATTTACAATGAAAACCTTGGAACGAGAACTGATTTTTGCTTTAGAAAATTTAGGAATCTCGCCTGAAGAAATGAACCGAAAAATCCAAACAGCGCTTCAACTTGTTCAGACTCAAACCTTATTCACACGAGAATTAGCGACGTTATCTGGTGGTGAAAAACAAAAAGCGGCGTTGACAGTTCTGCTAGCAATGAACCCAGATATTCTTTTATTAGATGAACCTTTTGCAAGTATTGATCCAACCTCTCGAAAACAATTTATTCAAATTTTAGCAAGACTCCATCAAGCAGGCAAAACGATTTTGGTGTGCGACCACGATTTCAACGATTACGCTGATGTTGTGGACCAAGTCGTCACGTTGAAAAACGGCCAGTTTGAAAAACAACCGTTGACGTTTATCAAAACAAAACCGCAGACATTTCAGCTTACAACTTCTGTGGTAAAACAACCAATGCTCCAATTGAAAAATTTTCGTTTGTCTCAGGGAAAACGAGTGCTACTTGAAGAAAAAGAAGCGCTTTTGTTTAAAGGAATTACCACGTTGACGGGGCCAAATGGGGCGGGAAAATCCACCTTATTAAAAGCCATCGTTCAGAGACAAAAATATCAAGGGAAAATGTTCTTGGCAGGCCGCCGCTTGCGGGCTTCAAAAAAATTGTATCAACACATGACATTAGCGGTGCAACAAGCCAATCGTCAGTTTGTCACGTTGACTTTACGAGAAGAGCTTTTGTTTGGTCAGAACATGACAGCAGAAAAAAGAAGAAAACAAGAGGAAGCCTTAACTTTTTTAGGTTTAAAAGAAAAACTAGAGCACAGTGTTTTTCAACTAAGTGAAGGGCAAAAAAAGATGGTGCAATTAATTAGTTTGCTGAGCTTAGATTTGGACTGTTTACTTTTAGATGAACCTTTTGCTGGATTAGATGAGCGAGCATGCAATTATTTTGTTGAATGGATCAAAGAAAAAAGTGCGCAACAAGATTTTCTAATCGTCACGCATCGGCTAGAACCTCTCTCTGGCGTGAGCAATTACAGAATAGAATTGCTGCAGCAACAACTGATTATCTGGCAGGAGGGAACCACATGCAAATAAAGCAAACAAATGCAGCAATTTATGCTTCTTTGATTCTTATTTTGACCTTTGAATTATCTTTTTCTCAGTCAATTTTGGCAAATTTGGCGGTTTTTATGGGTTGTGTCATTTTTTTAATAGGCCAGCGAAAATCCCGCTTACTGCTTTGGTTATTTTTCTTGCCACTTTTACCAGCAATCGGGACGTTTTGGTCTATTTATTTGCATGGTACGAGTAGTCAACAAGCCTGGCTTTTGTTTAGTCGAACGTATGCCTTTGCCGGTTTAGGACTAGCTTTTGCTGTAGGCGTTGATTTTGAAGAATTATTGTTGTTATTGGAACAAAAGGGGCTAGCACCAAACTTTGTTTATGGAATTTTAGTGGTGGTTCACGCCTTACCGGAAGTGAAAAGAGAAATTAATGATTTAAAAGAAGCGAGCCTACTCCGTGGCAAAACGTTTCATTTTTGGTCGCCGATGCTTTATGTTAAAACACTGCTCGTTGCTGTTTCTTGGCGAGATAAATATACGGAAGCAATGTCTGCCCATGGCTATGAAGAAGGAGCCACCAGAAGTCGAAAAGAGCATTTTGTGTCAGCAAAAGTCAGTCTGGGGCTTGCTATTTTGATCATCATTTTTACAAATTTGTTTATTTTTCTAACGTAAAGGAGAAACCTATGACATTTACAGAACAAGCCAAAGATCAAGCGCAAGCTTCTTGGCAAGGAAGTTTTCAGCATCCTTTTATCACAGAGTTACATGAAGGAACCTTGAGTCCAACGATTTTTCGCTACTATTTAATTCAAGATCATTACTATTTAAAACATTTTAGTCAACTTTATCGCTTGATTGCGGCACAAACGCAACAACCTCGATTGAAAAAATTACTCTTAACAAATGCGGAAAATCTCGCGTTGGGCGAATTAGCTATTCGTGACACTTTTTTTGAAGAACTAGCGATTACAGAAGAAGAAGTTGCAGCGACACCGATTGCACCAACCGCTTATCACTATGTTTCTCATATGTATCGCCAACTTATTGAAGGAACGCCTAAGACGGCCGCAGCAAGTATGTTGCCTTGTTCTTGGCTCTATCAAGAAATTGGTGCACAGTTAGTAAAACAACACTCACCAGAGCCACTGTACCAACGTTGGATCGAAACCTATGCTGGGGAGGAAGCGTACCAACACGTCCAAGAGGAACGCCAACTGTTAGACCAATTATATGAAGAAAGTTCACCACAAGAACAAGCAGCTATGATCACCGCTTTTGTTATCAGCAGTGAGATGGAATACGCTTTTTGGGAAATGGCCTATACACACGAAACCTGGATTGGTTAATACAAAAACAAGTCGTTTAGTGCTCGTAACTAACGACTTGTTTTTGTATTAGAAAGCAGTAATTGTCAGTTGCTTTTTTGACAGGGCGTGATAAGATATTCAGTGACGCAAAATCTGTTGTAACTCGCTCAGTAATAACAGAAACGCCTTGCTAAGAAAGGACTGTAGAAGCCTCATGAATTATCCAGAACCGATTGCAAAATTGATTGAAAGTTATATGAAATTACCAGGAATTGGTCAAAAAACAGCGACACGGCTTGCTTTTTATACAATTGATATGAAAGAAGAAGATGCTAATGCTTTTGCAAAAGCGCTAATTAGTGTCAAGAGAGATCTCCATTTCTGTAGTATTTGCGGAAATATTACTGAAGAAGATCCTTGTGAAATTTGCCAAGATAAAAATCGTGACCGTAGTATTATTTTAGTAGTGGAAGAACCAAAAGACGTTATGGCAATGGAAAAAATGCGTGAATATCAAGGCTTGTATCACGTACTTCACGGGGTGCTTTCACCGATGGAAGGAACAGGACCAGAAGATATTAATATTGCCTCTTTGATCAAACGATTGCACGATGATGAAGTGAAAGAGGTCATTATAGCAACCAACGCTACCACTGAAGGAGAAGCGACGGCGATGTATTTATCACGGCTCATTAAACCAGCTGGAATCACCGTTACTCGTTTGGCACACGGTTTGTCTGTCGGCAGCGATATTGAATATGCAGACGAAATAACCTTGCTAAAAGCAGTCGAAGGACGTCGAGAAATTTAAAAGAAACATCGTTGGAAAAAGAAGTTGAAATCGAAGTAGGTCGTTTCTGTGAGAAAATGTCGCAGTTCAAGCTTTTCCGTACTTCTTTTTCAGTTTCTTTTTTTCAGCGGATGCATCACTTTAAATAGGACATAAGGATTTCAATTAGACTGATAGAGCAAGATGAAGTATAATAGATACAAGTAAAAATTGATTGGAGTTTTCGCACGTGCAGGGTATTTTTATCACATTTGAAGGTCCAGATGGCGCTGGTAAAACCAGTGTTTTGAAGGAAGTTTCTGAAAGATTAGCTAAAGAGTCAAAACGAAAAATTGTCACTACAAGAGAACCAGGCGGCATACCGATTGCCGAAAAGATTCGAACAGTTATTTTAGATCCAAGAAATGACAGAATGGATGAGCGAACAGAAGCTTTACTTTACGCAGCTGCTCGTCGTCAACATTTAGTGGAAAAAATCTTGCCAGCTTTGGAAGCAGGTCATTTAGTCCTATGTGATCGTTTTGTTGACAGCTCATTAGCCTACCAAGGCGCTGGGCGTAGAATTGGGATTGCCCCCATTGCTTCAATTAATGCGTTTGCGACAGAAGGTGTCTCACCAGATTTTACAATTTATTTAGACGTTGACTCAGATACTGGCTTACGGCGGATTCAAGAAAATCGAACACAGCAAATTGATCGCTTAGATTCAGAAGGATTAGAATTTCATCAACGTGTTCGTCATGAATATTTGAAATTAGCAGAAGAAAATCCACAACGTATCAAAAAGATTGATGCACGGATGAGTTTAGAACTTGTCGTAGAAGCAACGTATCAGGCGATTATTGAACGTTATCCAGAAAACTTTTAATTATAGGAAGGTGTAGACCATGAAGATTATTTTAGCCATTGTACAAGACAAAGATAGTAACCGATTAGCCAATGAATTTATTGATGCCAATATTCGTGCTACAAAATTATCCTCAACAGGTGGGTTCTTAAAAGCGGGAAACAGCACATTTATTATTGGGATTGATGATGAACGTGTCGACGAAACATTAGCTTTAATTAAAGAAACATGTCAATCAAGAAAACAATATGTTTCAACACCTGTGACTTTAGATATCACAATGGATGGCCAAATTCCTTATCCTGTGGAAGTTGAAGTAGGCGGCGCTACTTGCTTCGTCTTACCAGTTGAAGGATTCCATCAATATTAAGATGAATGAAGCACAACAGCTACAGCAAATGCAACCTTTGCTGTACAAGCAACTCCAAAAAAGTTTTGAGCATGGTCGTCTTGCCCATGCTTATCTTTTTGAAGGAGATACAGGAACTGGAAAACAAGAATTTGGCTTATGGATGGCGAAACATGTCTTTTGTACGAATTTAGTAAATCAACAGCCTTGTAACGAATGCCATAATTGTGTGCGGATTAATGAAAATGAACATCCAGATGTTTTAAGAATTGCGCCAGATGGGCAAACCATCAAAGTGAACCAAATCCGTGAATTAAAAGCGGAGTTTTCTAAAAGTGGGGTCGAGACTGCTAAAAAAGTTTTCTTAATTCAAGAAGCAGATAAAATGAGTACCGGCGCAGCCAATAGTCTCTTAAAATTTTTAGAAGAACCAGAAGGACAAATTTTAGCTATTTTAGAAACCACTTCGCTTTCTCGAATTTTACCAACGATTCAATCACGATGCCAAACCTTACATTTTCAACCATTAGTCAAAAAAACATTAATTGATCGCTTAATCAAACAGGGGATTGGTGAAAAGACTGCAACCCTTTTAGCTGAGCTGACAAATAGTTTTGAGAAAGCAGTTGAAATCTCTCAAGATGAATGGTTTAATGAAGCTAGGGAAATCATTTTGCAATGGTTTAATTATCTAAAAAGTAATGATTTACAGGCATTTATCTACGTTCAGAAGAAAATGGTCAAAGTATTTAAGGAAAAAGAACAACAAGCGCTTAGCTTTGACTTGCTCATGGTTTATTACCGTCAATTATTGGAAGAAAGTGTTGCGACACAGCAAGCCAAAAAAGTAACGGAAGAGCAGGCGGAACGGTTGGCGCTAATTTTGAAAGCACGCCAAAAATGGACTGCCAATGTTAGTTGGCAAAATGTTTGTGAACAATTAGTTATCCAAATGATTCACCCTAAATCATAAAGGAAAAAAGTGCCAAGTGGCATTCAGTTTCATAATATAGTAGGAACTTAATTGTTTCAGCAAGTTCCTTAACCGATTGAAGCGACGTTCACTTGAACTAGATTAGGAGGAATAAAATGGTAGAAGTAGTAGGAGTTCGCTTCCGTGAAGCCGGTCATATCTATTATTTTGCTCCTGGAAAATCTGAGTATATTTATAATGAGAAAGTACTCGTTGAATCTCAACAGTCAAAACAATTAGCTACTGTTGCTATTCCTAAAAAAACAGTCGATTCAGACGATTTACCAGAGGACCTAAAACCCATTTTAAATAAAGCAACAGCCAATGATTTAGAAAAAGAACAAAAAAATTTGGCTGATGCAGAAGCTGCCAAAAGCATTGCCAATGAAAAAATTCGAGCTCATGACTTAAAAATGAAATTAGTGCGAGTAGAATATACCTTCGATCGTAGCAAAATGATTTTTTACTTTACGGCAGATGGGCGAATTGATTTTCGTGAATTAGTCAAAGACTTAGCGGCTATTTTCCGGACGCGAATTGAGTTACGTCAAATTGGTGTCCGAGATGAAGCGAAAATATTAGGTGGCATTGGCCCTTGTGGCAGACAACTATGTTGCTCAACATTTCTAGGAGATTTTATGCCAGTTTCAATCAAAATGGCTAAAGATCAAGGGTTATCTTTAAATCCTGTCAAAATTTCGGGATTATGTGGCCGCTTAATGTGTTGTTTGAAATACGAAAACGACGAATATGAAGCCGCTAAAAAAGAATTACCAGATTATGGAAAAGAAGTAATAACACCAGATGGCAAAGGCAAAGTCGTCGGGTTGAATCTATTAAGTCGGATTGTCAAAGTTCGTCTGCATGGTCGTGAAATCGCAGCGGATTATGATTACGAAGAAATCAAAGAAGCTACTGCGAAAGTTGCTGCTGAAAAAGGTGATCAAAATGGATAAACGTTCGCTCTATGATGGATTAAATTCGTTGGAAACTGATTTAGACAGTTCAGTGACACAATTAAGAGAAATTAAAGCAGCACTCCATGAGTTGGTAGAAAAAAATACCACGTTGGAAATCGAAAACCAACGCTTACGGGAGCATCTCCAAGAACTGAATAAGTTAGCAGGAAATACAACTGAAACTGAAAAACAAGAGCTATCAAAATCACGTATGAATTTGGAAAAACTTTATGAAGAGGGCTTCCATGTCTGCAATATTTTATATGGTTCAAGACGTGAAAATGATGAAGAATGTGCCTTTTGTCTTGATGTTATTTATGGGGAACGTACGCGTTAAGTCTAGTGGAACACTGCAAATAAAAAGGAAAGGTTTGGTTTGACAGTCAATCGATTGTCAAATCAAACCTTTATCTATTTATAGAACGAAAAAGGAAAATGAGGGATGCGCTATGCAAAAACAAAAAAGTTTTGATAAGCAAACAACAAAAGGAAAATTGTATCTTGTCCCAACACCGATCGGCAATTTAGAAGATATGAGTATTCGTTGTTTAAACATATTGAAAGAAGCAACGGTGATTGCTAGTGAGGACACAAGAAACACACAAAAATTGCTAAATCATTTTGAGATTACAACACCACAAATTAGTTTACACGAACATAATTACAAAGAGCGAATTCCTCAACTGATTACACGATTGCTGAATGGTGAAACGATTGCCCAAGTTAGCGATGCAGGTATGCCTTCAATTAGTGATCCTGGTCATGAATTGGTTACAGCATGTCTTGAAGAAGAACTGGCAGTGATTGCCTTGCCAGGACCTACGGCAGGAATGACCGCCTTGATTGCCTCGGGTCTTTTACCACAGCCATTTACGTTTTATGGTTTTTTACCAAGAAAGAAAAAAGAACAGAAAGACGTGTTATCAGCATTAAAAGAAGAACGGCCGACACAGATTTTTTATGAGTCCCCCTATCGGATTGCTAAAACGGTAGCAACGTTTGCTGAAGTCTATGGTCAAGAACGCCCCGCTGTGATTTGTCGGGAATTAACGAAACTTCATGAAGAGTATTTGCGTGGTACCTTAGGAGAACTAACAGAATATTTAGCAGAAAATACGCTAAAAGGCGAGTGTTGTTTATTAGTTAGCGGGTTTACTGGTGAGAAAGAGACAATAGCAGCAATGCCAGCTATTTCCCTCAAGGAACATGTGCAAGTTTTAATGGAGGAAGAGGGACGGAGTTCAAAAGAGGCAATCAAAGAAGTGGCCAAATTGAGAAATGTAAAAAAACAAGAAGTATATAAAGAATATCATTCCATTTAAAAAAGGAGAGAAACATGAGTAATTTATTGCGAGCAGAAGGCGTGTCTTATCAAGTAAATGGTCGTAGCATTCTTTCTGATATTGATTTGTCATTTGAAACAGGCAGCAATACAACAATTGTTGGTCCTTCAGGTAGCGGGAAAAGTACATTTTTAAAAATTTTATCTTCATTATTAAGTCCTACAGAAGGCGAAATTTTTTATCAAGAAGCGCCAATTACTACAATACCAATCGAAACATACCGCCAAAAGGTTTCTTATTGTTTTCAGCAGCCAACTTTATTTGGTGAAACCGTGTATGATAATTTATTATTTCCATTTACCGTCAGACAAGAAGCGTTTAATCAGGAAAAAGTCGTGGCATTGCTCCAACAAGTGAAATTGCCCGCTGCTTATCTTGAAAAGAAAATAGCCGAACTCTCTGGTGGTGAGCGACAACGGGTTGCTTTGCTACGAAACATTATTTTTGTACCAGATGTTTTATTATTAGACGAAGTTACAACGGGATTAGATGAAGAAAGCAAACAGATTGTCAATCAATTGTTAAACCAATTAAACAAAGAGCAAGGAGTCACGCTGGTTCGTGTCACGCATGATACCGAAGAAATTCAGCAAGCACAGCAAGTGATTCGTATTGTAGCAGGAAAGGTGGCGCCGACAGATGGATTTAGCAGTTAATAATTTGTCCTTATTTTTTTCAGCCATGCTAGTGGTGGTCGCATTAATTATTAGTACTAAAGAAAAATTAGGTTTTACCAAAGATATTATTATTAGTGTGATTCGAGCAGTCATTCAATTAGTCGCAGTCGGCTATTTATTAAAATATGTTTTTCAAGTCAATAACCTGATTTTAACGCTCATCATGGTTTTGGTGATTGTTTCCAACGCAGCCTTTAATGCAAAAAAACGCAGCCAGCAATTACAAAAGGGCTTTTTGATTTCTTTCATTGCAATTGGTTGTAGTACAGGAATTACCATTGGTATTTTGATTTTTTCTGGTTCTATTAAATTTATTCCTTCTCAAATCATTCCTATCAGTGGGATGATTGCCAGCAATTCGATGGTGGCAATTGGTTTATGCTATCGCAATTTAGATACTCTTTTTCAAAACCAACGGCAAGCGGTAATGGAGAAACTAGCGTTAGGTGCAACTATCAAACTCGCCTCTTTACCAATCATCCAACAAAGTGTGAAAACCGGGATGGCACCGACGATTGATTCTGCCAAAACTGTCGGAATTGTTAGTTTGCCTGGGATGATGTCAGGCTTAATTTTTGCGGGCGTTGATCCGGTCCATGCGATAAAATATCAGATTATGGTGACCTTTATGTTGCTATCAGCAACAAGTATTGGTTCAGTAATTGCAACTTATCTTGCCTATAAAGGCTACTATAATCAACAAAAACAATTGGTTGTTTAATTAAAAAGCTGGAAATCTGTGTTTATAACTTCACGGATTTTCAGCTTTTTCTGGTTGAAATAAAGAAGTTTCAATTTGAAAAAGAACGGACGTTCGTATATAATGGAGGGAGGAGGCGAATCAAAATGATGAGCGAATTACGTTTTCCCTTAAAAAAAGATACGTCGAGAAAAATTATACATATAGATATGGATGCGTTTTTTGCTTCAGTTGAAGAACGAGATCATCCAGAGCTAGTAGGACATCCGTTAGTTATTGCGCGCCATCCAAGTGATACTGGGGGCAAAGGAGTGGTGACCACAGCGAATTATATTGCTCGACAGTACGGTATTCACTCGGCTATGAGTGCTCAAAAGGCGTATGAACTATGTCCAAGTGCCATTTTTAAGCCAGGTAATTATCAGAAATATAGTGAAATTTCTCAAGAAATCCGTGAAATTTTTCGCCGCTATACAGATGTGATTGAACCAGTATCTATTGACGAAGCGTATTTAGATGTAACTGAAAATAAGGTCAACAGTAAGTCGGCTATTAAAATTGCGAAAATGATCCAATATGATATTTGGCATGAATTGCAGTTAACTTGCTCGGCAGGTGTTAGTTACAATAAGTTTTTAGCCAAGTTAGCATCAGATTTCCAGAAACCAAAGGGCCTGACGGTTGTCTTACCAGAAGAGGCCGAAGATTTTTTGAAAGCATTACCGATTGAAGATTTCCACGGAATCGGGAAAAAAACAGTGCCCAAAATGCATGAACTAGGGATTTTTACTGGAGCAGATTTATACAAGCAAGATGAGATGACGTTGATTCGGTTATTCGGTAAAATGGGTTATTCATTGTATCGTAAAGTCCGTGGTATCCATGATGCGCCAGTTCAAGTGACTAGAGATCGTAAGTCGGTAGGCAAGGAACATACTTACGGCACCCCTTTAACGACGGAAGAGCAGGTTACGGCTCAATTGAGACAATTAGCAGCAGGTGTTGAGCGTGCATTGCAACGAGTGCAAAAACATGGCAAAACAGTAGTCCTGAAAGTTCGTTATACTGACTATACGACGATTACGAAACGTGTGACATTACCTGAATATATTTCTAAAAAAGAAGAACTTTTCTATCAAGCGAATTTAATTTGGGAAGATATTTTAGGTTTAGAACAAGGAATCCGTTTATTAGGCATTACTTTAACGAATTTAGATCCACTAGCGTATGAAAACATTGTTTTACCTTTATGGGAAAAAAGTTAGCCCTTTAGACACATCCTCAAGAGATGGCTAAAGGGCTAACTTTTTTAAATTGATTTTTTGATTTGTTCATAAGACGTTTCGGCGTCATGACATTTTTCCCAAATAACAGCTTTGCCAGCAGCAAGTGATTTGGGTACATCAATAATCCGTTGATTACTACTGCCACGAAATTGTAAATTTAAATTACGTTTTGCCAGTTCAAAGCGCCCATCAACTAAAATGTCAATTGAATGGAGTAGTTCAAGCTTATCAGGCGTTTCTAAAAGTAGTTCTTCAAAGGTATACCCAGACCAAGACCAGATATCTTTGGCTGAGCCAAATGTTTCCCGCACACGTTTGACCACACTAAGACAAACATCTGTATTCAGAAAAGGTTCACCACCCAAAAGAGTCAAACCTTGGACATAGTCATGGGACAAATCTTCAATAATTTGATTCATTAAAGATTCTGTAAACGGCGTACCGTAATTGAAATTTTGGACAGCTTTGTTAAAACAACCTTCACAAGCAAAGAGACAGCCACTCACATATAAACTATTGCGTACACCTTCGCCATCAACAAAGTTGAACGCTTTGTAATCGGCAATCTTTTTTTGGCTGTAGTCTTCGGTTTTCCATTCTTGTGGTTTCGGATTACGCATCAGCAAAACTTCTTTCTATAGAATAATCGAGTTTAATTTTTTAAATGTTTCACACGAGAGGAAATTTCTTTGTGACGACCATGTACCATTGGGCGAGCTTGCGGGTTACCTAAATAACCACAAGTCCGTTTAACGACATCACAAGTCTTAGGATCATGATTGCCACATTCTGGACATTCAAAGCCACGTTCAGTTGGATGGAAGTCCCCTTCAAAACCACAGGCATAACAATGATCAATTGGCGTATTGGTTCCTAAATAGCCAACTTTGTCATAAGCGTAATCCCAGACAGCTTCAAGTGCTTTGGGATTTTGCTGTAACATGGGGTATTCACAGTAGTGGATAAAACCACCAGAACAGTATTTTGGATAATCTTTTTCAAAATCAAGTTTTTCAAAAGGCGTTGGATTTTTGCGTACATCATAATGGAAACTATTTGTGTAATATTCTTTATCTGTAATATTTTCGACGATGCCAAATTTTTCAGTATCTAAACGGCAAAAACGGTCAGTCAAGCTTTCGCTCGGTGTAGAGTAGACACTAAAATGATAGCCGTATTCGTTGCCCCAGTTGTCGGCATTTTTTTTCAGTTCTTTTAAAATATCCAGTGTAAAGTTTTTGGCCTCTTGATTGTCCTCCCAAGCACCGCCGTAAAAGGCAGAAGCCACTTCATACAAGCCAATATAGCCAAGTGAAACCGTGGCACGTTTGTTTTTAAACAGTTCATCTACGGCATCCTGTGTAGCTAAACGTTTTCCAAATGCACCATACATGTATAAAATCGGTGCATTCGCTGGTTTAGCTTCTTTAACACGTTCAACCCGATAAACCAAAGCATCTTTAACGATCGCTAAACGTTCATTTAAAATTTGCCAGAACTTTTCTTGACTTCCTTGCGCTTCTAAAGCGATTCTTGGTAAGTTCAAGGTCACAACGCCTAAATTCATTCGGCCAACATTTACTTCTTCACCTTGTTCGTCTTTCCAGCCTTGTAAAAAGGAACGACAGCCCATTGGTACCTTAAAACTACCTGTTAGTTCAACGATTTTATCATAGTTTAAAACATCAGGATACATGCGTTTCGTTGCGCATTCCAGTGCCAGCTGTTTAATATCGTAGTTTGGATCAGTAGGTTGCGCATTGACGCCTCGTTTAATTGTGAAAATTAGTTTTGGGAAAATAGCTGTTCGTTTTTCAATCCCTAAACCATTAATTCGGATTTGTAAAATCGCCCGTTGAATTTCTCGCTCAAACCAGTTGGTACCTAAACCAAATCCCAGAGAAGTAAAAGGGGTTTGTCCATTGGAAGTAAATAAGGTATTAATTTCATACTCAAGACTTTGCATGGCATCAAAAATATCTTTTTTCGTTTTCTTCTGAGCGAATGCTTTTTGGCGTTCTTCTCCTTCAATCCATTCTTGCGCATCTGCTAAATGTTTTTCATAATTACGTTCCGCAAAAGGCGCTAATAATTCATCAATCCGATCGGCAGAGCAACCACCATATTGACTGGAAGCTACATTGGCAATAATTTGAGAAATTTGTGCAGTGGCCGTTTGAATTGATTTTGGTGATTCGACATCAGCGTTCCCAATTTTAAAGCCATTGTTTAGCATGCCTTTAAAATCAATTAAACAGCAGTTTGTCATGGGCGTATATGGATGATAATCTAAATCGTGGTAATGAATGTCGCCTTTTTGATGGGCATTAGCCACGTGTGAAGGCAACATCTTTAAACCAATTGATTTTCCAACAATCCCAGCGGTTAGATCACGTTGCGTATTAAAAACGTCACTGTCTTTGTTGGCATTTTCGTTCACGACAGTCTGATCTTTATTAATTAATTTGCCGATAGATACATTAATATCAGTCGCTTTACTACGCTCAAAATCACGTTGGGTTCTGTAATGAATGTATTCTTCGGCTAAGGCATATTCGTTGTTGGATAGCAGAGTATGTTCCACAATATTTTGAATTTCATAAATTTTTACGTTATTGGTAAAACGTTCGGCAATTTCTCGATTGACATCGGCAACAATCGATTGGACTTTTTGATGTGTCAAAGGAGTGACTTGGTCATGTATTTTTTGTTCAGCTTTGATCAAAGCATCGTATATTTTTTGATCATCGAAAGTCACTAAACGACCATCCCGTTTGACGACTTTAATTGTTGAGAGATTAACATCCTCGGCTTTTTCATCAGTAATCTTCATCATTTTATCCAGCTCCTTATATCTCGTTAGTAACTATCCTAATACAAAGGTCGGCTAAATTCAATCGATATATTGCGTATTTTTAGTAAAATATCACTAGACAAACACTATATATTGTGCTTGTGCTGTTTTGAAAAAATATGAAAACAAATGAAGAAAAGGATTGAGCAAATTTTTTTGCGTGAAAAAAATTCTTTGTCCAAATTAAAAAACAGCAAAGATTTTTTTGCCAAATTGCTAAAAGCAACACTAAAAAATAACAATTATTAAATAATAATTGTTTGCGGATTTATTCACGAAATGCCAATTATTCTTTGACTACCGAACGATATTGTAAGATAAAACGATGTTCATTCAGATTTTTTCTTGGTAAAATAAGAGTAATAACAAAACGTTGGAGCGAGAAAAATGAAAAAAATTGTAGAAGTAAACCATGTCAGCAAGACATATGGTCGTTTAAATAATAAAACAGAAGTATTAGATAATATTTCGTTTACCGTTGATGAAGGCGAATTTGTGGGGATTATGGGTCCCAGCGGTGCTGGGAAATCGACACTGTTGAATGTCTTATCCTCGATTATTTTGCCAACCGCAGGAATCGTGCGCATCGCCGGACAAGATATTTTAAAAATGCGAGATAATCAATTAAGTGATTTTCGAAGAAACGAAATGGGGTTTATTTTTCAATCGTTTAACCTAATTGATACGTTAAATGTGAAGGACAATATTCTGTTGCCTTTAGCTGTAGAAAAAGTTTCATTAGAAGAAATGGATAAACGTTTGTTACATGTGACTTCGATTTTGGGGATTCAGGAGCTTTTATCTGCTTATCCACCAGAGATATCTGTGGGACAAAAACAACGGGTAGCAGCTGCTCGTGCTTTGATTACGAACCCTAAAATTATTTTTGCAGATGAACCAACTGGCTCGCTGGATTCAAAATCAGCAACAGAATTGTTGAAATATTTAGCTGAAATTAATCTGCATGATGATGCCACAATTTTGATGGTGACACATGACCCGTACACGGCCAGTTTTTGCAATCGCATCTTATTCATTAAAGACGGTGCGATTTTCTCAGAAGTTGTTCGTCAAGGATCACGTAAGGAATTTTTTAATCGTGTGATAGATATGCAAGCAACGATTGGTGGAGGCGGGCGCGCAAATGATTTTTAAACTATCATTAAAAAATTTAAAAGCTCATGTACCTAATTATCTGGTTTATTACATTAGTATGACTTTTGCAGCGGTCGTTTATTATTGTTTCCGTGCGATTGCTTACAACCAGCCTCTTGTCGCAGGTGCAGGCCGTGATATCGAAATTAAGCGATCTTTAGGACTCGGTAGTACCTTAGTCACCATTATTATTTTGGGCTTTATGTTGGCAGCAAATCGTTTTTTTATAGGAAAACGTAGCCAAGAAATTGGCTTGTATCGATTAATTGGCTTGAGAAAGAGCCAAGTTTCACTAATTTTTTTAGTAGAAAATTTAGTTTTAGGCTTTGTTTCACTAATTAATGGAATTATTTTAGGAGTGATTTTCACCAAGTTGTTTTCAATGATTTTAGCCAAAGTTATGTTTTTAGAAGTCCCCAGTTTCTTCTATATTTCTTGGCGTTCCGTTATTGAAACCGGTGTAGCTTTTGCATTTATGATTTTGATTGTCTGCTTAAGAAGTATTTGGATGATTTATCGTTATCCATTGTCGCAGCTTATGCACCAAGAAAAAATTGGTCAAATTAATTATAGTCGTTTAACGAAACGGCGGCAGTTTCTAGGTATTTTAGGACCTATTTGTTTACTGGCTGGTTATTTTATTGCGTTTGATTTTCGGAATTTAGCGACAGGTATTGTGTATAAACAATTAAATGATTCATTGGATATCTCGATTCCGATGATTATTACATTGACGCCTTTTATCATTTTGGGTCTATGTGTGGTGGGAACTTATTTATTTTTCCGTTATACCATGTATTTTATCATTCGCTTATTTAATCATAGAAAAAAATGGTATTACCAAGATTTACGTATGATTACTTTAGGCAATGCCAAACGCTACTTATTTAAAAGTAGCAAAACACTCACTGGTTTGACCTTGTTAATTGCGACAGCCTTGAGTGGGATCGGCGTGATGGTTTTTGTGTATACGATTAGTATGCACACGGTCAACAGTGATGGCCCCGTGGACTTTTTAGTTTCACAGGAAAGCTATCCTAAATTGAAGAAAGTTCTCGATGAAGCGAAGGACACCAAAATAAAAAATGAAGTGACACTTTCTTATAAAATTACTGGAATTGAACGCAGTTTGCGAATTGGTCAAGCGCAAGAGGAACAAGAAACGATTGAAGCAGTTAATGTTTTATCCTTCTCAAATTACCGCAACTATCAAAAAATTAATCCTTATTTAAACGATTTACATTTAAAAAATGACCAAAGTGTTATCTATATGGATAGCTTTACCAATATTTTAAGTGGTATGTCTCGTTATGAATCGAAACTGCAATTTGTTGAAGGAGAGAAGGCACAACTGCAACAAGTGCTGCCTAACTATCTAGGCAATTTTTTATTGCAATATTCCTTACCAACGATTGTCGTTTCCGATGCCCTTTATCAGAAAGTGACAAAAAATTCCATTCAGTATCAGATTAACGCCGTAAATGTTGACACGAAAAGCCGTGAAAAACTTTATGAAGCCGTAAATAAACAGATTGCCACAGAATGGCAAGCGCCAATTTTGTATAAGTATGAAAAAAATAACCAGCAGTTGAGTGGTTTTGCCAAACAAATGCCTAACGAAGAGGCAAAGAATACGCAAGATGATGTCACCGAAACTTGGCGGCTAAATATGAATGATCGCTACGCCTCTTTACGCTATGAACGAAAAATTAACGGCTTGACTTTATATGTCTCCATGTTTGTGGCAATTTTAGCGTTGTTTATTACGGGCAGTATTTTGATGTTACGACAACTGTTTTCAGCTGTAAGTGAGCGTCAAGATTACGTGACTTTAAAACGGATGGGTGTTTCTAGTAAAGCGATAACTAAGCAAATTTATCGACAGAATAGTTTGATTTTCTTTCCGCCGATGGTCATTGGGATTTTGCATACCACCTTTGCCATTTATTTGCTAAGCCAATTTATTAAGAGTCCAGGATATTTGTTAGTATATCTTTCTTGTGGAATCTTAATAATTGTTTATCTAATTTTTTATATTTTAACGTCTGCCATTTATGCGCGGATGATTCGACACATCCATTTTTAAAAAACTGTAAAAGCCGTTGTGAAGCGGTTTTTACAGTTTCTTTATGCGAAAAAATTATGAGAGTTCCGTTTATGAAAATCATGAAAATTTAAGAAGTGACGAAATTGTTAGTTTTTTTATTAAATTGTAAGAAATTTCAATGGACTTTGCTGAAATATAGCATAAAATAATGGATAGCGATTAACCTTAGGAGGTGAATGATAATGAAAACAACTTTTCAGAAAATTCTCAATAACGAAAGTCTTAAATTCATCGGTAAAACGTTATTTTATTCTTTCATTGTCATTGCATTAATTTATCTTTATCATTACAAGAATATCAATGGAGGAACCTTCATTTATAACGAGTTTTAAGGAGGCGGCTATACATGGAAAAAGTAATTAATATGATTCAAACGATTGATGAATGGGCACGTAAAGAACCCCAACGTCCTGTTTATTTAACCGAAGAAAAAGTCTCTACGTATGGAGAGTTAAAAGAAAAGTCAGACAATCTAGCCGCTTATTTAGCTGAGCTGAAAACGGACAAGTCAGCGATTGTCGTATATGGAGAATTAGATTTTGAAATGATTGTGAGTTTTTTAGGCGCATCGAAAGCTGGTTTTAGCTATATCCCCATTGATGCACATACACCAAAAGAACGCATTGAACTAATTCTAAACGTAGCCAAACCAACCGCAGTGATTGCTGTGCATGAATGGCCTGAGTTAGCCACCGAAGTGCCAGTAATTACGGCGGAAGAATTAACAGAAATGATGATGCATGCACCTCGACATGCGCCTGCGTTGACGCCTGTCACAGGAGCAAGTAATTACTATATCATTTTCACTTCAGGGACAACTGGCGTACCAAAGGGTGTGCAAATCAGTCATGATAATTTAGTTAGCTTTACGAATTGGTTGTTGCAAGATTTTGGTTTAGAAGAAGGGGCCCGCTTTTTAGCACAGGCACCTTATTCGTTTGATTTATCGGTGATGTCTATTTATCCCGCATTGGCGTTAGGCGGCTCATTAACTCCGTTACCCAATGAAATCATTAACGATTTTAAACAATTATTTACGCGTTTGCCACAATTAACAATCGACGTCTGGGTTTCAACACCGTCCTTTATTGAATTGTGTCTAATGGAACCAAGCTTCGATGGTGAACATCTACCAGCACTGCGCACGTTTTTATTCTGTGGAGAAGAATTACCAAAACCAACAGCTGAGAAATTAGCCGCTCGTTTCCCAACTGCGCATATTTATAATACGTATGGGCCGACAGAAGCGACTGTAGCGATTAGTGCCATTGAAATCACTCAAGAAGTTTTAAAAAGTGTTCAACGTTTACCAATCGGGTATGTGAAAGAGGATACGCAAATTTATATTATGGAAGGCATGTCAAAATTACCTGCAGGTGAAATTGGTGAAATCGTCATTGCTGGACCAAGTGTTTCCAAAGGCTATCTAAATAATCCTGCGAAAACAGCTGAAGCTTTTTTCCAATTAGATGGCGTACCAGCTTATCGCACAGGCGATGCTGGAAAGTTAGTCGATAACCTATTGCAGTATGAGGGACGCTTAGATTTTCAAATTAAATTGCATGGCTACCGCATTGAGTTAGAAGAAGTGGATCATCACTTAACGAATGTTTCCTACGTGAAACAAGCAGTCGTTGTGCCGAAATATCAAGGAAATAAAGTCCAACAATTAATTGCCTATGTCGTTCCGCAAGCACATGAATTTTCAAGTGATTTTCAATTAACTAAGGCAATTAAACAAGAATTAGCCACGTTGACAATGGACTACATGATTCCGCAAAAATTTGTATATGTTGAACAATTACCTTTGACAAGTAATGGCAAAATTGATCGGAAAGGGTTGATGAATGAGGTGAATGCCACATGATGAATTTTCCTCATATGATTCCCTATAATGCACCGTATTACTTTGTTCTGCTAATTGCGGCCTTGTTGCCGATGATTTTAACTTTAGCCATTAAAGGGACACGTTGGCCTTGGTATCAAACGCTCGTGACACTGGTCTTTCTATATATCAGTTTTGGTGGCGAATTTTGGCAACAAGGAGTCGCTCTGATTGTATATGTTATTTATCAGACGTTACTAACGTGGGGCTATGCGGCTTATCGAAAAAATAAAAATGCAGGTTGGGTCTTTTATCTGGCTGTCTTTTTAGCTATATTACCGCTTGTTTGGGTGAAAGTTTCTCCCTTCATGACAGGCAAAACAACCTTACTTGGCTTTTTAGGGATTTCTTATTTAACCTTTAAAGCGGTCCAAGTGGTCATGGATTTACGGGATGGCGTAATGAAAGAATATCATCCGTTTCGTTACATTCAGTTTCTCTTGTTTTTCCCGACTATTTCTTCAGGACCCATCGATCGTTATCGGCGCTTTGAAAAAGATTTGAAAAACCCGCCGAGTGCGGAGAAATATTTAGACTTTTTAGAAAAAGGAATTTTTTATTTATTTCTAGGATTTTTATATAAGTTTATTATCAGTCATTATCTTGGTGGTGTCTTTTTACCACATGTGGAAAAAATGGCCTTGGCACAAGGTGGTTTATCTTGGTGGACAGTCGGCTATATGTATAATTACAGTTTGTATCTATTCTTTGATTTCGCAGGCTATAGTTTACTGGCCGTTGGCACAAGTTATTTAATGGGCTATGATACACCAATGAACTTTAACAAACCGTTCCTAAGTTGGAATATTAAAGAATTCTGGAATCGTTGGCACATGACCTTATCTTTTTGGTTCCGTGATTACATTTACATGCGCTTAATGTTTTTCTTAATGAAAAAGAAAGTCTTTAAAAGTCGGATTGTGACTTCTAATATTGGTTACTTTGCGTTGTTCTTAATCATGGGCATTTGGCATGGATTAACGTGGTTCTACATCGCTTATGGGCTCTACCATGCAACACTAATTTGTGTAACAGATGCTTGGCTACGTTTTAAGAAAAAACATAAAGACAAGATACCATCAAACAAATTTACACATGCATTTGCAGTCTTTTTAACTTTCCAAGCGGTTTGTGTCAGCTTCCTGATTTTCTCAGGATTTTTAGACAAACTATGGTTTAAATAAATAAAAATAAAAATAAAAATATAAAGGGGCAATTTATAATGAACATTCAAGAAACAGTATTAAACATTTTAGAAGATATTACAGGAACAGACGAAGTTGTGAACAATCAAGACATTCAATTATTTGAAGAAGGATTATTGGACTCTTTAGCGACGGTTCAATTATTAGTAGAAATTGAAGGACAATTAGGAATCCAAGTTCCTGTATCAGACTTTGACCGTGAAGTATGGGGAACACCAAAACAAATCATTCAACAAGTGGAAGCTTTACAATAATGTCTAGAAAAAAACGACTAATCAGAATCTTAGGTCCAGTGCTTTGTTCAGCGGTCTTGGTTGCAGTGTTCTTTTTTGCACCGTTCAGAATCAATTTAACTTCCGAAAAAACGTTGAAGGAAGCATCAACGTCAATGGCACCGAACGTTTTAAAAGGCAATGTGATTAAAAACAAAGCAGTGGCTTCTGGTAAATATGTTCCTTTTTTTGGCTCTTCTGAATTAAGTCGATTTAGTGCTTTCCACCCTAGTGTGCTCTCTGAAAAGTATCAACGGAACTACCGACCGTTTTTACTAGGAGAAGCGGGCACACAGTCATTAACCCAAGCAATGGTCATTCATTCGATGGGCGATGCGATTGCCAATAAGAAAGCGGTCTTTATTTTATCTCCGCAATGGTTTGTCAAAAAGGGTGTACCTAATGATAGTTTTGGTGCACACTATTCACAATTACAAACCTATCAATGGTTAGCTAATTTAACCGAATTAACCAGCGGTGACCAATATCTAGCACAACGTTTGACCAAATTTCCAGTTGTTCAAAAAGACAAAGTCTTAATGGAAACTTTGGCAAATCTGCAGGCAGGGCAACTTCCCCAACGCTCTCAACGAGATTATTTTATAATGAATCTCCGTTTCTTGAATCGTGAAGATGAATTGTTTAGCCAAATTGGCATGGTTAGCAGAGAACCAATTGTTGAAAAAGATATGAAACAATTACCTGCTACTTATAATTTTAATGAATTAGATCAGCTAGCTGGAAAAATTGCGGCAAAAGCCATTAATAATAATAAATTTGAAATTAGTAACGGTTTTTATCGCCAACGGATTAAACCAGTTTTACCGAAATTAGCTCATTCACAAAAGAAATGGGATTATCGTTTTTCTCCAGAATATGGTGATTTCCAAGCTGCGTTAGAACAGTTAGCAGAAAAAAATGTCGATGTTTTATTTGTAATCCCACCTGTTAACAAACGTTGGTCGGACTATACGGGCTTGTCACAAGATATGTTGCAACAAGTAGCACGCAAGCTGAAATATCAACTTCAAGAGCAAGGCTTTACTAACATTGCTGACTTCTCAACATGTAGTAATGAACGCTACTTTATGGCGGACACGATTCATTTAGGTTGGCGTGGTTGGCTCGCTGTTGATCGTCAAGTAGATGAATTTATGAAACAACCTGCGTCTAAAAAGTTAGCGTATCAAATTGATGATCGTTTTTATCAGACAGATTGGCAACAACAAAATCCATTGGTCTTACCTCAATTTTAAGAAGGCAAGATGGATCAAGTACCAATTATCTGAAGCGGACTAGAAGCGCTTCGTAACAATGAAAATAGCCTGTACCTGCCGTTGAATAACGAGCGTGCAGGCTGTTTTTTCGTTTATTTTTAGTGGAGAACGTTGCTCAATTTATTTTTTGTAAGTATTTTTTTAGTTCGTGGTATAATGGATAAAATTGGTTTTTGAGGGGAGTTATTTTTATGGATGCAAAAGAAGAAAAAATGTTAATTGATTTAACAAGTGCTAAAGGGATTTCTGGGAATGAAGACGAAGTACGTTCGTTATTTAAAAAGTATGCAGCACCGTATGCGGATAAATTTTTATATGATGGCCTTGGCAGTATTATTGCAAAAAATGTTGGTGATAAAGAAGGACCAAAAGTCTACATTTCTGGGCATATGGATGAAGTCGGTTTCATGGTTACCCAAATCACAGAAAAAGGCTTTTTAAAATTTCAAACCGTTGGTGGTTGGTGGGGGCAAGTGATGTTGGCCCAACAAGTTCAGATTAAAACCACGACTGGTAAGGTTTACCATGGTGTCATTGGGTCTAAACCACCGCATGTGTTAACAGCGGAAGTTCGTAACAAACCCTATGAGATTGCAGATATGTTTATTGATATTGGTGCAAGTAGCGATCAACAAGTTGCAGAATGGGGGATTCATCCAGGGGATATGGTGACACCATATATTGACTATCGTCGCATGAATGATACAAAATTTTTATTGGCAAAAGCGTGGGATAACCGAATTGGTACGGCCGTTTCATTAAAAGTTTTAGAAAATTTAGCGACAGAAGGGCACCCCAATATTTTATTTGCAGGCAGTGATGTGCAAGAAGAAGTGGGGCTACGCGGTGCGCAAACAAGTACGCATCTTGTGAATCCAGACATAGCGTTTGCTTTAGACACAGGAACAGCTGGTGACACACCAGGAATGACACCTAAAGAAGCCGACTCTGTTTTAGGTGAAGGACCACAAATTTTGATTTATGATGCATCGATGATTCCGCATAAAAAATTACGTGATTTTGTTATTCAAGTGGCGGAAGAAAATAACATTCCCTTCCAATATACAGTGATTACAGGGGGAGGTACGGATGCTGGCCGCATGCATTTAACACGCAATGGGATTCCATCATTAGCCATCACGGTGCCTGTTAGATATCTGCATTCACATACCTCAGTTATTCATGAAGATGATTATTTCAACACAGTCAAATTAGTCACAGAAGTGGTGAAACGTCTAGATAAAGAAACAGTCGCTAAATTGACTAGTTATTAGTTTCAGAAAGGATGGAATGAATGAAAAGTTTAGTAACAAATTCGCAACATCGTGCCAATGCTCGCAGAGCCCTTGATGGGCAATGGGGGATCATGGCTTGGTTAACTTTCTTAGGAGTGGTTTTACAGAGCTTCTTAACATCGATTGTGCAAAATTTATTTTCTGGTGAAAATCAAGTTTTTCAAAGTAGTTTTGCCGCAGTATTACTGCAAATTTTTGTTTTATTCGCGTTAAGTTATGCGCTATATTACGCAGCCTTGAAGGTGTTGCGTGGTGAAAAGGTGCGGGTCAATATTTTAATGAGTGTTTTTCAAGGAAAATATTATGGTCCGCTATTTGTGGTCAACCTACTTCAAAAAGTACTTGAACGTGTAATTGGTTTGTTATTTTTGTTACCAATTTTATTTGGGGCAGGGACAACCTTGTATTTCAAATTGATGTTTAATACAGTTACACCAGAGGAAATCCAAGCCTTTTTCTTAAATGATTTTTCCTTTTTCCTAGCGTTTGGCGTTGCCTCTATCTTGATCTTTTTAATTGGCTTATTTGTGAGTGGCGTTTTTCAATTTGCTGTGTGGCTACGTTTTGATAATCCAGAACTGCCAATTATGATGGCATTGAAACAGGCGTTATATTTAATGAAAAATCGTTTTTGGCAATATTTATGTTTACAATTTTCTTTTATTGGTTGGTATATTGTGGGCTTTTTAGCTATTGGTATCGGTCTATTATGGGTGATTCCTTATAACTATGTAGCGTTAGCTAGTTTTTATCAAACTGCCTTAGAAGAAAAAGGTTTAGCCGAAGAATAAAAAAGAAGCTTGAATCCTTCGTTATCTCGACAAAGGGTTCAGGTTTTTTCTTTGGTCTTTTTGTGAAAATTTAAGCGTTTTAACCTCGTTTTTCCGTTATTTTATGGTAACATGGAAGTATCGTATTGAAGGAGGTTGTCCACACATGAAATTGACTGTCTTAGGCTGTTTAGGTGCTTATCCATACAAAGGAGAAGGAACGAGTTCCTATTTGTTAGAATCTGAAGGCTTTCATTTGCTTATTGATGCAGGCAGTACGACATTAGTGCGTTTAGAAAACTATCTAGATCCATTGAAATTAGATGCTGTCATTCTGTCGCATTACCATCATGACCATATCGCAGATTTAGGCGTTTTACAATATTATCGTCAGCTTTATCCAACGCTGGAACCGACGCCTATTTTGCCAATATATGGCCATACACAAGATCAAATGCATTTCAAAGAACTAACGCTTCCTAACGTTTCCGAAGGGAAAGAGTATTTTGAAGCAGAAGAGTTGGCAGTAGGACCATTTTTAATTACTTTCATGGAAACGATTCATCCTGTCACTTGTTACGCGATGCGGATTGTTGAAAAAGCGACTGGCAAAGTCTTTGTCTTTACAGGAGACTCTGGTTACTTAGCAAGTTTTGAAGACTTTGCAAAAGACGCCGATTTATTCTTAGCGGATACGTACTTATTTGAAGGTAATGAACGACATCATGCACATTTTACGTCAAGAGAAGCAGGTGAAATTGCCAAAGCAGCACAAGTCAAACAATTGATGTTGACCCATTTACCACAGCATGGGTCATTGGAACAACTACGGGAAGAAGCGCAAAACTATGCTGGAACGGAAATTCCAGTGACATTAGCCCAACCAGATTTAACAGTTGAGATTTAAAAAAGTAACTATACCAAGGGAGAGAACCGATTGTGATTTTTGTACCGAATGAAAATAATGACCCACGAGTGAACTTAGCAATTGAAACATATTTGTTAACAGAAATGCCTTTAGATGAGCCCATTCTTTTATTTTACATTAACGAGCCGTCAATCATTATTGGCCGTAACCAAAATACAATTGAAGAAATTAACAAAGAATATGTAGATGAGCACGGCATTCATGTTGTTCGTCGCTTAAGTGGCGGCGGCGCCGTTTATCATGATCATGGTAATTTGAATTTTAGTTTTATTATGCCAGATGACGGCAACTCTTTCCGTGATTTCGCAAAAGTTACCCAACCAATTATCCAAGCATTGCACGACTTAGGCGTTGAAGGTGCCGAATTAAAAGGGCGCAATGACCTAGTGATTAATGATATGAAGTTTTCAGGAAATGCGATGTACGCTACCAACGGCCGCATGTTTGCACATGGAACCTTAATGTTTGATAGTGATATTGATGAAGTTGTAAATACATTGAAAGTACGGAAAGATAAAATCGAATCTAAAGGTATCAAGTCTGTTCGTTCACGGGTAACAAACATTAAACCATTTTTATCTGAAGATAAACAAGAGATGACAACGGAAGAATTCCGCCAAGAAATTCTTTTGAAAATTTTCGGCGTAGATTCGATCGACCAAGTTAAAACGTATGAATTAACTGATCAAGACTGGGCGGCTATTAACAAAATTTCAGAGCAATACTATCGCAATTGGGATTGGAATTATGGTAAATCACCTGCATTTAACTTAGAACGTCGCCATCGTTTTCCAATTGGTTCAATTGAAATGAAAATGAATGTGGCGGATGGTGCCATTCAAGAAATTAAAATCTTTGGGGACTTCTTTGGGCTTGGTGAAATTAAAGATGTTGAAGATATTTTAACCGGCGTGAAATATGATAAAGCTTCTTTAGAAGAAGCCATTGATCAAATTGACGTTAAAAAATACTTTGGCAATATCGAAAAAGAAGATTTGCTTGGGTTAATTTATTAAAAAAAAAGACAGCCGTTTCAAACGGTTGTCTTTTTTCTAGCTAAAAAATAATGTTTAGCTTTTAGAAAGGTAGTGCTATGTGCAAAATCGTCGAAACGATTTTTATCAGGGAACTATCAAATAGCTCGCCTGCATATGTACTTGAACCAAGTCAAGTCCGGGAATTTGGTTATGTGCTTCACTATAAATCACTATCTGTAAAGAGTATACAAGATTTCCTTTCTTTTGTGATATCAAATTTTTACAGACAAAGTAGTAAAATTTGACGTTTCTTATTTTAGCAAGGTTATAGGCTTGTTTTGGGGCTTGAATTAGCAAGAATTAATAGTGATTTAAGGGAAAATATTAACATATGTAGAAGTATTTTTATAAGAAATAACGAGAAAAAATCAATAGGTATGTTCTTGAGGGCTACTTTTTGACGTTTTCTAATTAAAACTTAATAAAAAATAGCAGAAACAAAGAAAAAATGTGCTTACAAGAAGTAATCCGCACTTAGCTAGGAAGTTAAGAATGTGCATGTTATTTTCAAACAAATAATAAGAATCCTATTTCAATCCTTTACAGAGGAACAAGGACTTCGTATAATAAAGGGACGAAAAGGAGCGAAAGTGATGAGAAACGAAATGATGCATCGACCAGTCGTTAAACCAGAATTGGTTGAGTATATGCGTACAAAACAAAAGAAACTTCCCGGAGAATTAGGTGCAGTGGAGGCGGAAGCCAATGAAGCAGGGGTGCCGATTATTCCGCACGAAACAGTAGTTTTTCTACAATTTTTGCTAGGACAACTAAAGCCCAAAAATATTTTAGAAATCGGGGCAGCAATTGGTTTTTCTTCAAGCTTGATGGCCCAATTTGTTGGTGAAGATGGTCACGTGACCACGATTGATCGTTTTGACGTAATGATAAAAAAAGCGAAGAAAACCTACCAACGCCTAGACTTAGAAGAAAAGGTCACTCTTTTAGAAGGTCAAGCAGCTGAGATTCTACCAACGTTGGAAGGACCTTATGACTTTATTTTTATGGATAGTGCCAAATCAAAATACATTGAATTTTTACCTGAATGTTTACGGTTGCTACCAGTTGGCGGCGTTTTGATGGTGGATGATGTATTTCAAGCTGGGACAATTTTAGACCCTGCTGAGGAAGTACCGAAAAAAAATCGAGCGATTCATCGTAAATTAAACCAATTTTTAGATGTAGTCATGGCGCACCCTGATTTAACTTCTACTTTAGTTCCTCTTGGTGATGGAGTTATTTTAATTACCAAAGAGAAAGAAACGATTATTTTAGATAGTTAAAGAATGTCTTCACAAAAAGAAAGCGAATCATTAAAAAGCAAGTTCTTTTAATGGTTCGCTTTCTTTTTTATGTTATTTAAAAAGTTATCTTGCTATTTCTAATTGAGAATGATAATCATAAAATTCTCAATAGGACAGTATTATACGTTAATAGAACCTTGTTTGTTTATAATTATTCTATTGACGGAATAATTATAAACTGTTATCCTTAAAGAGTAAAAAAACAGAGGAGGAACGACAATGAATTTAATTAATCAAAAACTTTTTGACTTTGAATGTGATGCCTATCACGATGGGGAATTTACACGAGTATCAACAGAAGATATTTTAGGAAAATGGAGTATTTTCTTCTTTTATCCAGCTGATTTTTCTTTCGTGTGTCCTACGGAATTAGGGGATATGCAAGAGCATTATGCGCATTTACAGGAATTAAATTGTGAGGTTTACTCTGTTTCAGAAGATAGTCATTATGTGCATAAAGCATGGGCTGACGCTACAGAAACGATTGGAAAAATTAAATATCCAATGTTAGCCGATCCCAACGGTCAACTTGCTCGTTTCTTTGGCGTTTTAGATGAAGCTTCTGGAATGGCTTACCGTGCTTCATTTATTGTGAGTCCAGAAGGTGAGATCAAATCTTATGAAATCAACGACATGGGTATTGGTCGTAATGCTGAAGAACTTGTTCGTAAATTAGAAGCTTCTCAATTTGTAGCAGAACATGGTGATAAAGTTTGTCCAGCCAATTGGCAACCAGGAGAAGAAACAATTGCGCCAAGCTTAGATTTAGTTGGTAAAATTTAAATTCGCTTTGTAAATAGAGGTCAAAGAGTTGGATAAAACAGAGAAAATGTTTTGTTCAGCTCTTTTTCTGAAACACAGAAGAAAGAGGAGAAGCAAGTGACAGAAGAAATCTACGATTTGATTATTATTGGTGGCGGCTCAGCTGCTTTATCTGCAGGTATCTATGCAGGTCGCGCAATGATGGATACCTTAATTATTGAAAAAGACAAAATTGGCGGACAAGTAACGACGACTTCTGAAATTGTGAACTATCCAGCGATTCGTCACACAACAGGTCCAGAACTAATGGAAGAAATGCGCATTCAAGCACAAGACTTCGGTGTAGCTTTTACAAACGACGAGATTATTGATGTTGATTTTAGTCAAACGATAAAAACTGTTCAATCGGCGAGTCAAACCTACCAAGCATATGCAGTATTGATTGCGACAGGAGCTTCTGCTCGTAAAATTGGTTTCCCTGGTGAAAGTGAATTTACAGGACGCGGCGTGGCCTATTGTTCTACTTGTGATGGGGAGTTTTTCCAAGGCCTAGATATTTTTGTGATTGGTGGCGGTTATGCAGCAGCGGAAGAGGCCGTTTATTTGACACGTTACGGTAAATCAGTAACGATGATTATCCGAGAACCTGATTTTACATGTGCAAAATTAACTGCGGAGGCGGCTAAAAATCACCCGAAAATTAAGATTGTTTATAACACAGAAGTGAAAGAAATTATGGGCGATGATTTTGTCCGGAAAGCTGTGTTTGTCAATAACCAGACGGGAGAAGAAACGGTTTATGAAGCACCAAAAGACAGTACATTTGGTCTGTTTGTTTTTGCTGGAAATAAACCAAGTACAGAAATTTTTGAAGGGAAAATTGCCTTAGACCGTGGGTATGTGCCAACAACTGAGAATATGGAAACCAATATTCCCGGAGTTTATGCAGCAGGAGATTTACGAATAAAAGAATTACGTCAAATTGTGACGGCGGTTGCAGACGGTGCAATTGCCGCCACTCATGCGCAACGTTACGTGACAGAACAAAAAACACAGGCGGGCCAACCGATTGTAACGAAGCGAATGACTGAACGATTAGCTAATCAATCTGCCCCTGAAACAAACAGTCAGCAACCAAAAGAAAAACAGCCAGCGAAAGTTACTGGTAAGCATCAGTGGTTCCCAGAAAGTATGCGCCAACAATTAAGCGGTATTTTCGCTAAACTAACCAAAAAAGTGACATTGCTTCAGTTTTTGGATGCAAGTGATGAAAAATCATTGGAACTTCAGTCATTCTTAACAGAATTTGCAAGTCTGGATCAGAAGATTACTTTAGAAACGATTTTGAAAGATACTGAGCCAGCCAAAGAATTGCTGTATGGGATTGAAAAAATGCCTAGCGTTGTGCTCTTAGATACGGCAGGAAACTATACAGGAATTAAATTTAGTGGTATTCCTAGTGGCCATGAAGTAAACTCGTTGGTTTTGGCGGTTTATAATGTCGGCAGCGAGGGGCAGCCGTTAGAAGCAAGTCTGCAAAAGAACATACTTGCATTGCCAAAAAGAAAAATAGAAATCTTTGTTTCACTAACATGTCATTTCTGTCCCGATGTCGTGGCGGCTTGCCAACGTATTGCATCAATTAATCCTCATGTGGAAGCAGAAATGGTGGACATTAGTCTATTTCCAGAGTTGAAAAAAGAAAAGAAAATTATGAGCGTTCCAGCAATGCTGATTGATGGCGAACAAATGATTTTTGGTTCAAAAACAATGACCGAAATTATTGAAGCCTTGGCTTAAAAGAGGCGGAAAAAGTAATTAACCTAAAGAACCTAAGTCATTCAAAAAAGTGAGAAATACGTCGAGATGACGTATTTCTCACTTTTTTCGCATAGTTAGTCAAGTATCTCTTTTGATTAGGCGATTGAGTTTCCTAAAAAGAATTAAAAAGACACAACAGCAAATGAACAATAGGCTTCCTGTTAGTGGTAAAAAGATACCTTGCATGTAGCTATCGATATGCATTAAACCAGGTACCTCGCTGAAAAAATCATGGATAAACTGTTGAATGAGCTTATTAGCTAGAAAAGCAGCTAAAGGCAAAACAAAAATCAAATAATAGATGGGTTGTAAGGCATAGCTAATTAAAATTTGTAATTTTGTCGTACCTAAAAGAGCTAAGATCAGTAAGTCGTTTTTTTGCTCTAAAAAAGTTAGGAAGAAAGTTCGGCAAATATAACTAATCAGGAAGAAAAAGAGTGTTCCAGCGCTGATTCCAGCCAAACCTCTGAAAATTGTCAAGGGAGGAATCACTGCATAATTATCAAGAAGAATCATTTGTGAAAGCCATCGAGAAAACAACAAAGTCAATAATAGAGCAGAAAAAGTCAGAAAACTAATAATAAAGATAAGAATCAACGTACTAAATTGGTTTTTTGAGCGCCACGCATTTTTGAGAGAGTCTGTGAATAAGTAAAGAATCGAATACATCATCGCGTCCTTTCTGAAAAATTTTTGGTCTAGAGGAAAAGTTATGTAAAAGAAAAGACGTTATCTCCTGCCAACTAGCCACTGAAAGAGATAACGCCCTTGCTGGAAACAAGAACTGGATTATTTCACCAATACTAATTTTTTTAAAGGTTCAACCCCAAATCGTTGTTCTTGCTGTAAAAGAATTTCGGCACAAGCTCGGCTATCTTCTAAAGCATCATGATGATTATTTAAAGTGATATTGAGGTTTTCACAAACGGTATTTAATTTATGATTAGGAAATTCAGGAAACAGTTTGCGACTCGTTTTGACTGTACATAAAGAAAGGTAATTAGGTTGTTCTAAGCCATAGTAATCTAAACAGCCAGCCAAAACACTACAATCGAAACTTGCATTGTGAGCGACCACTAACCGATTTGGTTGAAAACAATGCTGAATTTGTTGCCATACTTCAGGGAATTTGGGCGCATTGACAACATCTGATTCATGAATGCCGTGAATTTGCGTATTCCGCCAGAAAAAAGGTGTTTCTGGTTTGATTAACGTGTAAAATTCATCCACAATCCGACTATTTTCTACTTTAACAATTGCAATGGAACAGGCACTATGTTTATCATAACTAGCTGTTTCAAAGTCAAAAGCGTAAAAGTTCATTAAAAAAAACTCCTTTCAACGCGTTGAGTAACACTTAAAAATCAAGTACAACTTCCACTGGACAATGATCACTACCAAGAATATCTGTATGGATTTTAGCACTGACTAAACGTTCATTCAAGGATTCTGACACAACGAAATAGTCAATCCGCCATCCTGCGTTATTTTTTCGTGCGTTAAAGCGATAACTCCACCATGAGTAGATGCCTTCAGCTTCTGGATAAAAATAACGGAATGTATCAGTGAAGCCACTGTCTAACAACTCAGTAAATTTTTGCCGTTCTTCAGGCGTGAACCCCGCATTTTTTTGATTGGTTTTCCAATTTTTTAAATCAATCTTTTGATGAGCTACGTTTAAATCACCGCAAAGAATTACGGGTTTTTCTTGATTTAATTCGTTTAAATAGGCACGAAAAGCATCTTCCCATGTCATTCGATAAGCTAAACGCTTTAGTTCAGCTTGTGAGTTTGGTGTGTAGCAAGTGACCATGAAAAATTCTGGATATTCTAAAGTGATCACGCGGCCTTCTTGATCGTGAGCCTCGATACCTAAGCCATAGCGAACACTTAATGCTTCTTCTTTAGCGAAAATTGCTGTGCCAGAATAGCCTTTTTTTTCGGCGTAATTCCAATACTGATGATAGCCAGGAAGTTCTAAATCAATTTGCCCAGCTTGTAATTTTGTTTCTTGTAAACAGAAAAAATCTGCATCTAATTCATTAAAAACATCCATAAAATTCTTTTTAACAACCGCTCGTAAGCCGTTGACATTCCAAGAAATACATTTCATTGTTGAAACTCCTTTCAAATAAGAAACGCTTTTGCTCGTTTCAGTGCAAACCAGAACCAAAGAAAAGGTCGCTTGGTACTTTCTTCTATTCTAATACTTTTTAAAGAAGTTTTAAATACTTGAAAAGAAAAAGAGAAAATGACTGATTTTTGGAAAGAAGTAGTCTATGATAAAATAGTAAAAAGAGCAGAAATGAGGACAAACGAATGAAAATTGGAGTCATTGGTTTAGGAAATATTGCACAAAAAGCGTATTTGCCAACTTATAGTGAATGCCGCCACTTGGCAGAGTTTGTATTAGCAACTAGAAACCCAGAAACACGACAAAAAATCGCTGATCAGTATGGCTTTACAGAAACCGTTGGGACCATAGAAGAATTGATTGAAGCAAAGATTGATGCTTGTTTTGTCCATGTAGCCACAAAAGTGCATGGTGCAGTCGTTCGCCAATTATTACAGGCTGGTATTCACGTCTTTGTGGACAAACCTTTAAGTGAAGAGCTTGCTGAAGTCAAAGAATTACAAGCATTGGCAGCAGCCAAAAATCTGCGCCTGATGGTTGGCTTCAATCGTCGTTTTGCCCCTTATACGGAAGTATTGAAAAATATTCCTGAAAAACAAACAATTTTTATTAAAAAGAACCGCATCAATACAACGAGAGAAACAAGTTTTATGATGTATGATTTATTTTTACATGTCGTTGATACCGCAGTTTATTTAGCGGAAGGACCGCTCCACGTGGTGCAGTCAAAATTAGTGGAAGAAAACGGTCATTTAAAACGAGCAATTTTACAATTAGAAACCGAACAGACAACGATTGTTTGTTCCATGGATTTACACTCTGGGGCCAATACAGAAACTTTTGAAGTCACCAGCCCCACAGGTACTTATCGCTTGGAAAATTTAACGCATTTGACCATCCAAACAGAAGAAGAATACCAAGTAAAAGAGATGGGAGATTGGACGCCAACATTGGAAAAAAGAGGTTTTTACCAAATGGTTACTGCTTTCATTCAGGCTATTCAAAAACCGCAAGAGCAAGAGTTAAAACAAGAAAAAGTCTATGAAAGTCATGCGTTATGTGAAGAAATGCTACGCCAACAACAACGGCATGTTCTTTAAAGAGGACTAGCAACTTTCTTTCTATCATGCTAGAATAAGACAGATATTTTGAAAAGAAAGGACTAACTTTCGTGAACACTAAAGCTATGTTAGAAACATTAAACGAAATTACTTTATTAGTAGATGAACCATTAAAAAACGTAACCTTTACCAAAACAGGCGGCCCAGCTGATGTGTTGGCCTTACCCAAAACAAAAAAAGAAGTCGAAGAGATTGTGGCGTATTGCCGAGAACAAGGACTTTCATGGTTAGTATTAGGCAATGCTAGCAACTTGATTGTTCGTGATGGCGGTATTCGCGATGTCGTGATTATGCTAACAGAAATGAAAGAAATCAAAGTAGCCGGTACCACCATGATTGTGGATGCTGGTGCCAAGCTGATTGATACAACCTACGAAGCCTTAGCAGCTGATTTAACTGGTTTTGAATTTGCTTGTGGCATTCCGGGAAGTGTCGGTGGTGCTGTTTATATGAATGCTGGAGCATACGGCGGGGAAATTAAAGATGTTTTCCAATCTGCAGAAGTGCTGTTGGCAGATGGAACTATCCAAACAATGACGAAAGAAGACCTGAATTTCCGTTATCGTCATAGTGAAATTCAAGAATTACATTGTATTGTCTTGCAAGCTACGTTTGCTTTAGAAAAAGGGAATCATGCAGAAATTAAAGCCCAAATGGATGAATTAACGGAACTTCGTGAACTGAAGCAACCGCTAGAGTATCCCTCTTGTGGCAGTGTCTTTAAACGCCCTGTTGGTCATTTTACAGGGAAATTAATCCAAGACGCTGGCTTACAAGGCTTAAAATGGGGCGGTGCTCAAATTTCCGAAAAGCATGCGGGATTTATTGTTAACATCGATCATGCAACCGCAACAGATTATGTGGAATTAATTGCACATATCCAAGAAGTGATTAAAGAAAAATTTGATGTTGAATTGCAAACGGAAGTTCGAATTATTGGTGAAGAAGTCTAAAAAATAAGCTAGGGAGGCAAGTCATTTTGACTTGCCTCCCTAGCTTTAAATCCTAAGATAAAGGTCGTAAATTTTACTCGTCTTCTAAATTTTCCAATTCTACAACTTTAAAGTTTTTCCGCTCTAAATGTTCTACAATGGCTGTACACGTTTCGGCAGTTGTGCCGGCTGGTAAAGTAATAAGTGTGCGACGAACAAATTCTTCACTATCGACATCCAATGTAATACAGCTGGCGATGCTGCTATATTTGGCAATGATTTTTGAAATGGCTGCTAAGTCGCCTTGTTGACCAACTGAAGCAATTGTTAAAACGTAGCTCCCTTGTTTTACATTCCAAGATTGCGCTAAAATATTTAATAAGGTGCTGTGTGTTAAAATGCCGTAAAAATAATTATTTTCATCTAAAACAGCAATGTAAGGCAGTTCTTTAATAGTAAAAAATACCTTGAAAAATGAAGTGTTGACATAAATAAATTTTGTAGCATTTTTTAACAAATAGGTAACAGGTAAACTCATATCGCCACCGTTTGCTTTATGGCGGTAAATATGCATTTTATAAATATTTCCTCGGAAAATTTTTCCAGATTCGTCTAAAATTGGGACACAACGGTAACCTGAGTCTTCTAAAATAGAAAGAGCTTCTTCTAGAGTACAAGATTCATTGACGGTTGTTAAATTATCTTTTTTAATAACTACAGATTTTAATAACATAAACAGGCCTCCTAAGGGTTCATTTTTAATAAATTTATCATATCATAACTTAGCAGAAAACAATAGCTGAGACCTCAGAATAAAAGCAATTTTGTTAAAATAAATAGAAAATAAAGAAAAATCAGATATTTTATAAAAGAAATCAAGCACGTATTCGCGATAATGGTAAAAAATTACGTAAGAATCGGCACAGCGCTTCTTTAAAAAGTAAATTAAACTTTGACAACTTTTTCGAATAATGGTACTGTTAAGAAGTAAATTTGTGAATAGAGGAGGTCGAAGAACATGGCAACAAAGAAAGCAGCTCTTGCTTGTTCCGTTTGTGGCTCTCGCAACTATTCTAAATCCGTTAGTGAAGGTAAACGTGGCGAACGCTTAGAAATCAATAAATTCTGTAAATATTGTAATCAATACACGTTACATAAAGAAACGAAATAGATTTAGAGGAGGGTATCAACATGAAATTTTTCCGCAGCGTTGCTGATGAGATGAAGCAAGTAACTTGGCCAACAAAAAAACAATTGCGTAAAGATACATTAGTTGTAATTGAAACATCTATTTTATTTGCAGCATTGTTCTTTATCATGGATACTGTTATCCAAACGGCATTTGGCTGGATTTTAAAATAATTAATTCTAGTATTTCCCGACGAGGGGTGCTATAATAGTATTCGAGAAAAAGCTTCGGGAAACTGAGCTTTTTTTATTTGCTCGAAAAAAATAAACTAAAACATTTAAAGGAGCCGAATCAGTAATGGAAACTTTTGAAAGAAATTGGTACGTATTGCACACCTATTCAGGCTATGAAAATAAAGTAAAAGCAAACATTGAATCACGTGCACAAAGCATGGGGATGGGCGATTATATTTTTCGTGTCGTTGTACCAGAAGAAACAGAAAAAGAAGTCAAAAATGGTAAAGAAAAAGAAATCGTTCATAAAACTTTCCCTGGTTATGTGTTAGTGGAAATGATTATGACCGATGATTCTTGGTATATTGTTCGTAACACGCCAGGCGTAACTGGTTTTGTAGGCTCACATGGTGCCGGTAGTAAACCCGCTCCTTTATTACAAGAAGAAATTAACCACATTTTACGTTCAATTGGCATGAGCACCCGTCAATCAGACTTAGAAGTAGCGCTAGGCGATACAGTGAAAATTATCGAAGGTGCCTTTTCTGGTCTTGAAGGTGTTGTGACAGAAATCGATGAAGAAAAACAAAAATTAAAAGTAAACATCGATATGTTTGGTCGTGAAACAAGTACAGAATTAGACTTTGAACAAGTCGATAACATTGATTAATAAACAAGCTGACAAACTATTGTTCAGCTGATTGATACAGATTGTAGGGTCTGGAAAAGCAGTCAACTGACTTCTTTTCCAAGCCCTTTTTTATTTCATCGCAGAAAGGAATGAAAAAAATGAAACATGCCCAAAAATATCGTTATTTTTCTTTGCTAATGGGTCTTGTTCTATTATTAAGTGCTTGCCAAATTGGGGCAACCACGAAGAATGACAATCAAGCCGCCACAAAAGAAGCAACTGTTGAGTTAAACCGCACAACAACACCAACGCTTTTTTTTCATGGTTACGCAGGAACTAAAAATTCGTTTGGCTCGTTACTGCATCGCTTGGAGAAACAAGGTGCCACAACTCAAGAATTAGTGCTACTCGTTAAACCTGATGGGACCGTGGTTAAAGAGCGAGGAGCTTTAAGTGGCAAAGCGACGAATCCCAGTGTTCAAGTTCTATTTGAAGATAATAAAAACAATGAATGGAATCAAACAGAATGGATAAAAAACACATTACTCTATTTACAAAAAAATTATCAAGTGAACAAAGCCAATATTGTCGGGCACTCTATGGGTGGTGTTAGTGGTTTACGTTATTTAGGAACCTATGGGCAAGACACATCGTTACCTAAAATTGAAAAATTCGTCAGCATTGGAGCACCTTTCAATGATTTTATTGATACGAGTCAACAGCAAACCATCGAAACGGAACTAGAGAACGGCCCCACAGAAAAAAGTAGCCGCTATTTGGATTATCAAGAGATGATTAATGTTGTTCCAGAAAAACTGCCCATTTTATTAATTGGTGGTCAATTAAGTCCAACAGATTTAAGTGATGGAACGGTACCGTTATCTAGTGCCTTAGCAGTCAACGCCTTGCTAAGACAGCGAGGAACTCAAGTCACTAGCCAGATTATTAAAGGAGAAAATGCACAACATAGTCAATTACATGAAAATCCTGAAGTAGATCAATTGCTAATCGAATTTCTATGGCCGAGTAAAAAATAGCAAAAAGGCACATGTTCCATAAAAAATGGAACATGTGCCTTTTTCTATACTTTGGCTAGCGAAATAGCTTTTTTCAGCTATAATAAATAAAATTATTTATTTTTAGGAGATATTGGAATGTAATCCTCATGATTTAAATAAGCACAAATCAAGGCTTCAAAGGTGATTAATGTTTGGCCAAAAAACATTTGTGGCTGAGCGACACTTGTTGAAAACGGGCTGTAAGAGTCAGTTGAAAAAACGAGATCTGCCAGTCGACCAAGAGTTGAATTTTTGGCGCCAACAAAAGAAATGATAGGATGTTTTTTCTCTTTCGCAAGCAGAGCTGTTTCTTTTAAGTATTTTTCTTCACCAGAATGTGAAAGGATGATAAAAAGAAAATTCTGATTATTTTGACTATTTATCGAATGAGTATAGGCTGTTGTGATGCTGGGGATGCCATGAAAATTGAAAACTTCACTAATGTAAGCCGCCAAATGTCGTGAAAAGTCATGACCTAAAATAACAAATAAATGACTCTTGTGTTTGGCAAGCAGTCGACAAAACTCGTTGGTTGTTTCAAATGAAGGCGCTGTTTCAAAAGGGATTGGCTGAGAAAAATGGGCTTCTTTTAATTTGTAAATAAGTTCATTATAACCTGATAAATTTAATTTTTTGGCTAAACGAATGATGGAACTAGGCGAAGAAAAGCAGTGTTTGGCAACTTCCCGAATACTCAAATCGGCCGCATTCGTACTTTGTTGATCCAAATAATACAAAATCTGACTTTCTGTTTTCGTTAAATGATACGTTTCTTTTAAGTAATCTAAGTTCATGAGCAAACCTCCTTTATCAGATTATAAATAATTTTGTGGGAAAAAGGTATCAAAAAATAAAAAAATGAGGTGTTTTTATGAAAAGGGCAACAAAGCAAAGGCTGTCTTTGGCAGCAATCATGGTTCTACTTCTCTCGGGCTGTGGAAGTGTTGGGAAAGAAACCAAAAAGCAAGAACAACAGGTATTACGGGTCGGGATTGATTCGGAATTATCAACGGCAGACGTGTCGTTGGCAATGGATAATACCGCAGCAGATGTAATGAGTCAAGTAGGAGAGGGACTTTTCTCCTTTGACGAAAAAGGAGAAGCGAAACCAGCATTGGCAACTGAAAAAGTACAGCCCTCTAATGATGGTTTAAGCTATACTTTTACGATTCGAAAAGATGCAAAATGGAGTAACGGCGAGCCAATCACAGCCAATGATTTTGAATATTCTTGGAAGCGCACAGTGGACCCAAAAACAGCTTCCCCGCAAGCGTATTATTTTGAAGGGCTAAAAAATTATCGTGCTATTGTTGACGGTGGCAAATCTAAAGAAGAGTTAGGGGTAACAGCCATTGATGACCATACCTTGGAAGTAGAGCTAAGCTATCCCATGAGTTATTTTCAACAATTATTGGCGGTACCAGCTTTTTATCCTTTAAATGAAGCATTTGTCGAAAAAACGGGCAAAAACTATGGTACATCAGCTGAGTCAACACTTTACAATGGCGCCTTCACATTAGAAGGTTGGGATGGCACGAATAATACTTGGTCCTATGTGAAGAATAAAAATTATTGGGATCAAGCGAATGTTTCGCTAGATAAGGTGGATGTCCAAGTAGTTAAAGAAGTCAATACTGGGAAAAATCTTTTCGAAGGGAAAGAATTAGATGTTGTAAAAATTTCTGGAGAAATTGTTGCACAAGAACAAGGCAATGCAGCTTTGAAAATTCGTGAAATTCCTGGAACGTATTATATCCAATTAAATACGCAAAAAGATCTTTTGGCAAATAAGAATGCACGTCGAGCGATAGCATTATCATTAAATTCTGAACGTTTAGCTAAAAATGTTTTAAATGATGGCTCAAAAAAAGCACTTGGCTTCGTGCCAACAGGTTTCACTAATCAAGAAACGCAAAAAGATTTTGCAGAGGAATTAGGAGATTTAAATCCTAGTGAACCAGAAAAAGCGAAAGAGTTATGGCAAATGGCTAAAAAAGAATTAGGAATTGAAAAAGCGGAGCTGACCATTTTAAGTTCGGATACAGAAAATGCTAAAAAAATCAGTGAGTATGTTCAAGGAGCTTTAGCAGATAATTTAGAAAATTTAACAGTCAATGTTTCACCAGTTCCTTTTAATAATCGTTTAGAAAAAAGTCGCAGCGGAGATTTCGACATTGTGGTTGGTGGCTGGACGCCAGTATATGCTGATCCAATCGATTTCTTAAACTTACTGCAATCAAAAAATTCCAATAATTTTGGTAAATGGTCTAATAAGACCTTTGATCAGTTGCTTCAAGAAGCAAACGTAACTTATGCAAACAAATATGAAGAACGTTGGAAAACATTACAAAAAGCGGATCAATTGGTTGCGGAAGAAGCACCTCTAGTTCCTCTTTATCAATTAACAGAAGCACGCTTAGTGGCCGATTCTGTCCAAAATTTAGTCTATGGTCCATTAGGTTCAGGCTATTACAAATCAGTCTCTATCAGCGACAAGTAAAGGTTGGGAAAAAATGAAAAAAAGTCAAGCTGTTCAATTAATTCAGGAACTTTCAAATGCTAATGGTGTTTCAGGCTTTGAAACAGAAGTCGTTAGAATCCTTCAACACGCAACTGCGGATTTTACTATTCAACGGCTAGATGCCATTAAAAATTTATATCTTGAGAAGAAAAATAATCTAAGTGAAGGTCCAGTAGTGCTTTTTGATGCTCATAGTGACGAAGTGGGTTTTATGATTCAAGCAATTAAAGAAAACGGCTTGTTGCGTTTTCTTCCGTTAGGTGGCTGGGTCCCTAATACGATTTCTGCACAAAAAGTTCGGATTCGTAACCGGGAAGGTACCTATCTGCCAGGCGTAGTTACTAGTCGGCCCCCTCATTTTATGACACCAGAGGAACGTCAGCGACCGTTAACCATTGCTGATTTGACGATCGACATTGGTGCTACCTCAAAAGAAGAAGTAATTGAAACTTACAAAATCGATCTTGGTGCACCGGTCATTCCAGATGTGACGTGCTGTTACAACGAACAGACAGATCTTTTTTTAGGAAAAGCTTTTGATTGTCGCATTGGCTGTGCTTGCTTAGTGGATGTCATGGAGGAGTTGAAAGAAGAGACGCTTCCATTCAAGTTAGTTGCGACAGTAACTGCACAAGAAGAAGTTGGCGAAAGAGGAGCACTTATTGCCGCAAAACAAGTCAATCCTGATTTAGCTATTGTTTTCGAAGGCTGCCCGGCTGATGATACGGCAGAAACGCCAGAGATGATTCAATCAGCAATGGGAAAAGGACCGATGTTACGTTATTTTGATGTTTCTATGATTACGAATCCGGAATTTCAAGAGTATGCACTAGAGATTGCTAAAATACACAAAATTCCTGTTCAAGTTTCTGTTCGAAGTGGTGGTGGAACCAATGGCATGGCGATTACACAAGTTCAAGGAGCCCCGACGATTGTTGTAGGAATTCCTGTCCGTTACGCTCACACACCCCATTGCTATGTGGACTTTCAAGATTACCAAGCGGCGAAAGAATTAGTCATTCAATTAATCAAAAATTTAGACGCCGACAAAATTCAAGCACTGGTTCAGCCATTGTCAAAGGAGTGGAACAAATGAAGATTTATGTGTCATGCGATATTGAAGGATTAGCAGGTATTGCGACATTTGATATGGAAAAAGAAGACACCGTTTTATTCCGAGAATTATATCACCAACATGTGGCTTGGTTGATTGAAGGGATTCAAAAGAGTGCCAAAAATGAACAAATTACAGAAATTACTATTGCCGATTCGCATAGCCGTGGATTGAATTTAGCTTATGCGCGCTTGGCAGAAATGGATGAACGAATTTCCTTAGTGAGCGGCTTTCCTCGCATGGATTATATGATGAGTGGCTTGGATAGTAGCTATGATGTGGTCTTTTTCTTAGGTTATCATGCCGGTATTGGTAAACAAAAAGGGAATATGGATCATGGGTATAGCGCTAGTGTTGCTTATGATTTAAAAATAAACGACTTAGCGATGAATGAAACGACAATTAATGCAGCTTACGCTAGCGAATTAGGTGTCCCTGTTGGTTTAATTATTGGTGAATCAGGCTTAGAGGAACAACTTTTTCAAGAAAAAATGATGCCCGAAGTTCCCTTTGTTTCCACCAAAGAATCTCTGGGACGTTATGCAATCAAAAATAGACCCATGCAACAAGTTCGGGAAGCTATCGTAGCGACTACAAGTCAGGTGTTAACTTCCTTTGCGTTGTCTGAATTACCCCGATATGCCTTGCAAACACCTGCAACTGTAAAATTGCAATGTGTGACGACAGCACAAGCAGATCGCATTGAAATGTTACCAATGATTAAACGCATTGATGGTAGAACCGTTTCATTTGTGGGTGAAACGATGAAAGATGTCATGAATGGAATTGTCGCTGTGGTTGGTTTAGGCGGAACAAGTGATTAAAGAAGAAGCTTACGGAAAAAACGAATGGACGTTTTTTTCTGTAAGCTTCTTGCTATAGTTATTTCTATTTTTGTTTCTCTAGAATTTCTTTGCTTAAACGTTGTGCAGTTGGTGTCACCGCAAGACCGCCTTCAGCGGTTTCCTTGAAAATTTGTGGCATTTGGCGACCCACTTGGTACATTGCGTGGATGACCTCATCTGGTGGAATGACACTTCGGATCCCCGCTAAAGCCATGTCAGCTGAGATGAAGGCTTGAGAAGAACCTAATGCATTTCGCTTCACGCAAGGGACTTCAACAAGTCCTGCAACAGGATCACAAATGAGGCCCATCATATTTTTTATCGTAATAGCCACAGCTTGAGCAGATTGATCAGGCGTACCGCCAGAAGCCGCAACTAAAGCGGCGCTGGCCATTGCACTAGCAGAGCCGACTTCAGCTTGACACCCACCTTCGGCACCACTGATTGAGGCATTGTTGGCAATCACTAAGCCAAAAGCCCCAGCTGTAAATAGAAAATCCAATTGTTGCTGATGGGTTAACTTTAAGCGATCAATAACTGCCAACAAGACGCCAGAAACTACTCCGGCACTGCCTGCGGTTGGTGTAGCACAAATCAAGCCCATTTTTGCATTAACTTCATTAACAGCAATCGCATTTCGCACGGCTTGTAAAATGGTCTCACCGCTTAAAAAGTTGCCTGAATGTATGTAATCATTTAAGCGGGTTGCATCGCCACCAGTTAGCCCTGTTACTGAGGTAACACCAGCGATTCCTTCAGCGACAGATTGTTTCATAACGGCTAGATTTTTTTCCATTGTTTCAATAATTCGTTCACGAGAATACCCGCCATGAGCCATTTCTGTTGCAATCATTAATTCGCTCACAGAAGGGTATTCTTTCGCTTGAGCTACCAAATCTTCAATTGAATAAAACATCGTATTACTCCTTTACGTTCATTTAGTCAAAATAGTTAACGCTATATATATGAGGGATTTCAGCTAATTGCATGACAATGTCACCGACTTCGGCTTGATCAACTTCAATAATCATAATCGCTTTTTCCCCTTTAGATTCTCGGGTAACGGTCATTGTACTAATATTGATATCGCTAGCTGAAAGGATGTTGGTCACCTTAGCAATCATGCCAGGAACATCTTGATGGACAACGATAAATGTTGGCGTGCCCATACTTAAAGACAATTTGAAGCCATTTAATTCAGAAATTTGAATGTTTCCACCACCAATTGAAATTCCTGTCACAGATAGTTTTCGGTCGCCAGAAGAAACCACAATTTTAACGGAATTAGGGTGGTCTGCTTTTTCACTTTTAGGAATAAAACAAACTTCCATTCCTTGTTCATAAGCAATTTCCAAAGAATTGGCTAGTTGCTCATCATCTGGTTCCATACCTAAAAGGCCGCCAACTAAGGCGATATCTGTTCCGTGACCACGATAAGTTTTAGCAAAAGACTCATATAAATAAATGTCAACGCTATCAGGTTGCTGTCCAAAAATACTCCGAACCACTTTTCCAATTCTTGCCGCTCCAGCTGTATGAGAACTGCTTGGACCAATCATAACAGGTCCGATAATATCAAAAACACTATTAAAGCGTAACTCTTCCATTTCAGCACCTTCTTCATTAGAATATGTTTTCATTGGAAGTCTAACACAAAAAATGGCGGGGAACTAGGCAATCGCTTGTGTTTTAGCGAATAATTTAAATTTTTATCAGAATGAAAGCAAGGGGCCTTCGTTGACAAATCAGTGAAGAGATGCTAAATTCTAGATAATAAAAGACGAAAAGAGGGATTCGTGCGTTGAAAATTTAAGTTAATTTTTTAGAGAAACTGTATAACTTTGCCTGAATATAACGGGTGGAGTGTGCGGATTTTCGGAAATTAGCTTAAAGAATTCAACCACGGGTCTTTTTGTATACCTTGGATTGATGCCGCTGATTTCCGTAAAGCTGCATCAATTTTGCTTTATGGAGGTATATTTATGTCGAAAATTGAACTAAAACAACTATCTTTTGCCTATGATAATCAAGAAGCGTTGCTTTTTGATCAGGCAAATATCACGATGGATACCAATTGGAAATTAGGATTGATTGGCCGCAATGGCCGTGGGAAAACAACCTTATTAAGATTGTTACAAAAGCAGTTGGATTACCAAGGAGAGATTCTTCATCAAGTCGATTTCGTCTATTTTCCACAAACAGTTGCAGAAGAACAACAGCTCACTTATTATGTCTTACAAGAGGTGACTTCTTTTGAACAGTGGAAATTAGAACGAGAATTAACGCTTTTAAACGTTGATCCTGAAGTTTTATGGCGGCCCTTTTCTTCTTTATCAGGCGGCGAAAAGACGAAAGTTTTATTAGGTCTTCTTTTTATTGAAGAAAATGCCTTTCCTTTAATTGACGAGCCAACAAATCATTTAGATCTAGCTGGCAGACAACAAGTGGCTGAATATTTGAAGAAAAAGAAACACGGGTTTATTTTAGTCAGCCACGATCGGGCATTTGTTGATGAAGTGGTTGATCATATTTTGGCGATTGAAAAAAGTCAATTGACACTGTACCAAGGGGATTTTTCTATTTATGAAGAGCAAAAAAAATTAAGAGATGCTTTTGAACTGGCAGAAAATGAAAAAATCAAAAAAGAAGTCAATCGCTTGAAAGAAACCGCTCGTAAAAAAGCGGAATGGTCGATGAACCGTGAAGGTGATAAGTACGGCAATGCTAAAGAAAAAGGAAGCGGGGCGATTTTTGATACAGGAGCCATTGGTGCCCGGGCAGCGCGCGTAATGAAGCGCTCGAAACACATTCAACAACGTGCCGAAACACAATTAGCAGAAAAAGAAAAACTATTAAAAGATCTTGAGTATATTGATCCTTTGTCAATGGATTATCAGCCAACGCATCACAAAACATTATTGACGGTGGAAGAGCTTCGTCTAGGCTACGAGAAAAATTGGCTATTTACGCCAATTTCTTTTTCAATAAACGCAGGAGAAATTGTTGGAATAACAGGGAAAAATGGCTCAGGAAAATCGAGCTTGATTCAGTATTTATTGGATAATTTTTCTGGGGATTCAGAAGGCGAAGCCACTTTGGCTCACCAATTAACCATTTCTTATGTGCGCCAAGATTATGAAGACAATCAAGGAACTTTATCCGAATTTGCAGAGAAAAATCAGTTAGATTACACCCAATTTTTAAATAACTTACGAAAACTTGGGATGGAGCGCGCTGTTTTCACTAATCGAATTGAACAAATGAGTATGGGGCAACGGAAAAAAGTCGAAGTAGCCAAATCATTGTCTCAATCAGCTGAACTTTATATTTGGGATGAACCCCTTAATTACTTGGATGTGTTTAATCATCAACAATTAGAAGCGCTAATCTTATCTGTGAAGCCTGCAATGCTAGTGATTGAGCATGATGCACATTTCATGAAGAAAATAACAGATAAAAAAATTGCCTTGAAATCATAAAAATATCTTGAAAAAGTAAAGGGAATCCTGTATAGTAATAGGGTATGTTTTAAATGTACGTTGAGTGGGAGGGGAAATCTCAACCCCATTAACCACGCACGAGAACTTAAGGAGGTATTTTCGTGGCTAAAAAAGTAGAAAAAATCGTTAAATTACAAATTCCTGCGGGGAAAGCAACACCAGCTCCACCAGTAGGTCCAGCGTTAGGTCAAGCAGGTATCAACATCATGGGATTCACTAAAGAATTCAATGCTCGTACAGCTGACCAAGCAGGCTTGATTATTCCAGTAGTAATTTCTGTATATGAAGATCGTTCATTTACATTCATTACTAAAACACCACCTGCTGCAGTCTTATTGAAAAAAGCTGCAAAAATCGAAAAAGGTTCAGGTGAACCAAACAAAACTAAAGTTGCAACAGTTTCAAGCGATCAAGTGAAAGAAATCGCTGAACTTAAAATGGCAGACCTAAACGCCGCTGACGTTGAAGCAGCAATGCGCATGGTTGCAGGAACTGCACGAAGCATGGGTATCATCGTAGAATAATTTTTATTCCACACTTACTCAAAGAAGTAGCTTCTCAGTTCGTTTCATATTTAAAGATATGAAAGACGTGGGAGGTACAACCGTTATAACCACAATCAAGGAGGAAACAAAATGGCTAAAAAGAGCAAAAAAATGCAAGAAGCATTGAAAAAAGTTGATGCTACAAAAGCTTACTCAGTTGAAGAAGCAGTAGCTTTAGCAAAAGATACAAACATCGCGAAATTTGACGCAACAGTTGAAGTTGCTTACAAATTGAACGTTGACCCTAAAAAAGCAGACCAACAAATCCGTGGAGCAGTTGTGCTTCCAAACGGAACTGGTAAAACACAAACTGTTTTAGTATTCGCTAAAGGCGAAAAAGCTAAAGAAGCTGAAGCTGCTGGTGCAGATTTCGTAGGCGACGACGACATGGTTGCAAAAATCCAAGGTGGATGGTTCGACTTTGACGTAGTTGTTGCGACTCCTGACATGATGGCTACAGTTGGTAAATTAGGCCGTGTCTTAGGACCAAAAGGTTTAATGCCAAACCCTAAAACTGGTACTGTAACAATGGACGTTACAAAAGCTGTTGAAGAAGTTAAAGCTGGTAAAGTAACTTACCGCGTTGACAAAGCTGGTAACATCCACGTACCAATCGGTAAAGTTTCATTTGATAACGAAAAATTGGTTGAAAACTTCAACACAATTAACGACGTATTATTGAAAGCTAAACCATCAACTGCTAAAGGTCAATACATCAAAAACATTTCAGTAACAACAACATTTGGACCTGGAATCCACGTTGACCAAGCTTCTTTCTAATTTGAAAGAAAATAATTAAAAAATTCTTGACTCACTCACTTACCCTATGGTAAAGTGAGTGAGGTTAATAATTAACTGTACCGAAGACAGTAGGTGACGCAAGTCTTAATTTCCTACCGAGGACAATTGTTGAGTTATATACAATTCGGTCCCTCTATGTCTACGGTGGCATGGAGTTTTGTTGTTTTACACGACTTTTTGAAAAAAAGCCGATGTAAAACAATACTTGGCGAACGAAGTGAGCGAAGTTTCATTTGATTCTTCTACTTTACATATCGTAAACCAAGTCCAACTCCACCATCAAAATCAGGAGGTGAAATAAATGAGTGAAGCAGCAATCGCTAAAAAAGAAACCCTAGTTCAAGCAGCCGCTGAGAAATTTGAATCAGCAGCATCAGTTGTAATCGTGGACTACCGTGGTTTAACAGTTGAAGAAGTCACTAACTTACGTAAACAATTACGTGATGCAGGCGTAGAAATGAAAGTCATCAAAAACTCAATCCTTTCTCGTGCAGCTAAAAAAGTTGGTTTAGACGGCTTAGACGAAGTCTTTACAGGCCCAACTGCTGTCGCATTCAGCAACGACGATGTAGTAGCACCAGCTAAAATCATCGACGAATTTGCTAAAGATGCAAAAGCATTAGAAATCAAAGGTGGCGTCATCGAAGGAAAAGTTTCTTCAGTGGAACAAATTACTGCGTTGGCAAAACTACCAAACCGCGAAGGTTTACTATCTATGCTATTATCTGTATTACAAGCGCCAGTCCGCAACGTGGCTTACGCTGTCAAAGCAGTGGCAGAGAAAAACGAAGAAGTTGCTTAATTGCAGTCTAATTCAAACAAATAAAAAACAAACAATTTTAATTTAAATGGAGGAAATTCAAAATGGCATTAAACATTGAAAACATCGTTGCTGAGTTAGAAACAGCAACTATCTTAGAACTAAGCGAATTAGTTAAAGCTATCGAAGAAAAATTTGACGTATCAGCAGCAGCTCCTGTAGCAGTAGCTGGACCAGCAGCAGGTGGAGCAGCAGAAGAACAAACTGAATTCACTGTTGAATTAACAGCAGCTGGCGATCAAAAAGTTAAAGTTATCAAAGCAGTTCGTGAAGCAACTGGCTTAGGCTTGAAAGAAGCTAAAGCTGTAGTTGATGGCGCTCCTGCACCAGTTAAAGAAGCTGTTTCTAAAGAAGAAGCAGAAGCTTTAAAAGCTGCTTTAGAAGAAGTTGGCGCTTCAGTAACAGTAAAATAATTCATTCAACTTTTGAATGTTCGAGAACCCTTGTGTTACAAGGGTTCTTTTTTTATAGCAAACGGTAGTTGTCTTTTGCTAAAACAACTACCGCTAGTAAAATATCTATAAAATTTAATTGTCTACTTTGACAAATTAACAACAATACAATCATCTACCACTTTCTCTCCAATATTGTTTATTTGCTAAAACTTGTAAATTATTTATTGGTTTTGATTAATCTATATATCACACTCACACCTATAATAAAACCCTAATTAATTATAAAATAGATAAATTATAAGAACTACCTAAATTTGAAAATTATTAAATAAATTGTTTTTTCTTTAACTACAGATAAGCAACAATTTATTTTAAGTCAAAAACTGTTGACGATATTGTCGAGGTGTCATCTCTTTTTTCTGGAAGAAAAATTTTGAAAAATAAGAAGGTGAAGAAAAACCTGCTTCAAAACTGATTTCCGTGATGGTTAAGGAACTTTTTCTTAACAGAGAACAGGCTTTTTGCAATTTTAAGTTTTGTACATAAATACTAGGATTTGTTTGTTCATAACGCTGAAACAGCTTAAATAAATAGCTACGATCAATGTTATACTCAGAAGCTAATTGACTAATTGAAAGATTGTTTGAAAAATTTTCGTGAATAGCCATTTTAATTTGGTTAAATAATTGTTGGCTTTGATTTTCGTGCTGTGTAACGGAATGATGCTCTAGATAATTCAACAATTGAAAGCTTTCACTTAAACTGCCAAAATGATTATGTTTCTTCGCTTCTTGGTAAATATTTTTAAATAAACTTTCTAATTTCTTATCAACAGTTCCTTTTAAAATACAATTTTCGGTAGTCAGGCCTATTTTTTCTAAATACTGAGACGAAAGATCTCCAACAAAACCGACCCAATGATAGGTCCAAGGATTTTGCCGATTAGGATAATAAATATTGCGACAATTGGCTGGGATCATAAACAAATCGCCAGCGGTAATGTGTTGTTTTTCCATAAAGGGTGTTGAAAAATAGCCTTCACCATCGCTACAATAATGCAAAACCCAATAATTAATGGGGGCAAACTCAGTTGGTTTTGTCGGACGGCATTTTTCATAGCCAGCTTCATAAAGATGAAATTCTTGGCTAATAGGTTGATCATTAATCAGGATGCTGACATTATTTGTAAAAACATTTTGCATGCTATCACCTCTTTATAAGAGTATGTAAAGGCTTTCTAAAAGTCAACATCTTTACAAGAAATAGGCAACATTTTTTATTTTAAAAAAACTGTAAGCGTTTTACAACGTGTGAGTACTAATTAATTTGATAAAGAGAGGATGTAGTAAAATGGCAACACATTCACGGGAACGATTAGGTTCTGTCGCATTGATGCTCATGACTTTTTCAGCGGTTTTTGCCTTTCCCAGCATTGTTAACAACAGTATTCAGATTGGCCTAGCAACTATTCCAGGCTATTTATTCGGCTCTATTTTTTACTTTTTACCATTTATTCTAATGATTGCAGAATTTGCTTCTGCTAATTCTGAAAATGAATCAGGCGTTCATAGTTGGTTGGAATCTGTGTTAGGACCTAAATGGGCATTTTTAGGTGCTTGGTCGTATTTCTTTGTCAACTTGTTTTTCTTCTGTTCATTACTACCGAATACATTGATTTATGGTTCATACGCTTTTTTAGGTCAAAACGTTTTTCAAGGAAACCATAGTACTAAAATAATTGCAGTGATTTCTATTCTGTTATTTTGGTTAATGACATGGGTTTGTATTAAAGGGGTTTCGTGGATTTCGAAAGTGACTAGCTTAGCGGGTGGTGCTCGTTTATTTATGGGCGTAGCTTTTGTGGTTTTAGCCTTTGTCGTCGTGTTTGGTTTTGGCAATGAGCCAGCACAAGAATTTACCACGACGTCAATTATGCCAACTTTTAATTGGACTTTTTTCATGACGATGGCGTGGATTTTACAAGCTGTTGGTGGTGGTGAAAGTATCGGCGTATACATTAAGGATGTTAAAGGCGGCAATAAAACGTTTGTCCGCACGATGATTGGTGCAACGATTGCGGTCGGTATCATGTATATTCTTGGTGCCGTTGCTGTAGGTTTGGTAGTGCCAACGGACGTCTTAAAAGGAAATTTTTCAAATGGTATTTTTGATATTTTTAAAATTTTAGGTACGTATTTCCATATTCCCGCAGCAATGATGGTGCGCTTAGTAGGAATTATCTTATTTGTCGGAAGTCTTGGTTCTTTGGCTCTGTGGACGGCAGCACCAGTTAAAGTATTTTTCTCAGAAATTCCTGATGGGGTCTTCGGTAAGTGGCTAGTGAAAACGAACGAAGAGGGAAATCCAACCAATGCTTTGTTAGTTCAAGGAATTATTGTGACGATTTTAGTTGCCATTCCAGCATTAGGAATTGGAAATATGGATAGCTTTTTAGAAACGTTAATTAATATGACAGCTTCTACGTCATTAGTGCCTGTCTTGTTCTTGTTAATCGCCTATATTGGGCTTCGTTGGAAAAAAGAAACAATGCCGAGAAGTTTCCGCTTTGGTAATCGAACCTTTGGCTTAATTGCGGGAATTTTCTTATTAGCCATTTTTATCTTTGTATTCTTTATGTCAACTGTGCCGGATCCAAAATTAATCATGGAAGAAATCAATGGCACGTTACCGAAAGGAACCGCTAGTCCACTGGGCATGTTGGCGTATAACATTATTGGGTTAATTGTCTTTATGGGCTTTGCTTGGATTTGTTGGAAACGATATGAAACAAAAGAAAAAAATGAAGTTGGTAAAGGAGAAATGGATTATGAAGACTTGGGAAAATTATAAAGTAGATAGTATTAATCGGTTGCCTGGACGAGCACACTTTTCGAGCTTTCCCTCGAAAGAAACAGCGTTATTAAATGAAAATAAATATACACAAGCATACAAAAATTTAAACGGATGCTGGCATTTTCTCTTTTTAGAAGCGCCAGAATACAGCCCAGAAAACTTTTTTGCGACGGACTTTGATACAAGCCAAATGGATCAAATCACTGTTCCTGGAAATTGGCAAGTCCAAGGATATGGCAAAATGCATTACTCTGATTTATGGTACAATTTTCCCATTAATCCGCCGTATGTACCAACGGAAAACCCAACAGGTATTTACAAACGGACATTTGCTATAGATGAAACATTTCACGATAAAAAAATCATTTTACGTTTTTGTGGCGTAGATTCAGCTTATCATGTTTGGGTGAACGGCCATGAAGTTGGCTACAGTAAAGGTGCACGAAATGAAGCAGAATTTGACATTACGCCTTACGCTAAAATTGGTGAAACAAATGATTTAACGGTGCGAGTCTATCAATGGTCAGATGGTACGTATTTAGAGGATCAAGATATGTGGTGGTTAAGTGGTATTTTTCGTGATGTTGAATTACTCGGTGTACCAGAAAATGGGCTGGAAGATTTCTTTATTATTTCCGATTTAGATGATTCGTATCAAAATGGCCACTTGGCAATTACGGGTAAATTTTGGCAAGACAAAGGACAACAAGTTCAATTGGAGTTGATGGATCAGCAGGGAAAAACGGTTCTTAAAGAGACTGTCGCAGGAAATCAAGGTACGGTTGAATTTTCAGCAAGTTTACCGTCTGTCACTGCTTGGTCAGCTGAAAAACCATACTTGTATCAACTATTTATCACTGTTTTTTCTGAAGGGGAAGTCGTCGAAGTTATTCCGCAAAAAGTTGGTTTCAGAAATATTCATGTATCTGGTGAGACTTTCTTAGTCAATGGTGTGGCCATTAAACTAAAAGGAATGAATCGTCATGATTATAATCCGAAAAATGGTCGAGTGGTTAGTCGTGAAGAAATTGAAAAAGATATTCGTTTAATGAAACAATTTAATATTAATGCCATTCGAACCAGTCATTATCCAGCATCTGCTTATTTTTATGATTTATGCGATGAATATGGAATGTATGTGATTGATGAAACTGATTTGGAATGTCACGGCTTTGAATTAACCGGAGAATATGATTGGATTAGCAACGATCCAGAATGGGAAACGGCTTATGTTTCTCGGATGGTACGGATGATTCAACGGGATAAAAACCATCCATCAATTCTCTTTTGGTCGTTAGGAAATGAATCTGCGTTTGGTCATAACTTTATTGAAATGGCCCGTATTGCAAAAGAAATGGATCCAACACGTTTGGTTCATTATGAAGGTGATTTTGAGGCAGAGGTCACGGATGTCTATTCTACAATGTATACGTGGTTGGAACACCCAACTAGAGAATTACTGATGAATACGATTATTGAAAATTCAAAAAAACCGCATATTTTATGTGAATATTGTCATGCGATGGGGAATGGCCCTGGGAATTTAAAAGAATACCAAGAGCTATTTTATGCTCATGATAAATTACAAGGTGGCTTTATTTGGGAATGGTTTGACCATGGCATTGAATCGGTAACAGATAACGGTGAAGTTTATTATCGTTATGGCGGCGATTTCGGCGATGATCCAAGTAACAAAGATTTTTGTATTGACGGGATGTTGATGCCTGACCGTACGCCATCTCCTAGCTTGTATGAATACAAAAAAGTCATTGAACCCATTACAACTAGCGCTATTGACGTTCTGTCAGGTGAATTCTCATTATTGAGTCGGTTTGACTTTGAAAACTTGGCTATCTTTAATCTGGTTTATACAATTACTGAAGATCAAACAGTGATTCAATCAGGGACAGTATCAGTGCCAGCAATTGCTGCTAGAGCAGAAGGAAGACTGCACTTACCTTATCATTTAGATTTTCCTAAAAAGGCAGGAGCCGCCTATTATTTAACTCTTTCATATCAATTGAAAGAAACGACTGCCTATGCATCTGCTGGTCATGAATTAGCTACCGCACAGTTTGAATTGCCAATTGCAACACCAGGGATTGAGATCACACCAGTTGGCTCGCTAATGGCAAAGGAAATTGGCCCTCATTTATACATTGAAGGACCAAACTTTTCAATTAATTTTGATAAAGTGAAGGGTGCCTTAACGAATGTGACACGAGATGGTAAAAAATTATTGCATAAAGGGCCGAAATTTACATTTTGGCGGGCACCAATCAGTAATGATATGGAAATTATTGATGAAATGAAGAAGAAATATTTCTTACATTTAGAGCATGAAATTGTCCGTTCTTTTGAGTGGAAAAAAGTTGATGATTTTATCCAAGTCATCGTAAAAACAATTAACGGAACGACTAACAGTGCTTGGCATTATCAATGTACCTATCAGTATTTAATTGCACCAAATGGCGAAATTTTCTTCGATTTAAAAGGTAGTCCTGCTGGTAAAATTGAAAATGCGCCAGATATGTTACCACGTTTGGGTGTGACTCTCCATTTAGACAAGTCTCTATCAGAAGTAAAATATTTCGGTAAAGGGCCGAGAGAAAACTATGTAGATTCACAAGAAGCTGGTTTACTTGGCGTTTATGATGCTACAGTGGCGGAAATGTTCACTAATTATGTTGTTCCACAAGCCAATGGTAACCACATGGCGACTAAATGGTCCGCATTCACGGATGATCGCGGCCAAGGGGTAGTAGCAACAGCGGCTGATTCATATAATTTTAGTGTTTCTTATTTTGAAGAACAAGCGCTAGATGTTGCTAAGCATACCAATGAATTACAAGAAAGTGAGTATGTTGTTTTAAATATCGATTACAAACAAAACGCCCTAGGTAGCTACTCTTGTGGCCAGTGGCAATTAGAAAAATACCGGACTACGTTTGAAGAATTCCAATTGGCATTCCGCTTAACACCTTTTAATAATAAAGAGATTCAAGCAGCGGATGTCGCACATGAACGAGTAAAACGACCAACAATTTCTTAAATAAAAGCTCAGAACAGTGCACTTCGGTCTCCTGTTCTGAGTTTTTTTAATGAAATTATCAGAAATTATTGCTTTTTTTCATGGAAACAAGCAAACTATTTTGTTATCTAATAAAAGTAGTCCATAATAGTAACATAGCGAATTATTCGCTAGATAAAGCATTTAGGAGGAATTATTTTATGCATACTTTATGGGTTTTAATCGTTGGTGCTGTTATCGGTGCTATCGCTGGCGCGCTTACAAGCAAAGGTCAATCAATGGGTTGGATTGCGAATATCGTTGCCGGTTTAGTTGGTTCATTTATCGGAGAAAAAATCTTAGGTAGCTGGGGTCCTCACGTAGCAGGTATGGCAATTGTGCCATCAATTATTGGGGCAGTAATTTTAGTTGCTGTGGTTTCATTCTTCTTCGGACGAAAAAATAGCTAATTAAGTAAATAATTGTTTAATTAGTTAAAGGAGGTCGGGACAGAACCGTTTAGCTCCGAGAAATAAGAAGAAATTTCCGAAAATTGCTTTTTAATTTTTGGATAATTTCGGCTTATTTCCGAAGGACCTTCAACTCTTAGAGCTTTAGCTCTTAGAAGTTGTTGAGATCGGAGCAACGCGTAGTGTTGGTTCTGTTCCCACCGTTTATCAGTTTTTGAGCGTGGAGCAAAAATCCAAAGTGATTTTTGTCCCACGCTCCTTTTTTTATTTTCTCGTTAATTTTACGACAACTTCACAACGAGCGGTTTGTGGAAACATATCAACAGATTGTAAATAGTCTACTTGATATACTTTGGCTAATTGAACTAAATCACGTGCTAACGTGGATACATTACAAGAAATATACACCATTTTCTTAGGTGGTTGTTTCAAAAGGGCCGTTAATAATTTACGATCCAAACCAGTCCGTGGGGGATCAACTACAATGGCATCAGGTTTAAAGCCTTCTTTGAACCATTTAGGTAATAAGTCTTCAGCTGTTCCAACAGCATAATGTGTGTTCGTAACACCAAGTCGTTTTGCATTGAATCTAGCATCGTCAATTGCGGCGGGAATGGTATCCATACCACGAACTTGATGCGCTTGTTTCGCTAAACTTAAGCCAATGGTCCCGACGCCACAATAAGCATCAACAACAGTTTCATTTGGTTGTAAATCTAAGGCCTTGATTCCTTCATTATATAAAACTTCCGTTTGTTCTGGATTCAATTGGAAAAATGCTCGCGGCGATAAATCAAAGACAACGTCGTTAATGTGTTCTTCAATGCTTTCTTTGCCCCATAAGTGAAGGGTATCATCACCCATTACTAGAGAGGTTTTTTTATTTTGGACATTTTGCATAATAGAAACAACTTCTGGTAATTGTTCATTAATTGCGCGAACCATTTTTTCTTTTTGTGGAAATTTCAGCGATTGTGTAATGAACACTACTTGGACTTCGCCAGTTTGGATGCCCACTCGAACCATTAATGTTCGAAAGATACCACTATTTTTACGTTCATCATAAATTGGTAATTGAAAGTCATTCAATAAATCAACTAATGTATTCATCACCTTGGTTGTCGCAGGCTGTTGGACCAAACAGTTATCAATCGGTACTAATTGATGTGAATCAGCTTGATAGAGACCAGCTTCTACTTGTCCATCGATTTGGCGTAATTGGAATTGGGCTTTATTTCGATAATTCCAAGGATTCTCCATCCCAATTGTTTTTCGTAGTTCATAGTTTTGATAATTGGCTGGTTTAAATTTGTTAAGCGCCTGCTTTAATAAATCTTTTTTAAAGTCTAATTGTGCTTTGTAGGCTAAATGTTGTAGTTGGCAGCCGCCACATGTTTCATAGACAGGACAAGGAGGGACCACGCGATCTTTAGCAGCTTTTTTGACAGATTGAAGGGTTCCTTCAGCAAATTTTGGTGTAACATTTGTGATCGTGGCAGTCACTTCTTCTTTCGGTAGCGCCCCAGGAACGAAAATAATTAATTTTTTATAATAGCCGATACCTTCGCCATTAATTCCTAATCGTTTAATTTTTAAAGAAATTTGTTGGCCTTTTTTTACTAGTTGTTGGGTCATATTCTTTCATCCTTTAGTCATCTCACATTTTTCACTTCCTCCCATTTTAGCACATTTTTATTTATTTGGCTTCCAAGGATTCTATGGTATAGTAGAATATATGTTCTGATTTAGAGGGGCAGGAGAATAAGATGACAACAATCACACGAATTAGTAAAGATAAAGGTGAATTTTATCTACTTTGGCTATCTTCAGGCGAAAAACTGCGTGTCTCGGAAGATATTTTAGTACGGCAGCGTCTGCTAAAAGGCCAAGAGTTATCAGATACTTTAATAGAAGAAATAAAAAAAGCCAGTTCTTATGATGTCGGGTTACAAATGGCGATGAATTATTTAAGCTATCAATTACGTTCAAAGAAAGAGATTTTTACTTATTTAAAAGAGAAAGAAATTGTACCTGAAGATCGAGTAAAAATCGTTCAACGTTTAGAAGAGCTGCGGTTGTTGGATGATGCAATTTTTAGTGAAAGTTACGTACGGACAGCTATGCGAACCAGTGATAAAGGACCACGAAATGTAGCACAACAATTAAAGCAAAAAGGCATTAGTGAAGAAGATATTCAGCATGGCTTGACCTTTTATACGTTAGATGAACAACTTAATGTTGCCACAGCAACTGCAGAAAAAGCCATGAAACGCTATCGAACTAAAAGTTTTAAAGATGCACTTCAGAAAACGCGTCTGCATCTGATGCAAAAGGGCTTTACAAATGAAATCATTGATCTAGCTTTGGAATCTTTAGCTTTTGAAAAGGACGAAGAACAAGAACAACAAGCGTTAAACAAGGAAGGCGAACGTTTATGGCGTGCCAATCAGCGATTTGATTTTTCTAAAAAAGTCCAAAAAGTAAAACAAAGCTTATTCCAAAAAGGGTTTGACTATGATTTGATTCAGCAATTTATTAGCGAAAAGGAAGTAGAACATGACGAATAAAGAGCCTTGGGAGGCGTGGAGTCCCGAAAAAGTTAGTTCATTCCAGGAAGATTTTTTAGCTTGGTATGAACGAGAAAAACGCAATTTACCTTGGCGAGCGAATACAGATGCATATCGTATTTGGATTTCTGAAATTATGCTACAACAAACTCGCGTAGATACAGTCATTGATTATTTTTATCGATTTATGGAATGGTTTCCGACGATTCAAGATTTAGCGGAAGCGCCAGATGATAAGTTGTTGAAAGCTTGGGAAGGGTTAGGCTACTATTCACGAGCGCGTAATTTAAAAGTGGCAGCGCAACAGATTGTTTCAGAATTTGGTGGGAAAATGCCTGACACAATCGAAGATATTCGGAGTTTAAAAGGAATCGGCCCCTATACAGCTGGTGCGATTGGCAGTATTGCCTTTAATCTCCCCGAACCAGCAATTGACGGTAACGTCATGCGGGTAGTGAGCCGTTTATTTGAAATTGATGCAGATATTGCAAAAGCGAGTAGTCGTAAAGTATTTGAAGCGGCGATGCTTAAAATCATCGATCGTGAGCGTCCAGGGGATTTTAATCAAGCCTTAATGGATCTAGGCTCAGCCGTCTGCACCCCAACTTCACCTAAGTGTGAAAGCTGTCCGCTTCAGCAATATTGTGCGGCCTATCAGGTAGATAAAATGACCGCTTATCCAGTCAAATCAAAAAAAGTTAAGCCGAAAGATGTGTATTATGTCGGCACTATTATTGAAAATAAAAAGCAAGAATTTTTATTAGAACAACGACCTGAAACCGGTTTGTTAGCCAATATGTGGCTGTTTCCGATTGAAGAAATTAGCAAAAAACAATTTCAACAATTGCAAAAAATGGCGCAACCAGTAGAAACGGAAAAACAATTAACTTTAGAGTTAGATCCTGTAACAGAGCCTTTGGTTGCTGAAGAACCTGTCAATGTTTTTGCTGACTATGACACAGTTGTCTGGCAAAAACGTGCCTTAGGCGAAGTCGTTCATATTTTCAGTCATTTAAAATGGCATATCTTAGTCTTTTATGGCCGAAATACAGGCGAATTAGCCACACTAGAGTCGCAGCGATGGGTAGCAGCACAACAATTTTCGGACTATGTTTTTCCAAAACCACAGCAAAAAATGGTGGAATTGTTCAAAAAAGAACACAAAAATAAATAACAAAAAAGAGAGACTTTTAAACAAACAAGCCTCTCTTTTTTGTTTCCTCTAGGTTATACCCCTATATAAATTCTGCTATGTTTAGTTTTGAAGGGGACTGGTAAGATAGACTTGTCTCTTGTCTGCTTAGAGGAGTAGTAATGATGGTGGAGACTTTTTAAGAGAGAGGAAGTACAGCCAATGAGTAGGAAGCGAAAAATCAGCTTAATTAGTTTAGTCATCATTTTGGTTTTTGTCACAGTCGGCTCAGCATACTTTGCTGTAGCGGGTAGCTATTTAAAGAAAACAATTGATAAAGGCTATGTTCCCATAAAAAATGATTATAATGAAGCGCAAAATAAAGATAGTCAATCGTTTTTGATTATGGGGCTAGACAATACAATTGAACGGAAATTAGGCACAACTAGGACTGATGCTATGATGGTGATTACCGTGAATAACAAGACGAAGAAAATAACCTATTTAAGTTTGCCACGGGATAGTTTTGTGCAAATTGATGCGAAAAATTACCAAGGGATGCAGCGAATTGAAGCCGCCTATACCTACGATGGACCAACAGCTTCTGTTAACACAGTTGAGAAATTATTGAATATTCCAATCAATCATTACGTTGTGTTTAACTTTTTATCTTTTATTAAGTTAATTGATGCAGTTGGCGGCATAGATGTCAATGTCAAGCAGGCGTTTGATGGTGTCACCAAAGACGGGCCAGGATCCATTCATTTTGATGCAGGGAAACAGCATTTAGATGGTACGAAAGCTTTATCTTATGCCCGTGAAAGACATAGCGATAACGATATTATGCGTGGATTCCGACAACAAGAAATTATTCAAGCAGTTGAAGACAAGTTGAAATCTGGTCAATCAATCATGAAAATAATGGACATTATTGATTCGTTAAATGGAAACATTCAAACTGATGTGGATTCCAATGAATTGACTCATTTAGTCAAAGAAGGTTTGACTTGGACCAATTATGATAAACAACAGCTTTCTTTTGACTGGCGCACTTTTAGTAATGAAGGGCGCAGTATGGTTGAACTATATCCAGATAGTATTGAAAATGTCCGTCATCAATTACGTGTGTCTTTAAATTTAGAAAAGCCAGATGAACGAGATCAAGACGGCTATGTCTTCCATACGAACGGTGAATTTTTATATCAAAGTGATTATACCGTTCAAGATGAAGCAGCTGAGGAAAACGAAATGACTTCCATCAACGGCAATACGTATATTGGTGTTCCTGGTAATACACAGACCGGCCCGTTGCCATCAGTTAAAACGGAAAATGGCTTTATAAAATAATTTATTTTCCAAGTGTAGAAAATCCGAACATAACAGATTAAATAATCCGCTTACTTATTATTCTTCTAAGGAAAAAACGAAGGATTTTAGCAAGGAAACAGCGTATCATTTGATATAAACCCAACATTCCCTTTATAATGAAAGTAACAAGCAAATTTTTGTTACTTAGAAGGGGAAGGGAGCAAGGAGTTATGTTTAGTTATACAGATACCATTTTGTCAATTATGCAAAGAATTGAAGTATACAACGAAATTTTCAAAGCCATCTCTAAAGAAGTTCAAGAATACGGTTGTAATCAGGCTGCACATCGGAGAGGCCGTGACACTTATATGTTTTGCCGAAATAATGTGAATCGTTTTTTTACAGAAGAAATGATGTTTCGTAAAAATTTAGAGCCGTATTATGATAAAGAAGCAACGAAAATCTTGCTAGAAGGATTAGATACGTATAAAGAAGGAGTATTTTTCTGGTTAGAGGCATTAAGTGAATCTTGCCAAGTGACAGATGAATTGAAATATCAATTAGGAATCCGCCAAAAAGAATCCTCTTATTTATTAATTAATCAAGCTTGTAAAGAAGCCTGTGAGGGCATTCAAAGCGCTCATAGTGTTCATAAGATGTAAAAAGTTAGGGATAGCTGTCAATCTGGCAGTTATCCCTAACTTTTTTATTTCAATATCATCTGATAAGCATAACGTTCGCCATCGTTAACATCTAAAATCACGTCACCTTGATAAACAAAGCCAGCTTTTTTAATCAGGTGCTGCATAGCGAGATTTTGTGGATGTGTATCGATTCGAATATCAGTAGCACCTTGCAAACGAGCGGCTGTAACCAGTGAGCGCAAAAGCACCAAAGCCAGTCCTTGACCTTGAAAGGAACTTTTTAAAGCAACACGATGAATTGCCGTATACGTAGTTTGAGAATGAGGTTGCCAAGAACCATTAAAAATCGCTTCATAAGCAGGATCAATCTCCGAACATAAAACACCAACGCCTGCCAAGGCATCCTCAACCATTAAAATATAGCAAGTTTGCTGGTCGATATCTTTTGCTAAAATTTCTTGATTCGGGCCATCGCCGTTTTGCCATTGGGGAATGCCACTTTTTTGTAAGGTGCGGCGTCCATCTTCAATGATAGCAAGGATGTCAGGCAAATCAGAAGGTTCTGCTTTTCTTAAGTAAACAGTCAAAAAATATTCCCTCCTCTTAGAAACCTGTTGTTGTTTTCAATTGGTAAATTTTTGAAGGGCGGCCAATGCCAACGGGACGTTCACCTAACTCTTCAAAATATTGTGTCATGGCTTTTTTAAAATTTGAATGGTCAATGCTACGATAATCAACGCCGAGGAACTTCGCAAAAACTTTACGGGCTTCCGTAATGGTGAAATCTTTTCCTAAGACTTGAAGCACTTGCGGTTCATGTTCCATTTTATCAACAACACGATTAAACGCCTTAATTATAATTTCACTATGGTCGAAGGCTAATGTATCTTTACCAAGAGAGGCCGCTGTTTTCAAGTCTAAAGTAATTTCCACATCTTCATGAGATAACGTGATATGTTGACCATGTCGTTCAAGATTGAACCAGTGGACTTCTTTGGCATCGTCGCCAGCAATTAAAGGTTCTTCACCAATAAAGGCTAAATAGCTGACTGTCACGACCCAGCCACGAGGATCTCGATCTGGGCGACTAAAGCTGTGTAATTGTTCAATATTTTCTTGAGAAATCACCACACCAGTTTCCTCTTTTGTTTCTCTTAAAACACTATCTTCAGTAGATTCGTTGCGATTAACAAAACCGCCAGGAAGCGCCCATGAGTTTCTAAAGGGGTGACCTTTACGTTGAATCAGTAAGACTTTCAATTGATCGGCTTCCTTGTTGTAACAAAGAAGAACCATATCAACGGTTAAAGAGGGTTTTTCATATTCAGGTAATTCTTGTTGATGATACCAAGTTAGAAACTCTGCTAAGCTAGCTTGGCGTTCATAATAATTTTTTTCTTCGGCTTTAGAAGCAAATTGTGGCACAATTGCTCCTCCTTTCAAAAAGAAACATGGTTTTCTTTTATTGTATCATTAAGTGGCTGAAATACAATATTCAAGCGTAAAAAGAAAAGCAAGCCTGGGACAAAAATCCAAAGTGATTTTTGTCCCAGGCTTGTACTATAAGAAGTTTGTTCTAAACGTTGTTTATTGTGTTAATTCTAATAATTTATTTTTCAAATCTTCTTCCATATGGCCAAGTTCGATCTCGGCAGCTTGGCGTTTTTCTTTTCCTTCTTGTTGAATACGTAATGTTTCTTGGATAGTTTCAATTAAATCATTTTGTGTTTTTTGTAATGTTTCAATATCGACTAGGCCACGTTCGTTTTCTTTTGCTGTTTCAATTGCAGAAATTTTTAGCATTTCTGAATTTTTCTTCAGTAAGTCATTGGTGGTTTCAGAGACTTGACGTTGAGCAGTCACAGCATCTTTTTGACGGAGTAAGGTCAAGGCGATGACTACTTGGTTTTTCCATAACGGAATCGCCGTATTCACCGATGATTGAATTTTCTCAGCCAAAGCTTGGTTAGTATTTTGAATTAAACGAATTTGTGGGGCTTGTTGAATCGTAATTTGACGAGCCAAGCGTAAATCATGGGTTCTTTTTTCTAAACGGTCTAGGAATTGGTTATAATCATTAACAATTTGGACATCCATTTGATCCCCAGATTCTTCCGCTTTTTTCATGGCTTCAGGGATAATTTGCGTCCGTAGTTCTTCTGCTTTTAATTCCCCAGCGGCAATATAGATGTTTAAGGCATCAAAATAATCTTTATTTTTTTGATACAATTGATCTAACATGGCATTATCTTTTAAAAGACCATCTTTTTCATGGGTTAATTTGACAGCAATTTTGTCAATTTGCGCACCAATTTTTTGATATTTGGCGGTAATTTCGTAAACGGATTGTTTGACTTTACCTAACATTTTTTGAATAAAGTTGCCTTCGCCAGCACGTAATTCATTGGGATTGGCTTCATTTAAACGAAACATTAGATCGGTCAGTGAATCACCAACAGGACCAATGTCTTGTGCTTGAACGTGGTTTAACATCGCTTGCGAAAATTCGCCGAGTTTGATTTGGGCATTTGAACCATAGGTAATTACTGCTTGTGAATCTTGGACATCAATTTTTGAAGCTAATTCTTTTGCTTGGGCTTGACGTTCTTGTGGTAATTTATCAATTAAACGAGGAGCTGCTTGCTGTTCTTTTAACTCAGATAGTTCATTTTGTTGCGTTGGTGTTAGTTCATCCATTGATGAAAATGGATTACTTAATAAATCGTCCAATGTATTGGTTACAGATGTTGTTTCTTTGGGTTGTTGCTCAGTCATTTTTTTTCCTCCCTAATGATTATTGCTGGTCTTCGTTTACTTGAGGTGATTCCTCAGTTGCAGCTTTTTGCGACAAGCTGCTTTTAGCGATCGACATTTCGACATCTAAATCGTCTAAGTCATCGGAAACGATTTCCTCATAATCATTTTTAACTAATTTTGACAATTGGTCAATGATTTGTGCGCTTTCTTCTAATTTTTCATACGTTTGTTTGTTTTTTACTTCATGTTGTTCTATTTCTAAATGTTTACTTGTTAAGTCAACGATATTTGGTAAATGTGTATAGAGAAAGTGATTGGCTAAGTGTAACTTTTTAGGTTCTTTCACTAACTCTTTAAACAGAGCTTTAGAAACCTTCGTAGTATCATTACGTAAGTCAATCGCCCGTAATTTAGTTGAACGATTCATGTTTTCTTGTAATTGTATGATTTGTTTTTTGGCTGTGCTCATTGTACTTCTGAAAAAATCAATTTCTTGTGGAGATAACCCCAACTCACGATAATGGGTTTCTTTATCTTTCGTTAAGTAAGGCATTTGATCGCTTTTGTCGGCGGCATTTTTCTTTTTTCGATAGAGAACGAATACTAAAAAGCCTACCAGAATCACAAAAGCGAAGAAGCCATATTCTCTAGCGACAGCAATGATTAAGGCTCCTAAAAGAATATAGCCAATCAGTAATTTTGTATTTAATTTGTTCATTTATATAGTTCCTCCTATCTATCTAATCCTCGAAAGAGTCAGCTCTCGTTACAATAGTTATTTTAGCATACTCTGTGAGAGAAAAGACATACAGCGGAAGATGTATTTTATGATTTAGTGAAATCCTAAGAAAAAAAGTATAAAACGCAAAAAAAGACCCGTCCTAATTGGGGGTAGGACGGGAAAGGAGTTAAAAATGAAAAAGTGTTTTGTTAGGGTTGTTTGTTGGTATGCTTAAATAATACAAGGAAGTTGTGAATTTTTTATGTCTATTTTTTTTCGAAAATGTAATTTTTTTCTAAAGCAATAAATTTTTTTCTTTGAAAAGGGTTTAACTAGAGAAGAAGGGGTGCGATTTTTATCATTTTAGGGTATGATAAACAAGAAAGGTTGGTGAAAGATATGTTAAATTATGAGGACTTCGAAGAAAAAACACTTCAACGTCGAGAAATTTTTAAAGGAAAGATTATTGATGTTTTTTTGGATGACGTGGCTTTACCGACAGGCGGCACTGCTAAACGCGAATTGGTTTTTCATTCAGGCGCAGTAGCTATGATTCCGTTAACCGCAGAAGGAAAAATCGTCTTAGTTAAACAATTTAGAAAACCCTTGGAACAAGTGATTTTAGAAATTCCAGCGGGAAAAATTGATCCTGGAGAAGAAAATCAACTGGAAACGACGGCTATGCGGGAATTGGAAGAAGAAACTGGGTATCGTGCAGGTCAGCTTACCTACATAAATTCAATGTATCTGTCACCAGGATTTGCTAATGAAAAATTGGCTCTCTATTTGGCAACGGATTTGCAGAAAGTTGAAAATCCACGTCCTCAAGATGAAGATGAAATCTTGGAACTTTACGAGCTAACAATAGCTGAAGCCAAAGCAGAAGTGGCAAAGGGCACGATTTGTGATGCCAAAACACTTTTTGCTATACAATACTGGGAATTGTATTTACTGCAGAGACAGTTTAAGGAGGACACGCAATGAGCAAAGGTCCGTTAGTCACTCGGACAGAACTTCGCAAACGCAGAGAAGCAGAGGAAAAAGAAGCAGAACGTCGTCAGCAGGAAGAACAGAAGCTGGCGGAAAAAGCGTATAAGCGAAAAGAAAAAGAAATTTCGACGTTTTATCGTAAAGAAAAGAAAAAACAAAAACCAATCAACAAGTCACGAGTAGGAGAATACTCGAAGCGTCGAGAACGGAGTACTTGGTTAAACAAGGCAATTATTATTGTAGCGATTTTATTAGCCGTTGTGGCATATATCGTTTTGAATTTATAGAAAAGAGGAATCACTATGAAAATTGGAATTATTGGAGCAATGGATCAAGAGGTCAAAATTCTAAAAGAAAAATTGACAGACACGATGTCATGGGAACGAGCAGGCGCTTTATTTGTTTCTGGTTCGTTAGGAAGACACGAGGTGATTGTGGTTCGTTCAGGAATTGGTAAAGTGGCCTCAGCTGTGACCACGACTTTATTGATTCATCAATATGGCGTAAATATGGTGATTAATACCGGTTCTGCTGGTGGTATCGGTGAAGGACTAAAAGTTGGCGATTTAGTCATTGCAGACAAATTAGCTTATTTTGATGTTGATGTCACTGGTTTTGGTTATGCCTATGGACAATTGCCTGGTGGTGTGCCTTTGTATTTTGAAACAAGTGAATACTTGCGGATGGAAATTGCGAAAGCCGCTGAAAAAACTGGTTTAGCTATTCGTAAAGGATTGATTGTTACTGGAGATACTTTTGTGGATAGCGCTGAGAAAATCGCCAAAATTAAGAAAGAGTTTCCTGAAGCCTTAGCTTGTGAAATGGAAGGCGCAGCAATTGGCCAAGCGGCTTCACAGTTCAATATTCCATTCTTAGTTGTACGGGCAATGAGTGATACAGCAGATGGCGAAGCAACTCAAAGCTTTGACGAATTCATCGATGAAGCTGGGAAAAAATCAGCCGAAATGGTTATTCATTTTGTCGAGAACTTAGTTTAAAAAGAGAAAGAAACAGCCATCATTTCATCAATGAAATGATGGCTGTTTCTTTTTGCTTATTGTCACTTAATGAAAGGTTTTTAAATACTGTTCTTTTTGTTTACGCGTTAATTTTTTAAAGGCGGCTTCGGCTTTGGTGGCCGCGCTACGTGTTTCAAATTTCTCTGTATGAATCATTTTGACTGGGCGGCGTTTGGCTAACCGTGTATATTTTGCACCAGTTCCGCTATTATGTTCGGTTAATCGACGTTCTGGCTCAGTTGTATAGCCACCGTAAAAGGAACCATCTTGGCAAAGTAAAACATAAAAATAATGGGATTTCTTATTCTCCATACAGCATAGCCTTCATTTCTGCTTCGTATTCGTTCTTTTCATTGTATGTAAAAAGAGGTGGTAACACACGAAAACCGTCTTTTTTGCCTTGCTTAATGCCTTCAATTAGTAAAACATTGGCTTCTTTGCCTGGCTTCGGATAAACAAACCGAGCTTTTTTCGGCGCAATATTGGCGTTTTCCATGGCATGTAAAATATCCAGGAAACGATCAGGACGATGAACCATTGCGAGGCGACCATTTGTTTTTAATAAATCCGCCGACACAGTGACCACTTCTTGAAGAGACGTGTGAATTTCATGACGGGCAATCGCTAAGTGCGGGTTTGGATTTTTTTGGCTAGTTGGTCGTTCTTTAAAGTATGGGGGATTACATAGTACTAAATCCACAGAATCTTTTTTGATGACTTCTGTCGCTTGTTTTAAATCACGTTCATACATCGTTACTTGTTTTTCCAATTTATTTAATAGAATACTTCGTTGACCCATATCTGCCAAACGAGGTTGTAATTCGATTTGGTCGATCTTTGCAGCTGTTTTCCGACTAACGAAGAGGCCGACCGCGCCATTGCCAGCACACAAATCGACAATCTTGCCTTTTTTTGGTAGTTGCGGAAAATTAGCCAATAAGACTGCATCAATGGAAAAAGAAAAGACTTCTTTGCTTTGAATAATTTTAATATCATCCGCATATAATTGATCAATCCGTTCGCCGGATAATAACATAGATTAAGAACCTCCAACTTTTCATCTGATTGTTCATGTATTATACTACTTTTAAACCCGTATGACAAAATCTGTTCCCTAGATTAGTAGGGACATGTTATTTCTCTAATTGATAGACGTAAAAAAAGCTTGTCAAAAGGTAGAGCTTTCGGCATACTAGAAAGCGGAGAGAAGAAAGGAAGAAAATTATGTTTTTTACATTTATGCGTGGCGTGGTTCGCGTCATTTTATTTGTGATTAATGGAAATGCACATTATGAAAATAAAGAAAAATTACCAAAAGACCAAAACTATGTCTTAGTTGCGCCGCATCGAACATGGTGGGAACCGCTGTATTTAGCTGTTGCTGGCAGTCCTAAGAAGTTTAGCTTTATGGCAAAAAAAGAGTTGTTTAAAAATCCTGTTTTACGTTTCATTTTAAAACATGCGAATGCGTTTCCGGTGGATCGTGAGAAGCCCGGTCCCAGCGCGATTAAAACACCTGTCAAAATTTTAAAAAATTCTGATTTAAGTTTGATTATGTTCCCCAGTGGCACGCGTCATTCCTCAGAATTAAAAGGTGGGGTAGCCTTGATTGCTAAAATGGGGCGAGTACCTATCGTGCCATCTGTTTATCAAGGTCCGTTAACTTTAAAAGAGTTGTTTAAACGTAAAAAAGTAACGGTTCGTTTTGGGGAGCCAATCGATATTAGCGATATTAAAAAAATGGATAAAGACGGTTTAGCTGAAGTGGAACGTCGGATGCAAGAAGCATTTGATCAGTTAGATAAAGAAATTGATCCAACTTTTAAATATGAATCAACAGAAAAAGAATAAAACAAACCGCTACAAAATAGGAATGTTACTGGCAGGTAGTCTCATCAAAAGATGATGCTCCCTGTCTTTTTTCTTGTGTTAAGAAAAAAGTTTGTTAAAAATCTAATTCTTCTGTCCGATTTTCTTAAAAAATACCAGAAATTTGTTATAATAATAAGAAGGACTTTTTTAGGCGGTGAAAAAATGAAATTTTTACATACAGCAGATTGGCATATTGGCAAAAAATTACATGGTTTTGATTTATTGGCAGAACAAAGGGAAGCCTTTAAACAAATCTTAGCAATTGCGAAAGAAGAGCAAGTGGATGCTGTTGTGATCGCTGGAGATTTGTATGATCGCTCTGTTCCAGCGGTTGAAGCAGTCGAGATTTTTAATGAAATGATGATTCAAATGAATCTCAAAGAGCATTTCCCCGTGTTAGCTATTTCGGGAAACCATGATAGCAGCACTCGTTTAGAAACAGGAGGCCCTTGGTTTAACCAAACACAATTTCATTTGAATACGCGTTTAGAACAAGCCTTTCAACCAATTGAAATCGACAATACCCAATTTTATTTGTTGCCTTATTTTGAACCGATTGCGGCTCGCTTATATTTTGAAGATGAAACGATTCGAACGATTCAGGCGGCGATGGAAAAAGTTGTCGCGAAAATGCAAGAATCTTTTCTCCCCAATAAAAAACAGGTGTTAGTTAGTCATTTTTTTGTCGCTGGCAGTGAAAAAACTGATTCTGAAACAAAATTAACAGTGGGTGGTTTGGATGTTGTACCGACGGCTTTGTTAGAGCCTTTTGATTATGTCGCGTTGGGCCACTTACATGGAAAAAATGCGTTGCAGGCACCTAATGCTCGATACAGTGGCTCGCCTGTAAAATTTTCTTTATCAGAAATGACACAAGAAAAGGGTGTTTGGCTTGTTGAAACAGAAACTGAAGTTCATTTTCAATTCCGTACTTTGAAACCATTGCGAGACATTCAACAATTGACGGGCTCGTTTCAGCAGTTAACGGATCCCGCTTTTTATCAAGAAGTGAATCGGGAAAATTATTTACATGTCCAATTAACCGACCGAGCGATCATTCCCAACATGATGAATCAATTGCGAAAAATTTACCCCAAAATTATTGGGCTGGAACGTTTGAATGGTCGAGAAACAAGCAACGGAAATCAGAAAAAAGTGGTACAAATAGAACAACGTTCACCAGAAGAACATCTGCATGACTTTTTTAACGATGTGACAGGAGAGGCCTTGACAGAACAACAAGCACAATGGGTCCAAGAAGAACTGAGTACACTTAATCAATTAGAAAGAGGGAAGTAACAGGATGAAACCATTATCTTTAACATTGAAAAACTTCGGACCGTATATTAATGAAACCATTGATTTTACGAAGTTTGAAGATTCTTCACTTTTTCTAATTAGTGGAAAAACAGGGGCTGGGAAAACAACGATTTTTGATGGAATGAGCTATGCTTTGTTTGGTGAAAGTTCTGGGAAATTACGTTTAGGCAAAGAAATGCGTTCCACATTTGCTGACCCCTCAGAAGCCACTGAAGTTACTTTGCTTTTTAAACATAACGAGTTTCTCTATGAACTGAACCGCCTTCCCGAACAAGAACTTTTTAAAAAACGTGGCACAGGAGTCCGTAAACAAAGTGCCAAAATTTCTTTAATTGTCAAAGATGCTCAAGGGAAAGAACTACGAGCCTATTCTAAAAGACGTGAAGTGGACGAACTCATTCAAGAATTATTACATTTGAATGCCAATCAATTTGCTCAAATTGTATTGTTACCACAAGGAGAGTTTCGGACTTTTTTAATTGCTAAAAGTGATGAAAAAGAAAAGGTTTTGCGTAATTTATTCGGAACAGAATTGTATCAGTTGTTCAGCGAAAATTTAAAAGAACGCTTAAAAATTGCCAATCAAGAAATTCAAGAAACCCAGCAAAAAATTGAACTGAAAACAGAACAGTTGCATTGGTCAGAAGAACCTGAACCGACAATGACACTTTTTGAAAAACTTCAATTATTAGAAAGCCAACAACAAGAGGCTCAGCAACAATTATTAGTTGAAAGAGAACAAATTGCAACCTTAAAACAAGCCAAACAAGCAAAAGAGCAAGTTCGTTATGCTATTGAAGAACGACAAAACTTGCAACAGCAAAAAGAAGAATTACTGGAAAAGAAAGCAAAACAAGCTGAACAGGAAACCGTCATTGAGCGGTTAAAGGAACAGATTCAGCAATTAAAATGGAGCCAAAAACAGCAACCTTTAGCTGAAAAAGTCTTTGAAAAACGAAGCGAAAAACAACAAAAAGAGCAAGAAACAAAGTCCAAACAACAAGCTTTTATGGAAACGCAACAAGCATTGACAGATTGGCAAGCAATCATGAGTGAGTTGGAAGAACAACAACCATTGATTGCTGAAAAACAAGAACGTCTTCAAACGATTCAACGTCAATTACCACAATACCAAGAATATGAACAGTTAGCTCAACGAAAAATAGCAGAACAAGCCAATTATCAAGCCATTCAAAAAGAGTATGAATCTTGCCAACAGGAAAAAATAACATTAGCGGATAAAGTGGCGACAGCCAAACAATTTATTGAACAAGAAGGAACACTTGAAAAAGCAAATTTTGAATGTTCTAGTGTAGCAGATCATTGGCAAAATTTTGTAGAACGTTGGCAAAAAAATCAAAAAGCTTGGCAAAAAATTAGTCAAAACCAAGGGGAATTGCACGAGTTGACACAACGGTTTGCTGTTGAACAGCAACAAAAAAGCGTCGAAGAAGCGAAGTTGCAGACAAAGAAAAGTCAATGGGCCTCTTTACAAATCCAACGATTAAGCTTGTTACTTGAAGAGGGGGAACCTTGCCCAGTTTGTGGCTCTTTAGAACATCCAAAGCAACAAACTCATCAAGAAGTTTCCTTAGAAGAGATTGATCAAGCGGAACGGGAATTAACGGAAGTTGAAAAAACGGTACAACGATTTACTGAAACGCTCTCTGCATTAGGGGCGGAAAAGCAACAGAAAGAAAGTCAATTACAAGAACAGGAAGCTGCGTATACTGAGGAACAAGAACAATTAGCAGCGCAGTTTGCTGACTTGCAGTTGCCGTTAACAGGACTAACTTTTTCACAAGTAACACCTGCAGAAATTGCGGAAGTTGAGTCGCAATTAGCTAAAGAAAAACAACAAATAGCACAAAAACTAACGGAAATTTCAGTCGAAAAGGACCGTCTGGCGGAACTAGAAGAACAAGTAGCTGAAAATTCCCAACGCTTTGAAGTGCTCCGACAACAAGTAGAAACAATGCAACAAAGTCTGGAAAGAATCACTATCCAGCAGCAAATGATTGCTAGCCAATTATTGGATGCAACCGTCACATACGAAGAAATGACTAAACGACAAGCTTTGCTTCAAGAAGAACTCTCTGCATTTGAACGTCAAAAAGAAAACGTGACGACACAAGGAGAAACCTTGAAGAAAGAAGAAATGATCCTTGAAAGTACGTTGACGCATTTGGAGAAAGAACAACAAACACTTCAACAAACAGTCGCACAACTTGAGAGTCAGTTAAACGCAGTTTTAACGGAACAAGGAGTGACAGAGGACCAATTGACGGAGTGGTTGAAAGAGGTACCGACACTAGAAAGTCAGCAAGAACAAATTGCTTTATTTGAACAAGAGCAAACCCAACTGACTATCCAACTCGCTGAAATTGAAAAAAAATTATCTAGTGATACGTTCCCAGAATTATCTTTAATCACCACAGAAATTGAACAAATAACACAACAAATTGAAGAACAAGAAAAAAAATACTATCAACTGCATGAAAAAATGCTGAACAACCAACAGTTGGTTCAAGAAATTAATGCGCAAAGAACAACAATTGAAGACAAGTTTGAGGAAGTTGCTGCACTACAACAATTGGCAGATACGGTGAATGGCAATAATCCTAAAAAAATTAGTTTTGAACGGTATATGTTACAAACGTATTTAGAAAGAGTGCTGACAGTCGCTAATCAGCGTTTAGACCGCCTGACCAATAGTCGTTATCAATTTGAATTGAATCACGAAGCAGGTAGTTATCGGAATCAAACGGGGCTAGAAATCAATATTTATGATGACAATTCAGGGACGGTGCGCAGCGCTCACACGTTATCAGGCGGGGAAAGTTTTATAGCAGCGTTAGCTTTGGCACTTTCTTTAGCAGAAGTGATTCAAGAACAAGCAGGCGGAGTCTTAATTGATGCGTTGTTTATTGATGAAGGCTTTGGTTCCTTAGATGAAGAAGCATTGGAAATGGCAATGGAGGCGTTAGAAACGATTGAAAATGAAGGCCGCATGATTGGGATTATTAGTCATATTGGCGAATTAAAAGCACGAATTCCACAACAATTACAAATAAAAAGCAATGGGAATGGTCAAAGTACCGTTCACTATCAGCTAGCTTAGTAGAAGAGGAGGTGAGTCGATGAAATGGAGTATTCCAGAGCGAATCGTTGAACAAGGGCGCGAATATATGCAAGAAGGCCGGGTCTTATCTATCGTTCAAAATCCAGAAAAAAGGATCTGGTTGTCTGAGGTTTTAGGGGAAGAACTTTATCTTGTTGAATTGGATGGTACCGCCAAAGAACAAGATGTTTGTGAATGTCAATATTGGATGGAACATGGCTATTGCAAGCATACAGTGGCAGTTGAACTGGCACTGAAACAACGAGGCGTGTCAAGAATTATTCAAGCGAATCAAACAGTCAGTTTTGAGAAAACAAATCGATCAACAGCTGAAATGTTTACCAAAGGCTTTGCCAAATTAAGCAAAGCTTCTGCCGAAGTTCCCTTGCAGCCTTTACGTTTAGAATTTCATTTAGATGTGATCGAAACGAATAATTACTATCCAGAATTATCAACGATTGGTCTTTCTTTAAAAATTGGTTTGGAAGGCACCAAACCTAAAACATATATTGTGAAAAATATTGGTGATTTTTTACAAGCATATGAAAAAGAAATGACTTTTATGGTGAATAAGCAACACCAATTTACTTTGCTACATGATTCTTTTTCAATGGAGATTCAAGAAATTTTAACAGAACTTGCGGCAATTTATCATACCAGCCAATTATTAGGTGCAAACGGTATTCAAGTTAAAGGGAAAATCGACAAACGTTATCTATTATTACCAATTGATCGCAGTCAATCGTTAGTTGAAAAAATGAATCGAACGGGTCAGTTTATATTAACCAATCAAACTCATAAGTATCGCTATCTAACGTTCAAAGAAACCAGTTTGCCACTTACGTTTACAGTGCAAAAAACCGAGGAACAAAGCTTCAAATTAACTATTCAGAATCCTATTACAACGTTTCTAGCCCACTATCACTGGGCGATTGCGGATCAAACGGTTTATTTACTAACAGAAGAGCAGGAAGCCATCTACACCACGTTACTTCAATTAATGAAACGCTTGGAAGAGCCGTCAATTATTTATGAAAAAGAAACAGTTTCTGATTTATTTAGTGAAGTGTTACCATTATTGGAAAAAATTGGTCGAGTGTCTGTTGAAGAATCAGTTGAAGAACTAGTCGTCCATCATCCTTTAAAAGCAGTCTTTATTTTTAAGAAAATTAAAGGTCGGATTAATGCTCGAATTGACTATCACTATGGAGAAGTCATTTTCTCGACAAACCCGAAATATGCTCAATTACCTGAAGTCAATCAAGAAATCGTTCGAGATAAAGCAAAAGAAACAGCAATTAAGCAGCAATTTCAACAGTTTGCCTATCAGCAAACAACCACAGGCTTTGAAAAAGTCTTACCTGCTGGGGAGTCCTTGTATTATTTCTTTAAATCCGAAGTACCAGCTTTCCGTCAATTAGGAGAAGTTCGGATGGGACGGAAATTACGGGAATTGTATTTAGATGCCCAGCATCATCAACCAACGATTGAAGTTGCGGAAGGGGATTCTTGGTTGGATATTCGGTTTGATGTCACTGGCATTGATGAAACCGAAATCGATGCAGTATTGACTAGTCTGCTACGTAATGATGCTTTTTATACGTTAAAAAGTGGTGAAATTCTTGCTTTTGACTCAGAGGAATTTTTCCATACAAGTGCAATTTTAACGAAGCTACGAAAAAATATGCATCAAGAAGACAATGTCATTCATGTGCCCAAAAATCAAGGTCTCATGATCGAAAGTTTATTAGAAGACAACGAGCGGGCACATTTTTCAGATTCCTTTAAAAAAATGGTCACGGATTTAACACATCCAGAAAACTTTGAAGCGCAAGTCCCCAAAACCTTACAAGCAACGTTACGCCATTACCAAGAAACAGGGTATAAATGGCTGAAAATGCTTAGCCATTATCAATTTGGCGGTATTTTAGCTGATGAAATGGGTTTAGGGAAGACACTGCAAACCATTACCTATTTACTTTCGGAAAAAGAAGAAGAGCGCTTGAAAGGGACAGCTTTGATTGTCGCTCCTGCAAGTTTAACCTATAACTGGTTAGCCGAAGTCAAACGTTTTGCGCCAACCTTAAATGTTCAAGTGGTTTCTGGCAATCGCCAAGAACGAGCAGCGCTTTTACAAAATAGCACCGAAGATATTCTGATTACTTCTTATGCAAGTATGCGACAAGATGTTCAGCTTTATCAGGAAATGCGTGTCGGCTATTTGATTTTAGATGAGGCTCAAATGGTTAAAAATAGTGGGACTAAAACGGCGCAAGCCTTAAAAAGTTTAAAAGTACCGCAACGTTTTGCATTAAGTGGCACACCAATTGAAAATAATTTAGATGAACTGTGGTCAATTTTCCAAATGATCTTACCGGGATTGTTCCCAGGCAAAAAAGCCTTTCGAGAAATTAAGCCGGAAGAAATTGCCAAAATGATTCAACCATTCATTTTACGACGAGACAAGAAAACGGTGCTCGCAGACTTACCAGAAAAAATTGAAAATAATATGTACAGTGTCTTAACAGAAGAACAAAAAACGGTTTATTTGGCCTATCTAAAACAAATGCAAGCAGATGTCAGTCAAATGGATCAGGCGACCTTCAAGAAAAATCGCATGAGTATTTTAGCAGGCTTGACCCGTTTACGACAAATCTGTTGCGATCCGCGTTTGTTTATTGAGGATTACACGGGAGGTTCTGGCAAAGTGGAACAAGTCAAAGACTTTTTAGTGGCTGCCAAAGAAAACAATCGTCGTGTCCTATTATTTTCTCAGTTCACAAGTATGCTTTCTATCTTAGAAAAAGAATTGAATGAATTAGGTTTAGAGACGTTCTATTTACGAGGAAGTACGAAGCCTCAAGATCGGTTAACGATGGCGAATGCCTTCAATGAAGGAGAAAAAGATGTCTTCTTAATTTCATTGAAAGCAGGGGGAACCGGACTAAATTTAACTGGTGCAGATACAGTTATTTTATACGATTTATGGTGGAATCCCGCAGTCGAAGAACAAGCGGCTGGTCGGGCGCACCGCATGGGACAAAAAAAGGTTGTTGAAGTGTGGCGGATGATTGCAGAAGGAACGGTTGAAGAAAAAATGAATTCCTTACAGCAAGAAAAACGCGAGCTGTTCCAAAAAGTGATTCAAGGAAATGAAGAGCAATTAGCGAAAATGACGGAAGAAGATATTCGCACAATTTTAAGCATTGGGGAATAACCGTTCAACTTAGTTGCTATCTTATTTAAAGAGAAATGGAGTAATTCGTTTGAAACAAAAAGAATATATGGAATATCGGCCGCTAGGTGAAGAAATTGAACGGATTCGTAAAGGAAAAAATATTCCTCTGCGTGTCTTTGATGAAAATGGTGTTTCTAGTCGAAGTTATCAACGCTTTGTCCAAGGAAATAGTGAATTGCGTATTTCGGATTTAGCCATTATTGTCGAAATCTTGTCTATTTCGCCGATGGAAATGACAGAAAAATTAACGCCAATGTCCAAAACAGTTTTAGCTAAGGAGCAGTTTAATCAAGCAATCTTTAGTAAAAATTTTCAAGAAAGTAGTCGAATCGTTGCAGATTATCGGGCGTATTATGAGAAATCGTCTTTTGCTTTAGGAAAGCAAGAAGTAATGTATTCGATGTTGGCGTTGGAATATCTTTTTAACCCTCAAACGGTTGTGACAAAAGAGGAAATTATTGCATTAGAAAATCAGATTCTGGAACGATTAATTAATGCCGATGTGTATACTATTTTTAATTTGAAATTTTTAGCATTACAAAAAAACGTTGGCTTGCAGCCGTTTCCAACTTCGTTACTTTTTCGTGTACTACAATCTGTCAATGAGCGGGAAATTATTGATATTCGCTCGCTAGAAATTATCGAGCAAGTAATTATTGATTTTTTATTTGCGGCGATTGTCAGCCAAAATGTTCCCCATATTCTTCATGTATTAAGCATGTTTAAAGAATATGAAGTGGGTGAAAATAACTGGCGAATGATCCTCTGGAAAAAAATAGCAGAAAAAATAGAAATGATTTTAACCAATGAAGAAATATTCGCAGATTGGTCAATCTTTAAAGAACAGATCCTTTTATCTATCACATTGTTTTTACCAAAAGCCAAACAAGAATTTTTTGCTGGGCAATTGGAAAAAATAGAGGATAGTTTAAAAGAAATAAAAGAAAACTAGGCATAATTGAGAATTTGTCATAATACATTCTGGTTGTGTTTAGCGACAAAGAGCGCCAAATAGGGGTAGAAAACCCTATTTGGCGCTCTTTGTCTTGTCTATACAAATTAATTTGGACAGTTTGTCGTAATTGAACCCATTTTCAGTTGATATTCACTATAATTAAGAAAATATCAGGAGGTGAAGTTTATGAAAAAAATGTGCATCTCCGCAGTTAGTGCCTTACTTTTGGGTAATAGTTTGCTACTTCCTGTAACAACTTTCGCCGAAACGACCGAAACAATTGCATCCTCCAGTGAAGAAAATGTTTCATCTGTTTCAGAAGAAAAGATTCCAGAAACTTCATCGGCAGAAGAGCAAAATTCAGCAACCAGTAGTTCGGAGATTCCCCAATCAGAAGAGTTAACGACTGTTGAAACAAGTGAAGAGCCGCCAAATGAAGCACTAGCGATAACGGAAGCACAACTGATGATGCCCCAATTATACGCAGGTGCTGTCTTAGATAAAGCGACGCCTATCAGTACACTATTTCCTGATCCAGCCTTTGCGGAAAATATCAGAAAACAGTTAAGCAAATCTCGGACCTCTAATACTGTCACCCAAGCAGAATTGGATAAACTGAATAAAGTTATTTTAGAAAATGTCGTTGTTTCTAATGTGGAAGGAGTTCAATACCTAAGAAACTTAGAAGAATTATCTTTTCAAGATTCACTCAATGTAACAGATTTGAGTCCTTTTGCTAAAGGTGAATTTAAGCTATTACGTTTTTTATATATGAGAAACAATAAAATAGCTGATCTTAGTCCGTTAGGTCAAGCAGGATTAATTAATTTAGAAGGCTTGTATGTTGAGAACAATCAATTAACGACATTAAATGGACTTGAAGGAATGGCTGCTTTAAAAAATTTAAGTATCCAAAATACGACAGATCATCCGTCAAAAATCACGCCGAATAATCGAGTGACTTCCTTCGACCCGCTTCGTTCTCTTCGTAATATAGAAACCATTTGGGCTGCCAATAATCAGATTGCTACTTTAGATGGGCTTACGGAAGCAAATAACCTACTCCGTCTTTATGTGGAAAATAATCAATTAAAAACAATTGCGCCCTTGGCGAATAAGCCACGTCTAGAAGAGTTGAGTATTATGAATCAAACGATTGCTAGTCTGGAAGCTTTAAGCACTGTTCCTAATCTGCGTGTACTGTATGCAAGAAACAATCAAATTTCTTCCTTGGCACCGTTAGAGAAAACACTCAATCTAACAGTTTTAGATGTGGGAGAAAATCAAATTTCAGATATCAGTCCGTTAAAAGGCTTAACGGCCATTACAGGGCTAGATGTATCTAATCAAATGATTATCTTATCTTCTGTCGATTATATTGCTGGGAAACCACTGCAATTAAAAAATAAGGTGGTATCTCGTGATGGTCAACTATTTCCACCGCTGACGATTAGCCCTTATGGAAGTTACGATGCCACAAAAGGACTGTTTGAATGGAATTTACCCAAAGCTCATGAAGGCGTTTCTTATATCTGGGAATCAACAGATAAAGCATACTTAGGGAACTTTTCTGGAACAGTCGTCCAACCTGTCAAAGAAGTTTTCTTAAGTGAAACGAAACTATCTTGGTCAAAAGAGCGTATAGAAAAGTCGATGGAAAAAACAATCGATATTGATGACTTTCAAAAAACAGCCCTGCCTTTTTATTGGCAAGATGTCGATGCTGGGAATAGATTACAATTTATTGTCAAAAAAGAGGGCCAAGAAATCCAGAAATTAGCAGATGAAACAACCACTAATTCTAAAACATTTAAGGAAAAAGCCTTGTTATTACCAGAACTAACTTATGGAAAACAGCAGTTGGTCGTGGAAGTCTATGATAAAGGCTACAAGATTGATGAATTAGCGCTAACAGTCACTGTGGTTGGCTCTGTCAGGTTCAAAACGGTACCCACAGCGATTTCCTTTGGGAATGAGCTGCAAATCGCTAGTAGCACGACCCAATATCCAATTGTTTCCATGGATCAACCATTAGTGATACGGGATACTCGTCAAACAGGGAATAATTGGTCGCTTGCACTAACCGTTACTTCTGATTTCAAATCTGAATCAGGTGCTACGTTGCCGAATATTTTAAAATTTAGAACCAACCATCGCTTACAGGACATTCCAGAAGGCCAATCGATTCTTGTTCACAACCAAGTCAATGGACATCAAGAAACAAATATTTCTGATCAATGGAAAGAAAATGACCAAGAGTTGTTATTATCTGTTCCTGGAGGGACGGCCAAAGCAGAAGAATACGAAGCAAAACTAACTTGGCACTTGATGGACGTACCTGATGGCAGTGCAAAATAGGGGGTGAGTCTTATCAAAAAAATAGTTAGCGGTGTATTGCTATTAGGATTGATTTCATCAGTTGATGTATTTGCTGAAACAAATGCCTATCCGACAAATGCAGAAGTTTCTTTTTATGGCGAGTATGAACCACCAGCCAACAAAGAAAAACCAGATGGTAAGATACCACAGCGTTTCCCCAAGCAATCGGAAGCAATACCAGCAGTGAGTGGAGAATCATTGAAGCACTCAACAAGTAAAACGGTTGATCAAAAAGGCTCAGGCTTCTTACCTCGAACTGGTACTAAACAGCAACAAATGTTTAATTATCTCGGAATAATAGTCATCTTTATGGCTAGTTTTATTTTAAAAAAAAGAAAGAAGGAACAATAAAATGAAAAAAATTATCTTATCAACAATCCCCGCTATCACTTTAGGCGTGGCTATTGCACCAGAAGTGAATGCAGAAGAAAAAAACTATGAATCAAATGCCATCGTAGAATTTACGCCGGACACCTCTATCAACAAACCAGTCGATCCAGTGAATCCAGATACCGAAAAACCTGTTGAACCCTTTGACCCAACGACACCAGACACAGGCAATAAGCCAAATGAAGGAACAACTGGTCCACTAAGTATCGATTATGCTTCTAGTTTAGACTTTGGCAAAAATAAAATTTCAAATAAAGATGAAAAATATTATGCAAATCCACAATACTTTTTCTTGGCAGACGGTTCTGGTCCTGATTTGACTAATCCTAAACCAAATTATGTACAAATTTCCGACAAACGCGGAACGAATGCCGGTTGGGCCTTAACAGTTAAACAAGAAACACAATTAACAGCGACAAAAGAAACATTAAATAAAGTTTTAGACGGTTCAGAAATTAAATTAAGTCAAAACAAAGCAGTGTCTAATTCCAAAGCAGTCACACCAACTGCGCATGAAGTAACTTTAGTAGCTGGCGATTCATCAAATGTGATGTCTGCCGCTGAAGGTCAAGGTTCTGGAACTTGGCTTAGTGCGTTCGGTGGGATTGAAAAAGTGGAAGTTGACGGTGAAAGCGTAGATAAAAATACAGCAATCACATTAACTGTACCAGGAGCAACACCAAAAGATGCTGTTCAATACAAAACTGTTTTAACATGGACAATCGCTGATTTACCAAGCGTATAATTATTGAAACTATAACAATAGAAGAGAAGGAGCACTAACATGAAAAAAATGACCATCGCAAGCAGCTTAATTTTAGCAACCATCGCGGTAGGCACACTACCAGTTCAAGCAGAGGAAGTGGCTAATCGCGACACAGATGCTATTGTAAAATTTAAAGCACCAGATGAAAAAGATCCCAACAGCAAAAATCCTGTAGTGGATCCAGAAGACAAAGACGGCAAAGATCCTGTGACACCTATCGACCCAGTAAATCCTGACAAACCAGTTGATGAAGGCTCTACAGGCCCCTTAACCTTGGACTATGCTTCAAGTTTAAACTTTGGTGAAAATATCATCAGCACAAAAGATGAAATCTATTTTGCATCAGCACAAGTTTTAAAAGATAAAAATAATGTTGAAAAAACGGGTCCATTATTTGCTCAAATTACAGATAATCGTGGAACTTTAGAAGGCTGGACTTTATCTGCAAAACAAAATTCTGCATTTACTTCTGCTACAAAAGGTCAGACGCTTGAAGGAACTGAAATTGTCTTTCAAAACGCTTCAGCTGTGACAGCAGGACAAAGCGCTGCACCAACAAGTTTAGCGAGCGTAACTTTTGGTACAGTTGGTGAAAGTCATAACGTGATGGTAGCTGCAACAGATCAAGGTGCTGGGAAATGGTCATACTTATACGGCAATGCTAGTTCAATTGCTGAAGTTGACGGCCGTCAAGTAATGAAAGATGTTCAATTAAAAGTGCCAGGTAAATCAGTTAAATTAAATGATGCCTACAAAACAACAATTACTTGGACATTAGCTAATACGCCAGTATAAAAAGAACCTTTTTGGAGAAAGGAAGAGGGGAACTCAGCCTTTCTCCTTTACATAGAAATGGAGTGTAGAGCGAAATGAAAAATAGATATTTTATTCTGATGATCCTAAGTTTTTATTTCTTTGCTTTTGGGATTGAAACCTCAGCAGCAGAATTACGATTTAGTGTTGAAACAGAAATTCCAGAAAACCAAATAGATAAAACAAAAACATATTTTGATTTAATGATGAAACCAGACCAAGAACAAATTTTGAAAGTTCGAGCGGCCAATAGTACAGATGAAAATTTAGTGATTGATGTTAGTGTGAAGTCGGCCACAACAAACAGCAACGGAGTGATTGAATATGGTGAGTCGTTGACAGCATTAGATAAATCTGCACCAGCAGATTTATCAGAAATCATTCAACTGAAAGACGGCGGTGAGAGTGTTGAATTGCCTGCTAAAAGTGAAAAAGTAGTTGAATTGCGAGTGAAGATGCCTAAAGAAGAGTTTTCAGGGCAACTAGCGGGCGGGATCACGTTTAGTGAAAAAGTCGATGAAACGAAAGACAAGCAAAAAGAAAATACAAACGGCTTAGCAATTGAAAATCGCTATGCCTATACAGTAGCTGTTTTACTTCGAGAAAATGAAACAGTTGTACAACCAGAATTGTCTTTAGAGAAAGTTGAACCGACGCAAAGAAATGCGCGCAGTGTTATTTCTGCAACACTACTAAACCATGAAGCAGCCTATCTTCAATCAATGAAAGTAACGGCAAATGTTAAAAATAAGAAAACAAATAACGTTATTTTAGAGAAAGAACAAGAAGATATGCAAATGGCGCCCAATTCAATTTTTAATTTCCCTATTCCTTATGAAGAAAATGAAATGGAAGCTGGGACGTATGTATTGGCAATGACTGTGGAAGGCTCAGGAAAAAAATGGCAATTTACGAAAGAATTTACGATCTCAAAAGAGGAAGCAGAAACATTTAATGAGAAAGATGTAACCGTCAAAAAAACGGAATCTAAACTTATTTATCTCTTAATCGGTTTATTGCTCCTTTTACTGATAATCTGCCTGTTCATCATTTTACGTCTGAAAAAACAAAAAAATAAATAAAAAAAAGCCGTTCTTCAATTTGAAGAGCGGCTTTTTTTTAAAGATTAAATAATTTCTCCACAGTCGGACAAAGTTCAGTGAAACAAGTGACTTCTGCAAGGTGTGATGCAGGTTGGCAACTTGGTAGTTCACGAGAGCGGTGGTTAAACCAAAGAGAATGCCAGCCACCATTACGTGCGCCTACAATATCATTGTCATAACTATCACCAACATATAAAGTATGTTCAGGTTCCATACAAAATTGATTACAGGCTAAATCAAAAATTTCCTTTTCAGGTTTTTGAAAACCCGTACTTTGAGAAATAATGATATTTTGGCTTGGAACCCATTTTTCAAGATTCAATTGTTTAACTTTTTTAAATTGATGGTCTGTTGGACCATTTGTAATAATCCCCATCGGAATTTCTTTCTCTTGTAAAGTATCAAGAAGCTTAGTAACTTCTGGATGCATCGTAATATTATCCAATTCTTCTTCATAAACTTGTTGGAAAATTTTTCCTTCTTCTTGTGAAATTCCTGGATAGTTTAGATCCTTTAATGTTTCATTCATCCGGAAAAACCGCATGAAATCTAGGGACCATTCATTGGCTAAAACTTTCGGAAACGTTTCATCGCTGTGGTGTCTAAAACGAAGATACAATTCATGCATATCCTCTGTCGCAACGTTTGGGAAAATTTTAGTCATCGCATTTCGAAAGGGTTGTTGCTGATCGTACAGCGTGTCATCAACATCAAAAACAATGGTTCTCATTTAACAAGTGCACCTCTTAACTTTTTTACAAAACTTTTCATATGTTATATTGTAGCCGATATTTTCACAAATAAATAGAGTATTTTTCACTGTATTTCAAGGTTTTGTACAGAAATCAAAGCCTTGCGGGAAAAGACAATTATAGTTATTTTTACCGAAAAAATGGAAACGATAAATGAAAAAATATTCTGATAATGAAAAGTTTGTGAAAATGATTTTGAGTCAAAGTTACTTAAATAACACGTGTTCTGATAGAAGTTAGAATTTTGCAAGAGACCGTCTTTTTCCGTATAATGAATGAGAATGAAGGGGGAGAGTTAGGGAGTTATGTTAAAGCGTTTTTTTGGGTATTATCGGCCTTATCGTCGATTATTTATTTTGGATTTTGGGTGTGCCGTTTTTGCGGGGCTGTTAGAGTTGGCTTTTCCAGTAGCAGTCAACCAAGTAATTGATAAGATTATGCCAAAAGGAGATTTTCGCCTCATTGCATTAGCTAGTGCGGGCTTATTTGCATTTTATATAATCAATACGTTTTTACAATTTATTGTGGTTTATTTTGGTCATATGTTAGGCGTGAATATTGAAACAGATATGCGTGAAGAATTATATCAACATCTTCAAACACAACCGTTTGAGTATTATGATAATCAAAAAACAGGGAAATTAATGAGCCGTTTGACCACTGATCTTTTTGAAATTTCGGAAGTGGCGCATCATGGTCCAGAAGACGTCTTTATTACGATTATGACGTTAGCAGGTTCTTTTCTATTAATGTTAACCATTCACGTGAAATTAGCCATCGCTACGTTTATTTTATTGCCATTTATCACGATTGCGCTAGGCTATTTTAATAAAAAAATGACAAAAGCGAATACGGATATTTACGATAATTTAGGTGAATTTAATGCTGGGATTGAAGCGTCAGTAAGTGGGATACGTGTCACGCAATCTTTTGCAAATGAACCATTTGAACGAAAACAGTTTAATTATTTAAATCAAATGTATCGAAAATCGAAATTATATTTTTATAAGGTGATGGGTGTCAGTTCCGCCTATAATTACTTATTAATTCGTCTGATAAATTTATTTTCATTAATTTTTGGTGCGTATTATACAATTAAAGGAGAAATTACAGAAGGTCAGTTTGTAGGATTTATTTTATTAGCCAATATTTTTATTCGGCCGATTGAAAAAGTCAACAATATGATTGAAAGCTATCCCAAAGGATTTGCTGGTTTTAAACGTTTTACGGAAGAAACGGACAAACAACCGTCCATCAAAGATTTGCCAGGAGCTGTTGCTGTTTCGCATTTAGAAGGAACGATTGCCTATAAAGATGTTTCATTTGCTTATGAAGATGGCACAAAAGTTTTAGACCATATCAATTTAAAAATTCAACCTGGTGAAACCGTTGCTTTCGTTGGACAAAGTGGTTCAGGAAAAACGACCTTGTGTAATCTGTTGCCTCGTTTTTATGAAGTCAGTAGTGGTGAAATTACGATTGACGGTAGAAATATCCAGCAAATGACCTTGGCTTCATTACGTAAGCAGATTGGAATTGTTCAACAAGATGTGTTTTTATTCCCTGGAACATTACGAGAAAATATTGCTTATGGGAATTTAAATGCTACAGAAATAGACATTCAACAAGCGGTGAAATTAGCACATTTAGAACATGTAATTCAGCTAATGCCAGATGGCTTGGACACAATTATTGGCGAACGTGGCGTGAAATTATCGGGCGGTCAAAAGCAGCGAGTGGCAATTGCGCGAATGTTCTTGAAGAACCCGCCGATTTTAATTCTAGATGAAGCGACTTCTGCATTAGATACAGAAACAGAGCAAGTGATTCAAGAGTCATTAAACTCGTTAGCTGACGGGCGAACAACATTAATTATTGCCCACAGACTGGCAACGATTAAACATGCTGATCGAATAATCGTAGTGAGTGACCAAGGAATTTTAGAAGATGGAACACATGAAACTTTGTACGCGCAAAGAGGCCACTATCGTCGCTTGTACGATGCTCAATTTAGAACATAAAAAACCCGCGAATAAAACTTCGCGGGTTTTTATTATGTTTAGTTAGCGCCGAACTTTTCTTCCCAAACCAACAGCATTTTTCATTCGTTGAAGTGTTTTGTTGGCTACCAGGCGAGCGTTTTCTGCGCCCTCATCTAAAATCATATCTAATTCTTCTGAAGCTAGAAGCTCTTGGTAGCGCACTTGAATAGGTTCTAATAAGGCAACTACTGCTTCTGCTAAATCTGCTTTGAAGTCTCCATAGCCTTTGCCTTCGTATGCTTGAACAAGTTCCTCAACAGTTTGACCTGTCGCAGCAGAATAAATATTTAGTAAGTTAGTAATACCAGGCTTTTCTTCTTTATTATATTCAATTACACCAGTTGAATCAGTTACAGCAGAGCGGATTTTTTTGCGAATCACTGCTGGCTCATCAAGCATTGAAATAAAGCCCTTCACATTTGTATCGGACTTACTCATCTTTTTCGTTGGTTCTTGTAAGCTCATAATTCGACTACCTTGCTCAGCGATTTTTACTTCAGGAATCGTTAAAATTTCTTGATTTTTTTGGGCGTAACGTTTGTTGAAGCGTTCCACAAAATCACGTGTTAATTCTAAGTGTTGTTTTTGATCATCTCCGACTGGCACTAAGTCAGCGTTGTACAACACGATATCACCAACCATTAATGGAGGGTATGTTAAAAGACCAGCGCTTACGCCAGCACGACCATTTTTTTGCGATTTATCTTTAAATTGTGTCATTCGCTCTAACTCACCAATAGAAGTATTGCACTGAATGATCCAACCAGCTTCTGCATGGGCACTAACTTCAGACTGTATGAAAATTGTTGCTTTTTGTGGGTCTAAACCAACCGCTAGGTAAAGAGCTGCTAAACTACGAATTTGCTGGCGTAGCTTTTGCGGTTCTTGGGGAACGGTAATGGCATGTTCATCCACAATACAAAAATAACAATTGTATTCATTTTGTAATTCGATAAATTGTTTCATTGCACCAATGTAATTTCCGATTGTCGGAGTACCACTGGGCTGAATACCAGAAAAAATTGTTTTCATTAAATAACCACCTGACTTTAGACTTAAGATAGTGAATAGTTCTATTATACATTTTATTAGAAAAAAATACATGGGAACTTCTTGAAAAATCACCAAGAGAAGTAAATTATAACAGCAACCATAAAAATAGAAAACTGTATTACTTTTTTACAGAATCATAACGAATATCCATAAAATTTCATAAAAATTAACCCTAATTTTACACGGATGTAATGAAGGAAAAATAAACAAAGTTAATAAAAAATGTTTAAAAACCCCTAGTATTTTTATTAGAAATTAGGTATACTGGTTTTAAATAGAGGAACAGTACAGTTCCCTGTTTCAGAAACGCGATGATTCGCGAAAAGGAGTGATGCACAATGTTGACACTTTATACTTCCCCAAGTTGCACGTCATGTCGTAAGGCTAGAGCCTGGTTGCAAGAGCACGAAATTCCTTTTAAAGAAAGAAATATTTTTTCTGAACCTTTAAATATTGAGGAATTAAAAGCAATTTTAATCATGACAGAAGATGGAACAGAAGAGATTATCTCTACTCGCTCTAAAGTTTTCCAAAAATTAAATATGGATTTGGACGAGCTTCCACTTCAAGATCTATTAGAGTTGGTTCAAGAAAACCCTGGATTGTTGCGTCGGCCAATTATGATTGATGAGAAAAGATTACAAGTCGGGTTTAACGAAGATGAAATTCGCCGATTCTTACCAAGAGATGTTCGACAACTGGAATTGCGCCAAGCACAATTAATGGCAGGTTTATAAAAAATATAAAATTTTGTTCTTTATTTGTTAATTGTAATAAAGAACGATTCATATGAATTTAGGGCCAGGGATTTTTATCTCTGGCTTTTTAATACATATTTAGAACTTGTATTCATTTGATTTGGCAGAACGTGGTCAAGGAAAAATAGTATCTTTTTTGGAGAGACTGCGTTAAGATGAAGAGGTAGAAGGAGCGAAAAACCAATCGTTAAAAAAGTTCAAAGTTTATAAAACGTTCGCTAGTTTTCGAGGATTTATAGACTTTCCACTTTACTTTTGTGTAGTTTTCGCTACAATGAACGTAAGAAGTTTCCTGATTGAAGCAAAGAGAGGTGTAGCGCTATGGAAATGGAACATATTAATGAAAATACGATTCGTGTGTTAATTGGCAACGAAGACCTGGCGGATAGAGGGATTACTTTTCTTGACTTACTAGGAAACCACAAAGATGTTGAAAATTTCTTTTATAGTATTTTAGAAGAAGTTGATGTCGAAGATGAATTCCAAGGCAGTGAAGCAGTCACTTTCCAAGTCTTGCCTAAAAATGATGGTTTAGAACTGTTTATTAGTAAAAATGTCGCTATGGACGACTTGTCTTCCTTAGAAGGTCTGAGCGAAGTCAATGCAGATGTTAGCGAATTGATTCGCAAACAAATTGAAGCAGACAAAGCAGCCGCCGATGAACTTGACGAGATGGAAGCCACAGATGAAACAAACAGAAATGTAATCTTTGAATTAGATAATTTTGAAGCGATGATTCAATTATCCAAAGAAGTCTTCATGCAATCTGTTTTGACTAACTTATACACGTACAACGATCGTTATTACTTACAAGTTTTGTTCTTAACCGATGAATTAGAAAAAACAAATGTTGACAATGAAATTGCACAGATTTTAGAATTTGCTCATAAAACAACTGTCACTCAGGATACTTTAGTCGAATATGGCACTTGTATTATGGAACGCAGTGCGTTGGAATTAACACGTTATTACTTTAATGATTAAGCAAAAAAGCAAAAACTTTCGAGTTTTTGCTTTTTTTTTGATGAAAATTAAGAAACTTTGCGTAGTTTATTTATGAGAGGTGAAAATCATGTTAACAGCTTTAACGGCAGACAACCAAGAATTATTTTCTTTAATCGATTGCTCGATTGATGAATTAACACAGATACGAAGCGAACAAGCTTTTGTGTGTCCAATGTGTCATCAATCGGTCATTTTGAAGGCAGGCCCCATTAAAATACCCCATTTTGCTCATCGCAAAAAGAATAGTTGTTGGTACGAAGCAGAAGCTGAAACAGAAGAACACCTCCGCTTGAAGCAGCTTTTTGCGGAAAAGTGTTTGCGTGAAAAGCTGTCTTTTCAAGTTGAGGCATACTTACCCGCCTTGAAGCAACGCCCAGATTTACTCATTGGGAAGATAGCCATTGAAATTCAATGTAGTCCGTTGCCAATTAAACGTTTGGTGGAACGGACGGAGACTTATCAAGCTCATGGCTATCAAGTTGTTTGGATTTTAGGTGAACGATTAGTGCCTAAAGATAAGCTCACGCAATTAACGAAACAATTTCTTTACTTTTCGGAGTCCTTGGGGTTTTATTTATGGACGGCCAATAAGAAACAAGAACGAATAGAATTACTTTGTCATATTGAAGAGAGTCAATGTCAACAATTTTATAGAAGAAAACAATCATGGGATTTTTACGAAAAAAAATTACTAGAAATCTTCCGACTACCGACCGCTAATTTAAATTTACTGCCAAATAGACGGCACACTGGTCAATTGATGCATGATTATTATCAAAAATTGACGCAACAACTTGGTTACAGAAATGCTCAGTTGCTTAGAACACAAAGCTTTTTATACACGAAAGGTTGTCACCTTCTCCAGTTACCTCCTTGGTTTTACTATCCTGGATTGAAGCTAATACCTTCTTCTGAAGAAGATATTCATTTAAAAATGCTTGTTTGGGAAGCACTAAAAACCGAAGAAGAGCGTTTAGTGACCAAACAGGAACTATGGCGTATCTTGGAAGCTGTTTTTTTTGAAGAAGGGAACTTTGTTTGGCAGCCACTACCGAATATTGGCTTAAAAAAGCTTTTTAAAATCGTGGGGAATAGCTTATTGAGCTGGTTACAAGAATGTTATGTGTTAATTAAAGTAAACAATAAGTACCTAATAACTAGTATTTTCCTAAGAGAAGATCCTGAAAAGCTCATTCATTGGCTAAAAAAAGTGAAAAAACAACATTTTTTTAGTCACACGTGTTAAATTATGATAGTATAATGAGTAAAACGTTTCTTAAAGGAGAGTAAACTATGAGCGAAATTAAACAATTACCAACACGTGATGAAGTTCCAACTCCATTAACTTGGGATTTAACCAAAATTTTTAAAGATGATGCTGCTTTTGATGTTGCGTATAATCAGTTGACAGAAGAGCTAAATCAAGCAGAATCATTTAAAGGAACCTTAGGGAATGGTGCAGAAGCTTTTCTAGCTGCGTTAGAATACGTTTTAGATGTCTATCGAAAAGTGGAAACATTATATGTCTATTCTCATTTAAAAAATGATCAAGACACTACAAATACAGCTTACCAAGCTTTATATGCCAGAGCTAGTTCTTTATATGCACAAGTTAGTGAAGCTGTTTCTTGGTTTGACCCAGAGGTTTTAACATTAAGTGATGAACAAATCTGGGGATATTTTGAAGAGCAGCCCAAATTAGCTGTTTATCGTCACTATATTCAAAATATTTTAGATGAACGTCCCCATGTTTTATCGATGGAACAAGAAGCTTTACTGGCGGGGGCTAGTGAAATTTTTGGTGCCTCAAGTAATACATTTTCAATTTTAAATAATGCAGACTTAGAATTTCCAACTGTGCAAAATGCTGAAGGCGAAACGATTCAACTTTCTCATGGCGTTTATGGTCAGTTAATGGAAAGTGTCGATCCATCTGTTCGTGAAGCAGCATTTAAAGGTTTGTACAAAGTGTACAAACAATTTAGAAATACCTTAGCCTCAACTTTAGGTGCACATGTTAAAACGCATAATTATAAAGCAAAAATTAGAAATTATGATTCTGCTCGGGCAGCATCTTTAGCAAGTAATCATATCCCTGAAAGTGTTCACGAAACATTAGTAGCTGTAGTAAATAAACATTTACCTTTGCTACATCGTTATGTAAAATTAAGAAAAAAATTATTAAACGTAGAAGAATTACACATGTACGACTTGTATGCGCCTTTGCTAGGTGAAGCACCAATTCGTTACAGCTATGAAGAAGCAAAAGAAAAAGCAATTGAGGCTTTAAAACCACTAGGTGAAGACTATTTATCTATTGTTAAAGAAGCTTTTTCAAGTCGCTGGATTGATGTGATTGAAAATCAAGGAAAACGAAGTGGCGCATATTCTTCAGGAGCTTATGACACAGCCCCATACATTTTAATGAATTGGCATGATAGTTTGGATCAACTATTTACATTAGTCCATGAGATGGGCCATAGTGTTCATAGTTACTATACAAGAAATAATCAGCCGTATGTTTATGGCGACTATTCAATTTTCTTAGCTGAGATTGCTTCAACCACAAATGAAAATATTTTAACAGAATATTTATTACAAACAGAAACAGATCCTAAAGTACGTGCGTATGTCTTAAATCACTATTTAGACGGCTTTAAGGGAACCATTTTCCGTCAAACCCAATTTGCGGAATTTGAACATTTTATTCACACGGAAGATGCTAATGGCACGCCATTAACAAGTGAATATTTGAGTGAGTATTATGGCGAGCTCAATGCTAAATATTATGGACCAGAAGTAGTTAGAGACGAAGAAATCAGTTACGAATGGGCGAGAATTCCCCATTTTTATTACAATTACTATGTTTATCAATATGCAACTGGCTTCTCAGCCGCTTCGGCATTGTCTAAACATATTTTAGCTGGAGAAGAGGGAGCTTTAGAGAACTACCTTAACTACTTGAAAGCAGGAAGTAGTGACTTCCCAATTGAAGTGATGAAAAAAGCGGGCGTGGATATGACACAAGCCGCGTATATCGAAGATGCAATGAAAGTTTTTGAAGAACGTTTAACGGAATTAGAAGCTTTGGTTGAAAAATTATAAGTCGTAACTTCTTAGTAAACATAAAACATAAACCTGGTTTTATACAGAATAGTAAATATATCTGTGTAAAACCAGGTTTAGTTATATAATAAAATAGATTGTTGCTGTTATATAAAAGAAAGCAAAGATTCTTTGCTTTCTTTTATATCAAGCTTCTATTATCTTTAGAGTAATAAAAGGAGGTTTTTTTTTGAACATAGGGAATTCATTAAAAATGAGAAGAAATGAATTAGGATTGACACAATCAGAGGTTGCTGAGAAATTATACGTTACTAGGCAAACAATTTCTAACTGGGAGAATAATAAATCATATCCTAATATTGATTGTTTAATTGAACTAAGTAATCTTTATGAAATGACCTTGGATCGATTATTGAAGGAGGACAATACGATGGTGGAGAAACTTTCGAAAGATATTAGAGAGGGACAGAAGTACAAAAAATTATTTTTAATATTATTAATTATAGTACTATGTATAGGTGGATATTTTACTATTTTACAACTTCGTCTGAATAATTTTTATAGCGGTGTCAAAGAATGGAATCAAAATGGTCAAACTTATAATTTAATAGAAGATAACATTCAATATCATGTGGTTAAAATTGATAATTATAATCTGTTTACAATTCCAGAAGAATTGGAATTAATGAGTTCGTATATCTCTGAAAACGAAAAGTTTAATATGTATTATAGCGGTGATGATTCGAATATAAAAATTTACTGGACAACAGGAGCATTAAATGGGTTAGAGTTATCTTTTGATAAAGAATTCATCTTTGACAATGTAAATCAAAGAAATAAATTTTCTTATGAGATTCAGGAATTAATAAATAAAAATTTAGATAAGGATAAAAAAGAACTAACCATATTATATAAGCAGACTAAAAATAAATGGGAAGAAATAAATTAGCTTGTGTTAAACCGAATAAAATTTCCTCGATTTTTTGAGTTAGTATCGGCGAGTATTGTCTGATAGCGTTCCAAGAGGTTAGTCGATGAACTGAAATAAATATTGGTGGTCGATACAAATTTCGGTGTTAATATTTAAAAGTACATAATATATACATGGCCCCATTCCATAGCTGTCTTTTATAAGAACAAATCATCAAATGTAGCAGTATTAGACTTTATCTATTATTATAGAACATGGTGAAAATAGTAAAAGAAGGGCCAGTCAACTGGTCCTTCTTTTTTATAATAAATGTAAATGTCCATTTGGAAAATGATAATTGGAGCGACGTTTAAATTCAAAGGTTGCGTCACCTTGGTCCAGCAACGGTTCGTTATGTGGATGGACACGACAAAGTTGTTTAATTTCATCCATGTTTTCAAAATTTTCGACTAAAATGCCGAAATCGTTCTCGCAAGTATAGTTGTAAACGACTGCGGTAGGATGTTGTTTAATCCCCATTTCTCGAGCAACTTTTTGGTCGGTTTGGAAAGATTCTTTGACAAAATCGGATTGTCGGTCTTTACGATACATATCAATATCCCCGCCGGCCGCTAGAAGTAGTTCTTCTGATAACTCAGGAGAGTAAGCTAGACCGTCTTCAGCTACTGCTTTTTGTAAGCCAATCAACAATTGTCGGCCTTTTTTTCGGCCTTGTAACTGTGCTGCTTTATAGTCAAGAGCGGCTGAGTATAAATCTTCAAAAATTCGATTCCGTCGTTTAATGTCATTAATCGGAATATGTTGACGACTTAAAAATTCATTGATCGTTTTCATGTTTAATAAAGGAATAAAGCGCAATTGTATTTTCTTCTTGTCGTTAACAGACAATTGTATAATTTCTTTTTCAATTTCTAAACAGACGCCGCCTAAAGGATTGACGAACAAATAAATTTCAACCATTCATACTTCCTCCAATGCCATGCTTTTTCAAATACAGGTGCCAGAACGTCAGTGCTTCGAATACTAAGGGGCAGTGGTCCGCATCATGCGTTGAATCTTGTTAGGTGCAAGCGTAATGGGAATGTTCAAATCAGCCATTAATGTTTGAAACGCTTGCTTGCCGCTTTCAGCTTCAGTAACTTCTAACTCTAATTCAAAATCGTGCTGTTGGTTATACCAACTTTCGTCTAACGCAAGTAGTCCTTGAGGAATTTGTTTTTCTGCACGTGCTGTTTTTAATGAACCAATTAAATGGATCGAGGCGATTTCAATACCTAATTCTTGTAATTTCTTCGCCACAGCCCCCTCAGTAGGGAGGTGATTCCTCTTGATAAAGTGGTTCGCCGTCTCAAGCGATAAAGGGTCATTGATTTCTAATAATCCTTCTGGCGCAGGAACTTTTAAGGTTAACTCACCACGATCTGCTAATACGCGAATTCTTAAGCCCATTCGTTGTGCTTTTAATTGAAAATCGTCCGTATCAAAATAATGATTTGTTTGCGTAAAAAAGTCCGTTTTTTGAATAGCAAAATGGTCGATTAATCGTTTGAAATCTTGCGGACTAACTAATGTTTTAAATTCAATTTCTAAGTGCTCACTCATGGGGTTCTCTCTCTTTCTTAAATCACTCCAATTTTCACATATTATATAGGTTTCCGTCAAGAAAAGTGGTCTTCTCTGTGAAAATTTTTTCTAATGAAAGGCGTTTGGAAATCAAATAGCGAATAACACCCTATTTTAGGGAGGACTGTGGTAAAATAATCAGTGAATGAAATTCAAGGAAATTGAGGGATCTACCATGGAACGAGAGTGGGAGCTGTTTTTAGCGCCATATGAACAGGCGGTCAGCGAATTAAAAGTAAAACTACGAGGTATTCGTAAACAATTTCGGGAGCAAGATAAACACATACCAATTGAATTCGTTACAGGACGTGTGAAACCAGTAGATAGTATTTTGACAAAGACGGCAATTCGGCATATTCCTTTAAATCGGATTGAAGAAGAAATGCAAGACATTGCTGGTTTGCGGATTATGTGCCAATTTGTGGAAGACATTTACCAGGTAGTCGCACTTTTAAGAAATCGTAAAGACTTAAAAATTGTGGAAGAACGTGACTACATTGAAAATAAAAAAGAAAGTGGCTATCGTTCGTACCATGTGGTGGTGGAATATCCTGTGCAATTAGTCACCGGGGAAAAGATTATTTTGGCCGAAATCCAAATTCGGACACTTTCCATGAATTTTTGGGCAACGATTGAACATTCTTTGAATTATAAATATCAAGGTGTCTTTCCTGAAGAAATGAAAGAACGCCTTCAGCGAGCGGCAGAGGCAGCCTATTTATTAGATGAAGAGATGTCATCTATCCGTGAAGAAATTCAAGAAGCACAACATTACTTCTCTCATGGCCGTGGATTGCTAGAAAACGAATACTATAAGCAAATTAAAAACGAAACACCAGAAAATCAGTAAAGGAGTCTGCTTATGAAAGTGGCGATTGTTCATAACTCGGAAGAAAAATCGAAACAAGTCACAAAACAACTGACAACACTATTAGAGCAAAACCAAATTCAAATAGACAATCGTCAACCTGAACTTGTGATTTCAGTTGGCGGAGATGGTACGCTTCTTTCCGCTTTTCATCGATTTAATCATCTGTTAAACGAAGTAAGTTTCTTAGGTGTACATACCGGACACTTGGGTTTCTATACAGATTGGCGTGATTATGAATTAAAAGAACTAGTTGAGAGTTTGTGTATTCATCGTGAAAAAAGTACGAGTTATCCATTATTAGATGTGCGGATTCGGTTTAGAGATGGGAAACCAGATAAACATTTTTTAGCATTAAATGAATCAACAATTAAACGAGGAAACCGGACGATGGTGGGCGATGTGTTTATTAAAGACGAACTGTTTGAACGATTTCGTGGTGATGGGTTGTCGATTTCGACCCCAACCGGCTCTACTGCGTATAATAAAAGTATTGGTGGAGCTGTTTTGCATCCTAGCATTAATGCGTTTCAGTTAACCGAAATCGCCTCCTTAAACAATCGTGTCTTTCGAACATTGGGGTCACCGATTGTAATCGCACATACGGAGTGGCTGGAGATTAAATTACAGGAAAGTGATGATTATTTTGTCACGGTGGACCAATTAGATATTTATCAAGAAAATATCGCTTCCGTCTGCTATCGAATTGCAGACGAACGGATTCATTTTGCCTCTTATCGGCACATGCATTTTTGGCATCGAGTGAAAGATGCCTTTATTGGTGAGGATTAATTAAACGATGGAATTTCAATGGACATACGACAAAGAAACAACACAACAAGTGAAATATTTTTTAAAGGAACAAGGCGTTTCAAAAGGGTTATTAGCTAAGGTGAAATTTCAGGGTGGTAAAATTCAAGTGAATGGGACCGTTCAAAATGCCATCTATCCTTTACAAACTGGCGATGTCGTTAAAATGACGATTCCAGATGAAGCGGAACATGAGACATTATTAACAGATGATGAACCGATTGAAATTGTGTTTGAAGATGATCATTTTTTAGTAGTTAATAAGCCCGCTGGCATTGCCTCGATACCTGCTCAGTATCATCCTTCAGGAACGATGGCGAATCGTGTTAAGGGCTATTACAAGCGTCAAAATTACGTGAATCAAGTTATTCATGTCGTGACTCGTTTAGATCGAGATACTTCTGGGCTGATGTTATTTGCGAAACACGGCTTTGCTCATGCTTTAATTGATCAAGAATTACGAGAAAAAAAGGTGACAAAAATTTATTATGCCCTTGTTGGTGGAGCGATTGAGCAGTTAAACGAGCATCAATTGATTGAAAAGCCAATTGGGCGCGACTTGTCCTCTTTATTAAAACGCCAAGTTATCGAAACAGGTCAATTTGCTAGTACAGAATATTGGCTCGCAAAAAGAGGAGCCCAAGCAGCAGCTGTGCGCATTCAGCTCCATACAGGACGAACACACCAAATTCGGGTACATTTTGAAGCAATTGGCTGTTCATTGTTAGGGGATGAGATGTATCATGGAGAGATGGATCAAGGAATTGAGCGGCAAGCGTTGCATTGCATGGAACTAATTTTTACTCATCCTTTTACCAAAGAAACGGTTCATCTGATTTCCCCACTAGCGGAGGATATGAAAAGTGTAGATGATACGTTATAATAATAAAGAGGCAGGAGGGGAAAGTGTAAGATGAATGAAGGCCAAGAAATGGAAGAGCAATTTGCCCTTCTTTTAGAAACGCTAAAAAATCAACAAATGAACGAATTTCGTGAGCTATTTTTAGCGTTACACATTTATGAACAAGGACAATTTTACCAATCGTTAGATGAAAAAGACCGACAACATTTATACAATTACCTATCTCCGAAAGAACTAGCGGATATGTTTGATGTTATCGAAGAAGATAATGAGAATATGAAAGATTATTTAGCTGAAATGCGTCCAAGTTATGCAGCCGATATGTTAGCTGAGATGTATACCGATAATGCGGTGGATTTACTAAATATGTTAGATAAGAGTCAAAAGGCGAAATATCTTAGTTTGTTAAGTAGTGAAGAAGCAGGCGAAATTAAAGAGTTACTTCATTACGAAGATGAAACTGCTGGGGCGATTATGACCACCGAATTTGTTTCGATTGTGGCGAATCAAACAGTGCGTTCTGCGATGTACGTCTTAAAGAATCAAGCGGACATGGCGGAAACAATCTATTACGTTTACGTAGTCGACCAAGAAAATCATTTAGTCGGCGTTATTTCGTTGCGGGATTTAATTGTTAATGATGATGATACCTTGATTGCTGATATTTTGAATGAACGGGTTATTTCAGTTCATGTTGGCGATGACCAAGAAGATGTCGCGCAAACAATTCGTGACTATGACTTCTTAGCTGTGCCAGTTACAGATTATGATGATCATTTGTTGGGGATTGTAACAGTTGATGATATTATTGATGTTATCGATGATGAGGCCGCTAGCGACTACTCTGGTTTAGCCGGGGTCGACGTTGAAGAAGTTAGTGAGAACCCTTTAAAAGCCGCTTCTAAACGATTACCTTGGTTAATTACGCTGCTGTTTTTAGGGATGTCTACGGCCTCGTTAATCAGTAATTATGAGTCGTTAGTTAGCGAAGCGAGTATTTTAGCCGTTTTTATTTCTTTAATTACCGGAACAGCCGGCAATGCCGGGACACAATCATTGGCGGTCGCGGTACGCCGTTTGGCTATGAAAGATGAAAAGGATAGTAATTTTGGTCGCTTAATCTTAAGTGAAGTGCTCACGGGACTAGTGACGGGGGCTGTGACAGGTTTAACCATTATGATTGTGGTTGGCGTGTGGCAACATAATCTTCCGCTTGGATTTGTGATTGGGATGGCAATGCTCTGTGCAATTACTGTGGCGAATTTAGCAGGGAGTTTAATCCCAATGTTAATGGATAAATTAGGGTTTGATCCCGCAGTTGCCAGTGGCCCGTTTATTACTACCTTAAGTGATTTAACCAGTGTATTAATTTATTTCAATATTGCCAGCATGTTTATGCGTTATTTTGTTTAAAAAATTGCACTTATTTATCATGAGACTGAGGTAAAAGGATTCGTTGGTTTGCTTGAAATCAAAAAAGTGAGATAGCCGTTAATACGACGGCTACCTCACTTTTTTAGATACAAGAAATTAAACAATTTTTGTGCCATGGACTTCTGTGACTTTTAAAGTGTCCATCACAGTTTGAACATTTTCTGTGGAAATACCGCCACCTGGTAAAATAAGAATCCGTTGATCTGCGTAGGCAATTAATTCTTTTAAATGATCAAAGTTGTCTTCGATAGGGGTACCAGCTGGCCCGCCATGAGTTAAAATACGCGTCACACCACGCTCAGCTAACCAGTCGATCGCCTTAAATTGATTTTCTTTCGACAAGGCATCAAAAGCCATATGGAAAGTGATTTGCAAGCCTTCAGCTGTTTCAATGAATAAGTCCAAAGCTTCTTCATCTAACCAACCGTCCTCAGTTAAACAGCCAATAACAATGCCGTCGGTTCCTAATTTCTTTGCTTCGATTAAATCGGTATGCATAATTTTTAATTCAATATCATTATAGACAAAATTGCCGCCACGAGGACGAATGATTGTCATCACTGGTACAGAATGTTCGCCAGCGTATGCTAAGACTTCTTCAATAACACCAGTACTTGGCGTCGTTCCACCCACGGCTAAGTTATCGCATAATTCGATGCGATTCGCACCTTTTTGAATGGCTTGGGGAATCTTAGTGAAATTTTCGGCACAGAATTCTTTAATCATTTCTTATCGCTCCTTGCTTTTTCTTCACAGGCATTGTACCATAATTCTGCTTACTACCATAGCCCTGAAAAAAAGAGTGCAACTTTTTATAAGAGAAAATGTTCATTTAATGAACGTAAGGAGTTTTAAATGTTAAAGAAAATTGAACGAGCACAACAATTATTAAAAAAAGAAGCAGCCGTTTTTCGCTGTCCAACTTGTCATGAACCAATGCATGTAGAAGGGGTTGGTCTGATTTGTCAACAGAGGCATCAATTTGATTTATCCAAGAAAGGCACGCTATACTTTCTAAATCATGGCGTTCAGACAGAATATAATAAAAAAATGTTTACTTCTCGAGGAAAAATGATTCAAAGTGGCATGTACGCGCCTGTTTTAAACAAAATTATGCACTATCTTCCTCAAAATAAAACAGTAGTCGATGTTGGTTGTGGTGAAGGGAGTTTTCTAGCTGAGTTAAGTCAAGCAGGCTTATCTGGACTGAAAATCGGGTTTGATTTATCAAAGGAAGGAATCTATTTAGCAAGTAATCAGCCAATTGATGCGTTTTGGTGTGTGGCGGATTTAACGAATTTGCCATTTGCGAATGAAGGGCTTGATACGATTTTGAATATTTTTTCTCCTTCACATTATCAAGAATTTCGGCGAGTACTAAAAGCTGACGGGACTGTGATTAAAATTATTCCTGAAGAGAATTACTTAAAGGAATTACGAGCGGCTTTTTATCCCAATGACGAAAAGAAACAAAGTTATTCCAATCAAAAAGTAGTCCAACGTTTTGCCGAGGAATTAGCTGTGGAAGTAGATGAACGAATAACTTATTGCTTTGACATTCCCGAGGAAAGACGGTTGGATTTATTAGAAATGTCGCCATTAGAGTGGCAAGTTTCTCAAGAAGTTAAAGCCGAGCTACAACAGCGACCATTGGAAAAAATCACGATTGACGTCCGCTTGTTAGTAGGTCGTAAAAGATAGACTTTTTTGTGAAGAAAATCCTAAAAAAGTCTTGCAATAAAGTGACATTGGTGTTATATTACTTACAAGTTGTTTTTTCATTGGTTTTTATCAGGGTCCTGTTCTGATAAAAGTTAGTGAAGAGACCTTCACTAACGTAACGACTCGCCGTGCTAGACACCGAGACGGTACGTTTTTTTTATTGGTTAGAATAGCTGCCGCCTGACATCATCGCGTCATGCGGTTTTTTTTGAAAATAAGTATTGTGGGCGCTATTTATTTTGAATTTATGCTAAAATGAACACGATTGATATTTGAGGAGCTGAAGATAGTTGACGAACCATATTGTTTTATTTGAACCACAAATTCCAGCAAATACTGGAAATATTGCACGGACATGTGCAGCGACGAATACACCGTTGCATTTAATTGAACCTTTAGGATTTTCAACAGATGATAAACACTTAAAACGTGCCGGATTAGATTATTGGAATGATGTAAATATTACGTATCATAAAGATTTGGCTGCCTTTTTAGCCCATGTGGCAGGCAAACACTTGCATTTAGTAACCAAATTTGCTCACCAAACATACAGCGAGGTCAATTATAATGATGGCGAGGACCATTATTTCCTTTTTGGAAAAGAAACAACGGGCTTACCAGAAACGTTTATGCGAGAAAACGAAGAAAAGTGTATCCGAATTCCTATGAATGATGAACATGTGCGCTCACTGAATCTTTCTAACACTGCCGCACTAATTGTTTATGAAGCCTTACGTCAGCAAAATTTTCCGAACTTAGAACTGACGCATCATTATGAAAATGATAAATTGGATTAAAAAAAGTTAAGACAGTAGCGCTTTTTTCAAAAATGTCAGAAGAAAGTGGTTTTATTTTTACTGTTGCCCAATTTTCAAGCCTAGAACAAAAAACAATTTAGATTTTTGTTCTAGGCTTATTTTGCTTGGATTACTAGAAACTTCCATGGATATTTTCGCAGGGAAGTGATAAACTAGAAAGACATATGAAGAGATAAAGAAGTTTGGAGAAGTTACATGAAATTATATTTTACACGACATGGAAAAACTGAATGGAATCAACAGAAACGATTTCAAGGAATGACAGGAGATTCGCCGTTATTACCAACTAGTTATGACGAAATTAAACAATTAGGCCAATATTTACAAGATATTCCGTTTGAAAAAATTTATTCTAGTCCGCTATTACGTGCCAAAAATACTGCGCGGGGAATTCAACAAGAATTGAATCATCCAGTTGAAATTGTTTATACAGATACCTTAAAAGAATTAGGTTTAGGTCGTCTAGAAGGACAATATATTGAAGAAATGCGTAATTTTTATGGAGAAGAATTAGATCATTTACGGCATCGTTTAGATTTGTATGATCCAACAATTTTTGATGGTGAACCAATCGAGCAAGCGATTCAACGGATTTCAGAAACAGTTGCTGAAGCGGCGAAGCAACACGAAGGTCCAGTTCTATTTGTCGGACACGGAGCAGCCCTGACAGCGGCAATCCAAGCGATGGCTGGTAAACCATTATCAGAATTACGGACAATGGGCGGGCTGTTAAACAATAGCCTTTCAATCCTTGAAACTAAAGAGGCATCAAGGAACATGCCGTACGACTTAACGTTATGGAATGATACGTCTTTTTTAGCTAAAGAAAAAGCACAATAAGCACACAACAGAAAGGAGGGCTTGTAGTGGTAACACTTTTTGGTGAGGACGAAGAAAAAGCCTTTATTGTTGGAACTGTACAAGCAATCTTTTTTGAAAATCCCAGTAATTTTTATAAAGTCGTTCTTGTAAATGTGACCGATACAAATACAGATTATTTAGAAAAAGAAATTGTAGTAACTGGAAGTTTTGGCCAAGTTCAAGAAGAGGAACCCTATCGTTTCTTTGGTCATTTTGTGGACCATCCTCGTTATGGCAGACAGTTTCAGGTGGATAGTTATCAGCAAGAAAGACCGACTTCGGCTAGTGGGGTGGTTAACTATTTATCAAGTGACAAATTTCCTGGCATTGGTAAACGAACCGCTGAAAAAATTGTTGAAGTATTAGGGGAAAGTGCGATTGACCGAATTATTGATGATCCTAGTGTTTTGGAAGAAGTTACTGTTTTAAATGAAAAAAAACGTCAAGTAATCGTCGAAACAATTCGCTTGAATCACGGGATGGAGCAAGTGATTGTGGGACTAAATCGATACGGCTTCGGTAGTCAGTTAGCTTTTTCAATTTATCAAACCTATCAAGAAGAAACCCTTTCTGTGATTCAAGAAAATCCTTATCAGTTAGTTGAAGATATTGAGGGAGTCGGATTTAAACGAGCGGACAATATTGCTGAACAAATAGGCATTCAGGCGGATTCTGCTGTTCGAATTCGGGCGGCGATTTTACATGAAGTGTTTGAACACTCCATTCGCTCAGGCAATACGTATGTTCAAGCAGATGTTTTATTAGAAGAAGCGATTCGGACCTTGGAAGCAAGTCGCCCAGTGGAAATCTCACCTGATCAAGTGGCCAATGAAATCATTACGTTAGTCGAACATGGAAAAATCCAACAAGAAGAGACTAAACTTTTTGAGAACAGTCTCTATTTTTCTGAATGGGGCATTGGCACTTCGATTCAGCGTTTACTTTCTCGTAAAAAAGAAATTCATTATGAGGAAGAAGAAGTCCAAAAAAATATCCGAATGATTGAGAAACGTTTAAATATTCAGTATGGCGACTCGCAACAAGCAGCGATTGAAGAAGCGATTAAATCGCCGTTATTTATTTTAACTGGAGGGCCCGGAACAGGGAAAACAACTGTTATTAATGGGATTGTCTCGTTGTTTGCGGAGCTAAATGGTCTTTCATTAGATCTCAAAGACTATACGCAGGAGATGTTTCCAATCTTGCTAGCGGCGCCAACTGGGCGAGCAGCGAAACGTATGAACGAAACGACAGGTTTACCTGCAAGTACCATCCATCGTTTGTTAGGCTTGACAGGTCGTGAAAAAAATCCGAGTTTAACCGCCAAAGAATTAGAAGGTGGTTTGCTAATTGTAGATGAAATGTCCATGGTGGATACTTGGTTAGCCAATACATTATTAAAAGCTATTCCGACAAACATGCAAGTGATTTTTGTTGGTGATAAGGATCAGCTACCGTCTGTCGGTCCAGGTCAAGTCTTACATGACTTATTGCAAATTAACGAAATTCCCAAATGTGAGCTAAACGAAATTTATCGTCAAGGAGACGGTTCAAGTATTATTCCTCTTGCCCATGAAATTAAAGAAGGAAAGTTGCCTACTGATTTTCAAAAAAATCAAAAGGATCGCTCGTTCTTTGCAAGTGATATTGGTCATATTGAAGAATACATTCGACAAATTGTCACAAAGGCAAAAGCAAAAGGGTTTACGCCACAAGATATCCAAGTTTTAGCGCCAATGTATCGTGGCGCAGCTGGCATTGATGCCTTGAATAAAATGATGCAAGAAATCTTCAATCCAAATGAGGGGAAGAAAAAAGAAGTCAAGTGGAATGACACCGTCTATCGGATTGGGGACAAAGTTTTGCAACTAGTCAATACGCCAGAATTAAATGTGTTCAATGGAGATATGGGAGAAATCGTCGGAATTACTTTAGCCAAAGACTCAGAGGACAAAGTGGACGAGTTGGTTTTACAGTTTGATAATAATGAAGTAACGTATAAAAGAAATGAATGGAATAAAATTACGCTATCGTATTGTTGTTCGATTCATAAAGCGCAAGGTAGTGAATTCCGCATGGTGTTACTGCCAATGGTTCATCAGTATAGCCGAATGCTGCAACGAAATTTGCTGTATACAGCAGTGACACGTAGTAAAGAATTATTAATTCTACTAGGTGAGGTTTCTGCTTTTGAAACATGTGTCAAAAACGAATCGGCTAGTCGCATGACGATGCTAAAAGAACGAATCGTGAACGCAGAACAAATGACCTTAACGACTAGAACTCAGTTAGAAGCCTATGAAGAAGGTTTAACGGCAGACCATCCATTTACTGAAAAGGAAACAAAAGCTGTCTCTTATGAAACTGAACAGCAATCAACGAAAGCCGATCAGATCAAAGAAACAGACGAGCAATTAGTTGACACAACGGTACAAGAAGTTTCACTATTTGCTGATGAAGGGGAAGAGTCAACCCCAGAAACAGCAAATAAAGCGACAAAAGTTGTCGAAGAATCATTACCAAAAGAACCACGACTAACAGTCGAAATTATTCAAACAAATGCTGTTGATCCAATGATTGGAATGAAGGATACGACGCCTTATCAATTTATGTGAGAAAAGGAAAGAGTGCCATAAGTCGTTTTGACTTATGGCACTCTTTTTCAACCTTAAGGGACTCAGTTAAAACCAAAACAAACGTTTTTGTGTGGTATAAACCATATCAATACTTCGTTTGCCTAAAATCTCGCCATCTGCGTGAATGGTTTGTGGAATCGTCGAAACAATTCGAATTTTACTTGATTGAAAATGATGAAAATGTTTAGATTTCCCTTGTTTTTGACGAAGCAATAGGAAAATAAGCCACAAAATTTTAAAAATATTGATTCGTTCCACGACAACTAAGTCCACGACTGCTTTGCGAGGATTGGCCGTCGGCATAATTGATACGCCCCCGCCAAAATAAGGATGATTTGTGACCGTACATAGGAAAGCACGATTAAATGTGTATTGTTTACCATTCATTTCAACTAAAATTGGAAAGCCTTTTTGTTTAAAAAAGACATGAATGATTGAAGAAATATAGGAAAGCGAGCCAAGCTTAAATTTATTTAAGGCTTTTTTTGATGACGATTCGTTGGTTTTTTCCACGATTGCCGCATCTAATCCTAAGCCAACATTATTGGTGGCTAAGCCGATTTCTTCTTGGTTGGCTTCTACATAATGAATTGTTTGAATTTCTTTTGGTCGTCTGGTGCGCAGGATTTGATGCAATGCTTTATCAATATTTCTTGATAATCCCACCCCTCGTGCAAAATCATTTCCAGAGCCGCATGGAATATAGCTTAAAGGAATAGCTGAATCATATGGAAGTAATGAATTAATGACATTATGTAGTGTGCCATCGCCGCCTAGCACGACTAGGATTGGAAAAGTTGAAACGTCTAAGTCTTCAGACCAAGGAAGTAAAGTTGTTTCTGCAAGTTCCTTCGTCAATTCTTTTTCATGTCCAGCGTAATCAGTGTAAAGAGCCGTATATTTAAGTTCTTGTTGCTTGAGTTGTTGAATCACTTTTCTAGCGACTTTTCGGCCATTGCCGCTACTTGCCTGCTCGTTGATAATAAGATAGTAGTGAATGTTCATTGAGCTCCTCCTTTGAATCGCTATTGTCCATTATACCAGAGGGAGGAACTTCTGCGAATAAAGATTGCTTAAAAAAGTAAAAAATGACTAGAAAAAGGCACGAAATAATGCATGAGAGGTGAAAACTGCAAATAAGTGCAAAGTAAAACAGGGCTTTCATTGACTATTTTGACGTTCCATATTAGAATGTGAACTGTTGCAATTGTAACCAAGGTTCATCAACCATCCCTTGTAAAAAAACTCGGAGAAAGAAGGAAAAAGTATGCAAAATTCGTTTCAAGCCAATCGAAAGCTAAGAACAGTCTTAGCCAATGGTATCATTATGGGCTTATATATTGTCCTCTCTTTATTGGTTCGGCCAGTTTCTTCTGGTATGATTCAATTTAGAATTTCAGAAAGTTTGAATCACCTAGTCGTTTTCAATCGCAAATTGATGTGGGGTGTTTTAGGCGGCGTTATCTTTTTTAACTTATTTTTTGGTTTCGGTGTAATGGATGCTCTGTTTGGTGGAGCGCAAACATTATTTGCGTTGAGCTTAACAGCTTTTTTACAAAAAAAGGTACCAAGTATTCCTGTTAGAATGTGTCTAAATAGTCTATTTTTCACTGTAAGTATGTTTTTTATTGCCTTTATGCTAGTACCAAGTGGCGGCCAAGCATTTTGGACAACTTATGGTTGGTTAGCATTAAGTGAAGCGATTATTATGACGATTTCAGCACCAATCATGTACTTTATCAACAAGTCATTAAAATTTGAAACACGTATTTAATTGAAAAGATGTGGATAGAAATGATTCATCCTTTGAATGGCAGTGAAGAAAAGTGTTGTTGCTATTAGTGAGCTAAGTGATAGAATGAATTGTTTCTACCTCGTCTTTTTTACATAAAGAATAAGATCTACATTTTTTCTAAAAATTTTCATGTAAAACTTTACTAGTCTGTTGGAATACACTATGATAGTGTAAGATAAACGGACTATTGGAAAGTCACAGCAGAGGAGTTTGAACATGTACACATTTAAAATCGGTATTCCGGCAGAAGTACACGATACATTTGTTAAAAATCACCCATTATGTAATTTACTACAGTCATCTTCATGGGCAAAAGTCAAGGATAACTGGGGTTCTGAAATTGTTGGGGTTTATGAAAAGGATACATTAGTTGCATCAAGTTTAGTTTTAATCAAACCATTACCAGCCGGTTTTACGATGTTATATACACCAAGAGGTCCAGTAATGGACTATACAAATGAACGTTTGGTCAGCTACTTTATGGCTGAATTGAAAAAATTTGGCAAGAAAAAACGAGCTTTATTTATAAAAATGGATCCAGCGGTTCACTATCAAGATTTTCATTTGGGAGAAGAACATCAACCGCATGCTGAAGCGACAGCTATTATTGAGACCTTGAAAGAAGCAGGGGCCAAATATCAAGGACTGACAATGGATATGGGGGCCACCATCCAGCCCCGCTTCCAAGCGAATATTTATCGTGAAGATTTTAGTGAGGAACAATTGTCAAAAAGCACCAAGAAAATGATTAAAACAGCTGAAAAAAAAGGGGTCGTTGTGCAGCAAGGGCATGTTGACTTTGTTGATGAATTTGAAAAAGTCATTCAATCAACCATGGAACGCCAACATATTTCTTTACGGAATAGTGATTACTTTAAGAAGCTGTTGAACATTTACCCAGAAGACTCCTTTATTATGCTGGCGCAAGTCAATTTAAAGGAACGCTTAGATAGCACGCGACAACGCTATGACAAAAATCAAAAAGACTTGAGTAATTTGAAAGAAAATCAAGTGAAAAAGCGCCATAATTTAGAAGAATTAGATGCTTCCTTGACTCGGGAACTAAAAGAATTAGAAGAAAATATCGCAGAAGCTGGTGAAATCGTCACGGTTGCTGGCGCTTTGGCTGTGACATTTGGTCCAACAAGTGAAATCCTTTATGCTGGCTTAGATGATCGTTATAAACGCTACATGCCAACATATGTGACTTGGCGAGATGCCATTCAAGAATGTTTTAACCGTGGCTGCGAAAGCTGTAATATGGGCGGCTTAGAAGGTAGTTTAAATGATGGCTTAATTAAGTTTAAAGCGAACTTCAACCCAACGATTAATGAATTTATTGGGGAATTCGATTTACCGGTTAATAAATTATTATTTAAAGCCAGTGAATATGCCTATAAATTACGAAAACAAAAAAAATAAATAAAAAACACAGGGACTAAAAATCAAACTTGATTTTTAGTCCCTGTGTTTTTTTTCTATAGTTTTTGCGTTGCATTCCGTTTCATTAAGCGAAGCAAAACGCTAGCAATTGCTGAAGCAGCTACACCAGCAACAAGAGCTTCTGGCACACCAGAACTGAAAATCGTCGCAATAATAGCTAGGTAAACAGCAGTTCCAGCTTTACCAATAATTTCAGCATAAGCTGAATTAAAAAGAAAATAAATCATGTTCATGACTAAAATGGTATTCGTTGCTGAGCCTAAAACACCAGCCACAAATAAGGAGACAGGTTGCGCTTTTTCCTTCGTTAATTTATTTAGCCATTTGTAAGCGAAATAAGGAACGACCCCAATTAAAATCCGCGGAATGAGCACAATTAAAAGTGCCTTCCAACTACCATGATCGGTACCGATCACAGGAATAAATGGAGAAAAAACAAACGACAAAGGTGTTGGTGCTGTCGTATTTTTAATTAAGCTAATGATCCCAAACGTGCCGCCCAACATACTACCGATTTTTGGCCCTAAAACAATGGAACCAATAATTACAGGAATATGCATCGTGGTCGAATTTAAAGGACCTAATGTGATAAATCCTAGCGGGGTTAAAGCCAGTAAAAGTAAGATAGCTAAGAACATTGCTGTTAACGTGAATTTTTTCGTGTTATTCATAAATTACTCCTTGTTATCAGATGCTAAAATTTTCATCACTGTTTGAAGGATATCTTCAACAGTGGCAAGTGCGCCACGACCATAATCGCCACAAGCTAATAGAGCTTCACGTGGGATTATTTCTTGATAGCCGACTTCTTTTAAAATGCCAATATTTCGTTGGACAATGGGGTTTTGGTACATATACGTATTCATCGCGGGCGCAATAATTTTGGGTGTTTCAGGATAAAGCGCCAAAGCAACTGTTGATAATAAGTCGTCGGCAATCCCATGGGCTAATTTCCCAATTGTATTGGCCGAAGCAGGTGCTACTAAAAATAAATCCGCTTTTTTAGCTAACTCAATGTGATTAATTTTACTGGGATCAATTTCCATCATGACATCCGTATGCACTGGATTCTTAGAAAGTGATTGTAACGTCAGCGGAGTGATGAACGCTGTGCTGCTTTTAGTCATTAAAATTTCCACATTGTAGCCAAGCTTAGCTAGTTGACTTGTAATATCTGCTGCTTTATATGCAGAAATGCTGCCAGAGACGCCTAATAAAATAGTTTTCATTGTTGTTCTCTCCATTTCTTTTCAACATTTTTAACGATCATTGAACCAATCCCTTGTTTTGAACAAGCTTCTTGGACAATGCCCGTTTCGTTAATTAATAATCCTTCGTGTTCTGTTTCATGAACGTTCATCAAGTCATTGGCTAAGACAAAGTCACACCGATTTTTAACCAAAGCGGCTTGTGCAACCTGGACAAGTTCTTCTTGTGAAACGTCGACAAGTAATTTAAAGCCCACTAAAACAGTTTGGGGTTGCTTGTCACGAATCATTTGGATGACTTTAGGATTTTTCTTTAGAAAAATTAATAATCGGTCCGTATCAGATGAAATTTTTGTTGCTGTTTGAGGAATATCAGCAATCTGATTCAATGTGTTTTGAACGATAGTTACCAAGGCTTCTTTGGTCTTTGGCAATGTTTGTTCGCTTAATTGTTGAGCAAAAGAATCAATAAATTGTTCTTCCGTTTGCGCGGTTTCCGTCGTAAAATCACTGACTGCCATTGCGTGAACAATCGCATCAAATTGCTTTTCAGCAAAGAGTTGTTCTAACGTAGTAGCTAATTCAACCGTTGTTTCTATTTCTTTAATTGATAAGTCCAATTGTTGGGTTGGACGTAATGCATGTTTGGTTGTTACGTAGGTTACGGTGTGTCCAGCAGCTAAAAAACTTTCAGCAATTGCTTTTCCTAGTCCGCCAGAAGAATGATTGGTAATCGAACGAACATTATCAATCGGTTCTGACGTTCCACCAGCAGTAACTAAAACATCCATAATCAAAACGCCTCCTTAAGAAATTCGGACAATGGTCCGTCCAATATGTTGGCCTGCTTGTAATGCTTCAAAAACAGGGGGAAGTTCTTCTAAAGTAATCTCTTGATACACAGCTTTTTCAGTGATGTCTAAATCAGTGGCAAGACGTTGCCAAACTATTTTTCGTTTGTCCATACCAACATTAACCGAATCAATGCCCAATAAATGAACGCCCCGTAAAATAAAGGGTAAAACGGTTGTCTCTAATGTAATTCCAGCAGCGCGGCCACAAATGGCTGAACGGCCATCATAACGAAGTTGTGGTAAAACAGCAGAAGTAATTTCCCCACCAGTGGTATCAATTGCAAAAGCAAAACGCTGTTTCATTAATGCTTTAACAGGAGTTGCTAAGAAATCTTCTACTAATAAGCATTCACTAACACCTAACTCTTTTAAAAGCTCAAAAGAATCTGGCTTTCTAGTTAATGCAGTGATTGAAGTGTAGCCTAATTGATGCAACATCGCAATAGACAATGTCGCAACACCGCCTGTCGCACCAGTTACAATAATGGGGGCTTCTTTGTCGTCGCGTAAGCCATCGTCTTCTAAAGCTGTGACAGATAATCCGGCCGTAAAGCCAGCAGTTCCGAAAATCATTGCTTCTTTGAGACTCATTTTTTCAGGAAGTGGAACTACCCAATCGCCAGGAACACGCACATATTCAGAATAACCACCAGTATGACTAACCCCTAATTGATAGCCTGTTACGATCACTTTATCGCCTTCTTTGAAACGAGGATCTTCCGATGTGACAACAGTGCCACTGACATCAATTCCTGGAATCATTGGATAATTGCGAATCACACCGCCGTCTTTTTTTGAAGCTAAAGAGTCTTTAAAGTTAACTGAGGAGTAGGCTGCTTTGATTACTACAGTGCCTTCTGATAAATCGTCTAAAGTAATGGTTTCTAGTTGACCAATAACAGATGTATCTTGTTCTCTTAACGTAAATGCTTGAAATGAATTCATATAAAAACTCTCCTTCCAATTATGTAAAAAAGCAACTCGTCTTATTTTATCATATTCTGATTTTTTCGTATCATTTTTCTTCTTATAAACAGTAAGTTATACAGAAAAGAAAGATTGTGTGACAATTAGACTAGAAAAATAAAGAAAAATGGTTGAAATTTTTCAAAAAGTTCGTATACTAAAAAAGGTAAAACTAAACTGTAAGTTTAGTATTACAAAACTTTTGTTGAAAAGATTAGCTGAAAATAGAAACGAGGTGTGCCATGGAAATTGGTGAGAAGTTGAGAAATTTACGCATTCAGAAAAATTTAACACAAGAAGAATTAGGCGAAAGAACGGATTTATCCAAAGGCTATATTTCCCAATTGGAGCGGGATTTAAGCTCACCATCAATGGAAACATTTTTCTCAATTTTAGAAGTACTAGGCGTGACGCCAGAGCAGTTTTTTAGTCAGCAACCGCTTGAACAGAAAATTGTCTACAATGAAGAAGAAAGTACCCTCTATTATGATGAAGAACATGGCTATGAACTAAAATGGTTAATTCCAGCCTCAAATGAAAAAGAAATGGAACCTGTCATTATTACTTTTGATAAAAATGGCGAATACAAAACGTTTGAACCTTCTCTATCAGAAACATTTATTTATGTGATTGATGGCTCCATTCGTTTGACATTAGGGGAAGCCACGTATATTGCTAAAAAAGGTCAAACCATGTATTACCAAGCAACAGAACCTCACCAAATTAGCAACAATGGTCGAGGAAAAAGTCGTGCGTTAATTGTGGCGACAGAATCGTATTTATAAAGGACGAAATGGAGGAGTTTATCCAGTGAGAAACCATGTGATTTCATTTGAAAATGTTGTCAAACAATTTGACGATGAACCAGTATTAAAAAATGTCAGCTTTGAAATTGAAGAAGGAAAATTTTATACGTTATTAGGACCTTCAGGATGTGGTAAAACAACGATTTTGCGTATTATTGCGGGATTCAATGACGTGACTTCTGGCGATGTTTATTTTGATGGTAAAAGAATAAATGATGTACCTGCCAATAAACGCCAAGTCAATACCGTGTTTCAGGATTATGCTTTGTTTCCTCACATGAATGTTTTTGATAATGTTGCGTTTGGTTTAAAAATCAAAAAACTATCCAAAGCAGAAATTGAAAAAAAAGTGAAAGAGGCATTACGTTTGGTTCAATTACCCGGCTACGAAACACGTGAAATTAGTGAAATGTCTGGGGGCCAACGTCAGCGGGTCGCAATTGCACGAGCGATTGTCAATGAGCCAAAAGTATTGCTTTTAGATGAGCCGTTATCCGCTTTAGATTTGAAATTACGCACAGCGATGCAATATGAACTACGTGATTTACAACAACGTTTAGGAATTACTTTTATTTTTGTGACCCATGATCAAGAAGAAGCATTAGCGATGAGTGATGAAATTTTTGTCATGAATAAAGGTCATATCGTGCAAAGTGGCACACCAGTCGATATTTATGATGAACCGATTAATCACTTTGTTGCTGACTTTGTAGGGGAAAGTAATATTGTGGACGGTGTGATGCTGGAAGATAATTTAGTTTCATTTGTGGGCAAAAAGTTTGAATGTGTCGATGGCGGCATGCGGAAAAATGAACCTGTAGAAGTCGTTTTACGTCCAGAAGACTTAACGATTACCACGCTTGAAAAAGGCAAGTTAACCGTAACAGTGGACACGCAGTTATTCCGCGGCGTTCATTATGAAATTATTTGTTTTGATGAACAAGGAAACGAATGGATGGTGCATTCCACTCGAAAAGCCAAAGAAGGCGCTCAAGTAGGGCTGTCTTTTGAGCCAGAAGATATTCACGTGATGCGCTTCAATGAATCAGAAGAAGACTTTGATGCCCGTTTAGAAAGTTACGACGAGTAAACGAAAGGGGAAAATAAAATGAAAACAATGCGTCGAATTTATTCGATTCCCTATGTAATGTGGTTACTTTTATTCGTCATTGCGCCAGTGCTGATGATTATTTATCAATCATTTTTCGATATGAATGGCCAGTTTACTTTGGCGAATTACCAAACGTATTTTACATCAGGAACGTACTTAAGTATGACCATTAATTCGGTTTGGTATGCTTTTCTGATTACCATTTTTACGTTATTGGTAAGTTATCCTACGGCTTATTTTTTGACAAAGCTCAAGCATAAACAGTTATGGTTAATGCTCGTTATTTTACCAACGTGGGTGAATTTATTATTAAAAGCTTATGCCTTTATTGGGATTTTCAGTATTCATGGGAGTATCAATCAGTTTATGAGTTTTATGGGTTTGGGCACGCACCAGATTCTGTTTACAGATTTCAGTTTTTTATTTGTCGCAACGTATATAGAAATTCCATTTATGATTATGCCGATTTTTAATGCCTTAGAAGAGATGAATCCTTCATTGATTAGTGCTAGTCGGGACTTAGGAGCTAGCAGTGCGGAAACATTCCGCCGTGTCATTTTTCCTCTCTCCCTGAACGGTGTGAAAAGTGGCGTTCAAGCTGTCTTTATTCCTTCGCTCTCGCTCTTTATGTTAACGCGTTTAATTGGCGGCAATCGGGTGATTACGTTGGGAACGGCGATTGAGGAACACTTCTTAGTAACGCAAAACTGGGGCATGGGTTCAACAATAGGTGTGATTTTAATTGTTGCCATGTTTATTGTGATGTTGCTGACGGGTGAGAAGAAGAAAGGGCGTGGCAAATAATGCAAAAGAAAAAGTTTAAATGGTCTTATGTGTATTTATTCGTTGTCTTTGCGCTACTGTACGCACCAATCTTTTATTTGATTTTTTATTCGTTTAACGACACGCAAACGATGAATCAGTTTACTGGTTTTACGTTAGATAATTATCGGAACGTTTTCGAAGACACACGCTTGTTAACCATTGTTCTGAATACGTTTTTGCTAGCTTTCTTATCGGCTTTAATAGCAACCATCATTGGAACATTTGGCGCGATGGGGATTTATTATACAAAACGTCGTAAAAACCGGAACACGTTGCTTAGCTTTAATAACATTTTACTCGTTTCACCAGATGTTATTATTGGAGCCAGTTTCTTAATTTTCTTCACGGCAGTAGGGTTTATCAGTTTAGGTTTTACAAGTGTATTATTGTCGCATATTGCCTTTAGTATTCCGATTGTTGTTTTAATGGTTTTACCAAAACTACAAGAGATGAACGATTCTATGGTAGATGCGGCACGGGATTTAGGGGCCAATAATGTTCAAGTGATTAAAAATATTATTTTGCCTTTTTTAGCGCCAGGAATTATTGCTGGCTACTTTATGGCCTTTACTTATTCGTTGGACGATTTTGCCGTAACATTCTTTGTGACAGGCAATGGTTTTTCAACATTATCTGTTGAAATTTATTCACGAGCACGTCAGGGAATTAGTTTAGAAATCAATGCCTTAAGTGCGTTAGTATTCCTATTCTCAATGATTCTAGTTGTCGGTTATTACTTTATCAGTAAAGACAATACGCCAAAACGTTTAAAGAAAATGCGTCGGGAACAAAGTGAGGTGGCCAAGTTAAAATGAAAAAATTACAGTCACTTTTTATTGGAATTATCGCTATTATTGTCATCTTGTTTTTTGGCGTGCGCCAATTGGAGAAAGCAAGTGGCATGGCAGGAGCAGATACCTTGACCATTTACAATTGGGGGGACTATATAGATCCAGCCTTGATTAAGAAATTTGAAAAAGAAACAGGCTATAAAGTCAATTACGAAACCTTTGATTCTAATGAAGCTATGTATACAAAAATTCAGCAAGGTGGCACAGCCTATGATATTGCCATTCCTTCTGAATATATGATTCAAAAAATGATGAAAGCAAAGATGCTTTTACCACTTGATCACAGCAAATTAAAAGGCTTAGAAAACATTGATGCACGCTTTTTAGATCAATCCTTCGATCCCCAAAATAAGTTTTCCGTTCCATACTTCTGGGGCACGTTGGGGATTATTTATAATGATAAATTTATTGACGGCCGTCAGATCCAACATTGGGATGATTTATGGCGCCCGGAATTAAAAAATAATGTCATGCTGATTGATGGCGCTCGCGAAGTGTTAGGATTATCTTTGAACAGTTTAGGCTATTCGTTAAACAGTAAAAACGACCAACAATTACGTCAGGCTACCGATAAGTTAAACCGATTAACGAACAATGTCAAAGCAATTGTTGCCGATGAAATCAAAATGTACATGGCTAATGAAGAAAGTGCAGTTGCTGTAACTTTCTCTGGTGAAGCTGCTGAAATGCTAGAAAACAATGAACATCTACATTATGTGATTCCCAGTGAAGGCTCTAATCTCTGGTTTGATAACATTGTGATGCCTAAGACAGCCAAAAATAAAGACGGCGCCTATGCATTTATGAACTTTATGTTACGACCAGAAAATGCAGCACAAAATGCAGAATATATTGGTTATTCCACACCAAATAAAGAAGCTAAAAAACTATTACCAAAAGAAGTTGCCGAAGATAAACAATTTTATCCAGATGATGAAACCATCAAACATTTAGAAGTTTACCAAGATTTAGGTCAAGAATACTTAGGAATTTATAACGATCTGTTCTTGGAGTTTAAGATGTATCGGAAATAAAAAAAGTACCTTCGTAACTTTCGAGCCGCCCCTAAAAGTTAGATTTTTAGTCTAACTTTTAGGGGCGGCTTTTATTCATACAAGCTTCTAATTGAGGCACAAAGAATCCTGTGCTACACTTTGTATAAAGCATAAAAGGAGCAAAGAAAATGAAAAGGAAAACAATCCGAATACTACTAATCAGTAGCGGGCTTATTTTAATCCTACTGGTAGGTTACCGTTTGTATCTAGAATATCAAACAGATATTCAATTATTTTTGAATCCTAAAGCCAGTAAGACACAATTATTAGAGCGAATTCGTTCACATGGTTTTTCAGCAGCGCTGTTGTTAGTTTTTTTGACCGCGATCATGTGTGCAGTACCAGGGATTCCGACCTCAGTAATTGGTGTGATTGCAGGATTGAGTTTTGGTCCCTTCAGCGGCACACTCATTAACGTTTTAGGGAATAGTATGGGAAATTTGGTTGCAATCTTTTTGATGCATCATATAAAATTTTTAGATAAAAAAACGGAGACCAATCATTGGGTCCAGTCCATTCGACGGATGAAGCATCCAAAAATTGGGATTATGGTGGGCTACATGATTCCAATTATTCCTTCTTCTGTGATTAATTTTGCTGCAGATACTATGCAGTTGCCATTAAAAAATTTAATAGCCGCGATATTCATTGGTGTAATTCCTTCCTCAATACTTTACGCATGTGGAGGTGAAGCGCTATTTCATGGATATAATAAAACGGCAGTATTGTTAATTGTGAGTGTTCTTTTGTTCGTTGGCTTGGTGGTCATTATTGAGAAAGATAGAAAAAGATTTCAAAAAACTGTTCTTTAAGAACGGTTTTTTTGTGCATTTGAACAATAAATCCTGTTAAATTTACAATTTTAAAAAGAAAGGACTTTGATAGAATGAAAGCGTAAACAATTTAAGGAGCTGATTTTGAATGCCAGATATTACAATATCTTGGGTTGCTGCAATTTTAGGATTAGTTGTAGCGATAGTATTAATTTTGAAAAAATTTAATCCTGTGTATTCCTTGTTTTTTGGTGCAATTGTTGGTTGTCTTATTGGAGGCGCTTCCCTGTCAGATACAGTCGCTGTTCTATTAAACGGAACACAAAGTATTATGGGAACCGCAATCCGTGTCTTAGCAGCCGGCATGTTGGCGGGTGTGATGATGGAATCTGGTGCGGCAGAATCAATTGCCAACGCCATTGTACAAAAGCTTGGCGAGAAAAAAGCTATTTTATCTTTGGCATTATCCACAATGGTAATTACAGCAGTGGGCGTATTCATTCCTGTTGCAGTGTTGATTGTTGCCCCGATTGCTCTATCTGTTGGGAAAAGTACGGGTATCAGTAAGTTATCATTATTGATTGCCTTATCAGGTGGCGGCAAAGCGGGCAATATTATTTCGCCTAATCCAAATACTATTGCAGCGGCGAACGGCTTTGATTTACCTCTAAGTGACGTTATGATTGCTGGCTTTATTCCAGCCGTATTTGGCTTAATTACAGCTGTTGTTCTTGCAAATATCATGAGAAGCAAAGGATCAATGGTCAAAGAAACGGATCTTGTAGAGGAACAAACAAAAGAATTATTACCTTTGAAAAAGGCGTTGATCGCGCCAGTGTTAGCGATTGTCTTATTATTACTTAATCCGATTGGCGCCGTTTTAAATATTTCTTTCATCAAAAGTTTGAATATTGATGCTCTGTATATTTTGCCGTTCGCCTCAGTTGTTGGGACAATTGCGATTGGGCAAACAAAACAACTGGCCTTTTATGCATCTTCTGGCTTGAAGAGAGTAACCGATACCGTTTTAATTTTAATTGGTGCAGGTGCAATTGCTGGATTAATTTCTGTTTCTGATTTATCAACACAAATTGTCCACTTAATTTCTGTTATGGGAATTTCTGGAACCTTCTTGGCACCGATTTCTGGTATTTTAATGGGCTTAGCAGTTGGTTCAACATCCACAGCGGTTATTTTAGCGACAGGTTCTTTTGGACCAGCGATTTTAGATATGGGCACATCTTCACTTTCAGCAGCAGTCATGGTGCATACTGGGGCAACTGTGATTGATAGTGTTCCTCAAGGAAATTATTTCCATATTACGGCACAAAGTATGAATATGACGATTAAAGAAAGAATTCGAGTGATTCCTTATGAAATGTGTGTCGGTGGGGTAATGACGATTGTTGCAACCATTTTATATGGCTTTATTTTAAACTAGTTGGAAAGTAGGCGCGAAAAGATGACGAAAAAATTTGTTTTGGCTCCAGACTCATTTAAAGAAAGTATGAGTGCAAAAGAAGCCTGTCTGGCAATGGAAAAAGGGATTTTAGCTGTATTTAAAGATGCAGACATTCAACACGTCCCGATGGCAGACGGCGGGGAAGGAACGGTGGATTCCTTAGTGGATGCAACAGGAGGCACAAGAGTACCAGTGCGTGTGGCAGGACCGCTTCCTGATCAAATCGTTGAAACCTATTACGGCTTATTAGGTGACCAAGAAACGGTGGTCATTGAAATGGCGAAAGCCAACGGAATTGAATTGGTTAAAGCAGCAGAACGTAATCCCTTGATCACTTCTACTTATGGTACAGGAGAGATGATTCAACATGCGCTCAATCATGGGGCAAAAAAAATCATTATCGGCATTGGTGGTAGCGTGACAAATGATGGGGGTGCCGGTATGATTCAGGCACTTGGTGCGCGTTTGTTAGACAAGGAAGGGCAAGAATTGACACGTGGCGGTGGTGCATTAGATAAACTGGCGCAGATCGATTTAACACAGTTTGATCAACGTATTTTTGCTACCGAAGTTCTAGTAGCTAGTGATGTGAATAACCCACTAACAGGGCCAACAGGGGCGTCTCATGTCTTTGGTCCGCAAAAAGGTGCGACAGAAGAAATGGTGGCTCAATTAGATAAAAACTTAGCCCATTATGCAGCAATCATCAAAAAAGAGGTCGGCATTGATGTTGAGATGATGCCAGGCGCAGGAGCTGCTGGTGGTTTGGGTGCAGGGTTACTAGCATTCACAAAAGCTCAGTTACGCCCAGGGATTGATATTGTCGTAGAAGTGAATCAATTAGAAGAAAAAATAAAAGCTGCTGATTATGTCTTTACTGGTGAAGGCGGGATGGATTTTCAAACAAAATTCGGCAAAGCCCCTTATGGCGTCTCACGTTTGGCCAAGAAGTATCAAAAACCGGTTTTCGCTTGTGCTGGCTATATCGGCAAAGATGTGGATGTCCTCTATGAAGAAGGGATGACGGCTATTTTTGGAATTTTGGCCAAAGCCGAACCATTGGAAGCAGCATTGAAAAATGGGCCAGTTAACTTAGAAAGAACCGTTGAAAATATTGCTCGTACATTACAGCTGGTGCCTTGTGACTAAGAACTAACCATGGTATCATCAGTAATGAAAGCTGAAATAAAAATGTTCAGTCGTTGATCTGAAGAATTAAGCGTTTGGGACATAAGTCATTGCGGCTTATGTCCCAAACGCTACTCGCTTTTTAGAAAGTTGGCGATAGCAATGTTAAAATTAGACAAAATCCAAGCAAATAAAATTGTTGAAAAGTTGATGGCAGATATTCCTTATAACATCAATATTATGGATGAACGAGGAAAAATTATTGCGAGTGGAGATTCTGCTCGAATTGGGGAGCGCCATCGTGGTGCAGAAAGAGCCATCAATGAACGAAAAAATATTGAAATTTATAAAGATACTTCTTTAGAGAAAAAAGGCACCAATGAACCGATTATTTTGAATGATCACATTTTAGGTGTCGTAGGCATTTCAGGAGAACCAGACGAGGTGCGCAAATTTACCAAGCTTGTGCGCTCGATTGTTCTTTTACTGACAGAAGAATTAAATACACAACAAGAACGCGAAAAAAAGAAGAAACAAAAAAATCAGTTTATCCAGCACTTAATGCATGTTGATTCTGCTTACTCAGAAGCCTTAAAACTTGAAGCGTTGGAACTATATAACCTTCAATTAGATGACCAGAATCATTGTGTACTGACCAAGGACAAGCGCTTATTATCCAGTTATTATCCTGGCCATGAAATATTTGAATGGGAAAATTGTTATCTGGTGATTACTTCTGAACCACCTCAGATAACAAAGCCAGTAACAGAATACCTTGTGATAAGTTCGGAAAAAGCCACGATTCAACAAATGGTCCAAGAGGCACAAAACACGTATTTACTTCTATCGTTTCTTCAATTAGAAAAGGCTAAGTTTTACCAAGCAGAAGATTTTTTCATTCAAGGAATTTTTAATTTTCCTTTTCATATTGAATTGGATTTTTTTGAAACCATCCAGACGATTTATGATGAATACTATGAAACCGTTATTTTTTTCGCCAATCATAACTTAAACATCAATGAAACCTCACAAGTATTACATATCCATCGAAATACATTGAATTACCGTTTGAAACGAATTCATGAATTGACGGGGATGGATCCAAAAGTTTGGCAAGATTTTTGGAAATTGTTCTATTATTTTGCCTATTGCTTTAAAGAACGTTTTGAAAAGTAGTGAGGAGCAGGAATGCTTGTTTGTTAAGCAAGTGTCAGCATATTTTTCGCCAGAATTAAAAATATCTTTTATAATAATTGTAAGGAATCAAACGATTTAGATATCAATGAGGAGTGGTGCCAGTGAAAAAAGCAGTTTTAATTGTTAACCCCAGTTCTGGTGGTGAAAAAGCCAAAGAATTTGAAACGTTAGCAGAAGAAAAATTAAAGCAGTTATTTGATGAAGTTGTAGTGAAACAAACAGAAAAAGGCGGCGATGCAGAACAATTTGCCCGTGAAGCTGCGGAAAGTCACTTCGACAGTGTTTTCGTAATGGGGGGAGATGGAACCGTTAATGAAGGAATTAGCGGGTTGGCAGAACAAGCTTACCGCCCAAAATTTGGCTTTTTTCCTTTAGGAACGGTGAACGATTTAGCGCGAGCCTTGAATTTACCGATGGACCCTGAAGAAGCGATTCAACAATTAGATTTAGAAAAAACCAGTGCTTTAGATGTGGGGAAAATCAATGACGACTACTTTATGAATGTCGTTGCGATTGGGACGATTCCAGAGTCAATTAACGACGTGGACGTTGAACAAAAAACGAAGTTAGGAAAACTCGCTTATTTTATTTCAGGTGCCAAACATTTAGCGAATGCTCAAACGTATCCTTTTCATTTAAGCTTGGATCAAAAAGAACAAACCATTGAAAGTAGTACCGTTTTAGTTGGCTTAACGAATTCAATCGGTGGGTTTGAAACATTATTACCAGAGGCCCAAGTGGATGATGGCAAACTTCATTTAGTTTATTTAAAAGATCAATCATTGTGGGATGCAGTAAAAGCAGTCCCAGATTTGTTAAAAGGAGTCGACCAGTCCACTGATAATTTAGTTTACCTAACCTTTAAAGAAGGAACAATCTCCTTAGAAAACCAAGAAGAATTAACCACTAATGTGGATGGTGATGAAGGAGCTGCTTTGCCAATTACGCTGGAAATTTTACCTAAACACTTGACGGCGTATTGCGGTGAAGAACAAACAAAATAGCTGATTTTTTGAGAAAAGCTAGAACATTTCTATTTGTTTAAAAAACAGATAAGTTCTGGCTTTTCAAATCATCTAAAAGAGAATCAATCAGGGGCTATGCTATACTTTGTTTCTACATATTGATAGATAAGGGAGTTAATGAGATGAGAAGAAAAAAACATAAAAACAAAAAGAAACAAGAACTTTTTGAAGAGATTGAAAAACAAGAATTAGCAGAACAAGAAACTAAGCAATTGAATGAAGAAATCGAAGACCCAGAATTTCGTTCTTTTTTTCAAGATGTCTTGAAAAAATTTCCACAAAAAACATCTACGGCCATAATGAATGCTTTCGCAACTTCTAAAGGTAAAGCAGAACAATTAGTGACGAACAGTCAAACACAACTCGACAAAGTATTTGATGAATTTTTGGCTGGTGTTTCACCTGACGTGAAAAAGAAAAGTCATCAAACGATTCATTTTGCTGCATTGTCAGCAGCAATTATTGGGTTTTCACCAATTCCATTTTCGGATGCTTTTTTACTGGTACCTGTTCAATTAACTATGATGTCACGGCTGCATAAAATTTTTGGTCAGTCTTGGTCTGAAAGCTTAGGGAAAAGTTTAACCAAAGAATTAGTAGTGGTTAGTTTAGGTAAGAGCGCAGTCGGAAATATTCTAAAAGTGATTCCTGTTGTCGGAACTGTGACTGGTGGCATGGTCAATGCTTCAGTTGCAGTAGCAATTACGGAAGCGCTTGGCTGGGTGACCGTCAAAATGTTAAACGATGGTGTTGATATCTTTGATGATGTGATGTCTTTCAAAGGACAATTTTCAACATTATTTAAAGCCATCCAAAATGCTAAAAAGAAATAATCGCTGTATTGATTAACTAGGGTGAGACACATTTAAACTTTTTTAAGTAATTCGTAGCAAATTTCCAAGGTTTTCGTCACAAATTATTCACAGGTTCTCGTTAATATATAAGCATACCAACAAAACACCCAACATAAACACTTTTCATTTTTACTCCTCAAGTAAAAATAACTCCTTTCCACTCAGTCTACCCAACTGAGTGGTTTTTTTTGCGAAAAAAGAGGGCGTTGAACAATTTGTTCAACGTCCTCTTTTAATAGATGGGGAAGTCATTTGTTAAGAATTATTTTTTCCATTCTGCTACTTGGTCTTTATGTGAATCAACCCAATCACGTGCAGCTTCTTGTGGGTCTTTGCCTTCGTTAATTTCTAACATGACAGATTCCATATCCTTAGTTGTCCAATGGAAATTATCTAACACTTTGTAAGCTTCTGGTTGATCTTCTTTTAGGCCTTGGCGAGCCATTGTGTGAATCGCTTCTTCGCCGCCCATAGTGCCTTTTGGATCAGCTAAATATTTTAAATCATATTTTGCAAACATCCAGTGAGGAGACCAGCCAGTAATAACGATGTCTTCGTTGTTTTTAATTGCTTGTCCTAAGGCGACAGTCATGGCACCTGATGAAGAAGTTTCAACAGACCAATCTTTCAAATTAGGATAAGCTTCTTTAGTTTTCTCTGCTGCTGCAACAACACCAGCACCAGGTTCAATTCCAGTAATCTTTTTCCCAGCTTGATCAGATAAATCTTCGATAGAATCAACATCCATATAAGAAGGGACGACAATTCCTAGCTTTGCACCTTTAAGGTTTTCACCAAGGTCGTCTAATTTATCTTTATATTGTTTATATTGCTCTGCGTGAGTTCCTGGCAGCCACGCACCAACCATGGCATCTGTTTCACCTTTAGCTACAGATTCCCACATAATTGCGTTATCTAAAGGGGTCGTTTTAACATCATACCCCATATCTTTTAAGACTTCGGCAACCACATGTGTGGAGGCTACTTCGGTATCCCATTCCACATAAGAAAGGGAAATTTGCTTATCATTTGTTGTTGTAAAAATTGAAGCACCAACTAAGCCAGCGACAATTACAACAACCGCTGCAATAATCCCATATTTTTTCTTTTTAGAGGTGGCACCAGCTGCTTTAGGGGCTGCTTTTTTATTATTTAAATGTTGAGTAAAACGGTCAATGATAATCGCTAAAATAACTAAAGCCACACCATTTACGAAACCGTTCCCGACTTGTGCACGTTGTAAAGCGGAAAGGACGCCACGTCCTAATCCAGGCGCACCAATCATTGAAGCAATAACTACCATTGATAGAGCTAGCATGGTTGTTTGGTTAACACCAGCCATAATCGTGTTTTTGGCTAAAGGTAATTCTAATTTGAATAATTTTTGCCATCCAGTACTACCGTAAGAATCAGCTGCTTCAACAAGTTCATTTGGCACTTGTCGAATTCCTAAGTTCGTAAAGCGAACGGTTGGTGGTAAAGCGAAGATAACAGAGGCGAAGACCCCAGGAACCATACCAATTCCGAAGAATGCAACGGCTGGAATCAAGTAAACGAAACCAGGCATTGTTTGCATGAAGTCCAAAATCGGTGTAATAATACTCTTGGCTTTTTCACTTTTCGCCATTAAAATCCCTAGTGGCACACCAATGATAATGGAAATAACACTAGAAAGTAAAACTAACGTAACGGTACTCATTAAATCGTTCCATAAGTTTTGGTTATAGATAAACATTAAGCCGATAAATGTGAATAAACTTAAGCCAATTTTTTTATTAGAAATAAAGAAAGCAGCAATCGTTAATAGCACAATCAGCACAAGTGGTGGTACGGCTGTTAGTAAGGCAGTAATGTTGTCCATTACACTTTGACCAATTGTTTGTAAAAAGCTGAATAATCCAGCAAATGTTGAAGTTAACCAATCAGTAAAACTTTCAACCCAAGACGCGACAGGTAATTGATACTTATTCATGTTCGTTCACCTCTGTTTCTGCAAGTGCTTCAAGTACGCTACCACGGATGACCACGCCTAATAGTTTGCCGTTATCAGTCACAGCAAGAGGCGTTTGTGCATCATAAATCAGTGGGAAAATATCATTCACTAACATATCTTTGTCGATTGTTTGAATTTCTGGATCCACACATTCTACAAGAGAAGTCCCGTTTTTACGCGCTTCTAAAGCTTTTTCTGCGCGTACCACGCCTTTTAGTTGGCGTTTTTTATCCACGGCAAGTAACATACTCACTTCTTCTTGACGCATCCGTTTTAAAGCAACAGTTGGGCCATCAATTTCAATGTTAGTAGTTAAAGCAGGTACCATAATATTTTGGGCAGTTAAGACTTTTGAACGATCCACATCTTCCACGAAGGTTCGCACATATTCGTTGGCTGGGTTGGTTAAAATTTCTTCTCCAGTCCCAATTTGCATAATTTGACCATCTTTCATCAAAGCAATCCGGTCGCCGATTCGTAAAGCTTCATTCAAATCATGTGTGATAAAGATAATGGTTTTTTTGACATTTTCTTGTAAATCTAATAGTTCGTCTTGCATTTCACGACGAATTAACGGATCAAGAGCAGAGAACGCTTCGTCCATTAATAAAATTTCTGGATCGTTAGCCAAGGCACGAGCAAGGCCGACACGTTGTTGCATCCCACCAGATAATTGACTTGGTAATTGGTCTTTAAAAGCAATTAAGCTAGAATTTTCTAAGGCTTTTTCAGCTTTTGCTTGGCGTTCTTCTTTAGGAACACCACGAATTTCTAAACCATATTCCGTATTTTCTAAGATAGTTCGATGGGGGAAAAGACCAAAGTTTTGGAAAACCATGCTCATTTTATTTCGACGTACTTCACGTAATCCTTCTTTATCTAAAGAAGAAATATCTTGTCCATCAATATAAATATTTCCTGAAGTTGGTTCAATCAAACGATTTAATAAACGAATTAATGTTGATTTCCCACTTCCTGATAACCCCATAATAACGAAAATTTCGCCTTCTTCAACTTCGAAATTTACATCATAAACACCGACTGTGGCACCCGTTTTTTCTAAAATTTCTGTTTTGCTTTTGTTGGCACGAATCATTTCAAGTGCCGGTTTGGTTTTCTTACCAAAGATCTTGGTAAGGTGATTTACTTTTACTTTTGGCAAATCATTGTTCCTCCTCATTAAAAAAAGTGACTACATCAGACTACTATAAAGTTGTCACTTTGTCAAATTAGATGAAAATCTTTCTGAAAATGAAGAAAAACAGTATTTTAACTAGGTTTTATAGTGGTTTTTTATGAAAAATAGAAATAATAAATAAAAAAAGTGACTATTTACCGCAAGATAAGTAGTCACTTTTTTGTTTAAGGATAAAAGAAATTTTGGACACGTTGTAAGGTTGATTCGTCATGTCCAACAAAATAAAGTGTGTCGTTCAACGAAATCTTTGCATATGGACCAGGTGAGACCAAAAGCTCTTCTTTGTGTTTGATAGCGATAATCGTTGCCGAAGTGTTTTGCCAAAAATTCATTTCGCTAATCGTCGCCTCAAGATAAGCAGCTTCTTCTGTTAAAACTAATGAATAAGGATTCATTGGATTGAAAGAATCAAAACGCTTTGTTTGTTCAACAAGAGTATCTAGAATGCTAGAAAAATGAGTAAGTTCTTCTTTTTGTTTCGCTACGCTATCTAGCAATTCTTCTTTAATTTCAGCAATCGTTTGAACGTCTTGATATTGTGTCACAAAGTCCTGCGCTTTTTCTTTTGATGCCACATAGAAGCCGCTGCCGTGTTTGGCTTTAACGATTTCTAAATCAACTAAAACGATAATGGCTTTGCGAGCTGTTTCTGGCGACACTTGGTATTGGTTAGCTAGGGTGGAACGGGCATGGATTTTATCTCCAACATGTAATTTGCCTTCTGCAATTTTTTCCGCAACATCAACGGCGATTTGTTGATATTTGGGCTTCGTTAAACTGATTTTTTTGGAAGCCATAGTGAATCCCTCCGTTAATTGTTATTTTCCATTTCTTCTAATTCTAAACTGAAATTTTCCCATTGCTCAAGTAGTTCATCTTGTTGCTGACGAGCGTCATCTAATTGTTGGTTTAAAGCCAGCAATTCAACATGATTTTCTAGAATGTCTGGTTGACTCATTTGTGCTTCTAATTGTGCAATTGTCGTATCTAACTGAGCAAGATTTTCTTCGACTTGTGTTATTTTTCTTTGCAAAGTACGGAGTAATTTTTGTTGCTCCTTGTTTTGATAAAAGGTATTTTTGGCTGTAACTGGTTCGGGTTTTTTCGCCGCTTCTTCATTAGCTAAGAGGGCAGCGATTTCTTCTTCCTCTTGTTTCTTTTCTAAATAATAATCATAGTCGCCTAAATAAAGTTTGCTGCCTTTTTCAGAAAGCTCAACAACTTTTGTTGCAATTCGATTGATAAAGTAACGGTCATGGGAAACGAAGAGGATGGTTCCTTCATAATCAATCAGCGCATTTTCTAAAACTTCTTTATTATCGATATCCAAGTGGTTGGTTGGCTCATCGAGAATCAAGAAATTGTCACGATCCATCGCTAATTTTGCTAATGCCACACGGGCTTTTTCGCCACCACTTAATAAAGGAATCGTTTTTTCAACATCATCTCCACTGAAGAGAAAGCCGCCTAAAATACTTCGAATCTCTTTTTCAGGTGTGGTTGGGTGTTCATCCCATAATTCCGCTAGGACCGTTTTATTGCCATGTAAATTGGCTTGCTCTTGGTCATAGTAACCTACAGAAACATTGGTGCCAAAAGTTTTACTTCCTTTAATGAAAGGAATGCGGTCAATAATTGATTTCAAGAGAGTGGATTTACCAATTCCGTTCGGTCCGACTAAGGCAATGGCTTCTTTGCGACGAATATCCAAGTGAATAGGTTCGGATAAAATATGTTCTTGGTCGTAACCAATGGCGGCATCTTCGACTTGTAAAACAACATTTCCCGAGACTTTTTCACTATCGAAAAGAAAATGCGCCGATTTTTCATCTCCTTGAGGTCGGTCTAAACGGTCCATTTTTTCTAATACTTTTCGGCGACTTTGTGCACGTTTCGTTGTAGATGCACGAACCAGATTTTTGGCAACGAAATCTTCTAACTTATTGATTTCTTCTTGTTGCTTTTCATACGCTTTCCATTCACTGGCTAATTGTTCTGCTTTTAACTCTAAGTATTTGGAATAGTTTCCTTTGTAGTGAGTCATTTTTTTGCGGCTCAGTTCATAAACTTCATTAACTACCTTATCTAAAAAATAACGATCGTGGGAAACAATCAATAGGGCGCCGGCATAGCTTGGCAAATAAGATTCCAGCCAAGAAAGCGTCTCGATATCTAAGTGGTTTGTAGGCTCGTCCAGAATTAAAATGTCTGGTTTTTGTAAAAGCATTCTTGCTAATGCAAGCCGGGTTTTTTGACCACCAGATAAGGTTTGAATATCTTTCGTGTAAAAGGATTCATCAAAGCCAAAGCCGTGAAGGACTGAGCGAATTTCATTTTCATAGCCGTAGCCATTTTTTTCAGAAAACGTATGTTGCAATTGATCGTACTCTTTTAAAATTCCTTCATAAACGGAAGTGGTTGGCTCCATTTCACTAATTTTGGTTTCTAATTCTCGCATACGCTGTTCCATTTCTAGGATGTCAGCAAAGGCTTTTGTCATTTCTTCCCAAACGGTTTTATCTGATTCTAAACCGGTATTTTGAGCTAAATAACCTAACGTAGCAGTTTTATTTTTGGCAATGGTTCCGCTATCGGGAGCATCAATGCCTGCAATGATTTTTAAAAAAGTCGATTTTCCAGCACCATTACGACCAACTAAGGCAATCCGACTTTTTGTTGCAATTTCTAAATGTATGTTTTCAAACAATGTTTCCGAGCCAAAATGCCGGGCAACTTGATTTGCTTGTAATAAAATCATCAGTAGTCCTCATTTCTAAATTCATTGCCCTTAGTGTAGCATAAAATCTGCTAAAATAGCACGTATCAAAAAATGCTTTGTGAAGGTTTATACCTTTTATCACAAACTTTTGAAGAAAAATGCTATTTTTGAGCCATAGAATTGCTTTTTATTGTGAAAAACTGCTATTATGTTAATGGATAAGATTTAAGTGAAAGTATTGGAGGTCCAATTGTGAAAGATCAAGTTATTCCAAAAGCAACGGCGCGACGCCTTCCTTTATATTATCGCTACTTAAGAATGTTACATGATACAGGAAAAAATAAAGTCTCATCAACTGAATTAAGTGAAGCGGTACAAGTAGACAGTGCGACTATTCGTCGTGACTTTTCATATTTTGGTGAATTAGGTAAACGTGGGTACGGCTATGATGTTGAAAACTTAATGAACTTTTTTGCAAAAACATTGAATGAAGATGAGTTAACCAATGTCGCATTAATCGGGGTTGGTAATTTAGGAAGTGCTTTATTAAAGTACAAATTCCATCAAAGCAACAGTATTCGTGTAAGTTGCGCATTTGATGTGAATGAAGATATTGTGGGACGCATTGTTGACGGTATTCCGGTTTATCCAATGGAAGATATGATGGAACAAATCCGTGTTCAACAAATCGAAGTAGCTATTTTAACTATTCCAGCTCGCAAAGCGCAAGAAGTTGTGAACAAACTTGCCGAAGCAGGGGTTAAAGGAATTCTAAACTTTACGGCTGCGCGTTTAGTAGCGCCACCTGAAGTATTAATTCAAAATGTTGACTTAACCAACGAATTACAAACATTAATTTATTTCTTACATCATGACAACGAATTGATTGACGAAGAAGAATAAGCAAAAGAAAAGGGCCTAGTCGTTTAGACGAAGGCCCTTTTCTTATTGAATTGCACCATTATGCAAAAGTAGTTGAACAATAATCACAATCGTATTCATGCCGCAATGGGCAATAATTGAGGTCCAAATTTTTCCAGTTTGCTTGTACAAAAGAGCAAAGAAAAATCCCATAAAGAAATAAACAAAAAAGTGACCATCGGCATGTGCGAGTGAAAAAATCGCCGAACTAACAGTAGCCGCAATCCAGAAATTTGTAAAAGGCTGGATTAAATGGATAAATGCATAACGAAAGACGAATTCTTCCATAATCGGACCACCGATAGTAGTTGCCAAAATAAATAAAGGATTTGCCAAAATCACCGCCACAATAGCTTGCGTATTTTGAGAAGTAGCTTGTTCTCCTGTGATGGCTACTTCAATGGCAAAAGTAACCCCTTGAATCAGCATGGCAATGAAAATCCCACTAACACCTAGTAAAAAAATAAAAATAGGTGATTTCAAGGTTGCTGTTTCCTCTAAAGGAGAAGGTTCTGTTGTTTTTAAAAAGATGCCAATCATTACAAGGGCGCCAATAATGTAGAGAGCAGTTGTCACATTAATCGCTGCATTGGGGGAAATACCCGAAAAAAGTAACGGCCCGAAGAAAGCGATAATGTATGTGACTAAAATAAATAAACTTGATTTTCTTAAGGTCATGGTTAATCCTTTCTATAATTATTTTTTACGATTATTGCGATATCCTAATAAAAGAAAAACGAATAAGAAAAAGAAAAGAGATTCCCAAAGTGTCGAAACAATTCCTTCTGTGACACTGAAAACAAGATTTCCTAAATTCGCTATCACAAAATAAACGAAGGTTGCTATTAGTGCTGTAAGTAAACGTTGTTTCATTTTATTCGCCTCCAATCGTAGTCAATTTATTTTACCATGAATTAAAGGATTGGAAAAACATTCCATGAAAAAAGAATACGCAATAAAAAATGCGTATCTTATAATTGACAAGAAAAAGAGAGAAAAGACTTGCATTTTTAGAGTGAAATGAGTATTATAAATAGTGTGAGTTAGCACTCTTGTGTATCGAGTGCTAAAATAAGCGAAAACTTTTTATTTGGAGGGATTTATTGTGTTAAAACCATTAGGCGATCGCGTCGTAATTAGAGTCGCGAAAGAAGAAGAAAAAACTGTTGGAGGAATTGTTCTTGCATCCGTTGCAAAAGAAAAACCACAAACAGGTGAAGTTATCGCAGTAGGTGAAGGTCGTGTGCTTGAAAATGGCACAAAAGTTCCGATGGAAGTAAAAATTGGTGACACAGTAATGTTTGAAAAATATTCAGGAACAGAAGTGAAATACGAAGGCGTAGAATACTTAATTGTATCAGCCAAAGACATTATTGCCACTGTTGAATAATAAACAACTTTTACAGAATAATATAATAGAAGAAAAAAATTATGAGGTGAAGAAATCATGGCAAAAGAGATTAAATTTGCAGAAGATGCACGTGCAGCAATGCTACGCGGAGTAGATGTATTAGCAGATACAGTGAAAGTGACATTAGGCCCTAAAGGTCGTAACGTTGTTTTAGAAAAATCATTTGGTTCACCATTGATTACTAACGATGGAGTAACAATTGCTAAGGAAATTGAATTAGAAGATCATTTTGAAAACATGGGCGCAAAATTAGTTTCAGAAGTTGCTTCTAAAACGAATGATATTGCTGGTGACGGAACAACAACAGCGACTGTTTTGACACAAGCCATTGTTCGTGAAGGCTTAAAAAACGTAACTGCTGGAGCTAACCCATTAGGTATTCGCCGTGGGATTGAATTAGCAACAAAAACAGCAGTAGAAGAATTACACAATATTTCATCTGTAGTTGATTCAAAAGAAGCGATTGCACAAGTCGCTGCTGTTTCATCAGGTTCTGAAAAAGTCGGCCAATTAATTGCTGATGCAATGGAAAAAGTTGGTAACGACGGCGTAATTACCATTGAAGAATCAAAAGGGATTGAAACAGAATTAGATGTGGTTGAAGGAATGCAATTCGACCGCGGTTATTTATCTCAATACATGGTTACTGACAACGATAAAATGGAAGCTGTTTTAGAAAATCCATATATCTTAATTACCGACAAAAAAATCTCAAATATTCAAGATATCTTACCTTTATTAGAACAAATTCTACAACAAAGCCGTCCACTATTGATCATTGCGGATGATGTTGATGGGGAAGCTCTACCAACATTAGTATTGAACAAAATCCGTGGTACATTTAATGTTGTCGCAGTAAAAGCGCCAGGATTTGGTGACCGCCGCAAAGCGATGCTTGAAGATATTGCTATTTTAACAGGTGGTACAGTAATCACTGACGACTTAGGGTTAGAGTTAAAAGACACAACTATTGAAAACTTAGGAAATGCTAGCAAAGTAGTTGTCGACAAAGATAACACAACAATTGTTGAAGGTGCTGGTTCAAAAGAAGCCATTGATGCCCGCGTTCATTTAATTAAAAACCAAATCGGCGAAACAACGTCTGATTTTGATCGTGAAAAATTACAAGAACGTTTAGCTAAATTAGCTGGCGGGGTTGCTGTCGTTAAAGTCGGTGCTGCAACTGAAACAGAATTAAAAGAATTAAAATTACGAATTGAAGATGCATTAAACGCAACACGTGCCGCTGTAGAAGAAGGCATGGTTTCTGGTGGTGGTACCGCACTTGTCAATGTAATTGGTAAAGTCGCTGCGCTGGAAGCTGAAGGCGACGTGGCAACAGGGATCAAGATTGTCGTTCGTGCATTAGAAGAACCAATCCGTCAAATCGCTGAAAATGCTGGTTATGAAGGATCAGTGATTGTTGACAAACTAAAAAATGTTGACTTAGGTATCGGATTCAATGCAGCTAACGGTGAATGGGTAAACATGGTTGAAGCCGGTATTGTTGACCCAACAAAAGTAACTCGTTCTGCCTTACAAAATGCAGCTTCTGTGTCAGCTTTATTATTAACAACTGAAGCAGTTGTTGCAGACAAACCAGAACCAGCTGCACCAGCTCCTATGATGGATCCATCAATGGGCATGGGCGGTATGATGTAAAAATAAAAAAATATTCTAAAAGCTTACGATTGAAAAATCGTAAGCTTTTTTTTACATAAAGAATAAATAATCTAAATAATATCTTTGCTTATGGTATTTTCTCAAATATTTACTCATTTAACAAAAAAGATGATAATTTAAAGGCTTCGTTTTAGCTAGACAGCCTTGTTTTTATTCGATAAAATTTAGTAATAACAATCATTTTTTGAAAACTAGTAGTTGGTAATTTTTATTTATTAATAGAATATAAATAAAAATTATTATATTTTGAAGGGGAATATTAGGAAGATTGAGGTGGAAAAATGGAAAAATATACAATTGGTGTCGTTCCTTTGACAATTGAAACAAAAGAATACTGTCAAAATTGGTTTGTTAGTAATCAAGTAGAATGTCAGATCATCCAAGGAACAAATATACTTCTTCATTTGCACCATATTGATGGATTAGTGATTGAAGTTACTGACCACCAGCAAGTAAATACTTGTTGTGAGTTATTAATGACGATTCGCAAGCAGTCAGATTTACCGATTTGGTTATTTTCTCGGACAGAAGTAATTAGTAAAGTCAATCGAATTATTTATTTACAATTAGGTGCAGATGGCGTTTTTGATCATTCTTATGATCGTCAAGAATGCATGTTAAGCATGAGTAATTTATTGCAACGTGTAAAAAGACGTTTTTATCCTAAATTAGCTATTGCAAACGAGGAACAAACAGTTACTAAGAATCTTTCTGAGAGATTGTATTTAATTGCGCCAAATTTGAGTGTTTGCTTGGGAAGTGGAGAAGAAATTCTTTTAACAAAATTGGAATTTTTCACAATAGAGTATTTATACAAACACGCAGGACAAACAATTACATATGAAGAACTCTACAAAAATGTCTGGAAAGATACTGCGAATGAACGAAAATATCGTGTCGCTAATGTGATTTTCCATTTGCGTAAAAAAATTGAACAAGATGTGAACAAACCACAATATATCAAAACAATTCGTTCAAAAGGCTATATGTTAACGGTGTAAAAGGTAAGAAGGGGGAGAAAAAGATGTGGCAATTTTTGACTAAAAACAATGAAGATGAGGAGTATGAGAAGATGCCGGATTTTGAAAATGAACAATCGATGAAAGCACAACCAAAGGTAACAGAGGAAGCAAGCTTTGATGACGAGGTCGTTTATGCAAAAGAGCAAGCTGCAAAAGTAAAGCAGGTCCAGCAACAAGTGCCGACTGAACTGTCAGAAGAGTCATTTTCTTTTGTTGAAAAACTAGAAGAAGAAAATCAATTATATCAGCAATCCATTAAAAAGCTAACGGAGCAATTATTAATGCGAACCAATGAAGTGGAAGCATTACAAAAACAAGTAGTCGAAAAAGATGTGCAACTTAAACAGCTTAAAGAAACGTTAAGTGATAAAGAAGCAACTATCACTTCTTTACAGAAACAATTGTCTGAAGAAAAGATGCAACAGAGACAGACCAGTGAAGAGAATTTAGACACAGCCGTTACGCTTTCTCAAAAAGAAATTGGCGAAGTCTTATTAGAAGCCAAACGTCAAGCAAAAGAAACAATTGCCCAAGCTAACCAACAAGTTGCAACAGTTCATGAAGAGATGGAACAACGTTTAGCAACTTTAACACGCATGAAGCAAGTGGCAAGAGAGTACCAAGCTTATTGTGAACAAATGCTGACAATCAAGAATGAATCAACAGGAACGTACCAACAGATAGAGCAGTTATTAGCAGAAATAAAGAGGTAAATGAAGGAGAAATGCGATGAAAAAAAGAAAGGCAAGATATTTGAAGTTGGTATGTATTGGAATTTTAGGGATTTATGCGGGCGCCAGTTACTACAATTCGGAACCATTAATCGCTCAAGAAGAGACCGAAACGAGGGACGAAAGTCGACAGCTATCGCTGGAAGAAAAAAGAGCGGACCAAGCCAATCAAGACCAAGGAACCCTTACTTCTTCAACGCTGAACGAAACAATAATAAGTTCGTCTGAACAACAAGAAAGTTCAACACAAAATTACAGCAGTGACCATCCAGAAAATAATGTGGAACCATTAGAATCTGAAAATAGTTTACCGCCACAAGAAAAGCCAATTGCTAGTACTAAACCAACCGAATCGTTACAAAGTGAGCAACCAGCGTCTGAAGAGCGTAAAGCACTCACTGAAAAGCCGCCTCATAATCAGGAACCACAAAATTCTACATTAACTGAAAAGACCAAAGAGCCGTTGGTACATTCAGAGATAGACAATAGTCAAGAAAAGGAAAAGCAAGCAGGAATTCAACAACAAGCCGAGGCAAATTTTGTTGTCCAAGAGAATGCTTCTACTTCTGAGTTTATTAGAAAAATCGGTGAAGAAGCACGAGTTATTGGTCAGCAACATGATCTATACGCTTCTGTCATGATAGCTCAAGCTATTTTAGAAAGTGGCTCGGGCAATAGTGCGTTAGCAGCGCCGCCTAATTATAATTTGTTTGGCATTAAAGGCGCTTATCAAGGTCAAAGTGTCAGCTTTCCCACACAAGAAGATGATGGTAAAGGGAAGATGACCACCATTCATGCCGATTTTCGTCAGTATCCATCCTATAAAGAGTCATTAACAGACTATAGTAAATTAATCATCAATGGGCTGGCTGGTAATCCAACGTTTTATCACGGCGTTTTGAAAGCAAACACGACGAATTATCAGCAGGCAACAAAATTTTTAACAGGTCGTTATGCAACGGATACATATTACGATAAAAAATTAAACGCGTTGATTGAAACCTATCAATTAACTGAATACGATCAAGAAAAGAAGAAACCAGTAGTGACTAATTTGGCAGAAGAAAAGAAACCTTCGTTTGATAAGGAAGCAGTCAAAGAACAGCTAAAAAAAGAAGCAGTCATCTATGAAGTAAGCAAAGGAGATTCTCTCGCCACCATTAGCCAGACGTTTGGTGTGTCAGCAACAGCCATTTTAAAACAAAATTCAAAGACTCAAGAAATGTTTTATATTGGCCAAAAAATCACGATTCCTCAGCATACAGCGGCGACTTCTCTAGAACCGAAAGAACAAGCGTTACTTCAATCACTAATAATCAGTAAATCGGTGACTAATGCTTTGAAGACAGCAGAGCAATCAAATGGTAAAGCGAATGACTCAAAAACAGAGTCTACTGAGTATTATGAAGTAAAAAGAGGAGAGACACTCGCAAAAATTGCTAAAAAAACGGGCTATTCCTTAACCGCCCTCAAGCAGACAAATGACTTAACGTATTCTGTATTAACCGAAGGACAAACGATAGCACTTCCTAAGCTAAAGGACTAATGCTGATTTAACTTATTGGTTGATGGAGTCATATATTATTAGACGAAGAGAAGAGGAGAAGTTCATCCATGGATGAACTTCTCCTCTTCTCTTACTATGTTTTTCATAAATACTTAATAAATAGTAAAATTAGCAAGAGAATTGTGTCTTTACACAAAATAGATAGGTTTTCTTGCCGAAGTTTGATAAAATGATTAGTTGAAAGGATGCGTGAAAATTGAAAGAATTATTTCGTAAATACCGAGAAGTACTGGCTTATTTATTTTTTGGTGGTGCAACGACTGTCGTCAACTTAGTTGTATTTTTTGTTTGTCAAAATGTGTTAGGGCTGGATTACAAGATAAGTAACACAATTAGTTGGTTTTTATCTGTTCTATTTGCCTTTTTCACGAATAAATATTGGGTATTCGCAAGTAAGCATGAAAGCATAGCTGGTTTTTTTAAAGAAATGGGCTTATTTTATTGGTACCGAATTTTATCTTTTGTGGCTGATATGGGTTTAATGATTCTCCTAATTGATGGCATTCATTTTTCATCGTTTTGGGCGAAAATGATTACACAAGTTGTAGTAGTGATTTTAAATTATTTCTTCAGTAAATTTTTCATTTTTAAAGAAAAAGAGGTCTAAGCAGATTTTAGGCTAAAAAAAATTTTTTTGTTATAATATAAACAAGTTTTTAATACAAAGAATAGAGGTAGAAAACGATGGACTATACATATGCAGATGATAGTTTGACATTGCATACAGATATGTATCAAATCAATATGATGCAAACGTACTGGGAATTAGGGAGAGCAGATTTACATGCTGTTTTTGAATGTTACTTTAGAGAGATGCCCTTTAATCATGGCTACGCAATTTTTGCAGGCTTAGAACGTTTGGTCAATTATCTCGAAAATTTAACGTTCACAGAATCTGATATTGCATATCTCCGAGAAGTTGAAGAATATCCAGAAGATTTCTTGACGTATTTAGCAAATTTTGAATTTAAATGTACTGTACGCTCTGCTTTAGAAGGGGATTTGGTTTTTAATAACGAACCGTTAATTCAAATTGAAGGTCCTTTGGCACAATGTCAATTGGTAGAAACTGCCTTGCTAAATATGGTGAATTTCCAAACATTAATTGCGACAAAAGCGGCTCGAATTAAATCCGTGATAGGCGATGATCCTTTATTGGAATTTGGAACACGCCGGGCACAAGAATTAGATGCTGCCATTTGGGGCACAAGAGCCGCCTATATTGGTGGGGCGGACGCGACAAGTAATGTTCGTGCTGGTAAAATTTTTGGTATTCCGGTTAGTGGGACTCATGCCCATTCATTGGTTCAGTCGTATGGAAATGATTATGAAGCATTCATGGCGTATGCCAAAACACATCGGGATTGCGTTTTCCTTGTTGATACGTATGATACTTTGAAAGCGGGAGTGCCAAGCGCAATTCGAGTAGCTCGAGAAATGGGGGATAAAATTAATTTCCTAGGCGTGCGGATTGATAGTGGCGATATGGCTTATATTTCTAAACGAGTTCGTGAACAACTGGACGAAGCAGGCTTTACTGAAGCAAAAATTTATGCATCGAACGATTTAGATGAAAATACGATTTTGAATCTAAAAATGCAAAAATCAAAAATTGATGTATGGGGCGTGGGTACCAAGCTGATTACCGCCTATGATCAACCGGCTTTAGGAGCGGTGTTTAAATTAGTTTCAATTGAAGGTGAAGATGGTCAAATGAAAGATACCATTAAACTATCTAGCAATGCTGAAAAAGTGACAACACCAGGAAAAAAACAAGTCTGGCGCATTACACGTAAATCTGATAAAAAGTCAGAAGGGGACTATGTGACACTTTGGAACGAAGATCCTCGCCAAGAAGAAGAAATTTATATGTTCCATCCCGTTCATACCTTTATTAATAAGTATGTCCGTGATTTTGAAGCACGGCCAGTACTCCAAGATATTTTCGTTGAAGGAAAACGTGTGTATGAATTACCAACTTTAGATGAAATTAAACAATATGCAAAAGAAAATTTAGATTCACTTTGGGAAGAATACAAGCGGGACTTGAATCCGCAGAAATATCCAGTGGACCTTTCAACAGATTGTTGGAACCACAAAATGAATTTATTGGAAAAAGTGCGTAAAGACGTTAAACATTTAACGGAAACGGTGAATAAGGAGGCCTAGAAATGACAACACTTCAAGAAAAAATCATTCAAGAGTTAGGTGTTTTACCGACAATTGATCCAAAAGAAGAAGTTCGTAAAAGTATTGATTTTCTGAAAGCTTATTTAACTAAACATCCTTTTTTAAAAACCTTTGTCTTGGGAATTAGTGGCGGACAAGATTCAACATTAGCTGGGCGCTTAGCACAATTAGCGATGACTGAAATGCGCGAAGAAACAGGAGATATGTCGTATCAATTTATTGCGATTCGCCTTCCCTATGGTGAGCAAGCAGATGAAGCTGATGCACAAGCCGCGCTAGCCTTTATCCAGCCAGATGTTTCTTTACGAGTGGATATTAAACCAGCAGTGGATGCAATGGTTGGTTCGCTAGAAAACGCTGGCGTTCAAATTAGCGATTTTAATAAAGGGAACATGAAAGCACGTCAACGTATGATTACACAATATGCAGTAGCTGGCGAAAATGCTGGCGCAGTAATTGGCACAGACCACGCAGCCGAAAATGTGACAGCTTTCTTCACCAAATATGGCGATGGCGGAGCGGATATTTTACCGTTATTTCGTTTAAATAAGCGCCAAGGAAAAGCTTTGCTGAAAGAACTTGGGGCACCAGAAGCCTTGTATCTAAAAATACCAACAGCTGATCTAGAAGATGACAAACCGTTAGTTGCAGATGAAGTTGCCTTAGGTGTCACGTATGATGCCATTGATGACTATTTGGAAGGCAAAAAAGTCTCGGAAACAGATCAACAAACAATTGAAAACTGGTATAAAAAAGGACAACACAAACGGCATTTACCCATTACAATTTTTGATGATTTTTGGAAATAAAAACACAGACCATCGGCGAATGAACGATGGTCTGTGTTTTTTTTACATAACTACTTTTCAGAAAGTAAACGTTGCTACAGCAACTATCCTATGATAATGAAAGTCGTTTTCATTTAGGCGTTTTCACTTTCTTTTTCAAAACAGAAAAGGTACGCTCAATAATGTAAAGTGAATGATGGGAGAGAAAAAGAGATGAAGCATGTAACAAAATTGGGGATTACAATTATAACAGGAGTTTTGGCATTATTATTTGAATTTATTTTACATCAGCCGAATTGGGCGTATGGTATTATTTTAATAACAGGTTCTGTAATGGCGTTAATGATGTTCTGGGAAATGATTCAAACCTTACGTGAAGGAAAATATGGTGTCGATATTTTAGCGATTACCGCTATCGTTGCAACCTTAGCTGTGGGAGAATACTGGGCCAGTTTGATGATTTTAATTATGTTGACTGGTGGTGATTCATTAGAAGACTATGCTGCTGGAAAAGCTAACCAAGAGCTGAAGTCATTATTGGATAACTCGCCACAAAAAGCTCATCGCTTGAATGGCGAAAATTTAGAAGATGTTTCTGTTGAGGAAATCAATGTTGGCGATGAATTAGTAGTAAAACCAGGGGAACTAGTTCCAGTTGATGGCTTGGTAAAAACCGGGACATCAACAGTCGATGAATCTTCATTAACAGGAGAATCAAAACCAATTGAAAAAAATCCTGGGGATGAATTAATGTCGGGTTCCGTGAATGGTGATGGCTCTTTGAAAATGGTTGCTGAAAAAACTGTAGCAGACAGTCAATATCAAACAATTGTGAACTTAGTGAAAGAATCTGCGGCACGTCCAGCTCATTTTGTACGTTTAGCAGACCGCTATGCGGTACCTTTTACACTAGTTGCCTACTTAATTGCAGGTGTTGCTTGGTTTGTTTCAAAAAGTCCGACACGTTTTGCGGAAGTCTTAGTGGTTGCTTCGCCGTGTCCTTTAATTCTATCTGCCCCAATTGCTTTAGTGGCAGGGATGGGTCGTTCAAGTCGTCATGGGGTCGTTATTAAATCGGGAACGATGGTCGAAAAATTAGCTTCTGCAAAAACGATTGCGTTTGATAAAACAGGCACGATTACGCAAGGACAACTTTCTGTTGATCAAGTCCAACCAATCAATGCTGAAATAACTGCTGCTGAATTAGTGGGATTGGCAGCAAGCGTGGAACAAGAATCAAGTCATATTTTAGCTAGATCAATTGTTGCTTATGCCAGAAAGCAAGATGTCCCATTAAAAAATATTACAGATCTAGCGGAAGTTTCTGGTGCTGGCGTGAAGGCATTTGTGGATGGTGCTGAGATACGGGTAGGTAAAAAGAATTTTGTGACACAAGAGTCTCAAGCAACTGAAAAAATTGATAAAACGACTATTCATATTTCACGTAATGGCACATATTTAGGCCGAATTACTTTTACAGACACAGTACGACCAGAAGCAAAAGAGACTATGGAAAAATTACACCAATTACATCTTCAACGAATTTTAATGCTGACGGGGGATCAAGAATCCGTCGCAGAAACGATTGCTGCAGAAGTAGGAATTACCGAAGTACATGGGGAATGTTTACCACAAGATAAGTTAACTATTCTAAAAGAATTGCCCAAAGAAAACCATCCAGTCATCATGGTAGGGGATGGTGTAAATGATGCACCTTCGCTTGCTGCTGCAGACGTAGGTATTGCTATGGGCGCTCATGGAGCTACTGCGGCTAGTGAAACTGCTGACGTTGTTATTTTAAAAGATGACTTAAGTAAAGTCAGCCAAGCGGTCGAAATTGCCCAAGATACCATGAAAATTGCCAAACAATCTGTATTAATCGGAATTTTTATCTGCGTTTTACTAATGCTAATTGCTAGTACCGGGATCATTCCGGCGCTAATCGGGGCTATGCTACAAGAAGTCGTGGACACTGTGTCAATCTTATCTGCTTTGCGTGCTCGTCGAATTGGCAAGTAAGGTGGAACAATTAATTGCCTGAATGTCCAGCTTAGTGGTAAAATAAAGGTACGTTTTTAATATTAATAAGTTACAGGGGAGAGATTGTGCAATGAAAGGAAACCAAATAGATGGGCAACCAGTCACGGAAGAACAACTATTAAAAGAAGGCTACCGTAAATATACGGGGGAAGGAATTGATATCTTTTATAATAAAGATATTTGTGAACATATTGGTAATTGTGTTCGCGGAAATCCAGAAGTCTTTGAAGTTGGTCGGAAACCATGGATTATTCCAGATAACGGAAGTGTTGAAAATGACATGATTGTGGTAGATTCATGTCCAAGTGGTGCTCTAAAATATATTCGGAAAGCAGGGAACGAATATGCAAATTAAAGAAGAAAACAATCGTTTTGCTCTATATAACGATGAAAACCAAGAAATTGGTGAAATGACTTGGTCAGATGCTGGCGAAAGCATGATGATTATTGATCATACGTTTGTTGATCCAACTTATCGTGGACAAAAATTAGCTGAAAAACTTGTTTTAGCAGGTGTTGAAAAAGCGAGAAAAGAGCATAAAAAAATTATTCCGCTATGTCCATTTGCCAAAAAAGAATTTGATACTAAACCTGAATACGGAGACGTATTGAGAAAATAAAGAAGAAACTAGCAACAGCCGCAAGTAGAAATCTGATTCCTACTTGCGGCTGTTGTTATTAGAGACAAATAAGGAAAGACATTAAATTTCACTGGTGTTTACAGATAAAATATGCTACATTAAAGTAGATGAATTTCGCATATTTGTATAAAAAGGAGAATTAACGCATGTATAATCTAATCTTAACGTTGGTCATCATTTTATCTGTTTTAATCGTCATTACTGTTATGATGCAACCAAGCAAACAAAACAGTGCAGCAAGTGCCTTCACTGGCGGTGCAGATAAATTATTTGGGAAGCAAAAAGCGCGCGGTTTTGAAGCTGTTATGCAACGCTCAACAGCAGTTCTTGGCGCAATTTGGATGATTTTATTATTTGTTTTGGCGTTCTTATCTTCAAAATAAGTACGTAATCTTTTAAAATGACAAGTTTAGAACAGAGAGATGAGTGCGGACACTTATTTTTCTGTTCTTTTTCTTTCTGAAAAAGTCTTTGAAACTTATCATTTCGGAAGGTTTTCTTTTGAGAATATGATAGAATGAAGCTGAGGTGAGCGAAGTGGCAAAAAAAATCAATTTACCGAAGCCGTTATTTTCAGAAAAAGGAAAACGGGCGGTCCTTTTATTACACGCTTATTCTGGCAGCAGTAATGATGTACGGATGTTAAGCAGACGTTTAGAAAAAGAAAATTATACTGTCTATTCGCCTAATTTTTCAGGACATGGCACGCTAGTTCCTGAAGATATTTTAGATCAAACAACGGAACAATGGTGGCAAGATACACAAGAAGCAGTCGCTTTTTTGAGAGAAAGAGGTTACCAAGAAATTGCCATTTTTGGTTTATCAATGGGCGGGATTTTCAGTATGCATGCATTAACGGAACAATTAACAGGATTAATTGGTGGTGGATTTTTCTGTTCACCTATCTACCCTGTCGAAAATAAAGTCCCAGAAAATTTCGTATTATACGCAGAAAATGTGATGAAAATCGCAGAAGTTCCTGCAGAGGAACAACAAAGCCGGTTGCAATCGATTGAGCAACGAGTCAAACAACAATTAGGAGCGATTGAAACGATTGCTAGTCAGACGGCTGACAAACTAAACAAAATCCACGCACCTCTTTTCTTAGCGCAAGCTGGCAAAGATGAAATGATTGAGCCAATGGGCGTCTATCAAACGGCCCAAGCGCTAACACAAGCACGTGTGACCTTACAATGGTACCCAAACAGCGGACATGTCATTACGGTGAGTGGAGAACACAAACAATTAGAGCAAGATGTGGTGCAATTTTTAGCAACACTACCTTGGAATGAGGAGAAATAATGACAAAACAAACAATTAAAGAGCAAATTTTACATTTCATGGAAAGCCAAAAAAAGAAAAGCTTTTCAATGGAAGAAATTGCACAAGGCTTGAATTTAGAAAAAAGTTCAGATTTTAAAATTTTAGTGCAAACCATTGCACAAATGGAACGAGAAAAGTCAGTTAGTTTCAACAAAAAAGGCAAAGTCCTGTTACCAATGAAAGACTTATTAATAGAAGGAACGTTTCGTGCAAATGAACGAGGCTTTGGTTTTGTAACCATCGATCCTGAAGAACCAGATGTTTACATTCCTAAAGAGGCAACGAACTTTGCAATGGATGGGGACACGGTTTTAATCGACGTGATCCAACATGCGGATCCTTTTTCAGATCGCGGCGCAGAAGGTAAAGTCAAAGAAATTAAAGAGCGAGCAGTGAGCCAAGTTGTCGGAGAATTTGTGGCATATAGTGAAGAAGAAATGGCAGAAATGGGACTGTATGGCTACATGATTCCCAAAGATAAGAAATTGAATCAGTATACTGTATCAATTGCACCTGAAGGGATTAAGCCAGTAGATGGTAGCATTGTCATTGCTGAAATTACCTATTATCCAGATCAAGAATATCCAACGAGTATGGAAGGACTAGTCAAACAAGTGATTGGTCATAAAAATGATCCAGGAATGGATATTTTATCAATCGTGGTGGCTCATGGAATTCCCACAGCATTTCCTGATGAAGTTTTAGCTGAAGCGGACCAAGTACCAGAAACTATTGCAGAAAGCGATTTAGTCGGTCGTCGGGATTTACGTGATCAGTTGATTGTGACGATTGATGGAGAAGATGCAAAAGATTTAGATGATGCGGTAACGGTACAAAAGTTAGCAAATGGCAATTTCTTTTTAGGGGTGCATATTGCAGATGTTTCTTATTATGTAACTGAAGGAAGCCAATTGGATATGGAAGCGTATGAACGTGGTACAAGTGTCTATTTGACAGACCGAGTTGTGCCAATGATTCCGCAGCGATTATCGAATGGGATTTGTTCGCTAAACCCACATGTTCCACGTTTAACCATGAGTTGTGAGATGGAAATTACACCAGAAGGAGAAGTTATTTCGCATGAAATTTTCCAAAGTGTAATCCAAACAACGGAGCGAATGACCTATACAGCAGTCAATGAAATTTTAGAAGAGCAAAAACCTGAAACGTTAGAACGCTACAAGGAGCTAGTTCCCATGTTTAAAGAGATGGGCGAGCTGCACCATATATTAGAAGAGATGCGTATGCGCCGTGGTGCGATTTCTTTTGAAGATCGTGAAGCCAAAGTCCTAGTTGATGAAAATGGTCATCCCCAAGATATTCTTTTACGCACGCGTGGCGTGGGTGAACGATTAATTGAATCCTTTATGTTGGCAGCGAATGAAACTGTGGCGCGTCATTATCATGACTTAAAACTGCCATTCATTTATCGGATTCATGAACAACCAAAAGAAGAAAAAATGCAACGTTTCTTTGACTTTGCTGCAGTACTTGGCATTCTTGTTAAAGGAACAAAAGAAAACATTTCACCGAAAGATTTACAAAAAGTTTTAGAGCAAGTTGAAAATAAGCCGGAAGAAGTGGTTATCAATACGATGTTGCTAAGAAGTATGCAACAAGCGAAATACTCAGAAGACAACTACGGACACTATGGGTTGGCTGCTGAATATTATACGCATTTCACTTCACCAATACGTCGTTATCCAGATTTAATTGTGCATCGTTTGATTCGCAGCTATAGCCAAGATCAATCTGAAAAAAATCAAGAAAAATGGAACGAAGCATTACCAGAAATTGCCAATCATAGTTCAAGTATGGAACGTCGCGCAGTTGATGCAGAGCGTGAAGTGGACGCCATGAAGAAAGCCGAATTTATGGTAGATAAAGTGGGAGAAACGTATGACGGGATTATCAGCTCAGTCACAAAATTTGGTATCTTTGTGGAACTGCCTAATACAATAGAAGGCTTGATTCACGTGAACAACTTAAAACAAGATTATTTCCACTTTATTGAAAATCATATGGCGTTAGTTGGTGAACGGACGGGAATGACTTTGAAAATTGGTCAGAAAGTTCAAATCCGTGTTGAAAAAGCTGATCCAGAAACAAGAGAAGTTGATTTTGAATTGATTTCAGCTGAGGAAGTCGCGCCAGTCGAAGGACCAAAAGGACGTAAAAAAGGCAAAGCCAATTCTTCAACTCGTTCAAATAATCAACGAAGAAATAAAAAAGATGAATCATTTGATGGTAAGAAAAAGAAAAATAAGAAAAAAGGCAAAGGCAAAAAACAACCTTTTTATAAAGAAGCAATGAAACAAAAAAATAAAAAAGGGAAAAAGAAGAAGTAGAGGAGGTCGCTTATGCCAAAAGGGGAAGGAAAATTAATCGCACAAAACCGCAAAGCTAGACATGATTATTCAATTATCGATACGGTTGAAGCTGGGCTTGTTTTACAAGGAACAGAAATCAAATCTATTCGAAATGGTCGTATCAATTTAAAAGATGGTTTTGCACGAATTCGAAACGGAGAAGCCTTTTTGTATAATGTTCATATTAGTCCATATGAACAAGGCAATATTTTTAATCATGACCCATTACGTACCAGAAAATTATTATTACACAAAAAACAAATTAATAAGTTAATCGGCGAAACCAAAAATACAGGTATCACATTAGTACCTTTGAAGGTCTATATTAAAGACGGCTATGCCAAAGTTTTGATTGGTTTAGCTAAAGGGAAAAAGCAGTACGACAAGCGTGAAGACTTGAAACGTAAGGAAGTTGACCGACAAATCAGCCGAACATTAAAAAATAACCGACGTTAAAAATGTAAATTTATTCTTTTTCGCATATTTGCTTGCCTTTCTTCGGATTAGGTGTAAAATCTGGTAAGTGTTGAGTAAATGAATGTAAATGATTCATTTTTTAATCGCTTCGGAAAGCAGTACCACCCTGCATTAGATTGGTTTATGGAAAAGGTTTTCCAACCAATTTTCAACACATGAAATTTTAAAAGTAAACTATTTGTAAATTATCAACAAGTGGTGGTACGATAGCTTTGCCAGGGATTATCACTCAGGAGTAGGATGAAACTTCTGAAAGATTGTTGGAAAAGAGGTGAATTGATTTGGAAGAGAAGAAATTACTCTTCAATATCGGACCAATTTGGTTTGATGGAACCATTGTTTTGATGGTGCTGTTGACGTGTATCATTGTTTTCGCCTTTGTCTATGCTTGTACGAGAAATATGAAGCTACGACCTAAAGGCAAACAAACGGTCATCGAATGGTTAGTAGATTTTATTCGTGGAATCATTACAGACAATTTACCTCGTAAAGAAGTGAGCAATTTTCATTTAATGGCGTTTACCCTGTTCATGTTTGTACTTGTTTCAAACATCTTGGGTCTCGTTACAAAAATCGTTGTGGGCGACGATCTCAGCGTTTGGAAAAGTCCAACCGCCGATCCAATCGTAACCTTAACGTTAGCGATGATGATGATTGTCTTAACACACTTCTTTGGTATGAAACGCTTTGGTTTTAAAGGCTATCTAGTTAATAGTTATTTAAGACCCGTTGGTTTCTTACTACCGGTAAAATTAATGGAAGAATTCACGAATCTATTAACATTAGGCTTGCGTTTGTACGGAAACATTTTTGCCGGCGAAGTTCTATTGGGCTTAATTGCTGGAACCGTAGCAAGCGTCGGATTATGGGTTATCCCACTAGCAATTCCGCTAGAAATGATTTGGGTAGCATTCTCAATCTTTATTGGATGTATCCAAGCGTTTATCTTTGTGACACTTTCAATGGTTTATATGTCACACAAAATTGAAACAGAAGAATAATCAAGAAATACGAAGGACAAAAATTATCTTTTAGGAGGATTTTACACAATGGAAGGATTAAATTTTATCGCAGCAGCAATTGCAATTTTCGGTTCAGCTATCGGAGCCGCTATCGGTAACGGACAAGTTATTTCAAAAACAATCGAGTCAATGACTCGTCAACCAGAAATGTCTGGTCAATTAAGAACAACAATGTTTATCGGGGTCGCTTTAATCGAAGCTGTGCCAATTTTAGGTGTCGTTGTTTCTTTATTACTTTTATTCAGATAAGCAATAAAATGGAGGCAGGACGCTGATTATTATCGGGACCGTCACTGCTTTCTTCTATCTTTAGCCTTTTCAATAGCTGGTGATAAAGCAGTTGAAGAAGCTAAATCGATTTTTGCAGGAAAGGAAGTTGAGACTTCATGCTACTTACTACATTGGTAGTCGGTGAAACGGCTCCTAGTACCACACTAGGCACGATGATTGTTGTCAGTGGTGCATTTTTAATCTTGATGCTCTTATTAAAGAAATATGCATGGGGAGCAATCGTAGATATTTTGACACAACGTGAAGAAAAAATTGCCAACGATTTAGACTCTGCAGAACAATCTCGCGTAGCAGCAGCGAAAATGGAAAAAGAACGTCAACAACAATTACTTTCTTCCAGATCAGAAGCAGCTGAAATTATTAAAAACGCGAAAGAAAGTGGAGAACAGACTCGCCAAAAAACATTAAAAGAAACAACTGCGGAAGTTACTCGCTTACGCGAAAAAGCTCGGACAGATATTTCTCAAGAACGTGAAGAAGCATTGTCTTCAGTAAAAAATGAAGTGGCAGATCTTTCTCTTCAAATTGCAGCCAAAATTTTAAATAAAGAATTAACACCAGATGCACATGAAGCATTGATTGATTCTTATATTGAAAGTTTAGGTAAAGCAAATGAAACTAGATAAATATACAGTTGGTAAACGCTACGGCAAGGCTTTGTTTGAGTTGGCAGTTGAAAAGAACCAAGCTGAAGCAATTTATCAAGAATTATTGACGCTTCGCGAAGTCTATCACCAAGTACCTGGTATTGGCGATATTTTAAGTGATGATCGCTTAGAGCCTTATGAAAAAGACAGCATCATGGAAAAACTAGTAACAGGTTTTAGTGAAATGATGCAAAACTTTTTGCGAGTGGTTTACGAATATCGTCGCATGTACGATCTGCTCTTGATGATTGATGAATATGAACGACGTTATGATGAGCACCAAGGACTAATTTTGGGTTCAGTGACAACAGCCATTCCTTTATCAAAAGAACAACATCAAGCAATGGAAGAAAAAGCTGCCCAATTATTAGGGTATGAACAAGCGCATTTAGTCAATTTAATTGACCCGTCAATTGTCGGCGGAGTGGTTATTGAAGCAAACCATCAAGTAATCGATGGCAGCATCCGCAAACAATTAGAACATATGCAGCAGAAGTTATTAAAATAATCTTTAGGACTACAAAGAGGTGAATTGAATGGCTATCAAAGCAGAAGAAATCAGTGCCTTGATTAAAGAACAAATCGAAAACTATCAACAACAGCTTGCTGTTGAAGAAGTTGGAACAGTCACTTACGTCGGTGACGGAATTGCCCGCGCCCACGGTTTAGAAAATGCCATGAGTGGAGAACTTGTTGAGTTTTCAAACGGTTCATACGGAATGGCACAAAACTTAGAAACAAATGATGTAGGGATTATTATCCTTGGCGATTTTGAAACCATTCGTGAAGGAGATAAAGTACAACGCACAGGCAAAATCATGGAAGTACCCGTTGGGGAAGCTTTGATTGGCCGTGTCGTTAATCCATTAGGTCAACCATTAGATGGTTTAGGCGAAATTAAAACAGACAAAACACGTCCTGTGGAAGCAACAGCTCCCGGTGTTATGCAACGTCAATCTGTTGCTGAACCAATGCAAACTGGCTTAAAAGCCATTGATGCCCTAGTACCAATTGGTCGTGGACAACGGGAATTAGTTATTGGAGACCGTAAAACAGGGAAAACATCGATTGCAATTGATACAATTATTAACCAAAAAGGACAAGATGTAATTTGTATTTATGTAGCGATTGGTCAAAAAGAATCTACTGTTCGTAACCAAGTAGAAACACTTCGTAAATTTGGTGCCTTAGATTATACAATCGTTGTGACTGCAGGGGCTTCACAACCAGCACCATTACTTTACATTGCACCATATGCAGGAACTGCAATGGGTGAAGAATTCATGTATAACGGCAAACATGTCTTAATTATTTTTGATGACTTATCAAAACAAGCCGTGGCTTATCGTGAACTTTCTCTACTATTACGCCGTCCACCAGGTCGTGAAGCTTATCCAGGGGATGTCTTCTATTTACACTCACGTTTATTAGAACGTGCAGCTAAATTAAGTGATGAATTAGGTGGCGGTTCAATGACAGCCTTACCATTCGTTGAAACACAAGCAGGCGATATTTCTGCTTATATTCCAACAAACGTTATTTCAATCACTGATGGACAAATTTTCTTAGAAAGCGACTTGTTCTATGCAGGCACTCGTCCAGCCGTTGATGCTGGGTTATCTGTTTCTCGTGTCGGAGGATCAGCGCAAATCAAAGCAATGAAAAAAGTTGCCGGAACGCTTCGTTTAGACTTAGCTAGTTACCGTGAGTTAGAAGCCTTTACACAATTTGGCTCTGATTTAGATGCGGCAACACAAGCTAAATTAAACCGTGGTCGTCGTACGGTAGAAATTTTAAAACAAAAACTACATGCGCCACTGCCTGTAGAAAAACAAGTCTTAATTTTATATGCGTTAACACACGGCTTTTTAGATAGCGTGAGCGTAGATAAAATTTTACACTTTGAACAAGATTTATTCGATTATTTTGATGGCAAACATGCAGACTTATTGGAAACCATTCGTACTACGAAAGACTTACCAGATACTGATGCATTAGATGCAGCGATTACAGAGTTTTCTGAAATGTTTGCAGCGGCAAACAATAGCGGAGATTCAGCCAAAGAAGCTTTAGAAAAAATCGATAACGCATAAGAGAGGTGAGCGACATTGGGTGCTTCATTAAACGAAATCAAACAACGTATTGCATCAACAAAAAAGACAAGCCAAATTACCAAAGCGATGCAAATGGTTTCTGCAGCCAAATTGACCAAGTCAGAAGGCGCCTCTAAAAGCTTTCAAGAATATTCTTCAAAAATTCGTAGTGTCGTTACGCATTTAGTAGCTGCTCAGTTAAGTGAATTACGTGAAACAGAACAATCTTCTCTTAGTGAAGGGAGCTATCATGTGATGTTAGCACAACGACCTGTCAAAAAAACAGGCTATATCGTTATCACTTCTGATAAAGGGTTAGTTGGTGGCTACAATAGCTCAATCTTAAAACAAACCATGAGTATGATTCAAGAAGACCATGATTCTAATAAAGAATATGCCTTAATCGCCATTGGTGGTACAGGGGCGGATTTCTTTAAAGCACGCGGAATCGATGTTTCCTATGAGCTAAGAGGCTTAACGGATCAACCAACGTTTGAAGAAGTCCGTAAGATTGTGACAACGGCAACGACTATGTACCAAAACGAAGTGTTTGATGAATTGTATGTTTGTTATAATCACCACGTTAACTCACTAACGAGTCAGTTTCGTGTGGAAAAAATGTTGCCAATTACTGATTTAGATCCATCAGAGGCGACCTCTTACGAACAAGAATATCTTTTAGAGCCTTCACCTGAAGCAATCTTGGATCAATTATTACCACAATATGCAGAAAGCTTAATTTATGGGGCGATCATTGATGCGAAAACAGCAGAACATGCTGCTGGGATGACCGCCATGAAAACAGCCACTGACAATGCGCAAAATATTATTAGCGATTTAACAATTTCTTATAACCGTGCTCGTCAAGGGGCGATTACCCAAGAAATTACAGAAATTGTTGCTGGTGCAGCTGCACTAGAATAATCTAGTCTTACGTTTGAACGTTTATAAAAACGTTCAAAGCGTGTGACTTTATGAAGACTGGAGGAAAGAAATTATGAGTTCAGGAAAGATTGTTCAAGTAATCGGTCCCGTTGTTGACGTGGAATTTTCATTAGATCAATCCTTACCCGATATTAACAACGCTTTAGTCGTTTATAAAAATGGCGAAGCAAAACAAAAAGTAGTACTTGAAGTCGCTTTAGAACTAGGTGATGGAGTGATTCGTTCTATCGCCATGGAATCGACAGATGGTTTACAACGTGGAATGGAAGTTATCGATACAGGAAAATCAATTTCAGTTCCTGTTGGTAAAGATACATTGGGTCGTGTGTTTAACGTTTTAGGAGACACAATTGACTTAGAAGCGCCATTCCCTGCAGATGCTGAACGTAGTGGGATTCATAAAAAAGCGCCAGCATTTGATGAATTAAGTACCAGTAATGAAATTTTAGAAACAGGGATTAAAGTTATTGACTTATTAGCACCTTATCTAAAAGGTGGTAAAGTCGGACTTTTCGGTGGTGCCGGTGTTGGTAAAACCGTCTTAATTCAAGAATTAATTCATAACATTGCCCAAGAACATGGAGGGATTTCCGTCTTTACTGGTGTTGGTGAACGGACACGTGAAGGGAACGACCTGTACTATGAAATGAAAGATTCAGGCGTTATTGAAAAAACAGCCATGGTTTTTGGTCAAATGAACGAACCACCAGGTGCACGGATGCGTGTGGCCTTAACTGGGTTAACGATTGCTGAATATTTCCGTGATGTGGAAGGACAAGACGTGCTATTATTTATTGATAACATTTTCCGTTTCACACAAGCCGGTTCAGAAGTTTCTGCCCTTTTAGGTCGGATGCCGTCAGCCGTTGGTTACCAACCAACCTTAGCGACTGAAATGGGACAATTACAAGAACGGATTACTTCAACGAAAAAAGGATCAATTACCTCTATTCAAGCAATCTATGTTCCAGCCGATGACTATACCGATCCAGCGCCAGCAACAGCGTTTGCCCATTTGGATGCAACAACTAACTTGGAACGTAAATTAACCGAACAAGGGATTTATCCAGCGGTAGATCCGTTAGCTTCATCTTCTAGTGCCTTGGCTCCTGAAATTGTTGGAGAAGAACACTACGAAGTGGCTACCGAAGTGCAACATATTTTACAACGTTACCGTGAATTACAAGATATCATCGCTATTTTAGGGATGGACGAATTATCAGATGACGAAAAAGTACTTGTTGGTCGCGCACGCCGTGTTCAATTCTTCTTATCTCAAAACTTTAACGTTGCTGAACAATTTACAGGTCAACCTGGTTCTTATGTACCAGTTGCGGAAACAGTTCGTGGCTTTAAAGAAATTCTTGAAGGTAAACATGATAATCTGCCAGAAGAAGCCTTCCGTAGTGTCGGTAAAATTGAAGATGCCATCGAAAAAGCGAAACAATTAAACTACTAGAAAGGCGGCAAACACAATGGATAGTCTTACTGTGAATGTAGTAACGCCAAATGGTCTAGTTTATGACCACCATGCAAAAATCGTTGTGGCGAAAACAACAGATGGTGAAATTGGTATTTTACCAAAACATGCGCCAATCATCGTTCCGCTAGCGATTGATGAAGTCCGCATCAAACGGACCGATTCAGATACACATGTTGACTGGGTAGCTGTAAATGGTGGTATCATGGAAGTCCGTGATAATGTCGTTTCTATTATTGCCGATAGTGCCGAACGTGAACGAGATATCGATGTGCCTCGTGCTGAACGAGCAAAACAACGAGCAGAACGTTTAATTGAAGAAGCCAAAGCAAAAGACGACCGCGATCAACTACGTCGTGCGACTGTTGCTTTGCATCGAGCAATCAACCGGATCAACGTATCGAAACATGGGTAAAAAAGGCTGAAGGATTCAGTCACTTTTGTAGAGTTTAAGGCGCTTGCTATTGAGTCAGTTGCCTTAAACTCTATTTCTTCGTATTTTTTAATAAATAGTGTCAAATTTTGGCATTTCAAGTGGATTAATTATCGGTTTTTATTATTTTGTGATAAAATGTTCCTACGTTAGAAAAAAGGAGGCTCCTTATGCAATACTATGGAGTAGATGCTATTGTTCGAATCGTTAGTCATCTTATGTTCATTTACATAAGTTTTTGGGCGTTGCAATCATTGCGTATTGAGCAATTTTTCAAAACCCAATTTACACCGCAAATCAGAATGTTGATGGTATTTTTCGCCATCGCTATCGGATACACAGTTAGCTCGTTTGCTTTAGAATTGATTGCGCTTTGTCGAAATCTTTTCATTGTGTATTTTCCTTAAAAATTGAAAAATAAAAAAAGGTACAATTTTTAGTTGAATAATGGTATAATAGTAAAGATTTTGAATAGGAATACCTATTCTCATTTTTTTGGGGGGAACAAAATGGAACAAATTATTGTTCATGGTGGTAATACAAAATTAGAAGGAACTGTAAAAATTGAAGGCGCCAAAAACGCTGTTTTACCAATTTTAGCAGCTACTCTTTTAGCTGAAGAAGGCGTTACTACTTTAAAAAATGTACCAATTTTATCTGATGTATTTACAATGAATCAAGTAATTAAGCATTTGAATGTAGCCATTGATTTTGATGAAGACGCGAATGAAGTAACAATAGACGCAACACAACCTTTAGGGATCGAAGCAAACTATGAGTACGTTAGTAAAATGCGTGCTTCTATCGTTGTAATGGGACCTTTATTGGCTCGTAATGGTCATGCCAAAGTGGCAATGCCAGGTGGCTGTGCCATTGGGAAACGACCAATTGATTTACACTTAAAAGGCTTCCAAGCATTAGGTGCAAAAATCATCCAAAAAAATGGTTATATTGAAGCAATTGCGGATGAACTAATCGGTAACACTATTTACTTAGACTTCCCAAGTGTCGGCGCTACGCAAAACATTATGATGGCTGCTGTTCGTGCGAAAGGAACAACCATCATTGAAAACGTTGCTCGTGAACCTGAAATCGTTGACTTAGCAAACATTTTAAACAAAATGGGTGCCAATGTTATCGGTGCTGGAACAGAAACGATGCGTATCGAAGGCGTCGATAAATTACATGCCGTAGAGCATTCAATCGTTCAAGATCGAATTGAAGCAGGTACGTTCATGGTAGCTGCAGCAATGACTGAGGGCAATGTTTTAATTGAAGAAGCAATTTCTGAACATAATCGTCCGCTAATTTCTAAATTAACTGAAATGGGTGCAATCATTGAAGAAGAAGAAAATGGCATCCGTGTAATTGGACCAAAACATCTAAAACCAACAGATGTTAAGACAATGCCGCATCCTGGTTTCCCAACAGACATGCAAGCACAAATGACAGCGATCCAAATGTTTGCTGAAGGAACAAGCATCGTGACAGAAACAGTCTTTGAAAATCGTTACCAACACTTAGAGGAAATGCGTCGAATGAACGCTGACTTAAAAATTGACGGCAACATTGCCGTTATTAATGGTGGCAACGAGTTACAAGGAGCAGCAGTGGAAGCCACTGATTTACGGGCAGCTGCCGCATTGATTTTAGTAGGGTTACGTGCAAATGGCATTACACGTGTCTCTAATTTGAAATATTTAGATCGTGGCTATTATGAGTTCCATAAAAAACTTCAAAAATTAGGCGCGAACGTTGAACGTGTCAATGATGAAAAAATTGAAGAAAAACAAGCAACGACAGTAATCTAAAGGAGTCAAACGTATGAGTTCATTTCGTTATATTTTAGTAACATTATTGAAAATTCTAGTGGTCATTTCGTTAGTCATTATCTTATTTGTTGTGGGAACAATGATTGGTTATGGTTTGATTGGAAATGGGAATCCAATGGATGTCTTTGATGAAAAAATTTGGACTCATATTATGAACTTCTTTAAATAAAAACTTATTTTAAGGCGGTGAACAAAAGTCAATTGACGATTGTTCACCGCCTTTTCTTTTTCCTGAATATCTATTTTATTCTATGCTATAATAATAGAAGTAAGATAATGAAGGAGTGGGATGGAAGATGCAAGCAACCGTAACAGAAATAGGCAAACATGCAATCGATGATTCAGAAAAAATGATTATTCTTTTTGGAGAAACTGCTACCGATACCTTGAAGCAACATGCAGTTATTCAATCATTCCCAGAAAAAGACCAAGTTACCTTGGCAGAAGGAGATCATCTGAAAATTGGCGATACAAACTATACAATCACAAAAGTGGGTTCTTTTGCCAATAGTAACTTGCAAAGTATCGCTCACAGCACTTTAATCTTTGCTGATGCACCAACCGATGAGGATGATGTTATCCGAAATGGTGTTTATTTAACGCCCCATCAGTTACCAAAGATAACCATTGGAACAACAATTGATTATTTAGTAAATGGAGCGTGAATCAATGGATAAAAAACAAACGACTGATAAACGCCTGTCTTGGTTTTGGCGTTGGTTTTTAAATAATCAAGTAGTAACAGCCTTACTGATTGTCTTATTGGTGCTGTTAATTATTCTAACTTTTACGAAAGTTTCTTATTTATTTAAGCCCGTCTGGCAGTTTTTCGGCGTTGTCGGCTTACCAGTAATTATGGCGGGGATTTTATATTATTTATTAAATCCAATTGTCGATTATTTAGAGAAAAAACAAATCTCACGTGTCTGGAGTATTATCGGCCTATTTATTTTAATTGTGGCACTACTCATTTGGGGTGGTATTGTAATCGTTCCTAAAATTCGTGAGCAATCTGTCAGCTTTGTGAATCATTTTCCTCAATATATTGATACAATTGATCAAAAATCGCAGGAAATATTAAGTGATCCACTTTTCGCGCAATTTAGAGAACAACTTGAAGCGGCAGGCGATAAAGTTGTCAGTTCGTTAGGTACCATCATTAAAAACGTCTCAACGTTCACAGTACAAGGAATTGGTAATTTCTTTGGGGCGGTGGCTACGATCTTTGTCGCCATCATTACGATGCCGTTTATTCTATTTTATTTACTGAAAGATGGCAAAAACTTAGCGCCATATTTAATGAAGTTTTTACCAGTGAAGATGCGTAAACCAACCTTAAAAGTTCTTGCAGAAGTCAATGATCAAGTCTCTTCTTATATTAGAGGACAGTTAACTGTCGCTTTCGCAGTGGCAATTATGTTTATGATTGGTTTTTCTGTCATTGGCTTAGATTATGCAGTCACTTTAGGTATTGCAGCAGGCTTTTTAAATTTAATCCCTTATTTAGGGTCATTTTTAGCCATGATTCCAGCAGTCTTTTTAGGAATTGTCAGTGGGCCAGCCTTGTTAATTAAAGTCTTGATTGTTTTTGCCATTGAGCAAACGGTCGAAGGTCGGTTTATTTCACCACTTGTCCTAGGCAGTCAGTTATCCATTCATCCAGTCACCATTTTGGTTGTTTTATTAACGTCTGGTAAACTATTTGGGATTGTCGGGGTGATTTTAGGAATTCCTGTTTATGCCGCAGCTAAGGTGATAATTACACACATTTTTGAGTGGTACCAAATCGTTTCCGGTTTGTATGATGAAGATAAGCCAGATCAACAAGAATCTACGTAACAAAAGAGACAAGCAGTGAATGAACTGCTTGTCTCTTTTTGATGTAAATCACTCGGAAAATTTAGAATGTTTTACCGTATTCAGTTGCTTTGGTCATGGCAGTATTTAAAAGTTCTTCCGCGCGATCAGGGAAATGATCGATTCCTTCGATGAATAATCCGTCGACTTGCTCAACACCAATAAAGTTTAGAATCGCTTTAATGTATTGAGAAGCAAAATCTTTTCCTTCGTAGAAGCCGCCATTTGATTGGATGTGTAAGGCTTTTTTACCACTTGTTAGAGGTTTTGGTCCTTCTGCAGTATATTGGAATGTTTTTCCAGCAACGTTGATTGTATCTACCCAAGCTTTTAAGCGTGTCGGTACGTTTAAGTTCCACATTGGATTAGCAATTACTACTTTGTCTGCAGATAAAAATTGATCAGTTAATTCATTAAAACGAGCCACTTTTTGTTGTTGGTTTTCGCTTAATGTTTCAAATGCTGCGCCAGCGCGAAGTGCACCCCAAGCAGATAATAATTCTTCATCGATTTCCGGCATGTTTGTTTCTGGTGCATAAACATCTAAAATTTCGATTTCGTCTGATGGATTTGTTTCACGGTATGAAGCTAAAAATGTTTCTAACGCACGAACTGAGCGTGATTCTTCTTTTGTTAATGGATGTGCTTTAACAACTAATAATTTTGACATTGTGTAATCTCCTTAAAATAAATAGTTTAAAAATTCAACATCTCTATTTTACTAATAAAAAGTAAGAGAAAGCAAGTCTTTTTTTTACTTTTAGTAAACTTTTTTTTAAAATGGATCAACAGAGTAAAAAATAAATAAAAATATTTTTTTGGAAAGGCTTGCATATTAAAAAAAAGCATGCTATTATTACTTTGTAAATAAGGATTGTTACTGCTTTGCAGGCAAAACCAGAGTCTTCCATTAACACAATCAGTGGAGGGATTCTGGGCTTTTTTTATAAAAAAGTGAGGTTGCATTCATCATGAGGATTGAAAAAGTTTTAAATAATAATGTCGTGCTTTCAAGAAATGAGCAAGGCGAAGAAATTGTTTATATGGGACGCGGCTTAGCCTTTCAAAAGAAGATTGGAGACACGATCAATCCAGATTATGTTGAAAAGGAATTCGTGTTAAAGGACTCCGCTATGGCAGGGCAATTCCAGCAGCTGTTTGAAGACGTCCCCACCAAAGAAGTAGAAGTCGTCAAACAAATCGTTGATTTAGCAGAAACAACGCTAGCGATTGAGCTTTCATCAAATATTTATTTAACTTTAACGGATCATATTCACTATGCGTTACTTCGAGCCAAAGAAGGAATTGATATTCCGAATCCTCTTGTATTCGAAACACGCAAATTTTATCCTAAAGAATTTGAAATCGCAAAGCAAGCATTAGCGATTATTGCTGAAAAGCTAGGGGTTCAATTTTCAGAAAATGAAGCGGGCTTCATTGCTTTTCATATTGTGAATGCTGAACAAGGAAATGGCAATATGGAAGTTACCATGGAAGCAACCAAGATGGTTCGTGATATTTTAACGATTATTAGTCGCTACTTTGGACAGGTGTTTGATGAAGATTCATTGAACTATCAACGAATTGTTACACATCTTCAATATTTTGCGCAACGTTATTTAAAACAAGAAGCGCATGATGAGGAGGACGAATTTCTTTTTGCATTGGTCCAAGGAAAGTATCCTAAGGCGTTTCAAGCGGTCCAACGTATTAATGAGTATTTATTAAAAAGCTATGATCGACCAATTGATCAAGCGGAAATGATTTATTTAACCATTCATATCCAAAGAGTGGTCAATGATAAAAAAGCATAACAACCAATAATCGCGGATTGTTACTGATAATGCAGGCAAAACCTAGATTGAAAAAACCGATAACGATTTTCGCAGACTGCGCAGCTGTGAAGAGAAGGATCTGGCTCTTTTTCAATGTAGGTTTTTTTGATATTAAAAATTAATGGAAATGAGGATCTAGAGATGAGTAAAAATCAAGAAATTGCAGCACGTGTGTTAAAAGCTGTTGGGGGCGAAGGCAACGTTAATAGTGTTGTTCACTGTGCTACACGCTTACGTTTTAAATTAAAAGATGAGAATAAAGCAGATACAGCTGCATTGAATGCTGACCCAGATGTTATTCAGGTAGTTCAAAGTGCAGGACAATATCAAGTGGTTATTGGCAGTCACGTTAGTGATGTCTATAAGGATTTGATGGCTAACAGTGGACTAGGTAATGATTCTGATAATAGAGAAAAAGAAAGTGGCGGAAATATCTTTAACCGTTTAATTGATATTATTTCTTCTATTTTTACACCGTTTTTAGGTGCAATGGCCGGCGCTGGGGTTCTAAAAGGCTTCTTAACATTGGCTGTAACTATGGGCTGGTTAGCTGACACTTCAGGCGTATATCTTGTTCTCTTTTCGATTGCAGATGGTTTATTTACTTTCTTACCAATTATGTTAGCGTTTACGGCTGCTAAAAAATTCAATACTAATCCCTTTTTAGCGGTTGCTTTGGCGATGGCCTTAGTTCATCCCAGCATTACTGCTTTAGCAGGCAAAACAATTAGCTTTGCTGGTCTTCCAGTGATTATTGGGCCAAGTGGCTATACTTCTTCGGTTTTACCAATTATTTTGGCTGTTTTTGCACAAAGTTATGTGGAACGTTTCTTCAAAAAAGTAATTCCGAGTTTTCTACAAATTATCTGCGTTCCGTTAGCTGTTTTCCTTATTATGGCACCTGTTACCTTCTTAGCTATTGGTCCTATCGGGACGGTCATCGGCGATTGGTTGGGACAAGGATACAACGCAATTTACGCTTTTAGTCCAATTATCGCAGGGTTATTAATGGGTTCGTTGTGGCAAGTCTTGGTAATGTTTGGTATGCATTGGGGCTTTGTACCAATTATGATGTTAAACTTAACACAAGGTGGCGATACGATGGTACCGATGTTATTACCAGCCGTTATTGCACAAGGCGGGGCTGCTTTAGCTGTCTTTTTCCTAACAAAAAATGTGAAACTAAAAGGTTTGGCTTTGTCTTCAAGCATTACAACTATTTTTGGAATTACTGAACCAACTGTATATGGCGTGACTTTACCATTGAAAAAACCATTTATTGCAGCTTGTATTGGTGGCGGTATCGGTGGTGCATTTGTGGCTATGAATCACGTGAAAAACTTTACGTTTGGCTTGGTTAGTATGTTGAGCTTACCTGGGTTTATTCCTGCAGAGACAAAAGATACTGCACCGATGATTACTGGTGCAATTGGTGCTGGAATTGCCTTTATCATTGCGTTTGTCTTAACGTTTGTCTTACGTTTTGAAGATCAACCTAATCCAGAAACAGCAACTGAAAAAACAGAAACTGATAAGATGGTGGCACCTGTAAAAACGAATCAAGAAGACAAAATTATTTTAGCAAGTCCACTTCAAGGTGAAATTTTACCGCTAGAAAAAGTACAAGACCCTGTTTTTGCTTCAGGTGCTTTAGGAAAAGGTGTTGCAATTGAGCCGACTGAAGGCAAACTGTATGCACCCGCAGATGGTGAAATCACCACATTATTTCCGACAGGACATGCTGTTGGCTTGACGACAACAGAGGGCGTTGAATTATTAATGCATATTGGCATGGATACAGTCGAATTAGATGGTAAAGGATTTGAATTATCAGTGAAACAAGGTGATTCTGTTAAAAAAGGAGATTTGCTGGTTACTTTTGATATTGCTGCCATTAAAGAAGCTGGTTATCCAGTAGTTACACCGATTGTGGTAACGAATACGAGTGATTATTTAGATGTTTTGGATATGAACCAAACAGACGTGTTACATGGTGAAGACTTTTTAGCCATTATTAAATAAAAGACAATTGGAGGAGGAACAAGCATGACAACAACGACAAAATTTCCAAAAGGATTTTTATGGGGCGGTGCGACCGCAGCCAATCAATTAGAAGGGGCTTACTTAGCCGATGGTAAAGGGTTATCTGTGGCAGATGCGATGCCGGGAGGAAAACAACGTTTCGCTATTTTAGGAGATGAAGCGTTTGATTGGACGATTGACGAAACGAAATATCGCTACCCTAATCATACAGGAATTGATCACTATGATCGCTTTAAAGAGGACATTGCGTTGTTTGCTAAAATGGGCTTCAAATGTTATCGGTTTTCAATTGCGTGGTCGCGTATTTTTCCACAAGGAGATGAAACACAACCGAATGAAGCCGGCTTGAAATTTTATGATGCGGTTATCGATGAATGCTTAAACTATAACATTGAACCAGTAATTACGATTTCTCATTATGAAATGCCACTGCATTTAGCGAAAGAATACGGCGGGTGGAAAAATCGCCAATTAGTTGACTTTTATGAACGTTTTGCGGAAACTGTTTTAACACGTTACCACCAAAAAGTTAACTATTGGATGACATTCAATGAAATTAATTCAGCGTTCCATTTCCCAGCACTTAGTCAAGGATTGGTGAAAAGCAATGGAGCCAATGATTATCAAAACATTTTCCAAGCATGGCATAATCAATTTGTTGCAAGTAGTAAAGCTGTAAAAATTGGCCATGAATTAAATCCAGAATTACAAATTGGATGTATGATTATTTATGCAACAACGTATGGCATTGATTCGAATCCAGTCAATCAAGTTGCTACAATGATTGAAAACCAAGAGTTTAATTATTATTGTACAGATGTTCAAGTTCGTGGTGAATATCCAGCATACGCAGAACGCATGTATCAAAAATATGCTGTGAAAGACTTAGTTATTGAAGAAGGCGATTTAGAATTATTAAAAGAATACCCAGTGGATTACATTGGCTTTAGTTATTATATGTCGACTGCTGTCGATGTTACTGGTACTACCAACGATACAGCAAATGGGAATCTTTTAGGCGGCGTTAAAAATCCCTTCTTAGAAGCAAGTGAATGGGGTTGGCAAATTGATCCCGAAGGCTTACGAATTGCCCTAAATGAATTATATAATCGTTATCAAAAACCTTTATTTATTGTGGAAAACGGCTTAGGTGCAATTGATAAAGTAGACGAAAATTTCTATGTGGCAGACGACTATCGGATTGATTATTTACGTCGTCATATTGAAGCAATGGCAGAAGCAGTTGCAGACGGCGTCGATTTAATGGGCTATACGCCGTGGGGCTGTATTGATTTAGTCAGTGCTTCCACAGGTGAAATGAGTAAACGGTATGGGTTTATTTACGTTGATTTAGACGATGAAGGAAATGGTACTAAAAACCGTTATGAAAAAAAATCGTTTAATTGGTACAAACAAGTTATTGAAACTAATGGACAAAACTTAGACTAGTTATTGTAATTAAACAAAACAAGATAAGCGTAGTAGGTTGTTGCTTCTGTTCCCGCCGTTTATTAATTTTTAAGCTTGGACCAAAAATCTAAAGTGATTTTTGGCCCAAGCTCTTTTTTGTCAATTTTTCAAAATAGTGCACAATACGTTATAATAGAAACAACTGAGAGGAGCGTTTCTAATGATTAAGCAATTACAACATCCATTTTTTGTTATTATGGGTCCGAGTGGTTCTGGCAAGACCGCAATTACAAGTAAGGTTTTTCCGAAAAACTATAAAGTTATCTCGCATACTACGAGGAAAAAACGATTGGATGAAGTGGATGGTGTGGATTACTATTTTGAAACAAAAGCAAGTTTTCAAACCTTGATTGAAACCAATCAGTTAGTGGAGTATGATTTTTACCATGGAAACTATTACGGTGTCGGTGTAGATGCCATCGTTGAAACAACGAAAGAGCATCCAGCCTATAATGCGTTAACTTTTCCAGGCTTTCAAGCGGTCTTTGAGCGTTTCGGCGAGTCCGTCATTCCAGTTTTTTTTGACGTTTCAAAAGAAAATATTTATCAACGTTTAAAACAACGAGAATCTGATCCTAAAATTATTGAAGAACGTTTAAACCTTTATGATCAAGAAATTCTTATCAAAAACCAATTGGAACAATATCCTAATTATCAACGAATAGATGCCAATGGACCTATAAAAGAGGTCGCTGGCTTGTTACAAGAATGCATCAAACACTATTATTAATCAAGCAACTGGTGAGACAGAATCTAACATCAATTTTGTCTTGCTAGGTGCTTGATTTTTTTTGTAAAAAACTTGCATTCTGAATAGAGAGTGCTATAATGACATGGTGTCATATGACAATGTGTCATAAAAGGGAGGAACACAAATATGCCTACGAATACGTTTTTTCATTTGCCAGAAGAAAAGCAACAACGCTTATTAGATGCTGCGCAAATTGAATTTTCGCGCCATTCTTTACAAGAAGCGTCAATTGCAAATATTGTTAAATTAGCGGGAATTCCGCGCGGTAGCTTTTATCAATATTTTGAGAACAAAGAAGATTTGTATTTTTATTACTTTGCGACATTAAGAAAAAATAGTGAACGAGATTTAGAGAAACAAATTATTGCGGAAGATGGCGATTTAATCGAAGCCATGGATGTCTATTTCTCCAAAATGATTGTCGAAGTGCTAACTGGAGAGAATGCTTCTTTCTATCGGAATTTATTTGTCAACATGGACTATCGTGCTTCACGTCGGGTGACAGATAATTTAGCGACTGGTGAAGAGGAAAAAAATAGGAAACAGCACTGTCATAAGCATAGAGGAAGAAAAGGCCATGCTGCCTATGCAGAACATCTTTATCAAATAATCGATCGTTCGAAATTAACCATTGAAACGCCAAAAGAATTCACATGGTTCATGCAGACGGCGATGCATGCCGTTTTCTCAACAATTGTTGACGGGTATCGTCAACAAAGAGAAAATCCCGCCTATGATTCAACTGAAGCAGTCAAACAATTAAAAATGAAATTAAATTGGTTGAAAAATGGCGCTTATAAGTAGCAAAAAGGAGGAGAAGTTAGTTGATTAAACTAGTCAAACGGATGTCGTTATGGTCGGTCTTTGCAGCGGTTTTATTTATGATCGTGCAAATTATCGCAGATTTATATCTGCCCACATTAACATCTAATATCATTAATGACGGTGTCGCTAAAGGAGATATTAACTATATTTGGAGTACAGGAGTTGTCATGTTAGGCTTTTCTTTGATTAGCATTGTCGCTTCTATTGGAAATACCTTTTTTGCCACCAAAGAATCACAAAGTTTAGGTAAAAAATTACGGACTGATATTTATCGAAAAGTTGAAAATTTTTCTAATAATGAATTTGACAAATTTGGGACAGCTTCGCTAATTACACGAACAACCAATGATGTCAATCAGATTCAAATGGTTATGCAAATGTTTTTACGTTTAATGATTAACGCACCTTTAACGTTAATTGGTGCAAGTTTTATGGCGTATAACAAGGACCCACAATTAACGAAAATTTTTCTATATGTTTTACCAATTATGGCTGTTTTAGTGGGAGGTATCATGTTTTTAGCGGTTCCGTTATTTAAGAGCATGCAAAAGAAAACCGACCGTTTAAATTTAGTTTTTCGTGAAGGACTGACAGGAGTTCGTGTGATTCGGGCCTTTGGCAAAGCAAACTATGAAGAACAACGTTTTGATGAAGCCAATAAGGATTATACACAAACGGCGATTAAAGTGAATACGATTGTCGCTTTGATGATTCCTTTAATGACACTCATTATGAGTGGTACCAATATTGCAATCACTTGGTTTGGCGGTCATTATATTGCGGAAATGCAACTAGAAGTAGGGAACTTAATTGCCTTTATGACTTATGCCATGCAAATTCTGATGAGTTTCATGATGTTATCTATGATTTTTGTCATGGTACCGCGGGCGCAAGCTTCTGCTGATCGGATTAATGAGGTGCTAAATACTGATTCAGAAATCAAAGATGTACCCAATCCAGAACTACTCTCTCTAAAAGGCGACAAAGCAACATTGGCGTTTGAACATGTTAATTATCGTTACCAGCATGCTGAAAACTTAGCACTGGAAGATATAGATTTTTCAGCAAAATCTGGGGAGACGGTCGCAATTATTGGTGGGACAGGTTCTGGGAAAACAACGCTGGTTAATCTTTTACCACGTTTTTATGATGTTGAATCTGGCAAGATTTTGCTAAATGGTAAAAACATTAAAGATACGTCACAGCATAATTTACGAGAAATGATTGGCTTTGTACCGCAAAAGGCTGTTTTATTTACAGGAACGATTCGTGAAAATATGCAATACGGCGCCCCAAATGCGACCGATGAAGAAATTTGGCAAGCCTTAGAAATCGCGCAGGCGAAGGCGTTTGTTTCAGAATTGGCAGAAGGTTTGGATAGTCATGTCGAACAAGGCGGCGGTAATTTTTCTGGCGGACAACGCCAGCGGTTGGCTATTGCTCGTGCTTTAGTAAAACCAGCAGATGTCTATGTTTTTGATGATTCCTTTTCTGCATTGGATTTCAAAACAGATGCTAATTTAAGAAAAGCCTTAAAAGAGCAGATGACGGATGCAATTGTCGTTTTAGTGGCCCAACGTGTAAGTACGGTTATGGAAGCATCGACAATTTTAGTATTAGACGAAGGAAAATTAGTTGGTAAAGGAACGCATGAAGAGTTATTAGCGAATAACCAAACGTATCAAGAAATTGTACATTCTCAATTGAGAGAGGAGGACCTTGCATGAGTAGTCGACCAAAAGGCGGACCAATGGGCGGTGGACCAGGACGCAACATTGGCGCAAAAGGGCCAAAACCAAAAAATTTCTGGAAAACAGTGAAACGTTTATTTCGATACATGTCTAAACGAATGCTGTCAATTATTGCTGTCTTAGTGTTAGCAATCGCAGCCGTCGTTTTCCAAATTCAAACACCAAAAGTATTAGGACAGGCAACAACTGAAATTTTTAAAGGCGTCATGAAAGGCGCTGCTGAAATGAAACAAGGCTTAAAAATAACATCTTTTCCAATTGATTTTGACAAAATCGGTCAAATTTTATTAATTGTTATTGCCATGTACCTTATTTCTGCTGTCTTTAATTTCTTGCAGCAAGTAATTATGACACGTGTTTCACAGCGAACAGTTTATGAATTACGTCAAGAATTAGAAGCGAAAATGAACAAAGTTCCAATTTCCTATTATGATACTCATAGTAATGGGGACATCATGTCGCGGGCAATTAACGACATGGATAATATTGCGAGTACTTTACAACAAAACTTAACCCAATTAATTACCAGTATCGTGACATTTGTGGGTGTACTTTGGATGATGCTGACCATTAGCTGGCAGTTAACACTAATTGCCTTAGCAACAGTGCCATTAAGTTTAATTGTTGTGATGGTTGTGGCGCCTCGCTCGCAAAAACATTTTGCGGCTCAACAAAAAAGCTTAGGATTATTGAATAACCAAGTCGAAGAAACCTACGGTGGTCACGTAGTAGTAAAAAGTTTCAACCACGAAGAAAGTGATCAAGAAGTATTTGAAAAAGAAAATGAAAAATTATATCATGCTGGTCGCAAAGCACAATTTATTTCAGCGATCATTATGCCTTTAATGAACTTTATCAAAAATCTAGGCTATGTGTTTGTTGCAGTCCTTGGTGGCGTAAAAGTAGCGAATGGTATGATGGATTTAGGGGATGTCCAAGCATTTCTTCAATATACCAATCAATTTTCACAACCGATTACTCAAATCGCTAATTTAATGAATACAATCCAAGCTACGGTGGCTTCGGCAGAACGTGTCTTTGAAGTATTAGATGAAGAAGAAATGGTGGATGAACCTTCTGGCGTACCAGTGGAAACAGATAGTCCTTATCGTGTTTCTTTTGAACATGTTGCTTTTGGCTATTCACCAGAGAAATTATTAATGAAAGATTTCAATTTAAATGTTAAACCTGGGGAAATGGTCGCAATCGTGGGCCCAACAGGTGCTGGGAAAACAACCCTAATTAACTTATTGGAACGCTTCTATGATATTAGTAGCGGCAGCATCAAATATGATGGCGTAGATACGCGCGATTTATCTCGCGAAGAGTTGCGAGCACACTTTTCAATGGTTCTTCAAGATACTTGGTTGTTCACTGGAAGTATCTATGACAATATTCATTATGGTAATGACCAAGCGAGCGAAGAAGAAGTGATCCGTGCGGCGAAAGCAGCCCATGTGGATGATTTTGTCAGAAAATTACCAGAAGGCTATCAAACGATTCTAAATGAAGAAGCCAGCAATATTTCTCAAGGTCAACGACAATTAATTACAATTGCTCGAGCATTCTTAGCAAATCCAGACGTTTTAATTTTGGATGAAGCCACCTCAAGTGTGGACACTCGAACAGAAATACTGATTCAAGCAGCAATGAATCGTTTATTGGAAAATCGGACCAGCTTTGTAGTCGCTCATCGCTTGTCGACTATCCGTGATGCCGATACGATTATCGTTATGGCAGAAGGTTCAATTGTAGAAACAGGAACCCACGATGAATTAATGGCGAAAAACGGTTTTTATGCTGACTTATATAACAGTCAGTTTTCAGAAGAAGTAGCCTAAAAGGCGAAGCAAAAAAATAGTAATTCATGATGAGGCTTCAGGAACCATAGTCGTAAAGACTGGTTCCTGAAGCCTTATTTTTTTAACAAAAAGTTAGCGAAATTGAAAAATTTCTATTTTCTTTTGAGAAAAACAGGATATTACTTGATGAAATAGCAAGAGATGTATAAAATGGGAGAGAAGAAAATGGAGGTAACAGAAAAAATGACTGAATTTCAATTAGAAAAAGCTGCGACATTAAAAACAATTGCCATTCGTGCGAAAAAAGTTGGCGAAATGGTCGACTTTTATAAAAAAGTAATGGGTTTTGTTTTAAAGTCAGAAGAAAATAACCTGTCTATCTGGGGTACACGTGAAGCAGGAACGCAATTATTAATTTTAGAAGAAACTAGAAAAGCCGAAGATTTTCATAATGAAGAAAAACAAATGGCTTATTTTTCAATTAAAGTTCCTACGGAAAAAGAATTTTTACAAATTGCTCAACGAGTGCTTGAACAAGACTACCCAATTGATGAAAGTTTCCAAATTGGCACACGTCAAAGCATGTTCATTACTGATCTTGAAGGCAATCAATTTGAGATTTTTCACGATGAAGCAACAGCAAATTCGACTTCTGAAAAGCAACCAATTGTGCTTAAAGATCTTATCAGTGAGGACTTAGAGCCACATCAAGGGTTAGCCGCTGGCTCATATTTAGCGCATGTGCAATTAAAAACAAACAATCAAAAAGAAATAAAAGCATACTATGAGGAAGTTCTGGGTTTAAAACGCAATGAAAAAGATCAATTTGTTTTAGAAGATGGCAAAGCAACTATTGGATTCCAAAAACCTGAAACAAGTGAAGTGGATCAATTACCTGATCCACACTTAGGTTTAGATTTCTTTACCATTAAGCTCTCTGATCAAGACCATATTTTAGCAATAGAGCAACAATTAACGGCAAAAAATCAAGAGTTCTTTATTGACCAGAAAAAAGCAATTGTCACTGTGTTTGATCCAATTGGCTTGGAATGGTGGTTTGTCTTAAAATAAACGCTTAGACAGACAAAATAAGCTTGTTTTAGCAAGTCTGGAATAAAGTCGGAATAAAAGTTTAACGCTACTTTTGTTCGGAACTTATTCTAGACTTTTCCTTTAATATTAAAAATAGAAGGTGAAAAAATGTACGAAAAAACAAAGTGGAAAATTCAAAAAATGATGAAAAAAGGTGTTTTTTCGGGGGCTAGTTTTTGTTTCATTGAAGGTGAAAAAGAGGAGAGCAATTGTTGGGGACTGGCACAAGTAAAACCCACCAAAGAACAATTAACCTCGGCCATGCTGTTTGATGTGGCTTCTTTAACCAAAGTAGTCGGCACCACCACCGTTATTTTGCAATTAGTGGAAGAAGGAAAAATTATTCTAGATCAATCATTACAAACTTATTATCCCTCTTTTCAAGATTCTAATATTACAATCCGGCATTTGTTGACACATACGGCAGATTTACAAGGCTATATTCCTAATCGTGATCAGCTGAATGCCCAAGAATTAAAAGACGCCTACAATCATTCATTTCACGCAGGCAAAGCAATAGGTAAAAAAGTCGTCTATACAGATGCAGGGACTATTTTATTAGGCTTTATGTTAGAAGAAATGTTCCAACAATCAATGATAGAAATTTTATCTGAGCGAGTATTGCTTCCTTTAGGGATGAACGAAAGTACGTTTCTACCAAAGAATCCTTTAAACTGTGTGCCAACAGAATTACATGAACAACGAGGGTTGATTCGAGGTACAACCCATGATCCTAAGGCATTTGTTTTACGGGAACATGCAGGGAATGCTGGCTTGTTTAGCAATGTCTATGATTTAACAAAATTTGTTCGAATGTATTTAAATCGAGGCAGTTATCACAATCACCAATTCTTGAAAAAAGAGACAATTGATTTGTTACTAGTTAACCAAGTGCCAGCTGCAGATAAACCACGTTCTCTAGGCTGGGATTTTAAATATGATGTAGCTACGCAACGGCCATTATTATTCCATACAGGCTATACAGGCACTTTTTTGCTAATTGATGTGCAACAACAATCAGCGTTTATCTTTTTATCTAATCGAGTCCATCCAGAGGACCACCGGAACACTTATATCGAAGAAAGAGATCAGTTGTTGGCAACCTATTTAAAAGAGAAATCATCAGTTTCAGATGAAATGACTAGTTTTTAGTGATATAATGAGAGCGAATTCAATTTGGGAGGTCACAGTCAATGCAAGAACCATTATTTTTACAACCTGTTTTTCAAGAAAAAATTTGGGGCGGCAATCGTCTACACACGCTATTTGGTTTCGATTTACCGAGCGATAAAATTGGTGAAGATTGGGCAATCAGTGCACATCCACATGGCGTTAGTACTGTTTTAAATGGCGAATTTAAAGGAAAAAAATTAGATGAATTGTGGGCAGACCATCAAGAGTTATTCGGCCATGCAGGTGGCGCTGTCTTTCCATTATTAACGAAAATTTTAGATGCTGAAGATGATTTATCCGTGCAAGTTCATCCTGATGATGCATATGGCCAAAAACATGAAGGCGAGCTAGGCAAAACTGAATGTTGGTACATTATTGATGCAGAACCTGGCGCTGAAATCATTTATGGACATCACGCGAAAACAAAAGAAGAACTTGCAGAAATGATTGAAGAAGGTCGTTGGGACGATCTTTTAAGAAAAGTACCAGTGAAAAAAGGCGATTTTTATTATGTACCAAGCGGCACTATTCATGCCATCGGCTCGGGTATTTTAATTTTAGAAACGCAACAAAGCAGTGATACTACGTATCGGGTTTATGATTATGATCGAACAGATGATCAAGGAAAGACCCGGGAATTGCATATTCAACAATCCATTGATGTGACAACCGTTCCGGCGAAGGATCCTGACCTCTCTATTCAACAAGAAAATCAAGGACAATCAAGCATTGTTACTTATGTAAAAACAGATTTCTTTAATGTCTATGAGTGGCGTGTCAGTGGGATTCTAAAAGTCAAAAAACAAGCACCTTATACATTAGCAACAGTTATTGAAGGTGTGGGTCGATTGATTACAGAAGATGCTACAAAAGCAGATGTGGCTACTTTTGATTTGAAAAAAGGCGATAGCTTTATCTTTCCAACAGATATTCCGAGCTGGCGTTTTGAAGGTGATTTAACGATTATAGCTTCAGAACCTGGCAGTCGCTAAAAAAATGAGGAGATCATCAACAGATGATTTCCTCATTTTTTGGCATTAAAACAGTTTATTTTGTTATAAAGGAACGTTTAGGTAAGGCAGCGATAACAGCTGTGACGATGATGACTGATAGCAGACGATCCCCGTAATCTGTTATCAATTGAACCAACAGGACGCTTGCTAACTGATTTAAGCCTAAACCATATAAAAATTGGACAATTATGCTAGAGCCAGCAGAAGTAATTCCACCAAATAAACAAACTGTGATTAAGGAAGAAATCACTGTTCCTGGTATCGTTAACCACAACGTTTTAAATGGTAATTTGGTTACTTTTAACTGCTGATGAAGGAGCAAACCTGCTAAAATTCCTGTGCAGAGTTGGACAGGTGAATAATACAGAGAAAAGATATCCGTTGTCAATCCAGTTAGTAGACTTGTTAAAATACCTGTCAGTGCGCCAAAGAGTGGGCCTAATAACGCACCTGTAAAAATAGTTCCCGCACTATCAAGATAAATTGGTAAACGAAGGAGTAACGCAATGGTACTGCCAAGGTAATTTAAAGCAACACTAAAAGCGATAATTGTAATGATTCGTGGTGTTATTTTTTTCATGGTTGTCCCATCCTTAAATTTTTGAAATCTCTTTCGATCTCATCTATTTGTACATTTAAAAGAATGGATAGAAACTTCACGAAAAACTGTTGACTATCAACCGTAGTCAAGACATGACAATTAGCTGGTTGCTGCTGGAAATGATATTGATCGATCATTGATTGCCCCATAGCAATGCCGTCAGGAACAATTTGTCCGTAACTGGAAAAGCCTTGGCAGAGCGTAGGATCAATAAAATAAGCAACCGCTAAGGGATCGTTGATAACACACCCTAAAATACGTTCATATTTCCAATGAAAATCAAAATAAAATTGAGTAATCTCAGCGAGGTAATTCCCCATTTTGGGGTTGAGTCGTTGACAATAATTGAGAATTGTTGGTGTAAAAACAATTTCTCGTGTGACATCTAAGCCGACCATCTCGATTTTTGCACCTAATTCCTCAAAAACCCAAGCTGCTGCATCAGGATCACACCAATAATTAAATTCTGCAACAGGAGAGCAATTGCCGTGGCTTTTAAAGGTACCACCCATTGAGACAAAACGTTGAAGATTTCGCCCCAGAAGAGGTTCTTTTTTTAAAGCCAAAGCAATATTTGTTAAAGGACCAAGGGCAATGATTGAGCAATCGGTAGCTTGTTGAAAGGTTTGTGCTAAATAGTCAGCAGCGGAAAGTGCTTGTGCTTGAATTTTGCTAGTTCTGGGGAAATATGTTTCACCTAAACCATCCATGCCATGTGTATCTTGTGCACTAACAAATGGCCGTTTTAAAGGGCTAGCAGCCCCTTGGTAGACAGGAATATCTAAGCGATTAACTTTTTCCAAACATTTAAAAACATTTTCCACGCCAATCTCCACAGGGACGTTTCCGCAAACAACTGTAATCGCTTGGACATCTAGCTCTGGTGAAGCAAGTGCATACAAGAGAGCAAGCGTGTCATCAATTCCAGGATCACAATCAATAATTACTTTTTGCATTTTTTCCAATCCTCCTTTTTCGTTAACTGCAAATGATAACTCTTGTTAAAAAAGCTATGACTTGAGTTAGTATTGAGAGATACTTAGTTTTTTATTCTGGGAAGTTTCCGAACCAGTCCGAGAAATTCTCGATTTTAAATGCACCTCTTTATCTTACTATATTTTGTAAAGATGTAAATAGTTGTCGGAGAAATGAAAAAGAATCTAGTCCTATATGTAGGAACTAGATTCTTCTTTTATTTATAAAGCGTTTCAGGAATAGCGATCGGTTCACCATATTTTTTCTCTAAAGCGGTCCGAATTAACCGAATCCCTAGATTTTTGTTGCGTGCTAAGATTGGACCGTGGAAGTAGGAGCCAAACACATTTTTATAGACAACGCCTTCGCCATTATCTTGACCGTTATTGCCTTTGCCTTGTTTGACTGTTCCTAAAGGTCGTTCACCTTCGCCTAAAAAAGTCATGCCATTATGATTCTCAAAACCATAATACGTTTCGTCGAATTCTTCATTATAAATTTCGATATCACCAATGAAACGATTGTTGTCTTGGCTCAAAGTGTAATGATCTAATGCACCGATTCCTTTAATTTTTTCGCCTTGTGCGCCGACATAGTAATGTCCTAGAAGTTGATAACCACCACAGATAGCTAACAAGACGCCGTCATTTTCAATATAAGAAGTCAAAGCTTCTTTTTTATTCTGAATGTCTTCTGAGATGATCAGTTGCTCAAAGTCTTGACCGCCACCAACAAAGACTAAATCATATTTTTCGGGATCAAACGGTTCGTAGATACTAATAATTTCTGATCGGAAGGTAACGCCCATTTTTTCGGTTAAATATTTAAGCATCAATAAATTTCCGTTATCTCCGTAAGTATTTAATAAGTTGCCATATAAATGACAAACGACTAATTCTTTAGACACCATTCATTCCCCCTTGAATATACCCTTGGGCTGTTAATGATTTTCTTAATTGCAAAACAGCAGTATAGGTTGCCAAAATATAGACATGATCTGTCGGCAACGTTTTAATTTCTGAAATTACTTGCTCTAAATCAGCAATTTCTAGTAATTTTTCTTCAGGAATACCCGCAACTTTTAAACGCAAGGCCATATCTTCATGGCGATCACCGCCAGCAATTACTTTTGGAATGTCCATATCAGCAAAGGCTTCATGATTACCATCCCAAATCCAACTGACATCAATTCCATCTGCATAATTGGCATTTAATAATGAAACCAGCGAGAAAGAGTAAGGGGCTAAGCCCATCATATCAATGACCTGATTTAAACCAACGGGATTTTTTACTAAAACTAACGTACATTCTTTATCGCTAACTTTAATGGTTTCTTGACGCCCAAAAACTTTTTCATCATAAGCTAAACCTGCTCGGATTTTATCTGGTGCCACCTGATAATATTCTGCTACCGCTGTGGCCGCTAGCGCATTATAAACATTATACATCCCACCAACAGCAATGCCGTATTCTTCGCCATCAATCACAAAATCAGCAGATGTATTATCCATCCGGACCATTTCCGTTAACTGCACATCCAATTCAGGGCGTTTGAAGCCACAATTTGGGCAATAGTAATCACCTAAATTAGCATACGTAATCATTTTATAATGAAGAATATGATTACATTTTGGACATAAAACCCCATCTGTATTGTAATGAGCCAATTGCTCTTTCGGTGGTAAATGATTAAATCCATAGTATTTGCGAGGATTTACAGTTTCTTTTGAATTAAAAATTGGCGAATCACCATTGCACAAAATAGTTGCTTCAGGAGCAGCAGCGGCGCCTTCCATAATTAAGCGATACGTCGTATAAATTTCACCATAGCGATCCATTTGGTCGCGGAAAATATTCGTAAAAACAAATAATTTTGGTTGAATATATTTAGTGACACGGCTTAAACTTGCTTCATCAATTTCTAACACCGCAAATTTCTTTTGTCCTTTTTTCGCCTTGGCATTTAAAAAAGTAGAGACAATTCCTTGCTCCATGTTAGCACCCGTTGGATTTGTTAATACCTCATCAAATTCTTGGCGTAAAATGTTAACAGTTAAAGCAGTTGTCAATGTTTTGCCGTTCGTTCCAGTGACTACGACAATTTCATAGTCTTTTGCCAATGTATCTAAAATTTTAGGATCGATTTTTAGGGCTAATTTCCCTGGGTAGCTACTGCCGCCTTTAAAAAATGTTTGTAAAACCCATTGCGAAGTTTTTCCTGCAGCAATTGCTAAATGACTTCGAATCCCCATTTGTTGTCCCCCAATTTCTATATCTTTAATTTTTCGTTATTTTAAATTAAACTCAATCTATCATACCATAACTAAAATAAAAAATTAATTCCTTTTACTTTTTCTTACTATTATTTAAAAAGTCTTTTAGAAAAAGTAGAATAGTGAAGGAAAAAAGAGAATAGACGACTTGTCTTAACAACAAATCGTCCATCGATTTCCATTTTTATTTCGCATCAATATAACTGTATAGCGTATATTTAGAAATATTGAAGAAGTTAGAAACTTTGTCCCCAGATTTAGTGACTAAGAAGGCGCCTTTATTGTTTAAAAATTGAATACACTTGATTTTATCGTCCTTCGTCATTAATGGGACCGGCTTACCAACTAATTTGACTGATTCATGAATTAAATCGTCTAACAACTCATTAACATCCTGAGGAATGTAATCAGGGTCTTTATCTTCTTCAGGTTCTGCAGTGGAAATCAAAGATTTTAAGTTTGACTCTGCAGCAATCAATGTAGTGATGTCGTAGTTAATAGCAAAAATACCATCGAGTTGACCATTCTCATCTTTAAAATACATTGTACTAGATTTTAAAATACGACCATCATGGGTACGGGTTAGATAGTTAATATGATCATTCAACTCACTAGGGTCTTTTTTTAAGGCTTCTAAGACTACTTGAGAAGGTCCATCGCCCAGATGACGAGAAGAGACATGACCATTTTCAATGGAAACAATAGAGTTGTTAATATTGTCTTCATTGATTTGGTGGATAACGACTTCGCAGTTTTCCCCAAATTGACCAGCTAAACCTTTAGCAATTTGTGTTAAAAAAGTAAGTTTTTCGTCGGATAACATAAATAAGCTCCTTTCTAATGTGCCTGGCACAAACAGTTTTTATAAGATTGTGTCAAATTTAACATAATATTTTTAAATGGAATAGGCAGGGCTAAATCCTTTAATGTCGCGTACTACCTGTTCTGAAAAATAATGATAGCATGATAAAAATAATAATACAAGATAACGGCTGTCAAAATTCTAAAAAATATTTTTTAGGTAGCATTGTTTTTTTTAAGGTAAGGTGATATACTTTAATCAAGTTAATGAGTTCGTTAGTAAAAAAATGCAAGCGCTTCAAATGCTTTTCGTAGGAAATATAGATTAGAAAAGCTAGACAAGCTATATTCGTGAATGATTGAGCGATTGATTTGTAAGCGTTTGCTAAATGTGGGGAATAGGTTGGAAAATAGGAGGAGAATACATGTTATTAATTGGAAATGGGCGTTTAATCACTCGGGATGCGCAGAATCATTTTTTTGAAAATGGGTGTGTGGCGATTGATGGTCAAGTTGTGAAACAAGTCGGAACAACAGAAGAATTAAAACAAGCTTATCCAGAAGCGACATTTATTGATGCTAAAGGTGGAGTGATTATGCCAGGCTTTATTAACATGCACAATCATATTTATAGTACCTTTGCACGTGGGTTAAGTTTAACGAATTATCATCCTAAAAATTTCATGGATATTTTGGTAGATCAATGGTGGCGAATTGATCGTGCCTTGACATTAGAAGACACTTATCAAAGTGGTAAGGTTGCTTATTTAGATAGTATTCGCAACGGCGTTACAACTGTCTTTGATCATCATGCTAGTTACGGAGAAATTACAGGGAGTTTAACCCAATTATCTAATGCAGCGGACGAGTTAGGGATTCGGACCTGCCTTTGTTATGAAGTTTCTGATCGCGATGGTGAGCAGAAAATGCGGGAAGCAGTTCAAGAAAATGCCGCCTTTATTAAAGCCAGTTCCTTAAGAAATGATGATATGCAAAAAGCGATGATGGGGATGCATGCAGCATTTACTTTATCAGATGCTTCTTTAGAATTATGTGCAGCCAATACGCCAGATGGGATTGGTTATCATATTCATATTGCAGAGGATTTAGCCGATGTTCATGATTCTTTGAAAAAATATGGGAAGCCGATTGTGAACCGATTATTTGATTTAGGGATTTTAGGAAAACAGACAATGGCAGGCCATTGCATCCATATTGGACCTCATGAGATGGAATTACTAAGAGATACAGACACAATGGTGGTCACGAATCCAGAGTCGAATATGGGGAATGCGGTCGGTTGCCCACCTGCGATGCGCATGTTTAATGAGTATGGTATTTTGATGGGTCTTGGCACAGATGGTTATACGAATGATGTGACGGAATCCTATAAGGTAGGAAATGTTATCCACAAACATCATTTAGCTGATCCAAATGCGGCTTGGGCAGAAATTCCCACAATGCTGTTTGATAATAATCCGCAAATGGCTAATCGCTATTTTAAAACAAAGCTAGGCGTTTTAGAACCTAATGCAGCAGCAGACGTCATTATTGTTGATTATCATGGCCCGACACCAATGACAAAAGAGAATTATAACATGCACATTTTATTCGGCATGAATGGTGGGATGGTCACTGACACGGTGATTAATGGAGAAATTCGGATGCGTAATCGTGAAGTTCAAGGAATTGATGAAGAGAAAGTTTGGCATGATGCGCAAACGCAAGCACAATCTTTCTGGAAACGAGTAAATCAATAGCTTTCATTATAAATAAAAGGAGTGACGTTAATGAGTGATATTATGCATCCCATCTCAATTGAGGCTTTATTAAATTGGATTTTTAGTGAGTATCAACAAGATGGCACAATTTTTGGCATTCGTAAATTTTATCATGCGGATCCTACAAAAACGATTTCGTTATTTGGAGAAAAAATGGAAACCCCTTGTGGTCCAGCAGCAGGTCCTCATACACAATTAGCACAAAATATTATTGCGGCCTATTTAACAGGTTCTCGTTTTTTTGAAGTTAAGACAGTCCAGATACTGGATGGAGAAGATTTACCTGTGAGTAAACCATGTATCGCAGCAGCAGATGAATGTTACAACGTTGAGTGGTCCACAGAATTGCGCGTTCCCCAAGCTTATGATGAATACGTCAAAGCATGGTTCGTTTTGAAGTTACTTAGTAAAGAGTTCGAGCTAGGTGACCCGAATGGTTTCATTTTTAATATGAGTGTTGGCTATGATTTGGCAGGGATTCAATCACCAAAAATTGATCGTTATATTAACGAAATGCAGAACGCAGAAGGAACGCCGATTTGGGCGGAATGCCAAGCAGCTGCCAAAAAATATCTATCTTATTTTAAAAAAGTAGATGACTTATATATCGAAGCAATTAGTCCTAAAGTCTGTCATTCTATTACGCTGTCGACTTTACACGGTTGTCCATCAGACGAAATTGAACGAATTGCGGCCTATTTATTAAGTGAAAAAGGGCTCCATTCTTTTATTAAATGTAATCCAACCATGTTAGGTTATGAATATGCGCGTCAAACGATGGATGAGCTAGGGTTTGATTATATGGTTTTTGACGATCACCATTTTAAAGAAGATTTACAATTTGAAGAAGCAGTACCGATGTTACAACGTCTGCAATTATTAGCTAATAGTAAAAATCTAAGCTTCGGAGTTAAAATTACGAACACTTTCCCAGTAACGATTGCAGCAAATGAATTACCTGGTGATGAAATGTACATGTCAGGACGTTCGCTATTTCCTCTTAGTATTTCATTGGCACAAAAATTATCAGAAGCATTTGATGGGAAACTACAAATTTCTTATTCTGGCGGTGCAGATATTTTCAATAGTAAAGAAATATTTGATGCTGGGATTTGGCCAATCACTATGGCAACGACGCTATTGAAACCTGGTGGCTATCAACGAATGAATCAAGTTGCTAATGTATTAAGCGCAGCAGAATATCCTCAGATGGTTCATGTCAACTTGGATAAATTAGCCCAAGTTGTTGAGAAAGCTAAAACACAAGCGCGTTACCAAAAATCAATTAAATTACCAGAAAGTACCAAACTAAGAAAAACAGTTCCGTTAACAGATTGTTATATTGCTCCTTGTCGAAGTGACGGTGGTTGTCCAATCAATCAGGATATTCCTGCTTACCTTCGTTATGTAAGTGAAGGTAATTATTTAAAGGCCTTGCAAGTAATTGTCGATAAAAATCCATTGCCTTTTATTACTGGAACCATTTGTGCACATCCTTGTATGACTAAATGTACACGTCAATTTTATGAAGAATCTATTCATATTCGGGAAGTGAAGTTAGAAGCAGCTGAACATGCTTATGATGAATTATTGACGACACTAGAAAAGCCACAGCCAAAAGAAAATGCACCTAAAACAGCTGTTGTGGGTGGAGGTCCTGCAGGGATCTCTGCTGGGTATTTATTAGCACGTGAAGGCATGCCTGTTACTGTGTTTGAAAAATCCAAGACAATTGGGGGCGTTTGTAGCCAGATTGTACCAGAATTTCGAATTTCTATGGAATCTGTTCAAAAAGACGTTCAGTTAGCGGAATTTATGGGAGCTGAATTCCTTACAGGACAAGAGGCGCCATCATTGGCGGAATTGAAAAACCAAGGCTATACGAATGTTATTTATGCCATTGGTGCATGGAAACATGGGGTCCTTCGTTTAGAATCTGGTCGGGCATTGAACTCGTTAGAATTTTTAAAAGCAAACCGAGAAAATCCAACGATTAATCCTTACGGAGAACAGATTGTCGTCGTTGGTGGCGGAAATACAGCTATGGACTGTGCTCGTGCAGCCACAACATTACCTGGTGTTAAAAAAGTCTCAGTGGTTTATCGTCGGAATAAACGCAATATGCCAGCAGATGAAGAAGAACTTTATTTAGCCTTAGAAGATGGCGTTGACTTTTTAGAATTACTTTCGCCAATTAAACATGAAAATCAACAATTAACTTGTGAAAAAATGGTCCTAGGTGAACGAGATGCTTCTGGACGCCGTCGTCCGATTGGTACAGGAGAAATGATTGATATTCCTGCTGATACAGTGATTGCCGCTGTTGGTGAAAAAGTAGATACAGAATTTTACCAAGCATTAGGCATTCACACAGACAACTATGGGAAAGTCGTTTCAAATCAAGAAACATTGGAAACAAATATACCAGGCGTCTATGTCATTGGTGACGCTAATTTAGGACCAGCCACAATTGTTGAAGCAATCGCTGATGCAACCAAAGCGGCCAATAATATTTGTCTTGTCCACAATCATCACTATGAAAAAGATAATTTAAATAGTGATGTCGCATTTGTTAGAAACAAACGGGGTATCCTTGTGACAGACGAGATGTCTTGTAGTCAAGCTAGTCGTTGCTTAGAATGCTCCACAATTTGTGAATCTTGTATGGATGTCTGTCCAAACCGAGCAAATATTGTTGTGTACGTCGAAGGAAAACCACAAATTGTTCATGTTGATCGGATGTGTAACGAATGTGGCAACTGTGAAACATTTTGCCCTTATGCAAGTGCCCCTTACAAAGACAAATTTACCTTATTTAACAGTGAAGCTGATTTTTATGACAGTACTAATTCAGGTTTCTATGTTCAAAATCCTGTGGATAAAATTTGTTTACTGCGTCTATGGGGAACGGTGTCAACGATTCAATTAACAGATCAAGGATTAGATGTACCAGAAGATTTAATCGCATTAATGGTAACTATGATTGAAGAATATGCTTATTGTATGCAAGCATAAAAGGAAATTTACGACTGGGGGATAAATAAATGTCTATTCTGCTCAAAGGTGGAACCGTCGTATCTGCATATAATCGTCGTCAATTGGATATTCGAATTGACGGCGAGCAAATTGTAGAGATGGGGGCAAATTTACCAGTAGAAAATTCTCAGATTGAGGATGTTACGGGGTGTTATGTATTACCAGGCTTTATTGATGCGCATACGCATCTGGAATTAAATAATGGCAAAGGTTCGTTAAGTACGGCGGATAACTTTACCACTGGAAGCCAAGCGGCGGTGGCCAAAGGTACGACTACGGTTATTGATATGGCTACACCTAATAAAGGCGGCTCATTGAAAGACTGTTTAGCTACTTGGAATCAATTGGCTGAAGGCAAGAGTTCATGTGATTATACTTACCATATGTCCATGATTGAATGGAAACCAACGATAGCTGCTGAAATTCAGGAAATGATTGCTGCAGGTATTACTTCCTTCAAAATGTATATGGCTTATGATAATTTGCGGACCACAGATGCGGAAATTTTTGAAGCGATGAAGGAAATAAAAAAAGTTAATGGAATGTTAGGCGTTCATTGTGAAAATGGTGATTTAGTAGATGAATTAATCCAATCATATGTTTCTCAAGGAAAGCTAACCCCGCACTATCATCCGTTATCAAGACCGGCGGCTGTTGAAGCAGAAGCGGTAGCAAGATATTTGATGATAGCGGAAATGGCTGATTTGTCGGTTAACATTGTGCATTTAAGCACAAAACGATCATTAGAAGCGGTGGAACGGGCTCGTCAAAGAGGACAATCAGTTTATGTAGAAACTTGCCCTCAATATCTTTTACTAGATGATCACTTGTACGATGCGCCTAATTTTGAAGCAGCAAAATATGTCTGCTCACCGCCACTACGCAAACGAGAGGATCAACAGGCTTTGTGGCAAGGGATTAAAGAGGGGGCAATCAATACAATATCGACAGATCACTGCAGCTTTAATTTTCACGGACAAAAAACAGTTGGCAAAGATGATTTTAGTAAAATTCCCAATGGGATGCCAGGTGTTGAAACGAGACCAGAATTAATTTACACGGAAGGTGTGGCGAAGGGCCGAATCACCTTGGAAAAAATGGTTGCTTTGCTTTCTGAAAATATTGCTAAACAATTCTCGATGTATCCACAAAAAGGTGTGGTGCAAGAAGGCAGTGATGCCGATTTAGTTGTTTGGGATCCTAGAACAACCGGCGTGATTGCTGCGAGAACGCAGTTACAAAATGTCGACTATACGCCGTATGAAGGATTTGAAACACAAGGACAGGCTCGAATGGTTTATTTAAGAGGTCAAAAAGTTGCTGAAGCTGGGCAAGTCATCTTGGCAAATCAAGGAAAATTTGTTTTTCGTAAAGCAACTTAAAAATAGAAGGAGGAGAAGTATTTTTGGAAAAAATTAAATGGACAGCAAATGAAATGCCGAAGACGGAGGATAAGTACTTACCTCTGATGTCTAAAGAAAAAATTGAGAAAGCTTTGGCTTTTCACAAAAGTTTTCCACAGTATTCAGAAACACCATTAGCAGAATTGAATCATATGGCCGCTTATCTGGGGTTAAATGATTTCTTTGTTAAAGATGAATCTTATCGCTTTGGTTTAAATGCTTTTAAAGTCTTAGGTGGTTCTTTTGCCATGGCTAACTATATTGCCGAAAAATTAAAGAAAGATGTTTCGGAACTAACATATGATGAATTAACTTCTGATCAATTACGATCAGCTTTTGGACAAGCTACGTTTTTTACAGCAACTGATGGTAACCATGGACGAGGAGTCGCTTGGGCTGCGAATAAATTAGGCCAAAAATCAGTTGTACTCATGCCGAAGGGTTCAACACAGACGAGAAAAGAAAATATTGAAAAAGAAGGCGCAACCGTCACAATTGAAGAAGTTAATTACGATGAATGTGTACGAATGGCTAATAAAATGGCCGAAGAAACTGAAAACGGTGTCATGGTTCAAGACACCGCTTGGGACGGATATGAAAAAATTCCGACTTGGATTATGCAAGGATACGGAACGATGGCGTTAGAAGCCTCTCAACAATTAAGAAAATTTGGCTCTGAACGACCTAGTCATGTTTTTGTTCAAGCTGGTGTCGGCAGTTTAGCTGGGGCGGTGATTGGTTATTTTGCTAATGCTTTTCCAGAAAACCCACCGATTATGGTCGTAGTTGAGGCACAGGCGGCTGACTGTTTATATCAATCAGCAATTAAAAAAGACGGAGAAATTCGCTTTGTCGATGGTGATTTACAGACAATTATGGCTGGCCTAGCATGTGGAGAACCTAATACGATTTCTTTTGATATTCTAAAAAATCATACATCCTTCTTTGTTTCAGCACCAGATTGGGTTTCTGAAAAAGGAATGCGTATGTTGGGCGCGCCATTAAAAGGGGATCCGCAAGTTGTATCAGGCGAATCTGGGGCAGTAGCAATGGGCTTAGTAGCTACAGTGATGCAAGATCCCGACTATCAAGAATTACGTGAGGCATTGCAACTGGATGAGACGTCAAACGTTTTAATGTTTTCTACCGAAGGGGACACTGATCCAGACAATTATAAAAAAATTTTATGGAGGTAAAAGGAATGGATTTTAATGCAGTAAATGCAGCAGCAGAAGGTTACAGAGAAGATATGGTCAAATTTTTAAGAGACCTTGTCAAAATTCCAGGAGAAAGTGCAGAAGAAGGCAACAAAATTGCGCGAGCAAAAGCCGAAATGGAAAAATTAGGTTTCGATAAAATTGACATTGATCCTCAAGGGAATTTACTTGGTTATATGGGGTCTGGTGAAAAATTAATTGCTTTTGATGGGCACATGGATACTGTCGGAATTGGTGAAATGAGTAACTGGAAATTTGATCCTTACGATGGCTATGAAACAGAAACTGAGATCGGTGGTCGCGGTACGTCTGACCAAGAAGGCGGGATTGTTTCGGCTATTTATGGCGCTAAAATCATGAAAGATTTAGGTCTATTATCAGAAAAATACACTGCTTTAGTAACAGTTACTGTCCAAGAAGAAGACTGTGACGGTTTATGCTGGCAGTACATTATCAAAGAAGACGGTATCCGTCCAGAATTTGTTGTTTCAACAGAGCCAACAGATGGTGGGATTTATCGTGGTCAACGAGGCCGAATGGAAATTAAAGTTGACGTCAAAGGCGTTTCGTGTCATGGCTCAGCACCAGAACGTGGAGATAATGCCATTTACAAAATGGCGGATATCTTACAAGATGTTCGTGCCTTAAACAACAATGGAGATACAGAAAGCACAGCGATTCGTGGTTTAGTTCGTATGTTAGATCCTAAGTACAATCCAGAGTGGCAAGAAGCCCGTTTCTTAGGACGTGGTACGGTGACTGTTTCGCAAATTTTCCATTCTTCACCAAGTCGGTGTGCTGTTGCGGATGGCTGTACCGTTTCACTAGACCGTCGAATGACTGCTGGAGAAACTTGGGAAAGTTGTTTGGAAGAAATTCGCAATTTACCAGCTGTTAAAAAATATGGAGATGATGTGACGGTTTCAATGTACAACTATGATCGTCCTTCTTATACTGATTTAACTTATGAAATTGAATGTTATTTCCCAACGTGGGTCATTCCAGAAAATCATGATGTAACAAAAGCCTTGATGGAAACGCATAAAAATCTCTATGGAGAAACACGGAAAGGCTCTGTAGAAACAGTGGAAATGCGTGAAGAACGCCCATTGTTAGATAAGTGGACCTTCTCAACAAATGGCGTTTCAATTATGGGGCGTAATGGCATTCCTTGTATTGGTTTTGGGCCAGGGGCGGAAGCACAAGCACATGCACCAAATGAAAAAACTTGGAAAGATGATTTGGTTCGTTGTGCAGCCGTTTATGCGGCATTACCAACGGTCTATTGTGGTTAAGTAAAGGATTATTAGATAAGCAAAAAGGAGCAGATGGAATGGAAACGTTTAAAGAATATATTGAGAAATTAGATAAATTAGAATTTGAAAAAATGTACGAAAATGACTTTTTCCTAACTTGGGAAAAAACAAGAGATGAATTAGAAGCTGTTTTCACAGTTGCCGATACATTACGCTATTTAAGAGAAAATAATATTTCAACTAAAATCTTTGATAGTGGCTTGGGGATTTCTTTATTCCGAGACAACTCTACAAGAACACGTTTTAGTTTCGCTTCAGCGTGTAATCTTTTGGGCTTAGAAGTTCAAGATTTAGACGAAGGAAAAAGTCAAATTTCTCACGGAGAAACTGTTCGTGAGACAGCAAACATGATTTCTTTTATGGCTGATATCATTGGTATTCGTGATGACATGTACATTGGTAAAGGCAATGCTTACATGCACGAAGTATCAGAATCTGTCCAAGAAGGATATAAAGATGGGGTATTAGAACAACGCCCAACGTTAGTGAATTTACAATGTGATATTGACCATCCGACGCAAGCAATGGCGGATGCGTTGCATTTAATTCATGAATTTGGTGGTATTGAAAACCTGAAAGGGAAAAAAGTTGCCATGACTTGGGCGTATTCACCATCTTATGGAAAACCATTATCTGTTCCTCAAGGAATTGTTGGTCTAATGACCCGTTTAGGAATGGATGTCGTCTTAGCACATCCAGAAGGTTATGAAATTATGCCAGAAGTAGAAGAAGTTGCGAAGAAAAATGCAGCAGAATTTGGTGGAAACTTTACTAAAACGAATAGTATGGCAGAAGCATTCAAAGATGCGGATGTTGTTTATCCGAAAAGCTGGGCACCTTTTGCGGCAATGGAAAAGCGAACTGAATTATATGGCAATGGTGACCAAGCAGGAATTGATCAATTAGAACAAGAATTACTTTCTCAAAATAAAAAGCACAAAGATTGGGAATGTACAGAAGAATTGATGAAAACAACAAAAGACGGCAAAGCTTTGTATATGCATTGTCTACCAGCTGATATTACTGGTGTAAGTTGTGAAGAAGGTGAAGTGGAAGCTTCTGTTTTCGATCGTTATCGGGTCGAACTTTACAAAGAAGCTAGCTACAAACCGTATGTTATTGCGGCTATGATTTTCTTAAGTAAAGTAAAAAATCCGCAAAAAACCTTAACAGACTTAGCGGATAAAGCGACACCAAGAGAAGTAAAATAATGAATTTGGCATGAAGACAGATGCTTTTTCTTTACACAATGAATCATTAGAAGTTGCCTCTTCAACATGAACAAATAAGACCTTCCCAAGTCTATTCATGAATGTGTGATTGTCTCGAGTCAAGAACGCTTAGTCATGTGCGTTGACTTCATGCAACGACAACAGACAGTTAATACGAAAACTCGTTGTGAAAAAGAAAAAGCATCGTCCTTTTTATAAAACAGAAAATGAGGTGAAGCAATGGGCAAACGCGTCGTAGTAGCTTTAGGTGGCAATGCTTTAGGAAATAATTTGACGGAGCAGATGACTGCCGTAAAACAGACCTCCAAAGCGATTGCAGATTTGATTGAAGCAGGATATGAAGTTATTTTATCTCATGGCAATGGTCCTCAAGTGGGGATGATTCAATTAGCTATGGAAGAATTTTCCTTTAATAATCCACAATATCCAGTTGTTCCGTTATCCATGTGCGTAGCCATGAGTCAAAGTTACATTGGCTATGATTTAGAGAATGCGCTACAAGAAGAGTTGCGTCAGCGAAATATAAGTAAAGCCGTCACCACCATAGTCACTCAAGTGGTCGTGGATGAAAATGATCCGGCGTTCAAAAAACCAACGAAACCAATTGGCCGCTTCATGACAAAAGAAGAAGCAGAACAATTAGTCAAAGAAAAAAATATACAAGTGATGGAAGATGCTGGCCGTGGTTATCGCCAAGTCGTCGCTTCTCCTAAACCAAAAAATATTGTCGAACTTCTCACGATTCAAACATTGGTTGATGCTGGCCAAACAGTCATTGCTGGCGGCGGTGGTGGCATCCCAGTCATTCAAGAAGGGAACCGACTAAAAGGTGTCAATGCAGTCATCGACAAAGATTTTTGTAGTGAACGACTGGCTGAACAAGTGGATGCTGATCTGCTCGTGATTTTAACAGCAGTTGAAAAAGTTTGTATTAATTTTGGTAAAGAAAATCAAGAAGCCTTAGGGAATGTTTCAACAGAAAAAATGAAACAATATGCGCAAGAAGGTCAGTTTGCTCCAGGTTCAATGTTACCAAAAGTTGAAGCAGCGATTAAGTTTGCTGAATCTAAGCCAGGTCGAAAAACATTGATTACGTTATTAGAAAAAGCCAAAGAAGGATTATCTGGAAAAACAGGGACTTTAATTGAAAATAAAGAATCATAGAATGGAGGAAAACGATGACAAACAAAATGATTAATTCTGCACAGGCACCAGCTGCTGTAGGACCTTATTCACATTCTGTCTTAGCGGGAAATACGTTGTACATTTCTGGACAACTAGGATTAGATCCGCAATCGGGCGAAATGAAGACTACAGTGGAAGAACAAGCAAAACAAGCTTTTATCAATTTAGGTTCGATTTTAAAAGAGGTCGAGATGACCTATGATAATGTTGTGAAAACAACGGTGTTTTTACAACATATGTCTGATTTTAGCAAAATTAACGAAATCTATGGGAATTACTTTTCAGAAGTTTTGCCTGCACGTTCTTGTGTAGAAGTAGCCAAGTTGCCAAAAGATGGTTTATTTGAAATTGAAGCAGTTGCTGTCAAAGGATAATTTTTAAGATGTTTCTGAGGGAAAAAGGATTGCATTCTTTACTGATTAAGGGGAACAATCCTTTTAGAATAAAAAGAAGAAGGAAACGATCCTATGAATGAAAAAAAAGAGCAAGCATTATTTGAATATGATGCGAAACTATCAATTTCTGAAGCAATTCCGATGGGATTGCAACACGTTGTCGCAGCAGTAGTAGGGATTGTCACACCGGGAATCATGATTGCCAAAGTTTGCCAATTAAGTCCTAGTGATACGACTATTTTGATTCAAACATCATTGATTTTTTCAGCAGTTGCAACGTTAATTCAACTTTTCCCTATTTTTGGAAAAGTGGGTTCACGGTTACCAGTTATGATGGGGGCAAGTTTTGCGTATGTACCGATTTTGATGGCCATCGGAGCTGATTTTGGGATTGCAGCAATTTTTGGTTCCCAATTAGTTGGCAGTATTCTTGTTATTATTGTTGGTTTGTTCATTAAAAAAATCCGTGTGTTGTTTCCGCCTTTAGTAACGGGAACGGTTATTTTAAGTATTGGACTATCCCTGTTTCCAGTTGCGATTAAGTATATGGCAGGAGGAGCTGGTAGTGCTGATTTTGGTTCAGCCCGGAATTGGTTAGTTGCATTATTAACCTTTGCGATTGTCTTTTACTTCAATTATTTTGCAAAAGGATTTTTGAAGTTATCCGCAATTTTAAACGGAATGGTTATTGGCTATTTGATTTCTTTAGCTTTAGGGATGGTTAGTTTTGAGCCAGTTCAAAATGCTAAAATCGTTCAGGTAATTACCCCGTTTCACTTTGGACTGGATTTTCAATTGGTACCAATCTTTACGCTTGTGGTGATGTTTATTGTTGATGCTGTTCAAGCCATCGGTCAATTTACAGCAACAACGGTTGGGGCAATGGATCGGGATGCAACGGATGAAGAATTATCTGGCGGAATTATGGGGAGTGGTTTCACTAACTTTATTGGCAGTTTATTTGGATCAATCCCAGTGGCAACTTTTGGGCAAAATGTTGGTCTGGTTACGGTAACAAAAGTGATTAATAAATATGTTCTGGTTTTCGCTTCAGTTATATTATTAATTGCTGGTTTTGTTCCGAAAGTAGCTGCATTATTAACTACGATTCCTTACGCGGTAATTGGTGGTGCAACGATTTCAGTTTTTGCTTCTATTTCTATGACAGGTATTCGGATGATTGCTTCGCAGGAAATGACTCCTCGAAATACTGGGGTTGTCGGAACAGCTCTAGCATTTGGAATTGGTGTCACATTGTCTACTGGAAGCTTAGCTGGTTTTCCAACTTGGGTAACAACGATTTTCGGTAATTCGGAAGTTATCTTAACCACTTTGGTAGCAGTCCTTTTAAATGTCATTTTAAAACCAAAAAAGCGCGTAGCACTTGAGTGAAGATTGTTTTTTTTGATACGAAAGTGAGTAAGCTTTCGTATCCTTTTTCCCTTACGTTATCTATAAAAAAATGAACGAATAAAGGAGGAGAAGATGTTTACGTATTCCCTAAACTTAAAATTAAAAACAGATCGGAACTTTTTTGGTCCTGGCGTTGTCGAAGTTTTACAAAAAATTCAGCAAACTGGTTCACTAAACTTAGCGGCAAAAGAGATGAAAATGTCTTATAATAAGGCATGGCGGATTGTGCGGGTAGCTGAAGAAGAGCTATCTTTTCCATTAATTATCAAAAGTGTTGGTGGTTGTAATGGTGGCGGGTCAATTGTTACGGACCAAGGAAAAGAATTGATTGATCAATATCTTTTATTTGAGAAAAAAGTGTATCAACAGGTAGAGGCATGCTTTGAAGAAATATTTAAAGAACAGGATGTAGTATCGGAGGAACTGAAATGAGAGAAGTATTTCAGCGTTTGAAACAGGCAATATTGGAAAAGCAAGACACGATGTTATTAACGATTGGTACAAGTTCAGGATCTACACCACGAAGTCAAGGGGCTAGAATGCTGGTTTCCGCCGAAGGTAGAATAGCCGGAACTGTTGGTGGTGGGGCGGTTGAATTTCAGGCTGAACAAGTGGCAAAAAAGCTACTTATTGAGAAAGAAAATGCACAACGTCAATTTATTTTAGCACCGAATAATATTGCTGATTTAGGCATGGTCTGTGGCGGAAATGTCACGATTTTTTTCCATTATCTTTCATGGGAAACGCCATTTTTAAAAGAGTTGTGTGAGTCCATAGAAACGCATTTTCAAAATAATCAACAAGGTTGGTTAATGACTGAACTAGATCAAAACAATTTAGGAAAAGTATCCTTTTATAGTGAAACAGGCGAATTGATTGGTTCCACTTCTTGGGAGGGGGAATTAAGTTTGCTACCTAAAGGTATCCATTGTGTGCAAAAAGAGGAAACAACTTTTTTAACAGAAGCGATCCTCCAAGTAGGGAAAGTGTATATTTTTGGAAGTGGTCATGTCGCACGCGCATTGGTACCTATTTTAAACTATTTATCGTTTTATTGCGTTGTAGTGGACGATCGTCCAGAATTTTTGACGGCACAAGCTTTTCCACAAGCTGAAGAACTACGGGTGATTCCTTTAGAAAATTTAGCTGCGTTTATTGAAATAACGGCGGACGATTATGGTATAGTGATTACCAGAGGACACAATTTTGATTTCATCGTTGCCAAACAGTTATTGGAAACACCAGCCAAATATATTGGTGTGATGGGGAGCAAACACAAAATTGCTTCACAAGTTCGACGGTTAAAAGAGGTCGGTTATACAATGACTGAAATTGAAAGAATTTTCATGCCAATTGGCTTAGATATTGCAGCCGAAACACCAGAAGAGTTAGCGATTAGCATCGCGGGAGAATTAATTCAACAGCGCTATCAATAATGAGGACCTTTAAGTTAAATAAAAAAGTTTTTTTGCTAAAAAATAATTTTTAGAACGAAGATTTGTGGTATAATCTAGGTGATTGAACACTAAACTATATCAGAAATCGAGGTGCAAGAAATGTATTCAATTATTGTAAATGGTCAAAGTGAAACCTGTGAAACAAACAAAAAATTAATGGACTTTTTGCGGGAGGATCTGGGCCTAACTGGAACAAAAGATGGCTGTAACCAAGGCTCTTGCGGTGCATGTACGGTGTTAGTAAATGGAAAGGCTTCCAAAGCATGTTTGTTTACTCTAGAAAAATTAGCTGGTAAAGAAGTCACGACAATCGAAGGTTTAAGCCAACGGCAAAAAGATGTCTATGCCTATGCGTTTGCAAAAACGGGTGCAGTTCAGTGCGGGTATTGCATCCCTGGGATGGTTATTTCGGCACAAGGATTATTGAACAAGAAACCCGAACCCACAAAAGAAGACATTCAGAAAGCTATACGAGGAAACATTTGTCGTTGTACAGGATATGTGAAAATAATAGAAGCCATTCAGTTAGCTGCTAAAATGTTTTGTGAAGAAACGAGCATTCCAGAAGAACATTCAAATGGTAAATTAGGGGAAGACTTCCAACGGGTCGATGCAGTGGAGAAAACCTTAGGAACAGGGATTTATGTAGATGACATTGACATAGAAGGAATGCTTCATGCATCTGCTTTGCGGAGTGCCTATCCTCGCGCAAAAGTTCTATCAATCGATAGTACCCAAGCATTGGCGCATCCTGACTGTGTGGCTGTGTTCACAGCTAAAGACGTTCCAGGAAATAATAAAATTGGTCATTTAGAATTTATTTCCGATTGGGATGTAATGATTCCAGAAGGTGAAATAACACGGTATGTTGGGGATGCAGTGGCACTCGTTGTTTCAAAAAGAAAAGAAACCTTACCAGAGATAAAAAATTTAGTGGAAGTTGATTACGAAGAAATGATACCGCTTACTTCTTGTGAAGCTGCTTTAGCAGAAGGTGCACCAGCTATTCATGAAAAGGGCAATATCTTGTCTCATGAACACTTGGTACGTGGCAATGCAGAGGAAGTGTTAGCAAATTCTGCGTTTGTAGTGTCAGAACATTATTCCGTACCAATTAACGAACATGCCTTTATGGAACCCGAGTGTGCGATTGCACAGCCTGAAGGTGAGGGCATTTTACTCTTTAGTGCGGGTCAAAGTATCTATGATGAACAACGGGAAGTGGCTCGGATGTTAGGACTGGACAAGGAAAAAATTCATGTTCAATCAAAACTTGTTGGTGGCGGTTTTGGTGGGAAAGAAGACATGAGTGTTCAGCATCATGCATCCTTAGCCGCTTGGTTATTGAAGAAACCAGTAAAAGTACTGCTAAGCCGTGAAGAAAGTTTGATGGTTCATCCCAAACGCCATGGCATGGAAATGGACTTTACGACCGGCTGTGATGAAGAAGGCAATTTAACTGCAATGAAAGCAGTGATTTATGCGGATACTGGGGCCTATGCTTCTTTAGGAGGACCGGTATTGCAACGGGCTTGTACACATGCGGCAGGTCCCTACAAGTATCAAACGATTGATGTGGAAGGGTTTGCTGTATATACTAATAATCCGCCAGCAGGTGCATTTCGCGGATTTGGTGTTTGCCAAACGGCTTTTGCAATTGAAAGTAATTTAAACTTGTTAGCAGAAAAAGTCGGACTATCACCATGGGAAATACGCTTTAAAAATGCCGTCGCCCCAGGAGATACTTTACCGAATGGACAATTGGTCTCGAAAAATGCGGCGTTAAAAGAAGCCTTGTTAGCAGTTAAAGACGTCTATGAACAAGCGGAAGTTGCTGGAATTTCTAGTTTCTTTAAAAATAGTGGCGTGGGTGTGGGGCTACCTGATACAGGGCGTTGTATTATTTCTGTTGAAGAAGGAAAAATACATGTCCGCACAAGTGCTGCTTGTATCGGTCAAGGGATGGCAACCGTTACGACACAAATTGCCTGTGAAACATTAAATTTACCACCAGAAATGATTGTTGCGGAAGCACCTGATACGAGAAGAACGCCGAATTCAGGAACAACAACGGCTTCGAGGCAGTCACTCTTCACAGGAGAAGCTACTAGAAGAGCGGCAATGCAATTACGGTATGAACTTGATATGGGACGTGCTTTAAGCGATTTGGAAGGCGAAGAATTTTATGGGGAATATTCAGCGAAAACGGATCCGTTAATTAATGATAAAAAAAGTCCAGTTAGTCATGCTGGCTATGGTTATGCTGCTGAAGTAGCGATTCTAGATGACAAAGGAAAAGTAGCTAAATTTGTGGCTGCGTATGATATGGGGCAAGTGGTGAATCCACGAGCTGCTGAAGGTCAAATTGAAGGTGGGATTGCGATGGGCATGGGGTATGCTTTAACTGAAAAATTTGCCTTAGAAGAAGGCTATGTTAAAGCAAAATATGCAACGCTAGGATTAGTGAACGCCACTCAAGTACCACCAATCGAAACAAATTTGGTTCATGCTGACAATCTTCACGAAGGTTTAGCCTATGGAATTAAAGGCGTAGGTGAGTTAGCAACGATCCCTACCGCACCAGCTTTAGCAGGCGCATATTTTGCCTTGGATGGTCAGCTCCGACCAAGTCTGCCTTTAGAAAATACCCCTTATCAAAAGAAAAAAAGATAAAAGGAGACAACTCATGTCACTCGTTAGTGTCATTATTCTAGCATCGGGTAATTCACAACGAATGGGCCAAAATAAATTGTTCTTAAAATATCAAGGAAAAACATTTTTGGAGCACACGTTAACCTTAGTGAATCAATTAGACGTATTAGAACGGATTTTAGTTGTTTCGCCTGAGAATCAGCCAGCGTTTCCTTTACCTAAGAACATTCAGTTGATTCTCAATCATCAATGGCAAGAAGGGCAAAGTAGCAGTATTCGTTTAGGAACTGAACAAGCTCGGGGAGCTGGCTATTTATACTTACCTAGTGATCAACCATTGTTAACACCTAAAATGCTACAACCCGTGTTAGATAAATGTCAGAGAAATAAAATTGTAGTGCCATTACAAAAAGATGGTTGTCCTAGTAGTCCAGTATTATTCGGTAATCAATTTCGACAAGAACTATTAACATTGACTGGTGAAACAGGCGGACGCATGATTTATGAACGCTTTCCAGAAGCAGTTCAGATGTTGAAAATAGCGACTCCTGGCCGTTTAAAAGATATCGACACGCCAGAAGAGTACCAAAAATTAATTCAAGAAACCAATAGTTAGAGAGGAAAAACGTATGAAGGACTTGGTTTATTTAAATTATGCAGCGACTTCCTATAAAAAATTTCCAGCAACCATTGAGACTTTGACTGCCTATTTAGCAGAAAATCAGTTCATGAATTACGGAAGAAATGCCCCTTTGCTTAGAGAGGGGCTTCCTCTTTTAGAGACACGTCAATTGTTAGCAGACTTTTTTCAGGCACCCAGTGCGGCTCAGATTACGTTTACGAATAACGCAACAACTTCCTTAAATCTTGCATTAGCGGGGATTTTACAACCTGGCGACCATGTGATTACGACTATGTTAGAACATCATGCAGTAGCTAGACCTCTTCACTTGCTTGAGAAAGAACGAGGCATTTCAGTGACGTATGTTGCTTGTCAAAAAACTGGCCTGTTAGATGTAGAAGATATTCAGCGAGCCTGGCGCACGAATACAAAAGCCTTGGTGATGACACACGCATCCAATGTCTTAGGCACCATTTTACCCATTGAAGAATGTTTTCAATGGGCTCAACAGAAAGGCTTACTAACTGTTTTGGATGCAGCTCAAACGGCGGGATTTTTACCAATAAAAATGACCCAGATGGCCATTGATGTGTTAGCCTTTACTGGACATAAAAGCTTATATGGATTAGCAGGTATTGGTGGGTTAGCTTTTAGTGAGCGAGGGGCTGAAGCGGTTAAGCCACTGATAACGGGCGGCACTGGTAGCCATTCTAATTCCTTTGATCAACCCTCTTTTTTACCAGATAAATTTGAAGCTGGTACGTTAAACAGTTTAGGTATTCTAAGCTTAAATAGTTCTGTTAAAGAGTTGAATAAAATTGGTTTAGCAGCGATTCAAAAGCACGAACGAACCTTAATGCAGAATTTTTTAGATGGTTTATCAGGGTTACCTGTCACAATTTTGGGAACCAAGGACGTGGCACAAACTGTCCCTGTTGTTTCTATCACACTGTGGAATCAGGAAGAAACAGTGGTGGCACAGCAACTAGCAGAACAATATGGCATTATGACGCGCGCAGGTTTGCATTGTGCACCATTAGCCCATGAAACAGCTGGGACTTTAGCAACTGGCACCTTACGTTTTAGCTTTGGTTGGCAGACAACGCCTGAAGAAATTACTTGGACAATTCACGCTTTACAAGAACTACTAATTTGAGAAGGAGCGGACAGCATGGATTTTTTATCACAATGTACATCAGGTGGCTGCGGGGCAAAAATTGAATCCCGTGTACTGAACCAATTGTTGCAACACTTACCTGAAACACCGGCAAATGAGCGGCTACTCGTCGGGTTTGAACATGCCGACGACGCCGCGGTTTACCAAATAACGCCTGAAAAAGCTTTGATTTCAACGGTTGATTTTTTTTCACCAATGGTCAATGATCCGTTATCATTTGGAAAAATTGCGGTCGCTAATGCTTTAAGTGATGTCTATGCCATGGGCGGAACAGTCCTTTATGCGCTAAATCTTGTTTGTTTTCCACAAAAGATGTCAAAAGAATGGTTGGAACAAATGCTCTTGGGTGGCAGCTTAAAATTAAAGGAAGCGGGCGCTTTACTGGCGGGAGGTCATTCGATTTATGACCATGAACCCAAGTATGGCTTAGCGGTAACTGGAGAAGTTCATCCAGAAAATTTGTGGCATAATAATACGCCACAGGTGGGGGATGTCTTGATTTTAACTAAAGCATTAGGTGTAGGAATTATTCAAGCGGCTGTTCGGGGGCAATTAGCGAAGCAGACGGAACAAAAAATCGCGCAAGATTCGATGGAACGTTTAAATAAATATGCCGCTGCGAATGCTCGATCCTACGCAGTACATGCTTGTACTGATGTGACTGGGTTTGGTCTATTAATTCATGCGAAAGAAATGGCTGATAATCAGGTAACATTACTGATTGATACAGAAGCATTACCAACCATTACAGGAGCGTTGGCCTACGCCGCAGAATGTTTAGTCACTGCAGCTGGGCAAAGAAACCGACAAACAATCGGAACGACAATCGATTATTCAAAAATTTCTATGGAAATGCAAGAACTTTTGTTTGATCCACAAACATCTGGCGGACTGTTAATTAGTGTCGCTGCTGATGAAGCGGCAGCCTGTTTAGCAGCTATTCAAAAAGAGGACCCTGTTGCCAAAATTATTGGCGAGGTTCTGCCAAAAGAACAACAAGCAGTAGTACTTTTATAGAGAGAAGGGCCAAATATGAAATTAGTAGATGCATTGGGGAAACCTTGCCCAATACCTGTGATTGAAACGAAAAAAGCTTTGGCGGAGTTAGGTTTAGCTGGAGGCACTATCGAGGTTTTAGTCGATAACGAAGTAGCTGTTGAAAATTTGAAAAAATTAGCTACTAAAAAACAAGCCACTTTGACTGCGAAGCAGATAGAAGCCACGGTTTTCTCTGTCAAAATTACGGTACCTGAAGAAGCGACTCAACAAACAAGTCAGTCAGCAACAGATTTAGTAATTACGATTGGCTCCGATCAATTAGGTACTGGAGACGAGCAGCTAGGACGACTATTAATGAAAAGTTATCTTCAATCATTATCAGAAGCAGAAACTGTTCCTACACAGCTATTATTCTTTAATCGAGGGGCGTTTTTAACGAATCAAGCAGCGAATACCTTAGCTGATTTGCAACAATTAGCGGAGAAGGGAACCACGATTCAAACGTGTGGGGCCTGTTTAGATTTTTATCATTTAACAGACACCTTAGCTATCGGCTCTATTACTAATATGTACGAAATTGTTGAAACAATGAATCAAGCGGTTAAAGTAATTACGCTTTAACAAAAAAAGAAGGTGAAAAGATGGAGTATTTGCTAACCTTTCCGAATACACATTATGCTGTTCTGGCAGAACAAGTACTGTTGGCAAGAAAGGTGGCTGTTCGCGTCTTTACTTTGCCACCATCATTGACGGATGGCTGTGGGATCGGTTTACTCATTAATGAAGCGGAAATAACTCACAGTGTATGTTTTTTAGAAGAAGCAAAAGTACGCGTAGCCTCTATTTTTTCTGTGAAAAATGACCTTGGGGAAAGGAGGTACCAACTGTGGAGTCCTTAAAAAAGTGTTTTGATTTACAAGGAAAGGAGATTGTGTCGATTGTTGGTAGTGGTGGGAAAACAAGCTTAATGTGGGCGCTAGCAAAAACATATCGAAAAGAAGCTGTTCTGGTTAGTACAACCACAAAAATTGGGTTTCCCCAACGTCAATTGTATGATTATTTTTATACAAACCATTTTGAAAAAATAACGCCGAATATCTGCGGAATCACTTTAGCAGGAACCGCTGTCAACAACCAAACAAAACTAACGATGCCTGCAATGACCTCGTTTCAAACATTGTTTCAGCACTTCACGAAAGTTTTTTTAGAAGCGGATGGGTCCAAACAACGACCTTTGAAAGGCTGGTCCTCTTATGAACCCGTGATATTAAAAGAAACAACCACCACAATTGGTGTGCTTCCGATTTCTGTGATTGGTCAAAAGATAGATGAAACGACCATTCATCGGTTGCCGCTTTTTTTGGAATTAACCGATGCGCAACTACAAGAACCAATCACAGAAACATTGTTAGCTCAACTGATTGCTCATCCAAAAGGATTGTTTAAAGAGAGCCAAGGCAAACGAATTTTGTGTTTAAATCAAACCCATACGCGAAGAGAGTTCGTTCAAGCGATGAATGTCTGTCTTCAGTTACCCAAAAGCTGTTTTGAAAAATTAGACAAGATTATTGCTTGCAATATGGAATTAGAGAAAGGACTTATTTTATGGGAGAAATCAGTCAAAACATCCAAGAAAAATTAGTGATTGTTCGCGGAGGGGGCGATCTAGCGACAGGTGTTATCCAAAAATTATGGCACGTTGGCTTTAAAATACTAGTATTAGAAACAGAATGTCCTCTGGCCATTCGGCGGACTGTTTCAGTTTGTGATGCTATTTTTCAGAAAGAACAAAGAGTGGAAGATTTGGTTGCTGTTCGAATTATTTCATTAAAGGATTGCGCGAAATGTTGGCAGCAAAATAAGCTGCCTGTTTTTGTCGATCAAACAGCAAGTGCTATTCAACAATTGAAACCACTGATTGTTATCGATGCGATTTTGGCTAAGAAAAATTTAGGTACGCATCGAGGAATGGCACCGATTACGATTGCTTTAGGACCAGGCTTTTCAGCACCGCAAGATGTCGATGTTGTGATTGAGACAATGCGTGGCCATAGGTTGGGACGTTTATACTTTGAAGGAACAGCTTTACCTAATACAGGTATTCCAGGTGAAATTGGCGGAAAAAGTGCGGAACGAGTTGTCCATGCCCCTGCTTCAGGACAAGTTACCCACCTTAAAAACATAGGGGATCTCGTGTTGAAAGGGGAAGCATTATTTTTAATCGATCAGGTTCCAGTTTATTCGCCTCTGACAGGGACTTTGAGAGGATTGATTTCAGAAAAGGTAACATGTTATCAAGGTTTGAAGTGTGCAGATGTAGATCCTCGACCAGTTGAGAAAGTCGATTGCTTGACGATCTCCGACAAAGCTCGTGCATTAGGGGGAGCGGTTTTAGAAGCAATTTTTATGATTGGAAGAAGGAAAAACGTTTTATAAAAAAGAACCTAAATAATATTTTTTTTACCTTAAAAATATTGTTAAAAAGGTTTGGAATGTGGTATAGTAAAGACGTAGTAAAAAATACTCTATCTCGAAAGGGGAAGAGTACATACTTAGTTAGATTAGTTTGTGAATAAAATCATTTGTAAAAGTTATTTTTTTAAGGATTAATGTAAGGGGTTACAATTGCATTTGAATGCATTGAAATATTTAGGAAAAAGAAAGGAAATGAATGAAGATGGCACTAGTAAAAATTGTTTATGCAAGTATGACTGGAAACACAGAAGAAATTTCCGAGATTTTGGAAGAACAGTTTCAAGAAGCTGGAGTTGAAGTAGAACGTGAAGAATGTTCAGAAGTTGATGTAGACTTCTTTGATGATGCAGATGCTTGTATTATCGCAACGTATACTTATGGTGATGGGGAACTGCCTTTTGAATTTGAAGATTTCTTTGATGAATTAACTGAGAAGGATTTAGCAGGTAAGCCATTTGGTGTTGTTGGCTCCGGTGATCGTGAATATGGTGAATTTTTCTGTAAATCAGCGCATGATTTTGTAGGAGCTTTTGAAAAAGCTGGTGCTAAAAAAGTAGCTGAAACAGTTGAAATTGAAAACAATGCAGAAGAAGAAGACATCGAAATGCTAAAAACATTTGTTAAAAGTGTCGCCACAACTTTATCTGATAGCGTTGCCTAAGGGTTTAAGAAAGTAGGAGTCAGAATGAAAAGGAACGATGAAGGTAGGTATTTCAATGTTTAATATTCTTCAATCGACTCAATTATCTAGTAATACATTTGATTTTTGGCTGGAAGCGCCAAGAATAGCGACACATGCTCAGGCTGGACAGTTTGTTATTTTAAGAATTGACGAAAAGGGAGAACGGATCCCCTTAACGATTGCGGAGACAAATCCACAAGCAGGCAGTATTCGAATTATTTTCCAAGTAATCGGTAAGACAACAGCTGCACTTTCCCAACTTAAAACTTCAGACTCTTTGTTGGATGTCACTGGACCTTTAGGTATGCCCACAGAAGTGAAGCAATATGGAACGGTGATGGTTGTCGGTGGCGGGGTTGGTATCGCGGCTATTTATCCAATTATCAAGGCTTTAAAAGAAGCAGGCAACCGAGTGATTACGATTTTGGGGGCACGAACAGCTGAGTTAGTTCTGTTACAAGAAGAATGCCGTCGTTATTCAGATGAGCTAATCATTACAACGGATGATGGTTCATTAGGTAAAAAGGGCTTAGTAACAGAAGCGATGGAAGAAGTTATTGCACGTGAATCTGTAGCGTGCAGTTGGGCGATTGGGCCCAGCATCATGATGAAATTTTGTACCTTGACAGCTGAAAAACATCAATTACCAATTTATGTTTCCTTGAATCCTATTATGATTGACGGAACAGGCATGTGTGGCGGTTGTCGGGTCACTGTTGATGGCACCATGAAATTTGCCTGTGTTGATGGACCTGAGTTTAAAGGCAATGAAGTAAATTGGGATGAATTCATTAATCGAATGAAGCAATATCAGGAAGAAGAAGCAGTTTGCTTTACAGATCGTTTGAAAGAGCAGGTGGAGAAAAATGGCTAGAAAAAGTCGTATAAAAACACCGATTGCGGAACAAGCACCTACTATCAGAAAGAATAATTTTGAAGAGGTTTGCTTAGGCTATACATTAGCAGAAGGGCAAGAAGAAGCGATTCGCTGTTTACAATGTAAAAATGCACCTTGTATTGCTAAATGCCCCGTGATGATTGATATTCCTGGATTTATTTTAGCTATTCGTGAAGGAAACATGGAACAAGCAGCCGATATTTTAAGTAAATATACGAATTTACCTGCTATTTGTGGACGCGTTTGTCCGCAAGAGAAACAATGTGAACAAGTTTGTAAATTAGGGAAAGCCAAAAACTTTGAACCAGTGGCAATTGGCAAATTAGAACGTTTAGTTGCCGATTGGGCATTAGAAAATCACAAGTTTCCTAAGAAAACAGCGGAACCAACAAAAGGGAAAATCGCAGTGGTCGGTTCTGGTCCTTCTGGGTTAACAGTTGCGGGGGATTTGGCAAAGCTAGGCTACGAAGTAATTATTTTTGAAGCGCTTCATGAAGCTGGTGGCGTATTAACCTATGGCATACCTGAATTTCGATTACCGAAAAAAATTGTTAAACAAGAAATTGCGAGTATTGAAGCCTTAGGTGTAACAATAGAAACCAATGTGGTAGTAGGTAAAACGATTACGATGGAAGAAATAATGTCAGAGTTTGATGCCTGTTATCTATCGGTTGGTGCAGGGGCACCAAATTTTATGGGAATCCCAGGAACTAGTTTAAATGGGGTTTATTCTTCTAGTGAATTTTTAACACGAATCAATTTAATGCATAGCTATGAGTTTCCAGAATATGATACACCGATTAAACGTGCTAAAAATGTTGTTGTGATTGGCGGCGGGAATGTTGCAATGGATGCCGCTCGTTCAGCCAAACGATTAGGCGCTGAAAATGTGAACATTGTGTATCGTCGTTCGTTAGAAGAATTACCAGCAAGAATTGAAGAATACCACCATTCCCTTGAAGAAGGAATTAACTATTATTGGTTAACGAATCCAATTGCTTATTTAGATGACCAACAAGGAAATCTAGCCGGTGTTGAATGTGTCAAAATGGTTTTAGGTGAACCAGATGTGTCTGGAAGACGACGGCCAGAACCGGTTCCAGACAGCACGTTTACCATTCCTGCTGATGCAGTAATCGAGGCAATTGGCCAAGGGGCAAATCGCGTCTTGTTATCAACATATCCAGAAATAGAACTAAACCAATGGGGTTACATTCAAGCTGATCCTAAAACAGGAGCAACCTCAATACCTGGCGTTTTTGCTGGGGGCGATATAGTCACAGGTGCTGCCACCGTTATTTTAGCGATGGGCGCTGGGAAAATCGCAGCTAATGCAATTGATCAGTATGTCAAAACACAAAAAACAACAGTCACAAGCAATGTTTAGGAAAGATAAAAGGTGAAAAAATGAAAAAAACAATGGATGGAAACACCGCAGCGGCTTATATTTCATATGCGTTTACAGAAGTTGCCGCTATTTATCCTATCACACCAAGTTCAACAATGGCTGAGTTGGTAGATGAATGGGCGGAAAGTGGTTTAAAAAATATTTATGGTCAAAAAGTTCAAGTTATTGAAATGCAATCAGAAGCTGGGGCAGCGGGAGTAGTTCATGGTTCGTTAAAAACAGGTGCGTTAACCACTACTTATACTGCTTCACAAGGTTTACTGTTGATGATTCCCAATATGTATAAAATCGCAGGAGAATTGCTGCCTTCTGTGTTTCATGTGGCGGCTCGGGCAGTAACGACAAGTGCGTTGAGTATTTTTGGTGATCATGGCGATGTGATGGCTACCCGCCAAACAGGTTTTTGTATGTTAGCAGAATCAAGTGTTCAAGAAGTGATGGATTTGTCGGCAGTTGCTCATTTAGCTAGCTTAGAAGGTAGTTTACCTTTTGTAAACTTTTTTGATGGTTTTAGAACGAGCCATGAACTACAAAAAATCGAAGTGATTGATTATGATGACCTGAAAGAAATGGTGAATCAGGAAGCTGTAACTCGTTTTAGAATGGGAGGCATGAATCCTAATCATCCCACTGTTTCAGGGACCGCTCAAAATCCTGACATTCATTTTCAACAAAGAGAAACAGTCAATAAAAATTACGAAGAAATGCCAAAAATTGTTCAAAAATACATGGAAAAAATTAACCATCTTCGTGGAACAACGTATGATTTAACCGATTATTACGGGGTTGAAGATGCAACAGAAGTCATTATTTCAATGGGGTCGGCTTCGCCAGTAATCAAACAAACAGTCGACTATCTCAATCAACAAGGACGCAAAGTTGGTTTTATCAATATTCATTTATATCGTCCATTTCCTACCGAAAACCTTCTTGAAAAATTACCAGCTACAGTAGAAAAGGTTGCGGTTTTAGATCGAACAAAAGAATCAGGAGCCGAAGGGGAACCGTTATTGCTAGATGTTCAAAGCGCTCTTTATCAACATGAAAATCGACCAATTGTGATTGGTGGACGTTATGGGTTAGGCTCTAAAGACGTAGCGCCTAATCAAATTAAAGCGATCTATGATCATTTGTTATTGCCATTTAAAGAATTAAAACAACGCTTTACGGTGGGAATCGTTGATGATGTAACCTATCAATCATTGCCAGAAGAACCTACTTTAGATTTAACGCCAGATACTACCTTCCAAGCAAAATTTTGGGGCTTTGGTTCTGACGGAACTGTGGGAGCAAACAAGCAAGCGATTAAAATTATCGGAGATCATACCGACCTTTATGCACAAGCTTACTTTAGTTATGATTCTAAAAAATCAGGCGGTTTAACCGTTTCGCATCTGCGTTTTGGTAAAGAGCCAATTACTTCCACGTATTTAATTGAACAAGCAGATTTCATCGCTTGTCATAATGCTTCCTATTTGCATAAATACGACTTGTTAAAAGGTTTAAAAGATGGCGGAACGTTTTTACTGAATACTATTTGGGATCAAGAAAAGGTTCATCGTTTATTACCGGCTAAGTTAAAAAAATATATTGGGGAGCACCAAATCAAATTTTATATTATCAATGCGGTTGAGTTAGCTCGCAAAGTAGGCTTAGGCCGTCGGATCAATACAGTGATGTCTACTGCCTTTTTTGAAGTAACAGATATTTTAACGAAAGAGCAATATTTACCGTTACTTAAAGAAGAAGTGAAAAAGACTTATGGAAAAAAATCAATGGAAATTGTTGAAAAAAATTACCAAGCGATTGATGCTACCTTTGAATCGCTGCAAGAAATTGTAGTTCCAGAAGATTGGGCAACCATTGTTTTAGAGCCAGAAAATCAAGAGTCGGAAGCTCCAGCTTTTGTGACAAATATTTTAGAACCGATCAATCGTCAAGAAGGGGATCAGCTGACCGTTTCAGATTTGATTGAAAACGGAATGAAGGGCGGTGCCATTCCTATGGGCACTGCGGCTTATGAAAAACGTGGCATTGCGTTAGAAGTACCTGAGTGGCAAATGGATAAGTGTACGATGTGTAATGAATGTGCCTTTGTTTGTCCACATGCGGCTATTCGACCGTTTTTAGCGGATGAAGAAGAACTGAAAGAAGCACCTGCAGGTTTTGCCATGCGCGAAATGCGTGGCACAGATGGGTTGATGTATCGTATCCAAGTTTCTTTAGAAGACTGTACAGGTTGTGGTCTTTGTGTTCAGGCATGTCCCGTGAAAGACAAGGCGATTTTAATGAAACCTTATGAAACTCAGAAAGAGCAAGCGATGAATTGGGCCTTTGCGATGACTCTTAAACAAAAAGCCAACCCAGTCAAAAAACTTTCTGTTAAAGGTTCCCAATTTAACCAGCCATTGATGGAATTTTCAGGTGCTTGTGAAGGCTGTGGCGAAACACCTTATATTAAGTTGTTGACGCAACTATTTGGTGATCGAATGATGATTGCTAACGCAACAGGCTGTTCATCAATTTGGGGTGGTTCGTCACCGGTGACGCCTTATACAACGAACGAATGTGGCCAAGGACCAGCTTGGAGTAATTCGCTGTTTGAAGATAATGCGGAATATGGTTATGGTATGTATATTGCCAATCGAACGAAACGGCAACATTTAGCTAGTCTGGTTGAAGAAAGTCTTGCTAAAAATGTCGGATCAGATTCACTTCAAGCCTTGTTAAATGATTGGTTGGAACACATGGCTGAAGGGGAAGGAACACAACAGCGAGCAACCAAACTAGCGGCGGCATTAAGTGAAGAAGCCGATGAAGATCCACTTTTAACAAAAATTTACGAACAAAAAGATTTATTAGTGAAAACGAGTCAATGGATTGTCGGCGGCGATGGTTGGGCCTATGATATCGGGTTTAGCGGCATTGATCATGTTCTTGCTAGTGGGGAAGATGTTAATATTTTTGTTATGGATAACGAAGTGTATGCCAATACAGGCGGACAAACATCTAAAGCTACACCAGCTTCAGCCATTGCCAAATTCTCAGCGGGTGGGAAACATACCTCTAAAAAAGATTTAGGGATGATGGCAATCACTTATGGGAATGTCTATGTTGCACAAGTGGCTTTAGGCGCAAACTCAATGCAAACGATTAAAGCAATTGACGAAGCGGAGCGGTACCCAGGCCCATCAATTATCATTGGTTATACCCCATGTATTAATCACGGGGTCAAAGGTGGAATGGTTCGGACGTTAGATCAAGCCAAAGAAGCCGTTGAATCTGGCTATTGGCCACTTTATCGCTATAATCCAGAGTTAGTTAAGAAAGGCAAAGATCCGATGGTCATTGACTACAAGAAAACAGATTTTGACAAAATGCGTGATTTCCTTGAAAAACAAACACGTTACTCTGCGTTGCATACAATTAAACAGAATCAAGAAGTAGTCGAACATTTACTTGATAAAACTAAAGAAGATGCAATTGAACGCTCTGAAAGTTATAACAAACTAGTCACACACATGAAAAAATAAAAAAACAAAGCCTCTTACTTGAGAGGCTTTGTTTTTTTATCCAATAATAATTTTTTCTGAAGGGTATTCGTAGCCTAAGTCACGTGTTTCTTTTGGTACAAAAATCATTAAGGTATAAAGCATACCAATACGTCCAATAAACATTAATAAGGCAATCATTAATTTACCTACTGTTGTTAAATCGTCTGTAATGCCCAAAGAAAGACCGGTTGTCCCAAAGGCAGAAGCGACTTCCACAATGATTGAAATCAAGGGAAGATTTTCAGTGGCTGACAAAAAGACGACAGCGAAAAAGCACATAATCAAAGATAACATGAAGACGACAATCGATTTTTTGACATCATCGTCATCTATTTTACGGCTAAAGACGCTAATATCATCTTCACTTTTTAAAAAGGCTAACAAATACAAGCCAATAATCGCAACAGTCGTTGTTCGAACACCACCACCAACAGAGCTAGGACTACAACCAATAAACATTAACACAGAGAAAATAATCAATGTTGTAATTTGGAAGTCCCCTAAATCATTAATTTGGAGGCCAGCGTTTCGTGTAGTCATCGAATAAAACATCGAACTTACCCAACGGCCACTTTCATTCATTGTCAAAAATAGGTGATCTTTTTCTAATAAGTAAATCAAAATAGTCCCACCAATAAACAGAACAATAAACGCTAGCAAAGCAATTTTACTAAACAATGAGAAGCGGAAAGGCAAGCCTCGTTTCTTCTTACGAAAGTTCTTTTTCTTAAAATGTAACCACTCATGAATTTCCAGTAAAACGGGAAATCCAATTCCGCCGATAAAAATTAAGAACATAATTGCCAGTAAAAAGAGATAATCATGAGCAAAAGGAATAATTGAATCACCTGAAATATCAAAGCCTGAATTAGTCACTGCAGAAATAGCTTGATAAAATCCATAAAATATCGCATCTCGCCAGTTTGTATAATAACCACTTATATAAAAATAAAGCGAAAAGAGCGAGCCGAAGATTACTTGGAACCAAATTAAAATCAAAAAAGTGGTGCGGATCAGTCGAACAATTCCGCTCAGTCGTGGCTGATTCATGTCAGTCATAATTAACTGACGTTGCTTTAATGTGATGCGCCGTTTTGATAAAATAAAAAAGACCGTTGAAATCATCATAATCCCTAAGCCACCAACTTGGAAAAGAACCTCCAATAAGACAATCCCACGATCATTAAAAACCGAATTAATATCGACTGTGGTGAGTCCAGTAACACTGACTGTACTGATTGCTAAGAAAAATAAATCAATAAAAGGAACATGCGAGTCAGGTTCTCTGAAAATAGGGAGGCAAAACAATAAATAAGAAATAACCGTCATTAATATGTAATAAGCGACGATGATTTGAATAGATGAAAAATTTTTGCGAATAAATCGATCGCTTTTTCGCTGTGCCAGCCACAGCAAACGTGTATGGTTCACTAGATAACCTCCCAATTCTAATTAAACTAAGTATACCAAAACTTTTCGCCTCAAACGAATAATTCTGCCAGAAAATCCTTGAAATGACAAATAAAAATAAGAAATTCGTTAGAAATAATTGGAAAATATCCACAAACAAGCGAGAACATGATATTTTATGAAAGAATAGAAAAATAGGTTGTTCCCCAAACAACTTATTAATAATTGGTCAGTTTGTCTAACGATACAACTTTAAAAAGTAGTGGTAGCTTTTTTATTTCGGTTGATATGTGAATGTGTTCACTTTATGTAACAAACTGTTATTTTTATTCAAATGAAAAATAAGAAATTGTGTTGGTAGAAATCAATAGTTTATAAGGTGGGAAAACAATGAAAAAAGTGTTAATGGGAGTTCTTTCCCTAGGGTTATTATTAGGTGCAGCAACAGGTTGTACAAGCGATCAAGAAAAAGCCGCTGGTAAAACAAAAGCATCTTCTGAAAAAACAGAAGCAACATCTGGTGCCTCTGCTAATGGTTATACAGATCCAAGTGAACTAAAAGACAGTTATGATGTTGTTATTGTTGGTTCAGGTGGTGCGGGGATGACCGCTGCATTACAAGCCAAAGAAGCTGGCATGAATCCAGTTATTTTAGAAAAAATGCCTGTTGCAGGTGGGAATACAATTAAATCGTCTTCAGGAATGAATGCTTCACAAACAAAATTCCAAGAAAAAGAAGGCATTAAAGATAGCAACGATAAATTCTTTGAAGAAACACTAAAAGGCGGTAAAGGAACCAACGATCAAGAATTACTACGTTATTTTGTTGATCATTCAGCTGAAGCAATTGATTGGTTAGATACAAAAGGAATTACATTGAGCAATTTAACGATTACAGGTGGAATGAGCGAAAAACGCACACACCGTCCTGCTGACGGATCAGCAATTGGGGGCTATCTAGTTGACGGTTTAGTACGTAACGTTCGCGAAGAAAAAATTCCATTGTTTGTTGATGCTGACGTGACAGACTTAGTTGAAGAAAACGGTCAAATTGATGGCGTAAAAGTGAAAATGAAAGATGATAAAGAAAAAACAGTTAAAGCAAAAGCAGTCGTTGTCACAACAGGTGGTTTCGGTGCCAACGAAAAATTAATTACACAATACAAACCAGAATTGAAAAACTATGTTACAACGAACCAAGAAGGCACAACAGGTGACGGTATCCAAATGATTCAAAAAGTTGGCGGTGCGTTAGTGGATATGAAAGAAATTCAAATTCACCCAACTGTTCAACAAAGCGATGCTTTCTTAATTGGTGAAGCAGTTCGTGGAGAAGGCGCAATCTTGGCTTCTCAAAAAGGAGAACGTTTTGTTAATGAGTTAGATACACGTGATAAAGTTTCTGCAGCAATCAATGCCTTACCAGAAAAATCAGCTTATTTAGTCTTTGACCAAGGCGTTCGCGACCGTGCAAAAGCCATTGATTTCTATGATCAAAAAGGTTTCGTGGAAAAAGGTGAAACGATTGAAGAATTAGCTGAAAAAATTGGCATGCCTGCCGATACATTGAAAGCAACGATTGATACTTGGAACCAAGATGTTAATGCCAAAGATGACAAACAATTTGGCCGGACAACTGGAATGGAAGCTGACTTAAGCACAGCGCCTTACTACGCAATTAAAATTGCACCAGGGATTCACCACACAATGGGTGGCGTGAAAATCAACACGAAAACAGAAGTTTTACGTGAAGATGGCACACCAATTAAAGGTCTATATGCTGCTGGTGAATTAACAGGTGGCTTGCATGGCCAAAACCGTATCGGAGGCAATGCCATCGCCGATATTATCATTTATGGTCGTCAAGCAGGTACGCAATCAGCAGAATTTGCCTCTGCTCAAAAATAACTAGCATTAAAAAGTCTGAAATTGTAGTCAAATAACTACAATTTCGGGCTTTTTTATTGCATACTAGCAGGATCATTAGTTGGAGTATAAACAGCCCTGCTAAAATGACTTTGGCGTAGATTCTGTTTTTTTCAGAAAAATGCACGACCATTTTAGCTAAAAATACTGCTTTTTTGCTGAAAATATAGTAAAATACGTAAGGAACTAACGGAAAGGTGTAGTGAACATGGCTCAATTATTTTTCAAGTATGGCGCAATGAACAGTGGTAAAACCATTGAAATCTTAAAAGTAGCACACAATTACGAAGAACAAGACAAACCAGTTGTTTTGATGACCAGTGGACTAGATACACGTGATGGTGTCGGGAAAGTATCCAGTCGCATCGGATTACGCAGAGATGCTATTCCAATTTTTGAAGAAACCAATGTCTTTGACTTGATTAATGATTTGTCTTACAAACCTTTTTGCGTATTAGTCGATGAATGTCAATTTTTAAACAAGCATCATGTCATTGAATTTGCACGAATTGTTGACGAATTAGATATTCCAGTAATGGCATTTGGGCTAAAGAATGATTTTAGAAATGAATTATTTGAAGGCTCAAAGTATTTACTTTTATATGCAGACAAATTAGAAGAATTAAAAACGATTTGCTGGTTCTGTCATAAAAAAGCAACTATGAACTTGCACTATATTGATGGCAAACCCGTTTATGAAGGGGATCAAGTCCAAATTGGTGGGAATGAAGCCTACTATCCTGTTTGTCGCAAACATTATTTTCATCCAAAAACAGTGAATGAAGAACAGTAAGGAGAGACACTATGTACGATCAATTACAATCTATTGAAGATCGCTATGAGGAATTGGGCGAATTATTAAGTGACCCAGCAGTCATTAGCGATACAAAACGTTTCATGGAATTATCGAAGGAAGAAGCTAATACACGTGAGACGGTTGAAGTTTATCGCCGATATAAACAAGTTGTTGAAGGGATTAGCGATGCCGAAGAACTTTTAAGTGAAAACTTAGATGCGGAAATGGCCGAGATGGCGAAAGAAGAACTTTCTGATTTGAAAAAAGAAAAAGAAGTGTTAGAAGACCGCATTAAAATTTTATTATTACCAAAAGACCCAAATGATGATAAAAATATCATCATGGAAATCCGTGGTGCAGCAGGTGGCGATGAAGCCGCACTTTTTGCTGGCGACTTATTTAATATGTACCAAAAATATGCAGAAGCACAAGGGTGGAAAGCGGAAGTTTTAGAAGCGAACGTCACTGGAATCGGTGGATATAAAGAAGTAATTATGATGATTTCAGGAGATAACGTCTTTTCAAAATTAAAATACGAAAGTGGCGCTCACCGCGTGCAACGAGTTCCTTCAACAGAATCACAAGGACGGATTCATACATCGACAGCAACCGTTGTAGTTATGCCGGAAGCGGAAGAAGTCGAAATCGAATTAGCTGATAAAGATATCCGTGTCGATATTTATCATGCAAGTGGCGCTGGTGGACAGCACGTCAATAAAACCGCTTCGGCTGTTCGTTTAACCCATTTACCAACAGGAATCGTGGTCGCAATGCAAGATGAACGTTCACAGCTAAAAAACCGTGAAAAAGCAATGAAAGTTTTGCGTGCTCGTGTGTATGACCAAATTCAACAAGAAGCACAAAGTGAATATGATGCTAACCGTAAATCGGCGGTGGGGACCGGAGATCGTTCAGAACGAATCAGAACGTATAACTTCCCACAAAATCGAGTAACGGATCATCGTATTGGTTTAACCATCCAAAAACTAGACCAGATTCTTGCTGGCAAATTAGATGAAATCATTGATGCATTAGTCTTATATGATCAAACATCGAAATTAGAAGAGATGCAAAATGGCTAAACGTTACTTTGAAGTCCTTAACTGGGCTTCTTCTTTTTTAGAGGCGCAAGGCAAAGAAGGCTATGCTATTCACTATGTTTTTTTAGAACGTAAAGGTTGGGATAAAACGCAGTGGCTCCTGCATATGCAAGAAGAAATGCCCAAAGAAGAAGAGGAACAATTAAAAACGGATTTAGCCCAATTATTGACAGATTACCCAGCACAATATTTACTAGGACAAGCTGAATTTTATGGACATTCCTTTATTGTTAATGAACATACTTTGATTCCTAGGCCAGAAACAGAAGAATTAGTCGAGCGTTGCTTAAAAGCCAATCCAGATACTCCTTTGACGGTCGTGGATGTCGGAACAGGGACAGGTGCCATTGCGATTAGCTTGAAACTGGCACGGCCCAACTGGCGAGTTATTGCCATTGATCTTTCGGAGGAAGCGTTGACTGTCGCTAAACAAAACGCGCAAGCATTAGGTGCTGGCATCGAATTTTATCATGGGAATGGCTTACAGCCAGTTGCTTCTGAAAAAATTGATCTGCTTATTTCTAATCCGCCCTATATTAGTGAACAAGAATGGCATTTAATGGATGCAAGTGTCCGAACGTATGAACCTAAAACCGCTTTATTCGCTGAAAATAACGGTTTGGCTTTATACCAACAATTAATTCATGAAAGTCAAACGATGCTTAAAGCAGACGGTAAAATTTATTTTGAAATAGGGTTTCAACAAGGCGCGGCCCTCCAAGAATTATTGAGCGCCGTCTATCCACAAAAAACAATTAAAATTGAAAAAGATTTATCTGGCAACGATCGCCTCGCGATAGCCGAGTAACTAAGGTTCTTCGTCGCCACTTTTCTAGAAGGAGCGATTTGCAATGGAAACAAAAAAATTAACCAAACAAGAAATAGCCCAAGCAGCAGCAGCCATTCAAGCAGGCGAGCTAGTGGCTTTTCCAACAGAAACTGTTTATGGCTTAGGTGCTGATGCCTTAAATGAAGCGGCAGTAAAAAAAGTTTACCAAGTAAAAGGCCGCCCCAGTGATAATCCATTGATTGTTCATGTGAACAACGTTGAGATGGTCAAAAAATACGTGGCGACCTTACCAGAAGTCGCTACAAAATTGGTGTCTGCCTTTTGGCCGGGACCATTAACTTTAATTTTTAATGTGCCTAGCGATACATTTTCTAAAACAGTAACAGGTGGTTTAGAGACAGTCGCTTTTCGTATGCCAGATAACCAAGCGACCTTAGCTTTGATTGAACAAGCCAATGTTCCGTTGGTCGGACCAAGTGCGAACACTTCTGGCAAGCCTAGTCCAACATCTGCAGAGCATGTTTATCATGATTTGCAGGGGAAAATTGCTGCCATATTAGATGATGGCCCAACGCAGATTGGGGTGGAATCAACGGTCTTGGATTTAACGGCGGAAGATGGTGTGCCAGTTATTTTACGACCAGGAGCAATTACCAAAGAGCAGTTGGAAAGCATTATTCCCCAAGTGAAAATCGATACACATTTGATTAGTGAAACTGCAGCACCCAAAGCGCCAGGGATGAAATACAAACACTATTCTCCTGATGCGGAAGTTTGGATTATAAGCGGTCAAACAGCAGAATGGCAAGCGGCGATTCAGCAAGCAAAAGAACAACAGGAAAAAATCGGCTTATTTTTAAGTGATGAACAGGCAGCACAACTAGATACAGAAAATGCGTTTGTTTATTCTTATGGTGCAGAAACGGTTGAAAATGCCACAAAAGAACTATTTGCAGGGTTAAGAGCGTTAGATGAGCAAGGAGCTACCACGATTTTTGCGCAAGGATTTGCAGAAACTGGTTTAGGCACTGCTTACATGAATCGCTTGAAAAAATCAGCCAATCAAAAATTTTTTGAAAAATAAGAGGTATTTGTAACGAAGCTGACACAGAAGTATGATACAATCAGACAAAAGAAAACAAAATGGAGTGTTGTTTGAATGGATTACAAAACGTATGACCCAGATTTATGGAATGCAATTGCAAGAGAAGAAGAGCGCCAAGAAAATAACTTGGAACTAATCGCATCTGAGAATGTTGTGTCAAAAGCAGTTATGGCTGCCCAAGGAAGTATTTTAACGAATAAATACGCAGAAGGTTACCCTGGTAAACGGTACTATGGTGGTTGTGAATTTATCGATATCGTAGAAAATTTAGCTATCGATCGTGCCAAAGAATTATTTGGTGCAAAATTCGCGAATGTACAAGCCCATTCAGGTTCTCAAGCCAATACAGCGGCATACCTTTCATTGGTTGAACCAGGTGATACCATTTTGGGGATGGATTTATCAGCTGGTGGTCACTTAACACATGGTTCGCCCGTTAACTTTAGTGGCAAAACCTATAATTTTGTCAGTTATGGAGTGGATCCTTCAACAGAAGTAATCGATTACGATGTTGTGCGAATTTTAGCAAGAGAACATCGTCCAAAATTAATTGTTGCTGGCGCAAGTGCGTATTCACGAACGATTGATTTCAAACGTTTCCGTGAAATCGCTGATGAAGTAGATGCCAAGTTAATGGTTGACATGGCGCATATTGCAGGCTTGGTAGCTTCAGGGTTGCACCCAAATCCAGTTCCGTATGCTGATATCGTAACAAGTACGACCCATAAAACATTGCGTGGTCCTCGTGGCGGTTTAATTTTGACAAATAGCGAAGAATTGGCGAAAAAAGTAAATAGTAGTATTTTCCCAGGCATTCAAGGTGGCCCATTGGAACATGTGATTGCTGGAAAAGCCGCAGCTTTTAAAGAAGCTTTGGATCCAAGTTTTGCTGAATATAGTCAGCAAGTGATTGCAAATGCACAAGCGATGACGAAAGTTTTCAATCAAGCGCCAGAAGCTCGTTTAATTAGTGGGGCAACAGACAACCACTTATTACTGATTGAAGTGACAGGTTTTGGTTTAAATGGAAAAGAAGCAGAAGCTATTTTAGATAGTGTAAATATTACTGTCAATAAAAATTCAATTCCGTTTGAACAATTAAGTCCATTTAAAACAAGTGGTATCCGTATTGGAACGCCTGCGATTACTTCACGTGGTTTTAAAGAAGAAGATGCGGTAGAAGTTGCTAAATTAATCGTCCAAGTTTTAAAAGATCCAGAAAATACAGCAGTTCATGATGAAGTCAAAGCAGCTGTAGCAGCGCTAACTAAAAAATATCCATTATATAACTAACATCAGGGATAGCTGAAGCGCGATTCTCTGTACAAATAAGAGTCGGAGCTTAGGATTTAAGGAATTCAACTTGTGTCCTAGGCTCTTTTGTTTTACAATAAGAAAGAATAAAATAATGAAGGAGAATAGATATGGGAAAATTTCAAGTAATTGATCATCCGCTAATTCAACACAAACTAACAATGATTCGCGAAAAGAACTGTGGGACAAAGGTTTTCCGCGAAGTTGTCAACGAAATTGCTATGTTAATGGCTTATGAAGTATCACGGGATATGCCTTTAGAGGATGTTGTCATCGAAACACCGATGGGTAAATCAACACAAAAAACACTTTCAGGGAAAAAAGTAGCAATCATTCCTATTTTACGTGCCGGCATTGGCATGGTTGATGGGATTTTAGAATTAATTCCAGCAGCGAAAGTTGGACACGTTGGACTTTATCGTGATGAAGAAACATTGCAACCACATGAATACTTCGTGAAATTACCTGAAGACATTGCAAGTCGTCAATTATTTGTTGTTGACCCAATGCTAGCAACAGGTGGTTCCGCAATTATGGCCATCGATTCATTAAAAGAACGTGGTGCTAGCAACATTAAATTTGTATGTCTAGTGGCCGTTCCAGAAGGTGTGAAAGCTTTACAAGAAGCGCACCCAGATGTAGATATTTATACAGCAGCTTTAGATGAGCGCTTAAACGAAGACGGCTATATCGTTCCTGGTTTAGGGGATGCTGGTGACCGTTTATTCGGAACAAAATAATAACAAAAAACCGTTAGGTAACCGATTATGGTTACTAACGGTTTTCTTTTGCTTAAAGAACTTTTCTAGGTGTATAATAAAAAATAAAAAAACAAAGGAGGAGCTATGAAAAAGAATAAAAAAGCCTTACACGCTATCGCTGTGATTGCTAGTGTGATGTCAGTTTTGATGTATGTTTCGTATATTCCGCAAATTTATGGAAATTTACATGGGGAAAAAGGCAATCCGACGCAACCATTAGTGGCAATGATTAATTGTATTTTTTGGACGATTCATGGGTTATATGGAGACGATGGAGAAACACGAGATAAGTCCATTATTTTTGCTAATGTGCCCGGAATTATTTTTGGTTTTTTTGCGTTTATTACAGCATTATAGTTTCCGACGAATTGGAAAGTATTCCAATTCTGTACATAAAAAAGAGCGGGGGAAATTTCCCACGCTTGAAGAATTAAATCTTTTTCAATTGTTTGTAATTAATAACAATCACACCATTGCTGTGCACCATTAAGTGATTGTTTTTTTGCGTTTCGTCAATTTCGACGACAGCGGCATTTTTTAATTGTTTCGTAACAACGCCTGTTTGTGGCTGTCCGTGAACAAGAAAAGTAACATGGGTGTCAACGGCGAAATCCTTACCAGCATCCGATGGAACAACAGGAGTAACCATACCATTAAAATTTGACATACAAAAAACCATCCTTTCTTGATATCTCTATTATACCACATTTTCAGAAAAAAGTTTGTAAAGTCGCTATTTGGCTTATTTTAAAGAGATTTTGCATAAATAAATAACAAACAGACTTTACAAATAAAGTAGAAAGTCCTATAATAGATTTGTTTCAGGCCAGCTTAGCTCAGTTGGTAGAGCAACGCACTCGTAACGCGTAGGTCACAGGTTCGATCCCTGCAGCTGGCATCTAAAAAAACAGACAGGCACTACCATCTGGTAGTGCCTGTCTGTTTTTTTAGATAAAATTTTGGATTAGTGCAAATGAAGCAATGCCTACCAGTACAATAAGCAATAAGTTTTTAGTAAGTATTGCGGCTAAAATGGTAGGAAATGAAGCGAATAAATAAGGAAGATTGAGGCTTGGTAAATGCCCAATTCTTTGTTCAAATAAGCTACTAAACCATAAGGCGGACATAATCACAATTGGAACAAAACTTAGATATTCTAATAATTTCTGTGGCAGACTGATTTTTTTTAAAAGTAAAAATGGCAGTATTCTTGAAAGCCAGGTTGCAACGGTACAGCCTAAAATTGTTAAAAAGAGATACTCAGAAGAAGGCATGTTTTATCATCACTCCTATTCCACACCCGATTAACGTGACAACTAAGACAATTAAATTACTGGGAATAAAAATTAGACCAATAGACATCAAACCAAAAGTAATCAGGACCATGATGAGTTGTAAAGCGATTTTCATGGAACGATCACTAATTATCTGCAGATAGAGTAAACCAATGAACATAGCCACGACCGCAAACTCAAGACCTAATGCTTGAGGGTTTGCAATAAAGCGCCCTAGATAGGCACCGATGATCGTCGAAAAAACCCAAGTCGCATAGGAAATCAAATTGGCAGCATTAAACCACTCAAAACTTAAACGTCCTTTGGTGTGGTTTAATTTATTCATTCCTAGTGCAAAACTTTCATCCGTCAGTAAGGTTCCCAACCAGAGATTTTTACCGAGAGATTCGGCTTTAAAGTAAGGCGCAATGGTCATTCCCATAAGAATCATACGCGCATTTACTAAGAAAGTCGCTAACACAATAGATAAGATAGGGCTGCCGCCAGTCAACATACTAACTGTTACAAACTGAGCAGATCCTGCAAAAATAAAAAACGACATCGCACTAACAATAAGAGGGGAAAAACCTGCTGCTTGTCCTACGATACCAAAAGCAATGCCAATACCAATATAGCCAAAAACCGTTGGCAAGGCTTCACGAATGCCAGTGCGTGCATCTAATTGGTGGTTCATTCTCTTTTTTTCCTTCTTTCTGTATAAAATTTAAACACGTGTGTATGAAAATCTAGACCTTCGATAATGAGACACAACGAGCGAATGAGCGTTTTCATTATTAACCACTCCTTTTGAACAACTAAGATATATATTGTATAATACAATAAAGAATACTTTTGTTCAATATATTAAACTTTTGGATGATAAAAAGAAACAGAAGGAGCAACTATTTTGGAGATTAATACAATTATTGGCAATAATTTAAAAAAAATTAGACAAGAAAAAAAACTTACGTTAGATGAACTAGCTGGGATAACCGGAGTGAGTAAAGGGATGCTTTCGCAGATTGAAAAAGGAACCACCAATCCTACCATAAATACAATTTGGAAAATAAGTAATGGACTCAATGTTCCATATACGTATTTATTAGAAGATGACTATGTTAAAGAAAATCCCGTGGTTAAAAAAACTGAGACGGTAACACAACATTCTGAAGATCACTCCTATCGAGTCTTTAATTACTACTCGGACAACCAGGAAAGAAACTTTGAACTCTTTCAGTTTGAATTAGATCCAGGGAAAAAGTATCAAGCTGTTGGGCATTCAAAACGTTCGACAGAATATGTCATGGTTATTCAAGGAGCATTAGCTCTTGAAGTCGGCGGTCAGAGATACCTTCTTCCAAAAGACGCCGCTATGTATTTTGATGCTAATCAAGTACACACGTATATAAATGACGGAACAGAGAAAGTCCAAGCAGTCGTCATTAACTATTATACGTAACAGTGGAAAATAAACATTAGAAAATTGCTGCATCTGTTATTTTATGGACAAAAAAAGTAAACAATGCTACCCTAAAAATAATAGAAAATGAAAGATAAAAGAAGAGGTCAAAATGAATAAAAAAATTGAAAGTCTTGGTAATACAGCATTAAGTTTACTAAGTAATACGATTATTGTTGTGCCTTATTTACTTTACATTCAATTGAGTGATGGACACAACCTTCTAACAATTTTACCATTTGTCTTATTTTATACATTGCGTATGACAGGCATTTTTCTGGTTCGAGGAATTAATTTGTCTTTAACTAGTCTAGGTCTACTAAAGATTTCTCTATTGTTAGGCTTGGCAGGCTCCTTAATTGGGATTGCCGGCGCTTATTCTTTCCCGCTTTATAGTATTTCAGGAATGTTGTTAGGACTTAGTGGAGCGTTGTTGCCACCAAGTAATCAATCAATTCGCTTTTTCTTAAAAGAAGAAGGTCAAAAAATCAGTCATAGCAATCTTTTAACGACAGTCTTATTGACCGCTGTTTTATTTGGCGCTTTATTTTTTAAAGCGACTGAGATTGGACTGGCGTTATTGGTGTACGCGCTCTATTTTCTGGTTGCTTTAGTAGCAATCAAGAGCTATCCTGTTTCATTAAACGAGCTAGAAGAAGAATCAGCAGAAGTTTCACGAAAAGAATTAATTCTGTTTGTTATCTTTTTTGTGTTATTACTTTTATTAAGAAGTGGTCGCTTATTAACGAATGCGGTGGAATTTGATTATGCGATTGTTGGCGCCTGCTGTTTCTTTGTGGTGGCTGTCCTTTTCGTTAGTCATTATGGCAAACGCGGTGCGTATAAAGTATCATTAGAAATGAATCTTGCGACCTTGATTAACGGGATTGTGGGGAACTATTTATTTTTATTTGGTTCCATTTATGTTGCAGGGGTTTACGGCAGAGCTCATATGGGCATCTATCTCTATTTACCTTATGTTTTAGGGATGATTTTTGCAATGATTGCAGCTAGTAAAACGAAACAATGGTCAAACAACATACCAATGATTGGTCTGGCGGGAAGTTTGGGAATATTACTTCTTACTTCGTGGACTATTTTAGGCCTGTTTCTCTTGAGTTTTTTCAAAAGCACATTGAACAGCTTTTTAGCTAGGCGATATTATCAAGAGACAGATTTGCCAAAAGATAGCCGCATCCTTATCAAATATACAACACAAACAAAAGGGAGTTTATTCCATCAATTTATTTTGATGGCGCTTATGTTAGTCACTGTAGTAGGCAAAGGTGGCACGACACAATTTTTATTAGAATTGACTGGCGGCAAAGGCATTTCAACGCAAACAAGTCAATTTTTAACTTTCATTAAAAATAGTAACTCGCTCTTAGTGTTATTGTTTATTGCAGTTTATTTCGTGGTCGTTTTTCGCCAAAAGAAACGATAATTTACAAATATTCATAAAAAAATACTTGGAAAAACAGTGATTGTGGCTGATTTTCCAAGTATTTTTTTATGAAAAGATGTTTTTTTTTTTCGAAGATTCAAAAAAAATTAATCAATTGTTTCATTTTTAACAAGCTATTATTAGGTTATATGAATTTTATTGAAAGGGGATTAGTATGAAGAAAAAAACTTTTTCTTTTGTGATGTTGAGTATACTTCTCGCACAAAATTTCGGGTTTGCCGCAAATGCCTATGCTGTAACAACGACAGAAGCACAAACAGAGACCACTGATACAGCAAAAAAAGAGGCAGAGTTATCGAACTCAACACCATCTTTACCTTTAGAAACAACGAATACTTCAGAAATGAATCAACCAACTGCAACAACTGAATCGCAAACCACAGAGGCGAGCACAACAGCTTCCAGTGGTGCTACACCATCTGAACAACAAACAACGGAGGACAAGGACACCTCACTTAATGAAAAAGCCCTACCAGATGTTCAAGCGCCAATTACAGATGAACTACTTGACAGTATGAGTCTTGCGCCGATTGGTGGAACAGAATACAGCCAAACAGAGGTTCACCGCGAATTAAATACAACACCGGTAACCGCTACGTTCCAATTTGCTGTTGGAAACACAGGTTATGCACCTGGATCAGTTTATACAGTTCAATTACCAGAACATTTAGGTTATTCAACTGTTAGCGGAGATGTGACGGGCATTGGCGCAACTTGGGCAGTCGATGCGGCAACCAAAACATTAAGTATTACGTTTAATCAACGAGTTTCAGATACTTCCTTTAAAGTAGAATTAAAAAGTTATCTAACAACAGAGGCGGAACCATTAGTCAAAATTGAAACTCCAGGAAAAAATAAAAAAACCTACTCGTTTGATTTATATGAACAAGTGGAACCAATTCAATATAACGAACGAACCAGAACGACGGGATTAGATGGCGAAATTTTTTATAATTTAGACCGGACGTTAACTGGCAATCAAACATTAGAATTATTAACAACAGAGACGCCAGGCGCTGTCTTTGGAAAACAAGATAACTTGGAACCTCAAGTTTTCAGTTACGATGTCGACATTAATGGTCAAATTTTACCAGAAACGCAAACCCTGTTAACACCTGGCAAAGATTATACATTAAGCGATAATTCACTCGGGCGGATTGCTGTAACTGTTCCAAACATGAATCAACAAAAAGCCTATTCCTTATCGATTAATCGGACAATTTATTTAGAGAGTGCTTCGGACTATAACTACTTATATTCGCAGCAGTATCCAACAACAAAAATTGGGTCAATTTCTTTGAAAAGTACGACAGGAACTAAACAAACAACCGATTTTACTGCTAAGACGAGTCAAACAAGTAAAGTAATTGCTGATCGTGAAATGCGTAGTATGTCCTATATCAGTTTTCAAAGCAAAGGGAAATATTATGTAACAATTTATGGCACGTTAACAGAAACAAAAGTGGGTCAACAAATCGTATTAGAGAGTACAAACGGTCAAGAAATTAAGAATCCTAAATTTACGGCGTATGGTCCTTTATATGAAAATGTAAAATTGGAAGACTATTTTGATATTAAAACTGAAGGTGGCAAGCTCACTTTAACGGCCACAAAAGATAGCTATTTAAGAATAAATATTTCTGATTTAACAATGGATTTTGACAAGAAGGACATTAATCTATCATTAAGTACACCTGTAATTGGTCCTAATAAAGCCATTCAATTAGTATCCGATCAATATATTGAACCAATTAGTGTTGTTAATCCTTTGAATGCTGAAACTGCTTGGGGTAATTATGATCAAAATGGTGCCTATTCATCAAGAACAACTGTCTCAGTTATGGGAAGCAAAGAGACACCGATTCAAAATTTAGAAATTAAAGTAAAGCATCCTAATTATCTTTCATTACGAGCTACAAAAGAAATTTATTTTTATTACAAGTTAGGAACGGATTATACAGTAACGCCAACGTCAGATGGTTCAGTTATTAAGTTCACTACGCCAATAACCAACGAAATCCAAATTCCAATAGGTTTTAATTACGTGCCAGATAGTTTGCCAAAAGATAAAAGTATCCCAGTCGATACGATACCGATAACAATGAGTGCTGAAGGTTTAACTCCAGTTGATACGACAGTAACTACTAATAGTAAGCGTGGTTCAGAACGAACACTTCAAAGTAGTAAAAATCAATTCCTTGTCAATGCACGAAATGATTCTTTTGACTCACTAAGCGTCCGTACAAAAATTCCAGCTGGCGCCGATGTTCTTTTTGACATTTATGATGTTTCAAACGATCAGGTAGATTCAATTTATCCACAATACTGGGATCGTGGCTATTATTTTGATAAACCAATGTCACCAGACAGTCCTGGATACCCAACGATTACTTTTGACGAAAATACCAATAGTTACACGTTTGATTTTGGAAAAACCAACAAACGTTACATTATTGAGTATAAAAATGCCAATGGCTGGATCGACGTGCCAACTCTTTATATAACTGGGACAGCTAAAGAACCACAATCGAATAATAATGAAGGGTCTGCTACGGTTTCTGTTCAAAATGAAGCGTTAGACATTTTGAGTGCAACACAAGCGGCGAATCCAACATTAAAAAATGTAACAAAAACGACAGTAACAACAAAAAATATTGATAATAAAACACATCGTGTGAAAAATCCAACGATTGAATTAACACCCAAAGGCACAACCAATGCTCAAATCGATTTGAATTCTATTACCGTGAAAGGTGTGCCAGAAGATGCTTATTCATTAGAGAAGACTACAAACGGTGCGAAAATTATTTTTAAAGACTATACATTGACAGAAAACATTACGATTGAATACAATACTGTCTCTGCAAACGCTGGCCAAATCTATACAGAAACAACAATCGACTCTGAAACATTGAACCAGATGTCTGCTAGCAAGAAAAAAGTCGCCACTGCGCCAATCACATTGAAATTCTCAGAAGGCGATGCGGAAGGTATTGTTTATTTAGCAACTGCCACATTCTATACGCATAACATAGAGGATGAAAACCAAGCAATTGCGAAGGTTTCTTTTGAACTAATTGATAATGTCACGCATACAGCAACCGAATTTACAACAGATGAAAAAGGTCAATACTCCTTTGATGCCATCATGACAGGTGATTATACTTTGCGAGTAACGAATGTACCGCAGGAATATTCCGTGGATGAAGAGTATTTGACAGGTAAAGCCATTAAGCTGGTCAAAGGAGACAATCAACTAAAAATTCCATTAACTAAAACAATTGATCACAGTCGTTTACAAGTCAAAGATTCAACGATTTATGTCGGCGATTCATGGAAACCAGAAGAGAACTTTGTTTCAGCGACAGATAAAACAGGTCAAGATGTCCCATTCGAAAAAATCACTGTTTCAGGTCAAGTTGACACTAGCAAAGCAGGTGTTTATCCAATCGTATACAGTTACGAAGGTAAAGAAGAAACAGCTAATGTGACCGTCAAACCCGACCAATCTAAGTTAGAGGTTAAAGATACAACGATTTATGTTGGTGATTCGTGGAAACCAGAAGATAATTTCGTTTCCGCGACAGACAAAACAGGCCAAGACGTTCCGTTTGAAAAAATTGATGTTCAGGGAACAGTGAATGTCGATAAAATAGGCGATTATGAAATTGTCTATAAAAATGGCACAAAAGAAGCGAAAGCAATCGTTCATGTCCGTGATGATAGTCGTTTACAAGTCAAGGATACAACGATTTATGTCGGCGATTCTTGGAAACCAGAAGAGAACTTTGTTTCAGCAACAGATAAAACAGGTCAAGATGTCCCATTCGAAAAAATCACTGTTTCAGGTCAAGTTGATACTAGCAAAGCAGGCGTTTATCCAATCGTATACAGTTACGAAGGTAAAGAAGAAACAGCCCATGTGACCGTCAAACCCGACCAATCTAAGTTAGAAGTCAAAGATTCAACGATTTATGTTGGTGATTCGTGGAAACCAGAAGATAATTTCGTTTCAGCAACAGACAAAACAGGCCAAGACGTTCCGTTTGAAAAAATTGATGTTCAGGGAACAGTGAATGTTGATAAAATAGGCGATTATGAAATTGTCTATAAAAATGGCACAAAAGAAGCGAAAGCAATCGTTCATGTTCGTGATGACAGTCGCTTACAAGTCAAAGATTCAACGATTTATGTCGGTGATAAATGGGAAGCAGAAGATAACTTCGTTTCAGCAACAGACAAAACAGGCCAAGACGTTCCGTTTGAAAAAATTGATGTTCAGGGAACAGTGAATGTTGATAAAATAGGCGATTATGAAATTGTCTATAAAAATGGCACAAAAGAAGCGAAAGCAATCGTTCATGTTCGTGATGACAGTCGCATACAGGTCAAAGATTCAACGATTTATGTCGGCGATTCATGGGAACCAGAAGAGAACTTTGTTTCAGCGACAGATAAAACAGGTCAAGACGTTCCCTTCGAAAAAATCACTGTTTCAGGTCAAGTTGATAACACCAAAGCAGGCGTTTATCCAATCGTATACAGTTACGAAGGTAAAGAAGAAACAGCTAATGTGACTGTCAAACCCGACCAATCTAAGTTAGAGGTTAAAGATACAACGATTTATGTTGGTGATAAATGGAAACCAGAAGATAATTTCGTTTCAGCGACAGATCGTGACGGTCATGCTATATCCTTTGATAAGGTTCAAGTAAAAGGGGAAGTTGATACAAAGAAAACAGGAGAGTACCAGATTTCCTATACCACTGAGCCAGTTAATGAAACCAAACCAGCTGTGCAGTCACGACTTTTCTCAATGTTTTCAAACGAAACACCTCGTCAATTGACGACAGTAGCAACTGTTCATGTGATTGATCGTAATCCTACACCACTACCAGATAAAAATGAGAACAACCAGACTAGTTCCTCAACGAATCAAACCACGATAAAAAGTAGTCAGTATGTCACACATATTGTGAAACCTGACAAGCAAGGACGTTATCCAAAAACGGGAGAACAAACTAATGGTCTATATCGTGTGCTAGGACTTGTTGTGTTACTTATTGTGATTATTAGTGGTATAGTCATCAAGAAGAAACGAAAATAATTAAATGAGCGTGGGGCAAAAGTTTAAAGTAACTTTTGTTCCACGCTTAAAAGATGAATAAGTGCATGAATGAGGGTAGCTGTTTCCTTGGAAAATAGGAAGTTTTACAAGTGACTTTTATTTTAAGAACACCTATTAGCAGGTTTTTCTGTTAAGATAGTTATTTTTATGAAATAGTTTGGAGGAATAATAAACGAGATGAACCAGCGAACTATTTATTATGGTAGTATCGGCACAGCCTTATTTCTTTCTTCAGGAATGTTGATTGCTTCAGTGAATAGCTATGCAAACGAAGCGACAACACCAGGCAAATACACCGTGACTTATGAAGTGGATGGCAAAATTGAAACAGCAACCATTACGGTCAAAGAAAATCAAACGGAACTTAAATTAAAAGACACGTTTTTAGGAGTTAATCAAGCATGGTCACCCTTAGACAATGTCGTTTTTCTAAAAGATAAAGAGGGTCGCCCTTTAAATTTAGAAAATGTAATTATAGAAAATAATGTAAATACTCAAAAAGTAGGCCTTTATTTTGTAACCTTCCGTTACGAGTCATACCTTTCTATTGCGAAGGTGTATGTCAACCCTACTAATTTTGCTGCAGAGGGGAATATGCTTGCAGAGCTTCCTTATAGTCAAGCAATGATTGGCCCAGAAAGACCAATTATTGCCTCGAGACAGGACAAGGAGCAACAAACAAAACAGGAGAAAAAGAAAAATAAAATTGAACAGGAACGAGTAAATAAAAAGGTGCTGTTAAATGATGAGTTGTTGAAAAAAATAGATACGATAGCCCCAGTGGAAATTACTGGAGGAGCGGCAAGTGGGTCCTCTCAATTTGGCACCACTTTAAGCTTCCTGTCAGGCTCACTTTTGTATGGAACAAGGAGAGTTTAAATGGAATTCTTGTTATTAGATGATCGGGAAAATTTAAAATTAGCGATTATTAGAAAGTTAGAGCAACAATATTCATTTTCTGAACGAAAAGATCGTTTATGTAAGCAATTAGCTATTTCTCCTTATTTGCTAGAACGGAACATAACAGAAATCAATGCAGATTTGCAACGCTTTGGTCTGATTAATGAGATGGAAATCAGTGAAAAAAATAATGAAATTTTGTTATCTCAAAGCCTTCGTATTTCTTCAAGTATTATTGAAGAATATTATTTAAAAGACTCGTTAGAATTTAATCTATTAAAAACGATTTTCTTTCATCAGTTTACCTCAATCAAAAAATACGGTGAAAAGCACGGGATGAGTCGAACGGTTGTATACAAAATTGTTGACCATATCCGGAAAGAATTAGGTCAATACGGTATTAAGTTATCCAAAAATTTACAACTTAGCGGCAATGAAATGGCGATTAGACAATATTTTACTATGCTTTATTACCGAATTTACAAAGATTCTGAAGAATTATATAATCAAACAGATCTTCGCGCAGTTAACCAATTATTGGCTCAATTGAAAGGCTCTTATGAAAATATCACTAATTTTCATTTATTTAAACATTATGTATTGGTGGCGTTAGAACGAACGCAAAGAAAAGCTAATTATTTTTTATCCCAAGAAGAAAATCCATTCGCTTTTGATGAAGAAAGTTCGATTTATCAAGAAATTCAATGTTGGATCAACGAAGTGATGAAGGCGACTCATGCAGAGAAAAACGCAGAAATTCAAGGAATTATCGGCAATTTATCGGTCTATCAAAGTGAACTTATTTCGGAACATTTGCTGAGTTCTCACAATGAGGCAATTACGGCTACGAAAACATTATTCTTTTCTTATATGCCGTTTACAATTTCGGACGAAGAATTTTATCAAGAAATTGTTCCGATTATTTATCAACATCGTTTTATTACGCCGTTCATCGATATCACCTTACGAATTATGGATTTAGAATTTTTTCAGGAACGCTACCCAATTGTTTTTAATAGCTGTCGTCAGTTTTTATTTGCGTTGGATTGCTCGGCGTTTGAGTTTAGTAAGCTTTCTTTATTTTTTGATTTGCTATTAGTGTTATCCCGTCTTTATGACCAAAGGAATGAAAAAAGCACGATCAATCTTTATGTGAATTTTACGCAAGGAGAAAAATATACTCAGTTTATCAAAGAACAAATCAAAATATTCGAATCTTTCAGCATTCACTTTCATTCAGCGATTCGACCAGATACTGATTTAGTAGTTTCGGATTATTTACCAAAAACGTTATTTTCAGTAAAATGTTTAATTTGGTTAGCGCCCCCGCGAGCCAGTGACTGGCAAAATTTTGGCAACGAAATTGTCCGAATTAATAAAGAGCTACAACAAACGAAACAAAGAAAAAGCGAATAAAAACAGTCGCAACGTGTTTTAGTTGCGACTGTTTTTTGTTACTGAATGTTTATAGTAAACTTTCTCATTATCACTGATGTAAAAAATTTTAAATAAAAGCCAAATAGGATTGAAGAAAAAGAAAAAATTGCTAGTGAAGGACCAATTCTCTAAAGTTTTTCTCAAATATAGTAGAATTCCTTTCTTTTCTTCTGTGAGAAAGATATAATAAAAAACGTATGAACAAAGGAAAAGGGATGACGAATGAATAGAAAAGAGAAAACAAATTTAGATAGTCGAATTGATTACGGCGTGATATTACCAGTTTTTCTTTTATCACTAATTGGTATGCTATCGCTTTACGTAGCGCTTTACAATGATCCAAGCAAACCTAAAATTGGTAGCTTGTTAATGAAACAAGGACTGTGGTATTTAGTCGGAGGATTAAGTATTGTCATTATTATGCATTTTAGCTCAAAATTACTCTGGCGGTTAACGCCCGTTTTTTATGCACTTGGATTAGTATTAATGGGATTACTACTGAAATTCTATGACCCCGTGCTAGCAGAGCAAACAGGTTCTAAAAACTGGATTCGCTTTGGTGGCACCACATTCCAACCATCGGAATTGATGAAGATTGCGTTTATTTTGATGTTGGCCTATATAGTGACCATGCATAATGTTAAATATGTGGACCGAACACTCAAAAGCGACTTTTGGCTAATCGCTAAAATGCTATTAGTCGCGATTCCGGTAATTGTTTTAGTACTTTTACAAAAAGACTTCGGGACGATGTTAGTTTTCTTAGCCATTTTTGGGGGAGTTTTCTTAATGTCTGGCATTACTTGGAAAATTATTGTGCCAGTTTTTATTTTAGCTGCTCTAGTGGGGGCAGGAACTATTTACTTGATTACAACAGAAACAGGTAGAGATTTATTGTCTAAGTTAGGGGTCGAAGCCTATAAATTTGATCGGATTGATTTATGGCTAAATCCTTTCCATACAGATCCAGATCGCTCATTCCAACCAGCGCTAGCATTAACAGCAATTGGTTCTGGGGGCCTTTTCGGAAAAGGCTTTAACGTGAGTGATGTGTATGTCCCTGTTCGTGAGTCAGATATGATTTTTACAGTTGTTGGTGAAAACTTTGGCTTTATTGGTGGCTGTTTCATTATTTTGTTGTATTTTATTTTAATCTACCGCATGATCCGCGTTTGTTTTGATACAAATAATGAATTCTATGCCTACATTGCCACAGGAATTATCATGATGATTTTGTTCCATGTTTTTGAAAACATTGGAGCGAATATTGGTTTACTACCATTAACTGGGATTCCATTACCGTTTATTAGTCAAGGTGGTTCTTCCATTTTAGGTAACATGATTGGGGTGGGCTTAATTATGTCCATGCGTTACCAACAAGAAACGGTTCGTACCAGAAGTGGTCGTTAAAGAAAGAAGAAAGAAGGGGTAGAAATGTACACACTTTATGAATATCCTAAATGCTCAACTTGTAAAAAAGCGAAAGCGTGGTTAGACCAACAAGGCGTTAAATACCAAGCAATTGATATTAAAGCAACACCGCCTAGTAGTGAACAATTAGCAAAATGGATGAAAGAGACCGGCTTGCCTGTTCGTCGTTTTTTTAACACAAGTGGGGTTTTATATAGAGAACAAGGCTTAAAAGATCTTGTTGACAGTTTTTCTATTGAAGAAGCAAGTCAGCGTTTAGCTGCGGATGGCATGTTGATTAAGCGTCCAATTCTCTTAAAAGACAATACATTTCTAACGAATGGTTTTAAAGAAGCAGATTACGAAGGAGTGCTTGGAAAATGAGTGAAATGAAACAAATCGATCAATTATGGATCGTACCAACAGAAGCAGGTTATAAAATTGGTTTAACCGCCGAAGCCCAAGAGGATTTAGGAAAGATTACTTTTGCAACGTTTCCAAAAGTCGGACAAACATTAGCTAAAGGTGACTCTTTAATTGAATTAGAAGCAGAAAAAGCAGTCAGTGAATTCAGTAGTCCATTATCTGGTAAGGTAGTTGCGATTAATGAAGCGGCTGATCAAGAGCCAAGTGCATTAGATGAAGAAAATGCCTGGATTGCTGTTTTAGCAGATGTTGAACCAACAGAATTTGAAAATCTTTAGTCTTACGTTGACAAGGCCAATGTTTATTGCTATAATTTTCTCAATCTAATCAAAAGAAAGCTTTGAAAAGAAGAGTACATGTTAAGGACGTTTGAAGAGAGCCCTGTTTGCTGAGAATGGGTAACAGATTTAAGATGGAAGATGGTCTTTGAGCAGAGTAAGTGAGCGAAGCAGTGAACTTACTACGGGGCGCCCGTTACAGCCAACGGTATGCGAAGAATCAAGTACCGTATGAGGTTATTATTGAGAAATAATAGCGAATTAAGGTGGTATCACGAAATGACAAACTTTCGTCCTTTTTGCTGTAATAGCAAAAGGATGGAAGTTTTTTTGTTTTTATTAAGCAAATTCGTTTCATAAAAAGTGCGAAACCTTCAAAATAAGAAAGTAGAACAGAAAGAAGAGGAGAACAAAATGGCATTAATTGAATTACGTCATGTAAAAAAAGAGTTTTCCGGTAAAGCGGGTAAAGTCACGGCTTTAAAAGATATTGATTTAACAGTTGAATCAGGTGATATTTATGGCATTATTGGCTATTCAGGTGCAGGAAAAAGTACGTTGGTTCGCCTATTGAATGGACTTGAAACACCTACAGAAGGTGAAGTAGAAATTCAAGGACAAGATATTGCATTGTTGCCAAATAAAGAACTACGAAACTTCCGTAAAAAAATTGGGATGATCTTTCAACATTTTAATTTATTATGGTCACGGACGGTCCTAGAAAATATCACGCTCCCATTGGAAATTGCTGGCGTTCCAAAACAAAATCGGAAAAGCCGCGCAGAAGAGTTAATCAAGTTGGTTGGTTTAGAAGGACGGGAAACCGCCTACCCAAGTCAACTCTCTGGTGGGCAAAAGCAACGAGTGGGGATTGCCCGTGCCTTAGCTAACAATCCTGACATTTTGCTTTGTGATGAAGCAACGAGTGCTTTGGATCCGCAGACAACTGATGAGGTGCTAGAATTACTACTAAAAATCAACCAAGAATTAAATTTAACGGTTGTATTAATTACCCATGAAATGCACGTGATTCGTAAAATCTGTAATCGCGTAGCCGTGATGGAATATGGTGAAATTGTTGAAGAAGGTAAAGTGATCGATATTTTCAAAAAGCCTCAAACAGAAATTGCGAAACGCTTTATCCAACAAGAAGCGGATAAAAACATTGAAGAAACGGAACTGGTTGTTGAAGAAATGTTGGAACAATATCCGAATGGAAAAATTGTTCGCCTGCTTTTCCACGGTGAACAAGCGAAATTGCCAATTATCTCGCATATTGTCCAAGAATATCAAGTAGAAGTTAGTATTATTCAAGGGAACATTCAGCAAACAAAGCAGGGTGCAGTGGGTTCTCTTTATATTCAATTATTAGGCGAAGAGCAAAATATTCTAGCAGCCATTGAAGGATTACGTAAACTTCGTGTAGAAACAGAGGTGATTGGAAATGAATAATCGTGGCTTAGCAAGTTTCTTTGATTTTTCCCAAATTGATATAAGTAAACTACAAGAAAAAACGATTGAAACACTTTATATGACAGGGATTTCAATCATAGTGGTCGCCATTTTAGGGCTGATTTTAGGACTACTACTTTTTGAAACGTCAGGCAGAAAAGGGATTTTGAGCCGATTACTGTATTGGCTAGTGGCCATTTTTGTAAATATTTTCCGTTCGATTCCGTTTATTATCTTAATCGTTCTGTTAATTCCTTTTACAAAAATTATTTTAGGGAGTATGTCTGGTGTCAAAGGCTCCTTACCAGCATTGATTATTTCCGCAGCACCTTTTTATGCTCGCATGGTCGAAATTGCTTTTCGTGAAGTCGATAAAGGCGTGATTGAAGCAGCCAAAGCAATGGGGGCCAATCGTTTCCAAATAATTTGGAAAGTTCTATTACCAGAAAGTCTGCCAGCGCTTGTTTCTGGCTTAACCGTTACAACCATTTCCTTAGTGGGCTATACTGCAATGGCAGCTGCTATTGGAGCGGGTGGTTTAGGAAGTTTGGCGTATCAAGATGGCTTCCAACGTGGTCAAAATACAGTTACCTTAGTAGCAACGATTTGTATCTTAATTATTGTCTTTGCGATTCAATGGATTGGGGATACAGTCGCTAAAAAAATAGATAAACGATAAATGGAGGGAATAAGATGAAAAAACGTACATTATGGTCAGTAATTACTGTAGCAGTAGCTGTCTTAGTTTTAGGGGCTTGCGGCAATAAAAAGAGTGATGACTCGGTCTTGAAAGTTGGAGCTTCACCAGTTCCACATGCAGAGATTTTAGAACATGTAAAACCTTTATTAGAAAAAGAAGGCGTAAAATTAGAAGTGACGACTTATACAGATTACGTGCTACCTAACAAGGCGTTGGAAAGTGGCGATATCGATGCCAACTATTTCCAACATGTGCCGTTCTTTAATGAAGCGGTTAAAGAAAATGATTATGACTTTGTGAATGCAGGTGCGATTCATTTAGAACCAGTTGGGCTTTACTCGAAAAAATACAAATCGTTACAAGAAATTCCTGATGGTTCAACGATTTACGTTAGCTCTTCCGTTTCAGATTGGCCACGTGTTTTAACGATTTTAGAAGATGCTGGTTTAATCACGCTGAAAGAAGGGGTAGACCGGACAACTGCTACTTTCGATGATATTGATAAAAATACTAAAAAGTTGAAATTCAATCATGAAAGTGATCCAGCAATCATGACCACTCTTTATGACAATGAAGAAGGGGCTGCGGTTTTAATTAACTCAAACTTTGCCGTGGATCAAGGATTAAATCCGAAAAAAGATGCGATTGCCTTAGAAAAAGAAAGTTCACCTTATGCCAATATTATTGCGGTTCGTAAAGAAGACGAAAACAACGAAAATGTAAAAAAATTAGTCAAAGTGTTACGTAGCAAAGAAGTCCAAGATTGGATTACGAAAAAATGGAACGGCGCTATTGTTCCAGTCAATGAATAAAAAGAAAAAGACAATAGAATAAAAACTTGAGGTCGGGACAGGCATGTTAAGCTTCAAGAAATAAGAAGAAAGTTCTGAAAGATGCTTTTTGTCTCTCAAGGACGTTCAGCTTATTTCCGAAGAAGCTGCTCCTGTCCCGTTGTTTATTTAAAATTTTAGAGCTAGGCAGATACATCATGTTGATTTACTTGCCAAGTCTAAGTTTTTTTCTTTTAAAAAAGGACTATAAATGATAAAGTTACAAGGAATTTCTTAATTATCAGGAAAATTCAGGGACTATGCATAGGCATTTGCATTAGTTATTGTTATAATAATTAAGATAGATTTTTTGGAATGGAGGGAAAAAGATGTTACGTTTTTTTCCGCAAAAAAATAAATATGTAGAAGAAGCAAGCCAGTACGCCTTTGATAAAGAAGGCCAAATTCCGCAGCACATTGCCATTATTATGGACGGAAATGGCCGGTGGGCACAGAATCGAAGACTGCCGAGAATTGCTGGACATAAAGAAGGCATGGATACGGTCAAAAAAATAACGAAGCATGCTAGTCATTTAGGCGTTAAAGTTTTAACACTTTATGCATTTTCAACGGAAAATTGGAAGAGACCAACAGATGAAGTCAATTTCTTAATGCAATTGCCTGTTGATTTTTTTGATACATTCGTGCCTGAATTAATTAAGGAAAATGTTAAAGTCAATGTAATGGGCTACCAAGAGTTTCTACCAAGCCATACGCAAGATGCTGTTAAGCGCGCCATTGAGCAAACCAAGGACAATACGGGCATGGTTTTGAACTTTGCTTTAAATTATGGGGCGCGTGCGGAGCTACTAACTGCCATGAAACAGATTGCTGCAGAGGTTTCAGAAAAAACATATACGGCAGATGAGATTACAGAAGAAACAATCGCAGATCACTTAATGACTGGCTTTTTACCCACGGAACTTCGTGATCCAGAATTGTTGATTCGAACAAGTGGGGAAGAGAGAATTAGTAATTTCTTGCTATGGCAAATTGCTTATAGCGAGTTGTTTTTTACAAAAGCATTATGGCCTGATTTTTCAGGAGACACTTTAGAAACCGCGATTGCTTCTTTCCAAAATCGTAATCGTCGTTTTGGTGGTCTAAAAGAAACTACAGAAACAGAAGGGAGCGATCCGCAGTGAGACAACGTGTCATCACAGCTATCGTCGCATTAATCATCTTTATTCCAATTATCTGGTATGGTGGTTTTGCAATTGAGATTGCCGCTGTTGCTTTGGCAGTAGTCGGCGTGTACGAGTTATTCCGTATGAAAGGATTAACGTTATTAAGTTTTGAAGGTGTTTTATCAGCATTAGGGGCCGTTTTTTTAGTTATCCCGACAATTAAGTGGTTAAACTTTTTGCCGGAAATGCAAACAAATTTCATTTTATTTTATGTCACTGTAATGTTGTTGTTAGGTGCTTCGGTGATTTCTAAAAATACATATACGATTGAAGAAGCTGGCTTTCCAGTTATTGTCAGTTTATATGTAGGGATGGGGTTCCAGAACTTTATTAGTGCCCGTTCCGCAGGTTTTGAAGTCTTGTTATTTGCTTTATTCATTGTCTGGGCAACGGATATTGGTGCATATCTATTTGGACGCCGATTTGGTCGTCATAAATTGATGCCAGATGTTTCACCCAACAAGACAATAGAAGGTGCACTTGGTGGTATTTTATCAGCCGTGGTTGTAGCAGCGTTGTTTTTAGTTTTCACAGCTAATAAAGGGCTATTTCCTTATCCAATGCCGGTGATGCTCGTATTGACGGTTCTATTTTCTATAGTAGGGCAATTCGGTGATTTGGTTGAATCTTCTATCAAACGTCATTATGGCGTGAAAGACTCTGGTAACATCTTGCCAGGACATGGCGGTATTTTAGATCGTTTTGATAGTTTATTATTTGTTTTCCCAATTATGCACTTATGTGGATTATTTTAAATTGATTAACAAAATTTAAAAAAGTATCGTCAAATAAGCAAAAATCCAGAAGAGAGACTCTTCTGGATTTTTGCTGTTTATAGGGTTAGTTTAGGTAACTTGTGAGTTATTTAATTTCTAAGAGTAATTGTATAAAGGCGGCTAAAGTTTCTAAAAATTAAATAGGTGATCGGATGTTAAATATCTGAACATTTATAGGGAAATTCGATTGTTAAAAATTAAATTATAACAATCGAATAACACTGGAATGTTTATTTCAATAAAGCCATTGACGTTTAGCATAGATAAATTTATACTTAAAAGAAGAAAAGCAAAATAATGTATTTTATAAGCTTGTTCAATCGTGGTGAGAGTTATTCATAAATTTAAATAAGTAAAGAGAAGATAATTTATAGATTTGTGAACGCGTTCTTCATACAAAATTATAGATTAGGATTATATTTTTGATAATCTAATGTAAAGGATTAATTCAATGAAAAAATTTTTAGAGAATAGTATACATCAAGCCATAAAAGCTTGTTTTTTCTTTTTAGGTAAACTACCTAAAAAGAAGTTATTTATTTTTGAAAGTTTTCATGGAAAACAGTATAGTGATAATCCGCGTGCAATTTTTGAGTACATAAGAGATAACTGTCCTGAATATCAATGTATCTGGGCAGTCAAAAAAGGATATGAGATGCCTTTTGTGGAAGAGAATGTTCCTTTCGTCAAACGATTAAGTTGGAGATGGCTATGGTTGATGCCAAGAGCTCAGTATTGGGTTTTTAACACACGGATGCCAGTCTGGATGTATAAGAATCAAACAACAATCTATATACAGACGTGGCATGGAACCCCTCTAAAGAAACTGGGCTTAGATATTGAAACAGTCAAAATGCCAGAGCATGAAACAGAGAGCTATAAACTAGAAGTCATTCAAGAAGCAAAGCGTTGGGATTATCTCATCTCACCTAATGCATACAGTACAAGAGTGTTTCGACAAGCCTTTCATTATGAAGGGGAAATATTAGAAATAGGTTATCCAAGAAATGATTTGTTAGTTTGTGAAAATAAGGACAAAATAGCTTTTTCTGTTCGCAATCAGCTAGGTCTTGCAGCTAACAAAAAAATTATTCTTTATGCGCCAACATGGCGCGATGATGAGTCTATCCGAAAAGGAGCCTATCGTTTTACCAATCATTTGCCAGTTGAACAACTTTTAGAAATTGATTCTTCTATTGTAATACTTACACGATTACATTATTTAATTGCAGAAAGTTTTGATATAAGTGCATTTGGTTCACGTGTAATCGATGTTTCTTCTTATCCAGATATCAATCAACTTTATTTAATCGCTGACTTATTAATTACAGATTATTCATCGGTTATGTTTGATTTTGCATTAACAAAAAAACCGATGCTATTTTTTATGTATGATAAGGAAAAGTATCAAAATAGTACAAGGGGATTCTATTTTGACCCAACAGCAATTTTGCCTGGGAAAATTGTGACAGATACGGATAGCCTAGTAACGTCTGTAAAAAACGTATTGTTTTCTAAAACGGAACAGGAACAACGTTTATATGTGCAGTTTTTTCGTGAATTTTGCCTTGAAAATCAGGATGCCACTAGACAGCTGATTTCAGAATTTTTAAAGAGATAAAAAGCCGGAGGGTGTAGGTTGGAAAAACAAAAAGAAGTCCAAAAAGAATATGAAGAGTATCAATATATGTTAGATAATGAAACGTGGAAAAAGGAGTTAAGTCAATTTAAGCTGTTTTCTTCAGAAAAAATATCAAAAAATCCTAAAGTCTCAATCATTATTGCTAATTACAATAATGCACCATATCTTAAAAAGATGATGGATTCTCTTGTTCAACAAACCATTGGGATTGAGCAATTGCAAGTGATGTTTATTGATGATTGTTCCACAGATCATTCGTTAAAAGTAATAGAGCCATATCTTGAAAGATATCCGAATATTGAAATTTATCAGCTACTTGAAAACACTGGAGGCGCTCACGGCCCAAGAAACGTAGGGATTGTAAATGCACGTGGTGAGTATAGTGTCTTCTTAGATGCAGATGATTGGTATGATTTAAATGCATTGAAATATTTATCAGACCTACTAGATGACTCTCACGATGATTTTGCTGTTTCTGGTCTAATACAGAGTACGGATGGCCACTTAATGTTAAAAAGTAAGCCATATTATGTGGATGGGTCATTTAAAAATCGGTCTATCCAAGAATTGCCAGCTGAATTTTATGGTTGGTTAGGACCGCAAGCTATCATGTTAAGAACTTCACTGATACACAATAATAATTTACACTTTGTTAATCAACGGGTGGCTGATGATGTGCTGTTCTTTTATGAAGCCATGCGATTTTCAAAAACCATTACACAAGGGGAAAGGTTAACGACTTATTTAAATCGAGATGCAGATAATGAAAGTTTAAGCAAATCAATTAATCGGACATTTATGCTTTCTTGGTTGCGTGCGTTAAGTTATATCAATCAACAGTTTCCAGATGATTTGTCTAAAGAACGGATGTTAGCACGCCGTTTAGAATGGCTAATTTATGACTTTTGTATTCGGAGGGATACTGGGTATCCATTTAGTAAAAAGCGATTACAAGACTTTAAAGTACAGATGGATCAGTATTTAGGCGAATTAAATTTTGATCCTAGTCCGTATTTTAGAAGTGATGTGCGCCAAATCATTTGGACATTTTTACAAACTAACGATATTGATGGTTTGTATTGGTTTATTCAATGTCAGTCCATTCGTTGGGTGTTAGTCAATCGCTTTGGTTATGTTTCAAAAACAGAGAGAAGTTATTATTATCCAAGATTATTGAAACGATTCCCAGCAGTTCGCATGAATGCTTATGCAGAAGCAATGCAACGTGATGGCAATACGCTTTCTTTAAATGTGTATACACACCAAAAAATTACAGGATTTGAAATAAAAGAGCTGAAAAATCCTTTTGAAACAAGACAGAGGCTGGCGTTTAAAAAAATTAGTGAAACTAGTTACCAGGTGGAGTTGCCAGAAAAATTTTCAAATAAAGAAAGTAGATTTACGATAGTTTTTGATAATTATTTAGAAATTGGGGTTAAAGATTTTAGTAAGTTTTTTGCTTAAATTTTGTCCGTTTAAATCAGGATATTTTGAGTATACAACTATAAATGATAAGTGAGGGAAATTTGTTTTATGGAAAATGTGAAAGTGTCAGTCATTGTACCCGTCTATAACGTAGAAACCTATTTAGAAGAGGCATTAATGAGTTTGAAAAACCAAACATTGAAAGAAATTGAATTCTTAATTATTAATGATGGCTCTACTGATAATAGTCAAAAAATTATTGAAGAAATTGCACAAGATGATCCACGTTTTCGCGTTTTCAATGTTAAAAATGGGGGAATTGGAAAAGCCTTTAACTTGGGTGTTTCAGAAGCAAAAGGTGAGTATATTGCTGAATTTGAAAGTGACGATTATGTAGCATTGCATGCCTATGAGCGTTTATACAATACGGCCAAAAGTCATCATGCAGATGTTGTCCGTTGTAATTGGGTTGAATTTTCTTCTGAAGAAGAGGTTGAGCGAGATATCTTATGGCAATATCCCGATAAATACAATCAATTGATTGACTTAAAAACGACGGATTTAATTGTACAAGTTTATCCATGGAATGCCATTTATAAAAAAAGTATGATTGAGAAAGAAAACGTAACTTGGGATGAGGAAATTAAAAGTTATGGGGACACTGGTCTATTTTGGAAAATCAATTCAGCATCTCAGAATGTTATTTTTATTAAAGATTGTTTGTATTTTTATAGACAAGACAACCCAAATTCGACAGTAAATAATGTGGCAACAAAGGTTCCTTTCTTGTTTCAACAATTTAAACTAATTCGTTCAAATTTAATTGAACAAAATAAATTTGAACGCTACAAAGGTTATTTTTATAAACAAATGTTCGAAAAATACTTTTGGGCGATTGAAAAACTAACACATTTACGTGACGAGTCGGTTTATGAAGTGATTCAAAAGGTAGCTGTAGATTTTAAACAAGCTATAGAAATAGACCAGCTGAATGATATCGATTTTGAATACATCAAACAATTTTATCAAATTGCAAATGATCCAGCAGCTTATTATGAGGACTACTTGAAAAATCTGTATAAAGTTAGTGTTGTCATGCCGATTCACAATGCTTCAAAATATTTAAGACAAACATTAGAAACTGTTTGTGAGCAGTCTTTACGTGAGATTGAAATCATTTTAGTAGAGAATGGCTCTACAGATAATACCATGGATATTATTAACGAATTTGCAGTAAAAGATCCGAGAATTACGGGGATTTCTATTGGCAAAAGTAATCCTGGACACGCAAGAAATGTAGGCATTTCGATGGCACGAGGACGGTATTTGCAATTTCTGGATGCAGATGATCATTTTGAAGCGAATTTATTACAAGACGCTTATTATCGTGCATATGATAGTGCAACAGATATTCTGTTATTTGGCATGAAAGAAAAGTTACCAAATGGAGAAGTGCACGTTGTTCACAATCCATTACTAACTAATGGCGGACGTATGTCTGGTGAAGAAATTTCATTGGATGAAGTAACTCCTTATTTATATGACAAATTATTTTTATTAGAATACATCAAAGAAAATAACTTGGTAAACTTAGAACAATTTGTTGGCGAGGATGCTTATTTCACTTATACAGCATTATTAGGTACCGAAAAAATTGTTGCACTAAACAAATATTTGCTGACACGAATCGTTAGACAAGATGGCTTGATGTCTACGTATGGAATGAATTATCGTGATGAGTTCAATTTACATGACAAAATGTTGGAGTACTTAAAACAACATGCTCCAAATCGAATTGAAGCATATCGGTTAAAAATTATTAATACATTAAACTGGTTTATTTTTGATATGAATCGTGTTGATCAAGCATTTAAAGAACGTTTCTATCAAGAATTAAAAGAGAAATATATCCAACAATTAGGGCTAGACTTAGTGAAAAAAGAAAAATATTCTAATGACCCAGAACAAGTAGAACGTATCACTCGAATCCAAAATATTTTACAATACAATTTAGAAATATATCAAAATATTTATAAAGATTTTGGGATGAAAAAAACCTTCATTATTCCGAATGTTCATATTCAAGAGCGTGGAGGTAAAGTAATTTTTGGACAAGAGAAGACCCAGGGGAATGGGACGGCAATTGAAATGTTTTCAATTATTATTGCAGATAACGATACAAGCAATGCCAGCGGAGTGATTGATTTCGTTTATATGGGTGACAATACAAAAATAATTCATGATAGTTTATTAGTATCTTTATTAATTAAAAAAGAAGGTACTACTTTAAAATCGATTGTTTTACAAGCCGAGTGGGAAAAAGGCTATACCTTACTACAAGAAAATATGTATTATACTTTCGTAGACAATGTTTTTACAATTTGGGCGGGCTATACTCAAAAATATGCAGCATTTGATTACAATGTTCGAATTTTGACTTCTCGAGAAGGGGAAACACATTTTAGTGTCGTTCGACAAAACCAAGGCTATATCCAAGATACAATGACAAGTATTGGTAACGAATTAACACCTATCAATAAAATTGAAGGAAATGAACCTACAACAATTAAAAAAGCTGTATCAAAAAGTCTTAAAAAAGCAAAAGGGTTGTTGAAATAGAAAGATTTTAAAGAAGATTAAAAATGAACGATTTATGGAATTTTTTAGATAATCATCCTGAAGAGAAAGAATTGATAAAGGCAAAAGCATTACAAGGTTATACAGTTGATGGAATTTTAAATGATCAACTTAATTTTGTTGCTCTAGATACTCTGTCTATTGGTCTGGAAAAATTTGGAAATATTCATTATAGTATCCAAATCCCAGAATTTAATGAATTACTAAGTAAGAAGATGGTAGTACTTTTTGTTCCTGCGGATGGAGTGGGACACTCTGGCGCCAAAGAAAGATATTTTGGATTGAGACAATGGAATACCCTGTCTCAATCTGTTCGAAAAAATACCATCATTCTTAGAATAGCTGATGTTGGCTTTGTGTCAGGATCCTATTACACATTATTTGAGCAAGAAATTTTGGATTTAATTGAAGCAAAGAAAACAGAATTTGGACTGAAGCATCAAGATATAATCTTCTATGGAAACTCTAGAGGCGGAACGGGAGCGTTATTATTAGGTATTACAGGTAATTACAAAACAGTTAGTGTAGATCCAGTAATTGATCGAGAGCCTTGGGTAAACAGCGCGGATGGTAGAATAGATCGCCAGTTAATGTTTGATTTCGTAGAAATGGATTTTTCAAACCGAATAAAAGATAAGATGGAACAGTCAAACTATGAATTAGAAAACATTACGGTGATTGCTTCTGAAGCAAATAAAAAAATGTATGAGAAAATTTACCCCTTATCTAATGGTTTTACCTTGAAAAAATTAGAATTAATGATTGATTCTGAAAATACAATTGGTATACACGGCCTTACGATAATGGAAAGTATTCATTTACAATTAGCGTTAATAAATAATTATTTATTTGATTAAGTAACAGAGAAAGTAGGAGCGGAAAAATGAAAAAAGCAGCAATTATGGGCTGGTGGTATAACCAAAATTATGGATCAATCTTAACATACTATGCTCTAAACAAATATGTACAGAATAAAGGGTACGAGACGGTTATGATTGATGGACCACTAGGTTATAAAAACAGAAGTAACTTTCGAGCATGGATGCCTTTAGCGTATAATTTTTTTAAGAAAAATAATATGCCCTATACTGAACAATTAACAAAAGAAACGTTACCGACATTGAACGATTTAGAAAATCTAGATACCTTTATTTTAGGTTCTGATCAAATGTGGAATCCGTGGAATGGTTGGGTAGACGACGATGATTTCTTAGATTTTGTTTATCCTTGTAATAAAACAATTGCTTATTCTGTTTCATTAGGAAAAGCAGATACAAGTAAATATGATCCAAAATGGGTTGCAAACCGCAAAAAAGATATTACACAGTTTAATCATGTTTCTATGAGAGAAGATTTTTCTGTACAAATTATGAAGGATATTTTTCAAGAAGAAGTTATTCAGGCTTTGGATCCAACCTATCTTGTTGAAAGAAGTGAATATGATTCTTTAGCTGATCAAGCTACGTTTAAACGACAAGAATCAGGAGATTATATGGCTGTCTTTTTCTTGGATATTAACAAGGAAAAAGTTCGTGTAGCACTAGCGATCGCAGAAAAATTGGGACTGAAATTAGTGGTCTTGCCTAATCCTTTAAAAGGACGTGAACTAGCGAAAAAAACGTTTCCTAATACAGTAGAATATGTTTCTGAAGATACACCAGAAAATTTCTTAGCTGTTTATCGAGAAGCAAAATATATTATTACTGATTCGTTTCATGGCACTGTTTTTGCGACTATTTTCCAAAAACCGTTTTCAATTTTTTATAATGAACAACGAGGAATTGACCGCTTTAATAGCTTGATGAACCTGTTTGAGCTTGGCGAAACTAGACGTGTCTATGAGCAAAACACAAAACAAGAAATTGAAGAAAATAAAAATATTAGTTTAGCACTTGACTATCAAAAGACCGCTGGAAAGATTGCTAGAGAAAAAGAGATTTCAGATAAGTGGTTAACTGATGCGTTGACAAGTAAATTTAGCCCAGATGAAGACGAAGTATATGATGAATTTAGACGATATATTATCAATAAACCTTTGGATTTTTATCGAGCTAAAACAACTGTTCCGATTTCCGCAGCAATTGTTTTATCGCCAAATGGTACGATAAAAAATTCCAATCCTAATGAAAGCTTTTGGAAGCTAACAGATAAAGAATTAATTTTTATGAATAATCATCGTGAAGTCACTACAAGATTTAATCGTGAAAAGTTTAAGGGAAAGGAAACGTTCAGTCCTTTTAGAATCGTCGGTAAATATGTGAAAGATGAAAAAATCGAACATGTTATGTATTTGCATCCGATACAAAAACCTAAGCCTAAACCGAAACAAGGCACAGAAAAAAAAGCATTAGCAATTCCCGAGAATCTTTTAACAAGAAAACAATTAATTATGAAAATTGTGCAAAATGAGAGAATTCGTTCGTGGAAACAAGATCTTTTAGAAGAATTACCAGATTTAGAGTTATTTGTAGGTCGTGAATTAAAAGAATATGCTTCGAATTTTGTTGGTGGTCCAGCAGACCTTTTAATTTTTCCAAAAACGATAGAAGAAGTTGCTTTAATTGTAAAATATGCTAAAAATAATCAGATTCCTTTAACTGTTATCGGTAAAGGTTCAAATATTTTAGTCCGTGATGGTGGTATCCGTGGGATTACTTTAAATATGACTGCCTTGAATTATCGTAAAATTACGGGGAATGTTTTAACAGTTTCGGCAGGTGCAAGTTTAATTGAAACATCTTATTATCTACTAGAACACTTGAAATGCGGTTTAGAATGGGCAGATAATATTCCAGGAACCATTGGTGGCGCAGTTTATATGAATGCTGGGACAGTTAAGGATATTAATAGTATGTTTCTTGAAGCTACGATTGTAGATGAAAATGGAGAAATTAAAGTTTTAAATAAAGAAGATGTTCAATTTAGTCATCGCTATAGTTCATTTATGGATCATCCTGAGTGGATTATTTTAGAAACTAAATTACAGATTTCAGAAGGTAATTTAGAAAATATGGTAAATGACATGGTAGGAACTGTCGAAATTAGAGAACGGATGCACCCACTAACACATCCAAATCATGGGTCAACTTTTACTTGGGGACGGGCACCTCGATTAATTCAACAAGCTGGCTTAGTTGGTACTAGAATTGGCGGGGTAAAAGTATCTGAAAAACATCCAGGTTTCTTTATCAATGTTGAACAAGCCTCTGCTCAAGACTATGAAGCATTAATTTATTTAATTATTGCAAAAGTTTATGAATTTTCTGGATTTTTATTAAAACCAGAAGTGAGAATTTTAGGTGCAAATATGTGGGAAGCAAGTTTAACTTTTAAATAAACAGGGGAGTGTGTGACATGAAGAAAATAATCACAATAATTGTGTCTTTAGCAATTGGTATCGGTTGTGGTTTTTGGTCAGGATATTACATCAGTAAAAAATATTCAGAAAACCAAGAGACAACTATTTCCAAAAGTACTAACTCAGAACAACCTTTGATTACAAATGGAGAGTATCAAGTAACAGCTAATTGGGATTGGAAAACATTAGTTGTTAAAGATAATGTGTGGACATTGGATGGCAAACGTATTTATGATGTTTCCACTACAAATGATAATATTGTGATTTTAAAGGGAAAAAATTTGAAATCACTTGTAGTTTATAAAATAGAAAAAGATAACGAAAAAATCAACTTATATTCTTACACAAAAGAAGGCGTTGGGAAAAAAGTATTGGCTACTCTAGTGAAAAAATAAATAATGCATTTGGTGTTTGAAATAAATTGAAAGTAACTTTGTTAGGAGAAGTTAGTAAATGAAATACAATACGAAAAATTATGACTATTTAATTGTTGGTTCGGGACCTTTTGGGGCAACGTTTGCTTGTGAAGCAGCTAAACGAGGAAAAAAAGTATTAGTTATTGAGAAACGTGCTCATATTGGTGGCAATATGTATACACATAAAGAAAACGGGATTAATGTCCATGACTATGGTGCCCATATTTTTCATACTGACAATAAAGAAGTATGGTCTTATGTCAATCAATTGACGGAATTCAATGGCTACATCAATCAAGTAGTTGCTAATTACAAAGGGGAGCTCTACAACCTACCATTCAATATGAACACGTTCTACCAAATGTGGGGGGTAAAAACACCAGCTGAAGCACAAGCAAAAATTTCAGAGCAGCGGGAGGCAGCTGGAATTAAAGGCGCTCCAAAAAATTTAGAAGAACAAGCGATTCGTTTGATAGGAACGGATATCTATGAAAAATTAATTAAAGGCTATACAGAAAAACAGTGGGGACGTAAGGCTACGGAATTACCAAGTTTTATTATTCGCCGTTTGCCAACTCGTTTTACTTTTGATAATAATTACTTTAACCATCGCTATCAAGGCGTACCTGTCGACGGTTATACAGCTATGTTTGATAAATTGTTAGAGAGTGAATTAATTGATATTCAATTGAATAAAGACTTTTTGGCAGAGAAAGAAACTTACTTATCAGAGTTTCCAAAAATTGTTTATACAGGGATGATTGATGCATTCTTTGATTATTCTTATGGCGAATTAGAATATCGTTCAGTACGTTTTGAAAATGAAACAGTAGATTCAAACAATGCACAAGGCAATGCCGTAATTAATTACACAGATGCGGAAACTCCCTATACACGGATAATGGAATGGCGACATTTTGATCAAAAGGCCGATGAAAACAAAACGATTTTGACGAAAGAATACCCACAAGATTGGGATCGTTCAAAAGAAGCCTATTATCCTGTTAATGATGAGAAAAATTCACTTTTGTTTAGAAAATACAAAGAAAAAGCAAACGCTCAAGAAAAAGTTATTTTTGGTGGACGTTTAGCCAATTATCAATACTATGATATGGACCAAGTTTTCGGAGCAGCTTTGAAAGCAGTCGCTAAAGAATTTGGTGAAATGGCCAACTAGTGAACGGTTAGACTCGGAGGAACAAATGGAAAAAGAACTGAAAGTTAGAACAAAATTACTTACCAAAGAATACAGTTTAGCGCAAACACGTATTGACAAATTGAAGACACTTTTTAGTGTTTTTCAAAACAAAGTTCCCACATTTTGGGCGTTAAAAGGTGTTAGCCTCGACGTATATTCTGGAGAAACAATTGGTATTATTGGTTTAAATGGTTCAGGCAAATCCACTTTATCAAATATTATTTCAGGCATCACCCCTCAAACGTCAGGAGAACTTGAAATAAATGGTGAAGTTTCAATTATTTCGATTGGTGCAGGACTAAATAATAATTTAACAGGACGAGAAAATATTCGAATGAAATGTTTAATGTTGGGGGAAAAGAATAAAGAAATTGATGCCAAAATCGATGATATTATTGAATTCTCAGAATTAGGCGTTTTTATCGACCAGCCTGTTAAAACTTATTCTAGCGGTATGCGTGCTAAGCTTGGTTTTTCAATTGCGGTTCATCAAAATCCAGATATTTTAGTGATCGATGAAGCGTTATCTGTAGGAGATCAAACCTTCTATAATAAAGGCTTAAAAAAAATGCTTGCATTTAAAGAGCAAGGCAAAACTATCTTTTTTGTCTCTCATTCTATTCAACAAGTAGAGCAAATTTGTGATCGTGTCGCTTGGATGCATTATGGTGACCTACGTGCATTTGGTGAAACTAAGCATATTTTAAAGGAATATCGTGCTTTCTTGCACCGTTATAATCATTTCACTGAACCGCAAAAAGAATCGTATCAGAGAGATGGCAAGGCCAAACAGAGAAATTTTTCTTTGGAACAACTTCAAGAAACAATTCTTGAAAAAGCCAATCAACAAGTAGGCAGTCGCCGGACGACTAAAGAAGTCATTAAATTTACTACTAAAAATAAAATTGGAGATAAAATGACTCTTGGTACGAAGAGCTTGTTAATTTTGCTACTTTGTATGATTTTTTATGTAAGTCTTACCTTTGTAAAGGGTATTTCATTAACAACAGCTTTCATTCATCCAGCGGAAACAATTCAACGTATATTTGTTCCTGAGAAAGTAGCAGGGAAGGATACAAATGCTGTGAAAACGACTAAAACTAAACCAGCTTCAACAAAAGAATCTAGGCAGCAGGAGGAAGTTCAGCCTAGCCCAACGAACGTACCAGAAAATAATAATAGCGAACAAGCTGTGTCAACGTATACTGTGGAAGTTGGAGATTCAGTCAGTTTGATTGCTGAAAATCACGGACTCACTATAGAACAACTTCAAACTTTGAATCCAGAAATCATTGAGGTACCTATTTATCCTGGACAAGTGTTGAAATTGAAAGAGGTGACTGAATAATGCGCGAGGTAAAATTAATTTTAGCTGAACAGTTTTCATACTTAGGCGTTGCACAACGAATTGCTAAATACAGTAATAAAGCATTATATCAAAGCCACATCTTAGGAAATTTATGGCAAATTTTAAGTCCTTTAATTCAGTTAGGTGTCTATTATTTTGCTTTTGGGATTGCCCTTGGTGGTGCTCGAACCGTAAAAGGAGGAGTATCCTATATCGCTTGGTTGATGGTAGGATTAAGTACATGGATTTTTTTAAGTACAGTAACAAAACAAGCTTCTAGTTCTGTTTATATGCAAGTTGGTATGGTCTCTAGAATGAAGTTTCCGATAAGTATATTGCCAATGGTTAAAATATTTTCTGAGTTACCAAGTTATTTTGCATTCACTACGTTAGCAGCGATTGTGTCAATCTCGACTGGTGAAAAGATTTCTATTTATTGGATTCAGCTACCTTACTATATTGTAGCGATGATTATCTTTTTATATAGTTTTAGTCTGATTAATTCAACGATTGCTGCATTAATTAGGGATTATCAAATTTTCTTGAATTCTATTATCCAAGTATTAATGTATATGTCAGGGGTCTTTTGGGATTTGAGTACAAAGAACTTACCGTCTTGGTTATCAAAAATTCTTATGTTGAATCCTTACGCATATATTATTAATGGATTTCGAGATACATTTTTCTATAAAAGATGGTTTTTTGAAGATAAGCCCCAGCTTGTTGTTTTTTGGCTAACAACATTAGTAATATTTATCGTAGGAGCTCATTTACATGTTAAGTTCAGAAGTAAATTTGTTGATTATATGTAACATGTGAAGAAGTAAAACCACCGTATACTGACAAGAATACGGTGGTTTTACTCTTTAATTGACAATAGCCTTCTCTTTAAAGAGAAGGCTATCTAACGAATCAATATTATTATTTTAAAGTTGGATCAGACTATTTCTAGTATTCAAGTATTTTTCATTTAAGCGATGTATTCCCTACCTCTAATACATCCTTGTATCTCTCTAGACACGCCAGTTTTGAATAAAATCATCAAAACAATTGAATGGTTCGTTTAAAAATATTTTTCGTGTTCTAATTATTATAACATAAAACTCGTCAACTGACCACTAGCTGACGAGTTCATAATTTTTCCAGATAAATAGACAGCCGTTTTCCGCCGACTGTCTAAGATTAAGATAGATTTGTAAAGAAGTGAATAAATGCTTCCTACTATCTCTTTATAACATGAGGAAAAGAAAACTGCAAAAGATAGCTGTGTTTTTTGAAAAAAAGATCAGCTGGTTTCCGCCAGCTGATCATCCGTTGAAAAGAGATATAAAGAAGTGAATAAAGCTTGCTTTACCACTATTTTATACCATGTTTTGATTCAAATAACTATTCAGTATTAGTTATACTTAAATAATAAATATGTATACGGATGTATTGTTTTGAGGTATAGTCATAGAGAAAAGAGGGAACGTTTATGAAAAAATTTTGTTTAAGTTATAGCTCTGGTAAAGATTGTTTATTGGCGATGGATCGATTGGTACAAGCAGGAAATCAGCCAGTTGCGTTAGTGACAACATTAAGTGATGAAATTAATCGTTCTTGGTTTCACGGCATACCAATCTCCGTCTTAGAAGCAGCAGCCGAAGCGTTAGATTTACCACTTGTTATATCACATAACAATGAAACAAATTACACAGAAAAAGTGGTTGAGGCACTGCAGGAAACCAAAAAATTAGGTGCAGAAACGGTTTGTTTTGGCGATATAGATATTGAACAAAATGGTGCTTGGGATCGCCAAGTTGCATTAAGTGCTGGGCTTGAGCCACAATTACCTCTTTGGCAGGAGAATCGCGAAGCACTTGTGAAAGAATTCTTGGCAAAAGGGTACACAGCAATTATCAAAACGGTCAGCAAAGAGGCAGGTATTCCAATAAAATTTTTAGGAGAACCGTTAGATGAAACATTTATCACGTACCTTAAAGAGCATCAATTAGATATTTGCGGAGAAAACGGGGAGTACCATACGTTGGTAATTGACGGCCCGCTATTTAAAAAGAGGCTCAATTATTATACTTCAGGAATTTATGAAAGTCCTTATGCTTATTCTTTGATTATTGATGCTTAAATGAAAGTAAAAGGACACAAGCTGCCACTTTTTCTAGGGATATGCTATAATTGACTTAAGAAAAGTAGAGAAAGTGAGTGGTTAATTATGGAAGAAACTGTCTTTTTTAATTTAGGAAATGCCCTTGCTTCAAAAAGAGATCAAAAAGAATTAATTAAAGAAGCCCAAATTGCGAAAGATACTCGAAAGATTCCAGGAAAACTGATTATCGTTGAAGATGAAGAAAATGGTACCCATATTTTATTTGAATTAGCTGATCAAACAGAACCATCTGCTGAAACAAAAGAATTCAAAGTGAAAAAAGTGATTGATTAATAAAAAAGCAACGAATTTTTCTAAATTCGTTGCTTTTTTATATTTTTTTTACACAAATGATACAAAAAGAATATCAAAATCAAATAAATGATTAGTATACTTGAAGAAACAAATAGGAAGCAAAGCAAACGTTTTGAGGTGTTCTTTCATGGAAAATCGAGGAATTTTATTTGATAAAGATGGTACGTGTATTCGTTTTGACACTCTTTGGCAAGCAGGTTTGCAAGCTTGTTTTGAAACACTAAGTATGTTAGCCCCTCATCATTCAGCAGAAATAAAAAAGATATTAGCTATTCAGGAGCAACGTTTTTTGCAAAAACATTTACTTGATGAAGTCCTTTATCAGGAACTTTATCAGGAATTGGCGCAATTTGAGGAATTAGTCGAACAGGGAATCAGCAGTCGATGGCTGGAGCAATTTTTTTATGATTATTTACGAAAAAATCTGAAAAAGATCGAACCAATTGGTGATTTAAAACAGTTATTTCTTGAGCTAAAACGGAAGAACTATAAAATTGGATTAGCAACTTCAGATACTTTGCCAGCGACTATGTTGATTATGGAATATCTTGGTTTAACAGAAATGTTTGATTTTATTGCGACAGGAGATCGTTACTTACCGAAACCAGATGCGGACATGCTCCAAGCCTTTTGTCAGTCATGTCAATTGAAGGCGACAGAAGTAATTATGGTAGGTGATTCGCTCGTGGATGTTTTTATGGGAACGTGTCATGGCAAAGCAGGAATTGGTGTTTTAACCGGCAACTGCCAGTCAACTGATTTTGAAAATTTTGAAGTAGCTTATTTTCGTGATATCCATGAAATACCTTATCAAGAATTATGGGAAAATACCAAGAAGAAAAAAATCTATTATTTTTGATATATGTATTGTGAAAAACGTTTCTTTTATTCGAGTATCTAAGCAAGCATACTAGTGTATTTCAATAAAATACCATGATGTTCATAGGTTTTATAATTTCAGCTCACAGATTTTTGTTCAATAAGAAAAAAATTACAACTAAAATAGAAAACGAGCGTGGGGCAAAAATCACTTTGGATTTTTGTCCCACGCTCAAAAACTGATAAACGGCGGGAATAGAAGCAACACTTTCGGAAATAAGCCGAAAGTGACTTTCTCACACAAGTGTTCGGGATATCTTAATCCTTACCTACGTGGTTCTCGGAGTTAAACACTTCTGGCCCGACTTCGTTGTTAACATTTTACAATGACAAGTTTTTCTTATTTTAATCCTGAACTTGATTTAGAAATTGCATTTCCATTAGAAAAAGAAACCGTAACAGTAGCACCTAAATCACCATCTAAGTTTTTCATCCAGATTAAAGTATCATTTTTTTCACCATTGATATTTGTAGAAGTAATCCCTGTTGGATCTCCTAAATCTTTTCTAGCTTGTTCTTCAGAATATGAACCATCAGTAGCAATGTTATTTACTTGGTCTGCAGTAACTTTATCATGTTTTGCAACCTTCAAGCCACTTACAGATTTGCTCGCTGCTTTGCCATCAGAGAATGAAACAGTAATAGATGCAAGAAGATCACCACCCTTGACATTTGTCCAAGATAGAGTAGTGGTAGAGATGCCTTGGATATCTGTTGTAGAAGAAGAGGCTGGTTCACCTAAAATTGCTTTTACTTCATCTTCTGTAGAACCGCCTTCGCCGCTGTTCATAATATCACCGACATTAATTTTATCGTAAGTTGCTTTTAAATCAGAGTTATCTTTCGATTTATCTTCTGATTTCTTTTCAGAGCTTTCTTTTTTTGTATCATTTTTTGAACTATTCGTAGCTTTTGAAGAAGAGGCTTCTGTTTTCACTTCTTTGGTATCATTGCTTGCTTTTTTATCCTCTTTGCCAAGACCACTACCAGCAATCCCCAGCACAATAACTACTACAACCCAAAACCAAATTTTCTTATAAAATGGTTTTTTTACTTTTCCTTCATTTGAATCATTTTTTTTCATTTTCACTTTCCCTCCCATAGTTTAGTTAATGATTTGTAGCGCTTACTAAATAGTTGAAAACAATCCCCAATTAAATAACTTTGAACTACAAATCACTTAGTTTAAATGAAAATAAGTATACCGCCATGTGTAAAAATAACACACCACAGTATACTTATTTTATCATTATTTCATAAAAATAACACCATTATTTTTATGAAATAATTAAAAAAGATAAAAAATCTAAAAACTTCGACCGCCGCCACCGAATGTGCCGCCGCCAGTTGAGTGGGTGGTGCTACCACCACCGCCCATTCCGCCACTGCCGCCATTGTTTTTAGGAATACGACGTGTAGTGATGAAAGAGTTGGTTAACTGATCTGTGCGGGAGGTTAAGTTTAAAGTTGTTTTTTCCCTAAAGGGATATTGATAACTTGAAAATTTTAATTGATATTTAGAAATATTAATGCCTAAGAAGACCAAACTGAGTATCAGAGCAGCAGCAAAAGCAATTACCATTTCCAGCGGGGTAATGGCTTTATAACGGGTGATTTTACCTGTTTCGCTGTCCACACGATAGTGACCCCCAGGAACCCCTTTATCAACAAATGCTTGAGTTTCCTGAACAAAGGTTTGAGCAGCCGCGAAATAATTTCCTTGACTCATCCCATCCATTACTTTATCTAAGGTATCATCAATTCGTGCATCCGTCATATAATCAATCATGTTTCCAGAAGTAGAGATGTAGACTTTCCGTAAGTCCATATCAATGAGAAAAAGAATCGCATTTTGGTCCTTGCCAACTTTATTTAAAAGATAATGATCTGCAAATTCTTGTTCATCGCCATAGGTATTATTATTTGTGGTCACAATAAAGACAGAGGCTTTTGTTTTTTCTTCTAAAGGTTGTATCTCTTGCTTTAGTTGGTTGATTTGATCAGGTGTCAGTAATTGTGCGTCATCATCAATTGAATTTTCAGCCGCCGAAACGGGTAGGGCAAGGCCAAAAGCAAGAAGTATTAGGAAAAAAATAGGTAAAAGTCGTTTTTTCATAGGAAATAACCTCCTAATAAAAAGAGTGCTAAGAGTCCAGCGAAAATGCCTAACGTTGCTAGCCCTAAACGAGTGTAACTAATTGGAAGCACACCGCTTACTTTACCTGTTTGTCCATTCATGGCATAATAATAAACTTTTTTTGATTGTTCCTGACTTCGATAGGTGACTAACCAAATTGGTAAAAGCATATAGTGATTATTTTCTTGGTTTAGAGAAATATCCGTGCGAACATTTGTCAACGTAGTATAACCAGAAGCAGAGTCCCGTAACAATGATTCCGAATAATCTTGTAATTCTTGTTGGACGTGTTTTTTGATTGCTTCATATTCAATATCGCGTTTTTCTGCTTGAAAACCTGCTAGGTATTGGCTTTTGAAAGGCACTGCTTGATCAATTAAAAATGGTTGAACGCCTTCCACCATTTTTTGTTGGACGTTTTTTGACAAGGCATTTTTAACTAATTCTTTAAACGATAATTTTCCTGAACGTCCCACATTGAAACGTTTTGTTTCGGTGTATTCAATATCACCTACGCGCCAAATGCGAATACTTGTGCCAGTAGCTTGCAGTTGTCCGTCGACTTCTGCATCAACGACCCAATAGGGGAAGTAAACCCCAGTTAATTTATCGATTTGATTTTTGCTGAAAAAATCTCGAGGAATGAACCATTTTTTCTTGGTCCAAGCGAGAAATTTTTCAATCGCTTCGTCTTTTTCAATTGTAAAGGGTAAGACGTTTTCTGGTAAAAATTCGCCACTTAATCGACCAGCCAAGACAACTGGATTATGGCAATAATAACAGTATGTGGCTGCCGTTGTTGCATCGGTGACAATTTGAGCGCCACAGCTTGGACAATTAAAAATTTCCATTGTGCCTGCATCTGCAGTTGCTTCATTCTCAGTGGTCTCTGTTTGTTGCGTAGCGGAGGATTCTTCTTCCGCCGTGAAAGTCAAATTTTCCTCGGCAGTCGTTGTTGAGGGATTCTCTAAATGCGCCTCATGTTGCTGTTGCTCATAACGAGTCACTTCTTCTTCCGTGTAAATATTTAAACAATATTCACAATGAAATTTTTGATCTTTGGGATTAAATAAGAGCGGGCCGCCACAGTTGGGGCATTTATGGGTAAATGTTGTTTCCATTGCAACCGTCCTTTCTAATAGAGTGAGTAAATAACAGGAATCTGATTCAAAGAAAAAGGGTAGACTTGTGCCTGACCCTTTTCTTTAATTGTTCACTACTTGCTTATAAAGGAACCCCTTGGAATGGTTTACCACAATGTGGACAGAACTTAGGAATACCATTACTTAAGTTAACAATTTCGCTACATTCACTACATTTCATTTCTAATTTTGGTTTCTCGTTTGTTGGTTTTGGTGTACCACAGTTTGAACAAAACTTCCCAGTGTTTTCAGTCCCACATTGTGGGCAAGTCCAAGTGTCTGTAGCCCCTTGTGCGTTTTGCTGGTTTTGTTTTTCTTGCATTTGTTGTTGGTTTGTTTGAGACGCTTGCGCAAAGTAGTTGCCATTCGCATTCATGCCCATACCAACGCCCATAAAGCCGCTCATAGCGCCACCTTCATTTTTACCAGCAGCCTCCATACCACGAGCCAAGGAACCTTGAACATAGCCTTCGCGAACACCTGGATCGCTGAGCATAGCACCTTCATTTCGCATGTTGATTAATTTAGTTGAATCATCTGTATAAGAAATGCTCGCAACTGCTACAGAAACAATTTCCATACCGCGATTGGTGCGCCAATCCTCGTCAAGCGCAGTTTGCATATATTTACTTAATTCAACACTTTTTGAGGGAACATAAGAAATACGCTGCCCATCAGCAGACATTTGATTGATTGCTGCTTGCAATGCTGTAATGAACTCTGCCAAATATTGTTCATTAATATCATTAATATCTACTTGCGTTTGATTTTTAGGAATCGCATTAGTATAAAATAGCAAAGGATCTGTAATTTTAATTGAGTAATTTCCGTGTGCACGTAAGAAAAGTTCGGCATTATAAAAATTATCAAAATAGTTTAATGGCGCAGGTGTTCCAAATTTAATGCCTTTAATTTCTTGCAAGTTAATATAAAAAACTTGTTGTTTTTGTGGAGTTACGCCACCAAATTTGAAACGACTGAAGGTCTCTGCAATCGCATCTTTTAAAGAACCGTTAAACATTGAAGGCGCAGAATCATTTTTGACTGTATAATAGCCTTCTTCAGCAGTGTAATCGATGATTTTGCCCCCATCGACAAGAAGCATCATCATGTTGGGATAGACATGTACAACAGAACCATCTGTTAAAACATCGTCCGTTCCTTTACGATTAGAACCACGTTTATCATCTTTCCGCACAAAAACACCTTTTGTCATGACGGTTGTGTCCCCCATATTATCAGGTTCAATAACCTCTAGCCATTGATCGGCCAAGCCACCGCCAACTGAACTTGTTGCTGCTTTAATAAGTCCCATGTTCATTCCTCCTAATAAAAAAACTAATTGTTAAAGCTAGTATACCACACAATGAATGCAGAGAAATCCAACGAAAGCCTGATGAAATGGAAAAAATTGATCAAACTTTATTAAGAAATTAAAAAAAGTATAGGTGAAACACAAGCATTTTAAAAAAAGTTACGTATAATAGAAGAAAAGACATATTATATAGTTAGGGGATTATTGAATGGAACGAAGCAATCGTAATAAAAAATCTTCAAAAAAACCACTTATTCTTGGTGTTTCTGCCTTGGTTCTAATCGCTGCTGCCGGTGGCGGGTATTATGCTTATAGTCAATGGCAAGCCAAACAAGAATTAGCCGAAGCGAAGAAAACAGCTACTACATTTTTAAACGTATTGTCAAAACAGGAATTTGATAAGTTACCGTCCGTTGTTCAAGAAGCTAGCTTAAAGAAAAATGGCTATGATACTAAATCTGTTGTTGAAAAATACCAAGCAATTTATTCAGGGATTCAAGCAGAAGGAGTCAAAGCTAGTGATGTTCAAGTAAAAAAGGCGAAAGACAATCAATACACATTTACCTATAAATTATCGATGAGTACCCCTTTAGGCGAAATGAAAGATTTGTCTTATCAATCAAGTATCGCCAAAAAAGGCGATACCTACCAAATCGCTTGGAAGCCGTCTTTAATTTTTCCAGATATGTCAGGAAATGATAAAATTTCGATTCAAGTAGATAATGCCAAACGTGGAGAAATTGTCGATCGTAATGGTAGTGGGCTAGCAATTAACAAAGTGTTTGATGAAGTGGGCGTAGTGCCTGGCAAACTCGGTTCTGGCGCAGAAAAAACAGCCAATATCAAAGCTTTTAGTGATAAATTCGGCGTTTCTGTTGATGAAATCAATCAAAAGTTAAGCCAAGGATGGGTCCAAGCAGACTCCTTTGTACCAATCACAGTCGCTTCTGAACCAGTGACAGAATTACCAACAGGGGCTGCGACAAAAGATACAGAGTCACGTTATTATCCGCTGGGGGAAGCAGCTGCGCAATTAATCGGGTATACGGGCACCATTACTGCAGAAGATATTGAAAAAAATCCAGAGTTAAGTAGTACGGGCGTAATTGGTAAAACTGGTTTAGAACGAGCGTTTGATAAAGAATTAAGAGGGCAAGATGGTGGCTCACTAGTTATTTTAGATGACAAAGAGAATGTCAAAAAAGCTTTACAAACCAAAGAGAAAAAAGATGGTCAAACGATTAAATTAACGATTGACAGTGGCGTACAACAACAAGCCTTCGCTATATTTGACAAACGTCCTGGTAGTGCGGTCATTACCGATCCTCAAAAAGGCGATTTATTAGCAACGGTTAGTTCACCTTCGTATGATCCTAATAAAATGGCCAATGGTATTTCTCAAAAAGAATATGATGCTTACAATAACAACAAAGATTTACCATTCACAGCACGTTTTGCGACAGGCTATGCACCAGGCTCTACCTTTAAAACAATTACCGGTGCCATTGGTTTAGATGCAGGGACATTGAAGCCAGATGAAGAGCTAGAAATTAATGGTTTGAAATGGCAAAAAGATAAATCTTGGGGCGGCTATTTTGCGACACGTGTAAAAGAAGCAAGTCCAGTCAATCTGCGTACCGCTTTAGTTAATTCAGATAATATTTATTTTGCCCAACAAACATTACGGATGGGAGAAGACAAATTTAGAGCGGGTCTTAATAAATTCATTTTCGGTGAGGAACTAGATTTACCAATTGCCATGACGCCTGCTCAAATTTCAAATGAAGATAAATTTAATTCTGAAATTCTTTTAGCAGATACGGGCTACGGTCAAGGTCAATTGTTAATTTCGCCAATCCAGCAAGCTACCATGTATAGTGTTTTCCAAAATAATGGAACATTAGTCTATCCAAAACTAGTTTTAGACAAAGAAACGAAGAAAAAAGACAATGTAATCAGCGCCAACGCAGCGAATACAATTGCCACAGATCTTTTAGGTAGTGTGGAAGATCCTTCAGGTTATGTTTATAATATGTACAATCCGAACTTCTCATTGGCTGCTAAAACAGGAACAGCTGAAATAAAAGATAAACAAGATACAGATGGCAAAGAAAACAGTTTCCTTCTAACGTTAGATCGTAGTAACAATAAATTCTTAACAATGATTATGGTTGAAAATTCAGGAGAAAATGGTTCTGCAACAGATATCAGTAAACCATTAATTGATTACTTAGAAGCAACCATTAAATAAAAAGAGAAAATGAACGAAACGAGGTTTCTGTAAAAAGAAACCTCGTTTTCCCTTTTTAGAAAAAGGAAAGTGTGCTACAATGAAGCGACTAAATTGTAGAAGGAAAGGGATTCGTGTGCGAATTTTAGCAATAGATACATCTAACCAAACATTGAGTATTGCTGTGTGTGAAAATCAAAAAATTCTGGGAAGTTATACAGCAACGGTTAAAAGAAATCATAGCTTAACATTAATGCCGGCAATTGACTATTTGATGAGTCAATTGAACTTGGCGCCAACGGCAATTGATCGTTTTGTCGTAGCAGAAGGACCTGGATCATACACTGGCTTACGTTTAGGCGTGACGACTGCCAAAACATTGGCCTATACTTTAAAGAAAGAGCTAGTAGGCATTTCCAGTCTACAAACGTTAGCTGCCAATTGTGTTGGACAAACCGGTTTAATTGTGCCTCTTTTTGATGCGCGTCGTAAAAACGTCTATGCTGGTGCTTATCGGTTTGTCAATGGCGTGTGGCAAAATGAGTTACCGGACCAACATATTTCCCTGCGGGAGTTATTAGAACAACTAAAAAATGAACCAAATCTTTTTTTTGTTGGTGAAGATGTTGAAAAATTCACTGAAGAAATAGCTCAAATCATTCCTCATGGAGAAATTTGTGATGTCCCGCAATGGCAAATTCCTAATGCTGCAGTTTTGGCTGCGTTAGGTAGTGTGGCTGAACCTGTTGAAAATGTTCATGGGTTCTTACCTGCGTATTTGAAAAAAGTAGAAGCGGAAGAAAATTGGTTGAAGACACACACGCCTAATGGAGAAAGCTATGTGGAAAAACTTTAATTTTGTGACAAAATACTTTACAAAAAGACGGCAACGGTATATAACTAAAACCATTGCAATGAACCAGCAAGAATTTCAATTGCGTGAAATCACCTACCAAGATATTAAGGATTTACTAGCAATTGAACGTGAAGTTTATGCTGGGGAACTTCCTTGGACGATGTCTGCTTTCATGGCAGAACTTGGCTCAAAAGCGCCGCATCTCTATTTGTTAGCGGCAATTAACGGAAAAGCAGTTGGCTTTATTGGTTGTCGGATTCAAGGAACGGATGCACACATTACGAATGTCGCTGTCCATACAGCATACCAAGGCTTAGGTTTAGGTCGTTCTTTAATAGAAGAAACGCGAATTTTTGCCAAGAAAAATCGTTGTGAAACCTTATCGCTAGAAGTACGAATGAGTAATGTTAAAGCCCAACGTTTATATCGAAAAATTGGCTTTGTCTCACAGACGGTGAAAAAAGGCTATTATGACGAAAATAATGAAGACGCACTAGAAATGATAATTGATTTAAAAGAAGAGTGAAGAAAAAATGTTAGTAACAAAAAAAGAAATATCTGTAGCAAATATTGGTGAAGAATTATGGCGTTTTAGTAATTCTTCTTATACAACTGGCTCCCCTTGGACAGAAACACAATTCGCGGAAGATTTTGCTCAGGAAAATAGCGAATATCTTTTTTTAGTTGAAAATGGCCAGTGGTTAGGTTATATTGCCTATCATTTTATTTTAGATGAAGCAGAAATTAGTCACGTTGTTGTGAATGGTCAGAAACAACACCAAGGAATTGGTTGTCAATTAATGAAAGCTTTTAAAGAATATGTTAAAAGTCGTGACATTACACAAATTTTCTTAGAGGTCAGAGAATCGAATACATTAGCTCAAAAACTTTATGAGAAAACAGGTTTTCGGAAAGTAGCTGTTCGAAAAAATTATTATAAAGAACCGCAAGAAAATGCCTTTGTAATGTGTGCGAAATTAAGGAAGGAAGCCCAATGACAATTTTTACAAAAGAACGTAAATTATTATTAGCTGTGGAAAGTAGCTGTGATGAAACAAGTGTGGCTGTCATTGAAGATGGCGACAAAATTCTTTCCAATATCGTAGCTTCGCAAATTAAGAGCCATCAACGTTTTGGCGGAGTCGTTCCGGAAGTTGCGAGTCGTCATCATGTTGAACAAGTGACGATCTGTATTGAAGAAGCATTAACAGAAGCAAAAGTCACACCAGAAGAACTCAGTGGCGTTGCTGTGACCTATGGGCCTGGGTTAGTCGGTGCTTTATTAATAGGACTTTCTGCAGCAAAAGCATTTGCTTGGGCGCACCAATTACCACTTATTCCAGTCAATCATATGGCTGGGCACATTTATGCTGCCCGTTTTGTGGCACCGCTCGAATTTCCATTGATGGCCTTACTCGTTAGTGGAGGACATACGGAATTGGTCTACATGAAAGAAGATGGCTCTTTCAAAATTGTTGGTGAAACACGTGATGATGCAGCTGGTGAAGCGTATGATAAAGTCGGACGTGTGTTAGGGTTGCCTTATCCTAGTGGCAAAGAGATTGATGCTTTGGCCCATGAAGGCACAGATACCTACCAATTTCCACGGGCGATGCTAAAAGAGGATAACTATGACTTTAGCTTTAGTGGTTTGAAAAGTGCGTTTATTAACACGGTTCATAATGCAGAGCAACGTGGTGAAGTACTGTCTACAAAGGATTTAGCCGCAAGTTTTCAGGCGAGTGTGGTAGAAGTATTAGTGACTAAAACCATTCGTGCTTGTCAAGAATATCCTGTTAAGCAATTGCTAATCGCTGGGGGCGTTGCTGCGAATCAAGGATTACGAGAAGCAATGAGACATGCAATCAGTGAACAATTACCAGAAGTGACATTACTTATTCCGCCATTAAAACTTTGTGGGGATAACGCGGCGATGATTGGCGCTGCCGCCTTTATCGAAGCTGAAAAGAATCACTTTGCTTCGTATAACTTAAATGCAGAACCTGGCGTTAGTTTTATGACAATTAGTGAAGAAGGCTAGCCAGCTAGACAAAAATTTGCTATAATGAAGCCAGTTTAATAATGACATTCGATGATAAAGAGAGTACTTATTTCAACGTCAGCTTAGCGATCTTGGGAAGGTGGGAGCCAAGAGTGATTGGAATGAGGAAGCGCACTTTTAGAATTCTGCTGAAAGCAGACGGCAATCACCGTTATCGATGAAGCAGGTCTATCCAAGTAGTATAGACAATTAGAGTGGTACCGCGGGTAAATTCTCGTCTCTGACAAAACAAATTATTTTGTTTTGTCAGAGACGTTTTTGTTTTTTATACTTACAAATTAATCAGGAGGGTTCTTATGAACAACAAAGAAATCGTAGCAAAAGCGTTACATGATGTTTTAAATGAAGAATTAACGATGGATCAAATCGAACAATTATTGGAAAATCCTAAATCTGTTGATCATGGAGATGTTGCTTTTCCAGCCTTTTCATTAGCTAAAATTTATCGTAAAGCACCACAACAAATTGCAGCAGAATTAGCAGAAAAAATTGATGGCACAAATTTTGAAAAAATTGAAGTGGTGGGACCTTATTTAAACTTCTTCATGAATAAAGAAGCAGTCAGTCAAGCTGTTATTGGCGAAGTAGTCAAAGAAAAAAACAACTACGGAAACAGTACCTTTGGTAATAATGGCAATGTTCCTATTGATATGTCTTCACCAAACATTGCTAAACCAATTTCTATGGGGCACTTACGTTCTACGGTAATCGGGAATTCAATTGCCTTTATTTTAGAAAAAATTGGGTATCAGCCAATTCGGATTAACCACTTAGGTGACTGGGGTACACAGTTTGGTAAGTTAATTGTAGCTTATAAAAAATGGGGTTCTGAAGAAGCAGTCCGCCAACAACCAATTAATGAATTATTGCGCTTATATGTGCAATTTCATGAAGAAGCAGAAGAAAAACCAGAATTAGAAGACGAAGCACGTGCATGGTTTAAAAAATTAGAAGAAGGAGACCAAGAAGCTAATGAATTATGGAAATGGTTCCGTAGCGAGTCTCTAAAAGAATTTGATAAAATCTATTCCATGTTAGAAGTTGAATTTGATTCTTATAATGGCGAAGCCTTTTATAATGATAAAATGGATGAAATTGTTACTTTATTAGAAGAAAAACATTTATTAACAGAAAATCAAGGTGCAGAAATTGTTGATTTGACAGAATATAATTTAAATCCAGCACTTATTCGTAAATCAGATGGTGCGACGTTATATATCACACGGGATTTAGCTGCTGCGCTTTACCGTAAACGGACGTATGATTTTGCCAAATCACTTTATGTAGTCGGCAACGAACAAAGCAATCACTTCAAACAATTAAAAGCAGTCTTGAAAGAACTAGGATTTGAATGGTCAGATGATATGGAACACATTCCGTTTGGTTTAATTACTCAAGGCGGTAAAAAATTATCCACACGTAAAGGGAAAATCGTTTTATTAGAAGAAGTATTGAATGAAGCTGTTACTTTAGCAGGAAATCAAATTAACGAGAAAAACCCAGACTTAGCAAATCGTGAAGAAGTGGCGAAACAAGTAGGTGTAGGTGCAGTTATTTTCCATGACCTTAAAAATGATCGTCTAAATAATTTCGATTTTGTATTAGATGAAGTTGTTCGTTTTGAAGGCGAAACTGGGCCATATGTTCAATATACACATGCTCGTGCGATGAGTATTTTACGTAAAGCAAACTTTACACCAGACGCTACACAACGTTATGCACTAAATGACAAGGATAGCTGGGAAGTCGTGAAGTTGTTACAAAAATTCCCTGAAACTGTGATGCAAGCTGCTGAAAAATATGAACCATCTGTTATTGCGAAACATAGCATTCATTTAGCACAAGCGTTCAATAAATATTATGCCCATGTTCGGATTTTGGATGAAGATGCTCAAAAAGAGGCACGCTTAGCGTTAGTTTATGCAGTTGCTACTGTTTTAAAAGAAGATTTACGTTTACTAGGGTTACATGCACCAGAAGAAATGTAGAAGTTTTTGTGAAAATTTTACTGCGTTGAACGCTAAACTTATTAAGCAAATATTAAAGTTAAGTTACAGATTGAGAAATTCATAGTAATTAAATAGCTGGGGTGCTATACTCGAGTCAAGTTATAAAAGGATTAGAAAAGGTGGCACCCAATTATATGACAGAAAAATGGCGTGAAGACGAAGAATATCTTTCTTATGTAGAAGATTTATTAGCAACCGAAGAAGTCCAAAAATTAGCAGAATACACACAACATATGCATTCAACTCGTTTAGAACATTCAATTAGTGTTTCCTATCATAGCTATAAATTAGCAAAGCGTTGGAACGGCAATGCTCGTGCAACAGCTCGTGCTGGTTTATTACATGATTTGTTTTACTATGATTGGCGCACAACAAAGTTTGACGAAGGCTCTCATGCCTATGTTCATCCACGAATTGCAGCCAAAAATGCTGAAAAAATTACAGAGTTGTCTGATTTAGAACGAGACATTATTATTAAACATATGTGGGGCGCAACTATTGCACCACCAAAATACAAAGAAAGTTACATTGTAACCTTTGTTGACAAATATTGTGCTGTAAAAGAAGCAGCGTTGCCGATGACGACAGCCATGAAAACCAAATGGCGTCAGTATTTTGGCCAACAGTCAATCTAATAAAAAGCTTATCCTTACGGATAAGCTTTTTTTGTTTGACGTTGACTAAAAAGTCTAGCATTCATCTATTTAAAATAAATATTAAAAGTAATTTTGTTCTGTTAATTTCTTTTGAGCGTATCGAAAGACTGCTTCTTGATTTTCAGTTGTTAACTGTTTGTAAATGTTCATAATATTGGTTGGGACAACAAATGACGTTTCTTCCGTTTCAGGAATACCTAAGATTTCAAGAGGTGATACATCTAAAATTTTAGATAAGGCGACAATTTTATCCCTCCCCATATTTTCAATCATTCCAGTTTCCCATTTCCTGACGGTACTTTTTCCAACACCAACAAAATTTCCAACTTGTTCTAATGTAAGATTTTTCTCCATCCTTTTTTGCTTCAAAAAATTTTCTTTCAAAAAAACCACCTCCGTAAAAACATTCTAGCACAAAAAGTGTCGCAAAAGAAACATGTTTTACTCTATACATAGAGTGATAAATAACTATTGAATCGGCATATATTGACGGTTTTTTCACAAAATGATATACTTCCAGTGTCTAATAAGACACTAAAAGGGGTGAAAAGGGGGAGTAAAATGGAATCAAATTTAATTCATTCAAAATTGAAATTAAAAGGGAAAAATGTTGAATGGTTAGCAAGTGAAATGACCGCTGCAGGTCAACCAATCTCAGCTTCAACAATTTATAAGAAATTAAAAGGAGAGGTTGTATTTAAAGCTTCAGATATTAAATTGATTTCTAAGTTGTTAGATCTGGAAAGCGAAGAAATCATGGTTATTTTTTTTAATGAACTAGTGTCTAAAAAGACACGTGGAGGTTGTTAAAGGTAATGAGTTATTCTTCTATTGCACTTTCCAGAGTTGCGTGGTATTATTTTTAATAGTTTAATAGCAACATGGTGATGGTGTTCACCACGAACTATTTATTGGACGAATAAATTAATGACGCCTACCAAACGGGAGAAGTGTACCCTTTGGTAGGCTTTTTCTGTACGCTAGGATTGGCGATAAGAAAATTGTAAAGGAGCATGTAAAGTGAAAAAAGAAACAAAGCAACTACTATCAATCGGCGGTTATATGGCAAAATGGTTGCTCATTACCGCAATTATTGGTTTATTTATGGGGGCGTTATCCGCCTTTTTCTTAAAGAGTCTTACCTATGTAACAGATGTTCGTTTAGCAAACCCTTGGTTACTCTTTATCCTCCCCATTAGCGGTGTCGTTTTTACGTATTTCTATACGCGTTTTGGGAAAAATGCTAGCCGAGGAAATAACTTAGTGATTGAACAAGGCAATGGCGGGGAAGAAGATATTCCCTTGCGCTTAATTCCTTTAACATTGTTTGGCACGATTACTACGCACTTATTTGGTGGTTCTGTTGGTCGTGAAGGGACGGCGGTGCAAATGGGGGGCGCAATCGCAAATGCTGTAGGAAAAGTCTTTAAACTGTCCGCTTTGGAACGAGAAGTAATTATTATTAGCGGAATTAGTGCAGGTTTTAGTTCTGTTTTTGGCACACCATTAGCGGGAACGGTTTTCGGATTAGAAGTTTTGGCGATTGGAAAAGTTCGTGCAGAGGCACTTTTCCCAAGTTTTTTTGCAGGCTTATTTGCTAATTTTGTAACTGAAAGTTTTGGTGTAACACATACGCATTATCCGATGGGCAAAATTCCAACTTGGTCGGTTGAACTATTTGTAAAATTATTTTTGGCATCGATTTGTTTTGGTTTGGCAGGTTGGGTTTTTAGTCGTTCCATTGTCTTTTTAAAAAAGACCTACGCAAATTGGTTTGCTAATGTCTACCTTCGTGCGTTTCTTGGCGCTGCCATTGTCGTTCTGTTTGTGCTCGTCTTAAACAACCAACGTTATTTAGGCTTGAGTTTACCTTTACTAGAAGATGCTTTTGCAGGCAATGCGCAGCCTTTTGATTTTGTTGGGAAATTATTCTTTACGGTGTTATCCTTGGGTGCCGGATTCCAAGGAGGAGAAGTGACGCCATTGTTTGAAATTGGGGCTACGTTAGGGAGTTCTTTGGCCCCGTTGTTACATCTATCAATTCCTTTTTTAGCAGGTTTAGGATTTATTGGTGTTTTTTCTGGCGCCACGAATACGCCGATTGCTTGCTTCATTATGGGCATTGAACTATTTGGTAGTGAAGCGGCGGTCTATTTTTTCATGGTCTGCTTAATCAGTTTTATGTGCTCAGGAAATAGCGGTATTTATGCTTCACAACAAAGTTTGTATCGTAAAGGAACAGCAGAATATCCTCTCTTTAACGCATTAAAAAATCGACGTAAATAAGATGTTTTTTTATGAAAATATGCTAAACTAGAGAAGATGAGGTGAAGACATGAAAGACTATCAATATCCATTAGATTTAGATTGGACGACAGAGGAAATGGTGATTGTCACTAATATGTGGACAGCAGTTGAGCAAGCCAACGAAACAGGCTTGCCTGTTGACAAATTTTTAACAACTTATCAACAATTTAAAACGGTCGTTAAAAGTATCGGCGAAGAAAAACGCTTAGGTCGTGAATTTGAAAATGCTTCAGGATATTCGTTATATCGTACGCTTCAACAAGCTAAAAAACAGGGAAGCGGTAAATTAAAGCTGGGGGATGATTAGATGACTGAAACGCAAAAATTTATTCAAACAATTCAAAGTTGGCTTTTTGAAGCAGCCGATGTGATTCGAATGAACTTGGAATCAGAGTTAACCGTTCAACAGAAAAATGGCCGCACCGATTTAGTGACAAATATGGATGAACAAACCCAAGAATTTTTAATGAATAAAATTCAAACAAATTTTCCCGAAGATCAAATTTTAGGGGAAGAAAAAGGCTACAATACTTTAAAAAGTTTTGCTGGTCGCGTGTGGATCATCGATCCGATTGATGGCACAATGAATTTCGTGATGGAAAGAGAAAATTTTTGTATTATGTTAGCTGTTTATGAAGACGGCATTGGTAAATTAGGTTTCATCTATGATGTGATGCGAGAAGAACTTTATTGGGGCGGCAAAGGGCTTGGCGTTTATCGGAATAATCAATTATTAAAAGCGCCTACTATGAAAGCCTTGGCAGATGGATTATGGGGCATGAATGCTTACATGCATGGAAAAAATATTCATCACGCAACGGAAATCGGACAAGCAAGCATGGGCGTGCGTATTAGCGGTTGTGCAGGTTTGGAAATTATTGCTATGTTAAAAGGCAACCATCATGGCTATTTATCTAATCTAAGTCCTTGGGATTATGCAGCAGGCTTAGTACTTTTGGAAGAATTTGGGTTTAAATACTCTGGTATTACAGGAAAACCATTAACTTTTGCGGGTCGTGAATACTTTATTGCAGCAACTCCTGAAACCTATGATGAAGTATTTACCCGATATTTAAATGAATCGGAATAATCAAAGAAGAGCGTTGCTGAAAGGTAAGGCTCTTCCTTTTTTAAAAGAGAAAAATTTGTAAAAAAATGTCCTTGTTTTCAGAAAAAGCCGAATAATTTCTAAAACTTTCATTATTTTTGCAGGCGAAAGCCTTTTTTTAATGAAAAAAGTTTGCTATAATAAGCAGTCGGCTTTTATGGACTTAAGTAACATAAGCGTATATAGATAAGGAGCAATTAAATTGAAATACAGAGATGATATTCGTAACGTGGCAATTATCGCCCACGTTGACCATGGTAAAACAACCTTAGTAGATGAACTTTTAAAACAATCTGACACTTTAGATGGACACACACAATTACAAGAACGTGCAATGGATTCCAATGCACTTGAAAGTGAACGTGGAATTACTATCTTAGCAAAAAATACAGCCGTAGATTATAACGGTACACGTATCAACATTCTAGATACACCAGGACACGCGGACTTCGGTGGTGAAGTAGAACGTATCATGAAAATGGTAGACGGTGTTGTTTTAGTTGTCGATGCGTATGAAGGAACAATGCCTCAAACACGTTTCGTATTGAAAAAAGCATTAGAACAAAAAGTAACACCAATCGTGGTTGTTAACAAAATTGACAAACCTTCTGCTCGTCCTGAACACGTAGTAGATGAAGTTTTAGAGTTATTCATCGAATTAGGTGCAGACGACGATCAATTAGATTTCCCAGTTGTTTATGCTTCTGCTTTAAACGGAACTTCAAGTGAATCAGATGATCCAGCAGATCAAGAGCCAACAATGGCCCCAATTTTTGATAAAATTATTGAACATGTGCCAGCTCCAGTTGATAATTCAGACGAACCACTTCAATTCCAAGTCTCATTACTAGACTACAACGATTACGTTGGACGTATTGGGATTGGCCGTGTGTTCCGTGGCACAATGAAAGTCGGCGACCAAGTTGCGTTGATGAAATTAGATGGCAGCGTGAAAAATTTCCGTGTAACGAAAATTTTAGGTTTCTTTGGCTTACAACGTGTGGAAATTGATGAAGCAAAAGCGGGCGATTTAATTGCCGTTTCTGGAATGGAAGACATTTTCGTTGGGGAAACAGTTGTAGATGTTCACAATCAAGAAGCATTACCAATTCTACACATTGATGAGCCAACCTTACAAATGACTTTCTTAGTTAACAATTCTCCATTTGCGGGACGTGAAGGAAAATACATCACCGCTCGTAAAATCGAAGAACGTTTAATGGCTGAATTACAAACAGACGTATCTTTACGTGTTGATCCAATTGGCCCAGATTCTTGGACTGTATCAGGCCGTGGCGAATTGCATTTATCAATTTTAATTGAAAACATGCGTCGTGAAGGCTATGAATTACAAGTTTCTCGTCCAGAAGTTATTGAGCGTGAAATTGACGGGGTTAAATGTGAACCATTTGAACGTGTTCAAATTGACACACCTGAAGAATACATGGGTAGCGTGATTGAATCACTAAGTTTACGTAAAGGCGAAATGCAAGATATGATTAATGCCGGTAACGGACAAATGCGTTTAATCTTCTTAGCACCAGCTCGTGGCTTAATTGGTTATTCAACAGAATTCTTATCAATGACTCGTGGTTATGGTATTATGAACCACACCTTCGATCAATACTTACCAATGATTCAAGGAACGATTGGTGGCCGTCATCAAGGTGCATTAGTTTCAATCGATACTGGTAAAGCAACGACTTACTCAATTATGAGTATTGAAGAACGTGGTACAGTTTTCGTTGAACCAACGACAGAAGTTTACGAAGGAATGATTGTTGGGGAAAACAACCGCGACAACGATTTAACTGTGAACATCACAAAAGCTAAACAAATGACTAACGTTCGTTCGGCAACGAAAGACCAAACATCAGTCATCAAAAAACCGAAAAAATTAACGTTAGAAGAATCATTAGAATTCTTGAATGAAGATGAATACTGTGAAGTAACACCAGAAAGCATCCGTTTAAGAAAACAAATTCTTAACAAAAATGAACGCGAAAAAGCAAGCAAGAAAAAGAAAAAAGCTGAATAATTTTTCGACAAATAAACATTTAAACCAACTATGCTCGTTTTACTACGAAAATAGTTGGTTTTTTTTGATGGCAAAAACGAATTAATGCGTATTTTAAGATAAGGTTATTTTTTTATGTGTGGATAACTACTCGTTATCCACAACAAGCAAATGCCGCTATTTTTGAAAGCTTTTGATAGCAAGCTTTCACAATTTTTCATTCTTTTTGATGTTTCACGTTAACTGGTGTTTCACGATTGTGTCTTGTTTTAACACACCTTGTTCCTGTTAGATTAGCGTGTTAAAATGACTTGTAGAACAAAGATTGGAGCGCAATAAATGAGTGCATTACAAGAATTATTAAAAGATACATTTGGCTATGATGATTTTCGGCCAGGACAAGAAACGATTATTCGTCATGTATTGCGACAAGAAAATGTCTTAGGCATTATGCCAACAGGTGGAGGCAAATCGATTTGTTATCAGTTGCCAGCCTTACTTTTGGATAATTTAACATTGGTGATTTCACCATTAATTTCTTTAATGAAAGATCAAGTAGATGCCCTGAATTTAATGGGGATTCCAGCTACATATATCAATAGTACCATTTCCTATCAAGAAATGAATCATCGTATTCAATTAGCGGTTAACAAAGAAGTCAAGCTATTGTATGTTGCGCCAGAGCGATTAGAATCTTATGATTTTCAACAGATGCTGACACATGTACCGATTGATTTATTGGCAGTAGATGAGGCACACTGTATTTCACAATGGGGGCATGATTTTCGTCCAAGCTATTTGCGTTTAGCAGAGATTATCGATCAATTTCAACAACAACCAACTGTGATTGCACTAACAGCAACAGCAACGCCACAAGTAGCGGAGGATATTGTCAAGCAATTAAGAATTCCATCAGAAAATGAAATCAAAACAGGATTCGCTCGAGAAAATTTATCTTTTCAAGTCGTGAAAGATCAAAATAGAGACGTTTTTCTTTTGGAATATTTAAAGATGAATACTGGACAATCAGGTATTATTTATGCAAGCACGCGGAAGGAAGTTGAACGAATTTATCATTTATTAGAAAGTAAAAAAATTGCAGCTGGGATGTATCATGGGGGCATGAGTGAACAGTTACGTAGTGAAAATCAAGAAGCATTCTTGTATGATCAAGTGCAAGTGATGGTAGCAACAAATGCCTTTGGTATGGGGATTAATAAGAGTAATGTTCGTTTTGTCATTCACGCACAAGTACCAGGAAATATTGAATCTTATTACCAAGAAGCGGGCCGAGCTGGTCGTGACGGTCTACCTAGTGATGCTGTGTTAATGTTTGCTCCACAAGACTTGCAAATTCAACAATACTTTATTGAACAATCTGAAATGACCATTGATTATAAGCAGAAAGAGTACTTGAAATTACGGGAAATGTCACAATATGCGAATGCACAAATGTGTTTACAAAAATATATTTTACGCTATTTTGGTGAAGAAGGGACGGACTGCGGTCGCTGCTCGAATTGTCTGGATAATCGAGAATTAGTCGATATTACGGTTGATGCCCAAAAAGTCTTGTCTTGTGTAAAACGTATGGGAGAACGTTTCGGTAAGGGCTTAGTTGGTAAAGTCTTGACTGGCTCAAAAGATCAAAAAATTGATCAATGGCATTTTGATCGTTTGCCAACATACGGACTAATGAAAGGTCGCACGCAAAAAGAAGTCACACAGCTGATTGATTATTTGACAGCAGAACGTTATTTAATTCCTTCTGATGGGCAATTTCCGTTGTTATCAGTCTCGACAGAAGGTGTTCAGGTGCTTTTAGGGGAACGGAAAGTCTTCCGAAAAGAAGACCAAAAAGTTCGAAAAGTAGCAGTGGATGATGCCTTGTTTGAACGATTACGCGAATTACGTATGGACATGGCTCAAGAGGCAGGCGTGCCGCCATATGTAGTCTTTTCCGATAGTACACTTAAAGAAATGTGTGAAAAATTACCGCAAACAACGATTCAATTATTGCAAATAAAAGGGGTCGGCCAAAATAAATTAGATAAATATGGCACCGCCTTTTTAGAAGTAATTAAAGAATATCAAGAGACAAAAAAATGATATAGTTTGTTATTTTATTTAAAATTAAAAGCAGAAAATAAGGAAAAAGTCTTTTAATGTATTTGTTGTTGTATTGATAAAATAAGCTTGTTATATAAAGAGATTTCTTACTTAATATATCGCTTGGTTTTAGAAAATTTCTTAAAGGAAATTTTCTGAAATCATCATGTATCTAACTGAGAATTATGTTATAATTATTTAATTAAGATAGGGAGGTTCTGTACAAATGGACGAAGGAATTTCAAAGAAATTTGCCATTCAATTATTAGAAGACGATGCAGAACGCATTAAAATGCTTATTCGTAATCAAAAAAACAGTTTGTGCATTTCTCAATGTAAAGCATTTGAAGAAGTGGTGGATACACAAATGTATGGTTTTTCAAGACAAGTGACCTATGCGACCCGTTTGGGGATTTTAACTAATGATGAAGGACATCGCTTACTAAGTGATTTAGAACGCGAATTGAATCAATTATATACAGATGTTTATGAAGAAACACAAGAAAAAAACGAGATTGGCAAGGAGGGTTAAGCTTTGCCAAACAAAGTAAAGAAACGGCATTTGCTAGACTATAGTATTTTTATTCCATATTTAATTTTAAGTATCGTGGGATTGATTATGGTATATAGTTCCACATCCGCATTACAAGTAATGAAAGGTTTTTCACCTACGTCATTCGTTATTAACCAGGTTGCCTTTTGGGTAGTAGGGTTAGTTGCAATGTTTTTTATTTATAAGATGAAAACATCCGTTTTCCAGAATCGAAGTTTTATCATGTTTGCCATTGCAGTAATTACGGTTATGGTTTTAGCCGTTCGGATTCCTGGTATCGGGAAAGAAATTAACGGCGCACGTGGTTGGATTGAGATTGGTGGATTTTCGATGCAACCAGCTGAGTATTTAAAAATCATGGTTGTCTGGTACTTGTCTTATATTTTAGCACGGCGACAAAAGACAATTAATGGAGGCATGGATCAATTTAAACAAGCTGCCGGGCGCCCGTTGATGCTCGTTTTTGTATTAATTGCTCTAGTTGCAATCCAGCCTGACTTCGGGAATGCGGCCATTCTAACATTAATTACCATCGTGATGGTTTTAGCAAGTGGGATTAATTATATGTATACCTACTTGGTCGGTGGCTTGGGCATTTTAGGTAGTATCACGGCTATTCAGTTATTAATTATGTCTAAAGGAAAAATTTTCCCAGCGCGTTATCAATATATTTATAATCGTTTTGCTGTTTTTAAAAATCCATTTTTAGATGAACGGAACTTAGGCCATCAGTTAGCTAATTCTTATTATGCAATCAGTAATGGCGGCTGGTTTGGCAAAGGTCTAGGGAATAGTGTTCAGAAAAAAGGCTTTTTACCAGAAGCACATACGGACTTTATCTTTGCGATTACTTTAGAAGAGTTAGGCATTATCGGCGGTCTAGCGATTTTAGGATTGTTGATGTTTATGATTGCGCGAATTATTTTAGTCGGTGTACGCTCGAAGAAACCTTTTAATTCACTAATGTGTATTGGAATTGGTACAATGTTATTAATTCAAGTCTTTATTAATGTTGGTGGGATTACTGGGATTATTCCATTAACAGGAATTACTTTCCCGTTCTTGAGTCAAGGTGGGAATAGTTTGCTGATTATTTCGATTGCTGTGGCCTTTGTCCTGAATATCAGTGCAGATGAAACACGTCAGAAATTAGAAAATGAGTACTATTTATCTTTAGAACAGAACCAATAAATTTGAAGGAAATTGATGGTAGGAGTGACGTTATGAAAAAGGTATTAGTTGCCAATCGTGGTGAAATTGCGATTCGAATTTTTAGAGCTTGTACAGAATTAGATATCCAGACAGTAGCGATTTATGCTGCAGAAGATGAGTATTCTGTTCATCGTTTCAAAGCAGATGAAGCGTATTTAGTTGGTAAAGGGAAAAAACCAATTGAAGCCTATTTAGACATTGAAAATATTATCCAAATTGCCAAAAAATCGGGAGCAGATGCCATTCATCCTGGTTATGGCTTTTTATCAGAGAACTTACGCTTCGCCGAACGTTGTGAAGAAGAAGGAATCATTTTTGTTGGACCTAAAACACATCATTTAGATATTTTTGGCGATAAAATTAAAGCGAAAGAAGCAGCTGTAGCTGCGGGGATTGCTTCGATTCCAGGCTCAGACGGGCCAGTAGCAACGGTGGAAGAGGTCGTAGCTTTTGGTGAAACGCATGGCTTTCCTATCATGATTAAAGCTGCTTTAGGTGGCGGCGGTCGCGGGATGCGCGTTGCCCACGATGCCAAAGAAGCACGAGAAGGTTACGAGAGAGCCAAAAGTGAAGCGAAAGCAGCCTTTGGTTCTGACGAGGTTTATGTTGAAAAGTATATTTCTAATCCTAAACATATCGAAGTACAAATTTTAGGCGATCATCATGGGAACGTCTTGCATTTATTTGAACGTGATTGTTCCGTTCAACGGCGCCACCAAAAAGTGGTAGAAGTCGCACCATGTGTATCAATGAATGAAGAACAACGAGCAGCCATTTGTTCGGCTGCTGTACAGTTAATGGCGCATGTCGGCTACGTGAATGCGGGAACGGTTGAGTTTTTAGTAGAAGGGGATCAGTTTTATTTTATTGAAGTGAATCCTCGTGTTCAGGTAGAACATACTATCACAGAAATGATTACAGATATTGATATTGTGATCTCTCAATTACAAATTGCACAAGGGCTTGATTTGCATAGAGATATGCATTTGCCAAAACAAAACGAATTGACATTAAAAGGCGCGGCTATTCAATGTCGGATTACGACTGAAGATCCCCTGAACCAGTTTATGCCAGACACAGGGAAAATCGATACGTATCGTTCACCAGGTGGTTTTGGTGTGCGTTTAGATGTAGGGAATGCTTATTCTGGCTACGCTGTGACGCCCTACTTTGATTCTTTATTAGTTAAAGTCTGTACGCATGGTTTCTCTTTTGAACAGGCAATCAGTAAAATGCAACGCTGCTTAAAAGAATTTCGGATTCGTGGCGTGAAAACAAATATTCCGTTTTTACAAAATGTTGTGAGCTATCCAGCGTTTCAATCTGGCGAAGCCAAAACAACCTTTATTGATAATACACCTGAATTATTTGAATTTCCTCGTATGCGCGATCGTGGCAATAAAACGATGAAATACATTGGAGAAGTAACGGTCAATGGGTTCCCTGGCATTGAACGAACGGAGAAAAAATATTTTGAAGCCCCGCGCGTGCCGACAGATATTGAAGTTCCAGAAAAAGTGATCACAGCTAAAAATATTCTAGACGCTCAAGGAGCAACCGCCGTCATTGATTGGGTTAAGAATCAAGAAAGTGTGTTAATGACAGATACCACGTTCCGTGATGCGCACCAAAGTTTATTAGCTACTCGTGTGAGAACACAAGATTTTAAAGCAATTGCTGGTCTAACTGATGCAGCCCTGCCTGAGCTGTTTTCTAGTGAAATGTGGGGTGGCGCTACGTTCGATGTTGCCTATCGCTTCTTAACCGAAGACCCATGGCAACGTTTAAGAAAAATTCGTCAGTTGATGCCAAACACACTTTTACAAATGCTGTTCAGAGGTTCTAATGCGGTAGGCTATCAAAATTACCCTGATAATGTTATTGAAGAATTCATTAAAGAATCTGCTCGCCAAGGAGTCGATGTTTTCCGAATTTTTGATAGCTTAAACTGGATTCCTCAAATGGAAAAAAGTATTCAAGTCGTTCGGGATACCGGAAAAATTGCGGAAGCAGCAATTTGTTATACTGGGGACATCAATGATCCAGCCCGAGCAAAATATAATGTTCAATATTACCTTGATATGGCTAAAGAATTGGAAAATTTAGGGGCACAAATCATTGCGATTAAAGATATGGCTGGCTTATTGAAACCACAAGCTGCTTATCGTTTAATTAGTGAATTAAAGGCAGCCACGGATTTACCAATTCATCTCCATACCCACGATACTAGTGGCAATGGGATCATCACTTATTCAGCAGCTACTAAAGCAGGCGTTGATATTGTTGACGTCGCAATGAGTGCGATGAGTGGCGCAACTAGCCAGCCAAGTATGAACAGTCTATATTATGCTTTAGTCAATGGTGAACGGACGCCAACTATTAACATTGATAATGCACAGAAAATCAATCATTATTGGGAAGATGTGCGCATGTATTATCAACCATTTGAAAATGGGTTAAATGCCCCGCAAACAGAAGTCTATATGCATGAAATGCCTGGTGGTCAATACTCTAATCTACAGCAGCAAGCAAAAGCGGTAGGCTTAGGGCACCGTTGGGATGAAATCAAAAAAATGTATCACACAGTGAATTTGATGTTTGGCGATATTGTAAAAGTGACGCCATCTTCAAAAGTCGTGGGAGACATGGCACTCTTCATGGTTCAAAATAATCTGACAGAACAAGATGTTTATGCGCGTGGTGAAGAACTAAGTTTTCCTGAATCAGTTGTGACTTTTTTCCAAGGTGATTTAGGTCAACCAGTTGGTGGGTTCCCGAAAGAGCTCCAACGAATTATTCTAAAAGGTCGACCAGCCTTCACAGAGCGGCCAGGTGACTTAGCAGCACCTGTTGATTTTGCGAAAGTACAAGAAGAATTAGCCGAAAAAATTGGGTATCAACCTAAATTGGAAGAAGTTTTAAGTTATTTAATGTATCCACAAGTATTTTTAGAGTATCGTCAAAAATACGAAACCTTTGGAGATATAACCTTATTAGATACGCCAACATTCTTTAATGGTATTCGTCAAGGAGAGACATTGGAAGTTCAAATTGAACGAGGAAAAACGTTAATTATTCGTTTAGATGAAATTGGCGAACCTGATATTGACGGAAACCGTGTCTTGTTCTTCAATTTGAATGGGCAACGTCGTGAGGTTTTAGTTAAAGATGCCTCTATTAAGTCAGCTGTTCAAGTTAAACAAAAGGCGGAACCAACTAATAAAGAACAAATCGGCGCAACGATGTCTGGTTCTGTTCTACAAGTATTGGTCAAACGTGGCGATAAAGTAGAAAAAGGTCAGCCGTTGCTGATTACAGAAGCCATGAAAATGGAAACGACTATCGAAGCACGTTTTGCGGGCACGGTAGATCACATTTATGTTGAAGAAGGCGAAGCAATCAGCTCAGGTGATTTGTTATTAGAAGTGAAAGAAAAATAAGATGAGAGGGGAAAAAATGAAGCGATTTTGGGCCTTTACTGCTGTTTTTTTAACAGTTCTACTCATTGGATATTTAGAGCCAGTTTTTTTCCCTGCTGAAAAACCAACCGAAACAGCTCAAAGTGGGCGCTTATCCAGCGCTCACACCGCTGTTCCTCATGAAGAATTGCCAGCTTCTGGCTACGCAGCATACATAGGGAAAGATGTGGAAATCTTTATCCGCCAGTTTGGCAATCCTAAAGAAAAAATTAAAACAGGTCGTACGTATGAATTATGGACGTTCGGTTTGACGATGAATGATTACTTAGAAGTCAACGTTCGAGAAAATAAAGTCATCGCAATTAAGGCCTTTAACAATGACAAAATGATAGAACCGTTTAAAATAGATATGAAGCTTGCTGACTTGTCTGATTTAATGACGATTTATTCGAATTTTGCATTTAATTTTCATCATGAAGCTTACGATGTCGAGCTGATGGAAGAAGATATGAACTATCGACCACTGGTTGCTTTTGATAATGGCAGTTTTGCGGTGTTATTTTTTAATCAGCGGACGGGCGGTTTAATGGCAGTTAATTATGTCAATAAAGAAACGTTGCTCACGGAAATGCCGTATCAATTAAATGAAGGTTCTCCTTTGCCAGTTGATATAACACAGTCAATGACCTTCGATCCTGTTCAAAGTAACCAAGCAATTTATGTCATGAATCTGGTTAAACAGCAAGAAAACCAAGCTGCTTTTTCAGTTTCTACACAAAGCCAAAAAGATGCCCAAACATTGTATCAAACGCTGGCTAATCATACACCAACAATTTTGTCGGCAAATCGACAAGCGGAATTGTTACAAACGAGAGAGGAACATACAGCCATCCATCCCTTTCAGTTGACTAAGGACGAATTTTCTTTATTAGTTAAAACGAGCAAACTTTCGTTGAGAGAACCAGCAGGTATTTTCCAAGAACCTGTTTATGATAGTACCTTTACTATTTTGTCATGGTTTTCGGACCCGCAATATGATAGCTATTTTGCTGAGTCAGAAACGACAGAATTGGGCGTTGCCTTTTCCAATGAAGGTGTGTTAGTCTTATTAGAGAAACGACCAGAAAATAGGCAAATCACGGAGAGTAGTGAAAAGTTATGATTGTAACAGAACATTTATTTGCAATTGAAGATCAAACAGAATGTTTAATTTCAGCACTTTTAGAAAGTGATGCTGTTCAAAACTATAAAGAAACAAAAAAAGCTATGTATGCTTCGGCGGAAGTTGCTCAGTTACAAAAAGCATTTTTAGAAGCTAAGTCAGCCTTTGAACGAGTAGAGGCTTATGGAATTCATGCACCCGATTTTCGGGAGAAACAGCGAGCCCTACGTAAAGCGAAGCGGGCGCTTGATTTAAATGAAATCGTTGCAAATTATCGTTTTGCTGAGACAAACGTTCAAACGTTGCTAGATACAATTGGTTTAAAGATTGCGCAACTAATTTCTGAAGATATTAAAGTAGATGCTGGAAATCCTTTCTTTGAACGAGGAAAGAAACATTCAGGTTGTGGAGGAAGCTGCCATGCAAGCTAAAGAAGAAAAAGAATTTACGCTTCAAGAGCGTCGTTGCCTAATTGTTTGGGTATACACATTAAAACCGTTAAAACAGTTACGCCGATATGGACTGATTCACTATGTTTCACGAAAAATGAAATATGTGGTGATTTACATGAATGAAGAAAATATTGAAAGTAACATGGAAAAAATTAATCAGTTACATTTTGTTCGTAGTGTCGATAAATCGTATCGACCAGATGTCGAAATGAATTTTGCTGAAAAAATTGGTACCAAAGCGGCTTATCAAGAACAAGAAGACGATGGCTATGTAGTAGAGGAATTATCTACAGAGATTCGCTTAGCGGAGAATGTCTAATGCAAAAGAGTGAGAAATGTTATGAGAAATTTCAAACATTTTTCACTCTTTTTGTTATAATGAATTATAAAAGAATGATTGATAAAGGAGTCGAAACAATGCGTGTTATTTCTGGAGAATATGGTGGCCGGCGCCTGAAAGCGTTAGATGGCGACAATACTAGGCCTACAACAGATAAAGTAAAAGAATCTATTTTTAATATGATTGGTCCATATTTCGATGGTGGAATGGCGCTGGATTTATATTCAGGAAGTGGCGGGTTAGCGATTGAAGCCGTTTCTCGTGGAATGGACAAAAGTATTTGTATTGAAAAGAATTTTGCTGCACTAAAAGTAATTAAAGAAAATATTGCGATTACAAAAGAACCAGAAAAATTTGAAGTTAGAAAAATGGATGCTAATCGTGCCTTAGAACAGTTTTATGAAGAGAAGCTACAATTTGATTTGGTCTTATTGGATCCGCCCTATGCCAAACAAGAAATTGTTTCACAATTAGAAAAGATGTTAGAACGGCAGTTATTAACAAACGAAGCCGTTATCGTTTGTGAAACAGATAAAACTGTCAAATTACCGGAAACGATTGGTACACTAGAAAAAACAAGAGAAACCGTTTACGGAATCACTCAAGTAACGATTTATCGTCAGGAGGCGTAAGATGCGTAAAATTGCTCTATTTCCCGGAAGTTTTGATCCGATGACAAATGGTCATTTAAATTTGATTGAACGCAGTGCGAAGTTATTTGACGAAGTCATTATTGGCGTTTTTATAAATACAAGTAAGCAAACATTATTTACGCCAGAAGAGAAAAAATATTTAATTAAAGAAGCAACTAAAGAAATGCCAAATGTGCGTGTTATCATGCAAGAAACCCAGTTAACTGTGGAAAGTGCAAAATCATTAGGGGCTAATTTTTTGATTCGTGGCATTAGAAACGTCAAAGACTACGAGTACGAGAAAGACATTGCTAAAATGAATCAACATCTGGCGCCAGAAATTGAAACGGTTTTTCTATTAGCAGAAGAACCATATGCACATGTAAGCTCCAGTTTACTAAAAGAAGTTTTACGTTTTGGAGGCGATGTGTCTGACTATCTTCCTCCCAATATTTATCATGCGTTAAAACAAAAGAAGAATGACTGGAGCTAAAATAATGAATAAAAAAACAGAAAAATTTTCGTTTAAATCACTCATTCCAATGGTATTGGCATTGCTGCTAATTGGTTTGTTTATCGTCCCAATTCCTTATTATATTGAAGGACCAGGAACGACAGAAAATTTAAAAGAGTTTGTAACTGTTGATGGAAAAAAAGATACGCAGTCAGGTGCTTTTTATTTAACAACGGTGGGCATTCGTTCGGCCACTATTTTTTCTGCCATAAAAGCAAACTTTTCGGATTTTCAAGAAGTCATGTCCAAAAAAGAATTAATGGGAGATAGTAGTAATAGCGAATATAATCGAATTCAACAATACTATATGGATTCCTCAAAAAACGCCGCAATTGAGCAAGCCTTAAAATTAGCGAAGGTTCCATATGAGATGAAATTTAAAGGCGTCTATGTGTTAGCGATGGAAGACAACTCAAGTTTTAAAGGAAAAATTGAAGTTGGCGATACCGTGACAGGCGTGGATGGCAAATCTTTTAAAAGCAGTGAAGAATTAATGAATTACATTAAAGCACAAAAAGTGAATCAAAAAGTCACTGTTCAATTTATTCAAGATGGCAAAGCAAAAGAAGCGACCGGCAAATTAATTGAATTGCCAACAGATAAAAAAGCGGGGATTGGTATTGGTTTGACTGATCATACAGAAATTGATTCTTCTATCCCAGTATCTATTGAAGCGGGTGATATTGGTGGGCCATCGGCTGGTTTAATGTTTACTTTGCAGACCTATGAACAATTAAGTCATAAAGATTTACGTAAAGGTCATGAAATTGCTGGAACAGGTACGATGAACAGTCAAGGAATCGTTGGTAGAATCGGTGGCATTGACAAAAAAGTTGTAACTGCCAGTGAGAACGGCGCAGAAATTTTCTTTGCACCCGATGATGAAATAACTTCAGAAATGAAAAAAGTTGAACCGAAAATCAAATCGAATTATCAAGAAGCACAAGAAGCTGCGAAAAAAATTGGGACAAAAATGAAAATTGTCCCAGTAAAAACGGTTCAAGATGCCTTGAACTATCTAGAAAAATTAAAATAAAAGTGTGCCTGGACCAAAAATTACTAGTGATTTTTGGTCCAGGCGCATTTTTTTGTTAAAAAATGCGTAATTATATTTTGAAGGGAGGACAAACGATGGATTGGTTGAAACAGTTACCCAAAAAGTGGCTATTGCTAGGTAGTGGCGCGTCTATAGTTATTTTGATAACTCTATTAGTGGGCATTTATTTGATGGTTAATAAGGAGCCACGAGTAGACACCACAATGTGGGAGGAGACAAGTCTGACCACTACGGCAGAGGTCGCCACAGATGCCACAAAAGAAAGGGCAGAAACAATGATCTATGTTGATATTAAAGGCGCAGTGAAAGTACCAGGAATCTATCAACTAAAAAATCAGCAGCGGATTTGGGATGCTTTAGCTTTAGCTGGAGGTGTGAGCGAGGAAGCTGATACTACCCAGGTCAATTACGCTCAAAAAGTAAAAGATCAAATGATTATTTACGTGCCCAAAAAAGGAGAATCAGTGCCACAGTCATTAGAAACGCTGCAGGAATCAGCACCTGCTCAGCAAAATCAGGAGGAAAAAATCAACCTTAATACGGCAACAGAAGCAGAGCTACAAACGATTTCAGGAATCGGTGCGAAAAAAGCACAAGAGATTATTCGTTTTCGTGACGAACAAGGACCGTTTAAAACCGTCGAGGAACTGAAAAATGTTCCAGGTATTGGAGAGAAAACAGTAGAACGTTTAAAAGACATGTTGACAGTGACTGGCTAACTTTTAACAGAAAATTCCTGAGAATTCTTGACTATGGGATGCGGATAACATACTATTTGTAATAAGATTAAATGATTTGGCAAATCGAACACAGGAGTCATTAAAAATAAAGGAGGTTTATTATGGAACGAATTCCATGGGACCAATATTTTATGGGACAAAGCGTCTTATTATCATTAAGAAGTACTTGCACACGGTTAACTGTCGGAGCAACCATTGTTCGCGACAAACGAATTATTGCAGGAGGTTACAATGGTTCAGTCAGTGGCGGAACGCATTGTATTGATGAAGGATGCTATGTTGTTGATAATCATTGCGTTCGAACAATCCACGCAGAAATGAATGCAATTTTACAATGTGCGAAGTTTGGCGTCCCTACAGAAGGGGCAGAAATTTATGTGACACATTTCCCTTGCCTGCAATGTACAAAGATGATTTTACAAGCAGGGATTAAAAAGATTTATTATTTAAAGGATTACCGTAATGATGCGTACGCCCTAAATTTAATTGAACAAGTAGGAGCCACGGTTGAAAAAGTGACTTTAGTACCAAAATATTTTGCCGAATTACAATGGGGAGAAGAATTTGCCACACTTGAGGACAATCTTTCCTCAGCTGAGGAATAATTGGTTCTTCATAGCTCTGCTGACTAGTTGTGGGCTGTGGTGTTTTTTCGCACCTAGTCTATTAGGAGCTCTTCTTCTTTCTATCACTGTTATCCGTATTGTCTGTACAAAAAGTTTTCCTGTTATATTGGGAGGTTTTTTGTGCAGTTTTTTAATAGTAGGGGGCATATTGATTTTCCAGTGGTTAAAGCCAGTCTCTTTGTTGCCTAAAGAAGTTCGCTTGTCAGGACAGCTAACGATATTACCAGATGAAATACAAGTCGATGGTGATCAAGTAAAATTTCCTGCCAATTGGATCGTAAAAGGCAAAAGGCAGAAAGTGATGGCATTTTATCAATTAAAAAGTGTGAAAGAAAAACAGCAATGGCAACAACTAACCACAACCATTCAGGCAACCGCTGTAGGTATTTTAGACTCGCCCCAAGGTCAAACCAACAAAAATGGCTTCAATTATCAACTATTTTTAAAGAATCAAGGAATCGAAGCTATTTTATTCATTGAGGAGATAGGACAACCGCGTTCCTTTTTTTCTTGGCGGTTTAAAGAAATCATTAGCGGCTGGCGGAAGTGGGCGATGGTACATATTCAGAAAAATTTTGCTGAGACTAGTGCAATGTATATGAATGCGTTGCTCTTAGGTTTTCGTAATGAAGAATTTGCTGAAATAAGCGATAAATTTTCAGCATTAGGCATTTTGCATCTTTTTAGTTTGTCAGGGATGCATGTTTCTTTTTTCCTTCGTTTATTTCGCTTACTAATGCTAAGAATTGCTCGCCGAACGCAAGAAAGTTATTTTTTGTGGCAATGCGGTTTTTCACTGATATATGCTGGTTTAACAGGATTCTCAGTTAGTGTCATGCGGGCGCTTTTACAAACAAACCTCAATACGTTCAATCGACGGTTTAATTGGCAGGTTCCGGCCCTCGATTGTTGGAGTTTAACTCTCTTAGTGCACTTGATTGTTCAGCCAACCCTCTTTTTTTCAGTCGGCGGTCAATTTAGTTATTTACTTTCCTTTGTTCTGCTGTTTTTAGAGCAAACATTGGTTGGTTATTCTTCGCCTTTCATTAAAAATTGTTTAGGCTCTTTCCTATTGGCTGTGGCTTCCTTACCTATTTTAGTCCAATCATTTTATGAATGGCCCTTGTTAGGAAGTTTCTTAACATTTCTCTTGTTACCAATTTTTGAACGGTTCTTGTTACCGCTTTTGACGTTGAGCTTTTTTCTAGTGATTATTATGCCAGCACGTTATTTAGCAGCCTTGCTCGAACCACTATTTTTAACAATGAATGGCTTATTTGAGTGGGTGCTAGTTCACTTAAATCCGAAGCTGACCATCGGCTATTTAAATTCTTGGATACAAATTAGTTTGTTATTACTAATCGGACTTTCAATGATTTATTTAGCAGACAAGTCTAAAAAAATTCTTTTCTCAATCGGACTACTAATTGTTTTGATAAATAGTAAATACCTTTCGCCAATTGGCATTGTTGCAATGATTGATGTAGGCCAAGGGGATAGTTTGTTTATCCAAGCGCCTTTTCACAGAAAAAATACACTAATCGATACAGGTGGTCGGTTGTCTTTTGACAAAGAAGCTTGGCGGCAACGGAAAAATAGTCGATCAGGAGCGGAATATTCAGTGATTCCTTTTCTCAAAAGTCAAGGGGTCAAACGTTTAGATGAAGTGATCATCACACACGCACATGAAGACCATTTTGGCGATTTATTAGCCATTGCGCAGAAGGTTCCAATTTCTGTTCTTTATTTTCCTAAAGGAGCAGCTGAAGCCAATTTTTCGTTTCGCCAAGTCTTGAAACAACTCCAAAAAAGCGGGACAGACTGTCGGCCAATTTTAGCGCCCAAGCGAATTAATGGGCCCGTTTCTTTTCAAATTTTATCACCAAATAAGAGCAGTATTGGGGGCAATAATGACTCGATAGTGTTTTCCACACAATTAGGCGGACGGCATTTTTTATTTACTGGTGACTTGGAAGCCGAAGGAGAAGAACAAGTGTTGGCTCGCTATCCCCAGTTGAAAATCGACATCTTGAAAGTCGGTCATCATGGTAGTAAAACGTCGTCTACTAAAAGATTTATCAAACAGCTTAATCCGCGAGAAGCATTGATTTCAGCTGGACTGAATAATCGTTTTAAACATCCTCATCAGGAGACATTAGCGACGCTGGAGGAGCAAAAAATAAATTATTATCGGACTGATCTTCAAGGAATGATTTATTATCAATGGTTACCTTGGCAAGGGCTTTCTAAAGCCAAATTTGTTAAAGAACAAGACTAGTATTTCCAGAAGTAACATGATAGGATAAACAAGAGAAACGAGAAAAGGAGCGAGCCAATGGAGTTACAAAAAGCTTTGAAAGAAGTGCGAGAGCAAAAAATCGCTCCAGTGTATTTATTAATAGGAACAGAACTTTATTTAACTGAATTATTTAAAACAACATTGATGAAAGAATTGTTGACGGAAGAGGATGATCAATTTAACTTTTTCTCATTTGATATGGAGGAAACACCTTTAAGTGCAGCGATTGCTGAAGCGGAAACAATTCCGTTTTTTGGTGATTATCGCCTTGTCTTTGTGGAAAATCCTTACTTTTTAACTGCCGAAAGAAAAACAAACGGTGTGGAACATGATGTCAATCTTTTATTGAATTATTTGGAAAGTCCATCACCAACAACTGTTCTTGTTTTTATGGCCTCTTATGAAAAATTAGATGAACGCAAAAAAATTACCAAAGCATTGAAAAAAAATGCCACAGTAGTTGATGTCAATCCAATGGATGAAAAGGCTATTCGTCAGTACATTTCTCAAACGATTGAGAGTGAAGGGTACACTATTCGCTCCGATGCTTTTGATTTATTACTTCAATTGACAGACTTGAACTTATCAAAAATTATGGGAGAATTACAGAAGCTGTATTTATATGCCCTTGAAACGAAGACAATTACACGAGGTGCGGTTCAAGAATTAGTCCCTAAGTCTTTGGAACATAATGTTTTTGACTTAACCAACGAAGTACTTTCTGGAAACAGTGAAAAAGCTGTTCAATTGTATGAAGATTTACTTTTACAAGGAGAAGAAACCATTAAGTTAAATGCAATCTTATTGAATCAGATTCGCCTTTTTCTACAAACAAAAATTTTGGCTAAGATGGGCTATCAACAAGCGAATATTGCTGATACATTAAAGGTTCATCCTTATCGAGTCAAGTTAGCGTTACAACAAGTCCGACGATTTGAATTGTCTCGATTAGAAAGACTTTATGATGAATTAGTTGAAAATGATTACCGCATGAAAACGGGCCAAATGGATAAAGAATTACTATTCCAATTATTTATTTTAAAATTGACTGCGCAAGCAAAATAAGAAAGTGCCAGAGACAATCGTCATTCAACGATTGTCTCTGGCACTTTCTTATTATTTAGCTCCTAATAGTTCTTCTTTTCCGTGAACAAGCTGTGTCAACATGGCACAGAAAGGTGTTGCTACGTTGTATTTTTGTCCTTTGCGCCAAACAGCACCATTAATGTAATCAATTTCTGTGAGACGATGATTTTTAATTAAATCTTGATACATAGACGGATAGTGCAAGCCAATACCGTTTGGATCATAAGTTTGAGCAATATGTGTATAGACTTCTGCTTGATCTAAATGAATGGCTTCTTTTTCTGCGACTGCTGCAAATTCACTGATTAATGTTTTAACAAGGGATTCACTAACAGGTAGTGCACCAAATTCGGCAATGTTACAATCAAGGATTGTACACAAACCGTTTAGCGTGCCATTGACACAGGCTTTCCGCCAAATAGAGTAGCGAACATTGCTACTATAGCTTGGATTTAAACCAGCTTTTTGGAAGACATCAACGACTTCTAAAGCAAATTCTTTACCAGAAGGATCAATATTTTCTAATTCAATTTCGCCATCACCTAAAAGTTTAACACGTCCCGGTCCTTCTAAACCAGCTGTCCACATGGTAATGCCAACCAAGATGTTTTCTTTTGGCACATATTTTTCTAGTACATCTTCATGACCTAAGCCATTTAATAAACATAGTACATACGTTTTTTCAGTAATCATTGGTTGAATCGCTTTAAACATTGCATCTAATTGTTGTGCTTTGGTTAAAGCAATAATTAAATCAACTTGTTCATTTTGATGGTCAATTTCTTCTGGTGAGAAGATTGGTAGGTTCGCGACAACTTCTTCTCCATTAAAATCAGCGATTAAACCATTTTTACGAATGGCTTCAATGTGCGCGGGCCATTGATCGATTAAAGTTACATCATTTCCGTCTTGATGCAACATAATTCCTAAACGGCTGCCCATAGCGCCGGCACCAGCAATTGCAATTTTCATGTGTATCCATCTCCTTAAAAGTTCTTTAACCGTTATTATTATACAGCAACTTTCTTAAAAATGAATAAATGGGACTTGCAAATTTGTTATTTTTTAAATGTTTCCTAAAAAGTAAGGATTGCATCAAATGGTAAAGTAAGCTAAAGTAAAGCGTGGAAAAGTTTATAAATGAAAGTAGAGGAATCGTTAATGACGAAAGAAAAATTTTGTCGAGAATCACGAGTGATTCAAACACATCGTGTATTTCCCTTTGATTTAAATCCCTTTGGTGCACTATTTGGTGGGAAATTAATGTCTTTAATTGATGACGCCGCATCCATTTCCGTTTCACGACATTGTCGGAGAGGGGCAGTTACAGCATCTTTAGATAACTTGAATTTTTTAAAACCTTTAAAAGAAAATCACTCAGTGTGTGTTGAAACGTTTGTTTCTGGCGTGCATCATAAATCGATGGAAGTATTTGTTAAAGTTGTAGGAGAAGATTTAACAACTGGAGAGCGTTATTTAGCGGCGACTTGTTTTACAACTTTTGTAGCCATTCCGTCTCATATGAATCCTGAAAGTGACTTCCAATTAGCGGCAGTCGTCCCAGAAACTGCAGAAGAAAAGTTGATTTGTTCCAATTATGAAACGAGACGACAACAACGTTTAGCTTTGCGAGAAGAGACTAAATTATTTAGTCAACATCTCACAACAGATTTACCGTGGATTGATTCACCTTTATAAAAAAATGTCCGAGTCTTTGTGAAAACAGACTTGGACATTTTTTGATGAAAAAAGAAGCTAACATGAATGCTAACTTCTATCTCACATTATTTAGCTAATTTGCTTAAACGAATTTTATCGCGGTTAGCTTTGTTTTTATGGATTAAACCTTTAGTTGCAGCCATATCAACAGCTTTAACAGCTTCGTTGTATAAAGCATCGACGTTATCAGCTCCAGCAGCTACAGCTTCTTCAAATTTCTTGATTGCTGTACGCATTGCGTTTGTTTGAGATGAATTTTTCGCATTCGCGTTAGCACTTGTACGTACGCGTTTGATTGCAGATTCGATATTTGGCATTTGTTTCACCTCCGATGATTTAGGTTTTACACTGGTCAGCCAATGTAATTCAACAGTAATCATTATACCTAATCCATTGTTCCATTGCAATAAAAGACGACAAGTTTTTTTCCTTAACAGACAATTTCAAGAAAAAAATAAGAAAATTTGCCAGAGCCTTAAGAAAAAAGCATACATTTTTTTTAAAACATGCTATGATAAAATAGATAAATGAAAAATGGTGGTGTCTTTGTGAGTATTGCATTATTGGTAACGATTACTTTGGTAATGGGTGTAATTTTTGTTAACGGTTGGACGGATGCGCCGAACGCAATTGCAACCGCTGTCTCGACTCGGGTGTTAAAACCGAATGTCGCAATTTGGATGGCTGTTGTGATGAACTTTTTAGGTGCATTAGTCATGACCTTTTTTAATGCCCAAGTAGCTGAAACGATTAGTAACATTGTTAGTTTTGACGCAAATGGAAACGCTTCACAGGTGGCTTTGGCTGCTTCGCTTTTTTCAATTGTGGTTTGGGCAGTTGCTGCGTGGTATTTTGGTATTCCCACAAGTGAAAGCCATGCGTTAATTGCCGGCTTGACTGGTTCGGCAATGGCATTAGGTGGTTTGGGTGCAGTCAATGGCTCGGAATGGATCAAAGTGCTTGTTGGTCTAGTTGTTTCTACCGTTATGGGCTTTGGCGGCGGTTATTTAATTGCCAAACTTGTTGTGAAAGCTTTCTCGGCTGTGCCTAGAAGAAAAGCCAACAAATTTTTTACAGTTGGACAAGCCTTTGGTGCAGGAGCTAATGCTTTTTTACATGGTGCGCAAGATGGGCAAAAATTTATGGGCGTGTTCATGTTAGTGCTTTTTTATAATAATTTAGTCGAAAAAACAGGTGGCGGTTTTGTGATTCCGTTATGGGTTATGGTTCTGTGTTCCATTACAATGGGCATTGGAACTTCTGTGGGCGGCATGAGAATCATTAAATCAGTCGGGATGGATATGGTAAAACTTGAACGCTATCAAGGCTTCACTGCAGATTTAAGCACGGCTATTTGTTTATTTTTAGCATCGGCTTTTGGGATTCCAGTTTCAACTACTCATACAAAAACAACAGCGATTATGGGAGTAGGTGCTTCTAAGCGAATCTCAAGTGTTGACTGGCGTATCGTGAAAGAAATGCTGATAGCATGGATTTTAACTTTCCCAGGATGTGGGCTGATCGCTTATGTGATGTCAAAATTATTTATTGCAATTTTTTAAGGAGAGAAAAACATGGCACGTAAAAAACAATTTGATTATTTTGGAGAATTAAACCAGTTAGCAACAAATGCTTATGAAGCGGCAAAGGTTTTGCAAGAAATTGTAGACAATTATTCATTAGAAAACTTAGTAAAAAAATCAGAAGTGATTCATCAATTGGAAAAAGAGAATGATGAAATTGTTCGCAAAATTTTAAATGAACTCTATATTTCCTTTATTACGCCGATTGATCGAGAAGATATTGTCGATATTACGGATCACTTAGATAACATTATCGATAGCATTAATAGTTTGTCTTATTTACTTGATCATTTAGTTGTCGAAGAAATGATTACGCCCGCGCTAGAATTAACTGCTTATATTGTTAAAGCGACAGAAGGCGTTAAATCAGCAACGAAGGAATTTGCAAAATTTAAGAATTCTAAAACGTTAGTTTCATTGATTGATGAAGTGAATACGATTGAATCTCAAGGCGATAAATTATACAGTAGCGCCATGAAAGATTTGATGACTAACGAAAAAGATTTATTAAAAGTTATCAAGTGGAAAGATGTTTACGATCAGCTTGAGCGCACAATTAATGATTGTGAATCAGCTGTTAATATTATTGTCGGAATTGTCATTAAAAATACGTAAAGAAAAGAGGGGGAGCTGTTGGTTAAAGTAATTGTTGATGCTGATGATTTTGGGATGTCAGAAGCGATTAATCATGGCATTATCAAAAGTTATGTCGATGGTTTAACAACGTCGACACTTTTGATGCCCAATTTACCAACAGCAGAACACGCCGTTGCGTTAGCAAAAAATTATCCAGGCTTATTTGTAGGTCAGCATACGAATTTTTTGTTAGGGAAACCTTGTGCGGACCCATGTATGATTCCTTCACTGGTAGATGAACAAGGCAATTTTCATCGCTCTTCTTATTATCGTCAACAAAAGCAAGTAACCTTCGTATATGAAGAAGTACGACTTGAAACGATTGCGCAATTGACGCGCTTTAAGGAACTAACTGGACATTATCCACAACATTTTGATTGCCATTCGATTGGGGATGAAGTGGTTGATCAAGTATTTTTAGAATTAGCAGAAGAGTACGGACTTCATACAACCCTGAAATATAGTGGGGAAAAAGAATATCCACCGCAACAAGGTTATTTCCAGGTGACACATTTGTTAGAGTCTGGGGCGTTATCTTATATTCACGAAGGCGTATCAGTGGAGAATTTTTTAAAAGATGACTTTGGTTTATTACGGATGCCGGAATCGGCAATTGCTGAGATGCATTTTGATGTTGGGTATTTGGATCAATTTGTGTTAGACAATTCTTCTTATACCACTTTACGCTGCAAAGAATTAGCAACGATTTGTGATCCTCGTGTTCGTCAGTGGTTTGAAGAACAGGGGATTGAGCGAATAACGTTTGGCGATTTAAAAAAATAAAACCGTTGCTTTCACTGTTGAAAGCAACGGTTTTATTTTTATGAGAATAACCAGTAGCCAATTAAAATCGCACCTAAAATTACACGATACCAACCGAAAACTGTAAAATCGTTTTTCTTCAAGTAATTCAATAAGAATTTAATCGCAATGATGGAAACAACGAAGGCAACAATAGAGCCAGTTAATAAAATAATGATTTCTTCTGACCCAAACGTATTTCCTTTGGCCAAGAATTTAAAGATTTTTAAAAAACTTGCTCCAAACATTACTGGAATTCCTAAGAAAAATGAAAACTCTGTTGCAACAAAACGTGAGGCCCCAATTAAGATTGCCCCTAAAATGGTCGCTCCTGAACGTGAAGTTCCTGGAATTAATGCCAGTACTTGGAAAGCACCAACGATTAAAGCGGCTTTATAAGTGAAGTCTTTTAGATTAGTACACTTCGGTGCAACATTTTTATTTCGTTTTTCAATGATAATAAAAGCAATCCCATAAACAATTAACATAATCGATACTGTTAAAAAGTTATAAAAATGTGCATCTAAATAATCATCAAATTTTAGACCAATAACTGCCGCTGGTAAACAAGCGACTAAGACTTTAGACCAAAGAATCCAAGTATCTTTTTTCTCTTCGCCATTTTTCTTTGGTGAGAAAGGATTCAATTTGTGGAAGTATAAAATAACAACCGCCATAATCGCTCCCAATTGGATAACGACGTTGAACATTTCCATAAAATCTTTACTTAGATCGAGTTTAATAAACTCATCCACTAAAATTAAATGTCCGGTACTACTAATTGGAAGCCACTCGGTAATTCCTTCGATAATACCAAGAATAATTGCTTTCCATAGGTTAGCAAAAAGCATGTCACCATTCCTTTCTGAAATAAATGCAAAATACATCAAGTATAAGTATACCCGCTGACAAAGTAAATGCCAATGCAAATTCTTATTTTAAAATAAATTTTAGAATTATACAAAGGTGCCACTTGTAATTCATGAAACTTTTTTCTATACTAGTGATACTTTAAAAAATGGGGGAAGAGAAATGTTTGGATTTTTGAAGAAAAAGAATGAAGTTGTCGAAAATAATACAATGTATGCCGTTGCCAATGGAACCGTTATCCCAATTAGTGAAGTGAATGATCCTGTTTTTTCACAAAAAATGATGGGAGATGGCTATGCAGTAGTTCCAGAAAATGGTGAAATTTATGCACCTATTGAAGGAGAAGTTTTAAGCGTTTTCCAAACAAAACATGCCATTGGTTTAAAAATGACAAACGGTCTTGAAATTTTATTACACATGGGTATCGATACGGTAGAGTTAAACGGGGCACCGTTCACTATTAAAGTGAAAGAAGGCGACCAAGTGACTGCAGATACGGTGGTCGCAATTGCTGATTTAGAAGCAATTAAAGCAGCTGGTAAAGGAACTGAAATGGTTGTCATTATTACCAACATGGATAAAGTAGCACAATTTTCGTTAGAGAAAACTGGCGTGGTTACAGCTGGTACACCAGTTGGCTCTGCCACAGCCAATTAATGCATTAGACAGATATTTCTATAAAGGAATATCTGTTTTTTTTGAACAGAAATAAAATTTTATTTTGGAATTAAAAAATATTTAGAAAAATAGTTGAAATTTTATTTCAAACAAGTTATAATGAAAGCGTATTAGAGAGGAGCTAAAAAGATGTATGGTATTTCAGTTTTTCTTGGTGAAGAGATTACAAACGATACAATTATTTATATCAAAAAGATGAAAGCGCTTGGATTTGATGGTATTTTCACTTCTTTACACATTCCAGAAGATGATACTTCCCTTTACCGCCAACGCTTGACTGATTTAGGGGCAATTGCTAAGGCAGAAAAAATGAAAATTATGGTAGATATTTCAGGTGAAGCGTTAAAAAGAGCGGGTTTTTCTTTCGATGAATTAGAGCCTTTAATCGAGTTGGGCGTAACTGGCCTTCGGATGGACTATGGCATTACGATAGAACAAATGGCTCATGCTTCACATAAGATTGATATAGGATTGAATGCTAGTACCATTACACTGGAAGAAGTGGCTGAGTTAAAGGCTCACCAAGCGGACTTTTCTCGCTTAGAAGCTTGGCATAATTATTATCCAAGACCTGAAACCGGCATTGGAACAACATTTTTTAATGAAAAGAACCGCTGGCTTAAAGAGTTAGGCTTACAAGTTTTTACTTTTGTGCCAGGAGATGGGCAAACAAGAGGCCCAATTTTTGCTGGTTTACCAACATTAGAAAAACATCGTGGGCAAAATCCTTTCGCCGCTGCCGTTGGTTTGATGGCTGATCCTTATGTCGATGCTGTTTATATTGGTGATCCCACAATTAGTGAGCGAACCATGGCTCAATTTGGTTATTATCACCAAACCAATCAATTTCTGTTAGAAGTAGCACCTAGCGAGAGCCGCTATTTGAAGCGAATACTTGGGAGTCATACCAATCGTTTAGATGCTGCAAGAGATGTTTTGCGAAGTGAATTATCAAGAACGAGTGAAATGTTCAGAAAAGATGAAATTGCAACGATTGAGTCAGAGCAGACTGAAGCACGTCCAGTGGGAACCGTAACGATTGATAATGAAAAATATGGTCGCTATATGGGAGAAATTCAAGTCACACTTGTGGACTTGCCGAAAGATGAAAAAGTCAATACGATTACACGAATTATTGAAAAAGATCAAACGATATTGCCGTTAATCAAGGCAGGCAATCAATTTACGCTAGTCACGGAAGGAACGATAGAAAATGAATTTAGAAAACTTAACAACTGAACGTAGAAATGAAAATACAATGGGCTTAGATGAGATGAGTGTCAAAGAAGCTTTACAAAAAATGAATCAAGAAGACCAAAAAGTTGCAATGGCAGTGGGTCAAGAATTAGCAGCCATTGAACCAGTGGTAGAAGCCATCATCAAAAGCTTCAATCAAGGCGGCCGCTTGATCTACATGGGCGCTGGTACGAGTGGTCGGTTAGGTGTCTTAGATGCAGCCGAATGTGTACCAACTTTTGGCGTCGAGCCAGAGATGGTTCAAGGCCTCATCGCTGGTGGTCAAAAAGCAATGACTGTCGCAGTAGAAGGTGCTGAAGATTCAAAAGAACTAGGTCGTCAAGATTTAGTTGATCTAAAATTATCAGCAAATGACATTGTTGTCGGGATTGCAGCCAGTGGTCGGACGCCTTATGTAATTGGCGGTTTAGAATATGCTGCAACGGTGGGAGCAGCTACCGCAACTGTGGCATGTAATAAAAATGCCGAAATTAGTAAATATGCGCAAATGCCGATTGAAGTAGATGCAGGACCTGAATTTTTAACAGGTTCGACTCGCTTGAAATCTGGGACAGCTCAAAAATTAATTTTAAATATGTTATCAACTATTTCCATGATTGGTATTGGGAAAGTCTACAATAACTTAATGGTTGATGTAAAACCAACCAATGAAAAATTAGTGGAGCGTTCCAAACGGATTATTATGGAAGCAACGGGTTGTAGTTATGAAGTTGCCGAACTAAAATTTGTAGAAGCAGAAGAAAATGTGAAGTTAGCAATTGTAATGATTTTAACTGATAGTACTAAAGAAGAAGCAACACAAAAATTAATTGACGGGAATCAATTTATCAAGAATACATTAAATTAAGGAATTAGGAGGGTGTTTTAACATGGCAGAAGAAAGAATTAAACGCATTGCTGATGGGATTTATAAAGAAGTTGGTGGTCAAGAAAACGTGGACAAAGTCATTCATTGTATGACTCGTGTTCGTATGGATATCCGCGATTATGACAAAGTGGATATTGAAGGATTGAAAAAAATTGATGGCGTTATGGGCGTCGTAGAAGATGATACGTTGCAAGTAGTTGTTGGTCCAGGGACTGTTAACAAGGTTGCACAAGAAATGGTAGATCAAGCAGGTGTCAAATTGGGAGAACCATTTAATCATGACACCGCAACTGATGCTTCAGCAGGCAAATCTGGAAAAGATTTAGTAGAAGAAAAAGCCGCTCAAATGAAAGCACAACAAAAAGCGAAACAAAATAACACTTCACCATTTAAAAAAGTGTTAAAAGCCATTTCTAGTATCTTTGTTCCGATGATTCCTGCCTTTGTTGGGGCTGGTATTATTGGCGGGATTGCAGCTGTTATGTCTAACTTAGTTGTTGCTGGTGATATTTCAGCTTCATGGCAACAATATATTGATGTCTTAAATATCATTAAAAATGGGATTTTTGCTTATTTAGCTCTTTACACTGGGATTAACAGTGCCAGCGTTTTTGGTGCAACGCCAGCGTTGGGTGGTGTTATTGGGGCAGTCACAATGTTGACAGGAATGAATCCGGATGCACCAATCAGTAATATTTTCACTGGGGGAACATTATCTGCAGGACAAGGCGGAATTATCGGTGTTATTTTTGCCGTATGGTTATTATCATTGTTAGAAAAACAATTGCATAAAATTGTCCCAGAATCAATTGATATTATTGTAACGCCAACCATTTCACTTTTAGTGATTGGCTTAGCAACTATTTTCTTAATCATGCCTGTAGCCGGAGCTATTTCTAATGGCTTAGTTGGTATTATCAATGTTGTCTTAGAAAAAGGTGGCATGGTTGCTGGCTTTACTCTTGGTTTAACCTTCTTGCCAATGGTAATGTTTGGTTTACATCAAATTTTGACGCCAATCCACATTGAAATGATTAATCAAACAGGGATGACTTTGTTATTACCAATCTTGGCCATGGCTGGTGCGGGACAAGTCGGTGCAGCTTTAGCATTATGGATTCGTTGTAAATCAGATAAAAAATTAGTTGAAATGATTAAAGGTGCCTTGCCAGTTGGGATTTTAGGTATTGGTGAACCATTAATCTACGGAGTTACTTTACCATTAGGACGTCCATTCATTACTGCTTGTATCGGCGGTGGTATTGGTGGTGCGGTGATTGGGGCCTTCGGTAATGTTGGTGCGATTGCTATTGGACCAAGTGGGGTGGCTTTAATTCCATTAATTGCCAACAACCAATGGCTTGCATATGTATTAGGTTTATTGGCTGCTTACGCAGGTGGTTTTGTAGCAACGTTATTCTTTGGGATTCCTAAAGATATGCAAACAACTAAATAATAAATAGAAAAAAGGAGAACTTGGCTTCTCCCTTTTTCTTTGTTAAAATTTAATTGCGTAGGAAATGGTGTATCAGGAGGGGTGTTTATGCAACAAAATATTGTCTTATCTATCCAAGATCGTCTACAACAATTACCAAAATCAGAACGAAAAATCGCAGAATATATTTTAAAAAATACAGAAACAGTTATTTCAATGAATGCGCAAGAGCTAGCGAAACAAGCAGGATCAAGTCCAGCGGCAATTATTCGCTTTTGTCATTCTATGGATGTGAATGGCTTCACAGAGTTGAAACTTTTATTATCTGCAAATCTTGGTCAAATGAAGCAGCAAATGTACACTGAAGTTACTAAAGGGGAATCAACAGCTGATATTAAACAAAAGTTACAGGCGCGCTTTGTTCATGTGGTTGAGCGAAGCGGTCAGACATTAGAGGATGTCGCAGTGAATGAAGCTGTTGATTTGTTGGAAAAAACAGAAGTAATTTTTGTCTATGGATTAGGTGCCTCTTCGTTGGTTGCTCAAGATATTTATCAAAAGTTTACGCGATTAGGCCGAACGGTATTTACAACATTGGATCATCATTTATTTGCTTCTATGTTAGGCTCAACAGAAAAGCCTAGTGTTTTTATTGTTATTTCTAATTCTGGAACGAATAAAGAAGCAAGTACTTTAGCTGATTTAGCGAAGCAGCAAGGGATTCCTATTATTAGTATCACACAAGATGAAAAATCAGTGATTGGTGAAAAAAGTGATATCGTCCTCCAAACCTCTAGTGGGGAAGACGTGCCATTGAGAAGTGCGGCTACTGTTTCCTTGGTGGCACAATTGTATGTAGTCGATGTTTTATTTTTTGCTTATGCAGCAAAAAACTATAAGGAAACCTTAGAAAAAATTCAAATCTCAAGAAAAAATGTAGAACGTTTAAAAGAATAAATAAAAAGAGAAGGTTATCTGTCAAAATGACAGATAACCTTCTCTTTTTTTACTATCAACGGCGCTTTTCAGCGATCTTTTTTCCCTTTTCAATATAAGAAATATCATTAATTCCTTGAATGGTAAATGTTCCTTTTTCGTAAGTTAAGGTCGTCACGCTACCATTCTCCAGCGCCATCTGCATAGGCAAACTTGCATCAATTAAGGAAAGTAAAAAGGAAATTGTTAGTCCATGGGAAACCACCATGACTTTGCCGCCACCATTTTTTTCTCGATGATGAGCGATATCTTCGAAACCAGACCAAACACGATCACGGATAACTTCATAAGGCTCCGCCCAGTCAGCCGTATCGGCTTCAATAATAGCATTTGCTAGCTCACGATAGGTAATCTTTGTGGTCATCATGTCCTCATAACTTTTAAAAGCTAAAATGCGTGGCACCACACCCCAAAGTTCACCATCATAGCCACCATCTAAAGAACCAAAACACCACTCACGAATCCGTTTATCGGTTAGGTAAGGAATCTTTTGGTGGTTTTGATGTTCTTGTAAAATAATCTGAGCGGTTTGCATGGCACGACCACTATCACTACTATAGGCTTCCTTAAAGTCTATGTCCCTAAGACCTAAGCCTAAATGATAAATGCCTTCTTCTCCTTGTTTGGTTAAGGGGGTATCTGACCAGCCTTGGGTACGGCCAATCGTATTAAACATCGTTTTTCCGTGACGAATAATATAAAGTGTCGTTGCTTCAGTCATTGCTACTCCTCCTAAGTTTCTTTAAATAGTGAATAAATCTCTAATTAAAAAATGGGTTTGTGGCTTTTTCATGTTGAATGGTCGTGGCATCACCATGGCCTGGATAAACAGGAAATTCTTCTGGTAAAGTGAATAGATAGGTCGTAATGCTGTGTAATAATTGTTGCATATCACCAGTGTGTAAATCGGTACGACCAATACTACCTTTAAACAATGCATCCCCAACAACAACAAAATCATCAAAGACAAAGCTGACGCTACCAATTGAATGACCAGGTGTTGGGACTACGGAAAATTTCATGCCGCCAATTTCATAATCGGTTAGTTTAAATTCATGTTCGGCGGGTTGAACAATAATATTTGCTATATCATCATGTCTGCCTAATCCTGAAAGATTCAAAATAGGATTGGAAAGCCACGCTTGTTCTAATGGACTAACATAAACAGGGATTTGATAATGATGGCGCAATTCTTCTACCGCACCAATATGATCATAGTGAGTATGTGTTAATAAAATAGCGGCTGGTTTCTTCCCTAAACGGGTAATTTCTTGAATTAGTTTTGCTCCTTCTGCACCTGGATCAATAATTAATAACGCTTCTTCATTATAAACAAGATAACAGTTTTCTTGAATAACACCTGTTCTAATTTGTTCGATCTGTATCATCTCAGGACCTCCTAAAGTTCTAACGATTCTCTTCAAGTATACCGAAGAATCTTAAGAATAGAAAGTTTTCTTGTTTATCCAAAGAAAAAATAAATCATTCTTAGAATGTTCGGTTTTTGCTTGTTTTAACACGTATTTTTTTAAAAAAAATCACATTTTTATAGTTATTAAGCGAAAGTTTATGTATAATCTTCATGTGATAGTAAGGAGGAGTATTAAATGTTTCATTTTGTAATAAAAGGAACAGGTTTTTCTAGTAAAAATTTGCAAGAGATTAAAGTTTATGAAGAGACACTTTTTTGTATAGATGAGGCCGGAGTAATTCAGGAAATAATTGAACCAGATGCTGAAGCGTATGAAACTGTGCTAGCAGAACAAAAAGAGGCGCAACGTTTTCAAGAATTGCCCCAAGATTCTTATCTTTTACCCGGCTTTGTTGATTTACATGTCCATGCACCTCAATGGGCACAATCAGGGACCGCCTTGGATATTCCATTGTATGAATGGCTGAATACGTACACGTTTCCTTTGGAGTCCAAATTTGCAGATTTAACATTTGCCCAACAAGTCTATGATGAATTGGTAACCCAATTGTTAGCTAATGGGACAACAACAGCCCTTTATTTTGCAACCATTCATTATGAAGCTAGCCGTCGTTTGGCAGAGATTTGTGCGGAAAAAGGGCAGCGTGGCTTAATTGGTAAAGTTGTAATGGATGATCTTAATGAGAATCCAGAATACTATCGTGATCAAACAACGCAACAAGCATTAGAAGAAACGGAACGGTTTATTCAAGAAATTCAAACATTAGCGCAGCAAACAAAACAAGGCGTGTATCCCGTTGTAACTCCGCGTTTCATTCCTAGTTGTACAGAGGAAGCACTTAAAGGATTAGGAGAATTAGCAGCGAAATATCAAGTCCATGTTCAAAGTCATTGTAGTGAGAGTGATTGGGAACATCAATTTGTTCAAGAACGTTTTGGAAAAAATGATGCTCAAGCATTGAATGATTTTGGTTTATTGACAGAAAAAGCAGTGATGGCACATGCAGGCTTTTTAGAAGAAGCAGATATGAATTTATTCCATGAAACAGGGACGGCTGTGGCGCACTGCCCAATCTCTAATGCTTATTTTGGTAATGCAGTAACACCGATTGCAAAATTAGTACATCAACATCAAGTAGAAGTTGGTTTAGGCAGTGATCTTTCAGGTGGTTTTTCACCAAGTCTTTTTGACAATTTAAAGCAAGCGGTTATTTCTTCTAGAATGTTAGAAGATGGCGTCGATGCTACAAAAAAACCAGAAGTACGAGGTGTTAAAACAGCACGGATTACAGTAAATGAAGCGTTTTATTTAGCTACTGTTGGTGGTGGTCAAGCGCTAAGTTTGCCAATTGGAAAATTAGAAAAAGGGTATGCTTGGGATGTTCAAATTATTAATACAAGCTTGTCACAAGCACGAATCCCTAAAAATCCAGGGGAATCATTGCTTGATATTTTCCAAAAAATCTTATATTTAGCACGACCAGAAAATATTCGAGAAGTCTGGGTACAAGGTGAAAAAGTACATGATAAAAATTTAATGTCAGCAACTAAAGGAGTATAAAAAATGAGTGAAAAGAAACAAAATAATCTTCATTTAACAGTGGGGCCAGAAGATTCAGTATCTTTTGGGCAGGCCACTATGTTAGGGATTCAGCATGTCTTAGCAATGGACGTGTACGTCGTGCCTGTGATCATTGCTTCAATTATTGGGATTAGCACAGCACAAACGTCTTCTTTAATCCAAGCAACATTCATAGCAGCAGGACTTGCCACGATTATTCAATCTCATTTTTGTATGAGATTACCAGTTGCGCAAGGCCCTTCATTTATTCCAATCGGGGCAATTGCAGGAATTTATTTTGCCAACAACCAACAAGGAAATGGCTGGGGCGCAGTTTTAGGTGCTAGTTTAGTGGGGGCAATTGTTGTTATTATATTAGGATTTACTGGTATTTTTAATCGTTTAATCACTAAATTTGTTCCACCAATTGTGGGAGGAACAATTATTTTTGTGGTGGGGCTTTCGTTAATGCCAGTCGCTTTATCGGATAATATTTACCACGCAAAAGGGGAATTAGGACAAAATATTTTATTAGCATTTATAGCAGCGGGTACGTTGATCTTCTTTGCGCTCTTAGGTTCTGCTTTGAAAAAAGGGCGGATTTTCCGCGTTTCTTCTGTCATTTTGGCATTATTATTTGGGAGCATCGCGGCACAATTATTAGGGGTACTTGATTTATCAGCCGTTAGTGAAGCGGCTTGGTTTAGTTTGCCTCAGTTACCATTAGTTAACTTTTCTTTCCAATTTGATTGGTCAGCTATTGCCACGATGTTAGTTATTTATCTGGTTTTAATGGCGGAAACAACAGGCACTTGGTTTGCTGTGAGTCATGTTGTCGCTGAACCTTTGACCGAAGAAAAAATTAATCGCGGCGTAATTGGTGAAGGCTTAGGTTGCTTAGTTTCTTCATTTATTGGCGGCACGCCAGTAACTAGTTACTCTACAAATGCTGGGATTATTTCAATCACTGGAGTTGCTAGTCGCAAGGTTTTTGTGGCTGCAGGTGCGTGGTTTGTCTTATTTGGCTTATCTGGAAAACTTTCCACCTTGATTTCGGCCATTCCGGCACCAGTTATCGGCGGTGTTTTTGTGGTTGTTTGCGGCATCATTTCTGTAAGCGGAATGAAAGTCATGAGTGATGTAACAATTCATGAAAAAGAGATGTATGTAATTGCCGTTCCGATTATTATGACGTTAGCGTTGACATTGTTACCAAAAGAGTTTTTGGAAACTCTACCACAATTTTTACAATATTTATTTAGTTCACCCGTGGCAACTGCCTCAATTGTTGCTATTTTATTGCAGGCCATTTTACCAAACGTTCAAGAAGGGTAAAAAGATTAATTTTCGTTAAAACGCCTTTGACAAGTGGCGGTAAATAGTGTAAATTAACAATGGTGTTTGTAAACACGAACGTTAAATGACCGGATGTTCGGTTTTTACGTTATTTTTGTAAATAACTAGGAGGCAGTAAGTATGAAAGTTTTTGATTATGAAGATGTCCAATTAATTCCCAATAAATGTATCGTGAATAGTCGTTCTGAATGTGATACTACAGTAACTTTAGGAAAACATTCGTTTAAAATGCCTGTCGTTCCAGCGAACATGCAAACAATTATTGATGAAACGATTGCGGAAACCCTTGCTGAAAATGGTTATTTTTATATCATGCATCGGTTTGATGAAGAGGCGCGAGTGCCATTTATTAAAAAAATGCAACAAAAGGGCTTAATCACGTCAATTAGTGTGGGTGTGAAAGAAGGGGAATACGCTTTTGTTGAAACGTTAGCCCTAGAAGGTTTAGTTCCTGATTACGTGACAATTGATATTGCCCATGGTCATTCAAATGCGGTGATTAATATGATTCAACACTTAAAAAAATTTTTACCAGAAACGTTCGTTATTGCGGGCAATGTTGGAACGCCAGAAGCCGTTCGCGAATTAGAAAACGCTGGAGCCGATGCCACCAAAGTGGGGATTGGACCAGGAAAAGTATGTATTACTAAAATTAAGACTGGCTTTGGGACAGGTGGCTGGCAGTTAGCGGCTTTACGTTGGTGTGCCAAAGCTGCTCGGAAACCAATTATTGCAGATGGTGGAATTCGGACCCATGGAGACATTGCAAAATCTGTGCGTTTTGGGGCAACTATGGTCATGATTGGTTCATTATTTGCTGGACATGAAGAATCACCAGGTGAAACCAAAGTGGAAGATGGTGTTGTTTACAAAGAATACTTTGGTAGCGCCTCTGAATTCCAAAAAGGCGAAAAGAAAAACGTTGAAGGCAAAAAAATCTGGTTACGCCATAAAGGGAAGTTGGCAGATACTTTAGTCGAAATGCAACAAGATTTACAATCTTCCATTTCATACGCGGGAGGTCGTGATTTAGAAGCGATTCGTAAAGTTGATTATGTGATTGTAAAAAATTCTATTTTTAATGGTGATACCATTTAACATTCAACTATAGACTGAAAAGAAGACAGCACGTAGTGCAGAAATTAAAATGATTTCTGCATTACGTGCTTTTTTTACTTTACCTATCGTAGTAATCGTGTTAAGATAATTACAACGACAGACGTAGTACAATAGTTGAAGTACTTGAGGGAGGAATTTATGTGATTGGTAGTGATGCAATTCGAGGATACAACGATACCTTTATTCTCTCAATCTTACAATCCGGCGCTTCATATGGTTATGCGATTTCTAAACGCATTCGTGAAATTTCTAAAGAACAATATTCGATTAAAGAAACGACACTTTATTCTGCTTTTACACGTTTAGAGAAAAATGGCTACATTGAATCATTTCCAGGAGAAGTAACGCATGGCAAAAAGCGGACCTATTATCAAATAACCCATGCAGGAGAGCGTTATTTAGAGGAAAAGTTACTAGAATGGGAAGTAACAAAAGACGTCGTCGAAGCATTTGTAAAGGAGATGGGAAAATGAAAATTATAGAAGAATTTATTGATAGCTTATTTTCAGGCGTTGTTGAAACATCTGAAACAAAACAATTAAAGGCGGACTTATTAGCAAATGCTGAGGATCGTTATGAAGACTTGCTCAGCCAAGGAAAATCGGAAAATGAAGCAATTGGTACAATTATTTCTGAATTTGGTACTATTGATGAATTAATGGAAGAATTGAATTTAGAAAATAAACAAGTGGATGAAACAAACGATTCAATGAACGGTTTGCCAGAAATTTCAGTGGAGGAAGGACTTGACTATTTAGCTGTCCAACGTAAAGGTGCTATTCAAATTGGTCTTGGTGTTGTTGCAATCATGGTGGGTGTTGGCTTGCTGGTTGGTATGCGTGGTGTTCTTTCTAACGGTCTTGGTTTAGTTTGTCTTTTCATAGGTGTGGCAATCGGCGTTCCATTATTTATTGTTGCTGGTAATCGGTTTGTTGCAATGGACAAACAACTGGGGCAACGATTGATTCCGATTAAGTTAAAAAAAGAAGTTGCACAAAGAGAACAAAGTTTTCAACGATCATTTATTTTTTGTATGGCAGCGGGCGTCGTTTTTTGTATTTTGGGTTTAATCCCAGTTGTTGTCTTTAGTAGTGGCCTTCATCTGATGATGCGCCGTTCCATGCATCAAATGATGGGCGGACAATATTATAATGGAACGATGGGGATTAGTTGGCTCTTCTTTTTAGTATCGGTTGGCGTCTTCTTGTTTATATTTGGTGGAGTAATTAAAGGAAGTTTTAATAAATTGCTAAATGAAACTTATTTTTATTCAGAACATGTTGGTCATCCTGATTTTGCCCCTCAACAAACAAAAACAGAGGAAGGACCTGTGGGAAATCCTGTCGGTGCAATTATTGCATCCGTTTATTGGCCCTTAGTTGTTGCACTCTATCTATTTATTAGTTTTGTTTTAGGGGATTGGCGGTTTAGTTGGTTAATCTTTATGTTCGCAGGAATCTTTTATAACACCATCCAAGCATTTTTACACAAACATTGAGACAAACCTGTTAATAGTAAAACAGAAAAGTGGGACATTCGTCAAAACGGCTGTCCCACTTTTCTTGTATTTTTGATTGACAAAAGCATTGAACTGGATTACTTTTAACTCATCCAATTGTTGAGGTGATTGCTATGTGGCAACTTAAAAAAGAACAAAATGTTCCCATTTATCGCAGTATTATGGAAGTGATTGTTCAAAAGATTCAAACAGGCGAATTATTACCAGGCGAAAAAATCCCTTCAGAACGTAAACTGGCAGAGTACTTGTCTGTCAATCGTTCAACCGTTGTTCATGCATTAGACGAACTGGTGGACTTAGGCTGGATTGTGCGAAAAAGAGGGAGCGGAACGATTGTCAACGAAGGAAAATGGGGGGTAATGATGACGCCACGAACGGATTGGCATCGTTATTTAGAACAAAATGTGTTCAAACAAGTTCATCCCTTGGTGGCAGAGATTGAGTTACGTGCTAAACAAAATTTGCCGACTGACTTAGATATGTATACAGGTGAGTTGCCGTTAGACTTAATTCCCAGTTTCGATTTTCCAGCATTAAATTGGAAACAATTTTTAAAAGAGGAAGCACAAGATGAATTAGGTTATTTGCCGTTAAGAAAAGAAATCCAAGCCATTACAGCAACGGAATATCAGCTTCATTTACCAAGTGAAAGTTTATTGCTTACTTCAGGTGCGCAACAAGCACTTTTTTTAGTTTTACAAGTTTTATTGAGACAAGGAGATAGTGTTGCCGTAGAAGATCCATCTTTCTTCTATGCCTTACCAATTTTCCAAGCTGCTGGTGTGCGCTTATTTGGTGTGCCCATGACAGAGGAAGGGATTGATCTTGAAGCGCTAGAACAAACAATCCGACAACATCGCATCAAAATGGTTATGGTTAATCCTTCCTTTCAAAATCCGACTGGGACAGTGATGCCTTTAAGAAAAAGAGAACAGCTCGTGAAAGTTTGTCAAACGTATCAAGTTCCTATTTTAGAAGATGATGTTTTTGGGCAGCTAAGTTTTATCCCGAAAACAGAAATTCCTCCTTTAAAAAAATTAGATCCAGATAATGTCTTGTATATCGGTTCGTTGTCAAAAATTTTAGGTTCGACCACGAAAATTGGTTGGTTAAGTGCGCCCGCCTCCGTGACGAAACAAATTGCAGAAGCCAGAAAAATGATGGATGTTTCGTTGAGTATTTTTCCGCAGATGCTCGCTAAAATGGCGATTGAAGATCCTTCTTTTTCTGAAAAAATTACGTTATTAAATAAACAAGTGGAACAACGAGCAACAGCTGTATATCAAGTATTTAAATCGTTGCCAGAATGGGAAGTTTCGCCAGTAAAGGGCGGCTTTTATTTATGGGCACATTGGCGTCAAGGGGCACTTAAGCCAGAAGATTGGCAAGTGTTTTTACGAGAAGGTGTTTTGGTAGCACCAAGTGTCGCTTTTAGTGAAAAACGTGGAAGTATTCGCTTGAACTGTTCCCGAATTTCACCAGAAGAAATGCCTCTTTTTTGTGAGCGAATGGTACGGATTACACGACAGCTTTCTGAAAATAGACAAACAAAAATAGAACAGTAAGTAAGATTTTTCTTATAAAAATCATTTGCTGAGAGAAAACGCTACAACTTCCCTTTTCTAAACGAATATCCAATGCTATACTTAAAAAGTAAAAACAAAAAAACAAATGAGGTGTTTTCCATGTCTTGGGAACAAGTTTACCAACAATGGTTAAATGAAGAAAATATTCCAGAAAATTTAAAAAATGAATTAAAGGACTTAAATACAGACCCTGAAAAATGTGAAGATGCATTTTACGCACCATTAGAATTTGGGACTGCCGGGATGCGCGGGATTTTAGGCGCCGGTATTAATCGGATGAATATCTTTACGGTTCGTCAAGCAACAGAAGGACTTGCACGTTTTATGGATACGCAAGATCCTGAAACAAAACGTCGCGGTGTAGCTATTGCCTATGATTCACGTCATATGTCTCCAGAATTTGCAATGGAAGCAGCTAAAACATTAGCTAAACATGATATTCCTTCTTTTGTGTTTGAAAGCTTACGACCAACACCAGAATTATCTTTTGCGGTCCGTTACTTTAAAGCTTTTGCGGGAATCATGATTACGGCTTCTCACAATCCAGCTGCCTATAATGGTTACAAAGTCTATGGTGAAGACGGTGGTCAAATGCCGCCAGCTGATGCAGATGCATTAACTAAATATGTTCGTAGTATCGAAAATCCTTTGAAAATTGATGTCTTATCAGATGAAGAAGTTGCCCACAGCGGTTTAATTAACATTGTTGGTGAAGAAGTCGATAACGCGTATTTGAAAGAAATTAAAACAGTTACGATTAATCAAGAATTAATTAACGAAATGGGTAAAGAATTAAAATTAGTTTACACTCCCTTACATGGAACTGGGAAAATGTTAGGAGAAAAGGCATTAAAGCAAGCCGGTTTTGAAAAATTTGTTTTAGTACCTGAGCAAGCCGTTGCTGATCCTGACTTTACTACAGTTAAGTCACCAAACCCTGAAGAACATTCAGCTTTTGAATACGCGATTCGTTTAGGGGAAAAAGAAGGCGCTGATTTATTGATTGCAACAGATCCAGATGCTGATCGTTTAGGTGCTGCTGTGCGGATGCCAAACGGAGACTACCAAGTATTAACAGGAAATCAATTAGGTTCAATTATGATTCATTATATTTTAGAAGCCCATCAACAAGCAGGCACGTTGCCTCAAAATGCTTCGGTTCTAAAATCAATCGTTTCTAGTGAACTTGCTACAGCGATTGCTGAGAAATATAATACGAAGATGTTTAATGTTTTAACAGGTTTCAAATTTATTGCTGAAAAAATTCAACAATACGAAGAAGACCACAGTCAAACGTTTATGTTTGGTTTTGAAGAAAGTTATGGTTACTTAGTGAAACCTTTTGTTCGTGATAAAGATGCAATTCAAGCGTTAGTTTTATTAGCAGAAGTAGCGGCTTTCTATAAAAAACAAGGAAAAACATTATACGATGGCTTACAAGATATCTTTGAAGAATTTGGTTACTTTGAAGAAAAAACTATTTCCGTAACAATGAGCGGAATTGAAGGAAGCGGTAAAATCAAAGCTTTAATGGCAAAATGTCGTGAACAAGCGCCAACTGAGTTTGCCGGGATTCAAGTTGCTCAAACGGAAGATTTTAAAGAATTAACACGCACTTTTGCAGATGGTCAAACAGAACAATTACAAACGCCTCCTTCTGATGTGTTGAAATATCATTTAGAAGATGGCAGTTGGATTGCTATCCGACCATCAGGAACAGAACCAAAAATTAAATTCTATCTAGCAACAAAAGCAACAAGTAGTTCAGAAGCTTCTGAAAAAATTGCTGCGTTTGAAGCAGTCGTTAATGAATTAACAAAATAAAATAAACGAAACAGGCTGTACGGAAAAAAGTACGAATGTTAGTGTTTGTGTCAAAAGCTAATTGACTTTTGACACAAACACTTTATTTAACTAAGGAGGGAATGCTATGAAAATTGGCTTTATCGGTGCTGGCAGTATGGGCGGTGCCATGATTAAAGGGTTACTGAAAGCTGAGGCAGTCAAGAAGGAACATTTATATGTGAAAGGTGGCTCAAGTGGAACAGCAGAAGCACTTCAAAAAGAGTGGGGCTTTCAACTTGTCACAGATTATGCACTTTTCCAAGAATGTAAGGTTATTTTTATTGCGACAGGAGCAAAGGTCGTGTTACCTGTCCTTCAGGAATTAGCCCCTCATTTTTCCAACGAAAGTCTATTGATTTCTGTTGCAACAGGTCATACCATACAAGAAGCACAAATGGCTCTTGGCAATAAAGAAGCCAAAGTTGTTCATGCCATTCCTAATACACCAGTTAGCGTGAATCAAGGCGTGATTGGCGTAGCCTTGGCACCAACAATTGAAGGCCAAACGAAGGACCTGGTAATGGAACTTCTTGCTACTTTAGGGTTAGTCAAAGAAATTCGTGAAGCGCAACTGGAAACTTTTGGTACTGTGGCTGGTTGCAGTCCAGCTTTTGTTGATATCTTTATGGAAGCATTGGGAGATGCAGCAGTCTTAGAAGGGTTACCAAGGGACTTATCTTATGAAATTGTCGCTCAAATGATAAAAGGAACGGCGACCTTAGCCTTAGACACGAAAAAACACCCAGGAGCATTGAAAGATGAAGTGACTTCTCCAGGAGGAAGTACGATTCGCGGTGTCGTAGCTCTAGAAAAAAATGGCTTCCGTTATGCCGTGATGGATGCAGTTCAGCAAGCCAACCACGAATAGATGAAGAAAGTTGGAAAATCGACAAGTTTGTCATTTTTCCAACTTTCTTTGTGCCATATTTTTCGTAGGAAAGAACAATCGCAGTTCTTATTTTAAAAAACTCTGTGTTATAATGAGTGCAAAGTGAGGCGACTATAATGAAACAAATGGAAGAAATCAAACAAGTAAGTCAATTATATAAAGTATTAAGTGATCCAACACGTTTAAGAATTTTGCTACTTTTAAAAGAAGGCGAGCATAACGTAACGGCGATTAGTGAACAATTGGGAATGGAACAGTCCGCCGTTTCTCATCAACTAAAATTATTAAGAGATAGCCGGGTTGTCAAGGCACGTCGCGAAGGAAAAACGATTTTTTATACATTGGATGATCATCATGTAATAGATATTTTAAATCAGACCTTTGAGCATATTGAACATCGATAAAAAGTAGGAAAAAATAGCGTAACTAGAATAGCGCTGTTGATGGAGGTAAAAATGAAGGATACCTTAAAGATCGGGTTACTAGGATTAGGGACTGTAGGCACTGGCGTTTTAACTCTCTTGAAAGAACATCAAGAGAAAATTTCACAAGTGACAGGAATGAATGTAGTCATTGAAAAAGCATTTGTCCGAAATCTTGAAACGAAACAAGCGCAAGCGGAAGAATACGGTCTTTCTTTAACAACTTCAATTGATGATATTTTAGAAGATAAAGAGATTCAAATCGTTGTGGAATTAATGGGAACCATTGAACCAGCCAAAACGTATATCATGAAAGCTTTAGAAAAGGGTAAACATATTGTGACTGCTAATAAAGATTTACTGGCGCAACATGGGAGTGAATTAGTAGCGTTAGCCCAAAAACATCATTGTGATTTATATTATGAAGCAAGTGTTGCTGGCGGGATTCCAATTTTAAGAACAATTGCTAATAGCTTAGCGGCAGACAATATTCAACAAGTTTTAGGGATTGTGAACGGTACGACGAATTATATGCTTACGCAAATGGTTTCTGCTGATAAAAGTTATGAAGAAGCTTTAGCAGAAGCGCAAGCGTTGGGCTTTGCTGAAGCGGATCCGACAAATGATGTCGATGGAATTGACGCAGCCTATAAAATGGTTATTTTAAGTCAATTTGCTTTTGGGATGAATGTTTCATTACCACAAGTTGATATTCGTGGAATTCGCGGATTGTCTTTAGATGATGTCGCCATGGCTAAACAACTGGGGTATGAAATCAAATTGATTGGCTCTGCTGAACAAAATGAGAATAGTATCTCGGTGGAAGTGGCGCCTATGCTAGTCAATCAAAAGCATCCTATTGCATCTGTTCGGAATGAGTACAATGCAGTATTTATAAAAAGTGCAGGCGTGGGGGAATCAATGTATTACGGTCCAGGAGCTGGCGCTAAACCGACAGCAACCAGTGTGGTCAGTGATTTAATTACGATTGCTAAAAACATTCGCTTGGCAACGACTGGCCATATGTTCAATTCGTATCAACATAAAACCCAATTGACGAGTTCCGAAAATGTATTTGGGCAGTACTATTTTTCATTAGATGTTCCAGATACACCAGGACAATTTTTGCAGTTGACGCAATTAATGACTAAAGCAGAAGTCAGCTTTGATCAATTAGTTCAACAGAAATCAGATGGACAGCGAGCAAGAATTGTTGCCATTACACACCAGATATCAAAAGCACAAATGCAACAAGTTGTGATAGCTATTCAAAATACGGAAGCCTTTCAGTTATTGAATGTAATGAAGGTTATAGGAGATGAGTAAACATGTATGAAGGTTTGTTAAAACAGTATCAAGCGTATTTGCCCGTAACAGAAAAAACACCAATGATTTCTTTAGCCGAAGGAAATACGCCACTGATTCCTTTACCTAATTTATCCAAAGAATTAGGTATTCAATTATATGGAAAATACGAAGGCTTAAATCCCACTGGCTCATTCAAAGATCGCGGGATGGTGATGGCTGTAGCAAAAGCGGTAGAAGAAGGTGCCAAAGCGATTGTTTGTGCTTCTACAGGAAATACTAGTGCCGCCGCTGCTGCGTATGCCACAAGAGCAGGCATTAAAGCGTATGTAGTGATTCCAGAAGGGAAAATCGCACTGGGAAAATTGGCGCAAGCTATTATGTATGGGGCAGACATTATTTCGATTCCAGGTAACTTTGATGAAGCATTAAAAGCGGTGCGAGAGATTGCGAAAACTGAGGCAGTTGCGCTAGTTAATTCAGTGAATCCTTATCGCTTAGAAGGGCAAAAAACAGCAGCTTTTGAAGTTTGTGAACAATTAGGTCAAGCGCCCGATGTCTTAGCGATTCCAGTTGGAAATGCCGGCAATATTTCCGCTTACTGGAAAGGCTTTAAAGAATGGCATGAAAAACAAGGAACAACTTTACCAAGAATGCATGGTTTTGAAGCAGAAGGTGCCGCAGCGATCGTGAAAGGCCAAGTGATTGAGCAACCTGAAACCGTGGCAACAGCGATCCGGATTGGGAATCCTGCTAGTTGGCAATTAGCAGAACAGGCACGGGATGAATCCGGTGGTTTCATTGATGCCGTGACAGATCAAGAAATTTTAACGGCTTACCGAAAAATTGCTGCTCAAGATGGGGTTTTCATTGAACCTGGTTCGGCTGCTTCATTAGCTGGAGTTATTCAACATGTTAAAAGCGGTAAAATCAAAGCAGGTGAAACCGTCGTGGCAGTCTTTACTGGTAACGGACTGAAAGATCCTGATACAGCAATGGAGACAGAAGTAGCTATTTCAAAAATGAGTGACGTGGAAGAAATGCGTCTGCACTTACGAAAAGGAGTCGCAACACTATGAAAATAAGAGTACCTGCCACTAGTGCCAACTTAGGACCTGGCTTTGATTCATGTGGCATTGCATTATCCGCTTATTTAACAATCAACGTTTTAGGTGAAAGTGAATTTTGGGAAATTCAACATACTCTGGGAGAAGAGATTCCTACTAATGAAGAGAATTTATTAATTCAAACGGCATTGAAAATTGCACCAGAATTAACACCAAAAGTTATTCGGATGGTTTCTGACATTCCCCTTGCAAGAGGACTAGGCAGTAGCTCAAGTGTGATTGTAGCAGGCATTGAATTAGCTAACCGACTAGCACATTTAAATTTGTCCCCTAAAGAAAAAGTCCGTTTGGCCACAGAGATGGAAGGACATCCGGATAATGTGGCCCCAGCTATTTTAGGAGATTTCGTGGTGGCTAGCCATGTAGAAAACCAAGTCTACCATGTCAAACATCACTTTCCAATGTGTGATGTCATTGCATTTATTCCAGAGGAACCATTATTTACCGAAAAAAGTCGCGCTGTTTTGCCCGAAAAATTGACTTATAAAGAAGCGGTCGCGGCCAGCTCAATTGCCAATGTTATGATTGCCGCAATTTTAAACGGAGATTTACCTTTAGCAGGCAAAATGATGGAACAAGATAAATGGCATGAAACGTATCGTCGTTCATTGGTTCCTCACTTAAAAGAAATTCGTCGTTTAACTCAGCAAAAAGGTGCTTATGGCTCTTTCTTAAGCGGTGCTGGTCCAACTGTGCTAATCTTGTCGCCAGAAGAACGAACCAACGAAATTGTTCAAAGTTTGGAGAAATTATCTACCAAAGCGAGCATCCAAATTTTCAATATTGATCAAGAAGGCGTTCAAGTCTTTTAAAAAAACGAGAAAAAATCACTAGTGATTTTTTCTCGTTTTTTTTAATCCTCGGATGTTTCCGTGGAATAATAACTATGATCTTCTAAGTTCAAAGCATTAAGAATCATTGAGGCAGTTTCTTCAATTGAAAGAGAAGCGACATCAATAACGATACAACCTAATTTTTGATAAAGATCATTAGCAAAAGCCAGTTCTCGCCGAATTTTTTCAATATCTGAATAAGAAGTATTTTCAGGCAATCCATATGCGCGCATTCGTTCTTTACGAATCCCGTTTAAAACATTGGGATCGTTGGTTAAGCCAACAATTTTTTTAGGGTCCATTTCGAATAATTGTTTCGGTAAATGTGCTTCAGGAATTAGTGGCAAATTAGCAACTTTTAAGTTCTTGTTGGCTAAAAAGAGACTTAGCGGTGTTTTAGAAGTTCGGGAAACACCAAGAAGTAACACATCCGCTTCTAAAAAGCCTCGTGGGTCCTTGCCATCGTCATATTTGACAGCAAATTCCATTGCTTCAATTCGTTTAAAATAATTTTCATTCAGATGATGTAAGGCACCTGGTTCCCGCATAGGTGCGACACCTGTTAATCGTTCGATTTCCGCAACAGGTGGTGTCAAAATGTCAAAATGGAACAATTGATGCTCATTGAAAAATTGATTAGCAATCGCCACGAGATGATCATTAATGATAGTATGCAGTACCATGGCCTCTGCTTTTTTGGCATCTTCTAACGCTTGCACCAGTTTATCTTCGTCTTTAACGAATGTTCGTCTAATCAAAGTAAAATCAACAGTGGGGTACTGGGCCATTGAAGCAGCCGCCAATTTTGAAGCGGTCTCGCCAGCAGAATCTGAGATGACAAAAATCGTCACACATTTTTTTTCTTCAGAAATAGTCATAGAGGGTAAGTCCTTTCTTGCATTTTTAATAATTTTATTATACCATAAGTCCAGAATCTATTTCGTAATGATTCTGATTTAGGTTGGTGAGGGAGGAAATGGTGATGGCACCAGTAAAAACCAATATTGAACAAGCCTTAGAAACCATGAAAGCCAGTGGATTAAAATATACTAAAAAACGAGAATTACTGATGAGCTATTTGATTAAGCGAAATCGGTATGTTTCTGCACGTGAAGTGTATGAATTTATGAATGAAACCTTTAAAGGAGTCAGTTATGATACGGTTTATCGTAACTTGCATGACTTTGAGCGCTTAGAATTACTGGAAAAAACAGAATTAAATGGCGAGCAAAAGTTTCGCTTCCGTTGTTGCCAAGAGGTGGAACATCATCATCACTTTATTTGTACGGTTTGTGGCAAAACGGAAGAAATTCACATGTGTCCGATGAATTTTTTTGAAGAACAGTTAAAAGGTTGTTCAATTGAAGGACATCGCTTTGAAATCCTTGGTCGTTGTGCCGATTGTTGCGAAAAATAGCGAATAAGACGAAAAATCAAACAAAAATTTCGTATTTTATCAGTAGAGTGGTTGACGGTTATTTATGCTTTAGCTATAATATAACAAGGACAGTATTTTAATTTGTGGGTTTTTCCCACAAATAAGAAAAACGGTTACTTTTTAAGCTCGGAGGGAGGGAATAACATGTCAAAAACAGTCGTTCGTAAAAACGAATCTCTTGATGATGCTCTTCGTCGCTTCAAACGTTCCGTTTCAAAAGCGGGTACTTTACAAGAATCACGTAAACGTGAATTCTACGAAAAACCAAGTGTAAAGCGTAAGAAAAAATCTGAAGCAGCTAGAAAACGTAAAAAATTCTAGTTTTGAATGAATTGGAGTTGGTGGTATGTCATTGCTAACCACATTGAATGACGACATTAAAACAGCGATGAAAGCTAAAGACAAAGAAACTTTAGCCGTACTTCGTATGTTAAAGACTGCCATTCAAAATGATCAGATTAAAGCGGGCCGTGAATTGAACGGAGAAGAAGAACTCACTGTATTGTCTCGTGAGATGAAACAGAGAAAAGATTCTTTATCAGAGTTTGAAAAGGCGGGACGCGACGATCTTGTTGAAAAAGTAAAAGTTGAAATAGCAATTGTTGAAAAATATATGCCTCAACAACTAACGGAGGAAGAAATTCGTCAACTAGTTCAAGAGGTAATGACGCAAACTGGCGCCACTTCACCAAAAGATTTTGGTAAAGTGATGGGCGCTATGATGCCGAAAGTCAAAGGCAAAGCCGATGGCAACCAAGTTAACGCAATTGTGAAAGAATTATTACAAGAAAACTAAGAGCGTTATCGAAACTAGGACAGGATACTGTCCTAGTTTTTTTATGCAAAGAGAAAACCGGTAGCTTTTTACGGTTTTCTCTTTTTTGACTTTCAAAGTCAAATCAGGTACGACTTCTTTTTAAACAGATAAGAATGTGGTATCATTGTAAAGGACTATATAATAAAGGAGATGGACGTTTTTTGACAGATAATCAGTCAAAATCTTTGGAATTAATACTTACTGATTCTGATGATGCACACATGCTTTTAGGAACACATGATAAACATATCAAATTTTTAGAAGAGAATACCCACGTAACGATTAATAGTCGTGGCGAAGTTATTCAGTTAATTGGCGAATCATCAGAGGTAGAGTTAGTCGCTTCCGTGTTAAGAGCGCTACAAACATTAATTCAACGAGGCATCAAAGTGCATACGCCAGATGTCGTTTCTGCTTTAAAAATGGCCAAAGCTGGAAATTTAGAGGCGTTTATTGCCATGTATGAAGAAGAAATTATGAAGGACCATCATGGTCGGGCCATCCGAATTAAGAATGTTGGTCAAAAAAAATATATCGATGCAGTTAAAACTCATGACGTCATTTTCGGGGTGGGACCTGCGGGGACAGGAAAAACCTTTTTAGCCGTGGTGATGGCAGTAGCAGCTTTAAAAAAAGGCGAAGTACAAAAAATTATTTTAACTCGTCCAGCGGTGGAAGCTGGCGAAAGCTTGGGCTTTTTACCAGGTGACTTAAAAGAAAAAGTCGATCCTTATTTACGTCCAGTTTACGATGCCTTGTATCAAATTTTTGGTATGGATCATACAAATCGTTTAATGGAACGCGGCGTTATTGAAATTGCCCCGCTTGCTTATATGCGTGGTCGTACATTGGATGATGCTTTTGTCATTCTAGATGAAGCACAAAATACCACGGTTGCCCAAATGAAAATGTTTTTAACTCGTTTAGGGTTTAGTTCAAAAATGATTGTTAATGGAGATACTAGTCAGATTGACTTGCCACGTGGTGTAACAAGTGGTTTAGTTAACGCCGAGCGTACGTTAAAAGACATTGAAAAAATTGCCTTTGTAAATTTTGAAGCCAGTGACGTTGTGCGTCATCCGGTTGTGGCACAAATTATTCAAGCCTATGAAAAAGAACAACAAAAGCATTCCTAAGCAGTTAGGGAAGGAGTGAAAGTACCTTTTGAAAAAAGTACTTACAAAGTTAGGGGATCGTTTAGGTAAAGCCTATTTACCTATTTTATTAGCCGTTTTTTCTCTTCTTTTATTTATGATTATGTTTGGCAGTGTCCATCAGAAAAGAGTAGAAATTAAAGAAGGTCAACTGGCCGAGAAAACCATTCGTGCAAATAAAAATATCGAGAATACCTACGAAACAGAACAAAGAAAAAAATTGGCAGCAGAAGCTGTCACACCCGAATATATTTATCAAGAAGATACGGCATCTGTCCAACATAATCGTATTGATAAATTATTTAAATTGATTGATTCTGCGAATGAAAAAGTAGACAAAGAGTACAGCAACAAGCAAGCGAAGGCCAAAAAGGAAGAAACGATTCCTGCGCCGACCGTGGAAGAACGAGTAGCTAGCTTAAAATCATTATTTGAATCTTTACCGCAAGATGAAGTTACGTTTTATCAAAGTTTTCCTAATGTTTTTTATCAAACAATCTTTACATTAACCTCTGAGCAATTGGATAAGGTTCGTTCAGAAAGTTTGATGTTGGTGGATGATGCGATGCAAAATCACGTTCGAGAATCTGATTTGGATAAAATTCGCCAAGAAGCTAACGGTAAAATTCAATACTTAGATATTACGAGTACCATGCAACAAGTCATTCGTTACATTGTTAACCAAGGGATTGTGGTAAACGATATTGCCAATGAAAAACGAACAGAAGAGCTACGCCAAAAAGCGATGAATGCTGTTCAACCCGCAATGATTTATCAAGGCGAAATTATTGTTCGTGAAGGTACTCAAATTGATGCAAAAGCGGTCGAAAAACTTGAGCTACTAGGAATGACTAGTCAAAATACCTCTATTTTTCCGATGGTGGCATTAGCATTAGCTATTTTACTTCAAGTTGAAGTGTTAATTTTCTTTACAAAACAAGTGACTGAGCCTTCGCGACAACGCTCGTTTATTATCTTTTACACGGGTGCTATGCTAATCAGTGTTATTTTAATGAAATTCTTCCAGATTTTCCAAACAGAGCAGTTGATGTATATTCCCTTGTTCTATCCGGCAGCCTTTGCGCCGCTAATTCTAAATCATTTTGTAAATCGTCGTTCAGGGATAATCGCTGCCATTTTCCAAGTCGTTTTTGCGTTATTTATCTTTTATAATTCTATTGGCACAAACTCGTTGACGGTTATTCTGATTATGTACTTATTCTCAGGATTTCTAGCAACAGTTGTTAAACGGAAACGGATGAGTGAGCAAGTTTTCCCAGCTTTAATGTGGGTAGTGGTCTTTCCTGTTTTCATGGCGGTTGTCTTAATGATTTATCAAGGAATGAGTTTAACAGATGGCAAAACGTGGACAGCTTTAATTTGTGCAAGTGCAGGAACGGTACTTTCATTTTTAGCAACAATGGGCTTGCATCCATATATCGAATTATTAGTGACCGATGATAGTATGATTGTCTTGAATGAATTAAGTAATCCGAACCATCCGTTGTTAAAACAACTGTTAGAAGAAGCGCCAGGTACCTATCATCATAGCATGATGGTGGCTAGTTTGAGCGCTAACGCTGTTGCTGAGATTGGCGGGCGGTCGCTATTAACACGAGTTGCTTGTTATTACCATGACATTGGTAAAATTAAACACGCCAATTTCTTTGTGGAAAACTTACCTGCTGGTGCAGAAAATCCACATAACTTTTTATTACCAGAAGATAGTAAACAAATTATTTTTGGCCACGTAATTGATGGCGCCAAAATTTTAGAAGAGTACAATATGCCGCAAATGGTGATTGACATTTGTCGTCAACATCATGGCACAACATTGATGAAATTTTTCTATGTGAAAGCAAAAGAACGCAATCCTGAAATTAAAGAATCCGACTTCCGTTATCCTGGACCACGTCCACAAACACGAGAAGCAGGGATTGTGAGTATTGCTGATACTTGTGAGGCTGCTGTGCGGGCGATGGATCATCCCACCAACGAAAAAATTCAAGCCTTTGTGCATAATGTGATTCAAGACAGAATTTCAGATGGCCAATTAGATGAATGTGGGTTAACGATGAAAGAGATTCGCATCATTGAAAAATCATTAATTAATGGATTATGCAGTACCTTCCATTCACGGATTAAGTATCCAAAAATGAAAGCTGAAGCAGAAGAAATGAAAGATGAACAAGAAAAGAGAGATGACTAATGGATATTACTTTCATTGATGAAACCGAGAAAGTACCAACAGAAGAAATCAAAGAAATCGAAAACTTGCTGCAATTTGCAGCGGGTTTTCTAGAAATTGCCGAAGATACGGAGATGTCGGTGACTTTTACAGATAACGCAGGTATCCAAGTGATTAATCGTGACTATCGGGGCAAAGATATGCCTACAGATGTCATCAGTTTTGCTTTAGAGGATGAAGGGGAAGACGAATTGCCAATTATTTTTGATGATGAAGAGTTGGCAGAGCTACCACGTAATCTAGGTGATTTAATTATTTCAACAGAGCGAGCAGCAGAACAAGCAGTTGAATATGGGCACACATTGGAGCGAGAAATGGGCTTTTTGGCAGTACATGGCTTTTTACATTTGAATGGGTACGATCATATGGAACCTGAAGATGAAAAAGAAATGTTTGGTTTACAGAAAGAGATTTTAGATGCGTATGGCCTTAAAAGATGAGCAAACAGGAAAGAATAAACATTTTATTAATTCATTAGAATTTGCCTGGCAAGGAATCAAAACAGTTTTTCGAGAAGAACGTAATATGCGCAAACATGTGGCGTTTGGTGTCACGGCCATTGTGTTTGGTTTCTTGTTTTCCTTAACACTTGCTGAATGGCTGTGGTTGTTATTGGCCGTTTTTCTTGTCTGGTTGGCAGAAATTATCAACACAATTTTTGAAAATGTCGTAGATATGTTTACGGATTTTCACTTTCATCCAATCGGGAAAAAGGTTAAAGACATGGCCGCAGGAGCTGTTTTATTAACAGCCGGTTTCGCAGTGCTAGTAGGACTAATTCTATTTGTACCAAAAATTTTACAAATCATTCAAATGTGGAAATAAGAGGAGAAATACAATGACAACTGAACATAAATCTGGTTTCGTAGCCATTGTCGGCAGACCAAATGTTGGAAAATCAACATTGTTAAATCGAATTGTCGGCCAAAAAATTGCAATTATGAGTGACAAAGCACAAACAACTCGTAATAAGATTCAAGGAATTTATACAATTCCTGAAGCACAAATTGTTTTTATCGATACTCCAGGGATTCACAAACCTAAACACCGCTTAGGCGATTTCATGGTGGAAAGTGCCTATAATGCGATGCGTGAAGTAGATGCTACTTTATTTATGGTAAGTGCTGATCAAAAACGCGGGAAAGGTGACGACTTTATTATTGAACGATTGAAAAATAATAATAGTCCAGTCTACTTGATTATTAATAAAATTGACAAAGTCCATCCAGATGATTTATTGAGTATCATTGAAGACTATTCGAAACAAATGGACTTTAAAGAAATTATTCCCATTTCTGCCACTGAAGGAAATAATTTTGAGCATTTGATGGATGTTCTCGTTGAGCAAATGCCAGAAGGACCACAATATTTCCCTGATGACCAAATTACGGATCATCCAGAATATTTTATCGTTTCCGAATTAATTCGTGAAAAAGTGTTACTTTTAACAAGAGATGAGATTCCTCATTCTGTCGCTGTCGTTGTGGACTCAATGAAACGGGATGAAAACGATAAAGTCCATGTCCAAGCAACCATTATTGTGGAACGGGACAGTCAAAAAGGTATCATTATTGGCAAAGGCGGAAAAATGCTGAAACAAATTGGTACCAAGGCGCGTCAAGATATTGAATATTTATTAGATGACAAAGTGTATTTGGAGCTGTGGGTAAAAGTCCAAAAAGACTGGCGTGACAAAAAAATCTATTTACAAGATTTTGGTTATCGCAAAGAAGAATATTAAGAAAGTAGTGTTTGGGAAGCGAGTGTATAAACGAACTTTCCAAACACTACACTAATTTACATAAGAAATGGAAGTGAATTGAATGGCATTAGGGGAGACCAAAGGCATTATTTTATTTACGAAGGATTTTAAAGAGAAGGATAAACTCGTCAAAATTTTTACAGAATCCTATGGAAAATTGATGTTTTTTGTGAAAGGCGCGCATCGAAAAAATAATCCTCTTTTGCCAGCGATTCTGCCATTTACAGAAGCCGTCTACATCGGAAATTTTAGAGAAGAAGGCTTATCTTTTCTCAATAGCAGCAAAGAAGTTCAACCTTTTCGAAACATTCAACAAGACATATTTATTAACGCATATGGAACATATATTTTAAACTTAGTCGATGCAGCAATTGAAGATCAGCACTATGATCCAAACTTATTTCAATTTACCCACATGGCATTATCCGCTTTAAATGAGCAAAAAGATCCGGAAATCATTACAAATATTTTTGAAATTCAATTGTTAGAACGGTTTGGTGTACGACCAGAATGGCATCATTGTGTGGCTTGTGGCGAAACACAAGGAAAATTTGATTATTCCTCAAAATATAGCGGTGTGCTTTGTGAAAAACATTGGCATTTAGATGAACAGCGCTACCATGCAGATCCTAGAGCAATTCATTTTATTCGCTTATTTTCGCAAGTCTCCTATGAAAAAGTCCAAAACATTCAAGTAAAAGAAGAAACTAAGAAAAGTATTCGAGAAACGATTGATATGTTATACGATGAATATGTTGGTTTGCACTTAAAAAGTAAAAAATTTATTGATCAAATGAAAACGTGGGAAAATACGTTAAAAATTCCGCCACGAAAGAAGGAAGAAAAAGAAACATAAACAAGCAGACGTTTTTCTAAAAAAAATTTGACAACTTCCCTCAGACACCGTATTATGATAGAGAAGTTAAATACGTACGAAGAAAAAGAGAAGTAAAAAGAACCCTCTGTTAAGCGAATCTGGGAGAGTGGGAGCCAGAAACACGGAACTTTTGAAAGGCACTTTGGAGTACGACAAACGAAGCTGCCGATGAACACATCGGAAGTAGGGTGGAACCGCGATAATTATTCGTCCCTATGTCTATTAATAGGCATAGGGACTTTTTGCTGTGAATCACTACGATTGGCGCAAAAGCGACAGAGTAGATGATGAACAGTACAAGGTGACCAAAGGGAACGTTGTCTCCTCTATGTTAAAACAAACTGCTTAGCCAAAAACATGGAGTAGATGATGAACAGCACAAGGTGACCAAAGGGAACGTTGTAACCGAATAAAAAAAGCAAACAGTTAACACCAAAAGAAAAAATAGTAACGTTTATTCAAAAAAGCTCAATTGGCGCAAAGGCGACAGAGTAGATGATGAACAGCATAAAAATTATCCCATTCTACAAAATTGTTTTTCTGTAGCCCTTTTTAAATTTACATTCCCGAAGTAAAGCCAATCCCTATGTCTATAAAAAATATTCCAAGGAGGAAAACAATGAAAAACAAGTTAACCGTACAAGAAATGATTTTAACCTTGCAAAAATTTTGGTCATCTAATGGCTGTATGTTAATGCAAGCCTATGATACAGAAAAGGGAGCCGGCACCATGAGTCCTTACACGTTTTTACGTGCCATTGGACCTGAACCATGGAATGCTGCCTACGTAGAACCTTCTCGTCGTCCAGCTGATGGACGCTATGGTGAAAATCCAAACCGTCTATACCAACATCATCAATTCCAAGTTGTAATGAAGCCTTCTCCTGAAAATATCCAAGAACTTTATCTAGAAAGTTTGAAATTATTAGGAATTGATCCATTAGAACATGACATTCGTTTTGTAGAAGATAACTGGGAAAATCCCTCAATGGGTTGTGCTGGTTTAGGTTGGGAAGTTTGGTTAGATGGCATGGAAATTACCCAATTTACGTATTTCCAACAAGTCGGGGGCTTACAATGTCATCCTGTCACTTCTGAAATTACTTACGGGTTAGAACGCTTGGCATCATATATCCAAGAAGTCGAAAGTGTCTATGATTTAGAATGGACACAAGGCGTTAAATATGGTGAAATTTTTGTGCAACCTGAATATGAACATTCAAAATATTCCTTTGAAATTAGTAACCAAGAAATGCTTTTAGAAAACTTTGACAAATTTGAAAAAGAAGCTAAACGCTGTATTGAAGAAAGTTTAGTTCATCCAGCCTATGATTATATTTTAAAATGTAGCCATACATTCAATTTATTAGATGCTCGCGGTGCTGTCTCTGTAACGGAACGTGCAGGATATTTAGCCCGCATTCGGAATATGGCTCGTTCCGTAGCGAAAATTTTTGTGGCTGAACGTGAAAAATTAGGGTTCCCATTATTAAATAAAGATCAAAGTGTATCCAAGGAGGCAGAATAACATGGCAAAAGATTTATTATTAGAAATTGGCTTAGAAGAAATGCCCGCACATGTTGTCACACCAAGCCGTATCCAACTTGAAGAAAAAGTAATCAAATTTTTAGATGAACATCATTTAGACTATGAAACAGTGCAATCCTTTGCCACACCTCGTCGCTTAGCCGTGAAAGTAACTGCGATTCCTGAAAAACAAGCAGATGTTGAAGAAGAAGTAAAGGGTCCAGCGAAAAAGATTGCTTTAGATGCTGAAGGAAATTGGTCAAAAGCTGCACAAGGTTTTGTACGCGGCCAAGGAGTTACAACTGAGGACATTGTTTTCAAAGAATTAAATGGTGTCGAATATGTCTATGTGACGAAGTTTACCAAAGGCCAAAGTGCCAAAGAGGTATTAACAAAATTAAATGACGTGATTACAAGTCTAACTTTCCCGGTAACAATGCACTGGGCAAACTATGATTTCGAATATATTCGTCCAATTCACTGGATTGTGGCACTACTTGATGATGAAGTAATTCCTTTCAAAGTGTTAGACGTGACAACAGGGCAAACTTCTCGTGGCCACCGTTTCTTGGGAGACGATGTGACGTTCCAACATGCTAATGAATATGAAGCAAAATTAAAAGAACAATTTGTAGTGGTTCAACCGAATGAACGGAAACAAATGATTGTTGATCAAGCGAACGCTCTCGCTGCAGAAAAAAATTGGCAGTTAGCTTTAGATGAAGAATTATTGGAAGAAGTTACGAATTTAGTGGAATATCCAACTGCATTTGTAGGTAGTTTTGATGAAAAATATTTATCTGTTCCAGATGAAGTATTAGTGACTTCTATGAAAGAACACCAACGTTATTTTGACGTTCGTAACGACCAAGGCTTATTAATGCCGCATTTTATCGCTGTTCGCAATGGGGATAATGTTCACCTTGAAAACGTGATTAAAGGAAATGAAAAAGTGTTAATTGCTCGTTTAGAAGATGCAGAATTCTTTTACAATGAAGATAAAAAATTAACGATTGAAGCATGTGTTGAAAAACTAAAAAATGTGACTTTCCATGAAAAGATTGGCTCAATTTATGAAAAAATGCAACGGGTTGCTTTAATTGCACAAATCATTGGTCGAAAAGTTGGCTTATCTGAGGATGAATTGGAAGATTTAAAACGTGCCTCTGAAATTTATAAATTTGACTTAGTAACAAATATGGTTGGTGAATTCCCAGAATTACAAGGAATTATGGGAGAAAAATATGCCTTATTACAAGGCGAAAAACCAGCCGTAGCAACGGCGATTCGAGAACATTATCTACCAACTTCCAGTGAAGGTGAATTGCCAGAAACAGCAATCGGGGCTGTTTTAGCCTTAGCCGATAAGCTTGACAGCGTCTTTTCATTCTTCTCAGTTGGTATGATTCCAACAGGTTCTAACGATCCTTATGCACTTCGTCGTCAAACCTATGGCGTTATCCGAATTATTGAAGATAAAGGCTGGACCTTCCCATTAGTTCAATTACAAACAGAAGTTGATGAAGCAGTGAATCAAGATGTTGAGAAATATGGCGTTTTACTAAACGAAGGACAAGCAGAAGTCGTTGAATTTGTGAAAGCTCGCTTACGTCAATTATTAATGACGAAAAATGTTCGCCATGACATTATCGATGCAGTGGTGTCTGCTGAGCAAGCCGATTTATCGAAATTATTTGCTTCAGCGAATATTTTAAAAAGCCGTTTTGAAGATCAAGATTTTAAACCATCAATGGAAGCCTTAACGCGTGTTATTAATTTAGCGAAAAAAGGTCAAGAACTTTTAGGTGATACTGAAGAAGGGATTGATCCAAGTCTGTTTGAAAATAAGGCAGAAAAAGAACTGTATCAAGCAGTTAACGATTTATCTGAAGCATTTGCGACACGCACGATTGCAGAAAACTATGAAGCACTAGTAAATCTACGTCCGTTAATTGATGCGTACTTCAATGAAACGATGGTTATGGTTGAGGATGAAAAAGTCAAACAAAACCGATTAAAACAATTAATGCAAATTGCTAAAATGGCGTTATCAATTGCTAGCTTAGATTTATTAATTGTAAAATAAAAAGCGCTGTTTTTCGACCGCTAAGGAGGAACCGACAGCATGCTAGAAACAACGTTTGAACAAATTTTAACACAATTATCAAAGCCAGCTGTTCGTGCGCTAACGAATGAAAAAATCGACAGTGTGGATGAACTCTACGCACGAGGCCGAAAAGCGTTACTTTCGTTGCATGGCTTTGGTCCAAAGTCTATTCGAACTATTGAAGAGATGACTGGGAAAGAATTGAAGTAAAAAAAGGATCGCCGTTTAGAGGCGATCCTTTTTTTATTTACGTTTTTGTTTTCCAGCATTACGACCTTTATTGCCGTTTGCTTTTGGTTGGTTCGTTTTTTGCGTTACTTTGTTTGTTTCTTTTGGTGTCACATCCTTAATAGGAGTAACCACTTGTTTTGGTGGGTTATTTTTCAATTCTTCTTGTACTTGTTTTTTAATTCTTGGACGTAAGAGGATATTTGTGATGGCAGATTGAATACATGTGAAAATACCACCAACTACCCAGTAAAGCGCTACGCCTGCAGGTGAGCTAAAGGACATGAAAACAATCATTAATGGTGAAACAATCAGCATTGATTTCATTGTTTTCTTTTGTTCTTCAGGAATACCAATCATTGAAATATAACCTTGAGCTAAATAGGCTAAACCAGCTAATGCCACTAAAATCATATTTGGTTGCCCTAAATTCATTCCTAAGAAGCTTGCCGTGGCAATACCTTTTGTATAACGAGCAGCAAAGAACAGAGAAGAGAAAATAGGCATTTGAATTAATAAAGGCAAACAACCAATTCCGCCAACCATACTCACATTGTTTTCTTTATAAATCTTTTGTAGTTCTGCTTGTGCGGCCATTTGTTCTTCACGCGTACTTGCTTGTTTCATTTTTGCTTGTGCAACATCCACTTGGGGTTTGATTGCTTGCATTTTTTCCGTTTGGATAAAGCTTTTTTTCGATTGATGTAAGCCTAACGGTAAAATAATGATCCGTACAATAATGGTGATAAAAATAATCGCCCAACCATAGTTCCAATTAAAGTTATCGACAAGATAAGTAATTGCATTACTCATCGGTAAAACAAGGAAGTTATAGACAAAACCTTCACCAGTTGGTTGTCCATCTGCTCCTGTTTTCACACAGCCTGATAAAAACATTACTAAAAATAGTAAGCCAGAGCCGTAAAGCCATCGGTTTAATTTACGCATGTAATTCGGTCCTTTTCTAAAAAATTTTTACATGGTTAACTATACTTGAAACAGCGCTCTTTTTCAATCAAAATCGAAAAGAAGCTCTTACAAAAATCAATAAAAAGCAGGAACTACTTGCTGTTCAAGGCTTCTTCCCAAAGAAATCAATCGTTAGAAAGTAAGTTTATTGAATCACTTTAAATTGTTCCGTTTCTTCTAACAAAGGGTCTTCTTGAATATCAACATACGTTACACGTCCCGCTGGACTGGGGGAATCTTTGATTTTTTTGATAAATGTTTCCATTATGTCTTCAGGTGCAATTGCTGTGATTGAAACGGACCCGTCGTCTTCGTTCTTCACCGAACCAGTGACACCTAATTGATCTGCCACCATTTTTGTCATGTAGCGGAAGCCAACACCTTGGACACGTCCTTGTACATTCATTCTTAGTTTTTCCATGAGAGACACTTCCTTTACTTTTTTCTTTATGATAGCGATTTTTCTTGGTTCTAGCAAGTATCCAAGCAAGCTAGAAGCATGCTATAATACAAAGGCGAGGTGACTTATGAAAGAAATTATATCAACGAAAAATAACCAATTAAAAGAATGGAAAAAATTACACAAAAAGAAGTACCGAGAAGAACTGAACCAATATATAATAGAAGGATTTCATTTAGTTGAAGAAGCCGTGAAGGCCAACGCCGATGTTCAGTGGATTTTGTTTAACCAAAGAGGTCAACAAGAATGGAGAACTTGGTTAGCTGAACAAGAAACAGAAAAATTAATTTTTGTAAGTGATGAGGTTTTAAATAGTTTGTCGGAGCTGCCAACTTCACAAGGGATTTTGGCAATTGTCACCTTGGAAACGCAACAAGAGCAGTCGCTTTCTTTTAAAGGTGGTTGGTTACTTTTAGATAATATCCAAGACCCTGGCAATGTTGGTACAATGATTCGCACAGCTGATGCAGCAGGTTTAGCAGGCGTGATTTTAGGTAAAGGCACAGCAGATATTTACAATACAAAAGTGTTGCGCTCAATGCAGGGAAGCCACTATCATTTACCAGTTCTTCAACGAGAGTTGACTGAAGTGGTTCAGGCATTCAAGAAGCAAGGTCTACCAGTTTTCGGTACAGAACTAAATGAAGCTGCGATTGCTTATTATGAACAAGAGGCAGTGGAAAATTATGCGTTGATTTTAGGCAATGAAGGTAGCGGGGTTTCGCCAGAATTGTTAGCAGAAACCACGAAAAATCTTTATATTCCAATGAAAGGTCAAGCAGAATCATTGAATGTCGCTATCGCAGCGGGCGTGTTAATGTTTTATTTTGAAAATAATCAATAACAGAAACGAGTGTCAAAAAATGCTGACTATCAAAAAGACAACCCAGTTAACAGAAAAAGAATTAGAAACCATTATGACTATTTGGCTGCAAACGAACCTAGAAGCTCATCCATTTGTCGCACCAACTTATTGGCAAGAAAATAAGGCATTTGTCCGCGCTGCGTTACCAAAAGCAACACTGATCTTAGCAGAAGAAGAGGGTCAGATAATTGGGTTTTTAGGCTTAATGGATAACTATATCGCAGGAATTTTTATAAAAAAAGTGTTTCAAGGGAAGGGCATCGGTCAGAAATTACTGCAAGTAGCAAAAGAAGAACAGGACATCTTATCTTTGGCTGTTTACAGGGAAAATCAAGCAGCGTACGCCTTTTATCAAAAACAAGGCTTTGTCCAACAAAAGCGAACCATCGATGAAACAGGAAACGAAGAATGTCATCTTGTTTGGCAAGCGCAGTAGGAGCGACATTTCTAGTTTTAAGGCTTGCTATTTTTCTGAAAATATCTTATACTGTTAAAGGTGTGATTTTCACACACGAAATCCACATTCTTTTCCATCTGCGAAGTGGTGCTACTACGGTAGTTCTTCAAGGAGTTGACGAAAAGAAGAGGAAAATAAAAACCAAACTGGAGGAAACACAACATGGCAGTAATTTCTATGAAACAATTACTAGAAGCCGGCGTACACTTTGGTCACCAAACTCGTCGCTGGAACCCAAAAATGAAGAAATATATCTTCACAGAAAGAAACGGTATCTACATCATTGATTTACAAAAAACAGTGAAATTAGTAGATGCAGCTTACGATTACATGAAAAACGTTGCAGAAGAAGGCGGCGTTGCTTTATTCGTAGGAACTAAAAAACAAGCACAAGAAGCAATCAAAGATGAAGCAATCCGCGCTGGTCAATACTATGTAAACCATCGTTGGTTAGGTGGTACGTTAACTAACTGGGATACAATCCAAAAACGTATTGCTCGCTTGAAAAAAATCAATGCAATGGAAGAAGACGGCACTTTCGAAGTTTTACCTAAGAAAGAAGTTGCTGGCTTAAACAAAGAACGTGAACGTTTAGAAAAATTCTTAGGTGGTATCGCTGATATGCCAAGAATTCCAGATGTAATGTACATCGTTGACCCACGTAAAGAACGCATTGCTGTTCAAGAAGCACACAAATTAAACATTCCAATCGTTGCAATGGTTGATACAAACTGTGATCCTGATGAGATCGATGTTGTAATCCCTTCAAATGATGATGCAATCCGCGCTGTGAAATTAATCACTGCTAAAATGGCTGACGCTTTCATCGAAGGTAACCAAGGGGAAGACCAAGCAACTGAAGAGTTATTCGTTGAAGAAACACCAGAAGCAACTTCAATCGAAGAAATCGTTGATGTTGTTGAAGGAAACAACGAATCAGCTGAATAATAATGATTACGGAGCTGTCTCAAAGGCTAGGCGACAAAAAGCCTGATTCTCCTTTGAGATAGCTTTTTTAAAAAGAATTGATAATATCCGAGGAGGACACAAATAATGGCAGACGTTACAGCTAAAATGGTAAAAGAATTACGCGATATGACTGGCGTTGGAATGATGGACGCTAAAAAAGCATTAGTAAAAGTAGAAGGCGACATGGAAAAAGCCGTAGACTTTTTACGTGAAAATGGTATGGCTAAAGCAGCGAAGAAAAATGACCGCATTGCGGCTGAAGGTTTAGCAAACGTAGCAACTGTAGGTAACGTTGCAGCAATCGTTGAAGTAAACTCAGAAACTGACTTCGTTTCTAAAAACGAAATGTTCCAAGATTTAGTTAAAGATATTGCGACTAAAGTTGCTGAAAACAAACCAGCTACGATGGAAGAAGCAATGGCTATTAAAACTGAAAAAGGCACAATCGAATCTGATTTAATCGAAGCAACAACTGTTATCGGTGAAAAAATCAGCTTCCGTCGTTTTGAAGTTGTCGAAAAAGCTGACAATGCTGCATTTGGCGCTTACTTACACATGGGTGGCCGTATTGCTGTATTAACAGTTATCGATGGCACAACTGACGAAGAAGTAGCGAAAGATGTTGCTATGCACATCGCGGCAATCAACCCTCGCTATGTCAACGAATCTCAAATTCCTCAAGAAGAATTAGAACACGAAAAAGCTGTGTTAACTGAACAAGCATTAAACGAAGGTAAACCAGCAAATATCGTTGAAAAAATGGTTGTTGGTCGTCTACAAAAATTCAAAGCAGAAATCGCTTTGGTTGACCAACCATTTGTTAAAGATCCAGATATGACTGTCGAAAAATTTGTTGCTTCTAAAGGCGGCGAAGTGAAATCATTCGTACGTTTTGAAGTTGGCGAAGGTATCGAAAAACGTGAAGATAACTTTGCGGATGAAGTAATGAGCCAAATGAAAAACTAAGAGCATCAAACGCTCGGTTGAAAAGCCGTGAATCATAAGTATCTAAACAGACAGCGATCCCCAAAGGAAGCTGCATAAATTGATTACTGCTTGATTCAAGGCAGTCTTTCAGCCATTTGGGAACGCATAACTTTGATATGCGCTCCCTTTTTTTAGGCAAAACTAGTGGATCGCACTGCTTGGTCTAAAAAATCATTTTGGTGAAAAGTCATCTAAATGAGGAATTGAATGATTTTTAGAGAATCTTGGAGGGAATTATGATGGTTAAACCTAAGTATCAACGTGTCGTATTAAAGTTAAGTGGAGAAGCGCTAGCCGGAGAAGACGGTTTTGGCATTAAACCACCAGTCATTAAAGAAATCGTCCAAGAAATTAAAGAGGTCCATGAATTAGGTATCGAAATGGCCATCGTGGTTGGCGGCGGAAACATCTGGCGTGGACAAATTGGTGCTCAAATGGGCATGGAACGTGCACAAGCAGATTATATGGGCATGTTAGCTACTGTGATGAATGCCTTAGCATTGCAAGATACATTAGAAAATCTTGGTGTGCCTACACGTGTTCAAACATCAATTGAAATGCGTCAAATTGCAGAACCATACATTCGTCGTCGTGCAGAACGTCATTTAGAAAAAGGCCGCGTTGTTATTTTTGCCGGAGGAACAGGAAATCCTTACTTCTCGACAGATACAACGGCTGCGTTACGAGCTGCAGAAGTAGATGCGGACGTCATCTTAATGGCGAAGAACAATGTTGATGGTGTTTATTCTGCAGATCCACGTGTGGATGAAACAGCGACAAAATTTGAAGAACTAACACATTTAGATGTTATTTCTAAAGGGCTGCAAGTAATGGATTCAACAGCAAGCTCATTAAGTATGGATAACGATATTCCTTTAGTTGTCTTTAACCTAAATGAAGCAGGAAATATCCGTCGTGCCATCCTTGGTGAAAATATCGGAACAACTGTAAGGGGGAAATAAAGAATGTCTAAAGAAGTTTTAGCAACAGCCAAAGAAAAAATGACAAAAGCGGAAGAAAGCTTACGCCGTGAATTAGGTCAAATTCGTGCTGGTCGTGCGAACGCAAGTCTATTAGACCGTATTCAAGTAGAATATTATGGTGCACCAACACCAGTTAACCAATTAGCAAGTATCAATATCCCAGAAGCACGTGTATTAATGATTACACCGTTTGACAAAAATTCTATCGCTGACATTGAAAAAGCTATTCAAATGAGTGATATCGGCATTAGCCCAACCAATGATGGAAATGTCATCCGTTTAGTGATTCCACAATTAACGGAAGAACGTCGGAAAGAATTAGCCAAAGACGTGAAAAAAGAAGCGGAAAACTCAAAAGTTGCTGTCCGTAACGTTCGTCGTGATGCAATGGATGAGTTGAAAAAAGCTCAAAAAAATGGCGACATCACTGAAGATGAATTACGTTCATTTGAAAAAGATGTTCAAAAATTAACAGATGATAGCATCAAAAATATCGATGCGATTACTGCTGAAAAAGAACAAGAACTTTTAGAAGTATAAAACCAATCACTAATAAAAATTATTGAATCCAGAGAAGCAAATGCTCTGGATTTTTTTGTATAGATAATGAAGGCGTATCTCAACGCTCTCTTTGCGAAAGTCATTCTAAAGTAATTATCCAAGAAAACGCTTTCTTGAATAAAATTTTTTATTCTACCAGAATTTTTTTCTTTGTGTAGGGAGGATCACTTAAAAATATAGAGAAACTTTGAAATATCAGCCTTTTAAAATTTTCCTTCACAAATTGAATCCTAAAATTTGATGATAAGAGTTGTTATTTTTAGCAATTGTAATTTGCGATTCATTCTCAATTAGGCTAAAATGAGTGAGAACGGAAAAACGATTAAAACAAGTTGGAGGGAATTGTACATGTCTGTGTTAGAAATCAAAAATTTACACGTATCAATTGAAGATAAAAAGATTCTAAAAGGAGTCGATTTAACAATTAATACTGGAGAAATCCATGCAATTATGGGACCTAATGGAACTGGTAAATCTACTTTATCAGCAGCAATTATGGGAAATCCTAACTACGAAGTCACAGAAGGAGAAATTCTGTTTGACGGCGTCAACGTTTTAGATTTAGAAGTAGACGAACGCGCTCGCTTAGGCTTATTCTTAGCAATGCAATACCCAAGTGAAATTCCAGGGATTACCAACGCTGAATTCATGCGTGCAGCAATCAATGCAAAACGTGACGAAGACAACAAAATGTCAGTCATGCAGTTCTTAAAAAAATTAGATAGCAAAATGGAATTATTAAATATGCCTGAAGAAATGGCTGAGCGTTACTTAAACGAAGGTTTTTCTGGCGGCGAGAAAAAACGAAATGAAATTTTACAATTATTGATGTTAGAGCCAACGTTTGCCATTTTAGATGAAATTGATTCAGGCTTAGATATCGATGCGTTAAAAGTAGTTTCTAAAGGGGTTAATGAAATGCGCGGCGAGAACTTTGGTGCGTTAATTATTACCCATTATCAACGCTTATTGAACTATATCACGCCAGATGTTGTTCATATCATGATGGAAGGCCGCGTTGTGAAAACCGGTGGGGCTGATTTGGCAAAACGTTTAGAAACAGAAGGCTATGCTGGTATCAGCCAAGAATTAGGTATTGATTACAAAGAAGAAGCGTAAGGAGGACAAGATAAATGAAAAAAGTAAATCTAATGGATTATCTTGACGAAGTCACCGCTTTTTCACTAGAACATGAAGAACCAGCTTGGATGACTGAATTGCGAACAACGGCTTTAAAAAACGCTGACGAAAGTGAGTTACCACATATTGATCGTGTGAAATTTCATCGTTGGCCTTTATTAAATGTTCACATGGAAAGTTATGTGCCTTCTGAAGGAAATGTCGCAAGTTTTGATCAAATGAAAGACAATCCTTTAATTGTTCAACAAGGATCTTTTCATGCTTTTGAGCAATTGCCAGCCTCATTAGCGGAACAAGGGGTAATTTTTACAGACATTTTTACTGCTTTACAAGAGCACCCAGAATTAGTTAAAGAATACTATATGACTAAAGCCGTATTACCAGAAGAAGATAAGCTGACAGCAGCTCATGCAGCTTTCATGAATAGTGGCGTTTTCTTATACGTTCCTAAAAACGTAGTGATTGAAGAGCCCATTGAATCTTTGTTTATTCAGGATTCAGATAGCAACCAACCTTTCTTTAAACATGTTTTAATCGTTGCAGATAATCATAGTGAATTCAGTTATTTAGAACGTTTTCAATCCACTGGTCATCATGCAGAGAAAGCTTCTGGAAATATCGTTGTGGAAGTGATTGCGAAAGATGGCGCAAAAGTTAAATACTCAGCTGTGGATCAATTAGGGCAAACTGTAACGACTTATATGAATCGTCGTGGCTATATTATGCGGGATGCTTCTGTTGATTGGGCTCTAGGCGTCATGAATGATGGCGATGTTGTTGCTGATTTTGATTCTGATTTAGTTGGCGAAGGCGCTCATTCAGAAGTTAAAGTCGTTGCAATTAGTGCAGGTAAACAAACACAAGGCATCGACACACGAGTGACAAACAAAGCGCCACATTCGATTGGTCATATTTTACAACATGGAGTTATTCGTGAACGTGGTACTTTAACGTTTAACGGAATTGGCCACATTTTAAAAGGCGCAAAAGGAGCCGACGCACAGCAAGAAAGTCGTGTTTTGATGCTGTCTGATAAAGCTCGTGGTGATGCCAATCCAATTCTTTTAATTGATGAAAATGAAGTGACTGCCGGACACGCAGCCAGCGTTGGTCGAGTAGATCCAGAAGAAATGTATTATTTAATGAGCCGCGGCTTGCGTAAAGAAGAAGCGGAACGTTTGGTGATTCGTGGCTTCCTAGGTTCTGTCATTACAGCAATTCCAGTTAAAGAAGTACAAAATGAATTTGTAGAAGTAATTGAAGGGAAGTTAAACGCATGATGGATGCAGCAACCATTCGTCAATCGTTTCCTATTTTATTTCAAGAAGTTAATGATGAACCGCTAGTTTATTTAGACAATGCTGCGACAACCCAAAAACCAACGGCAGTGTTAGATGTTTTACGACATTATTATGAAACCGATAATGCCAATGTTCATCGTGGGGTGCACACGTTAGCCGAACGAGCAACGAAGGACTATGAAGCCTCCCGCGAAAAGGTTCGCCAATTTATCCATGCCAAAGAAACAGCGGAAGTTTTATTTACACGAGGAACAACAACCAGTTTGAATTGGATTGCCAAAAGTTATGGTGACTTGGCAGTTACAGCCGGGGATGAAATCGTCATATCTTACATGGAACATCATTCAAACATTATTCCCTGGCAACAATTAGCTCAACGTACAGGGGCTATTTTGAAGTATATAGACGTCACTGAAGACGGCTTTTTAGACATGGCAAGTGCACGTCAACAAATTACAGAAAAAACGAAAATTGTTTCGATTGCTCATGTTTCAAATGTGTTAGGGGGCATTAATCCAATCGAAGAATTAACACAATTAGCTCATCAAAATGGCGCTGTGATGGTGGTAGACGGCGCGCAAGCAGTTCCTCATATGCCTGTGGACGTTCAAGCCATCGATGCTGATTTTTATGCATTTAGTGGTCACAAAATGTGTGGACCAACTGGAATTGGTGTCCTTTATGGCAAACGTCATTTATTGGAACAAATGGAACCTGTGGAATTTGGTGGCGAAATGATTGACTTTGTTCATCTTCAAGAAAGTACTTGGAAAGAGCTTCCTTGGAAATTTGAAGCTGGCACACCTAATATTGCTGGGGCAATTGCCTTAGGTGCCGCCATTGATTATTTAACTGAAATTGGTTTAGAGGCCATTCATCAACATGAAGCAGCCCTTGTTCACTATGTTTTGCCGAAGTTGCAAGCTATCGAGGGCTTGACGATTTATGGTCCACAGAATCCAAAAGACCACACAGGTGTGATTGCTTTTAATATTGAAGGTTTACATCCACATGATGTGGCTACGGCGTTAGATATGGAAGGGGTCGCTGTCAGAGCGGGTCACCATTGCGCGCAACCGTTATTAAACTATTTGAGCGTGCCAGCAACCGCACGGGCAAGTTTTTATTTATACAATACCAAAGAAGACGCAGATCGCTTAGTTGAAGCGATTAAAGCGACAAAGGAGTTTTTCCAGCATGGCACTTTCTAAATTAGATAACTTATATCGCCAAGTCATTTTGGACCATTCTAGCCACCCACATCACCACGGAACGCTAGATGCGTCTAGCCAAACAATTGAACTGAATAATCCTACTTGTGGAGATGTGATTGAACTGGATGTGGCCATTGAAGACGGTGTGATTAAAGATATCGCCTTTCAAGGAAGTGGCTGTTCCATCAGTACCGCAAGTGCTAGTATGATGACTGATGCGGTCTTAGGAAAAACAATCGCCGAAGCAACGGCCTTAGCAGAGGATTTCTCTCAACTTGTTCAAGGAAATGAAGTGGCCGAAGATGAAAAATTAGGCGATGCAGCAATGTTAAGCGGCGTAGCTAAATTTCCAGCTCGGATTAAATGTGCAACCCTGGCTTGGAAAGCCTTAGAGCAGGCTGTTGCTAATAACGGCCAAGGCGAAGCCGGTCATTTACATTGTGAAAAATAAAGAAAGGGTGACGACGAATTGAGTACAGTACCTGAATTAGAAGAATATAAATTTGGCTTTCACGACGATGTGGAACCAGTCTTTAGTACCGGAGACGGCCTAACAGAAGACGTCGTTCGCGAAATTTCTCGCGTGAAAGGCGAACCAGAATGGATGCTTGACTTCCGTTTAAAATCGTTAGAACAATTCAATAAAATGCCCATGCAAGAATGGGGTCCAGACCTGTCAGATATTGACTTTAGTAAAATTAAATATTACCAAAAACCGAGTGACAAACCCGCACGCGATTGGGATGATGTACCTGATAAAATCAAAGAAACCTTTGAAAAAATTGGGATTCCCGAAGCTGAGCGTGCTTATCTAGCTGGGGCTTCTGCTCAATATGAATCAGAAGTTGTTTACCACAACATGAAAGAAGAATTTGAAAAATTAGGCATCATTTTTACAGATACTGACTCTGCTTTAAAAGAATATCCTGACCTATTCAAAGAGTATTTTTCAAAACTTGTGCCGCCAACAGATAATAAACTGGCCGCTTTAAACTCAGCTGTTTGGTCAGGTGGAACCTTTATTTATGTACCAAAAGGCGTTCGAGTTGATGTACCATTACAAACATATTTCCGAATCAACGCTGAAAATACCGGACAATTTGAACGGACCTTGATTATTGTCGATGAAGGGGCCAGCGTTCACTATGTTGAAGGCTGTACGGCACCCACGTATTCAAGTAACAGCTTGCATGCGGCCATCGTAGAAATTTTCACTAGAAAAGATGCCTATTGTCGTTATACCACTATTCAAAACTGGTCAGATAACGTCTACAACTTAGTAACCAAACGTGCTAAAGCTTACGAAGGTGCCACTGTCGAATGGATTGATGGGAACCTAGGAGCTAAAACAACCATGAAATACCCAAGCGTTTACTTAGATGGCAAAGGTGCCCGTGGCACGATGTTATCGATTGCCTTTGCTGGCGCTAACCAAATCCAAGATACTGGGGCCAAAATGATTCACAATGCGCCGAATACCTCTAGCTCAATTGTTTCAAAATCAATTGCTAAAGACGGCGGCGAAGTTAACTACCGTGGCCAAGTTACTTTTGGCAAAGACAGCACAGGATCGATTTCCCACATCGAATGCGATACGATTATCATGGACGAAAAATCAAAATCAGATACGATTCCGTTTAACGAAATCCATAACAGCCAAGTGTCCTTAGAACACGAAGCCAAAGTTTCAAAAATTTCTGAAGAACAATTATATTATTTAATGAGTCGCGGCTTATCTGAAGCCGAAGCCACAGAAATGATTGTTATGGGCTTTGTTGAACCATTTACGAAAGAATTACCGATGGAATATGCGGTTGAGTTGAATCGGTTGATTAGTTATGAGATGGAAGGCAGTGTAGGGTAAAACCTTTTTTAGCGCTAGAAATGTTGATTTATCAATGTTTCTGGTGCTTCTTTTTTTCAAAAAAGCAAACTAACTACAATTTCTTTTAGAAAAGATATTTTTCCTTTTCAATAAACTGAGCGAATTGGTCAGCGCTACGCTCCTTACGTTCGGGGTAGAAGTAGTTATATACTTGTCGAGTCATCTTTGAATCTTTATGGCCGACACGGTACATAATATCTTCTTTTTTACAACATATTTTTCTAGTAGAAATCTCTTTTCTTTAATATTAAGTTGTTTGATTGCTTATATAAGCAATTCATCTTCAAAATAAGTTTCAAAGTTTTTCAAGTCAAGTGATGACATATTGATAATATTAAAATAGTTATATGTGTAAGAAGAATCGAGCGTGATATCGTGAAAATAGGTAAAGAGTAGTCTAGTGGAGTAGTTCCTCTTTTTTTATAATAGTTGTTTGCATGATAGTGTAGTACACCTATATGAATGTATTTTTTTAGTTTGTTATCGCTTGGAGTATTGTCCATGTAAACTACCTCCTATATCTATGTGACTTTTCCTGATGTCTATACTGCCAAAAACTTTTATGAACTTTTTTAACAGGTAAGCTATTATCGTCTGGCATTTTTGGTAAAATATTATTTACTAGATTGTTATAACCTAAATTGAAATGTAGATTTTTTTGTGATTACAGAATAAATTTGTGAAGCATTCATCGGTATGCCAGAAGTTTTAAAAATGTAGCAGATATTTTTAGAAATAATGTCGTGAGAATAGAAGTAGTCTTTATTTTTTGATCATTAAATTTTGCGTAATCAATTTTTTCTATTTGGTTTAATCGTTTTTCGATTGTCTCACAAAGACTGGTAATTGCTTTTCTCTCATAGATTAATTCAACTATAAGTTTCATAAGCGTTTTTTTCTTCTAATAAATTCAAAATAATCACTTCTTTATTAATAAGAGGTTTTAAAGCCATTCAATAACAACAAAAAACTATCAATTGATTTTTGATAGTTTCTATATAGTAGTATTTAAGGAAAGTGAAGAGGTAGTCATCGAACATCACGATATTGAATCAATCCAAATGAAATTAGACTAAGAAATAAGGACCAGATACTTTGAACTAATAAACCCTGAGAACCATTTAATAAAGTAGTTGTATGGGTTGAAAAAAAAAGATTCATGGTTGCTAAATCGGGTAAGTATTTTGCAAATGCAGTCATTGCGAATAACATTTGACTTAATCCAAGAATAAGAGAGAACATTATTGCAATTGGTAAAATATGTGATTTGGTAATGATGGTCAAAAAGACTGTAATCCAAGTTATTTGCGTCCAACTTAACATTGCAATAATCACTTTAATCAAAAATTCAAGAATTAAAGAGAGAGTAAAAGAGCCGTTAAATTGGATAATACCAATTCCTAAGCAAATTAAACTGGAGAATAAACCAATAATCCATACGATAACTGTTAGAAGAAATAGTTTAGTAGTAATGAGTTTTATTCGAGCAGGTATCGTTAGTAAAGTTGTACGTAAATATGAATTTGAATATTCTTGACCGAAGAAACTAGCAGCTATTATAACAAGTCCCGCTTGACTCAAAAAAAAATTACGTATACTCATGGATAATATCTCATTGGTTACCAAAGGTTGATCATTTCCAATTCCAGAAAAAAATAATATTACAGGAGCTACTAAAATGGTTCCGACTGTGCCGAATAAGCACCAATTATAAGAGAAAAATTTGATTATTTCACTTTGAAGAATATTTTTAACCATCAATATTTTCCTCCCACGTCGCTACGAGTAAACGAATAGAATGCTATTAACATAGAAAAAAATATCCATAGAAGAAGTATCAATGTACCTTTTGCTGGATCATGAGGATAAGATTTAACCGGAGTAGCAACAATAAAATTTCCTGCTGCTACGGGTAGATATTCCCCCCAGGGCCATTTCTCTGCTAGATAACTTCCAAGATTATAGATTTGAGGAACTAGAAATATCAACGGAACAATCATATTTCTAAAAAGTAAGCCAATCAAAAAGGATAAAACCGTTAATAATATCCAATTTAATGTAGTGTAGCCAATAAACTTCCAAGTAGTTTGACTTAAAATGAATGGATTCAATCCTAAACTACCTAATCTAACATGTGTAATCGCAACGGTAATAAATATTGAAATGAATGAAATTGATATAGTAGAAATCAAAATAGTTAGTAGTTTGGCATTAAAAAGTTCTTTACGCTTATTACTATATAACATGGTTGTACGTAAATTATGATTTTTATATTCATTAGCTCCGCTAATTCCGCCCCATATTACAATTGGAAGTACTCCAAATAGAGCGGCATCAAAACCAAAATAATCTAATGGAGGCATAGCTTCTAATAAATCTGGATGTGTTGCAGGAGTTGCATCTAATCCTATGGAAAGTAATTGATCCGCTTCTAATAATCCAAGTAAGGGTTGAAGCACGATTACTAATCCAAAAACTATCCACCATCCACGACTATTTATCAGTTTAGAAAATTCGGAATAAGTTACTTTAACAAAACTCATGATTAATTTCCTCCCTCAGTAAGTAGAAAGAATACATCTTCTAATGTTTCAATATTTTGCATCACTTCATGAAGTTCACCAGTAACAACAATCTGACCTTTGTTAATGATAACAACGTCATCCGCAATAGCTTCGATTTCAGAAAGGTAGTGTGAGGAGAGTAATACTGTTTTTCCTTGATCAGCTTGTCTACGAATAAAATTTCTAAACCATTTTATTCCCATGGGATCTAAACCATTTGTTGGTTCATCAAGAACCAGATATTGGGGATCTCCTAGCAGAGCAATAGCAATACCTAATCTTTGCCCTTCACCTAAAGATAAGGTTCCAAGTTGTGCATGACTTTTATTTGATAGGTCGACAAGATCTAAGACTTCTGAAATACGTTTATTCGGGATGTTGTTACTTTTTGCAATGATTTTCAGATGTGTTTTAACTTTTCTTGATGGAGTTCCGCCAATCCCATCAAATGCCGATCCGACAATTTGTAATGGAAAGATGAAATTACTATACTTTTTTTTACCGAAAGTGGCTGTTCCTGATAAAGGCAGGTCTAAACCGAGAAGTATTCTAAGTGTAGAGCTCTTTCCAGCTCCGTTAGGTCCAAGAAAAGCTGTTATGCGTCCTTCTTTAGCCTTAAAAGTTATATTTTCTAGTATATTTTTCTTTTTATGTTGTTTACATATATTTGAAAGGACAATATTTTTCAATAGTATGGCTCCTTTAAATTTTTTTATTTAATTTGTTCTTAAATTAAAAATTTACAGTTCTCTATCCACAAATTGTTCTTTCGCTAATTCTCGATAAAGTGGAACTGTATCAATTAGCTCATTATGATTTCCTGAACCGACAACTCTACCATGTTCAAGGACATAAATGATATCAGAATCAATTACTGTGGATAGACGATGTGCTACAACGATAACTGTTTTTTTCCCTTTTAATTTATCCACTGCCTTTTTCATTCCTAATTCATTTAAGCTGTCCAAGTTAGAGGTTAATTCGTCAAGTAACACAATTTCTGCAGATGATAAAAGAGAGCGTGCCATAGCCAAACGTTGTCTTTCTCCACCAGAGAGGTTTGCACCAGATTCTCCAACCTGCATATCAAGTCCTTTAGAATTTCTATCTAATAAATGATGAAGATTGACTTCTTCCAATACTTCGATGCAGTTTGAATCAGATATTTTAGAATTTCCTAAAAGTAGGTTGTCGCGTAGTGTCCCAGATATAACAGGAGCGTCTTGTTCAACATAAGTGATGAAGTTCCGAAGCTCCTCTCTGCTATAATGCCTATAATCCTTTCCTTGAACGAATATCTTGCCACTGTCAGGATCATAAAATCTTTCAATTAATTGAAGCAATGTGCTTTTTCCTGCGCCTGAGGGACCTACAATTGCAGTTCTTTTTCCCTTTTCTGCACGTAACGTTACTTCTTTGAGAATCATGCTATCTTCTTTTTCCTTAGGATCAGAACCAAATTTCATTTTATTATATCCAAAGCTGATTTTTTCAAAATAGACTGCAGTTTCCTCAGTTATTAAATTTGAACTGGGGGGAATAGCGGGAGTGACATCATAGTCACTTTCTAATGCAAGTTCTAATAATTCGCGAATTCTAGCAAAAGCACCGAGTGATTCGCCAACGCCCCCGAAGGCATTGAAAACTTGTCCTATCGGACCAATCATTGTATAGAGTAGCAAAGCGAATGCAATTAAGTCAGCAACAGACATTAAACCAATAGACACACGGTATCCACCTATTCCCAGTACAATTAGACCAGATAGTTGCAGAGTCATATTAGAAATAGGAGTCATGAATGCTTGTATTTTAGCTAATCTTATTCCAATATTACGCAATCGTTCTGCTTGCAATTTAGATTTTTCTTCCTCCTTGTCTGTTGCGTTTGTTGCACGAATTGTTCTGATAGCATGTAAATCACGTTCGATATCTCCACTCAATTTTCCCAACTCTTTTTGTGCAGAAAAACTAGCCTTTTGTATAGCTTTACTCATAATGATGGTTCCAATAAAAGATACACAAACTGTTGAAAGAGCCATAAAAAATAGCAAGGAATCTCTCAAAATCATCCCGATAGCTGCCCCAACAACAACTAAAAAACCACTACTGAGCGCAATACTCACTTGTATTAAAGCCATTCTCAATTTAGAAGAGTCACCACTAACCCTGCTTAGTAAATCACCTACACTTCTTGTATCGTACTCGTGGATTGGCAATCTTAATAAATGACTAATTAAACTTTTTCGCGCTTTAAAAACGACCCCTTCACCAATTATTTGTAGCAGATAATATTGAACAGCCGTTAAAATCGTAGATAGTATCAATACTACAATGAGAATTCCTAAACTTGAATTAATCTTAATTCCTGTATTTGATTGATCAATTAAATTAGCAACAAGGTTAGGTTGAGCGAGGGTTAAAGCTGCACTGATTAATCCTAATATTCCAACGCAAATGAATTCCCAATTATGCCCTTTTGCTAATGCAAACAGGGATCTAATATTTACTGAGGGCGTATGGTCTTCAGGATTAACAATTTCGGACTCCTTCTTTTTACGTTCTATATTTTCTTGTTTTATTTTTTTCAAATACGATTCCTTTCTGAGAATATCATTTGAACGGTGTGGAACACATATTGCTTTAGAATATATTTGAACTTCTACGGGTTCTCCAATAGGGCATTCATTCAATTCTATCCATGCATGTGCTCTAAATGGCTCTTGTGCATACCCAGTACACCAACTTACTGATTTACGTTGTAGCCATAGTACTATTACAACAGCAAGCGATCGTCTAAGGCATCCTTCTTGACTTCTACATCTACTACTTACGATACACACTGCGTTTCGCGCAATTTTTACCTGTTTTTCTGATGCGGGAGGATTGTTTTTTATTAGCTTCACCAATATTTTTTCAATTCTCCCAGGGGACATCCAATTAAGCGGTGCAGATAGTATTAAACTCAAACGAGCCAGAAATCTTGCACTAAAAGATACCGGATCTATTTGTTCTGGAAAAAGTTGGATATTCATTATGCAAGTTTCATCTCCTTCAAAAGAGCCATAAACTCGGCAACATCTGTTTCCGCTTGAGCTTTATCTAGAGAAAATGAAGTTTCCAATTGTAGTGCTAACTCTTCTATCGTCAATCCTTTACTCAAACCTTCTAACATAGAAACTCCAGAAGCATTTACTTGGAAATAAATTCCTCTACTTTTATCCAAAACAATTGCACCATCATCTTGGCTAATAATTTTCAACTCTCTTTTTACTTTTCTCATTAATATTACTCCTCCTTTTTAGAAAATAACTACAACTAGGTAAGCAGCAACTTCCTTTTATTTTGAGTTCTTTTTTAAAGCTACACGAAGCCAGCGTTCAACAGCTGCTAATCTCTCAAAGGCTTCAACTCTAGTATGTAGAGCAGAAGGCATTGATAATTCAGAAATTAGTATATCTGCATCTACAATTCCTAATTCAACTAATTTGAATTGGTGCACTTGCTGGGAATGCTTTTTTACGGCTTCTTTGTAACTTTTATACAAACTTGTGGAATAGTCTCCTTTAAATCCACGTGTAAAAATATTTTTTGAAACAAGTCCTTTAGTGGCATTATATAAAATCGATTTTGTTACAGTGTGATCTTGTCTGTAACGAGCTGGTATAGCTAACGAGTAATTAATAATATCGACATCTAAAAAGGGAGCTTGCCAAGTCATATCATTAACACCATATATGTTGTTAATCTGAGTTACCAAATGTCTTTGAAAAAGTAGAGACTCGATCATTTGGTGTCGAGAACGATCGGAATCTAAAGAATTCGATGTGTGATCTAATTTATTTATTAGAACTTTATAACTTAATTCTCGGTAAGGCTTCGTAAGCCAATTAGGTACCGTGACTGGACCGCACCAGTTGAGTGCGGAGTTTTGACGAGTTGGTTTAGCATAACCAAATCCTTTGTCTATTTCATTTTTTACAGCTTCCTTAAAGGAATTATTATTTATTAGATCTACTGTCCCAACTGAAATAGGAATCCGATTTAGTAAACAATATCGTAAGCCTAAGTCTATACTGCGTAATTTATTTTGTCGTACAAGAGACCATGCGTTAGCAGGCATAGGAGTGAATAATTCATCCCCGCCAAGACCTGTAAAATGAGTGGCATTGGCGGGAGTTAATGCTGAATGTTCTATGGATTCAACATATCCCTCTGTATCTGCCCAAAATAATGGAGAATCTGGTAACACTGAGTTTGAGTAATCTCTATCAATTTCAAAATTTTTTCCCGAGCTACCTAAAGAAGGTAATGAAGTAAATATGACGTTGATATCGTTTGAGATTAATTTTGCCCATGTAGAATCGCTATTCCATTCACTATCAGCATTTGCGTGATAAAGTTTAACATTAGCTTGAAGCGCTTTTAAGATATAAATAATTGTTGCTGAATCAACTCCACCCGAAAGGTCAGCGGATATCTCAGAGTAACTAACTGTATTTTGACTAAGCAATTCTAGAAGCCGCTCTCGTATTTTTGAATAAATAGATTCGACTTTGTTTTCTAAGTTTGGAGGTGTCCAAGTTTGTATGGGTTCTAAGATTCCATTTGTTGTACATTTCAAAATATAGAATGGTTGGATCGTGTTTACTTTTTCCCATAAGGGAATATTTTGGAATGGGTAGTATGGTAAATTATGAATTAGATTTAATGCAAGAGCCGATTTAGAAATTGGTAAATTAAGAAATAATGCGATATTTGCTGATGAATCACTAATGATTAGTTCATCATTTGAGTCCAACCATGAAAGAGAAACATCAAATAATGATCCTCCCATAAATAGCCCTTCTTTATTTATTAAAACAAATACGCCTTTAGAAATATTTGCTTGAAGATAATCTAACATGTTTTCTGTAGTAGTGTAGTTAAATTGGTCTTTATTGCAAAATATTCTTGAATATTCAGAAGAAATACAGTAAATTTCAAATTGATCGTGTGTATGTTGAGAGTACTCGGTATTGGATACCAGCAGTATATTAGTGTAGTCTGTAGTAATACGTTTTTGAAACATCAATTTTTTTGAGGATATAGAGATATTTGATTTGTTTACAATAATTAGAAGCACCTCCCTAAATAAAGACTATGCGGATTACTAAAAAGGTCATCGAATTATGTAATTCGATGACCAATGGCATAATTATGTAATTCGATGACCGCTAGCATAATTATTTCCCATTTTTCTGTCCTAGTAATAAATTACAACTTGGAAAAGAGCGCGTCCACCAAATACATCTCTAAATTTACCTGTCCAAAGACCACGAGTAGATTCTTTAAAACCTGCAATTTTTTCAATTGATGGTTTACTGTAATTTTGCTTTGTCATAGAGTTCACCTCCTTCATAGTTGGTGTATACTAAATTTTCTAATTCAAGTAAATTAGAAAATAGTTACCTTGATTACTTAGTACTGAAAAATGAGTATAGGAAATTCTTGACATCTATATTTTAGTTAAACAATAGAACAAAACAGCTAGAATCAGGAAATAAATTACTCTTAATTCGTTGTTTTTAAGGTTAAGTAGCTTTTTTCTATCAACTTATATATTAATCATACAAAAAAAGGGATTATTTGTAATGAGTATATTGTGCAATTATTTAAGAAAGAGTAAGATGAAGATATCATTAAAAAATACACAGAGTGGAGTATGAATAAAATCTGTGTTGTTTAATACATTAGTGGGATATTAGAAAATTTTATTCAAACTATAAATTCAAAATTAGTATCTTTAAAAAAACGAAGAACTGTAGAATATTCAAGGAATACTTAGATTGGAGAAAAGTGTATGAAAGAAAAATTTGTTTATTTGTTATCCTTATTTGTATTCTTAGTGATAGCTCTACTTACTATTAAGCAGAATGACTATTTGTATGGATCGCAAGCAGTAACTGTTGTACCGATTATTGTTGTACTTATTCTTTTTTGCGCAGTTATTATTTTTGTCTCTAAAGATATTAAAAAGATTAGATACTTCGCTGTACTTACTTTTTTTACTTCCATTTCCTTAGCAATAGGATTATTTCCTTATTCTTTTGTGCATCCTGTCAAATTCCTGCTAATTTCATTTTTACCTTACTTTGTTTATAAGTTTTTTGTCACTTTTAACTTAATTTCGATTTTATCTGTTTCTAAAAAAATTGATCAAATTTTATTTATACAATCTATTATTGTATCCATGTTACTGCTTCTTAATTTTGAAAAATTCATATGGATGGTGAGTATAGTAATCATTTTGGATATTTTTGGTTGTTTATTTTTATATTTTAAAGGAAAAGATCGACTAACCATTCGAACAAAAAAAGAACAAGTTTTTCTAATTCGAATACTAGTTTTATCGCTATTTTCGTTAATTATTTCTACTTCTATTTTAAGTGGGTTGGTTCTTTTTCTTATCCCAATCACAGTCGGAATTATTTTAATAAAACGTAATGAAATTAGCTTAGATAAAGTATCAATTATTATAAATTTAGTTATCCATATTATTTGTATAGGAATCTTCTTCATTATTAATTTTTATTTTCTTCGATTATCAATACTTGATATCTATTTTATTTCTATTTTTTATTGTCTGATTTTGTTTATCCTTTATTTGAAGAATTGGTATTTGAGTAGTATTGAGGTGAGCCGAATTCAACAAAGAAAGAAAGATTTCCAAAAAGAAAAGATCGATTTTGTACAAACTATCAGTAAAGAAAAGACTTTGTCTTCAGTAAGTACTTTAATTAGTACAATCTTTTTGCAACATTACGAAATAAATAGTTATTTAATGGTTTGGAAAGATCAATACCAACCATATATTTTGTCTAGCTCAGGAGAATTTTCTAAACTGATTTTAACGAATAAAATTATTGCTGAATTTGAACGCGACTCTAACATATTCCATTATCACAACAATAAATATAGAAAATTCACTTTTTTTGAGAATAAACAAATTTTAGGTTGGTTACTCATAGATAGAGAAAAAGACTTTGACTTGGCGAGTATGAAACATGAAGAAATATATGATTTAGTTGGTGTTGCTGGTAAAATAATTATTGAAAATGAACGCTTATATGATATTAAACAAGAATCATTAAAAATAGAAAGTTTATCTTATGATGAATACGTGAATTATGAATATTTAAACATGGTGCAAAATTTTCATAAAGATTTTTCATTTTTTATTCATGACAATGTTTTACAAAATATTTTGGCTTTAAAAAAACTAATCGAATCTATGTCTACTGAAAATGTAGAAACAAAGAAATTAGTATTAGAAACTTTTGATACTTTAAATAAAACTTTTAGAGACAAGATATTTGAATTATATCCTTCGACGATTGAAACAGTGCCTGTGTCGCAAAGCATTCGAATTCTTTGTGATAAATTCAATGAGGGACAAGAATCTATATTTGTTCATTTTTATTGTCCACAAGAAATGCATCTAAAAAAAGAAGAGAAATTTCATATTTATCGAATTATACAAGAGTTAATAACTAATGCTCTAAAACACTCTCGAGCAACAGTAGTTTGTGTTTATCTCATTCAAAGGGACTTTTATATAGAATGTATTGTACAAGATGATGGCACAGGCTTTGATTATAGCAAAATAAAACTTAGAGGATTTGAAAATAAACATTTTGGTATTCTATCAATAAATCAAGAGGTTAATTCATTAAATGGAAAAATGAGAGTATCATCTGTAAATCCACATGGTACAAAATTTACAATAACTTTACCGATTGCAAAGGAGGATATAGATTCATGAAAGTATATTTATTAGACGATCATGCACTTTTCTCTAAAAGTCTTGAAATTGCATTTCAACCAATGGATGTCTCAATTACTAGTTTTACTAATCCAGAATTTTTTTTAAATAAACTAAAAAATGAGCAACCAGATTTAGCATTATTGGATATCCATATTGGAGAGTTAAGTGGATTTGAAATATCTAAAGAAATTATTGGAAAATTTCCAAATCAAAAAATAGTTTTTTTATCAGGTTTTGATTTAATTGAATACAAGAATGAAGCAATAAAATCTGGAGCATGGGGACTATTAAATAAAAATGTAACAATTGAAGAATTGTATGATGATTTACAAAAAATACATCATGGAACTGATCTGCTACCCAAGTGCCAAAGTACATTAGATGTTCTTAGTAAACGAGAAAAAGAGATACTAAAATGTGCTGCAGAAGGTTTTAAGCAGCAGGAGATAGCAGAACAACTTCATATCAGTAGAAGAACAGTAAATAATCATCTTGTATCCATAAATAATAAGCTAGAGGTAAATTCAACCATTTCTGCAATTATTCAAGCTATTGAATTGGGAATTATTAGAGTAAAAGGATATTGATACTAAAAAATGTTGAAATTATCAAACATTTATTCAGAAAGATATGCTGTTTACGGAATACCATAACCCATGATATAAGGGCTATTTTTTCATAACTTAGTTTAGCAATTTTGTTTCCTGAATTCTCTTCAATTGTGTAAACAACTTCATTTTCTACTTTCTCAACAATCCCAACGTAATAACTGATAGAATCACCATCCCAATCAAAAAAGATGATATTCCCATTTTTAGGCAAACTTCCTTTCCTAAACCATTGGTTATTCGCTTTAAAATTTTCAATACCAGTTGGGCAATAGGCAAAATGTTCCATTTTAACTCCAGCTTTTTCAGCATTATAAGAAACAAAAATAGCGCACCATTCTACACGTCCATTAAAGCCATACCATTGCCAATATTTCGTTCCACCCTTATGTATTCCTTCATTCAATTCTTTAAGTGCTGCTTTTACAATAGCTGAATTCCCTTGACTATTGTTGTTGGAAATAGAAGTGATGTATTGTTTAACAATTTGAGCATAAAACATATTGCCATACGCATAACGATAATCATAGCCTATGTTGATAGCTATAGGATTAGTGTAAGTGACTGTTTTTCCATCTGCTTGAGTTTTTGAGAATTGAATCGTAATAAAGTGGATGATTGATCACCTCCATAATCCGATTAAAAAACTCAGATTTAGGGTCAACGTACAAGCCTTTTCCATTCATTAAAACGGAGAGGAAGAAAATGAACTTTGCCAAGTAAGATTTTCCGTTTACAGTGGGTCCAGTGATGGCAATGTGCGGGCTATTGGCTTTTTTATCGGTGATATCATTTAGTATAATTGTACTATAAAACAATTGAACACATTGAAAGGGGAAGAAATGTACAAATTCAAAAAGTACAAATATAAAGGCGAGGAGCATTATTTTACTGGTGTTACTCTTTTCAAAGTGAACGACAATAAAATTATTTCGCTTAAAGAATTTAAATCAATAACAAATACTTATCGTCCTTTCAAGTAGAATAATTTAGTGTTGCACTTAAACTGTAACACTAGGTTTATTATAAAAACGTACGTTCTTGTTTGTAAATAACTCTTTTGTCGTAATTAATTTATTCATGAAAACTGACTTTGTTATAGTTATTCGTTTAGCTCGCATTTTTCTTACTAAAAACTATCCAAAAGTATCCATATTTTTATAGTTGAAACGGTTTGAAACTAAATCAAAACTAACTACAATTGAAAAAAATCACTGGTATTTCACAACATTCTAAGAAAAAGAATAATGCTGTCATACCAACGATTAGAGCTTATCAGAAGCTCTTAAAAAAACTAACCCTTTGCTGGAAGGCTCTGTCGGCTAGTTTTTCACTCTACCAACAAATAATCAACTAAAACAACAACGGAAAGCCAAACAAGAAACATACTAATCATGCTTCTTCAAAGAAGCACAAATAAAAAAGCGATGACTCGAGAAGAAAATCTCTATGGAGTCATCGCTTTTTCTTATATTTTAGTTAAAAAATTATTTTACTAAAGGTTGAAGTAACTTGTTCCAGAAACTAATAAGTGGGCCAGCACCAAATGCACAAATAATTGTACCAATCCCAATTGGACCACCAGCAATAAAGCCAATTAATAGGACCAACAAATCTTGTGCTTTTCGAACAGAAGCGTAAGGTTTGTTGATTTGTTGACAGATGGTTGGCGCAATCGCATCATAGGGGGATTCGCCTTGATCTGTAGCCATGTATAAGGCGCAGCCAAATGTAAAAATCAGGACTCCGACGAATAAAGAAAGTAGTTTGCCAATTGTTGAGCCTCCTAAACTATCGGCGTAAGGTTGAAGCCAAGTAGAAATCTGTTGAATCAAAATCCCTACTAAAAGCATATTTAAAATAGTTCCTAGACCAATGGCTTTTTTGTTTTTTAAATAGACATAGAATAAAATAAACGCATTGACAATAATTTGAAAAATGCCTAATTGCATACCAAACATTGAAGAAAGTCCGATATTCATAGCAGTGAAAGGATCAACTCCTAAACCTGCCACTCTTAAAGTGGATGCGCCAATCCCGATAATAACTAAACCAATTAAAATTAAAAGAACATTTTTGACTAGTTTCATGGTAAGCCTCCTGAATAGATTTTGTGTGTGATAGTACAAAGTCTGCAACAAAAATTCATAGAGAATTTTGTTGCAGACTACTTTTTAACCAGCTCCGTGTTGGAACGAAGGGTATAGAGACATCCCGCCATCTACAAAGAGTGTTGTTCCGGTTACGTATGAGGATTCATCAGAAGCTAACCAAGCGGCCGCAGCAGCTACTTGATTTGGTTTACCAATAATGCCCATAGGAACCATGCTCGTTGTTTGTTTTAACTGTTCGGGATCGGAAAATTTTTCAGCATTAATAGGTGTGTTAATCGCTCCAGGTGCAATACAGTTGGCACGAATACCATATTCCGCATATTCCAAAGCGATTGTTTTCGTGAACATTTCGGTTGCGCCTTTACTTGCCGCATAGTGGGCGAACGTTGGCCAAGGAATTCTTTGGTGTACGGAGGACATATTAATGATTGACCCTTTGATTTTTTGATCTCTAAATATTCGGAGTGCCTCTCTAGAACCCAAAAAGACACCGTTTAAATTGACATCAATGACACGTTGCCATTCTTTTAATGGCATATCAATTGTCGGAAAAGAAGCCTCCACACCGGCGTTATTTACCCAAATGTCAACATGACTAAACTCTTTTAAAGCGGTTTCAGCTAACGCTTTAATATCTTCTTCATTAGAGACATCAGCCTTCACGAATTTTACGCGATCTGCGTGCTTGGCTTGGACATCTTCAAATTCTTTAGGCAGCTCACCGACATAGTCAGCAACAACATTCATGCCCTCTAAGATATAACGCAGAGTAATAAATAATCCTAAACCCGTAGCTGCACCAGTGACAACGGCCACTTTACCATGTAATTCTCCATACATAGATTCATTCCCCCTAAAATTACTATTAATACTTTCATGGTAGCACATGTCAATCAGCGTGTTGATAAAATACGACAAACTGTCGGAAAAGTTTAGGCTCTAAAGTTAGCTACTATTGTTGAAGGTCTTTAAAAAAATACTGGTCGTAGTAATCAATTCCTCTCATTTATAGAGTTTTCTAAAAAAACACAAAATATCTAGGCGAAGTGGTCAAGTCCAATGGTTATTTATGAGTGAATATGCTAAAATAAAACTTGTCTTACATAAGGAAAGATTTGTTCACTAACAGTGGCGACTGTTCTCAGTAAACAGTTGCACTGGTTTATCGGGAAGGGAACAGAGCAAGTTTTACGAGACTTTCCCATGTAATAATAAAAAGCACTGAACGTCAGTGAATGAAGGAAGAAGGACATCTATGAAAACAATTATCACATTCATTATTGTCTTCGGTATTCTTGTCCTCGTACATGAATTTGGCCACTTTTATTTTGCAAAACGAGCGGGTATTTTAGTTCGTGAGTTTGCAATCGGAATGGGACCAAAGATTTTTGCGCATCGTGGAAAAGATGGCACCACTTATACGATTCGCTTATTGCCAATTGGTGGCTATGTGCGAATGGCTGGGATGGGCGAAGACATGACAGAAATCACACCAGGTATGCCTCTATCTGTTGAGTTAAATGCCGTGGGTAATGTGGTTAAAATTAATACAAGTAAAAAAGTACAATTACCTCATAGTATTCCGATGGAAGTCATTGATTTTGATCTTGAAAAAGAATTATTCATCAAGGGCTATGTCAATGGAAACGAGGAAGAAGAAACCGTTTATAAAGTTGACCATGATGCAACGATTATTGAAAGTGATGGAACCGAGGTGCGGATTGCGCCACTTGACGTTCAATTTCAATCAGCGAAATTATCGCAACGCATTTTGACGAACTTTGCGGGACCCATGAATAACTTTATCTTAGGGTTTATTCTGTTTACGTTAGCGGTCTTTCTACAAGGAGGCGTTACTGATTTAAACACGAATCAAATTGGACAAGTGATTCCTAATGGCCCAGCCGCAGAAGCTGGGTTGAAAGAAAATGATAAAGTCTTATCGATTAATAATCAAAAAATCAAAAAATACGAAGATTTTACAACCATTGTGCAGAAGAACCCCGAAAAGCCGTTAACGTTCGTAGTTGAGCGTAACGGCAAAGAAGAGCAACTAACAGTGACACCAGAAAAACAAAAAGTGGAAAAACAAACGATTGGTAAAGTCGGCGTTTATCCTTATATGAAAACCGATTTACCGTCAAAATTGATGGGCGGTATTCAGGATACTTTAAATAGTACGACACAGATTTTTAAAGCACTCGGCTCACTATTCACAGGCTTTAGTTTAAACAAACTAGGTGGGCCAGTCATGATGTTTAAATTATCGGAAGAAGCATCCAATGCTGGAGTAAGTACAGTTGTATTCTTAATGGCCATGTTGTCAATGAACTTAGGGATTATTAATTTGTTGCCGATCCCAGCTTTAGATGGCGGGAAAATTGTCTTAAACATTATTGAAGGTGTACGTGGAAAACCAATTAGTCCTGAAAAAGAAGGCATCATTACGTTAATTGGCTTTGGGTTTGTCATGGTGTTAATGGTGTTAGTTACTTGGAACGATATTCAACGCTTTTTCTTTTAAGGAGAAAGCTTAAGTAAAAAAGTGTGTAAAGAAATCAAAAATAGTTGATTTTAAAATAGAGGAGAGTTTTAATGAAACAGTCAAAAATGTTAATTCCAACGTTAAGAGAAGTACCAAATGATGCAGAAGTCTTAAGTCATCAAATTCTGTTGCGCGCAGGCTATATTCGTCAAGTCGCTGCAGGGATCTATTCTTATTTACCTTTAGCCAATCGTGTTTTAGAAAAATTAAAAACGATTATGCGAGAAGAATTTGAGAAAATTTATGCAGTTGAAATGTTAATGCCTGCGTTATTACCAGCAGAACTTTGGAAAGAATCAGGCCGTTATGAAACTTATGGACCTAACTTGTATCGCTTAAAAGATCGCAATGACCGTGACTATATCTTAGGCCCAACGCATGAAGAAACCTTCACAGAATTAATTCGTGATGAAATTAATTCTTACAAACGATTACCTTTGAATTTATACCAAATTCAAACAAAATATCGTGATGAAAAACGCCCACGTTCTGGCTTATTAAGAGGCCGTGAATTTATCATGAAAGATGGCTATTCTTTCCATGCCGATGAAGCTAGTTTAGATCAATCATACCGTGATTACGAAAAAGCTTACTCACGCATTTTTGAACGCTGTGGACTAGAATTCCGTGCCATTATTGGGGACGGTGGTGCCATGGGTGGTAAAGATTCTAAAGAATTTATGGCGATTTCTGAAATTGGGGAAGATACTATTTGTTATTCAACAGAAAGTGATTATGCTGCCAATTTAGAAATGGCAACAAGTCTTTATACGCCGAAAAAATCACATGAAACACAATTAGATTTAGAAAAAATTGCAACACCAGAAGTGGGTACAATTGCCGAAGTGGCAAACTTCTTTGAAGTTGAGCCACAACGTATTATTAAATCAGTACTATTTATTGCCGATGAAGAGCCAGTAATGGTCTTGGTTCGTGGCGATCATGATGTCAATGACGTCAAATTGAAAAACTTCTTAGGCGCTGATTTCTTAGATGAAGCAACAGAAGAAGATGCTCGCCGTGTCTTAGGAGCGGGCTTTGGTTCAATTGGTCCAGTCAATGTTTCCGAAGATGTTAAAATTTATGCAGATTTAGCTGTTCAAGATTTAGCCAACGCCATTGTTGGGGCTAACGAAGATGGCTATCATTTGACAAATGTAAATCCAGATCGTGATTTCCAACCAATTAGTTACGAAGATTTACGTTTTGTTCAAGAAGGCGATCCTTCTCCTGATGGCAATGGTGTCTTAGCCTTTACTAAAGGAATCGAAATTGGTCATATCTTTAAATTAGGAACGCGTTACAGTGATGCTATGGGCGCAACAGTTTTAGATGAAAACGGTCGTGAAAAATCAGTGATCATGGGTTGCTATGGCATCGGCGTTAGTCGTTTACTTTCAGCAATCGTTGAACAAAATGCAGACGAGCGCGGTATTAATTGGCCAACAGGAATTGCGCCATTTGATTTACACGTGGTCCAAATGAATGTGAAAGATGAGTACCAAACAAAACTATCACAAGAAGTTGAAGCAATGATGACCGAAGCGGGCTACGAAGTATTAGTTGATGACCGCAATGAGCGCGCAGGCGTAAAATTTGCTGATGCTGATTTAATTGGTTGTCCAATCCGTATCACAGTCGGTAAAAAAGCAGTCGATGGTGTGGTAGAAGTCAAAATCAAACGTACTGGTGAAATGTTGGAAGTACGCAAAGAAGAATTAGAAAGTACACTTTCTATTTTGATGAACACAACATCAGAAGTGGAATAATAATGAAAAGGGCGGACAGAATGATTAGGATAAACTGTTTCCGCCACTTATCAGCGTTTAAGCTTGAAGCAAAAATCTAAAGTGATTTTTGCTTCAAGCTCTTCTTAGCTCTTTTTAGAAAAGAAACAAGATTGTTTTTTTACAAAAAACGAGTATACTTAATAGAGAAGCGAATGCAGAGAAACCGAAAAAAGGCACTTGACAGATTTGTCTGAGGGCCTTTTTTCAATGATAGAAGGAGGTTCATTTTGTGACAGAAAAAGCACGCGATTTATTTGATAAACTGATGACACAAATTCAGTTAGATGACACAGCGAAAGAACATCCCTTAATTCAAAATGGCCGGATTGACAAGGTCATTGTTCACCAACAAAGTCGCTTATGGGAATTTCATTTAAGTTTTGATGAATTGATGCCAGTGATGCTATATCAAACATTTATGCAACAATTGGAACTAGCTTTTCAACAAATTGCGCAGGTTTCCGTTCAAATAACCACAAATCAGACAACATTTACAGAGGAACAATTAACGGATTATTGGCAGTTGGCCTTGTTAAATAGTCAATGCAATACGCCGTTAGTTCAGAAAGTCTTAAAAACACAGACACCACAATTTGAAGATCGGAAAATTATCTTACCTGTTGATAATGAAGCAGTTATTCCTTATTTGAAGCAACAATATTTACCAATTATTGAGGAACTTTATTTCTCTTACGGGTTTCCTAAATTTCATATTGAACCAAAAATGGATCAACAGCAAGCTGCAGAAGTGCTGAAAAAGTTTGAAGAGCAAAAATTAGAACAAGCCGCAGCCTTTCAACAACAAGCTGCTGAATCGCTTGTTAAACATGAACAAATGAAAAAAGAAAAACAACAACAAGCGCCTGCGTTTGATGGTCCAATTCGTTTAGGTCGGAATATTCCCAATGATGAACCCATTATGCCAATGGGAAACATACTGGAAGAAGAACGTCGGATAACGATTGAAGGCTTTATTTTTGATAAAGAAGTGCGTGAATTGCGTTCTAAACGAAAAATTTTAATTTTGAAAATTACTGATTATACTTCCTCTTTCGTGGTGAAGAAATTTTCGAATGGGGAAAAAGATGAACAAGTTTTTGATGCGATTCAACCGCAAAGTTGGATTCGTGTTCGTGGTAGTGTACAAGAAGATACCTTCATGCGTGATTTAGTCATGAATGCTCAAGATTTGATGGAAGTCGCCCATGCGCCAAGAAAAGACTACGCGCCAGAAGGTGAAAAACGTGTAGAATTACACATGCATAGTAACATGAGTACAATGGATGCGACCAATAAAGTCGGTGACTTGGTGGCGCAAGCGGGGAAATGGGGGCACAAGGCCATCGCAATTACGGATCATGGCGGCGCCCAAGCGTTTCCTGATGCCCATGCTGCAGGTAAAAAAGCAGGCGTTAAAATTTTATACGGCGTGGAAGCCAATATTGTTGATGATGGTGTACCTATTGCTTACAACGAAGAACATATTGAATTAACAGATGCTACCTATGTGGTCTTTGACGTGGAAACAACGGGGCTTTCCGCTGTTTATGATACCATTATTGAATTGGCCGCAGTCAAAATGCACAAAGGAAATGTCATTGAGACTTTTGAGCAGTTTATTGATCCTGGCCATCCATTATCTCAAACGACGATCAATTTAACTGGGATTACAGATGAAATGGTGCGCGGCTCAAAGTCCGAAGAAGAAGTTTTACGCATGTTTAAAGAGTTTTCAGAAGGAACTATTTTAGTGGCCCACAACGCTTCTTTTGATATGGGGTTCTTAAATACAAGTTATGGCAAACATGGAATACCTGAAGCGGCTAATCCCGTCATCGATACATTAGAATTATCCAGATTCTTGTATCCACATTTCAAAAGCCATCGTCTAAATACCTTATCGAAAAAATTTGGCGTCAACTTAGAACAACATCACCGCGCCATCTATGACTCGGAATCAACAGGTCATTTGTGCTGGATTTTCTTAAAAGAAGCGAAAGAGAATCATGATATGCATTTCCATGATGATTTGAATCGTCATATTGGCGAAGGAGATTCATACAAACGAGCTCGACCTTTCCATGCAACGATTTTAGCAACAACTCAAGCAGGATTAAAAAATCTTTTTAAATTGATTTCGATGTCCAATGTAGATTATTTTTTCCGAGTACCACGGATTCCTCGTTCGCAATTATCGAAGTTAAGAGAAGGACTTTTAATCGGTTCCGCATGTTCAAACGGCGAAATTTTTGAAGCAATGATGCAAAAAGGTGTCGAAGAAGCAAAAAATCGTGCCAAATTCTACGATTATATTGAAGTTATGCCCAAACCAGTTTACGCGCCATTAATTGAACAAGAATTGGTGAAAAATGAAGCAGATTTAGAAGAAATTATTAGTAATCTAGTGAAAATCGGTGACGAACTTGGCAAGCTGGTTGTCGCCACTGGAAATGTTCATTATTTAAATGAAGAAGATGCCATCTATCGGAAAATTTTAGTCGGGTCTATGGGTGGCGCTAATCCGTTAAATCGCCATAGTTTACCAAAGGTTCATTTCCGAACCACCGATGAAATGTTAACGGAATTTCAATTTTTAGGACAAGATGTCGCTAAGCGAATTGTAGTAGAAAATCCCAACAAAGTCGCTGATTTATGTGAAGAAGTTATTCCAGTAAAAGACGATTTGTATACGCCAAAAATTCCTGGGTCTGAACAAGAAATCACTGATTTAAGCTACAATCGTGCGCGCGAATTGTATGGCGATCCTTTACCAGAAATTGTCGAAAAACGGTTAGAAAAGGAACTGAATTCGATTAACGGGAATGGTTTCTCGGTTATTTATTTAATTTCTCAAAAACTGGTGCATAAAAGTAATGAAGACGGCTATTTAGTCGGTTCACGGGGCTCTGTCGGTTCGAGTTTTGTTGCGACAATGACAGGGATTACTGAAGTAAATCCTTTAGCGCCACATTATTATTGTCCTGAGTGTCAATATTCTGAGTTCTATGAAGATGGTTCCTATGGTTCAGGGTTTGATATGCCTGAAAAAGCCTGTCCAAAATGTGGGGCTCGATTGTTTAAAGATGGTCACGATATTCCTTTTGAAACGTTCTTAGGGTTCCATGGCGACAAAGTTCCCGATATCGATTTGAACTTTTCTGGCGATTATCAAGCCGAAGCCCATAACTACACGAAAGTTCTTTTTGGTGAAGAATATGTCTACCGGGCAGGAACCATTGGTACAGTAGCCGACAAAACAGCGTATGGCTTTGTTAAAGGATATGAAAGAGATCATAATTTACATTTGCGTGGTGCTGAAATTGATCGCTTAGCCAAAGGTTCAACAGGGGTTAAACGGACGACTGGGCAGCATCCCGGCGGTATTATTGTAATTCCTGATTACATGGATGTTTATGACTTTACGCCAATCCAATACCCTGCTGATGATCAAGAGGCAGAATGGAAAACGACGCACTTTGATTTCCATTCCATTCACGATAATATTTTAAAACTTGATATTCTAGGACATGATGATCCGACCGTGATTCGGATGTTACAAGATTTATCTGGGATTGAGCCAAAAACCATCCCAACAGACGATCCAGAAGTGATGCGTATTTTTGAAGGACCTGATGTTCTAGGTGTGGATGCAGAGCAAATTTATTCTAAAACAGGAACGTTAGGAATTCCTGAATTTGGGACACGTTTCGTTCGAGGTATGTTAGAACAGACCCATCCATCAACTTTTGCAGAATTACTTCAAATTTCTGGACTGTCTCACGGAACCGATGTGTGGCTAGGGAATGCAGAAGAGTTGATTCGCCGTGGCGAAGCCAATCTTGCTGAAGTAATTGGTTGTCGGGATGATATCATGGTATATTTAATTCATGCTGGTTTGGACAGTGGGATGGCCTTTAAGATTATGGAAACGGTACGTAAAGGACAATGGAATAAGATTCCTGATGAACTACGGGATACGTATTTAAATGCGATGAAAGAAAACAACGTCCCTGACTGGTATATTGATTCTTGTTCTAAAATTAAATATATGTTCCCGAAAGCCCATGCGGCAGCATACGTATTAATGGCATTGCGGGTCGCTTACTTTAAAGTTTATTTCCCAATCTTATATTACTGTGCATTTTTCTCCGTTCGGGCGGATGACTTTGACTTAGTGGCAATGTCACAAGGGAAAGAAGCTGTGAAAGCACGAATGAAAGAAATTACGGACAAAGGGATGGACGCCTCCACTAAAGAGAAAAACTTATTAACGGTTTTAGAATTATGTAATGAAATGCTGGAACGGGGCTATAAATTTGGCATGATTGATTTGTACAAATCAGATGCTGAAAATTTTGTGATTGAAGGGGATACCTTGATTGCACCTTTCCGAGCAGTGCCAAGTTTAGGCCTCAACGTAGCGAAAGCCATTGTCGCTGCGCGAGAAGAGCAACCGTTCTTGTCGAAAGAAGATTTGGCAACACGAGGTAAAGTTTCTAAAACATTGATTGAATACATGAATGAAAATGGTGTCTTAAAAGACTTGCCAGATGAAAACCAATTATCATTATTTGATATGTTATAAAAGAAAAATCTTTTAGAAAAAGGCCGGTGAAGCAACTTATTCACCGGCCTTTTTTAGTCATCAAATAAATTAGAAAATCATTGCTAGAAGCGTTTTAATTACTTATTAAAAAGCCATCTTTATTTAATTATGTTGAGCTTGTGCATAAAAAGTAAAATGCTTATGATAAATGAAGAGCTTTATTTTTTTTAATAAGAAAGGAATTGGTTATATGGACAAAAAGCAATTACGATGGTTCACCGTCGGGTTAATTGCCTTTAACATGGTCTGGGGTCTTGGAAATGTTGTGAATAATTATGCACAACAAGGGATTTCAGTGGTCACTTCATGGCTTTTGATTTTAGTTTTATATTTTATTCCCTATGCGTTAATCGTAGGACAGTTAGGTTCAACATTTAAAGACAGTAATGGTGGAGTTAGTTCGTGGGTGCAAAATACCAGTACTAAACGTCTAGCCTATTATGCAGCATGGACTTATTGGGTAGTGCACATTCCTTACTTGGCACAAAAACCACAAGCAATTTTAATTGCCTTAGGTTGGGCAGTTCAAGGGAATGGAAACTTAGTCAATACGATGCCAATCGTAACGGTATCATTTATTTCATTAATAATTTTCTTGGTTTTCTTGTTATTATCAACAAAAGGGTTAACCACCTTAAAAGTTATTGGTGGTTTAGCTGGAACCGCCATGTTTGTGATGTCTATTTTATTTATTTTATTAGCGGTAGGCGCACCATTTATTAATTCAACGGTTGAATTTGCGACGCCAAACATGTCACAAGTCAGCACCTACATTCCTAAATTTGACTTTAGTTATTTTACAACCGTATCAATGTTAGTTTTTGCGGTAGGTGGCGCTGAAAAAATTTCTCCTTACGTAAATGCAACTAAAAATCCAGCCAAAGAGTTCCCTAAAGGAATGATTTTCCTAGCAGCAATGGTTGGTTTATCGGCTGTTTTAGGTTCATTTGCAATGGGAATGTTATTCTCAAGTGACAATATTCCTAAAGATTTAATGGCAAATGGTGCCTATAGTGCCTTCCAAAAATTAGGCGCGTATTATGGTGTCGGTAATCTCTTAATGATTGTTTATGCGTTAACGAATACAGTGGGTCAAGTGGCTGCGTTAGCCTTTTCAATTGATGCTCCACTGAAAATTCTTTTAGCTGAAGCAGATCCAGAATTTGTTCCAAGTTGGTTACGTAAACGTACGAAAAAAGGTACGTTAATTAATGGTTACCTATTAACAGGTATTTTAGTAAGTATTATTATCGCTTTACCGATGTTTGGGTTGAAGGACATGAACGAAGTGGTTAAATGGCTAACTAACTTAAATTCTGTAGTTATGCCAATGCGTTACTTGTGGGTCTTCTTTGCCTATATGCTTCTAAACAAAGCATACAAACAATTTAATTCAGAATATAAATTTGTTAAAAATCCTAAAATTGGTTTTGTGTTTGGTCTTTGGTGTTTCCTATTTACAGCCTTTGCTTGTATCCTAGGAATGGTGCCTAAATTTGAGTATGCCTCAGACCCTCAAGGCTGGTTGTTCCAATTAGCTTCTAACATTGTGACACCAATCGTCTTAATTCTATTAGGAATGATTTTACCAGCAATTGCACGTCGCGAGAAAAAAGACACGATTTTGCCAATTGATTCAGCAGAATAATTGGTTGCATGTTTCAAGGATAAAATAGTCAGTTTAAGTATTTTGCGTGAGATAAATGGTCAATAGGACTGTTTGTCTCACGTTTTTTTTCTGTCGATTTTTCTCTAAAATTTCTATTGTCTCTTAAAAATATGAGAAAATCAGAAGAATTTCTCCTGTATACTAAAGGTATCTATCATTAAAAAATGGTTATTAACGGAGAAAAAGGAAGTGAACCTCATGACTAAAACACTTGAAACACAACCAGAAGAGAAAACGGTCTTTCTTTGTAAAGAAACGAATCCAGATTTTTTAGGACGAGAAATTTATGCGGATAATGTTGAAACACCGTATAATTTTTACTTAATTCGCAAGCTTTATTTAGCGAAAGAGTACCAAAATTTAGCAGAAGGGGAACAATTTTTTGAGGCTTTATGTGAAAGTTGGGATGAATCAGAACAGTTTGAAGAGTTAATTGTTAAAAAGATTTATGTCTATGTTGAAACGGAGTTAATGTACTACACTGTTTATTTTGGAAGCTTTGAGCCGACCACTCGTGACTTACGATCCGCACTGAAACAATGGATGTATGAAATACCGACAACTAAAAATAAAAAAATAGTCCGTATGAATGAAACCAATGTGCAAGTAGTGCCGCAAGAAAATCAATTAACGGAATTAGCTGGTGAAATTGCTGTCTTACGTGAAATGTTGACACTTTTAAAAGAAAATTTAGCCTCCTTAAATGAAGCCGTTAATCAAACGAGAAATCCCGTCATTTCTAGACAAATAAAAACGATCCATTTGAAAAGAGCTTCTCCTGTGATAGCCGCAGAACAGGCATCGCTGAAAGTATCAGAGGATACTAATCTGGAACAACCAGACGTCAATCTCTCGCCTGATAATCGGGAAAATCAAGAAGGTGAAACAACTGTAGCAACAAGTGAAGCAGTGCTTCCCGTTAACAAACTAGTGCTTGAAGAACCAGCGAAAGAACCAGTGTTATCTGAACCAGCGCCAATTAAAGAAGCGCTGCCAGAAAAAAAACAAGAAAACCAGCAGAGTACCGCGGCAAAACCTTTATTTACTTTTCCACAAGAAACAGAAAAAAGCTCGCTAAATTCAGTGGATAAGTCTGCCGAAAAAGAAGAGGAGCAGAAGCCAGAAAAAGAAGCTGTCTCTATGGAAAGTGAGAAAGAAAATTCATCAAGTCGGACAATTCCTGCGGACTTTCAACGACAATTGGACGAACTAGAAGAGGAAATTTATCGTCGCTTTATGAGTCGCCAGTTAGAGGATACTGATGGAAATCAAGCAGTTCCGAAAATAACGATTGAAAAAAGACAGTTAGAAGCACAAATGATTGAAGCAAAAGCATTCTCACAATCATTTAAACAAGTTCAAAAGAAAAAAGCAGGAGACGTGCGAATTTGCAATCAGTTAAGTTGTATGAAATTAGAAAAAGGATTAGATAAATTTTTAGACGAAGTTACAGAATATGTTGAAAAGCGGACCCTATTTAATAAAAAGGTTCGTTGTCCGCTCCCAGTAATCAGAGAATTGGAAGGCTATGGGCAATTAAACCAGTATATGCAGAAAATCCTTGACTGTTATTAATCGTTTATTTAGGAGAAGGTAAGACAAAACCGTTCAGTTTATCAGCTTTTAAGCCTGAAACAAAAATCACTTTGGATTTTTGTTTCAGGCTCTTTCTTATTATCTCTGGAAAAGATTTCAAGAGAATTTTTGAAATACTAGTGAAAATCCTATAAATTGTAGTATAATTTTCAAAGATGAATGAAAGGCGTGAAGTCATTGAAAGACAAACAAGTGTATGCAGTAGTTGACCTTGAAACGACTGGAACAGATCCTACAAGTGATCGGATCATTCAGTTTGGATGCGTTCTCGTTCAAGATGGAAAGATTATTGCGAACTTTGCGACAGATGTGAATCCCAATCAAGTAGTACCAAAACAAATTCAAAGTTTAACTGGGATTAGTAATACGCAAGTTCAAAAAGCGCCTTATTTTGAAGATGTAGCACATACAATTTATCATTATCTGGAAGATACTATTTTTGTGGCGCATAACGTCCACTTTGATTATAATTTTTTAGCTCGTGAACTGGTACGGTGTGGCACGCCGCCACTTACTATTCCAGCCATTGATACAGTGGAATTGGCACAGATTTTTTTACCGACAGAAAAAAGTTTCCGTTTAAGTGATTTGTCGGAAAGCTTAGGTTTGTCTCATGAGAATCCCCATCAAGCAGATAGTGATGCGCAGGTTACAGCCGAACTTTTGTTATTAATTCAAGAAAAAATGAAATCTTTACCATTAGTCACTATGGAAAAAATTGCGGAATTAAGTCAACAGACAGCGCGGGAAACCAGTACTTTTATTCAACAAACGTATGAACAAATGAAAAAACAAGTCACACCATTAAATCCAGCTTATCAAGTGGTCAGTGGCATTGCTTTACGCAAAAAAGAAGTTCCTCTTTTTGAAGAAACGTTCTATCAGACTAGCACGTATCCCAAAACTAAAAAAGCCAAAGAAAAACTGTTTGGCGAACGTTTCGCTTATCGTGCGGAACAGAGTCGGATGATGAATTTAGTCTATGATCATTTTACAGAAGGAACGACAAAAGATTTATTTATTGAAGCGGCGACTGGAACGGGAAAAACATTAGGCTATCTGTTGCCGATGAGCTATTTAGCAACGCCAGAAAAACCAGTCATCATTTCAACAGTTTCGATTGTTTTACAAAATCAATTAGTGGAAAAAGATTTACCATTAGCCAATAAAATCTGCCAAGGGAAATTACGAGGCATTGTTATTAAAAGCCATCGACACTATCTTGATTTACAACGCTTTAAGGCAACGTTGAATCAGCCAACTCCGCAAAAACAATACGCTCTTTATCAAATGGGCGTTCTCGTCTGGTTGCTAGAAACAGAAACGGGCGATTTAGATGAACTACAATTGACGAATTTAAATCATTTATTCTGGAAAGAAGTTACACATCGCGGATTGGATTTTCTTTCAAAAAAAGATGAACTTTATGAAGTTGACTTTTTAAGACATCTGTATAAAAAAGTCGCTCAAAGTAACGTGTTGATTGTTAATCATGCATTTTTGGCGCAAGAGTCGCTAAGAAAACAACCGTTATTACCTGAAAGTCCGTGGCTAATTATTGATGAAGCACATCATTTACCAGACATCGCTAGTCGGATGGCAAGCGAACGAGTAAACAGTGTGATACTAAAAAAACAAGTCACGCATTTTATTGAAAAAGAACAACTTTTTGTTGCTTTACAGCAAATTTTTCAACAGTTTTCTGAAGAGCAGCGGTTTGTAAAAATTTATCAGCAAGGTTTACTGGATTTTGTGGATGAATGGCAAGATTTTCTTTTTGAATTGCATCGTTTATTTAGTAAAACGCAGAAGCGCATAGACCATCAGGAGTTGCTTTTAACCAAAGAACGTATTGATTATTTATCTGCTGCGGGAGAAAAACATAGTCAAACGCTCCAGCTTTTACTGCAGGAGTTGTTAACTATTCAAAGTAAGTTACAGCAAACAATTATGAGTCAGTTGGAAACCTTTAGTTTGGCTGATCGCATCGTTTTTGTTCGCTTGTTTCAATTTTTTGATGAAATTGAACGTATTCATCACTGTTTTACCATTTATCTTGATGATTGGCGTCCACGTTGGGTAAAAGAATATTTACCACAAAATGAAGACCATGGCTTGATTGAAATTCATAACTTAGAAGCTAGTTTGCTTCCTGAAACAAAGTGGTATCCGCGGTATGAACGAATTATTTATACAAGCGGCACATTGAAGTTTGGCAACAATAAAAAGTATTTACCGCAACGGTTAGGTTTAACAGAGGTGACGTTCAAAACCCTGCCAACGCCATATAACTATGCAGAAAATGCGCGAGTCTATGTACCGGAAGAAGCAGTAGCCATTCAAAATGCCTCTTCCTATGAAATGGGTCAATACATTTCAGATACCATTGAAAAATTGATGGCGCAAGAGGAACGTTCGATGTTGGTTCTTTTTACTTCGCATGAATTATTGTCCACCGTGTATCATCAAGTCCAGCCGAGATTATTGGAAAAAGGACAAGAGGTCCTCGCCCAAGGGATTAGCGGCAGTCGTGAAAAAATTCTTAAACGGTTCTCTAATGGAAAACCGAATGTCTTGCTAGGAGCCGATAGCTTTTGGGAAGGTGTGGACTTACCAGGAACAGCTTTACAGTTATTGATAGTCACGCGTTTACCTTTTGAAAACCCGAAACGACCACTTGTGCAAGCAAAATATGCGTATTTAGAAGCAGAAGGGATACAACCATTTGCTCAAGAAGCGGTACCGAAAGCAGCCTTACGTTTGCGACAAGCACTGGGCCGTTTAATCCGTTCTGAAGAAGACAGAGGGGCATTGCTGATTCTGGATCGTCGTTTAGTCACTGCAAAATATGGCAAACGATTAATCAAAGCGTTTCCCAAGGGACTCTCAGTAAAAGAAGCGCCCATGCCTGAAATTTTAGAAGAATTAAAGGAATTTTTAAACAAATAATCGATTATTTTTAGGTCATATTTGTGAAAGGCCGCTATTTTTCTGCTATAATAAGACCCAGTAAGTTTAGAGAGGATGGAAGGATTTTTGGAGGAATTAGAAGAAAAGAAAGAGAAGAAACGGATTACTGTCCTTTTAACCCTATTGGCAATCCTTTTAGCAATTCTTGTAACAATAATTATCTTTTTTGTACGAACCAATCAACCAATGGCTCAAGCCAAAAAAGAAGCAACCGCAATTGCCAAAACTTCTGCTAATTTAGAAACAGTTGATAAATTTTACTGGTTTACACGCAAAAATACGTATTTTACTTTAACCGGCAAAAATGATAAAGGCACAGAGATTATCGTGATTGTCCCTAAATCGGGAGAAAAAGTCACGGTCTTAAATCAAAAAGATGGTCAAACTGAACAACAAATAACAGACATTGTTGCTAAAGCACATCCCGATGAATCGGTGATGAAAGCTACGTTAGGGCTTTATGATAAGCGCCCTGCATGGGAAGTGGTCACCGAAAATGATCAAGGAGTACTAACATATTATCTTATGAGCTTTGATAAAGGCGAAGAGATCAACGTTGTCAAAGATATTTAATTTAGATAGGTTTTGATGAAAGTGGGAGTGAAAGGTGTATGAACGTATCAAATCGAGCACAGCAATTGACTCCTTCTGTTACATTAGCAGCTGCCGCCAAGGCGAAAGCATTAAAAGCAAAAGGTGTAGATGTTTTAAGCTTAACGGTTGGGGAACCAGATTTTGTAACCCCGAAAAATATTCAAAAAGCAGCAATTGCTTCAATTGAGGATGGAAGAGCAAGTTATTACACACCTTCTGGCGGCATTCCTGAATTAAAGCAAGCAATTGTCTCTTATGTGGAACGAGAATATCAACTTCGTTATCAACCCAAGCAAGTTATTGTGACAGATGGTGCCAAATATGCGCTGTATCTATTATTTCAAGCCATTTTGAACGTTGGGGACGAAGTGATTATCCCTGTCCCTTATTGGGTAAGTTATGGTGAACAAGTCAAATTAGCAGAAGGCAAGCCAGTATTTGTATCAAGCACGCAAGAGCAATCATTTAAAGTGTCAGTCGCACAATTAGAAGCTGTACGAACGGACAAAACAAAAGCAATCATTTTAAATTCACCATCTAACCCAACTGGTGTTATTTATACGGAAGAAGAATTACGCCAAATTGGTGAATGGGCAGTTGCTCATAATATCCTCATTATTGCAGATGATATTTATGGTCGTTTGGTGTACAATGGACATCGGTTCACACCAATTGCAACCATCTCAGAAGCAATTCGTCAACAGACAATCATTATTAATGGTGTTTCCAAAACATATGCAATGACAGGCTGGCGCATTGGTTTTGCAGTCGGTGATGAAAAAATTATTCAAGCAATGACACAACTCGCTTCACAATCCACCAGTAATCCAGTCGCGGTTAGCCAATATGCGGCAATTGAGGCTTTAACAGGTGAACAGTCGACAGTTGAAGACATGCGTCAGGCCTTTGAAAAACGCCTGAATCATATCTATCCAAAAGTAGCAGCTTTGCCAGGTGTTTCGCTAATAAAACCTGAAGGCGCATTTTATCTATTCCCGAATGTCAAAAAAACGTTAGAAATTTGTGGGTATGATAACGTGACTAATTGGGTGGAAGATTTATTACAAGAAGCGCATGTTGCTCTGGTAACAGGAGAAGGCTTTGGTGCACCAGAACATGTGCGGATGAGCTATGCGACAGATTTAATGACGTTAGAAAAAGCGATTGAGCGAATGAACGACTTTATAGAAAAGAAACGAATTCAGCACAACGCCTAAAAGAATAAACTAAGAAATGAACGGAGAGACAAACGTGGAACAAATTCAAATTATTGATTCAAACAAACATGTTGGAGAAACAGTAAAAATTGGCGCTTGGATTGCTAACAAACGCTCAAGCGGAAAAATTGCCTTTTTACAATTACGTGACGGGACAGCCTTTTTCCAAGGTGTCGTGTTCAAACCAAACTTCATTGAAGCCTTTGGTGAAGAAGCTGGTACAGAAAAATTCCAAGAAATTAAACATTTATCACAAGAAACAGCAGTCATGGTTACTGGTGTTATCAAAGAAGATAGCCGTTCTAAATTCGGCTATGAAATGGATATCACTGATTTAGAAGTCGTTGGCGCTTCAGAAGATTACCCAATTACGCCGAAAGAACACGGCACAGATTTCTTAATGGATCATCGTCATTTATGGTTACGTTCAAGCAAACAACATGCGATCATGTTAGTTCGTAACGAAATTATTCGTGCTACTTACGAGTTCTTTAACGAACAAGGATTCATTAAAATTGATAGCCCAATTTTAACAGGCTCAGCACCAGAAGGCACAACAGAATTATTTGAAACAGATTACTTCGGACAACCAGCATTCTTATCACAAACAGGTCAATTATATGCAGAAGCTGGTGCGATGGCATTTGGAAAAGTCTTTACTTTTGGACCAACCTTCCGTGCGGAAAAATCCAAAACTCGTCGTCACTTAACGGAATTCTGGATGATTGAACCGGAAATGGCATACACAACTCATGAAGAATCACTAGATATTCAAGAAGCCTACGTAAAACATTTAATTAAATCAGTATTGAAAAATCAACAATATCCATTGGATGTTTTAGAACGTGATACAGCGTTACTAGAGAAATATGTTTCGGAACCATTCAAACGTATTACTTACGATGATGCGATTGAGTTATTACAAAAAGAAGAAGCAAACAATGATTATGATCACATTGAATGGGGCGAAGACTTTGGTAGTCCACATGAAACCTTTATTTCAAATTACTATGGCGTTCCAACATTCATTTTAAATTATCCAAAAGCAATTAAAGCCTTCTATATGAAACCACATCCAACACGTGAAGATGTTGTAATTTGTGCCGATTTAATTGCACCAGAAGGTTATGGTGAAATTATCGGTGGTTCCGAGCGTGCAACTGATTATGATTATTTGAAAGAAAAAGTAGCTGAGTTTGGCTTATCTGAAGAAGAATACAGCTGGTATTTAGATTTACGTAAATACGGTTCTGTGCCACATTCCGGCTTCGGGTTAGGTTTAGAACGTGCTGTTACGTTCATTACTGGTAATGAACACATTCGTGAAGCGATTCCGTTCCCACGTATGTTAAACCGTATTTATCCATAGAGAACAAATAAAAAAGAGAACTTCGGCAAAAGCCGAAGTTCTTTTTTTTAATTCTGCCATAATTTTTGCATCTGGTCCAAAATATCAATGACTTCTGTCGTGAAAAATAAGGAGCGGTTGGGTTGTGTACCTTTGATTGCTTCAACCATATTGTAGATTTCATAATTCATGGATTCAGCTGAGTACCCAGAAACGATGGTCTCAACCGTACCGTCATTGTAGTGAACGATTGCTTCATCTGCACGTGGATAATCTGTAATGGTAATATAGGCATCTTCAAAAGCAACAATTCCTTGCTTTGGCATTTTTGCTTGGAATGTTAATGAAATAGTAGCCAACTCATTTTCTTTATTTCGAAGCAATGTCACCGATTGTTCATCAACGCCAGTAGAGAAGGGAACCATGCTAGAAGCTAAAACGTCTGGCTGTGAGCTGAGAAACCAACGAGCAAACGAAACCGCATAAGTACCAATATCTAACAATGCGCCGCCTGCTAAGTCAGGATTAAAAAAGCGATTTTTAGGATCGGGTTCTTTGTAACTTCCAAATGGTGCTTGAATCATTTTTACCTGACCAAATTTGCCAGCATCCATCAAGCGACGTAATTCATCGTATAGTGGCATGTTAAAAATAGTCATGGCTTCTGCTAAAATAAGGTCATTTTTTTCTGCAACTGCCAAGGCTTGTTTTAATTCTGCCGCGTTCATCGTAATAGCTTTTTCACACAACACATGTTTTCCGGCCTGGAGCGCTTTTAAAATGTGTTCAGCATGTTGTTTATTTGGCACTGCTATATAAACAACATCGATTGTTTCATCTGCTAGCAATTCTTCATAAGAACCATAGGCTTTAGGGATTGAATAATCAGCGGCAAATTGTTCTGCTTTAGACAATGTCCGTGAAGCAACAGCTGCAAGTTGGCTAGTTTCTTGTTTAAACGTTGAAGCAAATTCGTGGGCAATTCCACCTAATCCTACGATGCCCCATTGATATAATTTTTTTGTCAAAAGAAGTCCTCCTAATCTATGCAATTTCTTCAAATCTTCTTCATTATTTATTATACTGTAAACAAGAGAAATTAGAAAACAAGGACAATTTTGTAAATATGATAAAATCCAGAGATAAAAAGATGCTTTTTTTAGAGAATTTCAGTAAAATAGAAAATGGAGGCGAATGATTATGCATCAAGTTTATGTAGATATTATTGTTGACGCAATTATTGAACAGTATCAAACAGAAGAAAATTTTTACTCCGCTTATCAAATTCAAGCAGCCGATTGGCAAGCTTGGAAAGAAGGCCAATTTGGTTTGGACAATGAAGTCATGCAAAAAATTAAGAATTTGTTTACGGATTATGAGTGGATGCTGACTCAAAAAATACTCCGCCAAACCATCTTATTTCCGGAAAAACGTAACCTAGCTGTTTCGGAATATAAACGGTTAAAAACAACAATTGCCAAAAAATGGCTACAATCTGATTTGGGCGTTGTAGAATTAATTCCTAACAATAAACAAGAACAAGAAATTGCTGCTGGTTATATTGATTTGAAAGTGACGCTGGCCTATGGTGAATGGGGTTTTGATGATATTATTACATTCCGGTTACCAGCTACGATTCAACGACAATTGGAAGGTTCAAAAGTTGAATTATTAGATTGGGTCAATGAAAATCTGATGGATACTTACGTAGGTGAATAACGAATAGGAAGGATGGTCTTTTGAAATACACAATTGCTGGGATTTTATCTGTGATTATTATGTTTGGTGCGGTAATTTTTGTCTTTTTTGGCAAAAAGCCAGTTGAAGAATCTGTTCACACATCAACTGAAACAACAGTGAAATCATCCACTAAAATTTCTGAAAGTAGTACAGTTTCTTCAACTGCTACCACTGAATCAAGTACTGAAATCACGAGCGTAAGCAGTGATGAAAGTTGATAATTTTCTGTGAAAATGATACAATTATTCGGTTATAGTAACAAATGAAATCAATCACGAAAGTGAAAGATAGTGAAACATTTTATCGGAAAATAAAAGATGAAGTGGGGAATTAATGAAGTGAGCAACTATCAGAAAAAAAGAAAAAAGCAGCTGAATTTGCCAAAGTTATTCTTAGGCGTAGTTGTCGTCGGTTTGGCCTTTGTCTTTTCGTTATCTGTCCTTTCTGATTCAGATAAGGGACAAAGCGAGTCAGTCAATCGCCAAAATGAAAACATCTCAAAAGAAGAATTTGTTGCTGAAATCACACCGTATGCACGTGAATTACAAGAATCTTACGGGGTATTACCAAGTATTATTATGGGGCAAGCAGTTTTAGAATCAAATTTTGGACAAAGTCAATTAGCATCGAAATATAACAATCTTTTTGGGATTAAAGCATATGGCAATCAACCAAAAGTCAATTTAGAAACAAAAGAGTATGTCAATGAGGACTGGATTACGATTCAGGGTGATTTTCGAGTTTATGACAATTGGGAAGAATCCATGCGAGATCATACCAAGTTATTTGTTGATGGGGTCGATTGGGATCCAAATTTATATGAAAAAGTCTTGTTAGCCAAAAATTATAAAGAGGCTGCACAAGCGCTTCAAGATGCTGGATACGCAACGGATCCTACATACGCTGATAAGATCATTCATGTAATTGAAGAATACAATTTAAATAAATACGACCGTTAAGCATGGAGGAACGATGACAATGAGCGAAAAGTGGATTCCAGAAATTATGACGCCGCTGAAACAAGATATTGTAAAAATGCCAGAGATTATTCGGCAAGCCAGTGGCATTAAAATTTTTGGCCGTAAAATAAAATCAATTATTTTTACGACAGATATTGCGATTATCCGCAATACGGATGCACAGGCAGTGATTGCTGTATATCCTTTTACACCGCATCCAGCGATTACAAAAGGCATTATTGAAGCAGCGGATATTCCTGTCTTTTCAGGAGTCGGCGGCGGTTTAACGCAAGGCATGCGTTCTGCTTATATGAGTTTATTTGCAGAAGCACAAGGCTCAATGGGTGTCGTTTTGAATGGTCCTACACCAATTGAAACAATTAAAATGGTGGATGAAGCAATCGATATTCCTATTATCAGCACAGTAACTTCTATTCATACACCAATTGATGAAAAACTTGCGGCTGGCGTGGATATGATTAATATCAGCGCAGGAAAAGACACTGCAGCCACCGTACGCTATTTCCGTGGCAAGTATCCAGAATTACCGATTATTGCAACAGGAGGACCAACTGAATCGAGTATTCATGAAACCATTATCGCCGGAGCGAATGCTATTACATATACGCCCCCTAGTAACGGTGAATTATTCAGCAAAAAAATGAAAAAATATCGTGAACAAGAAAAAGCAACCGATGAAGAATAAAAAACGCTTTGGCAGCCGATCCTGCCAAAGCGTTTTTGGCTATTTAATGTTCGCTTTTACGGAACAATGGAAGAATGAACCAATTATTTGAAAATTCTAATGAAAAAAAGTTGTTAAACCATTGAAAGTTAGAGATTTTTGTACTATCCTAGAGAAACATAGAAGCTTGTATAAGGTCAAAATACGGTTGACCGTCTCTACCCAGCACCGTAAATGCTGGTCTATAAGTGAAGAAGAGCGGATAGCCCTTTTTTGCTTTGGCAAAATGGGCTTTTTTCTTTTGTTAGAACACGAATATAAATAGCACTTTGTTTTATTTCGTTCGTTTTTAACGAACCGTCCTTTCCTCAGGATGAGAACAAAGCATCTATCGAAAAATAAGTAAAGGAGTTCATATTGTGAAGGAATTAGTCGAACGTATTAAAAATGATGGCCGTGTATTAGGTGAAGGTGTTTTAAAAGTAGATAGTTTTATTACGCACCAAGTGGATCCAGAATTGATGGAGGCTATGGGTAATCGTTTTGCTGAGGTTTTCGCAGAAGCAGGCATTACCAAAGTAATTACAATTGAAGCATCAGGAATCGCTCCTGCCTTATACGCAGCGCAAAAATTAGGCGTGCCAATGATCTTCGCTCGTAAGGCAAAAAGTTTAACCATGGATGAAGAGCTCTTAACGGCTTCAGTTTATTCATTTACAAAACAAGTGACAAGTCAAATTTCCATTTCAAGAAAATTTTTATCTGATGCTGATAAAGTGTTGATTATTGATGACTTTTTAGCTAACGGACAAGCTGCCAAAGGATTGGTAGAATTATGCCAACAGGCTGGTGCAAAGGTTGAAGGAATTGGTATCGTAATTGAAAAATCATTCCAAGATGGTCGTCAGTTATTAGAAGACATGGGCTTAAATGTAGTCTCTTTAGCACGTATTGCTTCATTAAGTGAAGGAACGGTGACGTTTTTAGAGGAGGATGCATAATCTTGGAAACAAAACAATTGAATACACCACAACAGACGGAAACACCAAATGGGAAAGCCGCCGTTTTAGGATTGCAACATTTATTAGCGATGTATGCTGGAGCAGTTGCCGTACCTTTATTAATCGGAACCGGCTTGAATTTTGATTCGCAACAAATGACGTATTTGATTTCAATCGATATTTTTATGTGCGGCGTTGCGACACTTTTACAATTAACGGTGAATAAGTTTTTTGGGATTGGCTTGCCAGTCGTTTTAGGTTGTGCCATTCAAGCAGTTGCGCCTTTAATCATGATTGGTACGAACAAAGGGGTTGGTGCAATTTACGGTTCAATTATTGCTTCGGGCATTTTTGTCGTTCTTATTGCAGGATTTTTCTCAAAAATTAAACGTCTATTTCCGCCTTTAGTCACCGGCACAGTCATTACAGTTATTGGTTTGACCTTAATTCCTGTTGCTGTTGAAAAAATGGGTGGCGGCTTAGCAACGGACAAAAGTTTTGGTGATCCTAAAAACTTGCTCCTCGCATTTGTAACAATTGCCTTAATCATTGTTGTGCAAGTTTGGGGACGTGGCTTTATCAAGTCAATTGCCGTGTTAATCGGCCTAGTCGGCGGCACAATTTTAGCTGCGTTTCTGGGATTAGTGGATTTATCTCCTGTTGGTCAAGCTACGTGGTTTCATTTTCCACAGCCATTTTATTTTGGCAAACCAACGTTTGATCTTTCTTCTATTGTGTTGATGATTATTATTTCAATTGTTAGTATGGTTGAATCAACAGGTGTTTATTTTGCCTTAGGAGATATTACAGGGAAGAAAATTGGCGAAGATGATTTACGTCGTGGGTATCATGCAGAAGGTTTAGCCGTCATTTTAGGGGGGATTTTTAATACGTTTCCTTATACAGGTTTCTCTCAAAATGTCGGGTTAGTTCAATTATCTGGGATCAAAACACGTCGACCAATTTATTTTTCTGCTTTTTTCTTAATTATTTTAGGCTTATTACCAAAAATTGGTGCGATGGCCCAAATTATCCCAGAGCCGGTTTTAGGCGGCGGAATGCTGGTTATGTTTGGAATGGTGGCTGTCCAAGGAATGCGCATGTTGTCAAAAGTTGACTACTCAAATGACAAAAATTTATTAATTATTGCCATCTCGATTGGCTTTGGTTTAGGCTTTAATATTATGCCGACGCTCTTTAATAAAGTACCAGAAACTGTTAGCATGTTTACTGGTAATGGAATTGTCATGAGCAGCATTACCGCAATTATTTTAAATCTTTTATTCAATGGTTTAAAAGAAACCTCAGAAAGTAACGAATAGTTTCAAAAAAGTATGATAGATAAGGTCAGGTGGCTTTTCTTTCATACTTTTTTGACCTAATCATCGTTTAGAAAAATTTAATGTTTTCATCAATCTGAAGAGAAAAAGAGAAAAAAGCTTGGTTACAAAGAGACGAGTAGTAAGTTACCGCTGTTTTATCCTAAAGTATGTTAATAAATTCTGATGAGAAAACCTAATGGAAACACTGCTGGCACTTGAAGTTGAGCCTTTTTCCTTGTATCATGTAAAAAGAGCACTCTTAAAGGCTAGACTGCGACGAGAAACCGCAGAAGGATTTTAAGGATAAAACTGTGATGGAAAGTTGTGATGAACTTGGATAAACCACTATTACCTGGTCAAGTGATTGGTATCATTGGTGGCGGACATTTAGCAAAAATGATGGCCCTTAGTGCAAGAGAAATGGGGTTTCGAGTGGGTGTGCTAGATCCACAAATTGATTGTCCTGCTGCACAAGTTGCCGATTGGCAATTATTAGGAGCATATAATGATCCTGAAGCGTTAGAGAAATTGGCAAAACGTGCCCAAGTGATTACGTATGAATTTGAACATGCAGATGTTGATGCGTTAACAGCGATTCAACATTTAGCGAATATACCACAAGGAACAGACATTTTAGCGATTACGCAAGATCGCTTAATGGAAAAAAGTTTCCTGGAAGATAATAATATTGTGATTGCACCTTATGCAACGATTGTTAGTCCGACTGATATTCAAGAAGCAATTGATGGCATTGGTTATCCGTGTATCTTGAAGAATACGCGAGGGGAAGGTCGTTATGTACTACATAGTACTTCAGACTTAGCGCCATCCATGAATCTTCTGAGAGAAGGAACCTGTGTCTTGGAAGCTTGGATTCCTTACGAAAAAGAATTATCTGTTCTGATTTCTGGTAATGGTCGTGGCGAATTTGCGACATTTCCAGTTGTGGAAACAATTAAAAAAGAGCGTAAGCTACATGAAACGATTGCGCCAGCCCGAATTGATGAAGAAGTCAGTGGTGAGTTGCAACGAATTGCTAAGGTGATTGCTAAAGCAGTTGGTTTAGTCGGCACTCTTTCAATTGAAATGTTTTATACAGAAACAGGCGGGATTTATGTAAATAAAATTTTACCTCGTCCAGAAGATGCTGGGAATTTTTCAATAGATGCTTGTTCTTTTAGCCAATATGATACGCATATTCGTGGTTTATGTAATTGGCCAATGCCAACGATTCAACTGTTGTCTGAAGCAGTCACGGTCAATGTGCTTGGAAATGAGGCCTATGAAACGATGGACATTATTAATGAACATCCAGATTGGCATTTCCACTATTATGGCCACAGTGAAGCAAAAGCGCAACGAGCGATGGGGCATATTACTATATTAACCAAAGAAATCGATGAAACACTGGAAGAAATTAAAGAAACAAAGATTTGGTCGTAATTATTTTTCAAAAATTGAGGAGTAAAGAGGGGATAAGGCACAATGATTGATCGTTATACAAGACCCGAAATGGGCGCAATTTGGACAGATGAGAACCGCTACAAGGCATGGCTAGAAGTTGAAATTTTGGCGGATGAAGCTTGGGCAGAACTTGGCGAAATTCCTAAAGAAGATGTACAAAAAATCCGAGAAAATGCATCATTTGATGTTGCACGTATTTTAGAAATTGAAGCAGAAACACGTCATGATGTTGTCGCTTTTACTCGTGCCGTTTCAGAAACGCTTGGTGAAGAGCGAAAATGGGTACACTATGGGTTAACCAGCACAGATGTTGTGGATACTGCCTATGGTTATCTATTGAAACAGGCGAATGATATTTTACGGAAAGATTTACAAACATTTACGGAGATTGTCGGAGCCAAAGCCAAAGAGTATAAACATACGGTCATGATGGGAAGAACGCATGGTGTTCATGCAGAACCGACTACATTTGGTTTGAAATTAGCGTTGTGGTATTCTGAAATGAAACGCAACATTGAACGTTTTGAACATGCAGCCAAAGGTGTCGAAGCGGGTAAAATCAGTGGAGCCGTAGGTACCTTTGCCAATATTTCACCATTTGTTGAAGAATATGTTTGCGAACATTTGGGGATCCGTGCTCAAGAGATTTCGACACAAGTTTTACCACGTGATTTACATGCAGAATATGTTTCTGCCATGGCATTAATTGCGACAAGTATTGAAAAATTTGCAACAGAAATTCGTGGTCTACAAAAATCAGAAACACGTGAAGTAGAAGAATTTTTTGCAAAAGGACAAAAAGGATCTTCGGCAATGCCGCATAAACGGAATCCAATTGGTTCTGAAAATATGACTGGTTTGGCACGTGTGATTCGTGGTCATGTCATTACTGCCTTTGAAAATGTGAGTTTATGGCATGAACGAGATATTTCTCACTCGTCTGCTGAACGGATTATTATTCCCGATACGACGATTTTACTAAATTACATGTTGAATCGTTTTGGTAATATTGTCAAAAACTTAACGGTCTTCCCAGAAAATATGAAACGTAACATGGATGCGACCTATGGTCTAATTTACAGCCAACGTGTCTTGTTAAAATTGATTGATCATGGCATGACACGTGAAGAAGCGTATGATCTGGTCCAACCAAAAACAGCTTACGCATGGGATCATCAAACGGCGTTCCGTCCGTTGCTAGATGCGGATGAAAAAATTACTTCTGTCTTATCAAAAGAAGAGCTAGATGATGCCTTTGATTACCATTATCATTTAAAAAATGTTGACACGATTTTTGAACGTGTTGGTTTAGGATAACAAGAAAGCGAGAAGAAGGATGATTCTTCTCGCTTTTCTCTTATAATGTTATAAACTGAAGGATTAAAAAACAAACGTATTGTTAAATACGTTTGTTTTTTTCTATACTTTTTTCGATTTATCCTTTATAATGTAACTTAAATAGTTACATTAACTATTTAATGCAAACAAAGGAGGAGAAGTATGGATAAACAACAGCGAGGCATTCAAGTGATTAGAATTTGGCTAGGGGTGACGATGCTAATTCATGGAGTGATGAAAGTAACGTCATTGGAAGATGCTTTAGCGTTTTTTGCTAGTATTGGTTTGCCAAGTCTTTTTGTTTATGGTGTAGCAGCAATTGAATTAATTGGTGGATTATTTATGATTATTGGCTTTTTAATTCCTTTGGTATCAGTAGGATTCATAGCAGTTTTAGTCGGAGCTATTTTTCTTTTGGTTTGGCAAGTGGTTTTAGTGGTTATGAGTACGAATTATTTTTAGCGATAACCAGTTTGGCTATTTTGATTAGCTATGCCGATAAAAAGTATCTTACGTTAAAACTTTATTTTTAATAAATCAAAGCAATAAAGAGTTGGTCAAACTAGTTGTGATTGCGAAAAAAGCCCTAAAACAGTGATATTTAGTTGTTTTAGGTTTTTTTTATCAAAAAGGTCAAAAAAGGTCAATTTATTTGTTGACCTTTACTGACCAATGGGGTATAATAAATTTATAAGGTTTACGAATACCTTAACTTTTGAAGAAATCCATCAAAAGTCGGATAATAATAATTGTAAAGAATGTTAAAATAAAAAAGAGAAAACAATAAACGGGAGGGATCGTTTATGAATATTGAAAAAATGACAACCACGCTTCAAGAGGCGATTGCTGAAGCTCAAAAAGTTGCGGTGACACGGCAACATCAAGAAATTGATATCGCACATTTATGGAAAATTTTTCTTCAACCAAACCATTTTGGGCGTAATTTTTACACAGATGCTGGTTTAGATGTTGACGCATTTGAACGAGAAGTAGATAACGCGTTAGATGAATATCCAAGTGTGGCAGGCGGTAATGTACAATATGGTCAAAATTTAAGTCAAAATTTGTTCCATTTATTGCAAGAAGCTGATTCACTTCGAGAAGAATTCCAAGATGAATTTTTATCAACCGAAATTGTACTTTTAGCTTTAATGAAATTGAAAAATTATCGTTTAACAAAATATTTAATGCAACAAGGCATTACGGAAAAAGAGTTAAGAAAAAATATTGAAGAGATGAGAGGAGGAGATCGTGTGACTTCTCAAAACCAGGAAGAACAATATAAAGCACTAGAAAAATACGGTGTTGACTTAGTACAACAAGTAAAAGCAGGAAAACAAGATCCAATCATTGGTCGTGACGAAGAAATTCGTGACGTTATTCGGATTTTATCAAGAAAAACTAAAAATAATCCAGTCTTAATTGGTGAACCAGGTGTTGGTAAAACAGCGATTGTTGAAGGATTAGCACAACGAATCGTTCGTAAAGATGTTCCCGAAAACTTAAAAGATAAAACCATTTTTTCTTTAGATATGGGTGCCTTAATTGCGGGAGCAAAATTCCGTGGCGAATTTGAAGAACGGTTAAAAGCTGTTTTAAAAGAAGTGAAAAAAAGTGATGGCAAAATCATTTTATTCATTGATGAAATTCATAATATCGTCGGAGCTGGTAAAACTGAAGGCAGTATGGACGCCGGGAATTTATTAAAACCGATGCTAGCACGTGGTGAATTGCATTTAATCGGTGCCACAACGCTTGATGAATATCGCCAATATATGGAAAAAGATAAAGCCTTAGAACGTCGTTTCCAAAAAGTATTAGTCAAAGAACCAACAGTAGAAGATACAATTTCTATTTTGCGTGGCTTAAAAGAACGATTTGAAATTCACCACGGCGTGAATATTCATGACAATGCTTTAGTTGCTGCCGCTACTTTATCCGATCGCTATATTACTGATCGTTTCTTACCAGATAAAGCGATTGACTTAGTCGATGAAGCAAGCGCAACGATTCGAGTGGAAATGAATTCGATGCCAACAGAGCTCGATCAAGTAACACGTCGGTTAATGCAACTAGAAATTGAAGAAGCGGCCTTGAAAAAAGAATCGGATGATGCAAGTAAAAAACGGTTAGCCAACTTGCAAGAAGAATTAGCAGATTTGCGTGAAGAAGCCAACTCAATGAAAATGCAATGGGAAACGGAAAAAGAAGAAGTTAATGCGGTTTCCAATAAACGTGCAGAGATTGATAAAGCAAAACACGAATTAGAAGATGCTGAAAATAATTATGATTTAGAACGAGCTGCTGTTTTGCGTCATGGAACAATTCCGCAATTAGAACATGAATTGAAAGAATTGGAAGAAAAGAACGCTAAAGATAACGTCAAAATGGTACAAGAATCGGTTACTGAAAACGAAATTGCGCAAGTGGTCGGTCGTTTAACTGGCATTCCTGTGACAAAATTAGTTGAAGGCGAACGAGAAAAATTAATGAAACTGAATGAAACATTACACAAACGTGTGATTGGTCAAGATGAAGCCGTCGATGCTGTTAGTGATGCGGTGATTCGTTCAAGAGCAGGCTTACAAGATCCAAATCGCCCACTTGGTTCGTTCCTTTTCCTAGGACCAACTGGTGTTGGTAAAACAGAACTTGCTAAAGCTTTAGCTGAAGATTTGTTTGATTCTGAAGATCATATGGTACGGATTGACATGAGTGAATACATGGAAAAACATGCCGTGTCTCGTTTGGTTGGTGCCCCTCCAGGCTATATTGGTTATGAAGAAGGTGGCCAGTTAACAGAAGCTGTTCGTCGAAACCCTTATACAATTGTCTTATTAGACGAAATTGAAAAAGCGCACCCAGATGTCTTTAATATCTTATTACAAGTTTTAGATGATGGTCGTTTGACAGATTCTAAAGGTCGGGTCGTTGATTTTAAAAATACGGTTTTAATTATGACAAGTAACATCGGCTCTCAGCTTTTATTGGAAGGTGTGACACCTGAAGGAACAATTCCCGAAGAAGTTGAAAATCAAGTCATGAATATTCTAAAAGGACACTTTAAACCAGAGTTCTTAAACAGAATTGATGATACTATTTTATTTACACCATTAAGCTTGGATAATGTGAAAGGAATCATTGGTAAAATGACCGCACAACTTGCTCATCGTTTAGAGCAACAAGAAATTGTGTTGGAAATCACTGATGAAGCTAAAACATGGATTGCCGAAAATGGGTATGAGCCAGCTTATGGAGCTCGTCCGTTAAAACGTTTCATTACTCGCGAAGTCGAAACACCATTAGCAAAAGAAATTGTTTCTGGACGAGTAATGCCAAAAACAAAAGTCACGATTAGTCTATTAGACAATCAATTAGTTTTTGAAAATGAACCGATAGAAGAAGTATAAAAATAATTTTTAAATAGAAATTCATGCTAATGGATTTGGTGGATACAACAAGTTAAAAATATAGAGAAAGTGCGCTTCCTAAGAAAAGGGGGTGCGCTTTTTTGAGCGTTGTGAAATAAAAACTAGAATTAGACGATTATTATTTAAGGAAGAAGTATATTCATTAAAAAACTTCAGGTTTTCTTGAAACCAAAGCAGAAGTTTGATTTCAATTTTTAAAAGGGAATGCAGATGAGGTGGATATTAGAAAGACTTTCTACGTATTGAACACGTTAAAAGTTGGTTACTATTAGTTTTTTCAAATAAAGAAGATAATGAGTGTTTAAAAAAGGAAGTAGTTATTTTTTCAATACCAACATGGGAGATATAAGGTAATCAAAATAGCAAAAGTATTGAAATAAAGAGATATTGTATTCAGTAGCAAATGACTCTGACTTTAATAAAAAGTATAAAGAAATTTTTAATAGAGCAGATTTTTATGCTCTATTTTTTGTTGCTTTTAATACAATGCAATTGGCCGTTACCTACCAAGTTCTACTTTTATCAGAATGTGAAATATCATCTAATTTTGTAGTAAAAAGTTGTCCATAAATAATTGGCAAATTATTTCTTAATGGTGTATCTTGCTATTGAGATAAAAAGCTAGCCTATTCCACTTTTCTGGGACAGAATAATATTGGCTTTTCCGTTTTCTCAAGAACATCTTTATTAAACTTTAAAAAAATATTGACATATCTTTTTATCTAAATAGTGAGAAATACCTACGCTGTTTCGATGTTTGTGAACAATGTTTATTTGTAAGTAAAAGCTATAATGTAAAAAAACAATTATTTGAGGACTATTATTTTACGTTAAATTGAAGGATTGAAAAAGGTATAAGTTGGTTTTGCGTAGACTAGGGGAATCTATATATCAATCACAATAACGCATTTTTTATTATTTATTAGTGAAAAAAACTATCTTTTAGATAAATCATAAACAAATTTTTGATTTGCTTAATTTTATAATTAGAATAGAAAATATATTGACTATTATAGAAACAATGGTTAAAATTAAATTAAGATTATAAATGGATAGGAGTTTAAGGTGGAATTGATAGGTATTTTATTATCTTTGTCTTTTTTAGTTTTAATGAGTTTTAAAAGAGTGAATATAGTTGTAGGAACAATAGTTTCTAGTTTTATTGTTATTTTTACCAATAAAATGGATATAGAGATTGCATTTTTTGGAGAAACTAATTCTTATATAGCCGGAATAAAAGAGTTTGTAGGGAATTATATAATTCTTTTTCTGTTAAGTTCTATACTATCAAGTTATTTTTTAGAATCAGGTGCATCTGAATGCATCGCAGAAAAAATTATTTCAAAGATAGGTGTGAAAAATAGATTTTCTATGTTAATTGTTTTATACAGTATAAGTGCTTTGCTAACATATGCGGGGATTAACATCTTTGTAGTATTTTTTATTCTAATACCAATGAGTTTTCAATTATTTAAAAAAGTGAATATTCCTTGGGAAATGGTAACATTACCTATTTTTCTTGGTGGGGCAACATTCACAATGACTATGTTACCAGGAAGTCCATCAATCCAGAATAATATTCCAATAAAATATTTAGGAACTTCTGTTTTTTCAGCTCCAGGTATAGGCTTAATAAGCTCAATAGTTTGTGTACTTTTTTCTATTTTCTTTATGAGTAGGGAACTTAAGAAACAAAAAAATAATAACTATGTGTATCCAAAAGTCTTTGAAAAATCAAATAATCAATTAAAAAAAATAAGTCTTTTTGCTTCGATCATACCTGTAATAATTTTATTTTCAACTATAAGTCTATTTGGGATATTTTCAGATGTAAACGGAGTATATCCAGCAATGGTTTTATCAATAATATATTTTATGATAGTTCATAGGGATATGGATGCGCTGAACAGAGGAGTGATGAATGCTTTTGCACCGTTAATCTATACAGCTTCGTCTATGGGATTTGGCAATGTAATAGCTGAATCAGATATTTTCAAAAATTTTTTTCAACTACTTTCGAATAATAGTAATTCCATTGTGAGTTTAAATCTCATATCAATTTTTTTTGGTGGGATGACGGCTTCTTCTTCAAGTAGTATTGCAATTATAATGGAGAACTTTAGTTCATATTATTTAGATTCTGGTATTCCTAAGGAAGTTATTCATAGAGTAGGCGTTATGTCATCAGCTGTTTTAGCAAATATGCCATACTGTGGTATCGTATCTGCCGTATTCAAAATGTCTGAAATAGATTATAAAAGAGGATTTAGGTATGTATTTTTAGGATTCACAATTGCTCATATTTTTTCATTAATAATTGCTAATATACTTGTATATTTTTTTTATTGAAGTAAAAAAAATTTGCTTAGTTAGTAGTAACATCTGTTAACAATTTAAAATTATTTAACATTACATATGCAGAAATTTTTGAGAAAAATCCTTGAAAGATACTATTAAAATATAATAATTATACTTCGTATAATTGATTTTGAAAGAGAAAATATGAGGGAAGTTAACATTATCATATTCTGTAAGAATATTAATAAATGGTTTTTAAATCTGAATAAAAAAGGAGAGGATTTTATGAAAAAAGCATATTTTAAAGCTGAGGATAATACAAATGAAATAGCATTCCCTACGACTTTATCATATTTTGAAAGATTGGAGAAAGAAGACAAAAACTTTGAACATAATACTTCTGAAGAAATGCTAGAATATCAAAAAATGGCATTGAATAATGTTTTAGATTTTGCAAGAAAGAACAATAAATTTTATAGAGAAAGAAATCAAAATCTAAGCTTTTCTGAATTAAACAAAATACCTCTATTATTAAAAAAAGATATTCGAGGCAAAAAAGACTTAATTAAATGTGTTTCTAATGAAAAGATTGGTCAATTACATCTTACTTCTGGTACAACAGGTAAACCAACATATATAGCATATACTTTAGCAGACCAATATATTTATGATCTTTTACCGCAGTATAATGAACTCTTTCCGTTTGAGGCTAGAGATATAGTTGGTGTCGCTTTACCTTATGAATTTGCTTTACCTGCATTGGGATTTCAGCGGCTCTTTCAATTTGTTTTTGGTTCTATGGTATTATCACTAGGAAAAGGTGGGTATATGGCACCAGTGGAAAAAGCCTTAGAGTTGCTAAAAGAATATCAACCAACAGTGATTACAACAACTCCTTCTTATGCTGCCTTATTATATGATGAAGCCATAAGATTAGGCTTTAATCCTAAGGAATTTCAAATAAAAAGATTTATTTTGACTGGAGAAGGTTGCTCATTTACATATAGAAAGCAATTAGAAGAAAGATGGAATTGTAAAATGACTTTCTTCTATGGATCAACTGAAATAGGCTTAATTGCAAAAGAATGTATTAAACAAAATGGTTACCATATTTGTGAAGGGCATGTGTTTGTAGAAATTTTAGGAGCTAATGGTGAGCCTGTACCAAACGGAGAAATGGGAAATATAGTTGTTTCAACTTTATTAAGAGAAGGAATGCCTATGATAAGGTACAATACTGAAGATATAGGGATTATTACCGAAGAAACGTGTGAATGTGGTTGTAGAATGAAAAAATTATTTCTTTTTGGAAGAGAAAGTGATCAAATTTGTTTGAAAGAGGGAAATTTTCCACCATTAGTATTGGAAAATGTATTACTAAAAAGTAATTATATAACGTTATGGTATCAGTTTGTTATAGAAAATCAAAAGTTAACAATAAGATGTGAAAAATTATTTCCGAATATATCTGAAAATGAAATAACTATGGAATTAAAGAAATTATTCAAAGACAATTTTGATATTACCTGTGAGATAGAAATCACAGATAATATTCCTAAGCATAAAGGGAAAAATCAACGAGTATTTTACAAAAAATAGGGAGAGATTTGATGGGAGAAAAAGTGGTGTTTTCAAAAAAGGTTTTAGGAGAAATGTCGCAAAAGCAGTTATTAAATAGAGCGATTGATCAAAGTGTAACTTATGTTGAATCCTCTGGTACAAGCGGTATTCGAGGATATGGTTGGTATAGTGATTTTGAATTAAAAGAGATGTCCAATCATATTATCAATAAAGGAGTTCAATTATCTGAAAATGATACAATAATGATTAGATTTCCGTACACATTATCTTTACCAGCACATTTAATAGAAGCTAGTGCTAAAAAAAGTAAGTCAATTATTATCCCAGTAAGTAGTAGAACAGAAATGGCTCCATATTTTAAACTTTTAAGTTTGATGAAAGAACTAGAGGTAACTGTTTTCGCAGCGAACCCAAGAGAAATTGAACTCTTGTTTGAGGCGTTGAGCGTTCAACAACTTACTCCTAGTGAATACTTGCCTAATTTACGAGCTTTTGTAACTGCTGGCGAAGTATTAAGTCATAAAAGAAAGAACTACATAGAGCTTGAGTGGGGGATTGAAGTATTCAACTTATATGGAGCAACAGAAGTAGGCAATTTTGGATATACTTGTGAATTTGGAAATATGCATATGGATGAAGAAAATTTTTTTATAGAAAAAGTGCAGCAAGGTGAGTTTTCCTTATTATCGACAGGTCTTAATAAAAATGTGTATATTACTAATAAAAAAAATCATACTTCGAAAATTAGAAATTATGAAATTGAAGATATTATAGAGGTCTTGTCAGAAAAATGTAGTTGTGGAGATTATAATAAGCTAATTCGTGCTAGAGGAAGAATTAGTGATGTAATAAAGTTAAGTAATAAAGAAATAGATATGTTCGAAATACAAGAGGCAATTTATTCATTGAATGACGTTCCTTTTTTTTGGGAAGTTCATGTAGAAAATGAGAATGTCGAAATAAGAATGGAGTATAATATAGATAAAATAATAAATAAATCCGAACTAGAAAGAGAGCTGAAAGATAAACTAGAACTACTTTCTGCAAAAGTTCATATTTTTAAAGAAGGCGAGCTAGTTGATCGTGGAAAAATATTTAAGTATCCAATAAGCAGAAAACCTACGTACATATACAATACAAGAGAAAAAAAGATTAAATCAAAACTTGAATATGGAAAACAAAAACTTCAAAATAAAAATTATCATAGGGCGAAATTATGCTTTAAAGATATAATTAAAGAATATGAATTTTCAGAAGCGTATACTTGGTTAGCTGCTACTATTGGCTCAGAGGCAGAGTCAAAATCATTGATGGAAAAAATCACATTATATCCAAGTTTAAAAAAATATACTGAGTTAGCGGTCAAAAAAAATCCATATGATCCATTTGCTCATTATTTATTGGCTATGCTATTATACAAAACTCCTGAAGAAATTGGGGGAAATCGTAAAAAAGCATTAAGTCATTTTAGAATGTGCAAATATTTAGGATATAAGGAGGACATATCAGTTTATTTTGAAGAGCTGATTTAATGAATAAAAAAATCTTAGTGAGGAGGACGGTATGGATTTTGTTAAAATAAAGGATTTAGTTAAAAGATATGGAGATCATATAGCGTTAAATATAGAAGATATTTCTATTAAAGAAGGTGAAATGACTGGATTATTAGGACCTAATGGTGCTGGAAAATCTACTTTGATTAGCATCCTAACAGGGCTCGATGATCAATACAGCGGATCAGTTTTATATAGAGGAGAAGAAAAGATTTCTAAAGAAAACATCGGCTATGTTCCACAAGATATTGCCTTATATGAAGAATTGAACGCTATAGATAATTTAACATTTTTTGGATCTATGTATATTAGTAATCGAAAAAAAGTTAAAAGTAACGTTAAAGAGATTATTGATATGGTTGGATTAAATAGTAAGGCTAACAAATCAATAAAGACTTATTCAGGGGGAATGAAAAGAAGAATAAATATTGGAGCAGCCTTGGTTCATGAACCACAACTTCTTTTTTTTGATGAACCAACAGTAGGAATTGATCCACAATCAAGAAATTATATTTATGAAATTATCTATAATTTAAAGAATGCAGGGAAAACAATAGTTTATACTACTCACTATATGAATGAAGTAGAAAAATTATGTGATTTTATTTATATTATCGACGAAGGAAAAGTTCTTCTAAAAGGAAGAACGAAAGAACTGTTACAAAGTTTAGGAAAGGGTATATTAGAGTTAACAGTTAAAGATATATCAGTTACTGGTAGAATGCTTTCAATTGCTAAGGGAATTCCAGAAGTCAAGTTATTAAAAGTAAGGGAAAATACCTATTATTTTAGTATGAATAAAAGCATAGAAGAAATAACAAAAAAAATGTTAAAAAAAACCAGTGAAAATAAAATTGTAATTGATTCACTAAATTATTCCCCTCCTAATTTAGATACGTTGTTTCTAATAACTACTGGAAAAGAGTTAAGGGAGGGATAACAAATATGAAATGGAAATATATTGCAATTAAAGATATAAAAATTCTCTTGAAAGATCCTAGCGCGCTAGTTGTATTATTACTACTACCATTAATGTTCATGATTATTATGAGCTTTGCGTTGAAAAATGAATATGGTAGTAACGATAATCCAGTTATTTTAGGATACTTTGATAAAGACAACACTAGAGCATCTCGTGATTATCTAACTAAATTCGAGGAGTCAAGAGGACTTTCTTTAAAAAAAATAAGTTCGGCAGAAGAATTTTCTAGATATAAGGAAGAAAATAAATATATTGTTTTACTTATGATACCTGAAGGATTTGAGAAATCAATAATCAACAATACTAAAATTAATATTGAAATGTTTTCTGATGCCACTCAAGCAACTACAGCAAATGTGTTGATTCAGTCAATTAAAGGGATTTCTAGAGCTTTTGAAGTCAAGTATCAATTAGAAAGTTATGGCAGAAAACAGGCGGGTCTGACTAACGAATTTGTTAATGAAGCTGTTGGACAAACAATTAAAGATATTGAAAATAATTTAGGTATGTCCATACATGCTAATAGTTTTCAAAATGAAGACAAGGAAAAAAGTATTAGTAAAGATACAGAAAAATTAATGAAGGAAGAAGTAGAAAAACAAACAATTTTCGTTGAAAATGTATTTAGTAATGAACAAAAGAAAGCACCAAACTCGTTTCAACAAAATGTTCCTGGATATGCTGTGATGTTTGCTTTTTTTATTGTCATGTGGTCAGGAAAATCGTTTTTGAAAGAACGAGAAAGTGGTACATGGAAGAGGTTGTTAACATCTAAAGCTAGTTCATTTGACATATATTTTGGTAAATTTATTCCAAATTATGTAGTGAATTTTTTTCAAGTTCTTTTTTTATTTATATTTGGAAGCTTGGCATTTAAAATGAGTCTAGGGAAAAATTTGTATGCTTTGATTTTGTTGATAGCTATTTTATCTTTATGCAGTACGTCTTTAGGAGTATTGCTGTCATTGATTGCTAAAACTGATTCCCAACTTACAGGCTATTCATTGTTTATTGTTCTATTTTCAGCTGCATTAGGAGGGACTATGGTTCCTCTAAGTTTAATGCCTGATATGATGCAAAATGTTGCAAAACTAGTTCCACAATCATGGGCATTAGAAGGATTTCAAACAATCATTGTAAATAATGGGAATATTTCAAATATAGCAACAAATTTTATTGCTTTATTAGGTTTTTCATTAGTATTTTTGCTGAGTTCCTTGGTCCTCATTAAAATAAAAAAATAGGAGATTGTACAATGCGGTCTGTAATAAAAAACATTAATGATATGGCTAATTTGTACCCTAATAGAGAAGCATATATTGGGATAAATGAAAAAGTAACATATAAAGAATTAAATGAAAAGATTTCAAAAATGTTGATTTTTCTCAGTAAAATAGAAAATAATATAGATCAAATATGTACTATTTGTCAAAAGGAATCTAATGCGGTAGCCATATTATTAGCAACTAGTTTACTAAACATTGATAATTCAATAATTCCATATGATGCACATCAGTATACTAAGATTGAAGATGTAGAGTTTACCAATGATGTTATTGTTATTTCGGAAGAAGATTTTGACAAAAATACTACCATTTTAACAGATGTGAGTAATCATTTTATTAATAGTCCTATTGAAAAAATTAATATCAAAGATATAGTTGAAAAAGAATCGTTAAAAGATATTCAATTGTTTTTTGAGAAAAGTTGCAGCCCTGCTAAATTAATATTATATACTTCAGGAACTACAGGAAAATCTAAAGGGGTCATTGTCAGCTATAATCAATTTAACTTTATTAATGTCCCAATTACTGAGCAAAATGAAGGCATTAATATCATCACAAAAGGTAGTTCAGTAAGACCATTTTTGGGGACAATACTTTCAACTTTGAAAGAAGGAAAAACTATTCTTCAAATTGACGTAGATAATTGCTTTGATATGACTAATCTATGTGAAAGAGCAGATATAGAATCTTTAACTACAAATATATATGGAATAAAAAAATTTATTTCTATAGCTAAAAAGAATAAACATCTTTATAATAGGATACCTTTGGTTACAATTACAGGAGGAGTAATGCATCAATTTTTAAGAGAAAAATCAGTTGAAGTGTTTCCTAATGCAAAATTGTTAGATTTATATGGACAAACAGAATTAGGGTTAATATCTGTTATTGATTCAACAGAATGGTGTGAAAATGAATATTGTGTAGGGACACCTAGTTTTTTTGTGGATGTCACTATAAAAGATTTGCATTCTCATATGGAGCTTAAAGAAAGAGAGATTGGACATATAACTGTCAAAAGTAACCACAAATTTAAGGGATACAGTAACCATACAGCTATAGCGCTCGATGAAGTGTACACAGGAGATTTGGGATACCTTAAAGATAGTAAATTATATTTATTTGGTAGAATATCCGATTGCCTAAAATATGGGGACTCTTGGTTGTTAAAAAGAGACATAGAATGTAAGTTATCTGAAGGGTTTTCAGAAAAATTTCAAGTTCTGGTAAGAGATGGAAGATTTTATATAATTTTAGAAAGGCACTCTTCTAGGATAGAAAAAATTATTGAAGACAAATTTAGTTCATTCAAGCAATTGATTCAAATAAAAATTGTTCAGGAAATAAACGAAACAAATTAGTATACAAAATCTAGTTATCAAATTTTGAGTACTAATAATTTATAGATTAGGAATAAAGCCTATTAAAAATAGCTTTCTTTCTATAAAAAAGAAGCTGGAACCGAAGAAACAATGTAACTAAATAATTATAAATATATTGAAGATTAAGTAAATACACTATGACTAGATGCTTTATCAAGAAAAATATGTTAATTAGTAGTACAGGCAATGAGGAAAAGTAGAGTATTGTTGAATCAAGAGGAGAAAATTCACTGGATTTTTTGTATGTATTGAAGAGATCGGGTTTCCTCCGTTTATTAGTTTTTAAGAGTGGAGCAAAAATCTAAAGTGATTTTTATCTCACGCTCTCAAGATAGCTTCTAATGAGGTATTAAAAGCCTCGCAAATTGTTGAGATGAAGTTGGTTTCTTGACCACTAAGCATAACAAAGAAGACTGAAAATAAAAACGATTTTCGGTCTTCTTTGTTATGCTTTTTGAGGATTATGCCCCAAACTCTGTTTTCATTTCTTTATACACACTTTGACAATCGTTGCTTAATTTCTTCCAACAAATCCTCTTCTGAAGAAACAACCCGACCATTCAATTTAATCAAACCAACTGTGTAAAGGTTTAAATAATGGAATTGATTTTCAGCGACTTCGTTCAAAGCATCAAGCTTTTGGTGATTATCAGCACCTTGTTGGCGGCTGTCTGTGTAAAGGGCAACCACCGGGATTCCTTTGGCATAAGCAACACCAATTTCGGAAGCTACGCCCGCATCAATGGTTGGACCGTCTAATAAAGCAACCAATAAGTCGCTAGCAAGGACGTTTTCTGTATCTGCTAAGGCAATCATTTTACTATCGGCATAAGCCGATTTGTCGTTAATCGCCGCATTTTCTTGTGGTAAATAAAGATCGATTGTTTTATCCAATTGTCGAATTTGTTCGACTAAATAGGCATTATAACGTAAGTCAGCTTGCGAAAATAAAGGTCCTGCAAAATAAATTTTTGTCATTTGTCTGTCTCCAATCCAAGGGTTTAGAAATAATCACTGAAATAAGCTTCTTGGTCAGGAAAAATCCGTTCCAAAGAATTTAAAGTTTCTTTATCTGTATCAATACGTTCAATTCGATGTAAGTACGAAGGGCGTCGGTAATTCATGACTAAACAAGTTAGTGTTTGAATATCTAAGTGAACGGCGGTGCCTAGAGGTTCATCCGTAATGGTCACTTGATCATTTTCATCCCAAATTAAGCCAAAAATACCATTATTCCACTCAGCGACAGGATCTTTAACGACAAAATGGAATGGCTTAGCTGTACTTTCAAAAGGAAAGTTTTCTAAAAAGGCTTTGACATCAACAATTCGAGCCATATAATAGGGTTCAATGCTTTCTTTAATTTGGCTGTCTTCTAAAAGAAAGGCTAGTGGTTCGTTTTTATAGATATCGCCCTTGACCCAATAAACCATCGAAAAATGCGCAGTAATAAAATTCCACAAGCCATTTCGGGCTTCTTGGTTCAAGTAAAACATTTCCTTAATATGAAATACCTCATCCGCCACCCAATAGAAAAGTACTCCTAAAGGTTCTTGATTGGCACCATAATAGACAGCAGCAGTCCGTTCTTCTTCGTTTTCGAAACGCCAATATTCTTCCCAGTTGAAGGCACTACGAATGAGCGCGCCGTGATTTTGACGAGCGAATCGCGCATAGACATCAAAGACATCTGGGTGATCGACAGCTAACCGTTCAATCATTCCTGGAACAGGAACGGTTTTTGGTAATTGCGTATCCCGAATTTTAAAAGATAACTTGTCGGACATAATTTCCCAACCTTTACGTCGGTAATAAGGGATGTTGTAAGGGAAAAGATAAGAAATCCACTGTTTATCTTGGCGCATTTCTTCTAATGCTGTTTGAATCAAGTCTTTCATTAAACCGTGGTTGGCATATTCAGGATAGGTACCGACACCAGTAACGCCGCCCATTTTATACAAAGCGCCATGGATATTGACTTCGCATGGATAGATAGCAATTTGTGAAATTAATTGATTTTCGTGAAACCAGCCAAATACTTTTGAAAGTTCTAAAATCGGTTGTTTTGATTTGATAAATGCGCGTTTGTTTTCAAAACCACTTTCTTCAATATCTGCTTCAGTCACTTGAAAAACATAGGAAAGAAGTTCATTAAATTGATCAATGTGTTCTTCCTCAACAGGCTTTAAGGTCAGTTGCTTTCGAAATTCTTGTTCATCCATTTTTCCATCTCCAATAAATTTACTGTTTTTAGTATACCAAATTTTTCGAAACTCTGTTAGCCTTTCGAAACCAAAAGAATAAAAGGGAAGTGCTTTAAATCTTCTTCAAAAATTGGTATAATGAAAAGTGCTGATTATCCTAGACCTTTAAACATGATAATTTGATAAAAAAGGCAACTAAAATATAACAATTGATTAATGAAGCTAGCAGGGAGCTAGCTTTTCTTAAAAGAAATGAGGCAAAAAATGAACAATAAAGAAATGAAAGCAAGACAAGAGAAAATTCGTAATTTCTCGATCATTGCCCACATTGACCATGGGAAGTCAACTTTAGCCGACCGGATTTTGGAAAAAACAAATACAGTTAGCAGTCGAGAAATGCAAGATCAATTACTTGATTCAATGGATTTAGAGAGAGAACGCGGCATTACCATCAAATTAAACGCAATTGAATTAAACTATACAGCCAAAGATGGTGAAACCTATACTTTCCATTTGATTGACACACCAGGGCACGTCGATTTCACCTACGAAGTTTCTCGTAGTTTGGCAGCTTGTGAAGGGGCTGTTCTAGTTGTTGATGCGGCGCAAGGAATTGAAGCGCAAACGCTAGCAAATGTCTATTTGGCATTGGATAATGACTTAGAAATTTTACCTGTTATTAATAAAATTGATTTACCCGCCGCTGATCCAGAGCGTGTTCGGACAGAGATTGAAGACGTAATTGGAATTGATGCATCGGAAGCTGTTTTAGCAAGTGCAAAAGCAGGGATTGGGATTGAAGATATTTTAGAACAAGTGGTGGAGTATGTACCAGCTCCATCAGGCGATATTGAGGCTCCTTTAAAGGCTTTGATTTTTGACTCTATTTACGATAGTTATCGGGGGGTCGTTTTAAACATCCGTGTAATTGACGGTGTCGTTCGTCCTGGGGATAAAATCCAAATGATGAGTAACGGTAAAACGTTTGATGTAACAGAAGTCGGCGTTTTTTCACCGAAACCAATTGCTCGTGATTATTTAATGGTTGGTGATGTGGGCTATATCACCGCTAGCATTAAAACGGTTCAAGATACACGGGTTGGGGATACAGTGACTTTGGCCGACAATCCAGCAGCAGAAGCACTACCAGGCTACCGCAAAATGAATCCAATGGTTTATTGTGGCTTATATCCAATTGATACGTCGCGCTACAATGATTTACGGGAAGCATTAGAAAAATTACAATTAAATGATGCGGCGTTACAATTTGAACCAGAAACATCGCAAGCTTTAGGGTTTGGTTTCCGTTGTGGTTTCTTAGGTTTGCTGCACATGGATGTTGTTCAGGAACGTTTGGAACGAGAATTTAATTTAGAGTTAATTACAACAGCACCGTCCGTAATCTATCACGTTAATAAAACTGACGGAACAACCGTTGTTGTTGACAACCCAGCTGAATTTCCAGAACCAGTAACGATTGAATCTGTGGAAGAACCTTATGTTAAAGCGCAAATCATGGTGCCAAACGATTATGTAGGAGCAGTAATGGAATTATCACAACGTAAACGTGGCGAATTCATTACAATGGATTACTTAGACGATTATCGTGTAAACGTAGTTTATGAAATTCCGTTATCTGAAATCGTGTTTGACTTTTTCGATAAATTGAAATCAAGTACAAAAGGCTATGCATCCTTAGATTACGAAATGGCTGGCTATCGTACCAGCCGCCTAGTGAAAATGGATATTCTATTAAATGCTGAAAAAGTGGATGCGTTAAGCTTTATTGTTCACCGAGATTTCGCATTTGAGCGTGGGAAAGCGATTGTTGAGAAATTGAAAAAACTAATTCCACGTCAACAGTTTGAAGTCCCAGTTCAAGCGGCGATTGGTCAAAAAATTGTGGCTCGTTCAGATATTAAAGCCTTACGCAAAAACGTACTGGCTAAATGCTATGGTGGCGATGTTTCTCGTAAACGTAAATTGTTAGAGAAACAAAAAGAAGGGAAGAAACGGATGAAACAAATTGGGTCCGTGGAAGTTCCTCAAGAAGCCTTTATGGCGGTTCTGAAAATGGATGAGGATGAGCCGAAGAAATAACTTATCAAAAAAGTACCTCAGTCTGAGCTGAGGTGCTTTTTTTTTTGAAAATATAAATTAAAGTAAACTATAGTTTAAAATAAAACACGCAAAATTGCGTGCTTTTTTATATTGTGATAGTATATACATACGAAAGCTTATAAATAATCAAAATAATTTTGCAAATCAAGTAAATAAGGAGAGAACAAATGGCTGGAACAATAAAAGAAATTGCTGAAAAAGCAGGAGTATCTAGGGGAACTGTGGATCGAGCATTGAATAATCGCGGCCGAATCAATCCTGAGGTTGCTGAAAAAATTAAAACAATAGCGAAAGAAATGAACTATGTTCCGAAGAAAAAAAAGATGGCCAAAGAAGAACCAATCAAATTAGGTGTTGTGACACAATTGGCAAAATCTTCTTTTATGATTCCAATTCGATCAGGTTTACAAGCAGTTATAGGTGATCTAAAAAAAAGAAATATTGATTGCTTTTTAGAGGAAATAGACGGGGTCGATGAAGCGGCGCAGTTACAGGCACTTGAACGCTTGTTAGAACTTGGTGTAAAAGGAATTGCCATCATGCCAGTTGATAGTGTGGCGATTAGGGAAAAAATCAATCAGCTTACGGAACAAGGCATTAAGGTCATCACATTCAATTCGGACATTGTTGGTAGTAAACGTCAATGCTTTGTCGGAATGGATAACTTTAAAAGCGGGAAGACAGCTGCTGGATTATTAGGAATGTTGACAAAAGGAGAGGGAGATGTCCTAGCTATTACTGGATATTTTGGAAATAGTGTGAATAGTTTACGAGTTGCTGGTTTTGTTGAAGAATTGAAACAGTCATTTCCACAATTGAAATTAACAGGTGTTCAAAGCAGTTTTGATTCGAGCGATGAAGTCGAAAAGATTTTAAGTGACACATTAGAGAACTATACTAATTTAAAAGGCGTCGTTGTGTTTTCAGGAGGTCAAGCAGGAATTGCTCGTGTGTTGAAAAAAAGGGCAGGTAAAGACAGACCGTATGTGATTATCTATGATTTAACTGAGAAAAATATCGAGATGCTGAAAAAAAATCAAGTTGATTTTCTAATTGATCAAGATGGTTTTACGCAGGGCTATCGTTCTTTGCTATTATTAGCGAATCAACTACAGAACAATAAAATTATGACAGAAGAGATGTTATTTACAGATATCATTATTAAAACAAAATATAATCTTTAACAGAAGTGTGAAGCTTGCTGTAAAGCAATTCATGCTTCTTTTTTTGCGTTCTTTTGAAATGCACGCAAAATAATGTGCTAATTTAATGTTGCACGCATTTTGAAAGCGTGCTATAATTCGTTTGTAAATAATAGAAGAACGAAGAAGAGGTGGATCTATGAGTTATATTAGCTTTGATCAATCAAAAGAATTTGATCTAGTTCTTTTAGGTAGAGTGGCTATCGATTTTAACCCTGCCTATAATGAGCAAGTTAAAGAAGAATTTAAGCCTTTAAAAAATGTTCATATGTTTGAAAAGTTTGTGGGAGGTTCTCCTGCAAATATTTCCGTGGGTATCACCAAACATGGGATGAAAGCTGGCTTCATTGGGAAAGTATCCGATGACCAGTTCGGAGAATATGTTATTGATTACTTTAATGAGCAAGGCATTGATACTTCTCAGATAAGTAAAGCACAGCATGGCGAAAAGTTGGGTCTGACTTTTACAGAAATGCTATCACCTAAAGAAAGTAGTATTTTAATGTATCGGAACCAAGCTGCGGATTTACAACTAAGTGTCGAAGATATCGATGAAGATTATTTGAAACGTTCAAAAGCCTTATTAATTTCAGGAACTGCTTTGGCGGAAAGCCCTTCAAGAGAAGCCGTGTTAAAAGCTGTGATGTTAGCGAAAAAAAACAACGTCAAAATTATTTTTGATATCGACTATCGAGAATACAATTGGAAAAATGTGGATGAAATCACTATTTATTATTCAATAGTTGCGAAAGAATCAGATATTATTATGGGCTCGAGAGAAGAATTTGATTTAACTGAAAGATTGATTCAACCAAATATGACAGATGATGAAAGCGCTGTTTTTTGGCATAATTGTGGCGCTCAAATAGTCGTTATTAAACACGGAATGAAAGGCTCAACAGCTTATACAGCAGATCAACAACAGTTTTCAATTAAACCATTTCCAGTGGAGGCACGCAAGGGATTTGGTGGTGGTGATGGCTATGCAGCTGGATTTTTATATGGTTTATTTGAAGGTTGGGAAATTATCGATTGCTTGGAGTTTGGCTCAGCGGAAGCTTCGATGATGGTCAAAAGTAACAATTGCTCAGATTCTTTACCAACGACGCAAGAAGTAAAAGAGTTCATTAAACTGGAGAAGGAAATATACGGCGAAATGATCGCTAGGATTTAAGGTGGATAAAATGGAAAAGACGATTCGTTTAACGACAGCACAAGCATTATTAAAATTTTTGAATCAACAATATATCAGCATTGATGGAAAAGAAACACCTTATGTGGAAGGAATCTTTCATGTATATGGTCATGGGAATGTTTTAGGGATTGGTCAAGCGTTAGAACAAGATCCGGGACATTTAAAAAGTTACAGTGGAAAAAACGAACAAGGGATGGCTCATGCTGCTATCGCTTTTGCTAGACAAAGTTTACGTAAGAAAATATTCGCAGTTTCAGCGTCTGCTGGTCCAGGTTCAGCTAATTTATTGACTGCTGCTGGAACCGCCTTCGCTAATAATATACCTGTATTGTTTCTGCCAGCAGATACGTTTGCTACTCGGCAACCAGATCCCGTATTACAGCAGTTGGAACATGAATCAAGTGTAACTTTTTCTACCAACGATGCTTTCCAAGCGGTTTCTCGCTATTGGGATCGTATTAATCGGCCAGAACAACTGATGTCAGCATTGCTACGAGCATTTGAAGTTATGACCAATCCTGCAACTACAGGACCTGCCACCATTTGTTTGCCACAAGATGTTGAGTCAGAAGCCTATGATTATCCAGTAGAGTTTTTTAGAAAAAGAGTTCATTATATCGATCGACGGATGCCGACAATTCGTGAGCTTGAAACAGCTAGTCACTTGATAAAGGATAGTAAACACCCAGTAATTATTGTGGGGGGCGGTTGCAAGTATTCAGAAGCAGGTGAGAGCCTTCAGAAAATTTCTCAAGTTCATCAGATACCTTTGGTTGAAACACATGCTGGTAAATCAACTGTTTCATGGGAATTTGAAAATAATCTTGGAGGCTTGGGAATTTTAGGTACCTCGGCTGCTAATAAAGCTGTTCAGCAAGCGGATTTGATTATTGGAATTGGCACGCGTTATACGGATTTTACCACTGCATCAAAAAGTATTTTTAATTTTGAACAATCAAAAATGATAAATATTAACGTAAGTCGACCACAGACTTACAAAATGGAAGCGTTTCAAATTGTGGGAGATGCTCGAGCAACCTTAGAAGGAATTCTGCCAATGATTGAAGGATATCGGACGGCTTATGGTGAAAAAATCACTGAACTGAAGAACGAATGGGTGAAAGAGCGGGAGCGATTAAAAACAACTCATTTTAAACGGAAAGATTTTGATCCGGAAATCAAAAACCACTTTACACAGGATATTTTAAATGATTATGCTGATTCTTTGAATACAACTCTGACACAAACAGAGGTTTTCGTTCATCTGAATGATTTTGTCGAAGATGATGCGATTGTGATTGGTTCGGCAGGGTCATTACCAGGAGATATGCAACGATTGTGGAATCCTGTAAAGGAAAATACTTATCATTTAGAGTATGGCTATTCTTGTATGGGCTATGAAATTGCTGGTGCAATGGGGGTACGGCTTGCTAATCCTAATCAAGAGGTTTACGCATTAGTCGGTGACGGTAGTTTTTTGATGTTGCATAGCGAACTGGTCTCTGCATTACAATATGACAAAAAAATCAATATTGTTCTGTTCAATAATTCTGGGTTCGGATGCATTAATAATCTGCAAATGGAGAATGGCGGCGTAAGTCAAGGGACGGAATTTAGAAATACCAAAGGCGAAATTATGAATATCAATTATGCTAAAATCGCTGAAGGATATGGTGCCAAAGCGTATCAAGTCCATTCGATTGAAGAACTAAAACAGGCGATTGTCGACGCGAAAAACCAAATGCAATCGACATTGATTGAAATAAATGTTCTTCCTAAAACGATGACTGCTGGTTACGATGGTAGTTGGTGGAATGTCGGTGTTGCTGAAGTATCAGAAAAACCAGCGATTCAAGAAGCATACCAAGTTAAAAAAGAAAAACTTGCAACTGCTAGAAAATATTAGGTATTCGTCATACAACCAAAAAGTTAGGAGCGAATGAATTGAAAAAAACATTGAAACATCAACCGTTGATAAAAGAACTAGCTCCCGGTGTTCGACAAGTTCAAAATATTCGAAAAAACAACACTGATTTACAGTATATTGAGTTTCAAGTTCTTGAATTAGATAATGGAGCAATGTATCAAGAAGCTGGTAATGAACTGGAAGTTTGTATCGTCGTATTAACTGGCAAAATCAATGTTAAGGTGGACGATAAATGGTACGAGAATTTAGGTAAACGAACCTCTGTTTTTGAAAAAATTCCGACAGATAGTATCTATATCCCAGCAAAAACGTCGTTTGAACTAATAGCAACTTCTGCTACTGTTCGTTTGGCCCTTTGTTATTCGCCAGCTAAAAAAACGTTGCCAGTGCACGTGATTACCGCTGAGGAAAATACAGTTGAAAAACGAGGGATATATCAGAATAAACGACTAGTGCATAACATTTTACCAGACAATGTCGACACTGCCAGTAGTTTGTTGGTGGTTGAAGTCTACACTGAAGGTGGCAACTTTTCTAGCTATCCACCACACAAACATGACCAAGAAAATTTACCTGACGAATCTTATTTAGAAGAGACGTATTATCATGAGCTGAATCCAGAGCAAGGATTTGTTTTTCAACGAGTATATACAGAGGATGGTTCTATAGATGAAACGATGACTGTAGAGCATCAAAATGTTGTGGAAGTACCTAAGGGATATCATCCTGTCGGCGTGCCAGATGGCTACACCTCTTATTATTTAAATGTGATGGCAGGACCTGAACGAATTTGGAAGTTTCATAACGAGAAAAAACACGAGTGGATTTTAAATCGGAACGAATTGACTAACAATTAGAAATAAAAAATAAGTAGACTTTTTTTAGGAGGAAAATAAATGACTCGATTTTTAAAGAATTATATAGGTGGCCGCTGGGTAACAAGTACAGCCACTGAATTTGAAGAAGTGATCAATCCGGCAACAGAAGAAGCATTAGTAAATGTTCCATTATCTAGTGAAGCAGAAACTGCAGAAGCAATCAGAGTAGCGGATGAGGCTTTTCAAACATGGAAAAAAGTAAGTGTTCCAGTTCGTGGCCGCTATCTTTTCAAATTGCATCATTTATTGATGACGAATAAAGAAGAGCTAGCACGATTAATTACGCTTGAAAATGGAAAATCTTTGTCAGAATCATTAGGTGAGGTTCAGCGAGGGATTGAAAATGTCGAGCACGCAGCGAGCATTACGAATTTAATAATGGGTGATTCTCTATCCACAGCGGCTACAGATATTGAAATTACCAATTACCGTTATCCCATCGGTGTTGTTGGGGGAATTACTCCTTTCAATTTTCCGATGATGGTACCGTTTTGGATTTTCCCAATGGCGTTAGCAGCAGGGAATACGGTGGTGCTGAAGCCTTCCGAAAAAACGCCATTATTGATGGAAAAAATTGTTGAATTAATAGAAGAAGCAGGATTTCCAAGTGGCGTCTTTAATGTTGTCTATGGGGCACACGATGTTGTTAATACTTTATTGCGTGATCCATTAGTAAAAGGAATTAGCTTTGTGGGCTCAAAAAATGTTGGTGAATATGTCTATAAAGAAGGAACAAAAAATCTGAAACGAGTCCAGGCACTAACTGGCGCAAAAAATCATGTTATCGTTTTAAAAGATGCCAACCTTGATCGTGCAGTAAAAGACATTATCGGTGGCTCTTTTGGATCAGCCGGTGAACGCTGTATGGCTGCTTCGGTGATCGTTGTAGAAGAAACTATTGCAGATCAATTCGTTGAAAAATTTAAGGCTGCAGCACAGACGATAAAAATTGGAAATGGTCTGGAAGAAGGAGTCTTTTTAGGCCCCGTGATTCGAAAAGAGGCGCAGCAACGAACATTTGATTACATTCAAAAAGGTATTGATGAAGGAGCGGACTTATTGTTAGATGGCCGTGAAAATATTCCTGAAAAAGGCTACTTCGTGGGACCTACGATCTTTGATCGTGTCACGATGGACATGAAGATTTGGCAAGATGAAATTTTTGCACCCGTTGCCTCAATTGTTCGAGTGAAAAATCTAGAAGCAGCAGTTACACTGACCAATCAATCAGAATTTGCTAACGGTTCATGTCTCTATACGAGTAATGCTTCAGCTATCCGTTACTTTAGAGAGAATGTTGATGCAGGAATGTTAGGCATCAACTTAGGTGTACCAGCACCAATGGCTTGGTTTGCTTTTTCTGGCTGGAAACACTCTTTCTATGGTGACTTACACGCCAATGGAAAAGACAGTGTAGAATTTTATACACATCGAAAAGTTGTGACCGCTCGATACGCTCCTAGCGAAATAAACTAGTTTTACTTCGAAGCTCTGTCAAAGGAGCTTCGAAGATTCTATGATTAAAGCGGTGAAAGTATCTTTTGTTAGTACAAATGTAAGACAGGACTTTCTGAAAATAATGATTGACTAAATTAAATTGTAAGCGTATACATAATGCGCATAAAATAAAGAAATCGGAGGACAAATAATTGAAAGTAAAAGTAGGCGTAATTGGTACAGGGGCGATTGGAATCGAACATATTAACAGAATTAATCACAAGACACAAGGCGCTTTTGTAACAGCAGTATCAGATATTAATGTTGAAGCGGCAAGCAAAATTGCTGAGGAGATTGGGGCTCAATTTTTCAAAACAGGCGAAGAATTAATTGCTTCTGAAGAAGTGGAAGTTGTTGTTGTTACTTCCTGGGACCCAACACACGAAAAATATGTCTTGGAAGCAATCAAGCATGGAAAATACGTATTCTGCGAAAAACCATTAGCAATGGATGCCGCAGGATGTCGCCGAATTGTAGATGCAGAAGTCGCTTATGGTAAAAAATTGGTACAGGTGGGCTTCATGCGTCGATACGATCGTGGCTACATTGAGTTGAAAGAAGCAATTGAATCAAAACAGTATGGTGAAGCTCTGATGCTCCATTGTGCGCATAGAAATCCAAGCGCTGATGAAAATTATAAGACGCCAATGGCAATCAGTAATACTGCAATCCATGAAATCGATGTTCTTCGTTGGCTATTAGACGAAGATTATGCCTCAGTGCAAATGATTTTACCAAAGAAAACCAGTCATACACATGCAGATTTACATGATCCTCAATTACTGATTTTCCAGACGAAATCAGGTGTAACAATTGATTTAGAAATTTTTGTTAATTGTCGTTTTGGCTACGACATTAAGTGTGACGTAGTTTTTGAAACGGCAGAAGTCGGAATGACGGATCCAGCCTATACCAAAATTAAAGCTGCGGAGAAAAATTACACACCAATTTCGCCCGACTGGCAAACGCGTTTTTTAGATGCGTATGATTACGAATTTAAGTTATGGGTTGATTCAATTAAAAACGATAAACTTGTTGGTCCAACTGCTTGGGATGGCTACGTGGCAGCAATCACAATGATGGCTTGTCATGAATCTCGTGAGTCAGGGGAAAAAGTAATGATTGAAATAGATGAACAACCAGCGTTATATACCAAATAATTCTTAAAAAAAGGAGGGGTTTTGTGGAAAATATTAGAGTAGGAATCGTAGGACTAGGTAGATTAGGCAAGGTACACGCAAAAAATTTATCTTCTGCTGTTAGTGGCTGTGAGCTTACGGCCGCCTGTAGTTTAGTTGAATCAGAATTAGCATTTGCACAGAAGGAGTTAGGTGTTAAGTATACGTTTTCTAGTTATGAAGAAATGGTTCAAAGCGCTGTAATTGATGCCGTTTTTATTGTTTCACCTTCAGGATTCCACTGTGAACAAGTCCGTTTAGCTATGGAAAATGGGAAACACGTATTTACTGAAAAACCATTGGGAATTGAAATTGAGGACATAAAAAAAACACAAGAGGTTATTGAAAAATATCCCGAGCAAGTATTTATGTTAGGTTTCATGCGCCGTTACGATGAATCTTATCAGTATGCGAAAAAAATGGTAGAAGACGGGGAAATTGGGGAAGTCACGTTAATCCGTTGTTATGGAATTGATCCGAGTGATGGACTGGAAAGCTTCGTTAAGTTTGCAATGAACAATGATAGTGGCGGTTTATTTCTAGATATGGCGATTCACGATATTGATTTGGTTCGTTGGTTTACTGGTCAAGAGGTAGAACAAGTTTGGGCAATTGGTAAAAATGCTGCATATCCAGAATTAGATCAAGTCGGTGAATTGGAAACCGGAGCAGCTATGATGAGTCTTAAAGATAAAACAATGGCTTTACTAGTTGCTGGAAGAAATGCTACACATGGTTACCATGTCGAAACAGAAATCATGGGCACCAAAGGGATGTTACGAGTAGCGCAAGTACCTGAAAAAAATTTAGTGACTGTTATGAATAATCAAGGGGTTGTGCGACCTTGCTCTCAAAACTTTCCAGAAAGATTTAGAGAAGCATTCATTCGAGAAGCACAAGAATTTATTTCCTGTATTCAAGAAAAACGTCAACCAGCAGTTAATGCAGAAGATGGTCTACAATCAACAAAAATTGCATTAGCTTGTCAAGAATCATTTGATACGAATCGTTTGGTACAACTATAAATGAAGTAGGAGAGTGACATAATGGCGAAACAAATTCAACTAGCTATTGCGCCGATTGCATGGACAAATGATGATATGCCAGAGCTAGGAAGCGAAAATACGTTTGAACAATGCGTTAGTGAGATGGCGCTAGCTGGATTCAAAGGTACGGAGATTGGTAACAAGTATCCAAAAGATCCACAGGTTTTAAAACAATATTTAGATATTCGTGGACTAAAAGTAGCGAGTGCTTGGTTTAGTACATTTTTAACAACAAAACCTTTCGAAGAAACCGCGGAAGACTTCAAAAAACATCGAGATTTCTTACATGCAATGGATGCTAAGGTTATTGTTGTGGCTGAACAAGGACACAGCATACAAGGAATTATGACGGCTCCTGTTTTTAATGAGAAACCAATTTTTTCTGATGAAGAGTGGCAAAAACTAGCTGAAGGATTAGAAAAACTAGGAGACTTGGCACATGAAAAAGGTATGGAGATTGTTTACCATCACCATATGGGGACAGGAGTCCAAACGACTGAAGAAATCGATCGATTAATGAAAATGACGGATCCGACAAAAGTTAAATTATTGTTTGACACTGGCCATCTTGTCTTCTCAGGAGAAGATCCAATCGCAATCTATCAGCGCTATCAAGACCGGATTAAACACATTCACTTCAAAGATATTCGCCAACAAATGGCAGAGGAAGTCAGAACAGAAGAAGATAGCTTCTTAAAGGCCGTGAAAAAAGGCGTCTTTACAGTCCCTGGGGATGGTATGATTGATTTCAAACCAATTTGGTCAGCAATCGAAGAGAGTGGCTATAGAGGTTGGATTGTAGTTGAAGCGGAACAAGATCCTGCCAAAGCCAATCCGTTTGAATATGCCGTCAAAGCACGAAACTATATCCGAAAGGTCGCCGATCTTTAATCTAATCGAGAAGGAGCTAGACAATGAATCTATTTTCAATAATCAGTTTCCTAGTAATTGTCATCTGCGTATGGATTTTTGCCTATTCTCGATCCAGAAGTGTAGATACTTCTGGATCAGAAGGTTTCTTCATGGGTGGCCGAAGCTTAACAGCCTTACCGATTGCTGGGACAATTATTATGACCAACCTATCCACAGAGCAAATTGTTGGACAAAACGGTCAAAGCTATCATGCAGGAATGGAAGTTATGGCTTGGGAAGTAACTGCTGCAATTGCAATTGTCGCATTGGCAGTCATTTTTTTACCAAAATATTTTAAATACGGTATTAATACGGTTTCAGATTTCATTGAAATTCGTTATGATACAGTTACAAAACGAATTATTTCAATCTTGTTTATTGTTACCTATATGATTTCTTTTTTACCAGTAGTTCTTTATTCTGGGTCACTAGTATTCAATAAGATTTTTCATATTGATGAGCTGCTGGGTGTCGAACCTATTGTCGCAATCATTCTTGTGGCGATGGTGATTGGTATTGTTGGGATTCTTTATCTGCTGATTGGCGGCCTATCTTTAAGTGCCAATAGCGATTCGATTTATGGCGTTGGTTTATTGGTTTGTGGTTTGTTGGTTCCAATACTAGGTTTAATGAAACTGGGTGATGGCAGTTTTATTGGTGGGATTGAACAGGTTGTTGAAAACACACCATGGTTACTGAACTCTGTAGGTGCAATTGATTCTGCTGTTGTACCATGGCCAACATTATTTACAGGGATGTTGTTTAATAATTTGTATTTCTGGTGTACCAATCAGATGATTGTTCAAAAAGCACTTTCAGGAAAAAATTTAGCAGAAGCACAAAAAGGGGCTTTTTTAGTGGGGATTTTCAAAGTGTTTGGCGCATTATTCTTAGTATTTCCAGGAATTGTTGCAAGAAATCTTTTTGGGGATGCGTTGATGTCCAATCCTGATAACGCATATCCATATTTAGTAACTGAAGTTTTACCAAAAATGCTTTTCGGCATTTTTGCTGCAGTTATTTTTGGGGCAATTTTATCTTCCTTTGCGGGGGCTTTAAATGCAACCTCGACTCTGTTTTCGCTAGATTTTTACAAACCAATTATCAATAAGAAAGCAGATGACAAACAAATTGCTCGTGCGGGAAAAACAGTTACAGTTATTGTAGGGATTATTTCAATTATCGTTGCACCGTTTATTTCTTTTGCACCAGCTGGATTGTATCAATTTGTTCAAGAGTTTAATGGATTATACAATATGCCATTGTTAGTGATTATACTTTTTGCGTTTTATTCCAAAAAAGCAACTGCTTTTGGAGCAAAAATGACAATTGCTATCCACATTATTTTGTATGCGCTATCAAAAGTATTTTTGAAAGATATCCATTTTTTATATGTCTTAAGCCTGCTCTTCTTCTTAGACATTCTTATTTTAATAGTAGTTTCTAAAATAAAACCAGATGGCGAATTTGTTTTAAATTCTTTTGATACGAAAGTAAATATTGAACCTTGGAAACATACAAAACTTGTCGCAAGTATATTAGTTGTCGTGGTTATCCTAACCTATGCAGCATTTTCACCAATCGGATTTGCTAGATAAAAATATTTCATGAATGAGGAGAAGTTTATGAGCAAAAACATATTGATTATTTGTGAGACAGGAATTAGTGCATCGCTGTTAGTTTCAAAATTACTTGAAGCAATTAGGGAAAAAGAGTTATCTTATGATTTAGATTATGCGCCTGTTTGTCGGATTGAGGAAAAACTTGGTTATAAAGAGTATGATGTGTTAATGTTGACCCCACAAGTCGCTCGTGTCAAAGAAAAAGTGGAAAAATATTTAGAAGGCTGTCAGGGGCAGGTTGTTTTTATCGATCAAGAAGATTTTCGTTATATGAACACAGAGAAGATACTCGCAAGTATCGAAAAGTAAGATTTAGAGAGTGGGACATCAGTCAACTTTGGTTGATGTCTTGCTTTTTTATTGTGTTCAAAAAGAGCAGAATCAAAATCTTACGTTTTATAGTGAGTACCAAATACTTTTATAGAAATAAAGCTAAAGTCATTATTTTAGTAAAAAATAGATTAATTTACTAAAATAATATATAATAAAGGTAAAACTAGGAGGGAAGCATATGACGTGTATTTCATTATCGATTTTAAATCAAGAACAAGAAGTTAGAAAAGCTAAGATAGATGATTCAGATTCTTTGAAAGAGTTAACTATTACAGGAAAAGATTTTGTTTGTTTAGCTGCTCGGGATTGTCAATTACAAGACGGCGATGTGATTCAAGTTTGTTTAGATACGCCCAATACTTATTTAATGGTGAAGTTAGATGCTACGCTTGATAGCAGTTTGATTTATGTTCCAGAACAAAAATGGACGTTTCCAATCATAAAAAATGAAAACGCTATCGAAGCGCGAGCAGCGTATCGTTTTGAAACCAAGAAACCTTATATAAGTGTGCGTATTGCCACTAAAGAAGAAATTAAGAGTTATCGTAATTGGGCGTTAAATCCGCATGATTTACAACATTTTACTGGTGCGTATCCTCATGCATCTGCCAACGTGGAAACGCGAAATGATGCTACTTTTTTTGCTTGTAATGCGATTGACGGTACCTTCGCTAATCTTTATCATGGGCCGTATCCTTATCAATCATGGGGGATTAATCAGCAATTAGATGCCGCATTAAAAATTGAATTTGGGCGTGAAGTCTTGTTGGATAAAGTGATCTTAACATTACGAGCGGACTTTCCTCATGATAATTATTGGCAACAAGTGACTTTAAAATTTTCCGACGGTACACATGAAGTTTTTAAAACTGTTAAGACTGAGCAACGCCAGAGCTTTACCTTTGCGAAACGGGCAGTGGAGTGGGTGATACTAACAGAGTTAATTCAAGCAGATGAACCATCACCATTTCCAGCATTAACACAAATTGAATTATTTGGTCAAAACAAATAAAAAATAAGGACGGTTCCTTTATAGGAGCGGTCCTTATTTTTTATTTCTGGCGTGGGCTAGTTGTCGATTGGCGGACAACCAATTCTGTGTTTAACAGGACTCTACGAGGAATGCTAGGCATTTGAATTCGTTTGTGCAATAAATTAATGCCTGTCTCGCCCATTTCTTCAGTAAAGGCATGGACAGAGGATAGCGGCGGTGAGACATATTGAGAAATAGAGATATCATTGATCCCCATGACACTAATTTCTTCAGGAACCTTTATACCGTGTGCGGCTAACGTATGTATCACACCGATTGCAAAGGCGTCATTATAAGCAAGAATCGCAGTAGGTAAATCATTTCCCCATTTCTCTAACGCTTCTTCTGTCAATTGTTCCCCTGTTTTGACATCCAACATGCCATTTTCTTTTAAGATAAAATAATCTTCGTTAAACAAGTGATAATGCTGCATAATGTCAAGATAAGCATTGGTTGTCGGTGTTTTATAGCGACGGAAACCATACATATTTTCGCTTTCTTCGGCACCAATAAAGGCAATTTTTTCGTGGCCCAATTCCAAAAGATGGGTTAAGGCAATCTCGGTTGCTTGATAAAAATCAGTATTTACAGAATCAAATTCTTCCAATGGGAAATTACTGCCAATTACACAAAGATTGGGATGCAGTTGCTGCAACTCTTGTAACGTCTTTTGAGTGAATTTGCCAATTGCCAAAATGCCATCAATCCCTTGAAGGTTATGTTGTTCCAATTGAGAAACTTTTAGAATATTGTAACCTAACTCTTCGGCCCGTTTTTCAGCGCCTAAACGAATCGACATATAGTAAATATCCGTTAGTTCTTCGTCATCTGAACGCCACTGAACGACGGCAATCGAAGGCTCTTGCGGAGCTGTTTGTACGGAAAGGTTAGGTGTCAGTTGCTCCTGCTGTTTGTTTTTATTTTTAGTTTTATATTTCGTATAATTCAGGGTTTCTGCTGCTTCAAAAATTTTTCGCTTGGTTTCCTCTGTAACGGATAAGTTTGGATCATAGTTCAGAACTCGCGATACAGTTGAAATTGAAACATTCGCGACTTTTGCGATATCTGTAATAGTTGCCATTCTAAATGCCTCCTTCTCAAGTACTATTATAGCATATAGTATATTTCTTTTTAGTAAAAAAAAGCAAGAAAAAGCTTTTTTTACTTTTTTTTAGCAAAAACTATTGATTTTTTGACTAAAAAAATATACTATAAAGTCAAAGAAAGCGCTTTAATTCGATGGAGAAGGTGGTTTAGTGAAAAGATTTTCACTTTTTTTACTAATTTTACTTGCTTTAACAGGTTGTAAATCCGGTGAAAAAGAATTTGATGAAGAGTCTCTTCAAAATCTAAAGGAAACGGCACAGTCTTATTCAGAAACAGAATTACAAAATGGTGACGTTCGTTTAAATGAATATATTTCCTTGAAAGGGGAGATTGTTGAGAGTGACAGTCGTTCCAGTTTAATAAAAAAAGGTGATCGTTTTATTTTGAAAAGTGGTTCTAGTAAATATCAAGTTTTTAATGAGCAAAAGAAAAAATTGAAGATTGGTGACGAAGTGACAGTTTACGGAGAATATTACGGCTTTTTGAAAGGGACATTAATTGAAAGTGAGGAGAATCATGATTCAGCCACGAATTAGACAGAATCCTTTTGAAACATACGAAGAAGTTGCAGAAGGATTTGAAGATTTATTAGCGCCACTGGAATTGTTTTTTGATCGAGAATATCAAGGTCATCTGGATTTAGGGACACACGGGACAGTTTATTCTAAAGGAACACGTGATGCGGAGGCATTTTTACGACCATTATGGGGACTAGGTCCTTATGTAACGCAAAATGAAAGTGAGTATTTGAATGAATTTCTAACGGGAATTATCGAAGGAACCGATCCTGAGAGTTCATCTTATTGGGGAAAAACAAAAGATTATGATCAATTGATTGTTGAGATGGCAGCATTAAGTACATTTCTTTTGTTAAACAAAGAAAAAACGTGGGACCAATTAACAAAAGAACAGCAAAACAATTTACACAGTTGGCTGATACAAGCCAATGAAAACATTATTCCGCCAAATAATTGGCATTTCTTTAGAGTGTTGCTGAATTTAGCGATGAAACATTGTGAAATGCCGTATTCAAAAGAACAGATTGCTGTTGATTTGGCTGTAATTGATCGTTTTTATGTCGGTAATGGTTGGTATTATGACGGAGTCGAGACACAAGTTGATTATTATGTTTCTTTTGCTATTCATTATTATAGTTTATTGTATTGTCGTTTTGCCCCGGAAGATACCGCAAGAGTGGCTATTATGAAGGAACGAGCAACTTTGTTCGCGCAAGAGTTTAAATATTGGTTTACTCAGCCAGGAGAAGCGATTCCCTTCGGACGTAGCTTAACGTATCGTTTTGCTCAAGTGTCATTTTTTAGTGCCTTAGTTTTTGCAGATGTTGAAGCATTGCCGTGGGGTGAGATCAAAGGTCTAATCAGCCGACATCTTCATCAATGGATGAACAAAGATATTTTTACAACAGATGGATTATTGTCGGTAGGTTATGATTATCAAAATATGGTCTTTGCCGAAGGCTATAATGGTCCTGGTTCACCTTATTGGGCCTTTAAAACATTTATTTTGTTAGCGGTTCCAAAAGATCATCCTTATTGGCAAGCAGAAACACAGCCTATTAGCTTTCCAGAAAAACACTTACCTTCACCAGAAAGTCGGAACTACTATCAAGTAAATGATGCAGGGACACATGGTTTAATGTTTCCAGCGGGACAATTTATTAATTATCAAGCTCATGCGCATGATAAATATAGTAAATTTGTTTATTCTTCCCATTTTGGTTTCAGTACTATAAAGAGTGATTATTGGTATTACGAAGGTGCTTATGATAATTGCTTGGCTTTAGCTGAAGACGACCACTATTTCCGCACGAAAGGATTAGATGATCAGTACGAAATTCTTGATGATCGTATCATTCATCAATGGCATCCTTGGTCCGATGTAGCAATCAAAACGACAATTGTACCATTAGAAGGCCAACATTTACGGATCCACGAAATTGAGACACAACGTGCATTAGTGGCTTATGAAGGTGGCTTCTCAATCCCGCTCTTCGATGAAAAGGTCACTTGTGTTTCTGATCAAATGGCTGAGGTAAAAAATGCAAAAGGTGTGTCAAAAGTAGAAAATATCAACGGCTTTTCTGAAGCTGCGATTATTCGAACAGAACCGAATACAAATTTACTTTATCCATTAACGGAGTTGCCATATTTGAAAGCAAACTTGTCGAAAGGGAAACATCTTTTAATTTCATTGGTGACAGGCGTACTACCGAATGAGCAAATTGAGCCAGTTAAAGTTAGGTTAAAAGAAAATCAGCTTTTAGTTGAAGAAAAAGTTGTAATTTTGGGGAATTAGGGGGAGAAATACACAATGACAGAAAATGGACAGATTGAGTGGTTGCCGAAGCAAATCAGTTTTGCTTTAAACAAAGTTCGAGGAAATTTAGAGACATTTAAAGAATTAGTTCCACCCGCGGCAAGTTTAAATCAAATTTATTATCCTGAAGAAAATATTGACTGGACGGCCAGCTTTTGGCCAGGAATGTTATTTTTAGCAAAGGAATTAACAAATTCAACAGAGTTCGATGAAGTGATTACCACACAGATGGCTTCTTTTCAACATCGCTTGGATGAACAAATTGAGCTGGAAACACATGATATAGGCTTTTTGTATATTTTAACAGCAATTGCCGATTATCAAGTCAATGGTCATGAGGCCTCAAAAGAAATGGCCTTGCAAGCTGCGGACTTATTAATGAAACGTTATTCACCAAAAGCCAAGATTATTCAAGCTTGGGGGAATTTAGACGATCCAGAGCAACGAGGTAGAATGATTATTGATTGTTTAATGAACTTACCATTATTATACTTTGCAGCAAAAATGACTGGCAAGCAAGAGTATTATGAAGCTGCCTACAATCATGCGAAACAAACACAAAAATATATTGTGCGAGAAAATCACACCACGTTCCATACGTATTATTTTGATACGGAAACAGGCGAAGCTTTATACGGTAAGACGCAACAAGGATATTCAGACGATTCTTGTTGGGCTCGCGGCCAAGCCTGGGGAATTTACGGCTTTACGTTAAGTTATTTATATACAGGAGATAGTAGTTTTCTGGAAACAGCAAAAAATGTTGCTGATTACTTTATTCAAGAATTACCAGAGGACAAAATCTGTTACTGGGATTTAATTTTCAATGAAGGGAGTGAAGAAGAACGTGATAGCTCATCTGCTGCAATTGCTGCATGTGGCTTACTAGAATTATCTCGTCAGCTTCCATTAAATGATGAAAAACATGGCTATTATGAAAAGGTTGCGCTAGAACTATTACAAGCATTAGCGGAAAAGTATACAACGGTTTTACGACCAGAGTCGAACGGCCTATTGCTTCATGGTGTCTATGATAAAAAAACAAATACAGGAGTCGATGAATGCATGATTTGGGGCGACTACTTTTATTTGGAAGCGTTAACTCGTTTAGCGAAAAGCTGGTATTCTTTTTGGTAATTCATGGAGGAAAACTCCTAAAAAATAATAAATAGCGGAGGTAGTACAAATGAAATTTTGGAAAAAAGGCTTAACAGCGGCAGCGTTGTTAGCGGTGGCGGCAGTAACTTTAACAGCATGTGGTGGTTCAAGTGAAAAGAAAGCAACTGAAAAGAGTGAAGATGGCAAAACAAAATTAACAGTAACTACTTGGAATTATGACACGACCCCAGAATTTGAGAAATTATTCAGAGCTTTTGAAGCGGAAAATCCTGATATCACTATTGAACCGGTGGACATTGCTTCAGATGATTATGACACAAAAGTAACAACGATGCTTTCATCAGGAGATACGACGGATATTTTAACCATGAAAAACTTACTTTCATATTCTAATTACGCGCTACGCAATCAATTGGTGGATTTAACCGATCACGTTAAAGATTTAGATATCGCACCTGCCAAAGCAAGTTACGAGATGTATGAAATCGATGGTAAAACCTATGCTCAGCCTTACCGTACAGATTTCTGGGTATTGTATTACAATAAAAAAATGTTTGATGAAGCCGGAATTGCCTATCCCGATAACTTAACTTGGGATGAATATGAAGCGTTAGCGAAAAAATTATCTAAACCAGAAGAACAAGTATATGGTGCCTATCAACATACTTGGCGCTCAACCGTTCAAGCGATTGCTGCTGCTCAAAACAATGCCAATTTGATTGAACCAAAATACAATTATATGGAAACTTATTATGATCGCGCATTGAGAATGCAAAAAGATCAATCACAAATGGATTTTGGAACAGCAAAATCAACAAAAGTAACGTATCAATCACAATTTGAAAATTCAAAAGCGGCGATGATGTACATGGGTAGCTGGTACATGGGGACTTTATTAACAAACATTGATGATGGCAAAACAAATGTCGAATGGGGGATTGCCGAAATACCACAACAAGAAAAAGGCAAAGCAACTACCTTTGGCTCACCGACAAGTTTTGCAATTAATAAAAACAGTAAAAAACAAAAAGCTGCTCAAAAATTCTTAGACTTTGCTTCAGGTAAAGAAGGTGCAAAACTTTTAGCAGAAGTAGGGGTGGTTCCTTCTTATAAAACAGATGAAATTGATAAAATCTACTTTGCAAGAAAAGGAATGCCTTCAGATGAAGTCTCACAAAAAGCCTTTAACCCAGATACAATTAATTTAGAATTCCCATCTGATAAAAACGGTGCCGCAATTGATAAAGTATTACAAGAAGAACATGATTTAATTATGGTCGGCGACGAAAAACCAAAAGATGGTATTGCTAACATGGAAAAACGTGTCAAAGCAGAGATAGACTAACTATTATTTCCTGCAAAAACACAAAAGATTGATGAAAAAAATAAGCTGAAATGAGTAACCTACAATGAATTTCAGCTTATTTTTTTAAATAAAGAATGTAGCTTGAGTTTGGAAGGAGGGCCTGTTAAGTTCACTTAACAGAATACAATTATGGAAATTACTTCAAAAACAAAAACAGCAAATAAATTGAGACGAAAAAATACGTGGACTGCGTTATCTTTTATCGCACCAAACTTTATTGGCTTTTTCCTCTTCACTTTAATCCCGGTTATCTGTTCACTGATTTTAGCTTTTATGAGTTGGGATTCTTTTTCAACTCCTGAATTTGTCGGAATGAAAAATTTCACCAAAATGATTCATGATGATACGTTTTGGATTTCGTTAAAACAAACGTTTATCTATACGATTGGTGTTGTTCCGTTAACATTGATTTGCTCATTAGGACTAGCGATTTTGTTGAATCGTAAAATTAGAGGGATGAAATTTTTTAGAACGGCTTTTTTCTTTCCTTATGTAACGTCATTAGTTGCGATTGCGGTCGTTTGGAATATGCTATTTCATCCAACAATGGGACCAATTAATCAATTTTTGAAATTATTTATTGAAAATCCTCCTGGCTGGACATCTAGTTCTACTTGGGCTTTACCAGCAATTATCATCGTTAGTGTGTGGCGCTTTATGGGGTATTATATGATTTTGTATTTAGCTGGTTTACAAAGTGTGCCAAGAGAATTATATGAAGCAGCGTCAATGGATGGCGCGGGTAAATGGAATCAATTTTTAAATGTTACCTTACCTTCACTACGACCAACGACCTTTTTCGTGACTATCATGCTTGTAATTAACTGTTTCAAAGTGTTTGACTTAGTTCAAGTTATGACTGGTGGTGGACCAGGACGTGCAACGAATGTGTTAGTTTACGAAATTTACAATGAAGCCTTTGTCAAATTTAATTTTGGTTATGCATCAGCCATTGCGATGGTCTTATTCATCATCGTTCTAGCGATTACTGTGGCCCAATTTAAATGGAATCAACATCAAGAGAAAGTTTAGGAGGAGAAAAGATGGAAGCAACTTTTTCAAAAAAAGAAAATACTCGAAAAGCAAAAACGAAAAAAGCAGAAAAAGTCACACCTGGTGGGATCCTTGTAATCATTCTCTTAACTTTACTTGCGTTAATTACTTTGGTTCCTTTCATTTGGATGGTTTCAGCATCATTTAAAACAAACAATGAAGTTTTCACCATTCCAATTCAATGGATTCCTAAAAGTTGGCATCCAGAAAACTATTCCGTTATTTGGGAACGCATTCCATTGTTAACTTTCTTTAAAAATACGTTATTTTTAAGTATTGTGATTACGATTATTCAACTATTTACTTCAAGCTTTGCAGCATATGGCTTTTCAAAAATGAATTTTAGAGGAAGAGATACACTTTTTATTACGTACATCGCAACAATTGCTATTCCTTGGCAATCGTATATGATTCCACAATTTATTATGATGCGTCAATTAGGTTTGACTGACACGTTATGGTCACTTGTTTTATTACAAGCATTTAATGCATTTGGAGTCTTTTTACTGAAACAATATTACAGTAGTATTCCAGATTCACTATGTGAAAGTGCGCGGATTGATGGGTTAAGTGAGTGGGGAATTTATTGGAAAATTATTTTACCATTAACCAAACCAGCTTTAGCCAGTCTCACGATTATTACTTTTGTGAATACATGGAATGACTATATGGGACCTTTCATTTATTTATCTTCTACTGAGAATAAAACGATTCAGTTAGGTTTGAAAATGTTCGTCGGTTTATTTGATGCTGAATATGCCTTAATCATGGCCGCATCAGTGGTTTCTATTTTACCAGTAGGGATTGTCTTTTTAGCAATGCAAAAATACTTTGTTGAAGGTATTGCTACATCTGGAATGAAGAATTAGGAGGAAGTTTGAATGTTTACTAAGCAAACCTTTGATAATAATATCTATATGAAAATTTTTCGCTGGCTTTACATTTTATTTATCGGTAATCTAGGGCTTCTCTTAGTGAACATTCCTTTTTTTATAGCGGTGATTAGCTTAGACATTGATCCACGAAACCTCCCACTTTTTGTAGTAACGTTGCTGCCGATGGGGGCAGGGATGATTGCACTTTTAGGCTTAATCGATACTTTTAAAGAAGAAAAGGAGCTGGATCCGTTTAAAACTTTTTTCCAAAAGTTTCGTCAGTTTGGGTTAAGAGGCTTTCTTATCAGCTTGCTTGGCTTAGGAAGTAGCATCATCAGTGTGACAGATATATTCTTTTTTGCCAAAACAACGATTGGTAAATGGTTTATTCCATTGATGGTCCTTCTGCTAATTTTTGGGTTAGCTATTATGCTGAATGCTTGGTATTTTCAAGTACGAAACCCGCAAGCTTCTTTTAAAGATGTGTTTCGGATTTCAATTTACTATGGACTGCGGAAATGGTATGTCAGCTGTCTAAATGTTTTTTTACTATTCTCAATGTTTGCAATGATGTTTTTGAAGCCACAGTTTGGGTTTGTTGTAACCCCTGTCCTGTTCCTAGGGATTATTTATTTAAATACTGGGAAATTGCATGAAAAGCAAAAAAAGAATAAATAATTTTTACATAATAAGTAATCTCGATTTTCAGGAAAATGAATGAAGGTGGGGTTGCTTATTTTGTTCTTGCCTTGTTTATTAAAGTGGAGGGAGCGAACGAATGAAGAAAAAAATAATTATTTTAAATAGCTTTTTGATAGGTGCTATTTTTGTGCTCGTTATTTTTACTACCAGCCAGCAAAGTATGATTAATAACGAAGCAATCCAAGTCGAAGAATTAATTGTTTATGGCGATAAAAATATGAATCGTGTAGCGAAGCAATTCTCTGATCAGAATAATTTAACTTCGTTTGGAAAAAATTTCTGGCGCAAAACGTATAACGGAAAATCACCCGCTCAGGAACTACTGAAGGTTGCAATGGAGGATTTAGTACAACATAAAATGATTAGACAACTGGCGACGGAGTTAGAAATAGCCCACTCACAAACATTTGGGCAAGAAAAAAAAGAATGGCAAGACCAAAAGAGCAGTTTAACGCTCTGGCAATTTTTAGATGCAAAAGATCAACAATTACAGGACCAAATAAAAGAGAAATTAATGGAGAAAGAAAAGCCAACGCAAAAAGAATTGCGGCAGGCCTTTGAGCAATTGGATGATAAATATAAAAAGACCGATTACTTTGTTGAAGCAATTGAAATTCCAAATTTTTCAGGTAAGCAAGCAGAATTAGAAAAAATAGCCGAAGCAATCTCTCCGAATCTATCTTATGAGGAGACGTTATTGGAGTGGCAAAATAAATTACCTAATCTTGTTATTGAATCGTATCAATTGAAGAGTGCAGAAATCCAAAAAGAGGATATTTATTCGTTGTCTGTTGGGGAGATTCTTAGTGAAAAAGCTGTTGGTACCGTGGTGAAAGGATACCACGAAAACCAATACTTTTATATTTTTAATAAGGAAGGAGGGCAACTTTTACAGTTTGAAGAAGCACCACAATTTGGCAAAAATGCCTATATCAACACACGCTACAAAGAGAAATTAGCTACGTATCAACAAGCAACCAAAGTAGACTTGTTGGAGAAAGACAGAGAAAAGTTTTTTCAAAATTATCAAAATAAAAACAGTTAAGGAGCAGAAAATGAGAAAAAAAGCGTATTTTAAAAGTGTAACCATCTTCCTTTCTATTTTGCTTGTTTTTTCCCAGCTTCAATTATTTAGTCTTCCTGCTTATGGGGAAACAGTGAGTGATCAACCGTTACTTTTTCGTTCAGTAGGTGTCGCTCAAAGTGGGACGACCTACTATGTGGATGGGGAAGGAGGAAATAATGCCAATGATGGGCAGTCTCCAGCCAGTGCTTGGCGTGATTTTGAAAAAGTGAATCAGACGGAGTTTCAGCCAGGCGACCATCTTCTGCTGAATGCGCAAAGTACCTGGAATAACCAATTGTTGCATCCAAAAGGGAATGGGACAGCGGCACAAAAGATTGTCATTGATTTTTATGATACGAATGACAAAGGAGAAACCATTTTTGAAACAACACGGCGTCCGATTATTAACGGTGGTGGCACCTACAGCACAGGGACTTTCAAACGTGCAATCTCAGGGGCCGTGCAGTTAGTGAACCAAGAATATTGGGATATTTCAAATTTAGAAGTGACAAATACACCAGAGCTAGATAATCTCGAAGGCTATAAGAAACCAGGAGATGCTCAAAGAGCGGGGATATTAGTATTAGGATATGAACAAAATCGAACGTTCAATAGTGTCACGATAAGGAATAACTATGTTCATGATGTTCAAACAGAATATTATTTGAATCTAAGTGGGAATACTGCAACCAAACGATTAAAAGCGGTAGGTGGAATTATTGTTTTAGGAAGTTGGTTTGATGAGAATGGCAATGTAGTAACGGCAGCCAATGATCATCGAACAACGACTGGATTTAATGATATTTTGATTGAAAATAATGTGATTCAACGAGTGGGACTTGAAGGAATTCGAACAAAAGCTGATTCAGATACCTCAAGAGGCAACACTTTCTACAAAACGTTTTCTAATATTACGATTCGTAATAACTATTTAGAAGATATTGCTGGCGACGGGATTGTCTTGTCAGAAGCCAAAAGTGGCGGAGTCGTCGAAGGAAATGTTGCTGTCCGAATGTGCAATGCTGATTATGGTACACAAAATTACGCGGGCGTTTGGGCAATGTCTGTAGATGACGGACTGTTCCAATATAACGAAGTATACGGAATCAAATATGGATTTAACGATGCCGAAGCTTATGATGTGGACATGCAGTCAAACAATGTTATTTATCAATATAACTATTCACATCATAATACTGGCGGCTTTTTATTGCTTATGTCTGATCAAAAAAATTCGGTTATTCGGTACAATATCTCAGCTAATGACGGCGGTGGTAACCGAGGAACAGGTAAAGACAATCCAGGCGGAGCTGGTGGCTACAATTATAAAGAACAAAGCATTTTCCATTATTGGGTGAAAAATGATGGAGCGGCAATGCCAACTATCCACAATAATACGATTTATGTTGGCGACGGCATTTCAACATCATTATTTGGTGAAGGAAATAGTTCTGACAACAGTGGTACAGTAGCCAATTTTTACAATAATATTTTATACAAAGAAGGTACCGGACAATTAAAATTCTTATCTAATTATCCAACAAATGGGACACAACCAATTGAACGTAAAATGGTCGATAATCCAGAAAAATATTTCAAAAATAATGTTATTTGGCCAAAAGAAATTGCTACAGAAAAAAGTGGTGCAACTGTTGAAAAATTAGTATCAAGTGGAAACATTTTTGAAAAACCACAATTAGAAATCACAGATAACCCTGAAAAAGTGAAAGAGTTGGCAGAGCAAGAATTTACGACATTGAAACCAACAAAAGATAATGTGGTTGAATTTACTTCTAAAGAACGCTTACGTCAGCGAGCACAAATGTTCCAGTTAAAAGAAACCTCTCCAGCGATTGGTAAAGGCTTGTCGGAAGTGAACAGTGCGGCCGAAGACTTCTTTGGAAATAGCTTGAAAAATAAAGTTTTAGATATTGGTGCGCAACAAGCATCCACAATTGAAAAAAGTATTCGTTATCAAAATCAAGTGTTAGAAATTAGTTCGGCAACAGGTGTGTATCCTAATTTGCCAGAGCAAGTTGAATTAACGTACGAAGAAGTCGTTAATGAAGAAGTGGTTGCGACAGGCAAAAAAGAATTTAAGTTACAATGGGAAGCAATCCCTCAAGAAAAAATTAATACAGCAGGCACAGTTGAAGTTGCAGCAACAGTTATCGGCTTACCGATAGATGCTGTCAAAGTAACAGCCAAGGTCTCTTTTGAGGGTGAACTTGGTGAAGGAAAAGACACCGTTAAACTAAAAACAGCTCAAACTGCCTATGTTCAAAAGAGTGATGGTAACCGAGCATACTCTGCTATAGCAGGCGGTACCGCTGCCATTAGTTCAGGAGACGCCTATAAATATCCTTATGGAGTAAACTATACGGGCAATTACGCATTAAAATTAAAAAATGCTAGTTCTGCGGGGTATAATCGCCGGATTTACGTTGAAATTGATACACAAGAATTGAAGAACTATCAATCACTAAAAAGTGCCAATTTAGAACTAAATGTGATGCGTTATGATGCGTGGAATGGTGCTGGAAATACAAATGATGAACGTTTGAAAAATACGCAGTTCCAAGTAGATGTTTATGGAACAGATACTAATTGGATGAGTAACACCATTACTTGGAACAATGGTCCAAATAATTTAAATGTACCAAATGAAGAATTTATTGCTCGACAATCTTTTACAAATAGCTCAATTATGAATAATCAAAATACAATCTCTATTGATATTAGTAACTATCTACGGAAGCTAATTCAAAGTGGTGAGAAAATTCCAGCCAAGTTAAGTTTCTTATTAGCGATTACAGACAGTCGTTTGCCTGGTTATGATTCTGATAATGCTGGGTTTGATGCTTTTTCAAAAGAAGGCGCACAAAAGGCCTATCAAGACTTTTTAGCAGGCAAATTGACCTTGCCAACTGGTCAACAGCTAACAGAGGATAGTTTAGCTCCTAAAATTGTTTTATCGAATGTTTTCGAAGTCAAACATGAGTCGATTGAGGTCACGACAGAAGCGGGTCAAGCCCCTAATCTACCAGAAAAAACAACTATTTTTTATTCGGATGGTTCACAACGAGAAGTGACTGTCAATTGGTCAGAAGTTCCAGCATCTTCTTATCAAAAAGAAGGAACATTCACTGTTGTAGGACGAGCAGCAGGTGTCTCAATGCCAATTATTGCCAATGTAAAAGTCACCGCTAAACATATTGTTGGATTCAAGGAATTGCCTACGCTGGATCGATTAACAGGCACCTCGCGAGGCGAACTGAATTTGCCAACTGAAGTAATTGCAAAATTAGATGATGGTAGCGAAACGAAATTGAAGGTTATTTCTTGGGATGACGATGTTAGTAATTATTCGCCAAGTAGCCCGCCAGGTACTTACCAGTTCCCTGCTGCAGTAGAAGAAAAAATAGGAATTGCGAATCCTGATGAACGAAAAATTTTCCAAGTCGTGCAAACTCATGCGATTCCTGAAAGAATTCAATTTGCTACAGAAACAGCCACTATAAAATCAGGCGAAAATTATCAAATTCAATCTAAAGTGATTGGTCAAGCGCCGCACACAGAAACGGATGCTTGGAGCTCGCAAGTAACGTATGAGTTGGTTACACCAGATGCTGGCAATACAGTAAGTGTAGATGAAAACGGTCTGATTAGGACAGAAGCAACGACTGCTGCAGGAAATTATCAAATCAAAGTAACAAGCAAAGTTTTACCGGTAGTGACTGCACAATTTTCAATTAAAGTCACAAAATAAATAAACTGTTTGAAGAGACTGGAACAAGAATTGCTGTACCTTGCAATCTTTCTAGTCTCTTCGATTATCTAGAATCAATAAATATTCTATTGCCTACTATTCATTCTTTTTAAAACAAGGTAAAATAATAAATGAAAGTAAACGATAAAGGTGTGTAGACAATGAATACTATCTTAACAGGTGATCGTCCAACTGGTAAATTGCACCTAGGACATTACGTAGGTTCCTTAAAAAAACGAGTAGAAATGCAAGCAGACCCTACAAATCAATTATTTGTCATGATTGCAGATTTACAAGCATTGACAGATAATGCAAAAAATCCCGAAAAAGTTTCAGCCAATGTTTTAGAAGTTGCTTTGGACTATTTAGCAGTTGGTTTAGACCCTACGAAAACAACAATTTTTATCCAATCGCAAATTCCACAGTTAGCTGAATTAACAATGTACTATCTAAATTTAGTGACCACGTCACGTGTTCGTCGGAATCCAACGGTCAAAGCAGAAATTGAGCAAAAAAAATTTGGGGAAGGTGTTCCGACAGGATTCTTTATTTATCCCGTTTCACAAGCTGCTGATATTACTGCCTTTCAAGCGAACTTAGTCCCAGTTGGGGAAGACCAAAAACCAATGTTGGAACAAGCGCAAGAAATTGTGCATAGTTTTAATCAGACGTACGGTGAAGTTTTAGTTAGACCGGAAGCTGTGTTACCACCAAAAGGCATGGGACGCTTGCCAGGAATTGATGGCAACGGAAAAATGAGTAAGTCTTTAGGCAATGGTATCTATCTTTCAGATCCAGCTGAAGTGGTACAGAAAAAAGTAATGAGTATGTATACCGATCCAAATCATATTCGTATAGAGGACCCAGGACAAGTTGAAGGAAATATGGTCTTTACTTACTTGGATGTCTTTGGGAAAGAGAAAGAATATATTGAAGAATTAAAAGAGCACTATCGTCATGGCGGTTTAGGAGATGTGAAAATTAAACGTTACTTAATTGATGTCTTAGAAGAAGAACTCGCACCGATTCGTCGACGTCGTGAAGAGCTGGCTAAAAATCCAGAAGCGATTATGGAAATGTTGCATAAAGGAAGTCTTGCTGCTGAAAAAGTGGCAGCACAAACCTTAACAGAAGTCAAAAAAGCAATGGGAATTCAATATTTCTAAGCAATAAAAGAACTGGAACGAGTCAAAAGAAGAATGACTTGTTCCAGTTCTTTTTAAGTGGTTTGAAATTGACTATTATATAAGCTGGCGTAAAGAGTCGGAGCTTGTAATAGTTCCTGATGCGTTCCTTTTTCAATAATATCGCCATTTTTCATCACTAAAATTAAATCAGCATTTTCAATCGTGGATAATCGATGAGCGATAACGAAGCTTGTTCGATTTTCTGTGACAGTTTCCATCGCTTTTTGAATATGGGCTTCTGTTCGTGTGTCCACACTCGAAGTTGCTTCATCGAGAATAACAACGGGCGGATTTGCTAAAATGATTCGGGCGATGGTTAATAACTGTTGTTGCCCTTGTGATAATGCACCATTTTCGCTAGAAATAATTGTGTCATATCCTTGAGGAAGGGTCCGAATAAAATGATCACATTGAGCAATTTTAGCTGCTTCAATTATTTCTTCACGAGAAGCATCTTTTTTTCCATAGGCAATATTATCTGCTACGGTTCCTTCAAATAGCCAAGTGTTTTGTAAAACCATGCCAAATAAATTTCTTAGATTTTGTCGAGAAAGTTTCGTAATATCAATCCCATCAAAAGTAATGGCACCTTGATTTATTTCATAGAAACGCATTAATAAGTTGACTAATGTTGTTTTACCAGCGCCGGTGGGTCCTACAATGGCCACTGTTTTTTTCGGTTGAACAGAAAAATCAACATTCTTCATTAAAATTTTTTCTGGTGTGTAGCCAAATTGAACATTTTTAAATTCAATGGCTCCTTTAGGAGAAGAAATAGTTTCTAAATGAGTTGCTTCTGGCTGTTCATCAGCTTCATCTAAGATAACAAAAATCCGATCAATGGAAGCCATCGCTGCTTGAATTGAGTTAATGACATAAGAAGCGGTAGAAATCGGCTCAGAAATTTGGTTGATATATTGCAAATACGCTTGCAAGAAACCAATCGTAATACCACCAGATAAAACGAGCATTGCGCCTAAGATAGCACTAATAATAAAAGCCAACTGATTAATAAAACGAATAGCTGGATAAATCGCAAAATTTAGAAACTGTGCTTTTTTAAAGGCACGATAATGTTGTTGATTAACAGCATCAATTGTTTTTTCAGCATTTTGCTGTTGATTAAAGGTTTTTGTGACCAAATTTCCTGCTAAATATTCTTCCATCTTATTATTTAATTGACCTAATTCAGCTTGACTTTGATCAGCAAACACCTTGTTTTTATTCGCTATTTTTGTCGTCATGAAAGTACTGCCGCCAATTAGCAGCAACACTAAAATGGTTAATTTTGCATCAATGTAGAACAACATGATTCCTGCAAAAAGGATAGTCACGACGGAAGTGAAAAATTGGTTGATGCCTGTTAAAAGAACTTGTGACAATTGGTTTAAGCCAGTTGTTGAACGACTAATGATATCGCCCACTTGGTGATTGTCAAAGAAGGCCATTGGTAAAGTTTTAAACTTTTTTGTCACTTCTTTTCTAATTCTTAAAGTAACCCGTTCGCTTAAAGAAGCCATTGCTCGTTCCTGAATAAAAGAAGTGATACTACTAATGATTGAAAAGAGAATTAAAAGTAAGACGGGACCTAAGAGCGCTTCTTCAACTAAAGGAAGTGTCATACCTTTGAGCCCGACACGCTTGATAGCTTCTAAGAGGTTATCAATCCCGATTGCCATAATATAGGTCATGGCAACAATTAATAAGTTTCCAATTAAACTGCAGATCATTAGACCATAAAAGATTGGATGCTCAGGTTTAATCATTTTCCAGAAACGTTTAAAGCTTTGAAGATTCATTGTTTTTTTCATTGTATGGCTTGAAAAGAAAACTTTCTTTCAAGCAGTCACATCCTTTCTTTAATTACTTGGGTAAGATACCTTGCGATTTAGCAAAGTCTTGGTAATAGCTATTAGTGGTAAGTAAATCAGCGTGGGTGCCTTGACCAACAATCCTTCCTTCATCTAGGACGATAATATTGTCAGCGTTCATGATTGTACTTAACCGTTGAGCAACAATGAGTAAAGTTTTGTCCGACATTTGTGCATGTAAAGCGGCACGTAGAGCAGCGTCAGTTTTGTAATCTAATGCGGAAAAGCTATCATCGAAAATATAAACGTCTGCCGGTTTGATTAAGGCTCGTGCAATACACATTCTTTGTTTTTGACCACCAGAATAGTTGGACCCGCCTTGTGCTACGAAACTTTCAATCCCTTGTGGTAAGGAATCGATAAATTCAGAAGATTGTGAAATTTCTAGTGCCGTTCTTATTTCTTCTGTAGTTGCTTTGGCATTTCCCATTAATAAGTTTGATAAGATTGTCCCACTGAAAAGAAAGGCTTTTTGTGGCACATAACTGATGACTTTACGAATCGTTTGCTGAGATAATGAGCGGATATCTGTGCCAGAATAGCTAATCGTGCCGGCTGTGACCTCATTTATTCGTAAAAGTAACTTAACTAAAGTACTTTTACCAGCGCCAGTTGCCCCAACAATCGCCGTTGTTTTTCCTTTAGGGATGACAAAACTAACATTTTCTAAAACAGGATCAGCTGTTTCTGTGTATTGAAACGTGACGTGATCGAAGCAAATCAAGGCTTTCTCAGGATGATAAGCAATGGTTGCTTCAGTGTGAGGATCGCTAATTTCAATTTCTTCTGACAAAACTTCTTGCAAGCGATTCAAGGAAGCAACGGACCGTGGAATGACAACTAATACCATAGCCGCGATCATTAAGTAGGCCAAAGTTAGAAGCGTATATTCAATCACAGCTGTAACGGTGCCAATTTGTAGGGTGCCTACCGCCACTAAATTACCGCCAAACCACAAAATAGAGGCATACACAACGCCCATTAATAAAAAGGCAACGGGAGTAATCCAAGCAAAGATTCGATTCACTTTGCTCATGCGTTCAGCATAATTTTTAAATGTTTGATTGGTTCGCTGCTCTTCAAAATCTTGATTATTGAACGCACGAATCATATTAATTCCAGTAAAGAACTCTCGTAAAGTCGTAGTAATTCGATCCATTTTTGGTTGAATTTTTAAAGATAAAGGGGTACCTTTTTTCATTAAAAAATAAACAACGACTAAGTAAAATACGATGGAAGCCAATGTTACCCAAGCGAGTGAAACTGAATAAGAAAATGTCATCACTAAGGCAAATAAACTAATAATAGGCGCTGGAAAGATTAATTGGCAAAACAGCACAATCATTGTTTGAACATTATCTACATCGTTGGTCATTCTAGTTAGCAAAGAATTTGAACCAAATTTATCAACATTTTTCATCGAGAATTGTTGAAATTTTTTAAAGAACAATCCTCTAACTTGAAAACCAAATTTAGCAGCTACTAAAGCAGACAAATAGCTAGAAATAATTGCGGCAATTGTTCCAATGAATGCCACAAGAAACATTTGTATGCCAATCGTTTTAATTACTTGTTGGTCACCGCTAACGATGCCCACATCAATCAACTTGCCAACTAATTTAGGGACGCCAAGGGTTCCTGCGATTTGCAAACAGATGGTTAAAGTTGTCGCAAGAACAATCCATTTATTTTCTTTAATAAACTCTTTCATTAATTTCATGAAAATTCCTCCTTAAACAATACCGTTTTAGCTGTTACAAAGAGTCATTGTACACGTTCAAGTAACTTGAATGTCAACAGTAGAAATGCTAAACTTTTTGATGGAGGGAACAGTATGGAAAAAAATTACACAATAAAAGATGTTTCTGAGTTGTTAAATATCCCTAAGTCCACGATTCGTTATTGGGACGAGCAAGGGTTGATTAGTACAACACGCAATGAAGAAAACGGATATCGAACCTTTGATTTAGAAGATTTGTTCAAAATATATGATATTGATTTTTATCGAAAAATGGGGATTCCTATCAAAGATATGTTGAATTTATATAAAAAGACACCTACCGATCTCTATGCCACCATGGAAGCAACAGAAGAACAACTGGGGCAAGAAATAAAAAGGCTTCAACATAAATACAAAGAAATTAAGAAAAGAAAATTACATTTACACGCGTTAATTGATTTAGAAACATTGGTTTTTTCAGATGAACCAATTCCTTTTGATAAAATTGTTGTTGTTGATATTGAGGATCCAGAAGAGATGAAAGTTTACATGGAACACATTTCAACTTTAGGTATTTACGGGGATTTAAGTGAATCCAATGAACTGACGTATGGGATTTGTTTGGCAAATCATGTGAATAAAAAAAGTTTAGATAAAGTGATTTGGCTCAAAGAATCAAGTAGCCAATACAAAGGCTTTATTTTAAAAGTCAATACACAAGATACCCGTTTGAATAATATCGAAGAAGTAAAAAAGCGTTTAGCAAAACAAGGATTTGAAACAGGCATCGTTGTCGGAGAGCATATCTTGACACAACTAGAAGAGGAAAATCAATATATTGAATATTATTATGGTTGGATTGAAATTTTAGGGGAAAAGTAAAACAATTAAAAAAAGGAACTAGCAATAGCAAATGTAGCTAAGCTAGTTTCTTTTTTTGGTAAATGTAATGAAAATTACATGAAAAAAGTTTTAGTTTTTAAAACAATTTAGAACGAATGTTATTAAAGGGAAAACAATAAAAAAATTACTCTTAAAGCTAGAACTTACCTATATTTGTATTTTTTTAGGGAAAGTCAATATATTTGCTTCATATAAAACGTGTTATTTAATTCACGATTTTTTGTTGAAATATCGGGTTTTTTTCTTTTTTTAGCTAATATAATGTGTTACTTTTTGATTATAAGGAGAAACGGAAAATCGTACGTTAAAAAAAGTTGTTGTAGCTAAATAAAGAAAGAATTGAAGGTTGAAAAGTATTTTATGGAGGTGGATGTTGAGAAACAATTAGTAATTGTAAAAGTTGTTTGAAGATGATTTGTTTAAGTAAATGAAAAGAACGAAGGAGAATGTAAATGAATAAAGCAGTTAAAAATTTTGTGAGTTACCTTATGATTACCATGCTGTTTATTTTAAATTTGTTACCAATGATGAACGCATTTGCTCAAGAAGTAACAAGTGATGCTGAGAAGACTGTTGAAAAAGACGGGCTCAAAGTAATAGGGAAGATAGAAGATACATCGTCTCAAGAAGATATTAAAACGGTCACTTACGAAATAACAAATACACGAGATGTACCAATCAAAAATCTCATTTTAAAACAAAAAAATAACAATGATAGTCCAATCAAATTTGTATTAGATACTTTAAGCGAAGAGCGAGGACCTACGTCTTTAGAAGAAAAAGCAAAGGTTGAAACAAATGAGAAAGATCAAACAACCGATATTAAACTGCTTAACCTTCAACCAAATTCGACAAGAAAGATTACCATAAATGGGCAAATAACTACAAAAGCGTCGAGCAAGTTATTGGTCAGCGTACTAATAGAAGACAATGAAAAAGGGACACTAGTAATTGATTTACCTAGTAAAGATATGCTAGCAGATAAAGAGTTTGTTTCGAAGGAAAAACAGGAAACTTCAGAAACAAAAGTAGAAAATCAGGCAAACGAAACAGCCTCTTCTACAAATGAAATGACCGCAACTACTAGTAACGAAACAAAGCCTGAAGCAGGAAAGGCGACAGAAAGTATTCAAGAGACAGCACTAACACAGGCTACCGAAAGTCCTGAGCAACCTCCATTAAAGGCGCAACCTACTGGTCCGTTAGTGCCACCAACACCTGGTCGAGGGTTTAATACACCGATTTATCAAAGCGTTCATAAAGGAGAACTTTTTTCAACGGGAAATACCAACTTAAAAATTGCGAATGAAAATACGGCGGCTGCGCAAACATTTTTAAACACACGAGGAGCAAGTAGTGGTTATGCAATTAACAATTTTCCTTTAGAATTTGCAGATGTTGACAATGATCCAAATACGTATAACTCTAGTCGGGCTTATATTGATTTAAATGGTGCAAAAGAGATTGCTTGGGCGGGCTTATTTTGGAGTGCATCTAGATATAAAGGCCCTGCTTACGGAACAAATCTTTCTGATGAAGAAATTAGTGCACCAGTTCAATTTACTACACCAAATGGAACCGTACAGCGTGTTTCGCCCCAAAGGTACCATCGTATCGATCAAGATGCAACAAACCCAGGACAACGTTTCGGGTACAATAACACTGGATTTTCTAATTATGCAGATGTAACTTCAATTTTACAAGGGGATAAAAGTGCGACAGGGAGTTATACGTTGGCAGATATTCCTATGACAAGTAGTTTAAATGGTCAATATCAATATTATAACTTTAGTGGTTGGAGTTTGTTTGTTGTTACAAAGGATCAGGCAAGTAAGTCAAGAGCTTTTAGTATTTACTATGGAGCACGTGGTAATGCTGCTGGAACCAATAATGAATTTACTATGAGCAACTTTTTAACAGCAAAAAAAGGAAATCTTGATCCAATTGTGACCTGGTTTACTGTTCAAGGAGATAAATACTGGACTGGAGACAACGCACAAATTAAAAATAGCGCAGGAACTTGGGTAAATATTTCGAACACGCTCAATCCAGTTAATAATGCTATGAACGCAACTGTGACAGATAACGATGAACATATGGTAGATAAGTATCCAGGGAAATTTGCGCCGGATCATCCTAATTTTTTAGATATTGATATCGATCGTATGGCAATTCCCGAAGGTGTTTTAAATGCTGGACAAAACCAAATTAATTTTAGAACAACAAGTAGTGGTGACGATTATTCTACGAATGCGATTGGTTTTGCTGTAAACGCAGAAACGCCTGAATTTGAAATTAAGAAAGAAATTGTGGAACCAAAAGAAACTTACAAAGTTGGTGAAACAATCACGTATCGTGTCTCACTAAAAAATACAAAAGCTGATTCTGAAGCGATAAATTCAGTCTCGAAGGATGCACTAGATGGTCGCTTAAATTATTTGCCAGGCTCTTTAAAAATTATTAGTGGACCAAATTCTGGTGAAAAAACGGATGCTTCAGGCGATGATCAAGCTGAATATGATGAAACCAATAAACAAATTATAGTCCGTGTCGGCAATGGTGCAACTGCTACACAAGGAGGTAGCTACAAAGCTGATACAGCTGAAACAATTTACGAATTTAAAGCGCAGATAAATGAACGAGCAAAAGCAAATGAATTAGTGCCTAATAGCGCAACAGTTGAGGCAGTAGATATTTTAACATCTGCAAAAGTCAACGAAACTTCTAATATAGTAGAAGCGAAAATTGCGGACGAACAAGTAACTGGCAAATTAACCGCAACAAAAACCGTTAATAACGCTAAACCAAAACTAGGCGAAACTATCGAGTACACAATTAGCTTCCGCAACACCATCGAAAATGGTGTCCTAAACAAAGTAGTTATCACAGACCAACTACCAAAAGGACTGACGTATGTCAAAGATAGCCTAACAAGTGTCGGTGATGAACCCAAGCCAACCAGCTTGAAAGAAACTAACGGCACAATCACAGTGGAATACCCAAGTATCACCGATATAAAAGAACGGAGTATTCGTTTTAAAGTGATCGTTAATGAAGAAGCGAAAGCGGGCGAAACAATTCTCAACAAAGCCAAAGTAGATGACACAGTTAATCCGCCCGAAGAACCAGAGGTGCCTGTGGTACCAGAAACGAACGCAGGCAAACTAGCCGCAACAAAAACCGTTAATAACGCTAAACCAAAACTAGGGGAAGCAATCGAGTACACAATTAGCTTCCGCAACACCATCGAAAACGGCGTTTTAAACAAAGTAGTTATCACAGACCAACTACCAAAAGGGCTGACGTATGTCAAAGATAGCCTAACAAGCGTCGGTGATGAACCAAAACCAACCAGCTTGAAAGAAGCTAACGGTACAATCACAGCGGAATACCCAAGTCTCACCGATACAAAAGAGCGGAGTATTCGTTTCAAAGTGATTGTTAACGAAGAAGCCAAAGCGGGCGAAACAATTCTCAACAAAGCCAAAGTAGATGACACAGTTAATCCGCCCGAAAAACCAGAGGTGCCGGTGGTACCAGAAGCGAAAGAAGGCAAACTAACCGCAACAAAAACCGTTAATAACGCCAAACCAAAACTAGGGGAAGAAATCGAGTACACAATCAGTTTCCGCAACACCATCGAAAATGGCGTCTTAAACAAAGTAGTTATCACAGACCAACTACCAAAAGGACTGACGTATGTCAAAGATAGCCTAACAAGTGTCGGTGATGAACCAAAACCAACCAGCTTGAAAGAAGCTAATGGCACAATCACAGCGGAATACCCAAGTATCACAGATACGAAAGAGCGGAGTATTCGCTTCAAAGTGATCGTTAACGAAGAAGCCAAAGCGGGCGAAACAATTCTCAACAAAGCCAAAGTAGATGACACAGTTAATCCACCAGAAGAACCAGAGGTGCCTGTGGTACCAGAAACGAACGCAGGCAAACTAGCCGCAACAAAAACCGTTAATAACGCTAAACCAAAACTAGGCGAAACTATCGAGTACACAATTAGCTTCCGCAATACCATCGAAAACGGCGTCCTAAACAAAGTAGTTATCACAGACCAACTACCAAAAGGACTGACGTATGTCAAAGATAGCCTAACAAGTGTCGGTGATGAACCAAAACCAACCAGCTTGAAAGAAGCCAACGGCACAATCACAGCGGAATACCCAAGTATCACCGATACGAAAGAGCGGAGTATTCGCTTCAAAGTGATCGTTAATGAAGAAGCGAAAGCGGGCGAAACAATTCTCAACAAAGCCAAAGTAGATGACACAGTTAATCCGCCCGAAGAACCAGAGGTGCCCATTACGCCCGAAGAACCAATCACACCTCGAGTAAAAGAAGGCAAATTAACCGCAACAAAAACTGTTAATAACGCTAAACCAAAACTAGGGGAAGCGATCGAATACACAATCAGTTTCCGCAATACCATCGAAAATGGCGTCTTAAACAAAGTAGTTATCACAGACCAACTACCCAAAGGACTGACGTATGTCAAAGATAGCCTAACAAGTGTCGGTGATGAACCAAAACCAACCAGCTTGACAGAAGCCAATGGCACAATCACAGCGGAATACCCAAGTATCACCGATACGAAAGAGCGGAGTATTCGCTTCAAAGTGATCGTTAACGAAGAAGCGAAAGCGGGCGAAACAATTCTCAACAAAGCCAAAGTAGATGACACAGTTAATCCGCCCGAAGAACCAGAGGTGCCCATTACACCCGAAGAACCAATCACACCTCGAGTAAAAGCAGGCAAACTAACCGGAACAAAAACTGTTAATAACGCTAAACCAAAACTAGGGGAAGCGATCGAATACACAATCAGTTTCCGCAATACCATCGAAAATGGTGTCCTAAACAAAGTAGTTATCACAGACCAACTACCCAAAGGACTGACGTATGTCAAAGATAGCCTAACAAGTGTCGGTGATGCACCAAAACCTACCAGCTTGAAAGAAACCAACGGCACAATCATAGCGGAATACCCAAGTATCACCGATACGAAAGAACGGAGTATTCGTTTCAAAGTGATCGTTAACGAAGAAGCCAAAGCGGGCGAAACAATTCTCAACAAAGCCAAAGTAGGTGATGGCATCAATCCACCAGAAGAACCAGAGGTACCTATTACACCCGAAGAACCAGCGGAAAATAAAAAGGAAACAAAAAAAGTTGTTACAGACCAGAACAAACCTACAAAAAATAGTAAAAATGAAATTGCCATAAACAAGAAAGAAACGTCTAAATCATCCTATTTACCAAAAACAGGAGAAAAAGTTCAAAAAATATTTGCGTATCTGGGTGTAGGACTGATCTTAATTGTATTAATTCTCTATGTTATAAAGAGAAACAAAGAAAAAGAGGAGTAAACAAAATCGATTGTTTTAGAACGACTAATTAGCTGAAAATTTAAGAGTTGACGACATAAGTCAAAATGACCTATGTCGTCAACTCTTTTTGATTTATAACAAGAAATCCAACATATTGTGTGTGCATAAAGGCAAATAGAAAAATAGTAGTGAAATAGCTAGTAATAATAAAGAACCAGCTTGCATTAAAACTGCAAAAAAATAAACTACAATTAAACGAATTGCTCTAGTGTTTTTTACGGATAAAATTCAAAAATAGTCCTCCTCAAAAATAATTAGAGGATATCCTCTGTGAAACTATCAAGTTCTCAGATTTTATAAAACAAATACACGCTAGCAAAATCGCTTTATGAGTGAGGTTTAGCCAATTGTTTTTAAGGTTCTTAAACAGTTGTAAAAAAAATATCAGATAAACGTTTTCACAAAGAACAGTCATTTCGGTAAATTTTTACCTTAAAATGACACAAAATCTATAATTTGTTTCTCAAATCCTATAATTTGTTCCTTAAAAAGATATTATGAAAACGCTATTATATTTATGAAAGGAGCGAAACGAATGAAGAAGAAAAACGGGTTTTTTCAAAATGTATGGCGTTATAAGGCCTTAATCCTTATGGCGTTACCAGGATTTATCTGGTTTATATTTTTCTTCTATATACCAGTCTTAGCCAATGTGGTCGCATTTAAAGATTTTCATATTTCACCAGATGGTTTCTTAGCTAGTCTAAGAGAAAGTCCTTGGGTTGGTTTTGAAAACTTTAAATTTTTATTTGCGTCAAAAGATGCTTGGTTAATTACTAGAAACACCATTTTGTACAATGTCGTCTTTTTAGCCTTTAACTTATTCTTCGCGATTGCTTTTGCTATTATTATGAGTGAATTAAGAAATCGTCGCTTGGTTAAAGTTTATCACACGATGTCATTGCTACCATATTTCTTATCTTGGATGGTTATTAACTATTTTGTTTATGCCTTTTTAAGTCCAGATAAAGGGATTTTGAATCAATGGATTACTGGTAATGGCGGCACAATGATTAACTGGTATGCAGATCCACGTTGGTGGCCAGTAATTTTTGTCTTCCTAAATGTTTGGAAGAGTCTAGGCTACAACAGTATTATCTACTATGCTTCTGTGATGGGGATTGATCCGACATACTATGAAGCAGCGATGGTAGATGGTGCCAACAAATGGCAACAAATAAAAAATGTTACGATTCCACAAATTTTACCAATGATGTCTGTTTTATTAATTTTAAACATCGGCGGTATCTTCAGAGCAGACTTTGGTTTGTTCTACATCGTACCAAGAAACTCAGGTGCGCTTTACAACGTGACAAGTGTGTTAGATACCTATATTTACAATGGCTTAACGGCTACTGGTGATGTAGGCATGACGGCAGCTGCAGCGTTATATCAATCTGTCGTTGGGGCATGTTTGTTATTAATTGCGAATTTAGTTGTTCGTCGAATTGAACCAGATTCAGCACTATTTTAGGAGGAAGGATTATGAAAAAGAAAAAAGTCACTAGCGTTAACGTTCGATCCTTCAACCCGACAGCGAATTTGATTTTCAATATTGTCATTGCTATTTTTGCTATTTCCTGTGTGGTTCCGTTTTTCTTTGTTATTATGATTTCATTGACAAGTGAAGGATCATTAGCAGCAAACGGCTACCGGTTTTGGCCAAAAGAATTTTCATTGGAGGCCTATCGTTACATTTTCCAAGGGGCAATGAGTCAACGCATTATTCATGCCTTAGGGGTAACGGTCTTCATTACGGTGACAGGGACGATTGTCAATGCAACAATGACGTCATTATATGCCTATGTCATTTCTCGTTCCAACTTTCCATTTAAAAAATTCTTTACATTGTTTGCGTTAATTACAATGTTATTTTCACCAGGGATGGTTGCGAACTATTTAGTAATGACAAACTTATTGCAATTGAAAGATACAATTTGGGCGTTAATTTTGCCTTTAGCTTTAGGACCATTTAATATTTTAGTGATGCGAACGTTTTTCAAGAAAACCGTGCCTGACAGTATTATTGAATCGGCACGTATTGATGGCGCAAGTGAAATGCGCATTTTTGTCAGCATTGTGTTACCACTAGCCGTTCCAGGGATTGCCACAATTAGTTTGTTTGCGGCTTTGGGTTATTGGAACGATTGGTTCAATGCGTTACTTTACATTCAAAAAGATACCTTGGTACCATTACAGTATTTATTGATGAAAATTCAAAACAACTTAGAGTTCTTATCAAGAAGTACGGATATGGGTGCAGCAGCACAAGAAGGGTTAGGCGTTCTACCAAGTGAATCGGCTCGAATGGCGATTGTTGTCTTATCTACGTTACCAATTGCGTTAACTTACCCATTTTTCCAAAAATATTTCGTGGGTGGTTTAACAATCGGCGGCGTGAAAGAATAAAATTGTACAGGAGGAAATAAGGAATGAAAAAATGGCAAAAAGGATTAGCCGTAGCTGGCGCAGCAGCTTTAGCTGTAGGATTAAGCGCGTGCGGTAAATCTTCAAAAGATGCAGCGTCAAAAGGTGATGATAGTACACCAACGTTATTAATGTATCGTGTTGGGGACAAACCAGATAATTATGACCAATTAATCGATAATGCGAATAAAATTATCGAGAAAAAAATTGGGGCAAAATTAAGAATGGAATTTGTTGGTTGGGGCGATTGGGACCAAAAAATGTCAACAATCGTTGCTTCTGGTGAAAGCTATGATATTTCATTAGCACAAAATTATGCAACGAATGCACAAAAAGGCGCCTATGCTGATTTAACTGATTTAGCACCTAAATATGCCAAAGAAGCCTATGATCAATTACCAGATAACTATATTAAAGGAAATACGATCAATGGAAAACTGTATGCGTTCCCAATTTTAGGTAACTCTTACGGTCAACAAGTTTTAACTTTTAATAAAGAATATGTCGATAAATACAATTTAGATATTAGTAAAGTTGATGGTAGTTATGAAAGTGCAACCGAAGTTCTAAAAGAATTCCATAAAAAAGAACCAAATATTGCTGCTTTTGCTATCGGCCAAACATTCTTTGCAACAGGTAATTATGACTTCCCTATTGGTAACCAATATCCATTTGCAGTAAAAACAACTGATACTGGCTCACCAAAAATTATTAACCAATATGCCGACAAAGACATGATTAATAACTTAAAAGTCTTGCATCAATGGTATAAAGATGGCTTGATTCCAACAGATGCTGCTACAAGTACAACACCATATGACTTAAATACCAATACTTGGTTTATGCGTCAAGAAACACAAGGACCTATGGATTATGGTGATACAATCTTAACACAAGCAGCTGGTAAACCACTTGTTTCTCGTCCACTAACAGAACCATTAAAAACAACATCACAAGCGCAAATGGCTAACTATGTTGTTGCAAATACGTCTAAAAACAAAGAAAAATCTGTTGAATTGCTAGGCTTATTAAACAGCAATCCAGAATTGTTAAACGGACTTGTTTATGGTGAAGAAGGCAAACAATATGAAAAAGTTGGCGATGATCGCGTGAAATTATTGAAAGATTACACACCAACAACTCATTTGAGTGCTTGGAACACAGGAAACAACTTAATCATTTGGCCAGAAGAATCTGTCACTGAAGAAATGGTTAAAGAACGTGACAAGAGCATCGAAGAAGCAAAAGATTCACCAATTCTTGGTTTTACTTTTGTAAATGATAAAGTGAAAACTGAAATCACTAACGTTGCTACAGTTATGAATCGTTACGCAGCAAGCTTAAATACAGGAACTGTTGATCCAGAAGAAACACTTCCAAAATTAATGGATGACCTAAAAACAGCTGGCTGGGATAAAGTTCAAAAAGAAATGCAAACACAATTAGACGAATATATCCAATCTCAAAAATAATCACAGGAGGCTGAGGCATTAGCTGAGCGCTTTTGGCTCAGCCTTTTACATAATAGAAAGGAAGAGGAAGATGGAAAGTACAGGGATTCAACGGTTGTTTTACCTTTCCTGGACAGTAATCAAACTAAATTTACTGTTTGTTTTATTTAGTTTAGCTGGAGGGATTATTTTTGGTGTTGGTCCAGCACTCCAAATGATGACTGATTTCATTTTGGAAGAGGGCATGAATTATCAAGCAATCACCGTTAAACGAGCATTTGAATCATGGAAAGCACATTTTAAAAGAAGTAACTGTTATTTTTTACTTTTTCTCTTCACTTTAGGATTTGTTTTTTATAATATTTATTTAGCCGTTCAATTTACCGGAATAATGTGGTTAATTATTACATTTATTTTATTTTTTGTTTCCCTAATACTCGTTATTTTTTACATTTATATGCTACTATATGAAGGAAGCTATTTTATCTCAACTATTGATTTAATGAAGCTTTCATTTATCAGTATCTTTTTAAACCTCGGTGTATTTTTTAAAGTCTTATTCGGTGTAATTAGTATCGTTGCTTTAACTTGGAAAATGAAAGGACTGCTACTATTTGCTTCGTTTGCCTTAATTATGATGTGGTGTGCCTATGTCACGCGCAAAAATCGCCAGTTTATTGATGGAAAGTTGGAACAAAATGAAGCGAATCTTCAAAAAACTGTTTAAAAAAAAATATTTATTAAATCGATTAGTACAAAAATACAGTCTACTGTTAACAAGTATTATTTTGTTAACGGTGGCTGCTTTGTGCGTTTATGTTACTTATACAATTAACTTATCAATTGATTCACAAAAAAATAACGCCGTTTCCCAAATTGACAGCTATGTAACGAATAAAAATAATGCAGCGACGAATATGATTAATGAATTAGCTGGCTCTGCAAGTAAAATTGAAAACATGCGAAAATATATGGAACTTTCTCCTCCTGAGTATTTTGACTATACTTACAGTCAATGGTCGGAAGATCGGGTCAGTACCCACTTTGGAAATAATTTAAGTACATTATTTAGCACCTTTCCTGACTTAGAAGAAGTGATTATTCGCTTAGATGAATTTGATCAGGTTTTGTTCGCCAATCGCACAGCTACAAATGGAAAAAAAATGGATATGTCATCAATTAAAAAACATGGCTTTCAACTAATGCGAATTATCTCCGATCCTTATACAGGACAACCACTGGGAGAATTGTACACTGTGTTTTCAAGTCAAGAATTGCTAGGCAACCAAGCAGACTTATTGAAAAAATCAGGTATTAATGCGTTTATCTATGATAGTGCTGGGAATCAAATTTTTTCTGAAAAAGCGCAATTTACCAAAGAAGAAGAGCGGCAACTAGATAAAAGAATGCACACCGATAGTGACATTCAACAGGTTTTTCATAATCGCTACGATATTACGGAAATAGAAAGCAGTGGCCGGAGTACCATTCTCTTATTAACAAGCCGCCGAGTCTTATTTCAACAATTGTTTATGAATTATGCGGCCATTTTAGGGATTGGGTTACTTTTGATTGTTATTTTATTAGTGGGCTTAAACCGCCTATTTAAACGCTATTCTCAACAAGTCCAATTAATTTTAGAAGCGACACGAGCCATTGGCGATGGCAATTTAAAAGAACGAATTGACACGAATCAAGTTCAGGAAGAGTTGAATGATATTGCTTCCGCGATTAATTTTATGGTAGACAGTTTAGATCAATACATTCACGATATTTATACTTTAGAAATTAAGCAACGTGATGCCCACATGAGAGCGTTACAGTCGCAAATTAATCCTCATTTTCTTTATAATACATTGGAATATATTCGCATGTATGCCTTGAGTCGGCAACAAGAAGAACTAGCTGATGTTGTCTATGCTTTTTCAACGTTACTTAGGAATAATATTAACCAAGAAAAAACCACGACCTTGGCAGAGGAAATCTCATTTTGCGAAAAGTATGTGTATTTGTATCAAATGCGTTATCCCGATCAATTTGCCTATAAGTTCGAAATAGAAGAAACAATTGCTGATGTCGAAATTCCTAAGTTTATCATTCAGCCGCTTGTCGAAAATTATTTTGTGCATGGAATTGACTATCAACGACAAGACAATGCTATTAAGGTCCACGCCTACCGAGAAGGCGAAAAAATTATTGTGGCTGTTGTAGATAATGGAAAAGGAATTACCGCCAATCGGTTAGAGGAAATTCGCGAACGTTTAAATCAAACAGAAATAGAAACGGAACAATCCATTGGATTAAGAAATGTTCATGAACGTTTACAACGCTTTTTTGGGGAGAGTTATGGTTTAACCATTGAAGGGAAAGAAGGAGAAGGGACGACAATTCGTCTTTCGTTTGTAGCATAAGGGGTGAAAAGATGTATCGAGTGATGTTTGTTGATGATGAATATATGATTTTAGAAGGCTTAAAATGGATTATTCCTTGGCAAGAGTTAGGCTTTGAAATTGTTAAAACAGCGCGTAGTGCGCAAGAAGCATTGGCTTTTTTAGAAACAGAATCCATTGATGTTTTATTAACAGATATTACGATGCCAGAAATGAGCGGGATCGAATTAATTGAGCAAGCAAAGAAAAAAGGACATCAATTTATTAGTTTAATTTTATCAGGTTATCAAGAGTTTGATTACGTCAAAAAAGGCATGGCTTTGCAGGTCCAAGATTATCTTTTGAAACCAGTCAATAAACAAGAACTATTAGCCAATATCCAGAGAATTAAAATAGAATTGGACCAACAAAAAAAATCCCATGCCCGCGTGCGTCTATATCTAGAAAATGGCTTGATGCGTTGGCTTAATGATGAAATCAGCGAAGGGGAATACGAAGAGTTAATGCAGCAATTTACGACTATAAAACCAGGTGATTTTACCGTTTTATTGGTTGAAGCTGAGATGCCATTTTTAGAAACAATCAAGGAACTATTTATGAAAAAAGGCCAACTGTTATTCATTGAAAGTTGGATGAGTACGTACCACCAATTGTTACTTATCTATAAAGGGGCCAGACAAGAAGCGTTCTTATTTATTCGTGAAATTGAAGCGATTCTAGCTGGTCAAGGTCAGATTTTTGTAGGGGAATCTGTCAATGAATGGGAAACGGTTTATGAAAGTTATGAGAAAGTAAAACAGTTGCAAGCAATTGAAACGTTTTATCAAGAATTTCTGCCAAATAATCAAAAAGAACAAATGAATCGTTCGGCAGAAGATTTTACTTTTCTAGCGTTTAACCAAGCCTTGATGATTGGGGATATGCAGACCATTCAACGGGAATTAGATGCTATTTTCAATCAGTTAAGTCAACAACACGCTACGCCAGAATATGTACGCTATGTAGTCTTCTTACTTTTTTCAGATATTTCGCGTCAGTATCCAACTGTGTTAGAAGAAAACTATGAAAAAATCGTGGAAGAAATTCGAGCCAGCAACAATCTTAATACACTGTATGCGTTAATGCAGCAAGTCTTGGCAGAAGTGAAAAATAAACCTAAAATAAAAAAATATTCAGAAAGTGTTAGCCAAGCTGTAGAAAGAATTGAACAAGGCTATTTAGAAGAATTAAACTTAAAAACGGTGGCGGATGAGCTTCATTTGAACCCTAGTTATTTAGGCCAAATTTTTAAAAAAGAAACCAAGCGGAGTTTTTCTCAATATTTGAATCAAGTGCGTACCAAGCATGCCCAGAAATTATTATTGTACACGGATGATACAATCAACGAAATTTCAGAAAAAGTAGGATTTAACAATACCAACTATTTTTCAAAAATGTTTAAAAAATTAAATGGAATTACGCCAAAAGAATTTCGAGAGCAATACCAATCAAATTACGCAGGTGTCGAAGAATAAAAAGAAAGATGTTCAATTTTTATGAACATCTTTCTTTTTATTATTTTTCCGTACTTAATGAAAACGGTCGTTCTGCTGTGGTTTGTGGATTCGGGACGATCCCTAATTGATAATCTAAAGTCCCGCCGTTTAATAGTTCTTGATGAGTAAAATAAGGCGCAGTATGTTTTTCTTGGTTTAACTGAATTTCATGAATAAATTGTTGTTGGACTTTGTTTGGTGATGTCTGAATGGTTAATTGTTTACCATTTGACAGTTTTACTTCCGCCGTCTGGACTAAAGGCATCCCGATTACATATTCACCAGTTCCTGGTGTGACGGGATAAAAGCCTAAGCTATTAAAAATATACCAAGCAGACATGCTACCATTGTCTTCATCACCTGGATAGCCAGTTGGTGAAGCATTAAATGTTTGCATTAGTTGTTTTAAAAGTGGTTGAGCCATCTCTGGTTTGCCGATGTAGCTGAATAGAAACGGATAATGGAAACTTGGTTGATTTGAGATGGCTAATTGACCAAAATCAATTGCCGCCATTTCACTCATTTCATGAATTTCAAAACCATAGCCTTCAACGTTAAAGTTAGGCGCTTGATTGCATAGCTGAATTAATTTTTTTTCGAAAGCTAACTCGCTACCATATAGCTTAATCAAACCTGCAAAATCTTGATAAACCGCAAAACTTGATTGCCAAGCACTTCCTTCGGCGTAATCTTTGCCCCAACGAATATCTAAAAAGTCAGGACGGAAATTGCCTTCAGTATCCTTGGCTTGCATAAAGCCAGTTTCAGGATTAAAAAGTTGTTGATAATTCAAGGCTTGTTGACGATAAAACGTTGCGGTCTCTGAATCATTCAGTGTTTTTGCAACTTGTGAAATGCAGAAATCGCTGTACGCATAATCTAAGGTATGATTTACAGATTCATGATAGGTTGAAGGAACATAGCCATATTTTAGATAATCCAGAGTTCCTTGACGTCCATAATTTTCTCGTTCGCTTTGTTGTGTAGCGCCTTTTTTCATCGCTTCTAGGAACTGAGGCATCAAGTCAGGACGAATCTTTTTCACGGCGGCATCAGCAATGACAGCGTCAATCAAGGTGCCGGGCATTAAACCACGCTCATCTGGAGATAACCATTTTGGCAAGAAACCTGTTTCGTTGTAACTATTTAAAAAGCCTTCTAGCATCTCTTCGTATTTTTCTTGAGCAATTAGTGAGAACAATGGGTAGACCGTTTTATAAGTATCCCAAAAGCCATTATTGGTATATAGTACACCAGGACGAACCGTTTGCGAGAACGTATCATAATGAATCGGCTGCTGATTTTCGTCCAATTCATAAAAGGTTTGCGGAAATAGGAATGTTCGATACAGTGTATGATAAAACGTTTTAGTATGTTCAGGGTTTTCATGCGTTACTTTAAGGCGATCGAAATAATTATGCCAATCTGCGATTCCTTGTTGCAGCATCTCAGTAGAACGCAAAGAGATTTCTCGCGCTAAATTTAACTGCGCTTGTTTTTCAGAAATAAATGAACTACTAAAATGAACAACTTGTTGAGCAATATTTCCAAAAGAAAGAAGGATTTTGCCATCTTCACCTGAAGAAGGGGCAAACCATTTGGTTAAAGGCTGTTCAAAATGAAGCACAAAATAAAAACTAAAATCTGGATCTTCACAACCAGAATAGTTGATGACTTTTACAGCCACTTGATGGTCATCTAATTGTTTTACTTGATAACGTCCAGGCAGAGTTAGTAGTAAGTGATTATCTTTTTGTTGATAATCAATGGTTAAGATACCACCATACATGCTTGGGATTAATTGAGAAGTTATTTGATAGCGTAATTGAGTTAAGTTAATTTCGACAGGAGAAAAAAGGCTTTCTTCTGGACGATAAGAACTTTGGGCATGGAATAAAGAAAGTTCCGACAATGAACCACTGACAGGGGTCATTAATAAATGGCTAAAATCACCCATCCAAGGACTTGGTTGATGCGTTACTCGATAGCCTTGAAATGTTCGATCTTCTGGATGAAACCACCAGCTGCCTTTTTGGTCAGTTGTTTGCGGGGCGTAAAAATTCATCCCAAATGGCACGCCAGTATAGGGTAGACAATTTCCATTTGAAAAACTATGTTGGTTGGCAGTTCCGTGTCGCGTATCAATCGCTTGAATATTCATGAAAGTAGCTCCTTTGTTTTAAATGATATATCATATAGGCTGATTATAGCACAAAAAACAAGAAATGAAAGCGTATTTATTCGCTTTTTTATTTATTTTTAACGAATTGGTATATTCAATTTGAAGAGGGAATTGACAAGCATGTTACAATGGATAAGGAATCGATATTGGAGTGATTGTTATTTATTTTTTTAGTACAAAAAGTCAGCAATTTTTTGCGTATGTTTGGGCCATTTTCCCAGTCATCGCCTTTTTTTTGGTTAGTTTTTATACATTGGATTTTTTATTTTCCCCAAGCTATTTAATTATGGTGCCTGTATTTACTATTATGTTTAAAATTAACTATAAAAAAGATTATTCGTTTGTAGCGCTGCTCAAAATGAGTATCAGGCAATTTGTGATCAGTTTTTTAGCATTTATAGCTAGTAGTTCCTTTAGCTGGTCTATTATTTTAAATAGTAGTGTGACATTTTTAATTGTTTATTTATTTTATTCATCTGCGACACCGATGCGGTACCATAGTTATTTGATGATGTTTACGTTTTGTCAGTTAATCCAGGTTAAAGGAAATACATTTTTGATGCAATCTCAAGTTGTGGCCTTTTTAATTGGTCTTTTTTTATTGGCTTTAACACTAAACGCTTGGTGGCAAACGGGATTAAGTCAGCTTACCAGCTTAAAGAGTAGAGGCCATGTTCGCTTTTTTAAAAGCATTCAATTAAATATGAAGCAACAAAAATTGACGGTTATTAATTTCTGGCACGACTTACAACAGACTTTTTTTGGGATTACAAGTTTCAAACAATTTTTAGAAAGTCCTGACGAAAGAGTGCAACGATTTCGTTTAGCTATTCGTATGAGTTTCACCATTACGCTGAGTTTTATTTTAATGTGGAGTGTAGGAGGCATTAAAATAATTTGGATTCCGATGAATGTTTTTCTACTCTTGCATCCAGTGAAAGCAGAAATGAACACGCGTATTAAGACACGTTTTTGGGGGACTCTTTTAGGATGTTTCCTTAGTCTGTTTGTTGTCAATTGGCTTCAATTGCCACTGACACACCTCATTGTTTCTAGTTTGATTGGCATTTTTGTTTATGCCCTAAAACCAGGAACCGTGTTACAAGTGACAATGGCAACGATTTTTGGGTTATGTTTGGCAACAATTAGTTTACGAGGGATGTACGCCGCAGAGTTGCGGGTCTCTTTTGTATTATTGGCAATTTTTGTTGTTTGCTTAATTGATTTAGGTTTATTTGTTTATCAGCGTATTTTACGTTTTTAAAAAGTGTGGCACAGAGGGTGATTTACCCGTTGTGCCACACTTTTTAATTTTCTAAATTCGTTAATTTTTCCAAGTAATGATTTTCTATTTGCGGAAAATCTATTTTTTCTGGTGCTGCATCAGGAGTTTCAACTACTTGCTTCAAGCGATTGAGAACAATTGACCAACCAGCGATATCTTTATGGCGAGGTGTTGTAAAATTTTCTGGGAGAGATTCTGAAAAGACTAACAGGGTCTGATGAGGTGCTTGTTCTTTTAAGTCAAAATAGATAATACCAGTATCCCAAGTCACGCCCAGATATTTTTCCTCTGCATAATCAGTGAAAGGCATTGTTTCTTCAAAATCGGGCAGAATAAACCGCCAAAACCCGTTAACACCTAATTCACCAATTTCTAATTCTGGAAACCATTGTTTTAGCTTGTCTGTCTCAGTCAGGTAGCGCCAAATCGTTTGAGGGCTGGCTGAAATTGCCCGTTCTGTACCAAAATAAATCGTCTGGTTTTCTAAGCGAAAGGTATCTTTCATTTTGTTTCTCTCCTTTATTTATTATTCATGAAGTTCTAAAGGTAGTCCATCTGGATCAAAAAAGAAGGTCATTTTTTCACCCGTAAAATCATCTACTCGTAGCGGTTCTGTTTCAATTCCTTGCTCATTTAAAAAAGCAATCACTTCTTCAATATGTTCAACTTTAAAAGCTAAATGACGTAATCCTAAAGCTTCAGGATAAGAGGGGCGAGCGGGAAATTGATCAGAAATAAAAATTTCCAATTCTTGGCTGCCTAATTTTAAATCTAATTTAATATCGTTTTTTTCGGGACGATGATTTTCGCGAAGAACTTCAAAGCCCAACTTTTCGACATAAAAATTTTTAGTTGCTTGATAATTTGAGGCATTGATTGCCACATGATGAATTTCTTTAAAAAACATTTTTCATACTCCTTTTCGTTTTTTCCCTCTGTAGTATAGCAATAAAGAAGCAGCTAAAAAAGCGTTCTGTTTGACTCTTTAAGAAAAGACAAGGGATTTGCAAAAAAATAAAATTATTTTTTTGAAAGAAAGCGCTTGCCAAAAAAAGAATAATCGAGTATGATGTATATACAACTTAATTGTATATACAAGTTTGAGAGGAGAATGTAAAATGGGTAAGTTTCAAAGCGATGCACAACAGTTGTTGAAAGCAGTAGGAGGCAAAGAAAATATTTCAGCTGTTTCTCATTGTGCAACTCGAATGCGTTTTGTATTAAAAGATCCAAAAAAAGCGGATGTACCTGTGATTGAAGATATTCCTTCTGTAAAAGGAACCTTTACAAATGCTGGACAGTTTCAAGTAATTATTGGGAATGAAGTCCCACAATTTTATAATGATTTTTCTGCAATTTCCGGTTTAGAAGGGGTTTCAAAAGAAGAAGGGAAAGCAGCTGCCAAAAGTAATTTGAGTCCTGTTCAACGAGTTGTTTCTGTTTTAGCTGAGATTTTTACACCATTGATTCCTGCACTTGTTATCGGGGGATTGATTTTAGGGTTCCGCAATATTTTGGAAGGGGTTCCATTTGGCTTTCTTGATGGTCAAACAATCGTGGAAGTTTCTCAATTTTGGAATGGAGTCAATTCATTCTTATGGTTAATCGGCGAAGCAATTTTCCACTTCTTGCCAGTTGGGATTACGTGGAGTATTACGAAGAAAATGGGAACCACACAAATCTTGGGGATTGTCCTAGGGATTACATTAGTCTCACCACAACTTCTGAATGCTTATTCAGTTGCGACGACTAAAGCAGCAGAAATTCCTTTCTGGGATTTTGGGTTTGCTCAAGTTAACATGATTGGTTATCAAGCGCAAGTTATCCCAGCTATGTTAGCCGGCTTCTTGCTTGCCTATCTTGAAATTTTCTTTAGAAAAGTGATTCCTCAAGCAATTTCAATGATTTTTGTCCCATTGTTTGCTTTAGTACCGACAGTATTGGCTGCACATGTCATTTTAGGACCAATCGGTTGGACGATTGGTAGTTGGGTTTCTGATATTGTGAATGCAGGATTAACGTCAACATTTAATTGGTTATTTGGCGCCGTCTTTGGCTTTATGTACGCACCATTAGTTATCACTGGGTTGCATCATATGAGTAATGCTATTGATTTACAGTTGATTGCTGACTTTCAGTCAACCAACTTATGGCCAATGATTGCTTTATCAAATATTGCACAAGGTTCAGCAGTTTTAGCGGTTATCTTTATGCATCGTGGAAACAAAAAAGAAGAACAAGTTTCGATTCCAGCAATGATTTCTTGTTACCTAGGTGTGACTGAACCAGCGATGTTTGGGATCAACTTAAAATATGTTTATCCATTTGTTGCGGGCATGATTGGTTCAGCAATGGCCGGAATGTTTGCCACTTTAATGGGCGTTCGTGCGACAAGTATCGGCGTCGGTGGCTTGCCAGGAATTTTATCTATTGTGCCACAATATTACTTGCCGTTTTTAGGCGCAATGGTGATTGCCATTATCGTACCAATGGGCTTAACTTATATTTTCAGAAAGAAAGGCATCTTTAATAAAGTCGATCCAGTTGATGAAGCAACAGGGATGTTATACAGCGAAGAAGGGTAATCGCTTTTTGAAGTTAAGAAGAATTCGTAGACATTTGTCTACGAATTCTTCTTCTTTTTATAGAAACTATTGGCTTTTTTCTCTCTTTCAGTTAGACTAAAAAGGTTGAGAAAAGGAGAGCGTAAAAATGGATATTTATTTAAAAAAAGCAATTTTACACATTATTGATCGAGAAACTGGGACGCCGGTTTTTTCTGAAAAGGAACTAGATTTAACGACTGAGTATATTCGAACGTATTTAACTGCAAAAATTTCAAAACTTTCGACTGCACAAACAAAGACTGGAACATTGGCGGAAAATAGTTCCTTTGTTGACACGTTACGTGGGATTCCTAGTGATTTTGTAAAGAAAAGCCAAGAAGTTACCCAACATTGGTATGATGTTTATTCAGGAAGCGAAGATGCGCCTAGTGCTGATATTTTGTTCATTTTATATGAATTAGATACGGTGTTACATGTCGCAATGATTAAATTAAACTATAAAGAAAGTTACACGCATTACGTCGACTATGAAGAAGAATCCGTTTATAACAAACTGATTATCAATCGAGCAATTTTGTCTTCAAAATCACAAAAACCAGATGAAGGAATTACAGTTGACTTAGATACATTAGCGTTTGAATTACTAGAGAAAAGATATGAATTTTCAGGAGAAAAAATCTGGTATTTCTCTGAAAAAGTGATTGAGACGCAAGCGGCACCTTCCATGGAAGAAAATATCAAAGAAATTAAAAAAGCAGTCAAACGCATTGGAAAGAAATTTAACGAAGATGAGTTTGAACTAATGGCTTCTGTAAAAGAAGCGGTATATGATAGCATTGAGGAAACGGGAACGATTGACAATGAGCAGATTGCTGAGCAAGTATTTAAAGAAAATGTATCAGCTAAATTAGCTTACCAAGAAGAAGTGAATGAGTCGAAGTTTGTCGACAAAACACCGCCAGTCAGAGAATCTCGCGAAATTTCTGAAAAGAAATTTGGCAAACAGAAGTTAAAAATGGATAACGGTATTGAATTAATTGTTCCGTTAGATGTTTACCGCAATGGCGATTTAATTGAATTTGTTAATAATCCAGATGGCACAGTGTCCATTATGCTAAAAAATATCGAAAAAATTAGTAATCAATTATAAAGAAAAAACCGTTGGTCGCTTGCCAACGGTTTTTTCTTTATTTTAATTTTTCTAAAGCTTTTTCAGGGACTTCTTTTTCTGTCACTTCATTCCAGCTGATCACGCCTTTACGGGGATTAACTTTCAATTTTAGATAGGCTTTCATACGCAAAGGTTGATCACGGGATTCGTTTAATTCCACGGTTTTTTCTTCACCGTTTTTATTAAACGCAGGTTGTTGATAGTAATAAATGGTCATTGCTTCACCAGAATTTGTTTTTTCATCTTTCTTTTCACCAGATGTTGTGATTTGTGTATAATAGGCTTCTCCACCGTAATAGTAATTATAAACGCCCCAGCTACCACCGGCTAAAATGACTATGGGAATTAATATTTTTAGTAATGTTTTCATTTTCCTCACCTCAAGGAATAGTATGCCTTTTTTTTAGGAAATTTGCCATATTTTTTTCCGTTAATTGAGTGACAATTTTGTTAGTTTCGGCACTTTCTTGAAAAATTCATCATTTTTTTAAACAAAAGACAACGTTTGTCGCTCCCTTTTTTTCACTATCATGCTACAATAAAGAAAAAAAGATGGAGGTAGAGGACAATGATGCCCTTTTATTTTGGAATCGATCCAACCTATATATTGGTAATTATCGGAATTGCGATTTCTGGTGCGGCCTCCGCATATGTTAACAGTACCTTTCGTAAATATGATCAAGTACGAAGCAGTAAACATGTTACAGGCACGCAGGCAGCACAATATATTTTACAAAAAGAACAAATTAATGATGTTGGAGTTCAGCAAATCGCTGGTGATTTAACCGACAATTATAATTCTGGAAACAAAATGTTGAGCTTATCCGAAGCCACTGCTCAATCGACATCGGTCGCGGCTATTGGCGTGGCGGCTCATGAATGCGGACATGCGGTACAAGATCATACGAACTATGTGCCTTTACGTCTTCGTGCAGCTATTGTTCCAGTTGCCAACATCGGTTCAACCATTTCCTTTCCACTAATTTTGATTGGTGTTTTATTTAGTTGGAATCAAACATTAATCAACATTGGAATTTTGGCTTTTTCATTAGCCTTGATTTTTCAATTGGTGACTTTACCGGTGGAGTTTAATGCGTCTAGACGTGCGTTAAGTATTCTTTCTGAAGGTGGGTTATTAACAGAAGAAGAAGTCCCAATGGCCAGAAAAGTTCTTTTTGCAGCTGCACTTACCTACGTAGCAGCGGCGCTTTCGACCTTTTTACAACTTTTACGTTTGGTTATTTTATTTGGTGGCAATAACCGACGAGACTAAGTGCTAGTAAAGGTCTTTCTATTACGCATAAAAGTAATAATATGTTATGATTAAAGTAGAAAATAACAGAGGAGCTGAAGGAAATGAAAGCATCAACAAAAATTGGTATCGGTTTAAGCATTGCTGCAGTTGCAAGTGTCTCTGTTGCAGTCATCGCTTCTGAAAAAATTATTAAGAAGGTATCTCATGTTTCCAATCGTTATAAAGTTAAAAAGTTTGTAGACGATAAATTTGATGGAAACCAAAAATTATTATCGATTGTCGATGATTTATCCGATGATGAATTAGATTCTGTTTTAAATGTTGTTGATCGTGTGAAAGATGGCGGTTCAAAATTAGCTGAATATGGCGAAAAAGTTAAAGACAATACAGATTCTTTAAAAGAACGCTTTTTCACATTTATTGAAGATGCAATGAAGTAAAAAAGATGGCCTAGGCCATCTTTTTTTTTATAAAAATAATTCTTTTGTTTCAACATAATAGCCTCTGCCACCAACTAGAACTTGATCAATTGTCTTTTGAGGTGTAGTGTTCAAACGCACTAAGACTTCTGAAGGAGCGTTTAAGGTATAACCTTGGGCAAAGGTGTAATTGGTTTTTTGTAAAATTTGGTGATGGTACAGATAACAAGCTAACGCACCATTTGATGTACCAGTAGCGGCTTCTTCATCGATGTCATAAAGGGGTGCAAAATTCCTACAAATGATATTTTCTTCAGACAAAGCAAAAAGATGCATCCCAATAACTCCATACTTTTGACTAAGTAACTTAATTTTTTCAAAGTTTGGTTGTAAATCCTGTAATAATTGCGCATTTTTAATGGGAACCAAAATATCTTTTAGGCCCGTTGACACAATCTGGATAGGAAAAGCAGTTGCCACTGCGTTTAAATCAAAGCAGCCGCTCAATTCTTCTAAAGTGAGCGTATCATAAAAAGTTGGGACAGTTTGTTCCATAAATAGTTGTTCACCGTTCGCCGTGATTGCGAGCAAACCGCTGTTCGTTTCGATTGTATATGCTGTTTGCAATAATTTATTTAAGTGCTTCATGATGGTGAAAGCGCCAATTGTCGCGTGGCCACATAAGTCGACTTCTTCTTTTGGTGTAAAATATTCAAGGCGGAAATCAGCAATCTTTGAGTCTGAAATAAAAGCAGTTTCTGCAAATCCTAGTTCTTTGGCGATGGCCATTTTTTGGGTTCTCGTTAAGGGCTGTGTCATAAAAACAACGCCTGCTTTGTTGCCACCTTCGTGGTTTTTACTAAATGCACTAGCGACATATGCGGTAATTTTCATTGGAACGCCTACTTTCTAATTGGGAATAAAAAACATACGAGTAAAAAATGGACGTACTACTTTCTTAATAACAAATAACAAAAGATTAAATCATCCATTTTTTTTAAAGATAAGCCAGTTTGTTCAAAAAACTTTTCCAACCGATAGTGTAAAGTATTTCGATGCATAAATAAATCTTTTGCAGTGGAGCTGATATTGCCTTGATTTTTCCATAAAGCGCTGATGATTGGCTGAATATCGGTGTCTTTATTTAATAAACGACGATAATACTCAACAAGTACATTTTGGCTCATGGCTTCCTTGGTAAAATAGTGGAGGGCAACATCAGTTAAACTAAAAACAGTCGTCCGACTAGAGGAATTAAGTTCTTCTGAAAAAATACGTTGTTCTTCATGGAAACAACGCCGGAGAATGTCTTCAGAGGAATAAAAATTGCCAACAAATACAGCACTAGTGCAATCAAAGTCTGTATCTAATGTTAAAAAGATCCCTTGAATTTCTTCTTGTTGAAAGGTATTTTTTGACTGTTCTTCAACTAAAATATACATATTATTACTTGGACTGAAACAATCAACTGTATCTGGAAACATCTTTGTTAAATTAAATTGCCATTCAGCTTGTAATTCTTTTGTGACATTCGTTTGAATTTGCAACATACGAAAGGTCCCTTCGGCAGGTAATTTTGCCTGTTGAAATAAGTAACTGAACCAAGGATGGTTACCAGTAATTGTTGGGTTTTCAGAAATCGGGAAAAGCGCTTCCAACAAATGCTGTTCTTTAATACTTAAGAAAGCTTTATTCACAATGAAAAATTGGTCGTCAACAGGAATTGAATAGGTGGCTTCGGAACCAATTGTTTTTGATAAATAGCCTTTGGGATAAAGCTGAGATAAATTTTCAATAATCATAGACACACCTCACTGATTTATTGTACCATGAAGCAAGACAGAAGTTTAGTGGGAAAAAGCCGAAAGGTGGAAATTAATTGGGAAAAAAAGAAACAACGTTAACACAAGAAGAAAAAGAATTTTTTATGCGAGAAGCCATTGCAGAAGCGAAAAAAGCAGAAGGTTTGGCTGAGGTGCCTATTGGAGCTGTAATTGTTCGGCAAGGGGAAATTATTGGCCGCGGGCATAATCTGAGAGAAGCACGGCAAGAAGCAACGGCGCATGCAGAAATGTATGCAATCCAAGAAGCGTGTCGCGGGATAGAAAATTGGCGTCTAGAAGAAACCCAATTATTTGTAACTTTAGAGCCTTGTCCAATGTGTAGTGGGGCGATGCTTTTAGCACGAATTCCAGAAGTTTATTATGGCGCAACCGATCCTAAAGCAGGCACTGCTGGCACATTGATGAATTTATTAGAAGATGAACGCTTCAATCATGTGGCCTATGTCGAAGCAGGCGTTTTAGAAGAAGAGTGTCGCTTATTGCTAGTTCAGTTCTTTAAAAAGTTACGGGCAAAGAAAAAAGAAGAGAAACTTTTAAAAAATCAAAAGAAAGACTAGTCAAAAGAATAAAAATACGTTATACTAGGTTTTGCCGAAAGGCTAGGACAATGGCGGGCTAGTGAATTGTGTCAGATCCGGAAGGAAGCAGCACTAAGCAAGTGCCGCCATGTGTCTGATTGAATAAGGAACGTATCAAGGCTGAGAAGCCTTTTTTATTTTATCTAAAATTAAAAAGACAGGAAAGTTGGTCGCTTCCCTGTCTTTTTTTGTGGATTCAAGATAACACAGCAGCTGCTAAGGCTTGTTGAATAGCAACAATATCTTTATCTTTTCTAAATTGAAGACTTACTGAAGGTAACTCAGCACTTGAAATCCATATCTTTAGTTCTGCATCTAGGTCGAAATGTCCACTAGTTTCAACAGAAAAGCGTGAAATAGATTTGTAGGGAATCGATTTATAATCAACTTTTTTACCTGTAATTCCTTGTTTATCGACTAAAATTAAGCGTTTATCTGTAAAGACAATTAAATCTCTTACTAAAGTGAAGGCCATATCTACTTTTTCGTTAGGGGTTAAAACATCCCGTAATTCTTTTTCAGCTGTTTCATTGTTATTTTGTGTTGCATTCCCTAATAATCCATCAAATAATCCCATGTTAATTCTCCAATTCTACTTTTTTGAAAAAATTCTTTTATTTAAAAGTAAACTTATATCGTGTAAAAGAATCCGCTTTCAATTTAATTATAACGTTAAAGGTCCTTCGAATGCAATTGATTTTTTAGCATAAGAAAGTGAGGCCTAAATCGCTGCAACTTAGGCCTCACTTTCTAAATTTTAAAAGAACCTACTGAATAAAAGCAGTTTCTTCTTATTTCTTGGAGCTAAAAACTTTGGTTTCAACATTTGGTAGACTATGCCCAATCGCCATTTCTAAAAACTGGAACAATCGTCCCGTCTTCCTTAATGCCGTCAATATTCATTTTGTCAGATCCTACCATAAAGTCCACATGTGTTTGGCTACGATTTAAACCAGCTTCAGCTAATTCTTCTTCGCTCATCTCCGTGCCGCCTTGTAAGTTGAAGGCATAGGCTGAACCAAAGGCTAAATGATTAGAGGCATTTTCATCAAACAATGTATTATAAAAAATCAAACCGGATTGTGAAATTGGTGAAGGGTCTGGTACTAAAGCAACTTCTCCTAAGTGTTTGGCACCTTCATCAATAGCTAAGAGATTTTTCAATGCTTCTTCGCCTTGTTCAGCTGAGAAGTCAACAACTTTTCCATCTTTAAATGTAAATTTCATTCCCGAAATGATTGTGCCAGCATAACTTAGTGGTTTTGTACTAGAAACATAACCATCAACGCGGCGACTATCTGGGGCGGTGAAAACTTCTTCTGTTGGCATATTAGCCATGAATTCTTCCCCACGAGCGTTATAACTACCAGCGCCTTCCCATAAATGGTTTTTAGGCAAACCAATCGTTAAATCTGTCCCAGGAGCTGTGTAGTGTAAAGCAGTAAATTGTTGTTCGTTTAATTCAGCCGCTTTTTCTTGTAATTTTTTATCATGGATATTCCAAGCAATGACTGGGTTTTCTTCATAAATTCGTGTTGTTTTGAAAATTTCATTCCAAAGTGCATCAACTTGTTCTTCACTTGTTGCTAATTCTGGAAAGACTTTAGCTGCCCAGCCTTCACTAGCAGCAGCTACAACAGTCCAACTTACTTTGTTGGCTTGCGTTGCTTTTCGTAGGTTGACCAATGCTTTCCCATTAGCCGCTTGGAAAGCTGCTACACGTTGTGCATCCACGCCAGCTAATGCATCAGGATTAGAAGAAACCACGCTAATTCGGCTTGCGCCTTTGGCAATCCAATCATCGGTTTGATCAATTTTATATTGAGGAACATTTTCAATACGATCAGTTGCAGCATGAGCTAAAAATTCACGTTGAATGGTTTCGTCGCTCCATTGAACAATTACTTCGGCCGCACCTAAGCGATAAGCTTCTTCCGTAATTAAGCGGGCAAGGGGCGCTTGATCAACACTGATTTGTAAAACAACCGTATGATTGTCCTGAACATTGACACCCGTTTCAGCAATTAAACGTGCATATTTCTTTAGATTTTCATTAAAATTCTCTAAGGTCATTCGTGATTCCTCCTTCATTTTCATGGGTAATGACTGCTCATATCATAACACGGAAGAGCAGGGAACTCAACGAAATAAAGCCTTTATCAACTGTTATTTTAAGTTGGGGTAAAAGTTGTCGTGCTCCCGCTCAGTGAACTTTTGTACAAAGAGTTGTTCTAATTTTGCATAATAGAAAAATCGTGTTACAATAACCATAAGCATTTATTTGGAAGCGTTGTATATGAATGAATAAAGGGGATAGGGAATTATGGCAAGAAAAAAAACCATTACGAAAGAGCAGATTTTAACAGCTGCCTATGAAGTAGTCGCCACTGAAGGATTTTCGAAGTTCACTGCACGTAATATTGCTAATAAAATGAAATGTTCCACCCAACCGATTTATTTGGAATTTAAAAACATGGATGATTTACGCGATGCTTTATTCCAAAAAATTCATAAATACTTAGCGAAAGAAGTCTTTCCAGTAAAACATACTGGGAATACAATTGTTGATTTGGCTTTAAACTATATTCATTTTGCGACAAGTGAAAGTAAGTTATACCGTGCGCTTTATTTAGAAGAATATGGTGGCGGCAAAAAAATGCAAGAATTCTCTTATCACTATTTTACTGAAGCGGTAAAAGCTGATCCTGAGTATGCTAATTTAAACGATGTTCAAATTGACTCTTTACACATGGGAACATGGGTGGTCGCTACTGGTGTGGCTGCATTGATGACTTCTGGAATTATCCATCCTTCAGAAGAACAAATCATTCATTTAATGAAAGATAGTATTGAAGCAATTCTTGAACGAGATGAACCAATTGATATTGACCTATAAAAATTAAAAAAAGTGTAACCTCATGCTGATAACTTCTGTGAGGTTACAGCAAAAGACTGTTTCTTAAAAGAACGGTCTTTTTTTGTTAAGTGTATTAATGGTAGATTATTCGCAACCATGCTACAGTAAAGAAGAGAAATAGAAAGGGGCAAAAAACATGAACCGAGTGAAAGATAAGCGTTTATGGCTAAGTATTGTAGGAATTACCGGACTAGGGCTCTTGTCGGGCTTATTTTCAGTAAATGCGAGAGAATATTATCAAGCGTTGAGATTACCAAGTTTTGCTCCGCCAGGCTGGTTATTTGGACCAGTGTGGTTGGTGTTGTATATTTTTATGGGCATTACTTTTTATTTCATCTTAGTTCATCCAAATAAACAACAGAAAAAACGGATGATTACGCTATTTATTTTACAATTTATTGCGAACTTTTTCTGGACATTTTTCTTTTTTTCTTTACAAAATAATTTATTATCTGTGATTGATATCTCATTGTTATGGCTATTATTAATAGTTCAACAGTGGGACTACTTGCGTTATAAATTAATAACGCGTGGCTGGTTGATGATTCCTTATATTCTTTGGGTTACTTTTGCGGCAGCATTAAATTACAGTATTTTATTTTTAAATTAGGAATATCAAAACACCAGAGAAAAATGGGAACTAGCCATTTTTTTCTGGTGTTTTTTTTATTTATTTCAACGTAGTTATTCTGCGGCAGTTGCTAATTTTTTCGCAAATTCTTCTAAACGTTGGATGTCGTCTTCTTCAGCGGCTAAATCAACTTTAACGCTGTCGGCGCCTTTTTTTGCCCCAATTTGAGTAAAGACTGCTTCGAAGTCGTCCACCGATTTACAAAAATCATCATAAAACGTGTCTCCTGAACCACAAACGCCGAAGATTTTTCCTGATAAATCAATCTCTTGTAAGTCTTCATAAAAGTCGACAATTTCATCAGGTAAATCGCCATCGCCATACGTATATGTAGCTACTACACAGATATCGGCCTCTTCAAAATCAGCGGCATCGACTTGCGTACACTCATCAATTTCGACCTCTAATTCTAAATCTTCAAATGCTTCTGCAACAATGTCGGCAATTTCTTCTGTATTCCCAGTCATGCTTGCATACACAATTTTAGCTAACGTCATAAACTTTCTTCCCCCTCATACAATTCTGTCACTTATTATAGCAGATGCGCATTTCTTATAAAAGACTAGCGAGTGCTTTTATTAAGGGACTTTTTGAAAATTGGTGTTTGAACAATCTTTTTTGCAAAAAATGTGATAAAATAATTTGAATGAAACAAGTTTAGGAGAGATAGTATGATTACATTAAAATCACCACGAGAAATTGAAATGATGGATGAATCAGGGGAATTATTAGCGGATGTTCACCGTCATTTACGGACGTTTATTAAACCTGGCATTACAAGCTGGGATATTGAAGTATTTGTGAGAGACTTTATTGAAAGTCATGGTGGCGTGGCGGCTCAAATTGGCTATGAAGGTTACAAATATGCTACCTGTTGTAGTATCAACGACGAAATTTGCCACGGATTTCCTCGTAAAAAAGTATTAAAAGATGGCGACCTAATCAAAGTAGATATGTGTGTCGACTTAAAGGGCGCAATCTCTGATTCATGCTGGTCTTATGTCGTGGGTGAATCAACACCTGAAATTGATCGCTTGATGGAAGTAACCAAAAAAGCGCTATATCTTGGGATTGAACAAGCACAAGTAGGAAATAGAATTGGCGACATTGGTCATGCAATTCAAACGTATGTAGAAGGAGAAGGCTACGGGGTAGTTCGCGACTTTGTAGGTCATGGCATTGGCCCGACTATCCATGAAAGTCCAATGATCCCTCACTATGGTGAAGCAGGTAAAGGACTACGTTTAAAAGAGGGAATGGTTATTACCATTGAGCCGATGGTTAACACAGGAACTTGGCGCATGAAAATGGACCCAAATGGTTGGACTGCTTATACTGAAGATGGCGGTCTAAGTTGTCAATATGAACATTCATTAGCGATTACGAAAGAAGGTCCAAGAATCTTAACGTCACAAGGCGAAGAATTGACTTATTAATAAGGAGAGTGTGTGATGAAGTTTCTCGACAACATCAAAAAGAATCAATCTTTGATGCGTTTTATTGAGACAACGCAAAGTCACATGGTCACAGCCGAAATAGGCAACAGCTCAGTGGTTGTTGCCTATTATTTATTACTCTCGCTGTTTCCATTACTGATTGCGGTAGGTAATGTCTTACCTTATTTAAGAATCGACCCTAATTCTGTGTTGCCTTATATTGCAGAGGCGATTCCGAAAGATGTTTATAAGAACTTAGAACCAGCGATTCGTTCACTACTGACTCAACGTTCAGGCGGGTTGCTTTCTGTTTCCGCTTTAGCAGCATTTTGGAGTGCCAGTCAAAGTATTAATGCACTACAAAACGCGATGAATAAAGCTTTTGGTGTCGAACAAAGGAAAAATTTTATTCTCGTAAGAGTGGTCTCATTTTTAGTTATTTTGTTATTTATGGTAGCGATTGTTGGTGTAGTAGTAATTTTAGGTCTGGGTCAGTACATTATTGAATTACTGCAACCAATTTTCCATTACTCAACGTCTGTGATCGATACTTTCCAAGCGTTAAAATGGCCGTTAACGACCGTTGTTTTATTAGTGATTATGTGTTTGATTTATGCGGTCGTTCCTAATCGGAAATTATCGTTACGTTCTATTTTGCCAGGGGCTATTTTTTCGACAGTCGGTTGGATGCTATTATCACAAATTTTTGGTTTGTACGTAAAATATTTTAGTTCTAGAATCGCAAGTTATCAAATCATTGGGAGTTTTATCATCTTGATGTTATGGTTGAATTTTGCTGCCACGATTATTATTTTAGGAGCAATTGTCAACGCTGTCGTCGATGAATACTTATCTGGAGATAAAGAAAAAAAACAACCAAGTTTTGAACAACGCTTGTTTAGATGGTTTAAAAAGAAAAAATAAATGGATTTCTTTAAAAAAGTCTAAACCGTTGCCAGAACACATGTTTCAGCTTGTAAATGCTTCAGTTTACGGTATAATATACCCTGAACGAGAAGAAAGTGGGTTCGACTATGTCACTATTTATTTATGAAGTTTTGATACGTTTATTTATGACATTTATCTTATCTTTGCTATTAACACCACTTGTTAAGCTTCTAGCGTTTCGGATTGGCGCCTATGATGCACCAGGAGAGCGACGAATCAATACCAAAAATATGCCTACAGCAGGAGGACTTGCAATCTACATTGCTTTTGCTAGTTCATGTTTATTGATTTTTCGTTCGATTATCCCACAAGATTATATTTGGCCGATTATTTTGGCTGGTGGAATGGTTGTTTTGACAGGCCTCATTGATGATATTAAAGAAATTACTCCAATGAAAAAAACAATCGGTATTTTGTTAGCAGCATTAGTTATTTATTTTGTTGCTGGAATTCGGATAGATTTTGTGACGTTGCCAGTTGTTGGAATGATTGATTTGCGCTGGTTTAGTTTACCACTAACTTTATTGTGGATTTTAGCGATTACGAATGCAGTAAATTTAATTGATGGTTTGGATGGTTTAGCATCAGGCGTATCCATTATTGGATTAACCACGATTGGTATTACAGGGTATTTTTTCCTACATGCTAAAACGGTCTATATCCCAATTGTTATTTTTATTTTAGTTGCGAGCATTGCGGGATTTTTCCCATACAATTTTTATCCGGCTAAAATATTTCTAGGAGATACCGGGGCGTTATTCCTCGGGTTTATGATTGCAGTAATGTCGTTACAGGGCTTAAAAAATGCTACGTTTATCACGGTAATTACGCCAATGGTGATTTTAGGTGTGCCAATTACGGATACGGTTTATGCAATTATTCGACGGCTATTGAACAAGAAGCCCATTTCCTCAGCAGATAAAATGCATTTGCATCACCGCTTGTTATCTTTAGGTTTTACCCATAAAGGGGCGGTCATGACTATTTATGCATTAGCGTTAGTTTTTTCCTTTGTCTCTTTATTGTTCAGCTATTCAAGTACAGTAGCATCAATTTTATTAATTGTCTTTTGTTTAATTGGCTTAGAACTATTCATTGAACTAATCGGTCTAGTTGGCGAAGGACATCAACCGTTGATGTATTTGTTACGGATTTTAGGGAATCGTGAATATCGTCAGGAGCAAATGAAAAAGCGACTTGGCAAGCATTCTAAGAGAAAGTAAAGAAATCTTTAGGTTGCTTTGCGAGAGCGTAAACCTATGATATAATTCCATTAAACTTAAAAAAGTATATGTGTGAAACATATGCTTTTTTTTTAAGACGATGTTTCAGTAGTAAGGAGAAATGAGCATGCAAGAAATGGTAACAATCTCGATTGTCACTTATAATAGTCGTTACATTTTTAATGTACTAGACCAATTAAAAGCCGAACTAGGTACTGATAGTATCTATGATATTCATATCTATGACAATCATTCTGAAACAGCGTATCTTGAAAAATTAACAACATATGAACCATTTATTACTATCCATCGCGCTGAAGAAAATCAAGGGTTTGGTCATGGTCATAATCAAGTGTTATTCAATGCTTCGACAAAGTATGCAATTATTTTTAATCCCGATGTGTTGGTTACTAAAGACGTGCTTGATCGTCTATTAGACCGTATCAAAATAGATAAGAACATTGCAGTCGTTAGCCCTAAAGTGCTAAATGAAGATGGCACGACGCAATATTTAGTTCGTCAAAAATTAGATGTTTTCGATTATATGTTACGTTTTATTCCCTTTCAATTTGTAAAGAAAATTTTTGATAAACGTTTGAGTATTTATGAATGTCGCGATTTGTCGGATACAGAAACAACGGATATTAAAATGGGCTCAGGCTGTTTTATGTTGATTGATCGTGAAAAATTCGTTGAAATTGGTGGGTTCGATGAACGTTTTTTCATGTACTTTGAAGACAACGATTTATGTTTACGCTTTGGCAAAGCAGGCTATCGGATTCTCTATACGCCTTTTGAAACGGTTGTTCACATGTATGAAAAGGGCGCCCATAAAAGTCGTAAATTGTTTAAAATCTTTATGCAATCAATGGGGAAATTTTTTAACAAATGGGGCTGGAGGTTCTTTTAATGAGTCAAAGATTAGCGGTAGTCATCGTCTTATATCAAATGAAAATGGCTGATACGCCGAATTATTTGTTATTAAAAGAAGTGGTAGATCACCCCGAATTGCACTTATTTATTTATGACAACAGCCCACTTCCTCAAGAAGATGCATTATTTTTACAACAAAATGTTACTTATCGACATAATCCTGATAATCCAGGACTAGCGACCGCTTATAATGAAGCGATTGCTTTTAGTCAAGCGAATCAATGTGAATTATTGTTGCTCCTTGACCAAGACACAGAAGTGCCAGCCTCTTATTTTGATACGTTGATCATCATGCCGTTAGATCCGACTGTGGCAGTCTATGTTCCAATTGTAGAAGCAAATGGACAACAAATTTCGCCAGTATATAGTGATCAATATGTTGGACTTAAAGGAGCAAAGCCAACAGCAGGGATAGCCAACCAACCGTTGATGGCTATCAATTCTGGTACAGTCATTACGGCAGAAACACTGCGCTGGTTGGAAGGATTTTCGGAAGAATTTCCTTTGGACTATTTAGATCATTGGTTCTTTTATCAATTGAATCAAGCCAATAAAAAGATTGAAGTCTTACCAATCCACCTAAAACAAGAATTGTCTGTTTTAGATTATCGTACAATGAGTCCTCAACGTTATCGCTCTATTATTGAAGCAGAAACGTTATTTTATCGTCGATATGATCAAGAAAAGTTTTCCCATCATCGACGCCATTTATTTTTACGCAGTAGTAAGCAATTTTTAACTGTCAAAAATCGCCAAATTTGGCGGCAAACATTGGCAGAATTTCTCAAGTTAATGAAAGGATAATCTATGATCTCAGTTTGTATTGCGACATATAATGGAGAAAAATATCTCGCGGAACAATTAGATAGTATTCTTTTACAAGTCAGTGAAGAAGATGAACTAATTATTTCAGATGATGGTTCTACTGATCATACGTTGGAAATTTTGAGAACGTATGCAGCGAATTATCCCCAAATTCAATTGTTACAAGGTCCAGGGCAAGGAGTGATTGCTAATTTTGCATTTGCGCTTACGCATACGAAAGGCGAAGTGATATTTTTAGCAGATCAAGATGACGTTTGGTTGCCAAATAAAGTAACGACAGTGACAGAATATTTTGAAACGCACCCTGACATCCAAGTGGTTATTAGTGACTTGAAAATTGTTGATGCGGATTTACAAGTTACCAATCCCTCTTATTTTAAGTTTCGAAAAGTCAAACCAGGGTTTTGGCGAAATGCGATAAAAAGTGGCTATATTGGGGCAGGTATGGCCTTTCGTCAAGAGATGAAAAACGTCATTTTACCCATTCCGCCAGAAGTTCCTATGCATGATATGTGGATTGGCTTATTAGCTGCACGGAAAAAGCAAACGGGTCTCATTAAAGAACCATTAGTGCTTTACCGAAGACATGGAGCGAATGTCAGCCCTATTATTACCAAAACAAGTTTCCAACAAAAATTAAATTGGCGTGTGAATTTATTAAAAGCTTTACATCAGCGTTTAAAGGAACAACGCTAAACTTTTACAGATTTGTAAAATTTACGTAAAAAACATGACAAACCCTATGCTTAATGCGATAATAGGGAAGGATATTTGGTTTTATAGAAACTAAAAATAGAAGTATTTAAGGAGATTGTTCATGAAAGGAATTATTTTAGCAGGCGGAAGCGGGACACGCTTATATCCGTTAACAAAAGCAACATCAAAACAATTAATGCCAATTTACGACAAACCAATGATTTATTACCCAATGTCAACGTTAATGTTGGCGGGAATTAATGAAATTTTGATTATCTCTACACCAGAAGATACACCACGTTTTGAAAGCTTATTCGGCGATGGCCATGATTTAGGCATTCATATCGAATACGCGGTACAAGAAAGCCCAGATGGTTTGGCGCAAGCATTTATTATTGGTGAAGAATTTATTGGTGATGACAGTGTCTGCTTAGTTTTAGGGGACAATATTTATTATGGTGGCGGCTTATCAAAAATGTTGCAACGAGCGGCTTCTAAAGAGTCAGGGGCAACAGTCTTTGGTTACCATGTAAATGATCCAGAGCGTTTCGGCGTGGTAGAATTTGATGAAGAGATGCGGGCGCTTTCTATTGAAGAAAAACCAGCACAACCGAAGTCAAATTACGCAGTGACAGGTTTGTATTTTTACGACAATGAAGTGGTTGAAATTGCAAAAGGAATCAAACCGTCAGAACGTGGGGAATTAGAAATAACAGACGTTAATAAAGTCTACCTTGAAAAAAATAAACTTTCTGTTGAGGTAATGGGCCGTGGCTTTGCTTGGTTAGATACAGGCACACACGAATCCTTATTAGAAGCGTCAACATTTATTGAAACAATTGAAAAACGTCAAAATTTAAAAGTCGCTTGTTTGGAAGAAATTGCTTATCGAATGGGCTATATTACAAAAGAACAATTGGTAGAATTGGCACAACCATTGAAGAAAAATGGCTACGGCCAATACTTGCTACGTTTAGCAGCAGAATAGGAGCGAAGAAACGTGAAAGTTATTGATACAAAATTACAAGATGTCAAAATTATCGAAATGGATGTTTTCGGTGATCATCGTGGCTTTTTTACAGAAAGTTATTCCAAAGCTAAATTTGCAGAACATGGATTAGACTTTGATTTTGTCCAAGATAATCATTCATTATCAACAGAAGCAGGTGTCTTGCGTGGATTGCATTTTCAAAAAGGCGAAGCTGCGCAAACAAAACTAATTCGCGTTGTAACAGGTGCGGTATTAGATGTGATTGTTGATATTCGTAAAGGGAGTCCAACCTATGGTCAATGGGAAGGCTATATTTTATCAGAACATAATCACCGTCAGCTTTTAGTACCAAAAGGTTTTGCTCATGGTTTTGTCACTTTGACACCGAACGTGAACTTTATGTACAAATGTGACAATTACTACAATGCGGCAGCAGACGGCGGTATTGCTTTTAACGATCCAGCGTTAGCTATTGATTGGCCAATTGCGCCAGAAAAAGCGATTACGTCAGAAAAGGATCAAAAACATCCAACCTTAAAAGAATTTGAAGCGGAAAATCCGTTTATCTATGGCGAAATTTAAGAAAAAAGTAGGAGAGTTTCAATTATGAAAAAAATCATCGTAACAGGTGGAGCTGGTTTTATCGGCTCAAATTTTGTTCATTATGTTGTAAAGAATCATCCAGAAGTTCATGTAACTGTATTAGATAAATTAACGTATGCAGGAAATGAAAAAAATCTTGAAGGTCTACCAAGTGATCGTGTGGAATTAGTCGTAGGAGATATCGCTGATGCTGAATTAGTTAATCGTTTAGTCGCTGAAACAGATGCGGTCGTTCACTATGCTGCTGAATCGCATAACGACAACTCATTAAACGACCCATTCCCATTTGTACAAACCAATCTGATTGGGACGTACACATTGATCGAAGCTTGCCGTAAAAACAATGTTCGTTACCACCATGTATCGACTGATGAAGTTTATGGCGATTTACCTTTAAGAGAAGATTTACCAGGACATGGAGAAGGCGAAGGGGAAAAATTCACTGCCGAAACGCCTTACAATCCTTCAAGCCCTTATTCTTCAACAAAAGCAGGATCTGACTTGTTAGTCAAAGCGTGGGTTCGTTCTTTCAACTTACAAGCAACAATTTCAAATTGTTCAAATAACTATGGGCCATATCAACATATTGAAAAATTTATTCCTCGTCAAATTACCAATGTCTTAAGCGGCATTACACCAAAACTTTATGGTGCTGGTAAAAATGTTCGTGACTGGATTCATACAAACGACCATTCTTCGGCTGTTTGGGCAATTTTAACAAAAGGGCAAATTGGCGAAACATATTTAATTGGAGCCGATGGTGAAGAAGACAATAAAACAGTGATGGAATTAATTTTAGAATTAATGGGACAACCTATTGATGCCTATGAGCATGTCAACGATCGTGCAGGACATGACTTACGTTATGCGATTGATTCAACCAGATTACGCGAAGAATTAGGTTGGGAACCAGAATTCACGAATTTCCGTGAAGGCTTGGCAGAAACAATCAAGTGGTATACAGAAAATGAAGACTGGTGGCGTGCAGATAAAGAAGCTGTGGAAGCAAAATATGCACAAAATGGTCAGTAATTTTTTCTGACATGTGAGATAACAGTCGAAAGGCGATGGCAAAGTACAAAAGCTACTTTGCCCTGCCTTTTTTTCAAGAAGGAGCGAAAAAAATGATTTTAATTACTGGTGGAAATGGCCAATTGGGCACAGAATTACGTCACCTATTAGATGAACAAGGAATTGAGTATGTTTCAACGGATTCCACAGAATTAGATATTACTGATGCGGATAGTACATTGGCAAAAGTGAAAGAAATTCAACCAAGCGTCATTTATCATTGTGCTGCTTATACAGCTGTTGATAAAGCAGAAGATGAAGGCAAGGAATTAGATGAAAAAGTGAATGTAGACGGCACACGTCATGTTGCAGAAGCTGCTAAAGCAGTGGGGGCGACACTTGTTTACGTAAGTACAGATTATATTTTTGATGGAACTAAAAAAGAAGGCGTCTATGCGATTGATGATCAACCGAATCCTTTAAATGAGTATGGTCGGACGAAGTTATTAGGTGAACAAGCGGTACAAGAAATCCTGGACGACTATTATATTATTCGAACATCATGGGTATTTGGTCAATACGGTCATAACTTTGTCTTTACCATGCAAAAATTAGCGGAAACAAGAGACCAACTAACGGTAGTGGACGATCAGTTTGGCCGCCCAACTTGGACAAGAACGTTAGCCGAATTTATGGCATTTGTTATTGCAGAAAAAGCGCCATTTGGTGTTTATCATTTGTCTAATGAAAACAGCTGTAGCTGGTATCAGTTTGCTAAAGAAATTTTAAAAGATACTGAAGTGGAAGTACTGCCAGTGGATTCAACTCAATTTCCACAAAAGGCGCAAAGACCACAATATTCTGTCATGGATTTAAGTAAAACAGAAGCGTTAGGCTTTAAAATTCCTACTTGGCAAGAAGCCTTAGCACAAATGTTAGAAAATGTTCAACAATAAATTGTTTTGTGTAAGTGAGGGGTTTTGTTAGAGAAAAAGTGGAAAGGTGTTTCTCTTTATGAAGGTACTTTTAATCATTCCTGCTTACAATGAGGAAGAAAACATTTTGCGGACGATTGCTTCCATTGAAACATTTAAACAGGAAGTTACGCATTTTCAACATGAATTGGATTATGTGGTAATTAATGATGGCTCGACAGATGGAACCAAACAAATTTTAGAAGCCAACCAAATTAATGCCATTCATTTAGTGTTGAATTTAGGTATTGGCGGGGCGGTACAGACCGGCTATAAATATGCCTTAGAAAATGAGTATGATGTTGCGGTTCAGTTTGATGGTGATGGTCAACATGATATCAATAGTTTACCTATTTTACTGGAACCATTAGCAGAGGGTAAATGTGATTTTTCGATTGGCTCTCGTTTCATTCCTGGAAACGAAGCGGCTTTTCAAAGTACGAAAATGCGCCGTTTTGGTATTCGTTTGTTATCTTTTTGCATTCGAATGGCTTCTGGTAAAACAATTTATGATGTGACTTCAGGGTATCGAGCAGGAAATCGGAAAGTGATTGCTTTTTTTGCAAAGCGTTATCCGACAAATTATCCTGAGCCAGAATCGATTGTTCACTTAATTAAAAAACGTTTTGTGATTGTTGAAAGACCTGTCAATATGATGGAACGGCTTGGTGGTGTTTCTTCGATTCGTGCCTTGGCTTCTGTGAAGTATATGCTGGAAGTCGGCTCAGCAATTCTGATTGCTGCCTTTATGAAGGAGGGAGATTAATGCTACCAACCGTGTTATGGCTAGCTTTATTTTTATTTGCAATTGGCTTTTTCTTATACATTATTCGAGGAATTAATAAAAATATTTTTCTCCTAAAAAATGCTTTGATTTGGTTATTAATCTCAATTGTCTTAATTATTTTTGCTATTTTCCCGCATGTGGCAGAATGGTTAGCAATGGCCTTTGGGTTTGAAACAACATCAAACTTCTTATTATCAGCTGCGGTGATTGTCCTTTTAATCATGGAAATTAAAAATTCTGTGTTGATTTCAAAACACGAAAATCGTATTAAAACATTATTGCAAGAATTATCTATCATGAAATCTGAAGAAAAATGGGAGAATAGAGAGGGGAAAAATGACTAAAAACAATGATGTATTGGATGCCTTCAAATTTATTGCTGCATTAAGTGTAGTTGGAATTCATACCTTTCCCTCTAAATCTATTTTGGGTAGTGATTTGAAAATATTAGCCCGCTTTTCTGTTCCGTTTTTTTTCATAGTATCTGGATATTTTTTGTTTAAAAAAATTTCTTTTAGAGAAAAAGAAAAAGATAAAAAAATACTATTCAATTATATAAAAAGAATCTTAAAAGTATATCTTTCGTGGTTGATCTTTTACATTCCCTTCTTTATCGTATCTATTATGAATTTTGTTAAAGGGGAAATGGATTTAAGAGGAAAAATATCATTTATACTGAGCATATTATTAGGCTATGTCCCCAGAATAGGTGTTTCTTGGTATTTAATCGCATTAGTAATGAGTGTATTTATTATTTATTACATCCGAAGTTATTTTGGTGAGAAAGTATTATTAACAATTGGAATTGTTAGCTTTCTGATAGGAGTATTTACTTCTACTTATGGTAAGTGGTACTTTGACATTGAATGGATTAAACAAGTGCCTTTTTATGGTTCTATATCTTTTTCGATGATTTCTACGATTTGTTATGTGATTATAGGCTATTTTTTAGCAAACTATGTATTTGAAAAACCTTTAAATAATTTATTCTTAGTTTTAGGTATTGTTATTTTTTCTTATGTAGGACTAAAGGAAGTGAAATTTGCGCAACAATTAGGTGTTTTTTATGATGCACAAAATTATTTTACGTTACCAATAGTTGCTGTGTTAGTGGTTATTTTAAGTTTTAATTTAGAAAATATACGTATTCCTGGAAGTGACTTTTTAAGAAAATCTAGTATTATTATTTATTTAGCGCAAAATCCGATAAAATATTTACTATTTTATGCAGCTAGTCAATTAGGGATTCAAAAGTTAACGTACGATAACTTTAAAACATATGTTGTACAAGTTTTTTTGTTAATTGTTTTTAGTTATATTATCATTAAATTAAGTGAACTGAGACAGTTTTATTGGCTTAAAAATCTATCTTAAATAAAACAACAAAGACCTTAAGTTGGAGTTTAAGGTCTTTGTTGTTTTATTTAAGATTCATAATCACAATGCCGACAATAATAACCACAGCACCAATAAGGGCATTCGTTGTGATTGTCTCTTTTAGAATAAGATTTGAAGCAATTAAAATAGCGATGTTTGTACAGGCAACGCCTAAAGGAACAATGTAAGAAACATCGGAACGACTAATAATTAACATCCATAAAATAAAACTAATTAAATAACAAAATAAACCTAATAAAGATATAAGTGAGATATTCATTGAAAAGATTGTTTGTTGGAGTTGGATGTTCAAACTGCTAGAACCTAGTTTAAATAAGACCAGACCAGCAGAAGACAGAAATACGTAAATAATAAAAAGAACCATAATTTCCCTTCTCTCAAAAATAGTTTCCGTGCAAAAAAATGCAAGACCTCCATTATTGTAGCATAATCTCCTAAAAATTGGACAAGATTTTTTAATATAGCGAAATCAGTTAAATTTTTCTTTATAAAAAGGGGTCTACTATTGAAAAGCTAGGCGTTTATCGATAAAATAGAAATGTTGTTTAAAATGGCATTTTTGTATCCAAAAATTTTAGATAAAAATAGTTTATTACGGAAGGAATAAGTATATGTTTAAAGAAACATTTTCAATTTTCAAGAATATTTTTCAGAACAAAAAATTGTTATTACAATTTTCATTTAATGATTTTAAGGCCAAGTATGCTGGTTCAGCACTAGGAATTGTCTGGGCGTTTTTAACGCCATTAGTAACTGTTTTGACGTATTGGTTTGTCTTTTCTGTAGGCCTTCGTTCTAGAGCTGGCGACAATATGCCGTTCATTGTCTATTTAGTAACAGGGATGGTGCCTTGGTTCTTCTTTTCAGATTCGTTATTATCAGCCACGAATGTGTTTCGTGAATATAGTTATTTAGTTAAAAAAGTCGTGTTTAATGTACAAATTTTACCAACATCTAAAATTTTATCGAACTTGTACACCCACTTGTTTTTCATTCTAATTGGTTTTGTAATTACTACAGCTAACGGTTATTACCCAAGTCTGTACAGTTTGCAATTAATTTACTACTTAGCTTGTTTATTAGTCTTTTTAACAGCAATTACGTGGATTACTGCTTCAACACAACCATTTTTACCTGATATTATGCAATTTATCAATATCATTATGCAAACAGTTATGTGGACATTGCCAATTTTATGGCAACCAACTGGAATGATTGCGACAATCTTAAAAATCAATCCATTATATTATATTGTTCAAGGATACCGCGAATCTTATTTAGGCGGTGCATGGTTCTGGGAACATTGGCAATATAGCTTATATTTCTGGGGAGTTACTATTGTTTTACTATTAATTGGCTCAACCGTGTTTAGACGCTTAAAACCACATTTTTCAGATGTACTATAAGGAGAGAACGACATGTCAGAATATGCAATCGATATCCAACATATTACCAAAACATACAACATGTATAAAAAGCCGTCCGATCGGTTTAAAGAAGCGCTTAGTCCAACCAAAAAATCCTACCACGATTTGTTTTATGCGTTAGACGATGTCACGATGCAAATTAAAAAAGGCGAGATGATTGGCTTTGTCGGCGAAAATGGTTCTGGAAAATCAACCATGTTAAAAATTATTACAGGAGTATTAACGCCAACCTCCGGGTCCATGGTGATTAATGGGAAAATTTCAGCGTTGCTTGAATTAGGTTCAGGTTTTAACCCTGAATATTCAGGATATGAAAATATTTTCTTAAATGGAATGGTCTTGGGTTTTTCCCGAGAAGAGATGGAAGAGCGTGTCCAAGATGTCATTGATTTTGCTGACATCGGCGATCATTTGTATCAACCAGTTAAAACGTACTCTAGTGGTATGTTTGTCCGCTTGGCTTTTGCGGTAGCCATTAACGTGGATCCCGATATTTTAATTGTCGATGAAGCGTTGGCTGTCGGGGATTTAGAGTTTCAATTAAAATGTATGGAAAAATTTACGGAAATTAAAAATTCTGGTAAAACAATTTTATTTGTTTCTCACGATGTAAACTCCATTCGTCGTTTTTGTGACAGAACTTTTTGGTTGCAACACGGGAAAGTCGTTGAATATGGAGATACGATGGACGTGACGACCAACTACGAAAACTTTTTGAAAAAGAAATCAATTAAAACGGTTGACCGCGAAGCGACCATGAAAGATGAAACCCCAACACCAGATATTATTGAAGTGGATCATGCGGAACTTTTAAATGCGGATTATGAACCATTAGAAATGGTAACGCAAGATGAAAAAGTGATTGTAAAAATTGAATATACTGTCAAAAATGACCAAATTAAGAAGCCTGTTTGTGGGGTCGCTATTCGAACAGTGGACAATCATTATGTCTGTGGCTTAAATACGTTGTTAGATGGCGTGCAAATTCCTTGGAAAAAAGGACGGAATGTTTTTTATTTAGAATATGAAAAAATGTCATTATTAACAGGTGAATATTATTTTGATATTGCTTTCTTTGAGGAACATGCAACAGTCCCATTAGTCTACAAAACAAAATACGTGACGATGTTTATTACCGGTCGTTATGCCGGAGAAGGAATTGTCATCTTAGATCATAAATGGAAGGATACGACAAAAGATGAAGTATGATTTTGAAATGGAAACAGACGAGAGTACCAGTGTTGGGAAAATCGTAGCACAAATCAAAGAAAATAGTGATGTCTTGGAATTTGGTCCAGGTAATGGGCGAATGACTAGCTATTTGATGGAAGAAAAAAAGTGCCAGGTCTCAATTGTTGAATTAGACAAAGAACTTTATGATCATGTCAGTCAATTTTCAACAGATGCCTTTTATGGCAATATTGATGAAAATGATTGGGTCGAATACTTTGCTGGTAAGACGTTTGATTATATCGTTTTTGCAGATGTGTTGGAACATTTAATGAATCCTCAAAGCGCCTTAGCAAAAGTCAAACCGTTTTTAAAACCAGGCGGTCAAATCTTAATCACTTTCCCTAATTTGGCGCATAATTCGGTGTTAATTGATTTATTTAATAATCGTTTAACGTGGAATGAAACTGGGCTATTGGATGCTACGCATAAATCATTCTATTTACAAGAAGGATTTGAAAAAGTTTTTGCAGAAGTTGGTTTATACATTGCCAAAGAAGATTTTACATTTAATCAAGTTGGCTACAACGAAATTCCTACGACGTATGAAGCGTTACCTGTAGAAGTACAAGCAGCTTTTAAAGCGCGTCCCTTTGGCGAAGTGTATCAGTACTTTTTTGCCTTGACTGCTGAACCAGTAGAACAGCCAGAGCGAGTGACACCAGTAAATTCATACAATGAAAAAAACGTTCATATTTTAATTAATTGCGGCGAAGAAAAAGAGACTGAGTTGGATCAACCAGTTGATTTACAAAAACCTGAAACAAAACGGTTCCAACTGAAGATACCAGAAGATGTCCAACTGATAAAATTATTCCCAAGTTTAACGGGGACAATTATCAAATTATCCATGACGATAGACGGCGAGACAGTCCCAGTCGCAGCCACGAATGCTTTTCTGGTACAAGAGAATATCTATTATTTCTTAGATACGCAAGTACCTGTAATCGAAGTAACCGATGCACAAATGGCAGGCAAAGACCTGACAGTAGACATTGATTATTTCTTTGAAGGCAACTATTCAGAACGTGAAAATACCTTTATTCATGCACTGTTAGATGAAAGAAATCAATTTTTAGAAGAAATGAATAAACAGACGGAGACTGCCCCTATGCCTACTGGAAAATATAAACGAATCACGTTAACTAAATTTGATAAAATGATTAATTTAACCATTGATGATATTGCTCGCGATGTAGAAAATAACGTTTCTGTTATCAGAGGGTGGGCGTATGACAAACAAACAAATTATCCGCTAAGATTCAGCATTGCAGAAGCTAGTGAATCAGTCACTTATACGGTGGAAACAGAATACCGTCGTGATGTTATTGATATGTTCGAATTAGAAGGCGATCAAGATTATGGTTTTGTCATTACGATTAAAGATCCAGAAGATTTACCAGCCTACACGCTAAACATTGACACCAAATCAGGCCAGAAGGTTCAATATGTGGTGGAGCGTCCAAACATGGTTCAACCAGGTACGAAATTTGATCGAGCATGGCGTTCGATTCAGACACGTGGTTTGATGGGCTCAGTGAAGTGGTACTTTAAACGACAAGAAAAAGCAGAAGCCCCTGTTGACGTGGAGGCAGTTTTAGCGGAAATTAAAACGTTCCAATTTCAGCCTAAAATTTCTGTCGCTGTGCCTGTTTATAATGTCGAAGAAAAATGGCTTGCAGCGTGCGTTTCTTCTTTACAAAATCAGTACTATGAAAATTGGGAGTTATGTTTAGCAGATGATGCATCGCCAAGCGAACATATTAAGCCCATGCTAGAAAAATATAAAGAACTAGATCAACGAATCAAAGTTATTTATCGCGAAGAAAACGGACATATTTCAGAAGCAACTAACTCAGCTTTGTCGATTGCTACTGGCGATTTTGTTGGTTTCATGGATAACGATGATGAATTAGCGCCACAAGCATTATATGAAGTGGTCAAAGCTTTAAACACAGACCCAACGATTGATTTTCTTTATACTGATGAAGATAAAATTACAGAAAATGGTCGTCGCTTCAACGCGTTTTACAAATCGGACTGGAATCCAGAACTGATTTTAAACCATAATTACATTACACACTTTGTTGTTGTGAAACGTGATTTATTAGAAAAAGTAGGCGGATTGAACTCAGCATATAACGGCGCTCAAGACTATGATTTCGTATTACGAGCAACGGAACAAGCAACGAAAATCAAGCATATTCCTGGTATGATGTATCATTGGCGTGCCATTGAATCATCGACTGCTCTAAACCCTGAAAGCAAAGGTTACGCCTATGTAGCTGGTCAAAAAGCGGTCCAAGCGGCAACGGAACGCCGTGGCTTAAAAGCACAAGTAGAGATTGCCGAATTTTATGGTTCCTATAAAATTAACTATCTTTATGATCATGTGCCGATGGTATCATTGATTATTACGAATGATACAGAGAATATGAGTAGTTACTTACGTCAATTATTAGAAAAAACTGCCTATACAAATTATGAAATTCTATTGCCTGCACGCTTCGAGAATCAAATAAATATCCAAAATGACCGTCTTCGTTATGTTTCAACAGAAACTCGTCATGGCATGATTCAAGCTGCTAAGGGAGAATATGTGGCTTTATTAAATGCTGGATTGGTACCAACGAAAAATGATTGGTTAAAAGAGTTAATGAACATTGGTCAACAAGAGACCTCTGGTTTAGTGACTGGCCGCGTAGTTGACGCACGCTATCGCGTGGAAACGGTGGGAGTATCAGTTGATACAGACAAAGGTCGATTACTTTATCCCGAAAAAGGCACCCCTGGTAAAAGCTTAGGTTACTATTACAGAATTGCTTTACCAAGAAATATTCAAGCAGCAACTGAAGACTGCTTACTATTCAACAAACAACTTTACCTAAATTTAGAAGGAATTAACGAAAACTTAGGTAAAGAGTGGATGGGTGTCGATTTATCGTTACAATTTGCTAGCGCTGGTAAACGAAATGTATATGTGTCCTATGCAATTTTGAAAGCAGACGAAAAAATGCAAAACCATGATAAAAAAGGATCTTATAAAGAACTTGCGGAAAAATGGACCGCGGAAGCTTTAGTTGATCCCTACCGAAATCCGAAACATCTATAAGGAGAATGCACATGAATGAAGACATTAAGGTGATCTTTGATAGTATCTATCGCGACAAAACAACAAATAATTTAACCATTACAGGTTGGGCGTTAGATACAATCACTAAAGAAAGCCCAACTTTCACAATTAATAATGAAAACCAAGTGTCCGCTTATAACATTCAGCGCGTTTTACGTGAAGATGTTAATCAAATTTATCAAACAGAGCCTGCGATTGAAGCTGGCTTTGTTGTTACACTTGAAGGAATTAAACAAAAAAAAGTACTCCCTTTTCATTTTCAATCATCAGCACATGTTATAACGGTGGATTTTCCCTTGAATAAAAAATATCCAGTGATTCCAGGGACAGAAGATAAAGTGACTCGTCTCTGGATAAAAGCCAAAAAAGGATTTAAGTATATGGCTAAAAATGGTATTTCTCATACCATTCAACGAGCGAAAATTGAGAAACTAAGAAATCAAGCTTCGTATCCTAACTGGTTAGCTAGAAATGAAGTACTAGACATAGAAGCGATGACACAAGAAATCGCAACATTTCATTATCAACCTAAAATTTCCATTGCGATGCCAGTGTATAATGTTGAAGAAAAATGGCTTCGGTTGTGCATTGATTCTATTTTGAATCAAGTCTATACTAATTGGGAATTATGTATGGCCGATGACGCCTCAACAGATCCTAATGTCAAAAAGATTTTAACAGAGTACCAACAATTGGATGAGCGAATTCGGGTCGTCTTTCGTGAACAAAATGGTCATATTTCCGAAGCGACTAACTCTGCTTTAGCGATTGCTACCGGAGAATTTGTCGCCTTACTAGACAACGATGATGAATTAGCAATCAATGCTTTTTATGAAGTGGTTAAAGTGCTGAATGAAAACCCAGAACTGGACTTAATTTATAGTGATGAAGATAAGATTGACATGGATGGAAATCGTTCTGATCCAGCCTTTAAACCAGATTGGTCACCTGATTTACTTTTAGGAACGAATTACATTTCGCATTTAGGCGTGTATCGTCGGAGTATTCTAGAAGAAATTGGCGGCTTTCGAAAAGGTTACGAAGGTTCTCAAGACTACGATTTAGTCTTAAGATTTACTGAAAAAACGACAAAAGAACGCATCAAACATATTCCAAAAGTTCTTTACTATTGGCGGATGCTGCCAACCTCAACAGCAGTGGATCAGGGCTCCAAAGGTTATGCTTTTGAAGCGGGGCTAAGAGCCGTGCAAGATGCGCTCGTTCGTCGAGGAATTAATGGTCATGCAACGCATGGGGCGGCGAATGGCTTATACGATGTTTATTATGACATTGAATCTGAAAAGTTAGTCTCAATTATTATTCCAACTAAAAATGGCTATAAAGACGTACAACGTTGTGTTTCATCGATTATTGAAAAAACAACCTACCAAAATTACGAGATTATTATGGCTGATAATGGAAGTACAGATCCAAAAATGCACGAATTATATGCAGAATTTGAACAACAATTACCTGGCCGCTTTTTCGTTGAATCAATCGATATTCCATTCAATTTCTCAACTATTAACAATCGTGCAGCGAAAAAAGCGCACGGAGAGTATTTATTATTTTTAAATAATGATACCGAAGTGATTACAGAGAATTGGTTAACCTTGATGGTTTCATTTGCTCAGCAAGAACGGATTGGCTGTGTAGGTGCGAAATTATTGTATCCAAATAATACGGTCCAACACGCAGGCGTTATTTTAGGATTAGGTGGTGTTGCTGGACATGGTCATTATGGTTATCCCCATGGTGACTTAGGCTATTTTGGTCGGTTAGCTATTAATGTTAATTATTCAGCAGTAACTGCCGCATGCTTACTTATGAAAAAAGCAGATTTTGATGCAGTTGGTGGTTTTGAAGAAGCGTTTACCGTAGCTTTCAATGATGTTGATTTATGCTTGAAAGTCCAAGCTTTAGGACGTGACAATGTCTGGCTTCATGAAGCAGAGCTTTATCATTTTGAATCTCAAACTCGTGGATATGATGATAAAGGCAAAAAGAAAAAACGTTTTGAACAAGAAAAAGTGATGATGGAAGAAAAATGGGGACCTTTAATTGAAAATGATCCATTTTATAATCCTAATCTGACAAGGGATATTCCCAACTTTTCATTACGAATTGACTAGATGCAATTGCGGATGACGAAATGGAGCGAAAAGATGGAACAACAACTAACTACAAGAAAAGAAAAACAACCATTACGCAACCAAGCTGAGCAGAGCGCTCGCTTGGTTGATCATTTGTTACGCTGGCGCTATCTGCTAGCGGCAGTCATTTTTATTTTACTGGTAGCCTTTAAAGTCCATGGTAGTTCATTAAACATGTGGGATGCGTATGTTTCTGAATATGCAGATGGTCAAAAAAGTTCATTAATTGCTGGTGAACCAAGAGGTGTTCGCTCGGATGAATGGCTCGTTCAAACCCCATTTAGCCTCTCACAAACACAAACAGGTTTGAAAACACATAATGATGTGATTACGTTAAATGGGCAAGACATGGTGGTAGGCTATAATTCACCAGCGTGGAATTTGGCCACGTTAGCGAAACCTTTTACGTGGGGCTATGTACTATTAGGCAAAGAATATGGCTTATCATGGTATTGGAATCTTAAATTAATTGGCTTAATTTTATTTTCTTTTGAAATTGGTTTGATCGTCACACGGCGGAATAAATATTTAGCTTTGTTAGCAAGTGTTTGGATTCCGTTTTCTTCGGCCCTTCAATGGTGGTTTGTCTCGCCAGTTGGAGATTTAGTATTTTTTGGCTTAGGTTTTTTAGTGGGAATTTATAATTATTTCTATTATCATAGTAGTGTTCGACGTCGTGTCATTTGTGCGATAACGGCTGTTATTATGGCCTCAGGATTTGTTTTAGTTATTTATCCTGCGTTACAAGTACCACTTGGTTATTTGATTTTATTATTTTTAATTTTATTCTTTTTAGAATTTCGTAAAAAAATTAAGTTGGATAAGTGGGATGGGGTCCTGATAGGTGGGGCACTCTTGATGACGGCGATTATTGTTGGCGGATCGCTATATGGCTCATTGGATTCCTTAAAAGCAGTAATGGATACCGCTTATCCAGGAAAACGGGTAAGTTTAGGTGGCGATATGCCTAAACGCGATATTTTGTTATTTTTAACAAATTGGAAAATGCCGTTTCAAGATGTTCCATATTCCAATAATTCGGAAATCAGTAGTTTTTATCAATTATTTTTTGTTATTTTGCCGCTCTCACCATTTATTTTTTATAAAAAAATCAAAGAAAACATTTACGGTTTTGTCTTATTCGTGTATTGTTTATTTAACTTAGTTTGGATGAGCGTGCAATTTCCAACAATTTTTGCTAAGTTGACATTGTGGTCTTATGTGCCAGAACAACGGGCGATGTTATCCTTCGGGTTTGCCGCTGTGTTGTTAAGTTTATGGTTCATCGATTATTTATGGAATCGCCAAGCAAAAATTCCAATGATGGCCTGGTTAGGGGCGCTAGGATTAAATGTTGTTCTGTATTTCTTTGTTTTATATACGGGCAATTTACGGTTATACGTTACACGAATGGACATCATTGGTGTCTTAGTTGTCGCTACCGTTTTAATTGTTGCTTTATTTAAACGTTGGCGCACGTTATTTGTCCTTGTCTTATTAGGAATCATTATGGTTTCTGGTGCCTTTGTTAATCCAATTTCTCGAGGCGTTTCTGCTGTCTATGGTAAAAAATTAGCGGTAGAAGTGGAAGAAATTAACAAAAAAGACCCCAACCAATTGTGGGTGGGCGAACGCTTGATGTATGGCTATTTGCCAATGTTAGGTGTGCATACATTTAACGGTGTTGCTTTTACACCTGACTTAGAGGCTTGGAAACCATTAGATCCAAAAGGAAAAGACACATTTATTTATAATCGCTATGCGCACATCAATGTTGAAGTAGGAAATCAGGCCCCTGTTTTAGAGTTGATGCAAAAAGATGCGATTATTGCTCGTTTATCTCCAGAAAAATTAAAAGAATATGGGATTAAATATGCGGTCGTTTATAAACCATTAGAACCGTTAGACACACCAACGATTCATTTTGAAAAATTATATGGACCTGATCAGAACGGGGCATATATTTATCGAATAAACGACTAGTGATTCATTCATGGAATGAGGTTTGAATATGGGAAAAGTATTGAATAGAATCGGTCGACTTATTTTATTAGTAACAATGATCGGCTCGTATACGATGTGGGTCGTAGGAATTGATGCGCCAGTCACAAAATATATGTATGCCAATAGTTCAATTTTATTATTAATAGCAGTAATACTTGTACTGCTATTAAATTGTACGAAATTAAAATTTATTGACTGGCTAACCGTTGCGTTGGCGTTAGCCACCTGGCTCTTGTTTCACTTTACGGAATCAATCCGTCATAGCACAATGCAAACAGATACAATGATTCCTTTAATTATTTTGTTGGTCCTTTGTTTTAAAGTTTGTGTCTTTGACCGTGTGGATCAAACGCTTTTATTAATTGTCTCTTTAGTTGCTTTGAGTGCGACTTTGTATCGGATGTCCGTGGAGTTGCCTCAGTTGATTCCAGCAGACGAAATTTTTAAAGAATCAAATAAACTAGAAAGTATTTGGATTAATACCAATACGATTGGTGCAACGTTGATGTTTTCAACAATGATGGCCAGTAGTTTGATCAAAGCATATAGAAATAAGGTTTTTAACCTGCTGCTTTTACCTGTATACATTGGTGGTGTTTTAGGTACATGGGTCAGTCAATCCAAAACCTCTTTTGCCATTTTAGTTGGTTTTATTCTGGTGGATAATCTTTTACCAAAACGTTTCTTGCAACGTTCGAAAGTTTGGCTATTTGGTTTTGTCGGAGTAGCTGCATTGGGACCATTGTTATTTTACTTATGTGCGGAATCGGATACTGTTGATTTATTTACAGGAAGAGAACGAATTTGGCATGAGTTTTTTGCTAAATGGTTATCTGATCCTCAACATATTAAAGTCGGTATGGAGCCTTTTGTGGCCTCATGGAAACCGCTGGGGACACATAATGCTTTTCTATTTACGTTAAGTAATTTTGGTGTCATTGGCTATCTGATTTTATTTGGTTTTTTAGTCAGTATGATTTTATTGATTGGTTTCCGCAAAAAAACATTGGATCGTTTGCAAGTTAGTTTACTTTTAGGCTTCCTTTTAATCTGGATTCATTCATTTATGGAAGATATTTTATTAGCGCCTCATTGGATGCCGATAGTTTATAGTTTCCTTGGGCTAGCCTTCTACTTCCGGCCAGAGAAAAAACGAGGAAGACATGAAAGACCAACGACACCTAAAAGAAGAAAACGAGTGAAACAAACAAGTCCTGTTAGCAATGAAGAGCGCCCGATAGCACCTGTTGACGAAGAGGGCTGGGACCAACCTGAAGAATTAAGTCGTGTCCAAAGACATCGCAGATAATTTTCATCCTATAGAACTTTCTTGTCCGCTGACATTATGGTAATATAGGGGTTGCATGTTATTACAAATAATGTAATTACTGGAAGTGAAGAGAGGAAGTTTTTAATGACATCAAAAAGTGAATGGAGTAATGCAAGACGGATTGTAATTATTTTAGCAGACGTTTTGCTCTATAATTTATCAATCATCTTAGGGTTTATGGTGAAATTTGGCCGAGAAATTCCTTCATTTAACTTTGTGGCTTATGAAAAATCTGCAATTTACATTTCAATCTTTTTTATCTTTTTGAATTTGTTGTTAGGTGCGTATATTTTTTATAATCGCAAAATTAGTGACATCATTTTTGTCACGGTGATTGGTCAAATTTTAATGACTTTAACGATTATGATTGTGACATTTGCCGGACGTTGGTTTACGTTCCCGCGTTCTGTTTTAGGATATTCCTTTATAATCGGAATTATTGTTCTAAGTCTTTGGCGAATTCTTGTTTATTATCTTTACTTAAAGGTCAGCAATGAGCGAAAAGTTGTTTTACTAGGTAAAGAAAATCAAGTCATGCGGTCAATTCAAAACTTTATGTCTGATAAAAATAACAAGCATAAAGTAACGAGCGTTGTTGTCAGCAATTACTATGAAAACTTAAAAAAAATTATCGATGAAATCGATATTGTTTATATTTCAAGTAATGTTGATGAGAACGAAAAAGTAAAATTGTATCAATTAATTGTCAAACACAAGAAAAAAATCTTTTTAGATACAAGTTTTGAAAATCTAATTATGTTAAAACCAAACATGATGAACTTTGAAGATGAAAGTATTATCGAAGTCTCAAATTTTGAAATTCAACCAGAAGAGAATTTTATTAAACGTTTATTCGATATTTTAGTCTCTGTTTGCCTATTTGTGATTACCTCACCCTTAATGCTTATTGCAGCGATTTTAGTCAAAGCAACCTCACCGGGACCAGTGATTTACAAACAAACTCGGATTACATTAGATCAACGTGAGTTCTCGATTTTAAAATTTAGAACGATGTCGGCAACAGCGGAAGCAAAATCAGGTCCAGTGTTATCTACAAGTAATGACAGTCGCGTCACTACAGTTGGTAAATACTTGCGCGCTTTACGTATTGATGAGTTGCCACAACTAATCAATGTTATTCGCGGGGATATGTCCATTGTCGGACCACGTCCTGAACGACCATTCTTTGTTGATCAATTTAATCAGGAAAACCCGAATTACTATTTACGTCACAATGTACGTGCGGGGATTACTGGCTATGCCCAAGTTTATGGGAAGTATGCTTCTGACTACAATAGTAAATTGAACTTTGATTTACTGTACATCAAGAATTATTCATTACTATTGGATATGAAAATTCTGCTTCAAACCATCAAAATTCTCTTTGATAAAGTATCATCAAGAGGATTGGATGAGTCTGAAGAACGTGAAGAATTGACGATGGATTATTGTAAAGAGAATGCTATTAGAATTTACCGTTAAAAGTTTGAGACATAAGTTATTTAAGCTTATGTCTCAAACTTTTTTTGGAAACAAGGAACGTTGAAATAATAAAAGAGCTATGCGATAATATAAACTGTTACATTCTTACATAAAATGCAACGAGGAGTGAACAAATGGAAACAGCACTTGTTTCAATTATTATGCCCATGTACAATGCTGGCAAATTTTTATCAAAATCTATTGAAAGCGTTCTGGAACAAACCTACCAGAATTGGGAATTATTACTCATTGATGATGGAAGTAAAGATGATTCTATTGATATTGCACTTGCCTTTATGGAAAAAGATTCAAGAATCTTTTTACTGAAAAATGAACAGAACATGGGCATTGCAAAGACCAGAAATAAAGGAATTGAAGCTTCAAAGGGACAATATATTGCCTTTTTAGATAGTGATGATTTATGGCTTCCTAATAAATTAGAAGTTCAAATCAAGTGGATGGAAGAAAAAAAACTTTTATTTACATGTAGTTCTTATTTTGTATGTAATGAAAATGGCAACATTACTCATGAGCGTAATTTTAGTGAGGGACCACAAACCTATCAAGATCTTTTAAAAACAAATACTATCGGCTGCTTAACAGTCGTAGTCGAATCTAATCTGCTTAAACGCCATTTAATGCCGGATTTAAAACATGAAGACTATGCTACTTGGTTAAACATTTTGAAAGAAATAAATACGGTCTATTTTATTAACGAAAAATTAGCCATTTATCGTAAGCTAACCACCTCTACATCTTCTAACAAATGGAATACAATCAGTTGGGTTTGGAAAATTTTGCGTCAAAATGAACAATTTTCAGTTATTAAGAGTTCATTCTACTTAATGCGTTTTTTATTCTATACAACATTTAAATATGCAAAGAATGAATAGGGAGGAAAAGGAAAAGTGGAACAAACAACACAGACGCAATTAGTAGAAATTCAACAAGTCGTTTTACGCATGTCAAAATATTTTGTGGCTTTTTGTGAAGAACATAATCTAACCTGTTATTTTTGTGGAGGCGGTTGTATTGGAGCAATCCGCAGTCAAGGTTTTATTCCATGGGATGATGACTTAGATTTCTTTATGCCAAGACCAGATTATGAAAAATTAAAAGTGCTTTGGCCTAAATATGCAGATACAGAACGTTATCCATTGTTAGTTGCTTCAAAAACTTATAATGATCATAATTCATTTATGACAATTAGGGATGCACAGACAACGTTTATTAAAACCTATCAAGATGGATTAGCGATTCCTCATGGTATTCCTATCGATATTTTTCCTTTAGATGGTGCGCCAAAAGGAAATTTTCAAAGGAAGAAACAAAAAATTTGGGCATTAATTTATGCTTTATTCTGTTCACAAGTGGTACCAGAAAAACATGGTGGCATTTTAGCAACGGGGAGTCGGGTATTATTGAATATCTTTCCATCGAAAAAGGTTCGCTATCATATTTGGCGCTTTGCTGAAAAAAGAATGACTAAGTATTCCTTCGGCTCCACTCCTTATGTTACAGAATTATGTGTCGGACCACGCTACATGGGTAATATTTATCATTTGGAAGATTTTAAATCTGCTATTTTTGTTCCATTTGAAGATACAAAAATGCCAATACCAGTGGGCTACAAGCGCTACTTAACACAGGTTTTTGGGGATTATATGCAATTGCCACCAGAGGAAGATCGCCAACCCCATCATGAAGCGCTAATTGTTGATACTAAAAAATCGTACACAGAATATCTTAAAAAATAAATAAAAGATGAAAACAATCGATTAAAGATCTGTTTTCATCTTTTTACCATTTAAAAGTAAAAAATTGATATAGGAATGTTAAAAAAGCGTAATTGAATTTGAAATAAAGGTATGAGATAATAATTGGTGTTAGTTTTAAAATGTGAAAACAATTAGTTGAAGGTTATAGGATACACATTTTCGAGAGCGAATGGCAAGTGTTTAAGAAAGATACATATTATTAAATATATAAGGAGAGTTTCATGAAAAAAATCATTTCAGGTATGTTAATTTGTACCGTATTATTAAATAGTTTTAGTGTGATTGCATCTGGAGAAGAGCTTGTAAAAACAGAAACAACGGGGGAGACTGGCTTGGTCACTCAAGCTACGTCAGAAACAACGACTAATTCAACGGAGGATACATCTTCTGTTACAGAAGAAAATACCTCTGAAAGAGATAGTTCTACTTCAAGCACAAAAGAAGAGTCTCTTGATTCTTCAACAAATAGTACAACGGAAGAACATTCTTCTGTTTCAGAAACAAACACAACAGATAGTAAAACAGAAGCCTCACAAAGCTCTGAAGTAGAAAAAAAGACCATTGACCAAGATGAAGCGGATTATCAAGAAGCAGCACGTGAAGGAACGAACCATAAAAAAGGAACATATGCTATGAAAAATGGCATTTCTTCTAGGGTAGCGCGAGCAACAGTTGCGAACGTCTATGCGAATGATCCTAATTTGCCTGGCAAGAATTTTATTGACGTTTCTAGTTGGAATGGAGACATTTCAGTAGCTGAATATCAAAAAATTAAAAGCTATGGTGTAACAGGTGTCTCGGTTAAATTGACAGAAGGAACTTGGTATGTTAATCCATATGCTGCGGGCCAAATTAGAAATGCCAAAGCTGCGGGCTTAAAAGTTTCAGCATATCACTATAGTATGTATGTCTCTGCTGCGACAGCACAAGATGAAGCAAGATATTTTGCTCAGGCGGCGGCTAACTCTGGCTTAGATAAAAATACCATAATGTTTAATGATGCGGAAGATCCAACGCTTACAAACAATGGGCGAAACGCCCATGCTAATTCTGTTGCGTTTAACCAGCAATTAAAGGCACTAGGGTATAAAAATGATGCGTTGTATGTTGGCAAATGGTGGTTAACAAATGGCTATATCGACACCTCCGCCTTCGGAAGAGACAGAGTATGGGTAGCGCAATATCCATATACTCCAGATAGTTCCATGCAGTGGAATAATGACCATGGTGCTTGGCAATGGTCTTCGCAAATGTATTTCCCTGGTTTAGCTAATTATGAAGGGCGTCCGTTTGATATTTCCATGACCTATAGTAATTTTTTAAATATGGGTAATAGTAGTGGGCCCGACTTAAGTAAGTATTACACAACTAATCCAGGTCGAGTGATCATGAAAAATGACGATACTTTTTACCAAGATGTGGCGTTTAGAACTCCTAGTTGGCGAGTTAAAAAAAATACACTAGTTACCATTAAGGGGATTGAATATAGTTCAGCAGGAATTCCTAGATTGGTTACAGATCAAGGTTATTTAACAGCAAATAAAGGTTATGTATTAGCAGCACAAAGCAATATTGATTTGTATTTTACGACAAATCCTAAAAAAGTTCGTTTGAAAAGCGATGATTATTTCTATGCTGATCCAGAATTTAAGCAAAGGTTGTCTAAGGTTTCGAAGGGAACAATAGTAGAAGTTGAAGATTTAGCTTATACTCAAAGCGGTATATTTCGATTGAAAACAGCGAAAGGATATTTGACTGCAAATAAAAATATAGTTGAACAATATAAAGGGTTAGAAGATATTTACTACACATCTAATCCTGGGCAAGTAATTACCAGAAACGAAGATACCTATTACAAAGATGTAGAATTCAAGACAAAAGCAAATAAAGTAACTGCAGGCAGTGTTTTAAAAGTAACTGCTATTGAGAAAACAAAATCAGGAATTCCTAGATTGAAGACGGCAAATGGGTATTATTTCACGGCTAACAAGAACTATGTAGTAGCTACTGGATCTTGGATTGCCAACTATCATACGGTTAATCCAGGGCAAATTATTATGAAAAATAGTGATAATTTTTATGGGGATCCAGACTTCTTATATAAAGGATCGGCTGTTTCCAAGGGAAGTTTAGTTCCTGTTGTGGGAATCGAATACCGTGAAAATCAAGTTCCTCGTTTGATTACCCAAAATGGTTATTTAACAGCGAATAAAAGTTATGCCCAAAAAGTTGTACCAAATATCAAAGATTATCTATATGATTATCCAGAGTATGTAGTTATGAAAACAAATGATTATTATTATCAAGATGTAAATTTCAGTAAAAAAGGTGAGTCTGTTTCCAAAGATACATTAATCAAAGTTTTAAGTGTTGATTATACTGAAAACGGATTGCCTAGATTAAAGACTGCAAAAGGCTATATAACTGCTAACAAAACATATGTTACAAAATTGGTATCAAATTCAGATAATTACTTTACTGAAAACCCGCACCAAATTATTATGCGAGTGTCAGATAAACTATATACTGATGTAGAGTTTAGTAATGCTAGCAGAACCTTATCCTCTGGGACTGTCGTTCCAGTTAAGGGCATTGAGTATTCCTCTAATGGTGTTCCTCGCTTGAAGACAGAAGAAGGCTATCTTACTGCAAATAAAAACTATGTGACAGCTGCTGGAAATACCAATAACAATTACTTTGTTACTAATCCAAAAAAAGTTAAGCTCTTAATTGATGATAGCTTCTACAATAATGTTGAGTTTACTAAAAAAGGACAGGCCGTTAAGAAGAATACGATTGTTGAAGTTGAAGCAATCGAATATACGAATAATGGTATACCAAGGTTAAAGACGAACCAAGGGTATTTAACTGCTAATAAGTGGTATGTAGCAAAAGTAGGTTAAGCTCTCCGTCAATAAACAGCCTAATTAATTAAAGTAAAGAGAATATTTGAAAGGTTAAATATATATATTGACATCTTTGTTGGACTTATTTTTATACGAGTTCGACAAAGGTGTTTTTTTATAGAGAAAAAGATTTTATTGGTCAAAAATTTTCGCTATTTATAAAGGGGCTAAAAGTGTTGTTAAAATTGATGAAAAGCATAACAATCATCTTTTTATTCAATCAATATCTAAATAAAAAAAGAAATACGATAAAGCCTAAGACTATTAAAATATATAAAATAAAACACCGCCAATATTTACAGTTCGATTAAGGTCTACGATAAATTATTGAAACTTACTGATAGTTATGAGAAAATGTAAAAGATTGAATGCAGTTTTGGCTGTGTTGATGAATATATAAGTTAAACAAAATTGAAATAAAACTAGTTGTTGACTAGTTAGAGAAAGGATTTTGTATCAAATGATTACAGCTTTAATTATTGCCGGTGGGGTCGGTAAACGAATGGGGCAGGAGATTCCTAAACAATTTATTATGGTAGAGGAAAAACCGATAATTATCTACACATTGGAATCTTTTCAAAAGCATCCACTCATTGATCGAATCTTAGTTGTGTGTAAAAAAGGTTGGGAACAAACACTAGATGCCTATGCAAAAGAGTACCATATTGACAAATTACAATGGATTATCCCAGGGGGAAATTCTGGTCAAGAATCAATTAACAATGGGGTTAATTTCTTAAAAGAACATTCAAACCCAGAAGATACTATTGTTATCCATGACGGAATTCGCCCATTAGTTGATGAATTAGTTTTATCTGATGTAATTGTTAAGTGTCAAGAATACGGAAATGCAGTGACTTCGTTGCCATATAATGAACAAATTTTTGTAAAAGAAACTGAGGAAACAACTCGACAATATATTAATCGTGAAACATTACGTCGCGTGTCAACACCACAAGCCTATAAATTTGAAAAATTAACTTGGGCTTACGAAAAAGCATTCCGTGAGAATATTGGTATTTCTGAATCGTCATACACGAATACTATGATGGTGGATTTAGGCGAAACACTGTATTTTGCTTTAGGCTCAGATAAAAACATTAAGTTAACCACACAAGATGACTTACAGTTATTTAAAGGCTTCTTGAAAATGAAAGAAGAGTAGTGGAGGGATACCATGTTATTTACAGACGATAATTATTTATCAGACGTTGAACGAGTTTTAGAGAAGACACCAGATTGGACTAAAGTAACTAATAAATCTGTTTTTATAACTGGTGCTTCAGGCATGATTGGGACCTTTTTAATTGATGTGCTTATGTACCAAAATAAAACGAGAAATGCGAATATTTCAATCTGGGCGATGGGACGAACATTGTCGCGTTTAGAAGAGCGATTTACTAGTTATCTAGAGGATCCGTTATTCCATATAGTTATCGGAGATGTCACAGAAGAAATTCAGATAGCAGAAGCTTGTGACTATGTGTTGCATTGTGCTAGTAATACACATCCTAAATCATATGCCAGTGATCCAATTGGAACGATTATGACCAATATTGCTGGTACGCAGCATATTTTAGATTATGCGGTCAAAGCGAATAGTGAAAAAGTGTTATTTTTATCAACTGTTGAAATCTATGGAGAAAATCGTGGAGATCTTGATAAATTTACGGAAGACTATTGCGGCTATATTGACTGTAACACGCTACGGGCCGGTTATCCCGAAGGAAAAAGAGCAAGTGAATCATTATGTCAAGCCTATATTCAGAAATATGGTATTGATGTTGTTATTCCAAGAATTAGTCGTACTTTCGGGCCTACGATGTTACTTTCGGATAGTAAAGCTTCTTCTCAATTTATTATGAATGCAGTCCATAAAGAAAACATTGTGTTAAAAAGTGCAGGGACCCAACTATATTCTTATGCATATGTTGCAGATATTGTATCTGCTCTTCTGTTTTTATTAGTTAAAGGGCAAAAAGGGGAAGCTTACAATGTTTCAAACGAACATTGCGATATTACGTTACGTACTTTTGCGGAAACATTAGCCAATGTGGCTGGAACAAAAGTGATTCATGGAGAAGCCACCGCCCAAGAAAAACAAGGGTTTTCTAAAGCAACAAAAGCACTACTAGACAATCAAAAAATCTATGCATTAGGTTGGCGGCCACTGTACGACAGTATGGAAGAACCATTAAAACATACAATTAAAATTTTAGAAGGTAGCGGAAATTGATATGCCCAAAATTAGTATTATTGTTCCTGTATACAATGTAGAAAAATATTTAGAAAAATGTGTACGCTCTATTTTAGCTCAAACGTTTACTGACTTTGAATTAATTCTGGTGGACGATGGCTCTCCAGACAGTTCTGGAGCAATGTGTGATCAGTTTGCTGAACAAGATCAACGGGTAAAAGTTATCCATAAAGAAAATGGTGGGCTAAGCGATGCTCGTAATGCTGGAATTGAGCTAGCGACAGGTGAGTATTTAGGTTTCGTAGATAGTGATGATTACATTGCGGATGATATGTATGAAACGTTGTATAATCAGATAGTAACTTATGAAGCAGAATTAGCTACTGTTGGGATGATTGATGTTTATGAAAACAGAGAATCTCGACTAACGGATAAAAAAGAGATAAAAATTTTGTCTCAAAATGAGGCAATTCAAGCAGTTCTTGATAGTACAGATGTATATGCTTATGCTGTTAATAAGCTATATAAAAAAGAACTTTTCAATAAAGTTAGATATCCAAAAGGAAAAATTGTGGAAGATGCATTTATCATTATAGAATTACTTTTACAATGCCAAAAAATTGTTACGAATACAGAACAAAAATACTATTACTATCGTAGAGCTGATAGTATTACTGGTTTGTCTTTTTCGGAGAAAAATTTTGATGTTATTGAAGCATGGGAACACAATGGAGTTTTAGTAGACAACAGTTATCCTGAACTAGCTGAGTCTGTTCATAGAAGGATTTGCTGGGCATATTTTGATGTCCTAGATAAGATGGCAATTAGTAATGAAAAGAATTTTAATGAGCAGAGAGAATCAATAAAGAGATTCTTATACTCAAATTTCACTTTCGTGATGAAAAATCACGTGTTCACTAAAGGTCGCAAATTATCAATGCTAGCATTAAGAGTCAATGATTCTTGTTACAATGCATTAGCAAAATTTAAATATAATCATTTAACTAAAAAAAATGATTAAACAATAGATACGTCAGGAGAAGAATGAATTTTATGGATACAAAAGAAAGCTATTTTCTTCAAAAAGGGAAAGATATTTTTATTATTGGTTTATTTTTGCTATTAATGGCTAGAGCTGTAGGAGCCTATAGTTTATTGCCTTCTAAAATTGATAATGTATTATTTTCAATGCTAGCTCTTTTCGGAGCCATTGTCTTAGCTGCTGATTTTTTCACAAGGATATTGAAAAAAAATCGTTGGACGTATGATCCATTGCTTCTTTTCTTCATGGTTATTATGCTTATATCCAGTATTGTCAATATAAAATATGGTATTTTTGGGAATTTAAAATTTATCATTTGGGAAGCTTTGTATTTCTTTATTATTTATGACAACGGAATTAGTGCAAGTAAGAAAAATACTGATACCTTATTATCAATAATAAGTAGTTTATTAATTACAGTATGGACAATGTTGGTAATTGTATCACTTGGGATGTTTCTAACACAGTATCATTATTCTATTCAGTTAAGTCGAGTGAATCCATTAAGGATAGGAATGTTAGAAGGAAGACTGTTCGGTGTCTTTTCAGATCCTAATTATGCTTCTGTCATGTGTGTCGTTACAATTTTTTTAAGTTTATATTATCTATTTAGTAAAAAATATACTAACAAGTGGTTACTATCGGGAATTATTTTGTCAATCTTTTTAAATGTGAGTTATATTATTTTATCTGGTTCTAGAAATGGACTGATCACTTTATTAATGACGACATTTGTTTTTGTTTTCTTTGGGATGTATCAATACCAAATGAAAAAAGAAGTTAATCTATTTATTTCTGTATTGATTTCTATTTTTAGCGGCTTGGTAGTCATTGGAGCTGTATATTTAATAACAAAATTAATTAAAGCAGGTTGGTCTTATTTTCCACAGTTTTTTGACAAGAAAGAAGTATCTGGAAAGCTTGAAGGAAGAGTTGACTTGACCAGACCAGATGTTGCTAAGAGCACTGATGTTTCAAACTTGCGTTTTACAATATGGAAAAGTGCTATAGAGATATTTCAATCAAGTTGGTTATTCGGAACTTCACCGAAAAACATGATTGCTTACGCACAAGATATTTTACCTAATACGTATATTGCTCAACGAAATTTTTCAGTCCATAATGCTTATTTAAATACTTTAGCATCTACAGGAATTTTAGGAGGAATTACTTTTGTAGTATTTCTTTTAGGTAAAGTTGTTAGAGTAATAAAGTATTTATTTAAACCGATTACTAATTTCTTGTCTAGCAGAATTTTTTATTGTATTTGTGGTGTGTTCGCTCTAGCTTTTTCAGGCTTTTTCCATAATGAAATGATTTTGGTAAATATCTCAGGTGCCTTTTTATTCTGGTTTTTACTAGGTAAAATTTTAGGTGATTTTGATGAAGTAAATAAGATTGAAGACAAGAGGGAATAGTATGATTAATCAAGTTGAGTCAAAGCTATCTAGACTATTGTTTGTTTTCAAAAGTCTTTTTCTTAGAGTAGGAAGGTATGCAGTATTTTATTGCTGCTATCCTTTTTTGCTAATGAGACCAATTAATAAAAATAAAATAGTTGTCTCAAGTTACTTTGGAAAAGGATATGGAGATAACCCTAAATATATTTGTGAATATCTTTTATCAAAGCGTAGTGATTTAGAAATAGTCTGGTTATGTAAACCTGAAGTGCTGAAAACACAATCTAATCTATTTCCAAAAGAAATTAGATTGGTGAAAAACAAATCTGTAAAAGCATTGATAGAACTCTTTACTGCAAAAATTTGGATAGATAACTCTAGAAAAAGTTTTTATCCGCCAAAAAGAAAAAATCAATTTTATTTGCAAACGTGGCATGCTGGTTTTGGATTAAAGAGAATTGAAAATAATGCTGCTGAAAAATTAAAACCAAGATATGTAAAATTAGCAAAAAAAGATTCTAAAATGTGTGATTTACTGGTATTTGAAAGTTCTAGTTTATTTAAAGATATTGGAAAGATGTTCTGGTATGATGGAGAAATATTCAGAGAGGGAGTTCCTAGAAATGACATTATCGTAAACAATGATCCAGCAATTATAAAAAAAGTATACAACTACTACGATTTATCAATGAAAAAACGTATTATATTATACGCGCCAACGTTCAGAGCGGGACAATTAGTGGAAGTTAATGCTTTATTTTTAGAAGAAATAAGAAAAACATTTTCAGAGAAGTTTAAAGAAGAATATGTGCTATTTGTTCGCCTGCATCCAAATGATACGGAAAATAAGGAATTGATATTAGGAAACCTGAAGAATCCTAATATTATTGATGCATCAAGCTATAATGATATGCAAGAGTTATTATGTGCAACGGATACGCTCGTAACAGATTATTCATCTACTATTGGTGAGGCTTTAGTTTCTAATAAGAAGTGTTTTATTTATGCTTATGATTATGAAAAATATAAAAAAAATCGTGGGTTAGTAATGGACTTAATAGATTTGCCGTTCCCAGTAACGTTTAATCAAGGTGGATTTATTGAAAGTGTCAAAACTTTCAACATGGATGATTATCTAACGAAAGTGACAGCGTTTAAAGATAGATTAGGTATTTCAGAATCTGGTCATGCAAGTCAATCATTGGGTGATCGATTATTGGAAGAGATGTCCAAGTAATAATATATGAGGTATAGTAAAAAATGATATATTTAAAAAGTTTAAATTCATTCCGAAAGGTCGTAGAGTACCGTTATGAGTAAATATAAAAAATTAGTAGGAAATTCATTTATATTTGCAGTGGGGAACCTAGGAAGTAAATTAATCTCTTTTGTTTTAGTACCATTGTACACTTACTATTTAACGACAAAAGAATATGGTCAAGTAGATTTAGTAACAACAACAGTTAGTTTAATGATTCCAATTGTTTCTGGTGGCATTTCTGTTGCAGTTTTGCGATTCGCTTTAGACAAGGAAGTAGATAAAAAATCTGTTGTTACTAATGCTACAGTTATTGCATTAATAGGAATTTTGCTGACTGCCGTATGCTATCCGTTGTTGGCAGCGACAAAGGCTTTTGACAAAATTTTATTGGCATTTTTGTTTTTATTGGCATTTCAAGTATTTACTCAAATTATTGCACAATTTGCTCGAGGTAATGGTCAAGTACGCGTATTTGCTTTTAATGGAATGATTAAAACTTTAGCGATTGGCTTGCTAAATATTTATTTTCTAGTTGTTTTAAAAATGGGACTAAATGGGTACTTGATTTCGCTTATTTTAGCTGAAATAGTTTCATTAATTTACTTGACTATAACGACTCCATATTTCAAGGATTTTTCTGTTAAGTTAATCAGTAAATCGTTCATGAAAGAAATGCTATGGTTTTCTATTCCGACAATTCCTAATGATGTATTATGGTGGTTTGTTAATAGTGCTAGCCGTTACTTTATCCTTTATTTCTTAGGGGTTAGTGCTAATGGTATTTATGCCGTTGCAAATAAAATACCTTCAATTATTTCGATGATGCAGTCTGTATTTTCTCAAGCTTGGCAAATCTCTTTAGTTGATGAACGAGATTCTGAAACACGAGGAGAATTTCATGCAAATATATTCAAGTATTATAGTTTTCTTCTGTTTCTTACGGCATCTTCAATTATGGTTATTTTAAAATGGTTATTAGCTAATTTAGTGCAGAGTTCATATTTTATTAGTTGGCAAGTTACCCCGTTTCTACTAGTTTCCGCTATCTATTCCGGATTCATTGGTTTCTATGGTCAGTTTTATATTGCCGAGAAAAAGACAAAAGGATTAATGAATACTTCAATTGTTTCAGGTGTTTTAAGTATCATTTTAAATTATATTTTTATCTCTCTTTTTGGGTTGATAGGTGTTGGTTTGGCTTCGATGATTAGCTTGTTTGTGGGGTGGATGATTCGAATTTATGATACAAGTAAGTTTATTACTGTAAAAATAAACTTTATGAATTTAATTGCTAATCATGTTGTTTTAAGTGTTCAAATTTTATTAATTTTCTTATTTAATGGACCAGTATTAATGGTTTTACAGGCCGTTTGTTTGGTTATTTTATTAGTTGTGAATTTAGAAATAGTCAAAGGTTTGTTTGAAACAATTAAAAAATTTATGTACTCTAAAAAGAAAAAAGATTAATAGTTAATTTATAAATGTTTGATTGAAAGTGGGGAGTAAAGTGGAATCATTTCTAATCACAGGCGGTGCCGGCTTTATCGGCTCAACCTTAGCAAATTATTATAGTAAAGACAATCAAGTTGTGGTCATTGATGATTTATCAATGGGCCATACTGAAAATTTAAACATATCTGAAAATATCACGTTCATTGAAGGTAGCGTGATTGATCAACAATTAATGGAAAAAGTACTACAAGAGTATCAGTTCGATTACATTTTTCACTTAGCAGCGATTGCTAGTGTAGCAGATTCAGTAGCACGTCCAGTGGAAACACACCAAGTGAATTTTGAGAGTGTGTTACAATTACTGGAATTAATTCGGAAATACCAGAAAGATTTAAAACGTTTGGTGTTTGCTTCTTCTGCAGCGGTTTACGGCGATGAGCCAACTTTACCAAAACAGGAAGAATCAGTAATTCGTCCGTTAACGCCTTATGCTGTGGATAAATTTGCTTCTGAAAAATATGTTTTAAACTATTGTCATTTATATGATGTTCCAACAAGCGCTGTTCGCTTCTTTAACGTTTATGGGCCAAACCAAAATCCTAATTCGCCTTATTCTGGCGTTATTTCGATTGTGATGGACTCTTACAAACGCTTATTAGCCAATCAAGAAGTGACATTCAATATCTTTGGTGATGGAAAACAATCCCGTGATTTTGTCTTTGTTGAGGACGTGGTTCAAGCATTGAATCTTGTCGCTCATTCTGACCAATCACTTGGGGAAGTGTATAATGTCGGGACTGGGAAAGCAACCGATTTAAATGAGTTAATTTCTTCTTTAAATGATATTATGAAAGTCACTTTGCCAGTTGAATACAAAGAAGCACGAGCTGGGGACATCAAAGATTCCTTAGCGGATATATCTAAATTACGTACCATTGGTTATGAACCGAAATATAGTATTCAGTCCGGTTTGGACAAATATGTTAATTATGAATTAAAAGCGGAAGGTAAGCAGAGATGAAAGTTAAATTAAATAAAAAGAAGATATTTATATGCTCAATTATTATTACATTTTTGGTGATGCTTACTTTAAATAATTTAACACCATTACTTGCAGATGACTACGAATACCTTTATAAAACGAAAAGTTGGATGACAATACTGATAGATGAATACAATCAATACATGACATGGACCGGACGTTCAGTGGTCCATATAATTGCAAGAATATTTTTATTGTTACCAAAAGGAATTTTTAATGTTTTTAACGCTTTGGCATACACAATAGTAACATATTTAGTTTATAGACTTACTTTACAAAAGCAAGATGAAAAGTATAATTCATTTAGATTTATTATTATTCAAGTGCTATTTTGGTTGTTTACCCCAGCCTTTGGAGAAGTGTTTTTGTGGGAGACAGGCTCAGCTAATTATCTTTGGGGAAGTTTAATTATTCTTTCGTTCCTTTATGTGTATCATAGAGAAATCATTGAAGAACACGTCTTTACGAAAACAAAATTAATGATTTTTTTGATGTTTGCTTTAGGAATTTTGGCTGGTTGGTGTAATGAAAATACCTCTGGAGGAGCTTTGCTTATCGTTTTAGGGTATCTTGGCTGGCAGTTTTATACAAAACGAAAGCTTTCTTTATGGATGTTCACGGGTGTTGCTGGTAATGCTATAGGTTTGGCGTTAATGGCTTTAGCACCAGGAAATAAGATTCGCGCTACTTATTTTGCTAGAAGTACTTGGTCTTTACCAAGAAAGGCCATGACAGGAATCATTACAATATTTGAACAAATTAAAGAAAATTTATCATTATTTTTAGTTATACTGATTTTGTTACTTGTTTTATATGCTTATATTAGTCAAGATAAAAAAAGAGTATACCTAAGTGTTGTATATTTTATTTCTGGAATTGCCACTATGCTGGTATTAATTATGTCTCCAACGGCATTAACTTATGGACGTTCATACTATGGGGCTGTATTATTCTTGATTATCGCTTTTTCTATGTCACTGCCAAATTATAAAGTAAATATCAGGTTTTCTCCAATTTACAGTGTTTTGTATGTGATTTTGGCATGTACATTCTTCATGAACGTAATGGTTGGTGTAAGTGATATATTCTTGTCAAAATTGGATTTGACAAAACAATATAGTTATTTAGTTGAGCAAGAGAAAAAAGGAAATATCAATCCTGTGTTTCCAGATATATCATATAGTAATACAACAAAATATTCAGCTTATTCTAATCATTTATCGCATGTAAAAACTAATTCAGATGCACAAGTTAATCGTTCTGTTGCAAAATATTATGGCTTGGAGTCTGTGCGAAGTGTTTCAGAAAAAGATTGGGACAATATATATAGAAATGGAAACCCAGAGTTGATGAATATTTTTAATCTTAATGATTATTTACAAAAATTAATTGATACGCAATATACTATTTTATTAAGTGGTTATGGTAATCAAGTCTATCTTTCACAAGCGGAAGAGTCGCTTTTAAAAGACTTGGGGCTAGGCGTAAAATTCGAAGGTAACAATGCATGGACTTTAAGTGCAGTGATTTCAAAAGACAATAAAACAGTTGAAACAAATGCAGAATTATCGAGACTATCTGGTAAATTTGAAGCTTTAAATTATGATGTATTCTCAAGTTATACTAATTATGAAAATCAAACATTCGCTTCTGCAAAAATAAATGATACAGAAATGTCTAGAAATAAAAAAGGTTTGAACTTTGTGATTATTGATAATAATACTAACAAAGTTATTGATTCGGTAAATTTTGATATTACAGAAAAAAATGCTCCAGGAATGCGTTAGTTGTTATATCTTAAAAAGAAGCCACTCATTTGTGAGAGGCTTCTTTTTTCTACATTATTTGAACCCACCTCACTCCAATGGTACAATAAACAAGATTGGAGTGAGAGCATGACAGATATTATTGCACATCGAGGAAGTAAAGGCACCCATCCTGAAAATACGTGTATTGCTTTCAGAGAGGCTGTTCGTGTTGGTGCTGAAGGAATTGAATTAGACGTTCACCTATCTAAAGATGGTTATTTAATCGTTATGCACGATGAAACGGTGGATCGTACGACAGATGGTCATGGTGAAATCCAACAGTTAACATTAAACGAATTAAAACAACTAGATGCTGGAAGCTGGTTTCAGAAAAATCCTTCTGTTCAATGTGTTCCAACATTGGAAGATGTTTTAAATTGTCTTGTAGAAGAACAATTCAATGGTTTTTTGAATATTGAACTTAAAACCGATATTATCCATTATGAAGGAATTGAGAAAAAAATCGTCCAACAAATGAAGCAAAAAAACTGGCCGTTTCGTTATTTATATTCCAGTTTTTATTTTCCGAGTTTAGTTAAATTAAAAAAAGCTGATCCTAAGACAGAAATTGCCTTTATTTATGAATCTGCAGAGGATTTAAGTCAAGCGGGACCGGCATTCGCGCTTGTCGATAGTTTACATCCAAAAATGTCTTGGGTGTTGGCTCATGAAAAAGAACTTATCGCAATTGGCAAACCGCTGCGGCCGTGGACTGTTAATCGGATGGAAGAAATGGAAAATTGTTTTCAGCTAAAATTGGCAGGCGTTCATACAGATTTTCCTGAGGAAGCAAAATTTGCTCGTCAAAATTGGCAAGAAGAAGGAGAAACATAATTGGAGAAAGTATTAGTTATTGTAGGACCCACTGCGGTGGGGAAAACAGCATTAAGTATTGCTTTAGCAAAAAAATTTAATGGTGAAATTATTAGCGGTGACTCCATGCAAGTTTATCGCTCGTTAGACATTGGCACCGCTAAAGTCACAGAAACAGAAAAAGAAGGAATTCCTCACTATTTAATTGATTGCCGTGAAGTCAGCGAAACATATTCTGCCGCTGATTTTCAGAAAGAGGGTCGTCAAAAAATCAAAGAAATTACTGAAAAAGGGAAACTACCAATTATCGTTGGAGGAACAGGTTTGTATATTCAATCACTCCTTTATGATTTTCAACTAGGAAGTCGTGAGATAGATGACTCGCCTGAAATTAGAGAAACGTATAATTTATTTGCGGAAGAAAAAGGGAATCAAGCCTTATGGCAGTTATTACAACAAAAGGATCCTCTAGCGGCTGACAGCATTCATTTTAATAATCGCAAAAAAGTCATTCGTGCGTTAGAGGTCTTTGATAAAACCGGTTATAGTATTTTGACCCCGAAGGAAAAACCAGCTCGTCTCTATGATTATTATTTGTTAGGTTTGGAAACAGATCGCGCTTTATTGTATGAGCGTATTAATCAGCGGGTGGATCAAATGATGACAGAAGGACTGTTGGAAGAAGCAAAACAGATGTTTCAGCAACCACATGCACAAGCAGCTCAAGGTATTGGCTATAAAGAATTTTTTCCGTATTTTTCCGGTGAACAATCATTAGAGATGGCGGTTGAAACAGTCAAACAGCAATCGCGGAGATATGCCAAACGTCAATTGACTTGGTTTAGAAATCGAATGGCTGCGCATTGGTGGGATTTGGTTCAACAGCCAACAGATTTGCCCAAGTTGGAAAAAGAAGTAGCGGAATGGCTACAACAGAAGGAGAGTGAGTAGGCGATGACCACTCATGAAAAAGTGATTCTAGTAGGAGTTGAAACGGAAAAAAATTATCAGACATTTTCTGCATCAATGGAGGAACTGGCGAATTTAACGGAAACCGCTAATGGAGAAGTGGTGTTTGTTTTAACACAAAAACGACCACAAGTTGATCGACAAACCGTAATCGGTAAGGGGAAATTGGAAGAATTAATTCAATTAACAGATGCCTATGAAGCGGATCTTGTTATTTTTAATCATGAGCTCACACCGCGCCAAAATCAACTGTTATCTGAAGCGTTAGCTGTGCGAGTAATTGATCGTGTACAATTAATTTTGGATATCTTTGCTTTGCGTGCGCGCTCCAAAGAAGGAAAGTTACAAGTTGAATTAGCGCAATTGGATTATTTATTGCCTCGCTTGGCTGGTCAAGGAAAACAGTTGTCCCGACTTGGAGGAGGTATTGGGACACGCGGGCCTGGTGAAACGAAATTAGAGTCGGACCGCCGGTACATTCGGAATAAAATCTTAGGCATCCGTCGTGAGTTAAAAGAAGTCACTGCTCATCGTGAACGAAGCCGCCAAAAAAGACAAAATTCAGAACTATTTCAAATTGGCTTGATTGGTTATACCAATGCTGGCAAATCAACCATTCTCAACATGTTGACAACAGCAGGAACTTATTCAGAGGATCAATTGTTTGCAACGTTAGATCCTTTAACTAAAAAATGGCAATTGCCTCAAGGCATGGAAGTTACTCTGACCGATACGGTTGGCTTCATTCAAGATTTACCAACACAACTGATTGAAGCCTTTCAGTCGACATTGGAAGAAAGTCGGACGATGGATTTACTGCTCCATGTGGTGGATGCAAGTGCGCCAGATCGGTTACAACATGAACGCACGGTTCAAACATTGATTAAAGAATTAGCGTTGGAAAATATTCCGTGCTTGACGGTTTATAATAAAAGAGATCAAGTGGACAGCAAAGAATTTGTCCCAACATTATTTCCCAATGTATTGATCTCAACTAAAATTCCTGAAGATAAAGAACGACTGGTTCAGGCTATCCGTGCCCAAATGATGGAATTACTCGAGCCTTATCAATTAGAGATTAGTCCAACTGACGGACAACTATTAAGTGAACTTCGCCGGATGACACTAATGGTTTCAGAAGAATATGCTGAAAATGAAAATCGGTATATCGTGAAAGGTTTTGCGAAAAAAGAGTCTAAATGGTTGGCTGAATCCGAAAAAGAATAAAAAATGGTAAGTTGATTAGAAATGATTTGTAAAAACAAATCATTTCTATTTTTTTGGTTAGCAGGAGAAAATCAGCCATGAAAAGATGGGAAAGTCCATATTTATCAGGTTTTTTGTTTTATGTCAGAAAATATAACATAAGTTCTTGACAATTTGTCATTCTATTGTTATTCTAAGAAATAACTAAGAGAGGAGGATGGAGATGAGAGAAAAAGAGTTACGCCGTTCCATGTCAGTTTTTCCAATTGGTACAGTTATGAAACTAACGGATTTGACCGCTCGACAAATTCGCTACTATGAAGAACAGGGATTGATTCATCCAGAACGTAGTGAGGGCAACCGACGCATGTATTCTTTAAATGATATTGATGTTTTGTTAGAAATTAAAGATTATTTATCTGATGGATTGAACATGGCAGGGATTAAGCGTGTGTATGAAATGAAATTAGAAGAACAAAAAAACACCGCCGAGGCAACTCGTCCGTTAACCGATGCAGATGTTCGTCAGATTTTATACGACGAAATCCTTTCGCAAGGAGGACTTACTCAGCAAAATCCGTTCCAATCGAATGTACCAAGGCTTTAACGTTTCAGCAGCCAATAAAAATGAAGGATGGGGATCAGACCGATGACAAGAAAAGCCAAAACGGCAGAAGAGATTAAACATATTGCAGAAGAAGAAAACGTACGTTTTTTACGACTAATGTTTACCGACATTATGGGAACAATTAAAAATGTTGAAGTTCCTGTGAGTCAGCTAGATAAAGTATTAGATAATAAAATGATGTTTGATGGGTCATCCATCGAAGGATTCGTTCGTATCGAAGAAAGTGATATGTATTTATACCCTGATCTATCTACATGGATGATTTTTCCGTGGGAAAGCGACCATGGAAAAGTTGCGCGCTTAATTTGCGATATTTACAATCCTGATGGTACCCCTTTTGCCGGAGATCCCCGCGGTAATTTAAAACGCGCCTTAGCAGATATGAAACAATTAGGCTTTACTTCGTTTAACTTAGGACCAGAACCAGAATTTTTCCTATTTAAATTAGATGAGAATGGTGAAATTACCACTGACTTGAATGATAAAGGTGGCTATTTTGATTTTGCGCCAACCGATTTAGGTGAAAATTGTCGCCGTGATATTGTTTTAGAGTTAGAAAGTTTAGGCTTTGAAGTGGAAGCTTCGCATCATGAAGTAGCACCTGGTCAACATGAAATTGACTTTAAATATGCGGATGTAGTTGATGCTTGTGACAATATTCAAACGTTCAAATTAGTTGTGAAAACTATTGCGCGCAAACATGGCTTGCATGCAACATTTATGCCAAAACCTTTGTTTGGAATTAATGGTTCTGGTATGCACTGCAATATGTCATTATTTAATGAAGAAGGTAATGTTTTTTATGACGAGTCAGGAGAGATGGGCTTAAGCCAAACTGCGTATCATTTCTTAGGTGGTTTATTAAAACATGCCCGTGCCTATACTGCGGTATGTAACCCAACAGTGAACTCTTATAAACGCTTGGTACCAGGTTATGAAGCACCTGTTTATGTAGCTTGGAGCGGCAGAAATCGTTCACCACTCATTCGAGTTCCTGAATCTCGTGGTTTATCGACTCGTTTAGAATTACGTTCTGTCGATCCTTCAGCGAATCCGTATTTAACAATGGCTGTCTTATTACAAGCAGGTTTGGATGGTATTCGTAATGAACTTACACCACCGCCAGCAGTTGATCGTAACATTTATGTGATGAATGAGGAAGAACGTCAACATGCACAAATTGAAGATTTGCCATCAACCTTACACAATGCCATCAAAGAATTACGTAAAGATCAAGTAATGATTGATGCATTAGGTCGTCACATTTTTGCCAATTTTGTAGAAGCAAAACGAATGGAATGGGCAGCCTTCCGTCAAACCGTTTCTGAATGGGAAAGAGAACAATATTTGGAGTTGTACTAAAAGCCGTTACTTTTAATAATCTTAATGTTTAGAAAGAGGAAGATAAGCCGAAACGCTTATCTTCCTCTTTCGTTCTTTAGTTTGTGAATGAATAGATAATTTCTGTTTCACAAAATAAAGTAATTTTAATTCAGTGAAATAGTTTGTTTATAGGGGATAAAGTGGTTTTTCTCTCAATTTCTCTTTTATTTTTAAGCAAAAAAATTGACAAAATCTTTCATAATTTGTGAAATTCCGCTATAATAAACAAGAATATGCGTGCAACTATTCTATTTTTTAGATATAAAGGATGAGAAAAACATGCGGAAAATGAAAACAATGGATGGGAATGCAGCAGCTGCTTATATTTCCTACGCCTTTACAGAATTAGCAGCCATTTATCCAATAACACCAAGTTCAACAATGGCTGAGCTTGTTGATCAGTGGTCGGCCGAAGGTAAGAAAAATATCTTTGGTCAACCTGTGAAAGTAGTCGAAATGCAATCGGAAGCTGGTGCTGCCGGCGTGGTCCATGGCTCTTTAAAAACAGGCGCGCTTACCACGACCTATACGGCTTCACAAGGGTTACTTTTGATGATTCCTAATATGTACAAAATAGCTGGAGAACTATTACCATCTGTTTTTCATGTGGCGAGCCGAGCTTTAACTACGAATGCTTTAAATATTTTTGGTGATCAAGGAGACGTAATGGCCGCACGCCAAACAGGCTTTGCTATGTTGTCAGAAAGCAGTGTACAAGAAGTGATGGATTTGGCACCAGTGGCTCACTTAGCTTCGATTGAAGCGAGTGTTCCATTTATGAACTTTTTTGATGGCTTTAGAACAAGTCATGAAATTCAAAAAGTGGCAGTTCTTGACTATGAAGAATTAGCACCCTTAGTAAACCAAGAGAAATTAGCCGAATTTCGTCGTCGGAGCATGAATCCGAATCACCCTTCCGTTAGTGGAATGAACCAAAATCCAGATATTCACTTTCAACAACGAGAAACAATAAATCCTTATTATGAAAAATTACCTGGTATTGTTCAAAAATATATGACAGAAATTAACCGGTTACGGGGAACCAATTATGATTTGGTGACGTATTATGGCGCAGAAGATGCAGAAGAAGTGATCGTCACGATGGGTTCAGTTGCACAAACAATTGAACAGACGGTTGATTATTTACAAGAACAAGGAAGAAAAGTTGGCTTCCTTAATGTCCATCTTTATCGACCATTTCCAGTTGAAACATTTCTTGAAAAAATACCACAATCAGTTAAAGCAATTGCTGTCTTGGATCGGACGAAAGAGCCCGGTGCTGGTGGTGAACCGTTATTATTGGATGTCCAAAGTGCGATGTATGAAACGGATATTCGCCCAACGATTATTGGTGGGCGCTATGGTTTAGGTTCTAAAGATGTATTGCCAAATCAAATTGTTGCGGTTTTTGATGAATTAATGAAAGAACGTTCTGCCATGAAGAAGCGTTTTACAATTGGGATTGATGATGATTTAACTTATACTTCATTAGAAGTTGGCAAACCACTTGATTTGACGAATCCGAAAACCTATCAAGCTAAATTTTGGGGCTTTGGTTCTGATGGGACAGTAGGGGCGAACAAGTCAGCAATTAAGATTATCGGTAATCATACAGACAAGTATGCTCAAGGCTTTTTCTATTATGATTCAAAAAAATCAGGCGGGTTGACCGTTTCTCATTTACGTTTTGGCGAGACGCCTATTCGTTCAACGTACCTCATTGAACATTCTGATTTTGTGGCTTGTCATACAGCCGCTTATTTGCATACCTATGATTTAGTAAAAGGGTTAAAAAAAGGTGGTACTTTCCTCTTAAATACCATTTGGAATGATGAACAACTAGCACGATTTTTACCCAATCAATTAAAACGGTATCTAGCTGAAAATGAGATTCAGTTTTATACAATCAATGCAGTGAAATTAGCTAGTGAAGTCGGACTAGGCGGGCGAATTAATACCGCGATGGAAACAGCTTTCTTCAAATTAGCGCAAATTATGCCTTTTGAGCAAGTGTTGCCAATTTTAAAAGAAGAAGCACTGAAAAGTTATGGTCATAAGTCCATGAAAGTTGTCGAAAAAAATATTCAAGCAATCGATAAGACCGTTGAATTGTTGCATCAGGTACCTGTTCCAGCAGAGTGGAGAACGCTTGAAGTTCAACCTCGAAAACATTCAGAAAATGTTAGTGATTTTGTTCATGAAATTGTTGAACCGATTAATCGTCAAGAAGGCAATGCGTTATCTGTTGCGACACTAGCGAAAAATGGGATGACAGATGGGCGGATGCCTTTGGGAACTGCGGCAGTTGAAAAACGTGGAGTTGCATTAGAAGTACCTGAGTGGATTAGCGATCGATGTACTATGTGTAATGAGTGTGCCTTTGTATGTCCTCATGCGGCGATACGACCATTCTTAGCAGATGAAGAAGAAATGACTGAAGCGCCAGAAGGATTCATTGTGCGTGATCTACGTGGTGCCGACGGCTTGAAGTATCGTATCCAAGTCTCAGTCAAAGATTGTACTGGCTGTGGTCTTTGTGTTGAAGCCTGTCCAGCTAAAGGCAAAGCTTTAGTAATGAGACCTTATGAAGAAGAAAAAGAGCAGGCTATGAACTGGGCGTTTGCTATGACATTACGTCAAAAGGAAAACCCGGCAAAACCGAATACTGTTTTAGGTTCGCAATTTAATAAACCTTTATTAGAGTTTTCTGGTGCTTGTTCTGGTTGCGGCGAAACGCCTTATGTTAAATTATTGACGCAAATGTTTGGTGACCGAATGCTGATTGCTAATGCAACAGGTTGCTCATCGATTTGGGGTGCTGCAGCGGGTGTGACACCTTACACTACGAATGAACAAGGACAAGGTCCAGCTTGGTCAAATTCTCTTTTAGAGGATAATGCCGAGTTTGGTTACGGCATGTTGTTAGCAACGCAAGCGCGTCGCGAACGTTTAGCTAGTAAAATGACCAAAGCTTTTTCTGTAGCCAGTGACTCGTTGCGTCTATTGATGGAAGATTGGATAGCACATCTGTCAGAAAGTGAAGGTACGCAACAACGTGCAGCTAAATTACGTGCAGCTTTGCTTGAAGAAAAAACGAATCAACCTTTATTGGAAGCAATTTATGACGATCAAGATCTTTTTGTCAAACCAAGTCAGTGGATGATTGGTGGGGACGGCTGGGCTTACGATATTGGCTACGGCGGTATTGACCACGTGTTAGCTAGTGGCGCGGATGTAAATATGTTAGTTCTAGATAATGAAGTCTATTCCAATACAGGTGGCCAAACTTCCAAAGCAACTCCGGCATCAGCGATTGCGAAATTTGCTGCCAGTGGGAAATATGCCTCTAAAAAAGATTTAGGGATGATGGCAATGACTTATGAAAATGTCTATGTCGCTCAAATTGCCTCAGGTGCAAACCAAATGCAGACGATTAAAGCTTTTGAAGAAGCAGAAAAATTCCCTGGACCATCGATTATTATTGCTTATACACCATGTATTACACATGGTTTAGCAGGTGGGATGAGTCAAACGTTGAAAGAAGCGAAAGACGCAGTTCATTCAGGTTACTGGTCTTTATATCGCTATAATCCATTATTGCGAGAAAAGGGCAAAGAACCAATGACATTGGATTTTAAAAAACCAGATTTTTCATTAATGAAAGAGTTTATGCGCCAACAAGTTCGCTTTGCATCCTTAGAATCTAGTCAACCAGATACAGCGGAATTGTTATTTAATAAAACAATTAATGATGCTAAGAGACGGTTCTATAATTATGCTCGTTTAGCTGGTCAAGAAGAAAAAATTCGAGCAAAACTTGAAAAACAAAGTGAACCAGAAATAAATACGCCAGAGAACGAGAAGCCACGAGTGAAAAAAGAACGCGTAGTTGATCCGGAAGCGGAAGCAAGAAGGGCTGCCCGCCGCGCAGAACGAGCAGCCAAGAGAAAACAACGTGGGCAAGATTAACAAGATTAAATAGAAATCAAAAAAACGTGTCTGAGCTTTTTGCTTAGACACGTTTTTTAGTTAGAAATGCGATTTTTTGATGAAAAATTTCAAGTTATTTGAAAAAGTTCCTAAATTTTTTTGATGTTTCCGCTTGCGTTCTGTGATGAAAGAAAATAATGTGGTATACTTGTTAGGAAATCTTGAGAGAGAAGTGAGGGGTATGATGTCGTTTCAATTGAATCAATTATTAGATTTGAATTATTGGCAGCAAGTCATCTCAACGGATTTCTTATCTAAGGATTTTGTTATCAATATCATAGATATCCTAGTCGTATGGTACCTCGTTTACAAATTAATCATGCTTGTTCGTGGAACAAAAGCAGTCCAACTATTAAAAGGTGTCGCTGTTTTTATCATTATCCGCATTCTAAGTGAGATAATTGGTCTACATACATTATCTTGGTTAATGAATCAAGTCATCATGTATGGTGTAATCGCCGCGGTTGTTATTTTTCAACCAGAAGTGCGAAGAGGGCTGGAACATCTAGGGAGAAGTTCGTTTTTCCGCCCGAATAAAGGTGCGCAACAAGAAGATGAGCGTATTATTCAGGCCTTTGACAAAGCCATTCAGTACATGTCAAAACGGAAAATTGGTGCTTTGATAACCATTGAACGCAATACCGGTTTAGATGAATACATTGAGACAGGTATTGATTTGGATGCCGATATTACTGGTGAATTACTGATTAATATTTTCATTCCAAATACACCACTACATGATGGTGCGGTGATTATCAAAAATGAAAAAATTGCTGTTGCTAGTGCGTATTTACCGCTATCAGAGAGCAATTTAATTCCAAAAGAATTTGGAACGCGCCATAGAGCCGCAGTCGGTATCAGTGAAGTCAGTGACGCCATTACGATTGTTGTTTCTGAAGAAACTGGTGACGTTAGTTTGACATTGAACAATGAATTAATTCCTGGACTAACGCAAGAAGAGTATTTAACAATTTTGCGTAAGGAGTTAATTTCGGAATCATCGGAAGATAAAAAAAGTGCTTTGCAGCATTTTATCGATGATGTAACAAAGGGGGTTAAACGCAAATGAGAAAAGCCTCCCAAAAAAGCTGGTTTAATGGTTTGCTTTCATTGCTGTTTGCATTGTTGTTATTTTTTAATGCCAATGCAACAGGCAATAATCCCTCCAATTCAGGTTCAAGCCAAACGTATAGTGAGACACTGAATAATATTCCTGTCCAAGTCCAATACGATAAAGACAAATATTATGTCTCTGGATTTGAAGAGAGTGTAAATGTTCATTTACGTAGTGCGAACCGCATTCAATTAAACATGGAATCAAATGCTGACACACGAAATTTCCAAGTGGTCGCAGACTTAACCAAATTGCCATTAGGGACTTCGGAAGTGCCTTTGACAGTTCGGGGACTAAGTTCAGCTGTTACAGCTGAAATTGAACCGAAAACAGTGACTGTAACGATTGAAAAGAGAGTAACAAAAAAATTCGATGTAGAAGCACAACTTTCTGATAACATTGAAAAAGAAGGCTACAAAGTAAAAAATATTTCTGTAGATCCAAAAACTGTAGAAGTAACAACTGGAGAAGAAACAGCGAAAGCAATTGACAAAGTGATTGCGCCAGTCTCAAGTGCCAAACAAACAATTGATACGATTAAACAAACGGTAAATGTTCAAGCGCTAGATGCCAAAGGTCAAGTCCTAAGTATCGAAAATCCAGCACCACAAGTCAAAGTAACAGTAGGCTTAACTGCGCCAACAAAAGATGTACCACTGAATGTTAGTATGACAGGTACGCCACCTGCTGGGATCGCTCATTACAATTATAGTTTATCAACGTACCAAGTTAGGGTCAGTGGTCCGCAATCAATTTTAGATACGCTAGAATCAATTGAGGTACCGGTAGATATTTCTGATATTCGCAAAGAAACAAAACAATCAGTGACTATTCCCGTTAATGGAGAATACGTAGTTACACCAGATGAGGTTGACGTTTCTTTGAGCCCCGTGTACAATCAACAACAGTCATCAAATACAAATGAAACTTCAGAGGAACCTGCAAGTTCAACAACGGTTGGCTCAGGTAGCCAAGCAGTACAACCAAGTACATCCAGTCAAGTAGAATCAAATACTTCTGAAACAACAAGTGAGGGATCAACAGTAGAAAGTACAACTGCTGGTTCAACTGAAAATACAGAGAATCAAGTGACTAAGGAGAATCAAAATGGGTAAATATTTTGGAACAGATGGTGTAAGAGGAATTGCAAATAAGGAGTTAACACCTGAATTAGCCTTTAAATTAGGGCGTTACGGTGGTTATGTGTTGAGTCAACATGAAGATAGTTCAAGAAAACCTCGTGTTCTCGTAGGCCGCGATACACGTATTTCAGGTGAGATGTTGGAACAAGCATTGATTGCTGGATTATTATCAGTCGGAATTGAAGTTTTCCAATTAGGGGTGATTTCAACACCTGGTGTAGCATATCTTACTCGTTTACAAAAAGCATCCGCTGGCGTAATGATTTCAGCTTCACATAATCCTGCGGAAGACAATGGGATTAAGTTTTTTGGGGCAGATGGCTTCAAATTAGTAGACGATCAAGAAGCAGAAATTGAAGCATTGTTAGACGCAGAAGAAGACACCTTACCAAGACCTTCTGCAGAAGGCTTAGGCTCATTAGATGAATTTCCAGAAGGCTTACTAAAATATTCGCAATTTTTAGTTCAAAGTATTCCTGGCGATTTAGCAGATATGACTGTTTGTTTAGATGCGGCCAACGGAGCAACTGCAACAGCAGTCAATCGTGTCTTCGCGGATTTAGAGACAGATTTCTATACAATGGGAACAAGTCCTAATGGATTGAATATCAATGATGGTGTGGGTTCCACTCATCCTGAAGCTTTGGCAGAAATGGTTGTTGAAAAAGGCGCCGATGCTGGTTTGGCTTTCGATGGCGACGGTGATAGAATTATTGCAGTCGATGAATTAGGACGAATTATCGATGGTGATAAAATCATGTATATTTGTGCCAAATATTTAGCTGAGAAAAAACGTTTGAAAAAAGATACAATCGTTACAACGGTGATGAGTAATCTAGGTTTCCATAAAGCTGTAGAAGAAATTGGCTTAAAAGATGTGGTAACGCAAGTGGGTGATCGTTATGTTGTAGAAGAAATGCGTAAAAATGATTACAATTTTGGTGGCGAACAATCTGGTCACATGATCTTTTTAGATTACAACACAACAGGTGATGGCATGCTTTCAGGGATTCAATTGTTGAATGTTATGAAGCAAACGGGCAAAAAATTATCTGAATTAGCGGATGAAGTGACGATTTATCCACAAAAATTAGTCAATATTCGTGTCACAGATAAAAATGGTGCAATGGAAGTTCCGGCAATCAAAGCAGTTGTCGAACAAGCAGAAGCAGAAATGAATGGCGAAGGTCGTATTTTAGTTCGTCCTTCTGGAACAGAACCATTGTTACGTGTGATGGCCGAAGCGCCAACACAAGAAAAAGTTGATTATTACGTTGATAAAATTGCTGAAGTAGTACGTGCAGAAATCGGCGTTGAATAAGAACAAATTAGAAACCAGACACTTAATGCTAGCTTGCGTTAAGTGTCTGGTTTCTTTGTTGGAAATCAAAAAAAGAAAATAGCTAATAAGCTCCGTCTATCATTGACATAGAGCGGTTAAAAGGGTACTATTTTAGAAGTAAGATGCACCGCGTATCTTCTTTTTTTATTTGATAAAATCAAGAAGGGAGCGGCTGTAAATCAATGGAGTTATAGAATGGAGGAGCGAAATGAAAGAAAAAATGTCCGTCAAGACAATTGTAGCAATTGGAATTGGCTCTGCAGTTTTTGTTATTTTAGGTCGATTCGTTGTAATTCCAACTGGGATTCCTAATACGAACTTAGAAACGTCGTATCCATTTCTTGCTTTAATGTCAGTTGTTTTTGGACCAGTAGCTGGAGGGCTAATTGGTTTGATCGGTCACACGTTAAAAGATTTTACCACGTATGGTAGCGCTTGGTGGAGCTGGATTATTTGTTCAGGAATTATTGGTATTATTTTTGGCTTCGCTGGTCGTAAAATGGATCTTCAACATGGTGAATTTACAACAAATGACATGGTGCGTTTCAATATTTTCCAAGCGTTTGGTAATATCGTCGTTTGGGGTTTAATCGCGCCTAGCTTGGATATTTTGATTTATAGTGAACCCGCAAGTAAAGTATTTACACAAGGCGTATTCGCGACTGTTTCAAATATTGTCGCTGTGGGGATTATTGGAACATTGTTGATGAAAGCTTATGCATCAACAAGAACAAAGAAAGGCAGTTTATCAAAAGATTAAGAAACTGTCGAAATAATTTAAATGGTTAAGGGTCTGCCCTAGTAATTACTTTGCTAATGCTCAGACCCTTTCTTTTATGGAGAAACTGAGGTGAGGCCGAATGAAAAAACCAATCATTACTTTTAATAATTTTTCCTTTCAATATCATAGCCAATCTGAACCGACATTAAAGGGGATTCAATTAACCATCTATGAAGGAGAAAAGGTTTTAATCGTTGGGCCTAGTGGTAGTGGTAAATCAACATTGGCGCAATGTATCAACGGGTTAATTCCCAATATTTATGAAGGTGAGATTCAAGGAACAGCTACGGTTGCTGGTAAAAATATCCAAGAAACAAGTCTATTTGATTTGTCTTTTGATGTAGGAACTGTTTTGCAAGATACCGATGGGCAGTTTATCGGTTTAACGGTTGCTGAGGATATTGCTTTTGCTTTAGAAAACGATGCAGTTGAACAAGCAGAAATGAAAAAAGCGGTCCACAAATGGTCCGAGATTGTTGAGCTGAATCAGTTATTGCAACACCGTCCACAAGATTTGTCAGGTGGTCAAAAACAACGTGTATCTATGGCGGGCGTTCTAATTAACCAATCAAAAATTTTACTTTTTGATGAACCTTTGGCTAATCTTGACCCTCGAGCGGGACAAGAAACAATGACTTTGATTGACACCATTCAACAAGAAACAAAAGCGACTGTTTTAATAATAGAACATCGCTTAGAGGACGTTCTTTGCGAATCAGTTGATCGAATTATTGTCATGAATGAGGGCGCAATTATTTCTGACACAACACCAGATGAATTGTTACGTCAAGATACGTTGACCCAACAAGGGATTCGTGAACCTTTGTACGTTACAGCCATGAAATATGCTGGGATTGATTTAACACAAGTTAGTCATTTAGACAAATTAGCCGAAGTATCAGGCGAAATGGTTTTGCCTAAAATGACACAGTGGTCTGTCCAACCTAGTTCAGTTAGTGCAGTCAAAGGAGCTGAACTATTACGTTTGGAACAAGTGTCCTATCAATATGATCGTCACGGTGAAAAAGTGTTAGATGACTTCTCAGTAACTATTCATCATGGAGAAATGATTAGCATTGTAGGAAAAAATGGTGCCGGGAAGTCTACGCTTTCTAAAATAATTTGCGGGTTCATCACGCCTCAATCGGGCAAGATTTTATGGGAAGGACAGGATTTTTCCAATTATTCAATCAAAGAACGTGCAGATAAAATTGGTTATGTGATGCAAAATCCCAATCAAATGATTTCTAAAAAAATGATTTTTGAAGAAGTAGCTTTAGGATTAGTTTTACGAGATGTGCCACAAGCAGAAATTGAGGAACGTGTGACGAATATTTTACATATTTGTGGGCTGTATCCCTTCCGGAACTGGCCGATTTCTGCGTTGAGTTTTGGGCAGAAAAAACGGGTAACTATTGCATCAATCTTAGTTTTAGAACCTGAATTATTAATTTTAGATGAACCAACAGCTGGACAAGATTTTAAACATTATACAGAAATGATGACATTTTTAGAAGAATTGAACCGCTTAGGTGTGACTATTTTAATGATCACTCACGATATGCACTTAATGTTGGAATATACAACACGTGCGTTAGTAGTTTGTGATGGACGTTTACTAGCAGATGCGACTCCAGTTGCTGTTTTAACAGATGAAAAATTAATTCAAGCAGCTTCTTTAAAAGAAACAAGCTTGTTTACCTTTGCTAAAGCGTTAGGCTTGGAAAATCCCTTGCTATTTACGGAAAAATTTGTTGCTTACGATCGTGAGGTGCGTTTTGGATGAGTGAACGACAAATGTTAGGCTATCATCCTGATTCAACCTGGATTCATCGCTTAAACGGCACAAGCAAATTAGTCTTTTTAATCGTTGTCTCTGTGGCTTGTATGACCACGTATGATACTCGTTATCTGTTAGGAATGTCTGTGGTTTCGCTTGTTTTGTTAAAATTATCAAATATTAAATGGCATCAAATATCTTTTGTTATTAAATTTATTGCTATTTTTTCTTTGTTAAATATCTTAACGGTTTACCTTTTTGCACCTGAATATGGGGTTGATTTATATCAATCACGTACCGTGATTTGGGAAGGAATCGGACGGTTTACTTTGACACAAGAAGAATTATTTTATGAATTTAATTTAGTTTTAAAATATTTCTGTACGATTCCGTTGGCATTAATCTTTTTATTAACAACAAATCCTAGTGAATTTGCCTCCAGCCTGAATCGAATTGGTGTGAGTTATCGGATTAGTTATGCAGTAGCGCTGGCTATTCGTTATATTCCCGATATCCAAGAAGATTTTTTTAATATTTCTTTAGCACAACAAGCGCGAGGTTATGAGATGTCTAAAAAGGGACGGTTAGGCCAACGAATCAAAGGCGTAGCACAAATCGTTTTACCCTTAATCCTATCTAGTTTAGATCGAATTGAAACTGTGAGTACCGCTATGGAATTAAGGCGTTTTGGTCAAAAGAAAAATCGAACGTGGTATGCGCAACAACCTTTTCATCTGCGTGATTTTTCGGTAATGTTACTTGCCTTATGCTTATTAGGAATCAGTTTCTGGTTGTTCCATGTGAATGGTGGCCGGTTTTATAATCCATTCCAATAAATAACAAATTGATAAGGTTCTATAAATAGAACGGATATTTTTTTATTATTAAGAATCTAGTACTTTCGCTTACTATGAGTGTACTAGATTCTTTTTTTGCAACTTTAAAGAACTAGACCAATTTTCGGTTTTTAGATTTTTGTTGACAAGCACCTACTTTTAATTGTATGATTGTTTATGTTTCTACGGAATATATTTACAAAGGAGGTATATAGACCAATATCGGATAGCGCCAGACCTGAACGTTCAGGTGACGAGGAGAGAGCTTATCGAAGATTCGGCGGGTGGCTCTAGGGACTGCACTCTACAGATAACAAAGAAAAACTAATTGTGAAGTTAGAACAAAGCGGTTATCACGCAGGTAGAAACATATAATGGGATTTGCTAGTTAAACAGGACCTAGTAAATACAGAATTTCAATTGGAAAGTAGGAATTAGCATTATGTGTGGAATTGTCGGAATGATTGGAAAAGAAAATGTCACGGAAAGTTTGATTCAAGGATTAACAAAATTGGAATATAGAGGTTATGATTCTGCTGGGATTTGTGTGAATGATCAAAGCCAACAGCCCCATGTAGTTAAGGCAGTTGGGGGCATTGCCGATTTAGCAGCAAAATTAACGCCAGAAATCGATGGAACAGTTGGTATTGGTCATACTCGTTGGGCCACTCATGGCGAACCAACTGTCGCCAATGCACATCCCCATGTTTCAAGCGATCAACGCTTTGCATTAGTGCATAATGGTGTCATTGAAAACTTTGAAGAATTAAAAGAACAATTTTTAAGTGGTGCTCACTTAATTGGTGATACAGATACTGAAATCGTCGTTCAATTAATTGCTCATTTTGCTGAAAATGGTTTTTCAACAAAAGATGCTTTTAAAGCGGCTTTAGCCGAAATTAAAGGTTCATACGCTTTTGCATTAATGGATAAAATGGACCCCAATACTATCTACGTAGCGAAAAATAAAAGCCCGTTACTTATCGGTCTAGGTGAAGGCTTTAATGTTATTTGTAGTGATGCGATGGCGATGATTAAAGAAACCAATCAATTTGTTGAGATTGTTGATGGTGAAATTGTAACTGTTACAGCGGACAAAGTAGTAATCGAAACGCCAGAAGGACAAGTAATCAACCGAGAACCTTTTGAAGCGCAATTAGATTTAAATGACATTGAAAAAGGAACATATCCGTTTTATATGCTCAAAGAAATTGATGAACAACCTGCAGTGATGCGCAAAATTGTTCAAGCGTATACTCAAGGTGAAAAAGTGACTTTAGATGAGGCGTTACTTGAAAAAATTAATCAATGTGACCGAATTTACATTATTGCTTGTGGAACAAGTTATAATGCAGGTTGGGTCGGAAAATCTTTAATTGAAACGATTGCCAGTATTCCTGTGGAAGTTCATTTATCAAGCGAATTTGGCTACAACATGCCTATTTTATCTGAAAAACCGTTCTTCATTTTCTTAAGTCAAAGTGGTGAAACGGCAGATAGTCGCCAAGTACTGGTACAGGTTAATGAATTAGGGCATCCATCACTTACATTAACAAATGTTGCTGGCTCAACATTATCACGTGAAGCGGACGATACCTTGTTATTACACGCAGGACCAGAAATTGCTGTCGCTTCCACCAAAGCTTATACTGCTCAAATCGCTGTCTTAGCTATTTTAGCAAAAGCAATTGGTGAAGAACGCCAAACATTAGCAGCCGTCTCATTTGATGTGGCTCACGAATTGAGCGTGGTAGCAGCTGTCATGGAAACCTTGATTGATGAAAAACAACAAATGAAAGCCTTAGTGGAAGATTATCTGACGTATACTCGAAATGCCTTCTATATCGGGCGAGGAGTCGACTATTATGTGTCGATGGAAGCGGCCTTGAAGTTGAAAGAAATTTCCTACATTCAAGCAGAAGGCTTTGCGGCAGGTGAATTGAAGCATGGAACGATTGCCTTAATTGAAGAAGGAACACCTGTGATTGGGATTGTGACAGATGCCAAAGTCGCAGCCCATACAAGAGGCAATTTAAAGGAAGTCGAAAGTCGTGGAGCAAGAAATATTGTGATTGCTTTGGAATCCTTGGCAAAACCACAGGACCAACTGATTATTCCAGATGTTCATCCGTTACTTTCTGCCTTAGTTAGCATTGTTCCAGGCCAATTATTAGCGTACTATGCAACCTTACAAAGAGGCTACGATGTTGATAAACCAAGGAACTTAGCCAAAAGTGTAACTGTTGAGTAAATCAAGAACCTGAGAGAAAGATGTTCAACGGGTTTTCATGAGTTTTAATATCTGAGACAAAAATCACTTTAGATTTTTGTCTCAGATATTTTTTATAAAAGAAAGATATTCAGTCAAAAATGAAAGATTCCAAAGAAATTCTTTTTTTCCGTTGAAAACTGTTTGCATTTTAGCAAAATTAGATATAATTAATAAGAACCGAAAAATAAGAATTAGCCAGTGAGGTAACTTTGTTTGAAAGAAAGCAAAAAGTAGGTTAAGCTGAAAAGTGCTAATTTATTTAACAAAAAAAGATTGTGAGTTGTTTGATATGGATCAGTTTAGTACATTAACTGAACAAGAATTTACTACCTTTGCAATGACACATCCTGCAGGTAACTTTTTAGAAACACCCGAAATGAAACATTTATTGGAACGACGTGGCTGGCATTGTGAATACGTTGGCGTCAAACGAGAAGGGCAACTAATTGCTGCGTGTATCCTAAGCAAGAAAAAAGTCAAAATTGGTTATGCTTTCGACATTGACGGCGGAATTTTGATGGATTATACAGATAAAAAATGTGTAGAAGCCTTTTTCACAGGCTTAAAAAAATATGTGAAAAAAAATGATGGCCTTTATTTAACCTTTACTCCAAATAAACAAATTTGTTTACGTGATTTTAATGGCGGTGAAGTTGAAAAGGTCAATCAAGAAACATTTGACTATTTCACATCAATTGGTTTTGAACACCAAGGGTTTGATGTGCACAATTTTGATGGCGCGCCACGTTGGCTGTTTGTCAAAGATATGGCTGGATTAACAGAAGAAGATCTTTGGAAATCTTATGGAAAAGATGCTAAATATGACATCAAGAAAACATGGGAATATGGAGTAACAACCCGAGAACTTCGTTACGAAGAGTTACCTCTCTTTAAGAAATTAACGGAAGAAACAAGTGCACGACGTAATTTTGAAGATAAGGATTTAGCTTATTACCAAGCTGTTTATGAAGAGTTTGGCGAACGAGCGAAATTTATGGTGGCGGAACTAAACTTTGCTACTTATTTAGAAAATCTTCATGAGAAATTACGCAAATTACAAGAGACGCTCAACGAAGTCAATGAAGCGTTAATTGCCAATCCTAAAAGCCGTAAAAAAAATAACCAGAAACGTGAATTTGAAGATGAAGTTCGTACCGTGCGCAAACGGATTGACGAAGCTAAAGAAATGAAAACATCAGATGAACCTGAAATTTTAGCAGGCGCCTTATTCATTGTTCATCCACAAGAAGTTGTTTACTTGTTTAGTGGTACGTATGAAAAATATAAACAATACTATGCACCGTATTTAATTCAACATAAAATGTTAACTTACACAGTAGAAAATAACATTCCCAAATATAATTTTTATGGCGTTGACGGTGTCTTTGATGGAAGTGATGGGGTTCTTAAATTCAAACAATCCTTTGGTGGTCATGTCGAAGAATTAATGGGCAATTTCCAATGGAAAGCCAAACCAATGAAATATGCCTTATATCACGCATTAAAAACAATTAAAGAAAAAGTCTAAAATTAAAACCCAATCCTAAAAAAGGAATGGCAAAGTGAGGCGTTTAAATGGAAAATCAAGTCGAGGTTATGACGTATGCACAGTTAAAAGAAATTATGCAGGTGTTAGAAGCAAACGAAGCGATTACAGAAGATACAAAAGTCTTTATTGATACAGGCTGGGATAGCGTGCAAGAAGTAGCACCAGATGCAGTCAGTATTGAAAAAGTTGCTAAATTTACAGTAGCAGATGTTTTAACAAACGAAAGTTTTGCTGGGTATAGTTTAGAAGAAAAGGCGGAGAAGATGAACGCTGAAGGCGACCTAGAAACGGCAATTATTATTCGTAATCTTTACTAAAAAAGTCCGTTTGAATAGTTAAAATCGAGGTCGGGACAGAAGTGTATAGCTCCGAGCAACGCGTAGTGTTGGTTCTGTTCCCGCCGGTTATCAGGTTTTGAGCCTGGAGCAAAAATCCAAAGGGATTTTTGTCCCAGGCTCATCTGCTTTAAATAAGAAATAAAGGAGGTTAGATATGAGTACCATTCATGAATTTCCAAAAAACTATGAACGTTTTATTGCACAAGGAGAAGAAGCACTTGTAGAACATAATCAGATCGCCGCTTTAGAAAATTTTCAACAAGCCTATCAGCTACAACAAACGCCGCCAGTAAACCAAAAAATTGTCCAATTATTGTTGGAAATGGGTGAAGCTGACGAAGCACTAGCATTGGCAGAAGCGTTCCAAGAGACTTATTTTGAGAACCTTGAAACAGCGGCAATTTATATGCAAATTTATAGTCAAAGTCGTCGCTTTATTGAAGGGTATATTTTATTGAAGCAATTACTTCAAACTAAAAAAATAACGCTAGCACAACAAAAAACGTTAGAACAGCAATTAATGCAAGTGGAAGAGGCGTATCAACAATTAGAAACGCAGCAAATTCAAGCAATTAAAAGGAACTTGTTAGTAAGCGATCAATTGCCCGTTTATCAACAATTAGCGAACATTAAAACCAGTTTATATTTGCCTAAACCAGTATTTGTGGAAGTCGCAAAAGATTTAGTTATGAACCAAGCACTTAGTTATTTTGCTCGGGAATGGTTCATTGAAGAATTAGCACTGTTGCAATTTTCAGAACCACTGACTTTTCTTTGGTATGACAATCAGCCTCAGACAGTTTTACTAGAAGGAAAAACTGGACCGTTAAATACGCCGATCTATTCCGAAATTTGTACTGAACTTAGGAATCGTTTAGAAAATGATGATCCAATTATGCTGCAGCATTTGGAAGAAGAAATTCGGTTGCATCTTGCCTATTTGTATCCATTAGCAGAAACGGTTATTTCAGATCCAACTATCTGGGTCTGGGGTTATTTGGCAACCTATTATCCTGAATATATTGAAAAAGAATTGACTGAAGCAAAAGGCCATCAAATCGATGCTGTTCAAAAAGTTCAACAGGCGATACGAACGGCATTTACACAAATAATGCTTTAAAAAATGGCACGTCCTAAAAGCGAGGACGTGCCATTTTTTCGGTTTCAGAAATTTGCTGAATCTGCTCTAATTGCTTTTCTTGACTGATTATTGCGGATAATAGAAAAAAGCAAGACAGAAATAAGTAAAAAGAATTCCTTGAATCAAGCAAATCACAACGAACAATGGCGTTGCTCCTGGAAAAGAATCAGAAATCCGTGTAATTAAAAATTCAACTAACCATAAAATAATTGAAAATAAAAATAATTTTTTCTGACGAGTTCTCATAGTCCGCAACAACCTTTCTGGTGATTTTCACTTCTCTATCATAACATAGAAAACGAGCTGTTTTTTCTCAAAAATTTTGTTACTTCATAAGAAAAATGGGAAATAAACAAGTTTCAGGAAGTAATAAATGTACCCGAAAAGAATACTTAATCCATCTTAATCAAACCATACAGTCACGTTTATTGCAAAAGAAGTGTTTTTGGATGGAACAAATTATTTCATAAACACAAATATTTCTTTGTTGTTTGTATAAATGTCATAAAAGTGATTACTTACTACTTTTTGATTTTTAGACATATCCGTATCGGTCAGTGGTACCATCTCTACTCCTAAATTCGATGAAGTATTGAACCAAACGTAATTAGGGAAGTATAGACCGTCATTTGGTGGCACAATTTTTGAAAGAATTGGGTAGTTTCGACTTGTATTAGCATAAACAGTTGAATTTTTGAAAAACGTATTTAAATAAACTTTTTTTCGTTCGTTTGTTACAACATTTTTTAAATCATCTGTTAAAACAGCTGCTTGGCGATTGAATGCTTCTTTTTGATAGTTTAATGTGGAAGAATACACCAAAACAAACGATAAAATATAATAAGATAACAAGCTGGCCACAAGTAACGAAGTTAGATAAATTGCTTTCACTTGTCGATTGTTAAATAAACTTAACATGCTGATTGTAACGAAAACAGCAAATCCGTAAATATAGCGAGGCGCATCACCTGCGATATTCCTTGAATAGACAATAAAAATACCAAAACTTAAGAGAGAAGCAAGTCCTAAATACAAGATACAATAAAGGAAACTTAAGCATAAGTTGATTTTGCTATTTGATAGATGACTAATAAAAAATAAAACAAGCAGTAGGAGCAGTAATAAAAGCCATAAACGATTACTCTGGTTCAATAGCTCTGAAAAATAATGGTAACTATTTTGATAAGCCACACTGGGAATATCGTGCAAACTTGGTAAGGCCTGACTGCCCCCAATGTTGTTTGTTGCGGAAGGTACAAATTTTAACTCGATAAGGTAGCTGACTATAGAAAGTAGATAAGCGATAGCAGCAAGTGCGACTTTTTTACAAAGAGCAATGAAATTTTCTCCAGCAAGTAACTGCTTGAAAGTAAGGAATAAGACGATAACTATATAAATTCCTGACGAGGCTTGGTAAGTATTAAACATAACAAACAGTGAAAAGGCAGAAACCAAGAAAAACGTAAAAGAATTACGCTGCCACCAATAAAAAGGAAGAAACGAACAAAAAATACTCAATGCCATATAGGGACTATCAAACCTGAAACTAAGACATTGAAGGAACCAAGGATTGAGGCCAATTAAAGTAGCTACTAAAGAGGAACCCCAGCTAATTTTTTGGTCATTGATGATATAAATAGCCAGTATGCTTGTGAGAGATAAGATAAGACCTGTTAGAATCGGTGTGGTCAAGCCCAGATCTGTCAAATGACGACTTCCTTGAACAAACCATGAGAGAAATTCACTGCCCCAACGTGCGTAAGTCGTACCAAAATCTGTCATTCCAGCGACTTGGCGAGCATTATCATCTAAGTAAGGGAAATTGATAATGCCGATGGATAAAACTGCCACTTGATAAATTAAAATGATCAATAGAAGATAGGCTTTATTTTCAATACACCAATTCTTTAAATCAAATTTTTTTGATTCTGTAGGTAATTGTTTCATCATTGTACTCCACTCCAATAATTATTTAACAATTAAAATATACCATAACGAGTGGAATGAAGAAATTGCTTTTGTTATTTTCTCATCTTGACAGAACACTAAGGGTAGGCAAAACAAAAAAATCCCAACTCTTTATTAAAGAGTTGGGATTTTACCAAAAAGCCACCTGCCGGGCTTGAACCGGCGACCCCCACCTTACCATGGTGGTGCTCTACCAACTGAGCTAAGGCGGCACTTTCAAAGGCTAAACTAACTCGAGGATTGCAACGAAGTGAACCCCATAGAGTTCATTTTCAAAGGCTACACTGCGACGAGTAATCGTCAAAGTTCCTTTTAAAAAATCGTACAAATCTCGTGCACAAGAAATAGAATAACGTATAGACGAAAGTTTGTCAATTGCTCTTTCGTAAAAAAAGAAAAATGATTTTTTTCTAAGAAAAACTGTTGACAATCTCTTTTTTCTCTAGTAAAGTGTAAATCAACATCACAGATAACTATTCATTCGTTGAAGAGAAGAGTAAATTTTGATGACCTTCAAAAGAGAGTCCTGATTGGTGAAAAGGGACAAGGTTCAGAAAAGTTGAAGATGGCCTCTGAGAATAAATTGCTGATAAGTAAGCAATTTCGGCTAAGCACCCGTTACCATGTGCACCAAGTTAATAAAGACTTGGATAAGAGATGAGATATAAAGAATCAGTTATATTTCGAAAAAAGGTGGTACCGCGAATCATTCGCCCTTTACTAGCAAAACGCTAGTGAAGGGCTTTTTGCTGTGAATCACTACGACTGGCGCGAAGCGACAGAGTAGATGCTGTCTGCGGTTACTCGACGCAGGATGGCCTTTGTAAGTGATGAACAGTACAAGCTGTTCGAAGGGCAAGTTGTGTCATTTACACGAAAGTGTTCTTACGATTCTCGCCACAGTCAAATCCTGTTGAGCACTACGACTGATGCAAAGAGAGAGAGCAGCTATTATCTGCGATTACTCGATGCTGAAGGGGTAGGAACTCTAGTCTGTTTAATTTTGAAAACAGATGAAAATCAGTTTAAAATGAATAGAAATAAAAAAGCAGTGATATAGTAAGTACAAGACTTGATTTGTCTAACAGAGAGCCTAGGTAGCTGAGAATAGGTAACAAAGACGTTTTGGAAAATGGCTATTGAGCAAGCGCTCCGAGTGTTAAACACAAGGCGGCGACGGGGGCTCCCGTTATCGAGCTAGGGTATCGAACATGTTGTTCCGTACTTGAAAAGGGAATTTGTGTGAGCAAATTCTGAACATGAGGTGGTAACACGCAAAAAAGCGTCCTCAACGATACAACTCGAGTTGTGTCGTTGAGGATGCTTTTTTCTTTTTTATGAAAAAATGCAGGTTGGTAAGAATGAAGGGGGATAAAGAATGATTGAACTAAAAAATATCAGTGTGACATTTCAACAAAAAAAACAAGAAATTCAGGCTGTCCAAGATGTGTCTTTGACAATTGATAAAGGGGATATCTACGGAATTGTTGGTTATTCCGGTGCTGGAAAAAGTACGCTAGTACGGGTAATTAATTTATTGCAACGACCAACAGCGGGCACCGTTATTATTAACAAAGAAAATATTTTAACTTTTTCTAAAAAGGAATTACGACAACAACGAAAAAAGATTGGAATGATTTTTCAACATTTTAATTTGATGAAAGAGCGGACTATATTTAGAAATATCGATTTTTCATTAAAATATTCTGGGCTAAGTAAAAGTGAACGGCGTCAAAAAATCAGCCATTTATTAGAGCTAGTTGGACTAAGTGAAAAACGGGACGCTTACCCCAGTCAACTATCAGGAGGGCAAAAACAGCGGGTTGCGATTGCCCGCGCTTTAGCAAATGATCCTGAAATTTTACTTTGTGATGAAGCGACGAGTGCGTTAGATCCAAAAACAACGGGACAGATTTTAGCTTTGTTAAAAAAGTTAAATCAAGAACTGAACTTGACGATTGTCTTAATCACCCATGAAATGCAAGTGGTTAAAGAAATTTGTAATAAAGTCGCGGTGATGGAAAATGGCTGCGTTGTCGAATCAAACGATATTGTTTCGATTTTTAGTCAACCCCAACAACCTTTAACCAAAGATTTTATTCGGACAGCAACTCATATTGACCAAGCATTAACAACAATTCTTGAACATCCTAAATTAGCTGATTTAGATAAAAATCAAGAATTAATTGAATTTTCTTATGTGGGGGATCAAACGAATGAGCCATTAATTGCACAATTGTATAGCCAATATCAGGTGTATACGAATATCCTTTACGGCAATGTCGAAATTGTTCAAAATGTTCCTATTGGCCATTTAATTGTGGTGCTTTCTGGTGATGAGGCCCAGCGTCAACAAGCCCTTACTTATTTAGCGAAACAAGGCGTGCGAACCAATGTTTTGAAAACCTATCAGCAAACGAAGCAAAAGCAGAATTTACAGGTGATTTAAAAAAGGAGTGAACTGAGAATGTATCAATTATTTGAGAAATATTTTCCGAATGTTGTCCAATTAAAACAAGAGTTTCTTCAAAGTACATGGGAAACATTATACATGGTTTTTTGGACAGCATTGATTGCTGGTGTGTTAGGAGTCTTGTTGGGTGTCGTGCTTGTCAGTACTGGCCCCAGTGGTGTTTTGAAAAATCCACCCCTGTATAGTGTCTTAGAAAAAATTATTAATGTTTGCCGCTCTATTCCTTTCATTATTATGCTCGCACTGATTCAACCATTAACACGAATTTTGGCAGGAACGACAATTGGTACAACCGCAGCGTTAGTCCCATTAGTTATTGGCGTAATTCCGTTCTTCGCGCGCCAAATTGAAAATGCGTTATTAGAAGTGGATCCTGGCGTTATTGAAGCGGCAGAAGCAATGGGGACGAGTCCCTTAGGGATTATTTTTCGGGTTTATTTAATTGAAGGGTTACCAAGTATTATTCGTGTTTCAGCAGTGACAATTATTAATTTGATTGGATTAACAGCCATGGCAGGAGCGATTGGAGCCGGTGGTCTGGGCAACTTAGCGATTACTCGAGGATACAATCGGTTTCAAACCGATGTGACATTTATGGCCACGTTAATTATTTTAATTATGGTATTTATCAGTCAAGCCATTAGTAATCAATTAATCAAAAAAACATCACATTAGAAAAAAGGAGAAATAACAAATGAAAAAATTTAGTAAATTAATTGGACTTATTGGGGTATTAGCTTTTACGATTGCAGGTTGTGCATCGGGGTCTGCGAAGGATACTAAGACAGAAACCGTTAAACTAGGGGTTGTAGGAACAAAAAATGATGAATGGGAATCGGTCAAAGACCGTTTGAAAAAGAAAAATATTGATCTACAATTGGTAGAATTTACAGACTATACGCAACCAAATGCAGCATTAGCAGAAAAAGAAATTGATTTAAATGCCTTTCAGCATCAAATCTTTTTAGACAATTACAATAAAGAACATGGGACGAAATTAGTATCAATTGGCAATACAGTCAATGCACCATTGGGGATTTACGCTAATAAATTGAAAGATATCACGAAAATTAAAGACGGCGGAGAAATTGCTATTCCTAATGACCCAACGAATGGCGGGCGGGCGTTAATTTTATTACAAACTGCAGGACTGATAAAAGTAGATCCTGCGAAACAGCAACTACCGACTGTCAGTGATATTACTGAAAATAAACGCCAATTGAAAATAACTGAATTAGATGCTACGCAAACAGCGCGCGCTTTACAAGATGTCGATGCTTCAGTGATTAATAGCGGCATGGCTGTCGATGCTGGGTATACACCAGATAAAGATGCTATTTTCTTAGAACCTGTAAACGAAAAAGCGAAACCTTATGTGAACATTGTCGTGGCCCGAGAAGAAGATCAAGAGAATAAACTTTATCAAAAAGTTGTAGAAGAATATCAACAAGAAGAAACGAAAAAGGTCATTGCAGAAACATCAAAAGGCGCCAATGTTCCAGCCTGGGAAACATTTGGTAAAAAATAAAGGAGGCATTTATAATGAGTACAACAACGATTCAAACAATCCAAGAAGCTATTGCTACAGAAAAGGAATGGATAATCCATTTAAGACGTCATTTTCATCAATACCCTGAAGCAAGTTTAAAAGAATATGAAACGATTAAGCGAATTAAAGAAGAACTACTAGCCTTAGCTATTCCTTTTGTAGAAGTAGGGGAAACGGGTGTTTTAGCAACCATTGAAGGAGGTCTTGGCGCTGGCAAAACGATTTTGTTACGTGCAGATATTGATGCGTTGGAATTACCAGATGCAACAGGCGCTGCCTATGCTTCTAAAAATCCAGGACTCAATCATGCTTGTGGACACGATGGTCATGCTGCAGCATTGCTAGGTGCAGCTAAAGTGCTCAAAAAACATCAGAATACCTTTTCAGGAACGGTTAAACTGGCCTTCCAGCCAGCTGAAGAAATTGGTGCAGGCGCTCGACAATTTGTGGAAGGAAATTATTTAGAAGCAATCGACCAAGTGTTTGGGATTCATTTAGATTCCAGTGTGCCGGTCGGAAAATTAGTCGCTACCAAAGGCGCCACCAACGCCTCTTGTGATATTTTTAAAATTGAAGTCAGTGGTCAAAGTAGTCACGTCGCCCAACCACAGAATGGCCGAGATGCTGTTTTAGCAGCGGCCAGTATCGTTGTGGAATTACAAAAAATTGTAGCGCGCGAGATTGATCCTTTAGATTCTGTCGTAGTAGGAATTGGCGTTTTACAAGCAGGAACACGCTATAATATTGTAGCAAACCAGGCAACCATTGAAGGTACTGTTCGAACATTTAGTCAGGAAACGCGCCAATTTGTTTTACAACGAGTCGAAGAAATTGCCCATGAAATTGCCCAGTCTCATCGCACAGAAATTGCTGATTTTTCTGTTTATGCGGCAGCGAATCCATTAATTAATGAAGAACAAGCAACCAACCGTGCACAGCAGGTAGCCAGTGAAATTGTTGGTTTTGAAAATGTTGTGACCGATCATCCTAAAAGTTTAGGGGCGGATGATTTTGCTGATTACTTAGCGGTAATTCCTGGTATCTATGGACGGGTCGGTTCACGAAACCCTGAAAATCCTGCTACTCATTTTGGACACCATCATGAACAATTTGATATTGATGAACGTGCCTTACTTTTAGCAGCAGAGTACCACATACGCTATGCATTAAATTATTTATCAGAATAACAGGGATAGGGAGCCGACAAAATGATGGTTTGTGGGCTCCTTTCGTTATAAACCAACGTGGCTTGCTTTCTTGTCATTCTATGGTAGAATACAAGCATAAGAAAGGTGATTCACATGTTTTTTGTTTTAACTGATAAATTAACAAGAAAAGTAGCTCCCGATAGTTTAAGAACAGATGAAGCACTGTTGTGGAGCCGAGCAATTAATTTCTTCATCGCTTGATAGCACATTTTTTGACTAGAAAAGCTAGTCTTATTTGAGTGTACGTACAAGCGGTTGTCGGGATTTCTGTCAGGATGGACGACGTGCAGACGTGGTTCTTTTTTTGTTGTCCCAAAATAATCAGTTAACAAGAAAGAAGTGACGAAAATGAGTATTTTAACTATTGAACATTTAACGCATCGGTTTGGCGAAAAGGTCTTGTATGAAGAGGCTTCATTGCAAGTGAATAAAGGGGATCATTTAGGCTTAACTGGCCAAAATGGTGTCGGCAAATCCACCTTAATTAAAATTTTAACGGGGGAAGTATTGCCAGACGAAGGAACGATTCAGTGGCAAAAAAATTGCAAGATTGGGTACTTGGATCAGCATGTTTCTGTAGAACAATCACTAACGATGGTTGATTTTTTGAAACAAGCCTTTCAAGAACTTTTTGATAAAGAAGCGAAACTGACAAAACTTTATGAAGAATACAGTCAAACGGCTTCGGAAAAACTTTTAGAACAAGCAGGCAAGTTACAAACAGACTTAGATGAAAGTAATTTTTACCAAATCGACACGATTATTCAGGATTTAGCCAATGGGTTAGGACTACAAGCAATTGGTTTGGATAAAAAGTTAGGGGAGCTAAGCGGTGGTCAACGTTCAAAAGTGATTTTAGCAAAATTATTGTTAGAGGCCCCTGATGTGTTACTTTTAGATGAACCCACCAACTATTTAGATGATACACATATTCAATGGCTTGTTCGCTATCTGAATAATTTTGAAGGAAGCTTTCTATTAGTCTCCCATGATTATCAATTTTTAAATGAAGTGACGAATTGCATCGCAGACATTGAGTTTGGCAAGTTAACCAAATATACTGGAAATGTAGAAAAATCTTTTGCACAAAAAGAGCAGAATAAACAAACCTATTTGAAACAGTATCAGGCCCAACAAGAAAAAATTGAAAAAATGGAAGCCTATATTCGTAAATACAAAGCTGGAAATCGAGCAACGATGGCTAAAAGTCGACAAAAACAATTGGACCGGTTAGAACGATTGACTCCGCCAGGTTCCTTGACTAAGCCAGCGATTGAATTTCCTTATCAAGGGTTAGTTGCAACGCAAGCACTAACGACCCAGAAGTTAGTTGTCGGCTATCGGGAACCTTTGTTAGAACCGTTAGATTTAATGGTTCATGTCGGTGAAAAAGTCGCATTGAAAGGTTTCAATGGGATTGGCAAATCAACATTAATTAAAACGTTGACGAAAGTGATTCCTTCATTAGATGGAGAATTTCATTATCCGCTGAATACAAAAATTGCTTATTTTACCCAAGACTTAGCGTGGCCTAATGAGCAGTTAACGCCGCTAGACTATTTATCAGATCGTTTTCCAGATACAACGATTAAAGAGCGAAGAAGTCATTTGGCTAGAGCAGGTTTACCAGATAAGTTAGCAATGCAGTCGTTAGCCCTGTTAAGTGGTGGTGAGCAAACAAAAGTAAAACTAGCGGAACTAATGATGCAAACTAGTAATTTGTTATTTTTAGATGAGCCAACCAATCATATTGATGAAGCGGCCAAAAAAAGTTTACAAGAAGCAATTCACGTTTACCCAGGAACGGTTTTTCTGGTTTCCCATGAAGCAGATTTTTATGAGGAAATTGTGGATCGAGTAATTGATATTGAGGAATTAGTTAAATAAAGAAGAAAGAACCAAGTTGAGGGGGAGTCAACTTGGTTCTTTCTTCTTTATTATTTATTTACTCATTAAGCCATCATGGATTTTTGTTAAATTCCAGTTCATCATGCTGTAGTACGTATCGCCTTCTGTTCCTTCTTTGGCAAGAGAGTCTGTGAAAAGTGTATCGTAAATTGGTCGTTTCACTTCTTTTGAGACCCGTTCCATACTACGTTTATCGACACTGGTTTCAACAAATAACACAGGTGCTTTTGATTTCTTAATGGTATCAATAATCGTGGTCATTTGTTCAGGTGTTCCTTGACTTTCTGTGTTAATTTCCCAAATATAAGCGGCATTTAAATCATAAGCTTTGGAGAAATATTTAAAGGCACCTTCACTTGTAACTAATAATTTTTTATCATCAGGAATATCAGCAAATTTAGCTTTGGCTTCCTCATGTAGTTTGCTAAGTTTTTCGGTATAATTTTTCGCGTTTTCTGTATAGAAATCTTTATTTTTTGGATCTTTTTCTACTAACACGTCACGAATGTTTTCTACATATTTAATGCCATTTTCAATGTCTAACCAAGCATGTGGATCTTCTGTTTGTTCTTGACCGGCACTTGTTAAATATTGTGGCGTAACATTTTTGCTTGTAGAAAAGTAATCTTTATTCTCAACTTTTTTGGCCGTTTTCATTAATTTGTTAAACCAGCCATTTCCGCCTGTTTCTAAGTTCAAGCCGTTAAAGAATAAAATGTCCGCTTCAGAAGCTTTCGCAATGTCTTCTGGTAACGGTTCATATTCGTGAGGGTCTGTCCCAATTGGCACAATACTATGCAGCTCAATTTTGTCTTCCCCAACATTTTTCACTAAATCGGATAAGATCGAGTTCGTTGTCACAATTGCTAATTTTTCTTTCTTTTCAGCGGCTTGATTCCCGCAAGCAGCTAACGTTAACCCTGCTAAAAGTGTTAAAAAAAATAAACTAAATTTTTTCATTCGTTGATTCCTCCATTTCTTTCTCACGGTTTACAAATACTAGGCCTTTCTTTGGTGAGAAAAAGAAAGCCAATAAAAAGAATAAGGCGGCGGTTAAAACAATCGTCGCACCAGAAGCTAAGTTATAAGAATAACTGAAGAATAGGCCAATCACTGAACTTAAAATCCCAAAAGTAGAGGCTAAGCCAATCATTGTTGGTAAGTGATTTGTTAATAGATAAGCTGTTGCCGCTGGTGTAATCAGCATGGCAATGACTAAAATAGTTCCGACGGTTTGCAAAGAAGAAACAGCGACTAATGTTAGTAAAAACATCAATGCATAGTGGAAAAATTGAATATTTAAACCGTAGGCCTGAGCCATTGTGGGATCAAAAGAAGTGAGTTGCAACTCTTTATAAAACAATGCCACAAAAATCAAAACAATCACACCGACGACACAAGTAATTAAAATATCGGTATCTGCGACCGCTAATACATTTCCAAACAGAATATGATATAAATCGGTGGAACTTTTTGCAAAAGAGATAAAAATAATCCCTAAAGCAAAAAAAGAACTAAAGACAACACCAATGGCAGTATCATTTTTTAGTGGACTTTTTTGGGTAATAAAGCCAATCGATAATGCAGCTAATAAGCCAAAAATAGAAGCGCCAAAAATATAATTGAAACCAAACATATAAGAAACAGCGACCCCTGGTAAAACAGCATGTGAAATCGCATCACCCATCAAAGACATCCCACGTAAAATAATGAATGAACCAATTACCCCTGAAATGAGTCCGACAATTATAGACGTCAAAAGGGCATTTTGTAAAAATTGATAACGGAATAAACCATCAATAAATGCAGCAATCATTTTGCAACCCCCTGTATTAATAAATCACCTAACAAATCACCGTATGCTTCTTGGAGCGTTTCTGCAGTAAATGTTTGTTCAACAGGACCCGCAGCAATTAGCCGGTTTTTCAAAACGATTAATTCATCAAAATAGTGGGACACTTTGTGCAAATCATGGTGAACAATGATAATCATTTTACCTTGATTTTTTAATGATTTAAGAATATCCATAATCACTTTTTCACTAGACATATCAATGCCGACGAAAGGTTCATCTAAAAAAATCACCTCAGCACCTTGGGCCAAAACACGGGCGATAAACACACGTTGTAATTGGCCACCAGAAAGTTCGCCAATCTGGCGTTGCGCATAGTCTTCTAATTGCACCATTTTTAATGCAGCCATGGCTGCTTGCTTTTCTTTCTTTCCTGGGCGTTTTAATAGTCCCAAGTTTGGATAGGTTCCTAGCAAGACCGTTTCAAAAACGCTAATTGGGAAACTAAGATCCAAGGCGCTACGTTGTTCTACATAGGCAATGGTTGTTTTTTGTTGGTCAATCGCTTGATTATTTAACAAAACATTACGTTCCTTTGTTTTAATCAAGCCTAATAACCCTTTAATAAATGTTGACTTTCCAGCACCATTTGGTCCGATAATTCCAGTAATTTTACCGGAGGGAATAGTAACGTGGATATTATTTAAAGCGGTCCGTCCTTGATATTGAACGGTTAACGCTTGAACAGCTAAGTTAAAGCTTTTTCTCATGAAATTCCTCCTTTTTAGGTTTGCCTTAAAATCAGTATAAGGGATAGTTTAAGAAAATGCAAATAATTTTTAGGCACGCCTAAATACAAGCGCTTTTTTCACAAAGAAAACCGTTTCTTTCAATAAATTAAGGAGGATCCCATGATTTTTATGACAAAAAATGGTAGAATATGAATGAAAACGACTATTATTTTATATTGACGGAGGATATCATGACCGAAAACTATCAAGATGACACCTTACGCATCTTCAGTTTAAATGCAAATCGACCACTTGCTGAAAAAATCGCAGCATCAGTAGGAACAGAATTAGGAAAAAGCACCGTGCGCCAATTTAGTGATGGCGAAATTCAAATTAATATTGAAGAAAGTATTCGTGGCGATCATGTCTACATCATCCAAGCAACGAATGCTCCTGTAAATGATCATTTGATGGAATTGCTTATTTTAATTGATGCATTAAAACGTGCTAGCGCAAAAACAATTAATGTTATTTTGCCTTACTATGGTTATGCTCGCCAAGACCGCACAGCGAAACCAAGAGAACCCATTACTGCGAAATTAGTTGCTAATATGTTAGTAGAGGCAGGCGCAACACGTTTGTTAACATTAGACTTGCATACTGTTCAAGTCCAAGGATTTTTTGATATCCCAGTAGATAATTTATTTACAATGCCTTTGTTCGCTCATTATTATCGTCAACAAGCATTAGTAGGGGAAGAAATTGTGATTGTTTCGCCTAAAAACAGTGGCGTTCAACGCGCACGTAGTTTATCGGAGTACTTAGATGCGACCTTAGCAATTGTCGACCATGAAGAGATTGATGGGGTGCGCCAAGAAGGTTACGTTATTGGGAATGTCGCTGGGAAAAAATGTATTCTTGTTGATGACATTTTGAATACTGGTCAAACGTTAGCCACAGCGGCGGAAGTTTTAATGAAAAATGGTGCGCAAGAAGTGTATGCTTGCGCCTCGCATGGTTTGTTATCAGAAGGCGCAAAAGCAACCTTAGAAAATGCGCCAATTAAGGAAATTAGTATTACTGACTCTGTTTATACGACAGCAGACCGCCAACCAGCAACCTTGAATATTATTTCTTGCGCTGAGTTAATGGGGGAAGCGTTACTTCGTATTCATGAAAATAAACCAATGAGTCCATTATTCCGTTTAGAACCAAAAGGAGAATAAGTGATTCCTTAAACTAGAAATAGGTCTAACAACTTTAATAGTGTTGGGCCTATTTTTCTTATCTCTTTTATAAATAGAAGAGAAAGTATTCTGATTTTGTGTTTTAAGCTTTTTATGCTAGAATAACGCCAGAACATAAGGAAAGGGACGAGTCATTTGGAACCCATTTATTTAGATCATGCGGCAACAACACCGCTTCATCCAACGGTCATTCAAGCGATGACTGAAAATATGCAAACGACTTTTGGCAATCCATCAAGTATTCATCAGTTTGGACGAAAGGCACACGGTCTTCTGGAAGAAGTGCGTCAAATGATTGCCGAGAGCTTACAAGCCAAACCCCACGAGATTATTTTTAATAGTGGTGGCACAGAAGGGGATAACACAGCCATCTTGGCAGTTGCTTTTTCTCGTCAAAAGGAAGGAAAACATATTATTACTACGGCAATTGAACATCCCGCTGTGTTACGAACGATGGAATACTTAGAAACGTTAGGCTTTGAAGTGACTTACTTACCTGTGAATGAAAATGGTCAGATTTCAATGGATCAATTCAAAAAGTCTTTACGCGAAGAAACGATCTTGGTTTCAATGATGTATGGCAATAATGAAATTGGAAATCGATTACCGATTGCTGAAGTTGGTGCAATTCTTAAAAATCATTCGGCGATTTTTCATACAGATGCCGTCCAAGCTTATGGAAGTGAAGTCATTTTACCTCATGAATTAGGGATCGACTTATTAAGTATTTCCGCTCATAAAATCAATGGTCCAAAAGGCGTAGGTTTTTTATTTAAAAGCGATGCAATCCAATTACCACCTCTTTTACATGGTGGGGAACAAGAAGAAAAACGACGTGCGGGCACGGAAAACTTAGCTGGAATTATTGGCATGGGTACTGCCGTTTCATTACTAACTTCTGCAGAAAAGCAAGCAAGAAAAACAGCCTATCAAAGTTTTCAAACGATTATTTTAAAAGCGTTAGAAGAAGCCAATATTGATTTTTCAATTAATGGTGAACCCACCAATCGTTTAGCGCATGTTTTAAATCTTCATTTAAAAGGAATTCCCAGTGATTTGCTCTTAATGCATTTGGACTTAAGAGGTATTGCGATTTCAACAGGCTCGGCTTGTACAGCGGGAACTGTGGATCCTTCGCACGTGTTGACAGCGATGTATGGAGAAAATTCCTCAGCTATTAAAGAATCAATCCGGATTAGTTTTGGCTACGGGAACACACCAGAAGAAATTGCGACTTTTTCTGAAGTACTAGTTGCAGTGATTCAACAATTGAAAAAATAATCTGATTGCGGCAGCTACAGGTTTTCGCTATAATGAAGATAACAATGAAAATAACGAGGTGGAACCCATGGCATTTACAACAACGGCTGCTGTTGAAGGCTCAACAGTTTTTTACAAAGTACATCCTAGTGCAAAACGCTATACATTAAAAGATAACGGCTTTACTGAAACAAAATCAGGGAACTTTCAATTGATTCGTTCCTTAGATCCAACGCCTCAGAGAAATGAAGGCTTCAAATTGAAAATTACGATCACTGCTGATCTAAAAGAGTTGAAAATGTCCATTACAACGGCAAATGGTTTAAAACCAATGAATATTTTCAAGAATGAACAACATGAAATGAGTAAAGAAAAATACTTTTTCTTAATGGATGGCTTAATTAGCCGTGGTGTATTAGAGAAAGTAGAATAATTTAGAGAAACCTGAAGAAACAAGTGAAAGTAGCTTGTTCCTTCAGGTTTTCTGTTTATTTGAAAGCAACAGCTTGTTGGCTGTGTCTTTGTTCCAAGTATTTTCTCATTATACGCCCGGCTTGCTTTACTTATTTCAAAAAAATAGTATAATGAAAAGCACTGAAAAGTTACGACCTTCAAATCGTGGATGATTTCAGAATCTAATTGAAATGATGGTGATAAAATGGCAGATAACAGCAAAACGCGTGTCGTGGTAGGCATGAGTGGCGGTGTCGATTCATCTGTCACAGCGTTGCTTTTAAAAGAGCAAGGCTATGATGTAATTGGGATCTTTATGAAAAATTGGGATGATACAGACGAAAATGGTGTCTGTACCGCAACTGAGGATTATAAAGATGTCGCAAAAGTAGCGGATCAAATTGGGATTCCGTATTATTCGGTCAATTTTGAAAAAGAATATTGGGACCGTGTGTTTGAATATTTTTTAGCAGAATATCGGTTAGGACGGACACCAAATCCAGATGTCATGTGTAATAAAGAAATTAAATTTAAAGCATTCCTAGATTATGCTATGCAACTAGGCGCTGACTATGTTGCAACTGGCCACTATGCGCAAGTAGAAACGGATGAAAATGGCGTAGTGCATATGTTACGTGGAATTGATAATAATAAAGACCAAACTTATTTTTTAAGCCAATTATCACAAGCCCAATTGGCAAAAACAATGTTTCCATTGGGTGGCATGGAAAAATCAGAAGTTCGTGCAATTGCTGAACGTGCTGGATTAGCCACAGCCAAGAAAAAAGACTCAACGGGCGTTTGTTTTATTGGTGAAAAGAATTTCAAAGAATTTTTGAGTAATTATTTACCAGCTAAAAAAGGCAACATGGTGACAGAAGATGGCGAAATCAAAGGACAACATGATGGTCTGATGTATTATACTATCGGTCAACGCCAAGGCTTAGGAATTGGTGGCGGCGGTAAAACACAAGAACCATGGTTTGTGATTGGGAAAGATTTAACTACCAATACATTATATGTGGGACAAGGATTTCACCATGAAAAACTATATGCAACACATTTAGAAGCTAGTGAGGTTCATTTTACTGTTGATACACCAATGCCAAAAGAGTTTGACTGTACGGCTAAATTCCGTTATCGTCAAGCAGATATTCCAGTGCATGTTTCCTTATCTGAAGATGGCACAAAAGCAACCGTTACGTTTAAGGAACCAGCGCGCGCAGTCACTCCAGGTCAAGCTGTTGTTTTTTATGATGGGATGGAATGCTTAGGGGGCGGCTTAATTGATCGCGCCTACCAAGATGAAAAAGAGCTACAATACGTCTAAAAAGTTTCACGAGTTGTGAAACAAAAAGGATGGAGTTAACCAAAAGAAAAGCGGATATGCTGGTTATAAAACCAGTAAATATCCGCTTTTCTTTTTTGTTTTATATGCCTATTTTTTTTAAAATAAGAAAAAGAGAAAAATTAAAAATTCAAATTGTGGATAACTTTTCTGTGTATAACTTAGTCATCATTTTTCTCTTTTTTTAATTCGGCGGTGCTTCGACGAACCCATAGAAGGTTAATGAGAACCAGACAAGAAGTGGAAATAAAGACCCCACGATAACCGAAAGCGGCAGATACGCTTGAACCAATCATAGGACCAATCACATTTCCTGTCGCTTGGAAAGATTGATTGTAACTGAAAATACGACCTGCAGCGTCACTTGGGGAATAACGAGTGATCAACGTTTGAACAGCTGGTAGTAAACAGGCATCGGAAATCCCAACTAAGAAACGAAGCATGGCAAGCTGCCAGACATTTTGAACAAAGGCCATTGGTAGGTAAACGAAAATGGCTAAAATTAAGCCAATTGTCAAGATACGTTCACTGCCAATACGATCGCCTAAGCGGCCGAAACGTGGGGCGGCTATTAACGTTGCAATCCCTGGAATAGAAGCAATGACTCCGCTAATTAAGGTGACATTTCCGTGACCACCCAACAATTGTTGAATATATAAACTGATGATGGGACTAATTGAATTATTGGAAGCTTGAATGATTAATGTCGTAATAAACATTCCAAGAATCACGTGGGGATGTTCTAGTTTTTTTAAAATTTGTTTCCCAGATGCGGCTTGATTTTTTTCAATTGGCACAAACTCTTCATGGACAAAGACGAGACTCAAAACAAAAACGAGTAATAAAATCGTACCAGTAATGAAAAAGGTTGGCCGATAACCGAAAATAGACGCAGTGACACCGCCCAAAAGAGGACCAAGCAACGTGCCGGTAACAGAACCAGTGGCTAAAGTACCAAGCACTTGACCGCTTTTTTCCTTAGGTGTGCCTGTAGCAACTAACGCAGTCGCATTACTGATATAACCAGAAAAAACACCTTGTAATAAGCGTAAGCCAATCAATTGATAAACACTTGTGACTGCGCCCATTAAACTAATGACGATAGCCATCCCTAATGAAGCGCGTAATAACATTAACTTGCGTCCTTTTCGGTCGGCTAAACGGCCCCACCAAGGTGAAACAATGGTTGTGACTAAAAAAGTGGAAGAGAACGTGATTCCGCTCCAAAAATTCAATTGTTGGTGGGTAAAAGTACCTAATGTGTTGATATAAAGAGGCATAAATGGCATCACTAAGCTAAAGCCAATACCAGCCATAAATGTGCCAAACCATAAAACGAGCAGATTTTTTTCCCAAGGTTGTCTTGGACGGAAAATTTTACTTTTAATTAATTCATACATTCTATTTCCTCACTTTCTAGTAAAGAAATTCAAATTTGGCTTTGGCGAGTAGTTGATCATTCAATGCTTGATGCAATTCATTCGCAAAAAAGCCTTCTTTTAAATTTAGTGGATTTTTTGTAGCGTACACATATAACGTATAGGTGTGCACACCAGAGCGAGGGCTTAACCCCAGATAACGTTCGGTTAACTCAGGTAACGTTTCAGTGGCAAGCGCAGGAATCATCTGTTTCCCCAAAGGAGAAGCAAGACTATTTTTTCCTTGAATGGTAGGCTTGAGTGCTGTTCGACTAAAGTCTTCAGGAATCTCATTGGTTACAGGAACATTGGCAGCTAACCAATGAATAAAAGGGAAACCGATTAGAGGAATCGTGTCATAATCAATTAATTCCCAGGATAAATAGCGGGCTTCTTTAGGAATGGCCGCTAAAGAAATAGGAAAAGATAAAATAGGACGTTCGTGTAATAAAAATTCTGCACTGGTTCGTTTGCCATAACGATCGGCCAAATGAGAACGGTTGGTAATATGCATGCCAAACAGCCTTCTTTCAAAAATAATGTTTACAAATTATTATTATAAACTATAATTTATAGTTTAAAAAGAGTCAATAGATATGATAAACTAATACTTGTCCAAAATTTAAGAATTGGAGGCGTCAGAAAGATGGCAAAAAAACGGAATTTAACGAAAGCCAAAATCCTTGAAAGTGCCCGCAATCTAGCGGAAGAATTGGGCGTTCAACAATTAACCTTTCAAAATTTAGCCGTTGATTTAGGCATCAAGTATCCTTCACTCTATAATCACTTTAAAAATATTGCTGAAGTAAAAAATGCTCTAGTGGACTTGTTAATTCAAGAATTAAATGATGCATTGCGAAGAGCCTTAGTGGGTAAGAGTGGCGCAGAAGCAATTCGGATATATGCTGAAACGTACCAACAATTTGCTTTTGAAAATTCTGCAGTCTATGAATTACTTATCAGTGTGCCGAAAACGCAAAACCAACAATTAATTGAAGGCATCCATGAAACCAATCAAATTATCTTACAACTTTTAGCTTTTTATCCATTTAATAATGAAGAACGACTGCATAAAAGTCGAGAACTACGTAGCTTAATCCATGGTTATATTACCTTACGTTTTTTAGGTTATTTTCAACGCGAAGAAGCCACGCCGGAAGAAAGTTATCGTCGCATGATTGAAGATTTTATTGCTTCTTTAGAAGTGGCAGGATAAAATAAATTTCAAAAATTTCTCAGTCCGAAACCAAATCCTTGCAACTTTTTCAGAAAGTGACTATGATACCTACAGTAGCAAAAAAAGGAGCGGTTCAATGTATCAAGTAATTACAATGTATGGCGACAATGAACCTTGGTGGTTTTTTGATGATTGGCAAGAGGACATTGTTCAAGAAAAAACCTTCGATAACTTGACCGATGCAGAGACATATTATGTGGAAGTTTGGCAAAAACTTTCTCAGAATTATACATACGTCAACACAAAGCCTAACTATTTAACGGCTTTCTGGAATGATGGGGAAGAACGCTGGTGTGAAGAATGCGATGAAGATTTACAACAATACTTCGGTTTAGCATTACTAGAAAATCATCATGCGGTTACTTTTGAAAATAAAGCTGAGTTTACCACAATATCCAATCATTTTGGCAAAACAAAATTCTGCAAACGGAAAGTTATTTGAAACGCATGAGTTTAAAGAAAAACCTCAGGGAATTTTCTTTAAACTCTTTTTCTATTCTCGGAATTTAGAGAAAATCGAACCAATATTTGGTATAATACGAAAAGATAGCACTCAAAAAGGAGCGAAACTAGTGGTTGCAAAACAATTAATTATTGCTGAAAAACCTAGCGTAGCAAAAGATTTAAGCCGCGTTTTAGGAGCAAATCAAAAAAATAAGAATTATTATGAAGGACCCAACGTGATTGTCACCTGGGCTTTAGGCCACCTCTTAGGACTAAAAATGCCAGAAGATTTAAACAAAGAATGGCAAACGTGGCAAATGGAAACTTTACCGATGATTCCTAAGAATTTAGGGATTAAACCGTTACCGAAAACGGGACATCAATTAAAAGCGATTAAACAATTAGCTAATCGTAAAGATGTTTCTGAAGCCGTAATTGCCACCGATGCTGGTCGTGAAGGTGAATTAGTGGCCCGCTGGATTTTAGAATATGTCCGTTTTAACAAACCAGTCAAACGCTTATGGATTTCATCTCAAACAGACAAAGCCATTAAAGACGGGTTTAAGAAAATTCGCCCAGCGAAAGACTACGATAATTTGTATTACTCTGCCTTGGCGCGCGCAAAAGCTGACTGGTTAGTTGGGCTAAACGTCACACGGGCCTTGACAGTGAAATATCAAGATAACTTATCCGCAGGTCGTGTTCAAACACCAACTTTAGCAATGGTGCGCCAACAAGAAAAAACGATTGAACAATTTAAGCCTCAAACTTATTTTACTATCTCGTTAACTGTTGAATCAGAAAAAGCAAAGATGACCCAAAAAAATCCATACGCTTTAAAAGAACGGCAGGAAGCAGAACAATTAGTCAAAGAACTCTCAAAACAAAAGGGCTTAGTTACCGATATCCAAGAAAAAGTTAAAACAGAAAATGCGCCGTTACCATATGATTTAACCGAAATCCAGCGTGAAGCCAACCAGCGATTCCAATTTTCTGCAAAGAAAACGTTGTCTCTTGTACAAAGTTTATACGAAACCCATAAAATTGTTTCCTATCCTCGAACTGACAGCAAATATCTAACAACGGATATGAAAGGAACGATGAAAGAACGACTTCAAGCCATTGCTGATTTTTCACCAGAAGTGAAAGGCTACCTTAAAAATGGGGCCGTTGTTAAACAACAAAAAGTTTTCCAAAATGCAAAAGTCACGGATCACCATGGGTTGATTCCAACTGAACAACGTCCTCGTTATGAAAAGCTAAGTAATGATGAACAAAAAATCTATCAAATGATTGTTCAACGATTCTTAGGTTTGTTTGCTGAGCCAAACCAAACCAAACAAACAAAAGTTACAGTCGCTTTTGGAAAAGAAATATTTGTCTTTCATCAAAATAAAGTAGTTGTTGCTGGCTGGAAAACAACAGCCGAACAGCCGCTATCAACTGTCCAATGGCAAAAAGGCATGACCGTTGCGCCAAACTTTACCATTAACAAAGAATTAACGTCGCCGCCAAAACCATTAACCGAAGGAACGTTGTTAGGAAAAATGGAGAAACACAGTTTAGGCACACCGGCAACGCGAGCTGAAATCATTGAAAAACTGATTAAATCAGAATTGATGGAACGAACCAATAGCGGTTTAAGTGTGTCTGCCAAAGGAAAGCAACTATTAGACTTGGTGAATCCATCACTTGTGACACCTGAACTAACGGAAAAATGGGAAAAGTCGCTCGAAGCAATCGCTTCGGGTCAACAAAAGAGTCAACTTTTCTTAAAGGATATTGAAGAGGATACGAAAAAATTAGTCCGTGAAATTAAACAAAGCGAGAAAAAATATCAAGATTTTTCCATTACGCAAAAAAAATGTCCAGATTGTGGCTCAAACTTACGGGAAAAAAATACGAAAGATGGGAAGATTTACGTTTGTACAAACCAAGAATGTTCTTATCGTCGGCGAAAAGATCCTAAAGTATCCAATCACCGTTGCCCACAATGCCATAAAAAAATGGTCATCATAGAAGGAAAAAATGGTCGTTCTTTCAAATGTAAATTCTGTTCGATTACTGAAAAAATTCCCGATAAAAAAGAACGAAAACAAAAAATGACTAAACATGAAGAACGTCGTTTGATGAAAAAATATTCACAACCAGACGAACCAGAAGAAAGTGCTTTAGCGCAGGCCTTAAAAGCCGCTATGAATCAAGAGTAGCGACTTGACGAATGTTGGCTCTAAATAATCAAGTCATCCATGTTGGTCTTTAGTAAACTTTCAAATAGAAAGAGAGGGACACGGATGCTCGCAAATTTAAATCAAGCAATGGATTATATTGAAGAACATTTAACGGAAGAAGTATCCTTCGATGAATTGGCAAAAAAGACAGGGATTTCTGTTTACCATTTTAAACGAACTTTTTCGTTTTTTGCGGGGATGAGTCTGGCTGAGTATATTAAAAAGAGACGTTTGGCGGAAGCAAATTTAGCATTACTTGCTGGTGAAAAAGTGACGGATGTAGCTTTTAAATATGGTTATCAAAGTATTGAAGGATTCTCAAGAGCTTTTCGCGATTGGTCAGGACAAGCCCCTTCTGAAGTAATGAAAACACAAATCCAAAAAACGTTCCCTAAATTCTCTTTCTATATTGATATTAAAGGAGGACAATCAATGGATGTTAAATTGATTGAAAAACCAGCGTTTCAAATAGTCGGAGTTAGTCAGAAGGTTCCCTTGCAGTATCAAAAGGAAAATCAAGCAATCATGGAATTAGCACAGCGCATTACACCACAACAACGAGCGGAAATGCATACATTTGATGATGTATATCCTCATCAAGTAGTAAATGCTTCTTTTGACTTTCAAGAGGGACGAACAACAGAAGGTGGAGAAATGACACACATGATTGGCTTTGCCACTTTGCAAGAAAATATCTATGAAGATTTGGAGCAACTAAGCGTACCTGCTCATACATGGGCGGTTTTTCCAAATGAAGGTCCTTTCCCACAAACTTTACAAGAAACCTGGGCAAGGATATTCTCTGAATGGTTGCCTTCATCTGGTTACCAAGTCGTTGCAGCACCAGAAATTTCGTTTACGCAATATCAAGGACCAGCAGAAGCTAAGTACAGTGAAATCTGGCTCGCTGTTACAGCTACTAAATAAAGAAAACCCACCATTGAAAAATGGTGGGTTTTTCCGCCAAGAAGGAGAAAGTTTGGTATAATAAACGTGAAGAAAAAAATCAGACCTTCTAAACTGAAATCTAGCTATGGATAAGTGATGCGAATACGGAATCATGGAGAAAAAATAATTCTCCGAGGTTTTAGAGTCATGTTGTTTAGAATGGTACCAAAACGGGATTTACAATAACTTCGCTACCATCTTCGTTTTAGAGTCATGTTGTTTAGAATGGTACCAAAACTTATGTGATTGAGGGAATTTTGATTGATGCGTTTTAGAGTCATGTTGTTTAGAATGGTACCAAAACATAAGGCTAAAGAATCTATCAAGAAAGTAAGTTTTAGAGTCATGTTGTTTAGAATGGTACCAAAACCTTAAAGCGTTCCGAATAGCGTTCTAAGAAGTTTTAGAGTCATGTTGTTTAGAATGGTACCAAAACTAAGCATTTTTTTGATGTGTAATACTTATCGTTTTAGAGTCATGTTGTTTAGAATGGTACCAAAACCTTATTTAAAAGACGGCAATATTAAAAACAGTTTTAGAGTCATGTTGTTTAGAATGGTACCAAAACAAACTTTTTTGATTTGGCTTTTTCTCCCCTGTTTTATAGCCATGTTGTTAAAAAACAAACTATCACCTCAAGCAATCCGTAATTTTCATCACAAGATTAGAATTTTTATCATCAAAGACGAGCTGTTTCAATTTTCGAAAACTAATCAAGTGATAAGTCAAAATGTTGATAGATTGAGATTAGTTCTTCCTTTTTTTAGGAAGGGCTTTTTTTATTGATAGAAGAAAGGGAAGAAATCTTGGTAGCACCTAAAAAAATTGTGAGAAATGCTTCTGTATTGTTTGGTTTCTGCCTCAGAAAGTTGTATACTTAGATTGGAATTATTCTATATTACATGCATTTTCACACTTTTTGGAAAAGTTCACTTGAATTTTCTTTTAGTTTCGTAGATAAAAGGAGTCATCGCTAATGGAAATGAACAATTCAGGTAAGCTTGTTTCTTTGTGTGGAGGCAAATCAGGGAGGAAATAATATGTTTGATATTGTAACATTGGCGAGAATCCAATTTGCGATGACAACAGTTTTCCACTTTTTCTTCGTACCGTTTTCAATAGGATTAGCACTTGTTGTAGCAATTATGGAAACAATGTACGTTGTGAAAAAAGAGGAACGTTATCGTAAAATGGCCAAGTTTTGGGGAAATATATTCCTATTAAGCTTCGCTGTTGGGGTTGTAACCGGGATTATTCAAGAATTTCAGTTTGGGATGAACTGGTCTGATTACTCTCGATTCGTCGGAGATATTTTTGGGGCACCGTTGGCGGTAGAAGCGCTCTTAGCTTTCTTCTTAGAGTCAACATTCTTAGGTTTGTGGATCTTTACTTGGGATAAAATGAATCCAAAAGTTCACGTAACCTTTATCTGGTTAGTCGTATTCGGTTCAATGATGTCTGCTTTCTGGATTTTAGTTGCCAATAGTTTTATGCAACATCCAGTAGGTTATGTCATCAATAATGGCCGTGCTGAAATGGTGGACTTTGTAGCTGTCATCAGCAATCCAAAAGTTTGGTATGAATTTTCACACGTTATCATGGGCGCCTTTACATTGGGCGGCATGGCAGTAGCTGGTATGGCTGCTTTCCAATTGTTGAAAAAACGGGATATTTCATTCCACAAAGCATCTATGCGCATTGGCTTATGGGTTACTTTGTTCGGTTCAATCGGCGTTTTATTAGCTGGCGACTTGCAAATGAAAGCTCTAATTGAAGGACAACCAATGAAATTTGCGGCGATGGAGGGGGCCTATGAAGACTCTGATGATCCTGCTGCTTGGACATTGATTGCTTGGGCAGATGAACGAGAACATAAACAAGTTTTTGGTATCGATATTCCGTATATGCTAAGTATTTTATCGTATAATAAATTATCAGGTTCGGTTGATGGGATGGATACAGTCAACAAGCGCTTGGTAGAAAAATATGGGGATGATAAAAATTATTATCCACCAGTTAACACTTTATTCTGGAGCTTCCGTATCATGGCTGGTTTTGGTGCCTTAATGTTATTGGTTGCTGCCTTAGGACTATTCTTTACAAGGAAGAAAAAACCATCGCTGTACGAGAAGAAATGGATGCTGTGGATTGTTGCTTTATGTACGTTCGCACCATTCCTTGCCAATACAACAGGTTGGTTAGTCACTGAATTAGGTCGTTATCCGTGGACTGTCTATGGATTATTTACGATTGAACAAAGTGTTTCACCAAATGTATCGGTTGCTTCATTAATTACGTCAAATGTCATTTATTTCTTATTATTTGCTGGTTTAGGTAGTGTCATGGTTTACTTGGTTATTTTAGAATTACGTAAAGGACCAGACTATGAAGCGAAAAAATTAGCGAAAGAAAATGAACCAGCGTTGGATCCATTTGATAAGGGGGTATTTGGCGAATGAGTACACTACAATTATTATGGTTTGTCCTTATCGGCGTCTTGTTCTCAGGTTTCTTCTTCTTAGAAGGATTTGACTTTGGTGTTGGAATGGCCGTTCAAACGTTGGCACACAATGACGACGAAAAAGATCAAGTCGTTGCAACAATTGGACCTGTTTGGGACGGAAACGAAGTTTGGCTATTAACAGCGGGCGGCGCAATGTTTGCCTCTTTCCCATATTGGTATGCTTCATTATTTAGTGGCTACTATTTAATTCTATTTACGATTTTATTTGGCTTAATTATTCGCGGAGTTTCCTTTGAATTCCGCCATAACATGCCGGAAGGTAAACGTCGTCGGATGTGGAACTGGACGCTATCAATTGGTAGTTTCCTTGTACCGTTCTTCTTTGGTATTTTGTTTATCAGCTTAGTCCAAGGGATGCCTTTAGATGCAAACGGCAATATGCATGCGCAATTTACGGATTATTTTAATCTGTTTTCAATTGTTGGTGGAGTAGCCTTAACATTACTTTGCTACTTACACGGCATGAACTATATTGCTTTAAAAACAGAAGGCCCAATTCGTGAACGTGCTCGAAATTATGCAGAAATCTTATACGGCGTTTTATATGTCGGTTTAGTTGTTTTTGCAGTGTTGATGTACTTCAAAACGGACTTTTATGAAAAGAACTTTGCGGTCACTTTAATTTTAACGTTAGCAATTGTGGTCTTAACGGTCATTGCTAATGTTGGGGTGTTTAAACGCAAAGAGATGTTAGCTTTTCTAGCGAGTGGTTTAACATTAGTTGTACTAGTTGCTCTCTTGTTCAGTGGCTTGTTCCCACGTGTTATGATTGGTAGTGAAGGTTTTGATTTGTTGATTAAAGATGCAACAAGCACACCATATACACTAAAAATTATGACGTGGATTTCTTTAAGCATTTTACCATTCGTGTTAGCTTATACTGCTTGGTCCTATTATATTTTCAGAAAACGTATTTCACAGACAGCCGTACCAGAGGGGTATTAAATCTATGATTGATAAAGACATCTTACAGATGCCTAAAATCAAAAAAATTCTTGTCTTGCTTGCAGGTTTTTCTTTCCTGCAAGCAGTCTTTATAATTGGGCAAGCTTTTTTTCTTTCAAAAGCCATTGTCGGCCTTTGGAGTGGCGGGCATCTTAACCAACAACTACAGAGTATTTTACTCTTTTTTATTTTTTATCTTGGTCGACATGTTATTACGTATTTTCGTGAGAGAATGCTCGATACATTTAGTTATGAACGCTCAAAAGAATTACGCGAACAATTATTAACTAAAATTTTCCGTTTGGGGCCAAATGTTGTTCAAAAAAATGGAACTGGAAATATGGTTACTATGGCTTTAGAAGGCATCAGTCAAACCGAAAATTATTTACAATTGATTTTGACAAAAATGATGAATATGATGATTATTCCTTGGATTATTTTGGCCTTTGTTTTTACACAAGATATTCGTTCAGGCATAACATTGCTGATTGTTTTTCCGATTATTATTATTTTTATGATTGTGTTAGGTTATGCAGCACAAAGTAAAGCGGACAAGCAATATGCGGCGTTTCAAATGCTTTCCAATCATTTTATTGATTCCTTGCGAGGAATTGACACGCTGAAACTGTTTGGGTTGAGCAAAAAATATGCTGGGAGTATTTACCATACAAGTGAACGATTCAGAAAAGCGACCATGAGTACATTGAAAATTGCTATTTTATCAACCTTTGCGTTAGACTTTTTTACGACATTATCGGTAGCTGTTGTGGCAGTTTTCCTTGGATTAAGTTTATTAAACGGCACGATTTTATTATTTCCTGCCTTGGTTACTTTAATTTTAGCACCTGAGTTCTTTTTACCGATTCGTGATTTTTCAAGTGATTATCACGCAACCTTAGATGGAAAAAACTCTTTTCAAGCGATCCAAGCGGTATTAGCATTGCCAGAAGCAGAACAGACCGATGTGCTCACGTTAGATGATTGGCATCAAGAAAGTCAGTTGTCAGTCACAGCGTTAAATTTTTCCTATGAAGATGCAACGCAAGAAGCGATTCAATCGTTGCAATTCTCTGTTGATGGTCGCAAAAAGATTGGAATTATCGGGGCGAGTGGTTCTGGTAAGTCAACGTTAATTAATTTATTAAGTGGCTTTTTATTGCCAACAGAAGAAACGAGTCAATTGGCGATAAATGGCCAAACGATTCCACATTTTTTACAAAAAGACTGGCAAAAACAAATCCTTTATATTCCGCAAGCACCATATATTTTTCAAGATACTTTGGCAAACAATATTCGCTTTTATACACCTGAAGCAACAGATGAGGCGATTCAGCAAGCGATTCAGTTAGTTGGCTTAGACGAGCTGGTTAAAGATCTTCCCGAAGGAATTCATACCTTGATTGGGGAAAGTGGTCGAATGTTAAGTGGGGGACAAGCGCAACGAGTAGCGTTGGCCCGCGCCTTTGTCGATCAAAAACGCCACGTCTTGCTGTTTGATGAGCCGACAGCGCATTTGGATATTGAAACAGAAGTTGAAATGAAAGAGCGCATGTTGCCATTAATGAACAATCATCTTGTCTTCTTTGCGACACATCGTCTGCATTGGATGGAAGAAATGGATTACATTTTAGTGATGGAAAAAGGTCAATTAGTGGAACAAGGAACGTTAGCAGAGTTGATTGAAAAAGATGGCTACTATGTTCAATTAATGAAGCAAATGAGAGGAGGACGCCAATGATGGAAAAACAGCCGACAACGAAAGACGTTTGGAAAAACGATCAATGGGTTCGTCCTTTCTTAAAACGCTATAAAAAAACCTTGTATTTTGCCTTACTTTTAGGCTTCTTGACGTTCTTTAGCGCAGGGGCATTAATGTTTACGTCTGGTTACTTAATCAGTCGTGCGGCTTCCTTACCAGAGAATATTTTATTAATTTATATTCCCATTGTTTTAACAAGAGCATTCGGGATTGGCCGTCCTGTTTTTCGTTATGTGGAGCGTCTAACGAGTCATAACTGGGTGTTAAAAATGACCTCTGATCTGCGCTTGAAACTTTATAATGTACTAGAAAAAGATGCGATTTTCTTTAAGACAAAATATCGCACTGGGGATATCTTAGGTTTGCTTTCGGAGGATATTAATCATATCCAAAACTTGTATTTACGAACGATTTTCCCAACCGTTATTGCTTGGATTTTGTATATCTTTTTAGTGATTGCATTAGGTTTCTTTTCTTGGTGGTTTGCTTTATGCATGTTACTGATGTTAGGAGTGGTTGTTTTTCTATTACCACTTGTTTCAGTTCTAGTGAATGGTGCGCGTCAAGAAAAACATAAATATGCCAAAAATGAGTTATATCAAACACTAACCGACAATATTCTAGGTGTGTCTGATTGGGTATTTAGTCAACGAGGCTCTGAATTCGTTGCTCGTTATGAAACAGATGAAGCAAACGTTCGTGCATTAGATGAAAAAATGAAGCAATTTAACCGTGGCCGAGACTTTGTTTTACAACTTCTGTTTGGTGTGATTGCGATTGCTGTCTTAGCTTGGACTAGTGTGCGGTTTCCAGGTAATCATGGGGGCGCAGCCAATTGGATTGGTGCCTTTGTTTTAACCGTTTTTCCGTTAATTGATGCTTTTGCTCCGCTACCTGCTGCAGCACAGGAAACAACGATTTATAAGGATTCCATTCGTCGTTTTAATGAGCTTCCTGAAGGGGAAGATGACTCAACAGAAGCGCCTGTTCAGCCAAATGGCACCAGTTTATCGATAGAACATTTGTCTTTTGCATATGAAAATCAAGAGAAAAAGGTATTAAATGACTTATCGTTAACAATTCCTGAAAAACAAAAATTAGCGATTTTAGGACGCAGTGGTTCCGGAAAGAGTACGTTGGCTTCGCTCATTCGTGGTGATTTACGGCCTACTTCGGGAGAAATCCTTTTAGGAAATATCCCAACTGAGGCATTTGGTGAGACGATGACTGAATATATTGGGGTTATGCATCAAGCACCGTACCTATTTCGAACAACCATTTTAAATAATATTCGGATTGGTAGAGAAGAAGCAAGCGAAGCAGAAGTTTGGGCGGTTTTAGAAAAAGTTGGCTTAAAAGAAATGGTTGCCCAATTACCAGAAGGTTTACAAACAATGGTGGATGAAGCAGGTTTGCGTTTTTCTGGTGGCGAACGACATCGCTTGGCGCTAGCGCGGATTCTTTTGCAAGATACACCGATTGTGTTATTAGACGAACCAACTACTGGTTTAGATCCAATTACAGAACAGCAATTGCTGGAAACCTTTTTTGAGGCATTAAAAGATAAAACCGTCATCTGGATTACCCACCATTTGCAAGGCGTAACTTTGATGGATCAAGTGATCTTTATTGAAGATGGCCAATTAGAGATGAGTGGTACGCCAGAAGAATTACTTGCAACCAATGCGCATTATCAGAAACTTTACCGAATTGATCGTGGCATTAGTTCTTTCGAGGAATAAAAAAACGACTGGTTGTTGATTAAAGCAAACAATCAGTCGTTTTTCTATTTCAATTAATGGCAATTCTTCCATAAAACGTTTAAAATGAACGATGTAATAAGAGCTCAGTTAAGGAAAGTAAGGTTTCTTTTGCTGTGCCATCAGGCAATTGTTGAATATCAGTGATTGCTTTGTTGGTTACTTTTTTAGCAAAAGCTTGTGCTTCTGTAACGCCATGATAGTCATTGACTAGCGCCGCAACTTCAGCTGCCTCTTCTAAGGTAATGGCGCGTCCTTTATCCAAATAAGGGCCGAATACGTCAGGTGCTGCTTGATAAGCGAAGAGAAGGGGTAACGTATAAACACCTTGTGACAAGTCTTCTAAAGCGGGCTTTTTCAAAGTTTCCGTGTCGGCAGTGTAATCTAAAATATCGTCATAGACTTGAAAAGCAATGCCAATATGACGGCCAATTCGTTTAGCTAAACGTTGGACTTCTTTTGAACTATGACCGAAATAGGCCCCTTCAAGACAGCTTAGTGAAAAAAGTTCGGCTGTTTTGCCGTTGACACTTCTTAAATAAGCAGGAATCGACATGCGGCGGTCAAATCGATGACTCATTTGATCGAGTTCACCAAGTAATAACCGTTTCATTCCTTGTGCATTGATTTTCATAAATTCAGAGCCATTCATGGCATCTGCAATCAAAGTAAAGAATTCAGTGAATAGTAAATCACCTGTGTAAACAGCCACGTCTTTACCATATTGTGATTGAATAGTCACAGCGCCTCGGCGCAATGGAGAATCGTCAATAATGTCATCGTGAATCAACGTAGCCATATGTAGGATTTCCAAAGATGCAGCTATTTTTAATAGTTGTTGTTTCTCTTGTTTTTCTTCATCACCCAGTTGAGCAAAAAGAAAGAAAAAAGCGGGGCGTAATAATTTGCCGCCAGAACGAGCCAAAGTTACTAAGGCTTCTTCAATGTCTTCGTTGCGTGTATGCAACGTTTGTTCAATTAATTCACATGTTTCCGTTAAAGAACGTTCAACGTCAGGAAACGACTTCCAAAATGTGTTCATAAATATACTACGATCCTTTCAGTGGTTCAATACTATTTGATTGTATACGAATTGGCGACAGAAATACAGTAATTAAGTTTTAAAAGTAACAAAGTTTGTAAAAAAGTAGCGGAGGGATAGTTTGAATCGAGAAATATTTTTTGAATTAGTAGAATTAAAAGCAAAAACAGCGAGTGTTTTGCCATTTTTGTTAGGAATTTGTTTTAGTTGGTACCAATATGGGCGGCTCCATGTTGGTTATGTTTTAATTTTTTTCATTGCGATGTTTATTTTTAATATGGCGGTCGATATTTTAGATAATTATAATGATTACCATCATGCTACAGAAGTTCATGATTATAAGGAAAAAACGAATATTATCGGTCGAGAAAATTTATCTTTGCCATTAATACGCAAAATGATTTTTTGGATGATTCTCGTTTCTGCTTTAATGGGGATTGGGTTGTCATTTATTGTTGGCTGGCCGTTATTAATTATGGGTCTTTATTGTTACTTAATTGGTATTTTTTATTCATCAGGACCGAAACCTTTGTCCAGTCTACCATTAGGGGAAGTTTTCTCAGGATTTACAATGGGGTTCATGATTACCCTTATTTGTGTCTACATTAATACGTTTGAAGTTTTCAATTGGTCAGCAGCTAATTTATGGGGGATTTTCTTAGTCGCTTTACCTAATACTTGTTACATTGCTAACTTAATGTTAGCAAATAATATCTGTGACTTAGAGGAAGATGAAAATAACAAGAGATATACATTAGTTCATTACCTTGGCAAAGCAAGTTCTTTGAAATTATTCGTCGGATTAAATACAATAGCAATGTTAGCCATTTTGTTAGCTGTCGGGTTAGGATTAACCCCGCCAACAATGTTACTCATGCTTTTAACTTTACCTTTTGTACGGAAACAAACCCAAGCCTTACTGAAGGAACAAGTGAAGAGTAAAACATTTGTTTGTGCTGTGAAGATCTTAGCTGTGGGAGCAACTGCACAAGTGCTATTTTTTGCCATAGGTTTGTGGTGGCTGTAAATTTTTTATAGAGTGGAAGGGAATCAAAATGAATAAGAAACATGTTGTTATTTTAGGTGCTGGTTACGCAGGCTTAAAAACATTACGCGAATTACAAAAAGGCGCCAAAGACGTCGAAATTACTTTAGTGGATCGTAATAACTATCACTACGAAGCAACGGACTTGCATGAAGTTGCTGCTGGAACACAACCAGCTGAAAAAATCACATACAATATTATGGATGTTGTCGATGAAAAAATGACCACCTTTATCCAAGGAACAGTTCAAACAATTGATGCTGCAACACAAACAGTTGCTTTAGAAGATGGCCAAACAATCAATTATGATTACTTAGTTGTTTCTCTTGGGTTTGAATCAGAATCATTTGGTATCCCTGGTGTGCAAGAACATGCTCTACAAATGGTAGATGTGAAAACGGCTTTAAACGTGTATGAACATATCCAAGAACAAATGCGTCAATACAAAGCAACTCAAAACGAAGAATTCTTAAAAATTGTTGTCTGCGGAGCAGGCTTTACAGGGATTGAATTATTAGGTTCTCTTGTTGAAAATAAACCAAAATTTGCTGAAATCGCAGGTGTCTCAGCAGATCAAATCCAAATTTATTGTGTCGAAGCAGTTACTCGCCTATTGCCGATGTTTAACGAAAAACTTGCGAACTATGGTGTGCAATTATTAAAAGATTCAGCTATTCATTTATTATTAGGTAAACCGATTAAAGAAATCAAACCAGGCGCAGTTGTTTATCAAGATAACGAAGCAGGCGACTTGGCAGAACTTTCTGCTAAAACAATTATTTGGACAACGGGTGTTAGTGGAAGCCACGTTGTAGGCGATTCTGGATTTGAAGCTCGTCGTGGTCGTGTCATGGTTCAACCAGATTTAACAGATGCGAACCATAGCAACGTCTATATTATTGGTGACTGCTCAGCAGTGATGGATACAGAAACCAATCGACCTTACCCAACAACAGCACAAATCGCCTTGAAGATGGGCGCTCATGCTGCTAAAAATATTCAAGCACAATTGAAAGGGGAAGCAACTAAACCTTTCAGCTTTAAATCACAAGGTTCTGTTTGTTCTGTCGGAAATACACGTGCTTTAGGAATCGTTGGTAAAACAGACATTAAAGGATACCCAGCTTCATTCATGAAAAAAATTATCATGAACAAAGCGCTCTTTGAAACAGGTGGTACCAAAGAAATGATGGCTAAAGGTCGTTTCGACTTATACCATTAAGAATCAGCAAAATAAGAAATAATGAGGTCGGGACAGAACCGTTTAGCTCCGAGAAATAAGAAGAAATTTCCGAAAATTGCTCTTTAATTTTTGGAGAATTTCGGCTTATTTCCGAAGGAGTTGGTTCTGTTCCCGCCGTTTATCAGTTTTTGAGCGTGGAGCAAAAATCCAAAGTGATTTTTGTCCCACGCTCATTTTTCTTAAATGAAAGTTTTTAAAAAATTTCCATGATTTTTCAAGTAAAATGAGGTGGGCACTTTTGTTCGATTCCATTTTTATGTATAATGAGAAGTGATGGAAAGAGGGAAGTTAAATGGCACAAAAAAGAGCAACAAATAAGAAAAAAAGTACGACAAAGAAAAAGACCAAAAAACAACAGCAACAACAAGAACGTTTAAATTATATGTTTCTTGGCCTGATTTTTATTTTATTCGGTGTCTTTGGACTCTTTCGCTTAGGGTTTTTAGGCACGTTATTAGCGAATTGTTTACGCTTAGTTGTAGGTAATACCTTTCCATTTGCAGCGATTTTACTAATCCTGTATGGCTTATTAGTCATGATTTATGGGAAAGATTTTCCGTTAAAAAGAGGGCGCCCTATTTTTGGGGCTGTTCTGATTTATATTAGTGTTTTGTTATTTTTCCATGCCTTTATGTTTCGAAATGTTAGTGGCAGTCAACCAGATATTTTAGGTAACACTTGGGAGTTTTTGCAAAGCGATCTAAAAGCCAACCAAGTGACGCAAAACGTAGGGGGCGGTATGATTGGCGCGCTGCTTTATCAAGGAACGTACTTTTTGGTGGCACAATTTGGCAGCTATTTAATTGCTACATTGCTACTGTTAGCGGGTATTTTCTTGATGAGTATGTGGGATTTTCAGCAAATTGTTGATCATTTCCAAAGTATTCAAGATCGCCTAAGTCATGTTTCGGCAAAATCACAGGCGCGACAAGAAGAAAAAGAGACGAAGCGAGCAGCGAAGAAAGAAGCCAAAGCTGCAGAACGCCAAGCAAAAATTGAAGCCGCTGCCCAACAAAAATTACAAGAGCGGGAACGCATGGAACAAGCGGCAGCCGAGCGCTTAACAAAAACACCTGTTGAAACCCACCAACCAATGGTGGAAGAACCGGCCGCACCAACGCCTGTTCAAATTGATTCGTTTCAACAGCAAAATCAGGCGATGCCTGTACCACCAATTGCAGCAACAAAACCGCAACGAGAGCAGGAAGAAGAGGCGGCAGATGAAGCTGGTGTTCTCGAATTTGAAATTTCTGAAGAAGCGGAAGATCGTGATTATCAACTACCACCAACTGATTTGTTAGATACAATTCAAGCAACGGATCAAAGTGGTGAATATGAAAAAATCGAAAAAAATATTGGCGTCTTAGAACAAACCTTCAAGAGTTTTGGTGTTGATGCTAAAGTAGTCAAAGCTAGTTTAGGACCATCTGTCACAAAATTTGAAGTTCAACCCGCTGTTGGGGTAAAAGTTAGCAAAATTGTTAACTTGACGGATGACATTGCTTTAGCGCTTGCGGCCAAAGACGTTCGTATGGAGGCTCCGATTCCTGGGAAATCACTAATCGGGATTGAAGTTCCTAATAGTGCAATTAGTACAGTATCCTTTAGAGATATTGTTGAGGCACAACCAAGTCATCCAGATAAACTATTAGAAGTACCTTTAGGTCGAGATATTTCAGGGATGGTTCAAACTGCGGATCTATCAAAAATGCCGCATTTATTAATTGCGGGATCGACAGGGAGTGGGAAATCGGTTGCTATCAATGGCATCATCACAGGTATTTTGATGCAAGCGAAACCTCATGAAGTAAAATTAATGATGATTGACCCGAAAATGGTGGAATTGAATGTGTATAACGGGATTCCTCATTTATTAACGCCAGTGGTTACTAATCCGAGAAAAGCAGCACAAGCCCTGCAAAAAGTAGTTCAAGAAATGGAATTTCGTTATGAAAAATTTGCAGCAACAGGCGTCCGAAATATCACTGGTTACAATCAACTAATTCAACAGAAAAATGCGGAAGATGGCGAAAATCGTCCAATTCTACCATTTATTGTTGTCATTGTTGATGAGTTAGCTGATTTAATGATGGTGGCAAGTAACGAAGTAGAAGATGCGATTATCCGTTTAGCCCAAATGGCACGGGCAGCAGGTATTCATATGATTTTAGCGACACAACGGCCAAGTGTGGATGTCATTACAGGAATCATCAAAGCAAATGTCCCTTCTCGAATGGCTTTTGCGGTCTCAAGTGGGACAGACTCGCGTACCATTATTGATACCAACGGGGCGGAGAAACTATTAGGTCGAGGCGATATGCTCTTCTTACCAATGGGAGAAAATAAACCAATTCGTATCCAAGGGGCCTTTATCTCTGATCAAGAAGTCGAACGAGTGGTTGCGTTTGTAACGGACCAACAAGAAGCTGAATATCAAGAAAGCATGATGCCAACAGATGAACCGACCACTTCAGGCGGTGGCGAAGCTCCTCAAGATGAGTTGTTTGAAGAAGCGAAAAACTTGGTGGTTGAAATGCAAACAGCTAGTATTTCATTGCTACAAAGACGTTTTAGAATTGGCTATAATCGTGCGGCTCGCTTAGTAGATGAATTGGAAGCACACGGAGTTATTGGACCATCAGAAGGTAGCAAACCAAGAAAAGTCTTTCTACAAGCGGAATCAGAAGAGGCAGCACCTGAGACGCCAGAACAATAAACAAAAAGAACAAAAATAGATAAATTTATCTATTTTTGTTCTTTTTTTATAATTTCAGCAAAGCATCATGTTATAATCATCATTTTCTGGTAAAATAGAAAGGAATAGTGCGGTTGGGAGGGAGCGTATCATGAGAAGAAAGAGCGTGCTTTATTTAGAAGTAGCAGATCAGATTAAAGAAGATATTTTGAGTGGCAAGTATCCAGTAGGAACGTTTTTACCAACAGAAACAGAATTGGAAGAGCTGTTTAACGTTAGTAAAATTACGATTCGGCGGGCAATCGAAATGTTAGCAACGGAAGAATTTGTTGAGAAAAAAAGTGGCCGAGGCACAACTGTGTTAAGCAATCGTCCCTATAATAAACTATCAAAAGCAGGGACATTCACTGAATTTTTGAATGAATCAGGTCAGAAAGTAACTAAAAAAGTTTTACAAGTTGAAAACTTGACGTTGTCAAAAGAGATGCCGGCTTATCAATTTTTAGGAGAAGAAGTGGTTCACCTTTCACGGTTATATCTAATCGATGAACAACCCTATATTTATTTTAATTACTATTTGCCAGCTGCCATGAAAGACGTATCATTGACTGAATACAAAGAAGAATCCTTGTATCGTTTGATGGATCGACATGCCATTGAAATTTATAAATTTGAAGACCGTTTTGAAGTTGCAACTTTGACAGAAGCAGAGCAAAAGATGTTGCAAACAACTGAAACAACGGGCTTAAAAAGAATTCGGCGTTCGTTAAGCCCAACAGGTCGTTGCGTAGAATATTCAGAAGCTATTTATAATACGAAGATTCATCCTTATGTGATTGAATATGAAGCATAACTTTTAAAAGAATAACAGTGCACTTACAGTAATGTAAGTTCATTGTTATTCTTTTCTATTGTCGTTTTTTTTCGTTTTCGATACACTAAATGAGTGAGAAGAATAGGAGTGGAAAATATGTTAGAAGTACAAAATTTGAAAAAAGTTTACGGAAACGAAATTAAATATGAAGCTTTAAAAGGGATTAATTTAACTGTCCAAGATGGTGAATTTATTGGTATTATGGGACCTTCTGGAAGTGGGAAAAGTACACTTTTAAATTTATTGGCAACAATCGATAGTCCAACAGACGGTGAAATACTTTTAAATGGAAAAAATCCAAACAATTTGAATCAAGAACAAATTGCTAAATTCCGTCGCACAGAATTAGGATTTGTTTTTCAAAGCTTTAATTTAATGCCAACATTAACTGTTGAAGAAAATATTATTTTGCCATTGACGCTTGATGGAGAAAAAGTCTCTGTAATGAAACGACAATTAGCAGAATTAAGTGAGCGTTTAGGTATCAATCATCTGTTGAAAAAACGAATTGCAGAAATTTCTGGTGGACAAGCACAGCGTGTCGCCGTTGCGCGGGCAATGATTCATCATCCGCAATTATTATTGGCTGATGAACCAACAGGAAACTTAGATACGAAATCATCTAAGGATGTGATGGGCTTGTTACAACAATTAAACGAAGAAGAAGCGGCGACTATTTTAATGGTGACCCATGATCCGCTAGCCGCAAGTTATTGCAAGCGCATCGTCTTTATTAAAGATGGTGAATTAATTGATGAAATTGTCCAAAATGGCAATCAAAAAGAGTTCTACGATTTAATCATGGTGAAACTGGCTGAGATTGAAGGTGTCGATAATGAATTTTAATCAGTTTGTTATAAGAAACACGATTCGAAATAAGCATTTATACTTGGCTTATTTCCTAAGTACAATGTTTTCTGTGATGATCTTTTTTACGTTCACTGGTTTTGTCTTTCACCCAGCCTTAGCTAATGGTTTAAATCCTAAAGCACAAATGGGAATGACGGCTGCGGCTATTATAATCTATGGTTTCTCTTTCTTATTCGTTTTATACTCGATGGATGTCTTTATCCAATCTCGGAAAAAAGAGTTTGGAACCTTGATGATTCAAGGGATGAGTCCAAAACAGTTAAAGAAAATGATTTTTATTGAAAACTTAGTGATTGGTTTCTTTGCTACAATTTTTGGTAGCATTTTAGGTGTTGGATTTTCACAGTTTATTTTATGGATTAGCAATTTATTGATGCATCTAGGTTTAGGTTTTTATTTGCCAGTGATGCCGTTTATCATTACTGTCATTTCATTTGCGGTCTTGTTCTTAGTAATTTCTTTCTTTATTCAATTCCGCTTGCCAAAAGCGACACTTCAAGAGCTATTAAAAGCAGGGGAAATGGGTAAAGGTGAAATCAAAAGCTCTAAAGTTAAATCTTTCTTAGCCGTGTTGCTTTTAGTTGTCGGTTATGGAATTGCTTTAGTTGCTAAGGGACAGTTAGTTTTAATGGTGATGTTCCCAGTGATTTTCTTAGTTATTTTAGGGACAAAATTCTTATTTGACCAATTGAGTGTTTCTGTCATTGAACGTTTAAAACGGAAACCAAAAATCTTTTGGAAAAAAACCAATATGGTCGTTTTATCAGATTTAGCATTCCGCATGAAAGATAATGCACGTTCGTTCTTCTTGGTTTCGGTGATATCAACGGTTGCTTTTGCTGCCATTGGAACGTTATACGGCGTGAATGAGATGATTTTTAAAGGAATAAGTTCTGTACCGTACGAACTGACATTGTCTGATTCGACCAACCCAGAAAATCAAGAAATGAAACAATTTGCGACAAAAACATTCCAAGAAAAAAATATTCAGTTTGATCAGATTGATTACACAATGTACAAAACAAGTGCCGGTATCCAATTAATCAAAACATCTGAATATAATAAACTCGCAAAATTTATAGATGAACCAACTTTAACAGGTGAGAAAGTAGTTAATTTATCACAAAAAGATGCTCCTTCTGCTGCATCAGTAGATGTCAAATCTGTTCAATTGGCAAATGATCAAGTTTTAAACATTGATAAAACAGAAGAAACCAATGTATTACCGACTTTTGGCGGTGTGGTTGTTATCCCAGATAGTACCTCAACAGATGGAATCAAAGCGGAAACAGAAACAATTTGGCAACCAAAAGAAGGCACAGATAAAGAAACCTTAATTGATGCTGAAAATATTATTGGTGAAAAATACCCAATGTTACTAGGAACCGCGGCTACAGTTGCAGGTATTACGCAATTTTATACGCCAGTTCTTTTTGTCGGACTATTTATCGGTATCGTGTTCTTTGTTTCGGCGGGTAGTTTCTTATACTTCCGTTTATATAGTGATATGAATACGGACGTTGAAAAATTCAAGATGATTTACAAACTTGGCTTGACGAAAAAAGAATTGAAGAAAATGATTTACCAACAAGTAGGTATTTTATTCTTTACACCGATTGTTGTTTCATTTATTCATGGAGCTGTTGCTTTGAAAGCAATGTATGCCGTGTTAGATCAGCCAATGCAATTAGCTGGCTGGCAAGTTTTAGGCGTTTTCTTATTGATTCAGGTCGTTTACTATTTAATTGCCAGAACGTTCTACTTCAAAAAAGTTTATCACTTAGTGAAAGATTAATTATAAAAAATCGTTAAGTATGCACGCTTAACGATTTTTTTTTGAGGCTCTTCGTGATATTGCATTCAAAGTGAGAATACGTTATAGTTATGAAGCGAATGTAATAGCAGAAATGAGGAAAAGAAATGCAGAAAGAATCCATTTATGGACTGACGAGAGAACAGCTTGTGGACTGGTTTTTAGCCCATGGCGAGAAGAAATTTCGCGCAACACAAGTGTGGGAATGGTTGTATACAAAACGTGTTGCTTCATTTAGTGAAATGTCGAACATTTCTAAATCGTTGATGACTTTATTAGAAGAAAATTTTTCATTAAATCCATTAAAACAAGTCATTGTGCAAGAAGCGCAAGATGGTACCGTGAAGTATTTATTTGAATTACCAGATAAAAATATGATTGAAACAGTCTTGATGCGTCAAGAATATGGATTATCTGTTTGTGTGACCACTCAAGTTGGCTGCAATATTGGGTGTACATTTTGTGCTAGTGGGCTATTAAAAAAACAAAGAGATTTAACTGCTGGCGAGATTGTTGCCCAAATTATGTGGGTGCAACATTATTTCGATGAACGTGGGTTGGATGAACGTGTTAGCCATGTCGTTGTGATGGGAATTGGTGAACCATTTGATAATTATGCCAATGTCATGAACTTTTTACGAACGATTAATGATGATAAAGGCTTGGCTATTGGTGCCCGCCATATTACAGTTTCAACAAGTGGTTTAGTGCCAAAAATTCGTGAATTTGCAGACAGTGGACTACAAGTAAACTTAGCAATCTCATTACATGCTCCTAACAACGAAGTTCGTACATCAATTATGCGGATTAATCGTAGTTTTCCAATTGAAAAATTAATGGCAGCAATTGATGAATACATTCAAAAAACCAACCGACGTGTTACATTTGAATATATTATGTTGAGTCAAGTGAACGACCGACCAGAACATGCTCAACAATTAGCAGATTTACTACGGAATAAGAAAAAACTTTCTTATGTTAATCTGATTCCGTATAACCCAGTGAGTGAACACGATCAATATAGCAGAAGCTCTAAAGAAGCGGTTTTAAAATTTTATGATGTACTCAAAAAGAATGGCATCAATTGTGTTATTCGTAAAGAACACGGAACAGATATTGATGCGGCTTGCGGACAATTACGCAGCAAACAAATGAAAAAAGAAAAAGTCAAAAACCAATAACGTAGTTAAAATCGGATCAGAAAGGTTTCTTTTTGATCCGATTTTTCGTTTATTTAATAAAAAATCGTCGGTTTTTCAATTCTTGTTTATAAACAAAAGATGAATGCTCTAAAACTTTTATGACAAATTTTCTTTTTGTGGTTTTCAAACTTGAAATTCTAAAAGAAATAGCTATACTGAAAAGAGATCGTCACAGAATTTTTCATGAAAACAGCTATTATTTTCGTTATCTTTTCAAGAAAGTGAAATTTTGTTACGCTTGTTTAGTTTAAATGAAATGAGGGAGTCTATGGAGAAAAAGCAATTAAAAAGAGAGATAACAACGTTTGGTGCGTTATCCACGGTAATGGGTACGGTGATTGGCGCTGGTGTTTTCTTTAAAGCTGCGAGTGTCGTTGGACACGCACAGTCAGCTAGTTTAGCTATTTTTGCTTGGGTGTTAGGTGGTGCCTTAACCATTTGTGCAGGATTAACCAGCGCCGAACTTGCTACAGCAATCCCTGAAACAGGTGGCGCAGTGAAGTATATTGAATATACATATGGTAAATTAGCTGGTTTTCTTTTAGGGTGGGCACAAAGTATCATTTATTATCCTGCCAACATTTCGGCGTTATCCATTATTTTTAGTACACAACTAATCAATTTGTTTCATTTATCGGCAAATTTATTGATTCCAATTGCCATTCTTGCGGGAACTAGTATCACCGTAATTAATTTATTAGGAACAAAAATTGCTTCTTTGGTCCAATCCACGACATTGGTAGTAAAACTGATTCCAATTGCCTTGATTTCTTTAGTAGGATTATTTACTCCCGGACAGGTAGCTGTTTCACTTTTTCCTGTTGAAACAACAGCGAATACTGGCTTTTTAGTTGCTTTTAGTGGCGCCTTAGTCGCCACCATGTTTGCTTATGATGGCTGGCTAGGTGTGGGTAACGTGGCTGGTGAAATGAAGCGACCAGAAAGAGATTTGCCTAAAGCCATTATTTTTGGTTTGTTATTGATTACTTTAATTTATGCCTTAATTAATTTTGTGTTTCTAAAAACATTACCAATTGAGCAAATCGCTGGGAATTTGAATGCAGCTTCGGATGCTTCTGTGGCTATTTTTGGACCAATTGGTGGCAAAATCGTAACTATTGGGATTTTAATCTCTGTATATGGTGCGTTAAACGGCTACACAATGACAGGGATTCGGATTCCTTATGCCTTAGCCTTAGATAATCTGATGCCTTTTAGTCGTCAGTTTCAAAAGTTGTCTAAACGCTTTGTTGTTCCTTATGTTGCTGGAATTTTCCAGTTAGCTGTAGCCATTATCATGATGTTTTTCGGGACCTTCGATTTATTGACGGATATGTTAGTTTTTGTTATGTGGCTGTTTAATCTATTAATTTTCTTAGCCGTTTTTATTTTAAGAAAACGAGAACCTGAATTAAAACGACCGTATAAAGTTCCTGGCTATCCAATTATTCCAATTATCGCAAGTCTAGGTGGTATCTTCATCTTGGTTACAACAAGTATTACACAGCCTATTCTTGCATTGATTGGTATAGGGATTACGCTTCTAGGAATTCCAGTTTATTTAGTTAATAAACAAAAAACGAAGCCAAAAACGTAAACGATCCGATCTGATTCTGATAGTTTTTCTCAAAAATTTTGTGATTCAGAGAAATTTTTGAAAACTAAACGCAAGATTTTTTTAGTATAATATTAAGTGTCTAGGAGTTCCACTATTTTGGGGAAGATAGATGGACAGCGCAAACTTCAAAAAAAGAACCTTCATCTTATTGGTGAAGGTTCTTTTTTTTGCTGAAATCATAAAATAAATGCGTAGTTTATTAGTGAGAGGAGGAAATGAATGACTGAAAATGTAAAAAAATTAGCTCATCAATTAATTGAATGGGGCGTCCTTCATGGGGCGCAAGACGTTTATTTTTTACCCAATGATACCGAAATAGCCATCTCTTTTCGGACAGGGATGCAACGGACACTTTACACACAAGTTTCCGCAGAAATAGGCGAAAAGTTAATTTTCCACTTTAAATTTATAGGCGGCATGGATGTCGGAGAAAGACGAAAAGCACAATTAGGCGCGACAACTTATCTAATTGGCGAGACGAAGCAACGCTTGCGTTTATCATCTGTGGGAGATTTTCAGAATCGAGAGAGCTTGGTAATTCGTTTTTTGCACCGATTTGGTGAACAAGCTGAACATTTTTTCTTTCCCCACCAGCTGAATGAAATTGAAGCATCTTGTCAGAAACGAGGACTTTATTTATTCAGTGGACCAGTTGGTTCTGGGAAAACAACAACCATGTATCGTGTGGCTAAACAAAGAAGTGGCGAACAACAAGTGATAGCGATTGAGGATCCTGTTGAAATTGAGGAAAAGCAGTTTTTACAGTTGCAAACAAATGAAAAAATTCAGTTAACGTACGAAGCCTTGATAAAAGTTTGCTTACGCCATCATCCTGATATTTTGATTATTGGTGAAATTCGTGATGGCGAGACGGCTCAAGCAGTTATTCGAGCCGCCTTAACGGGTCATACTATTTTTGCGACAATTCACGCCCGTAACTTATTGGGGGTGCAACGGCGTTTGATAGAATTAGGTGGCCCAGAGCATGAATTGGCTGAATGCTTGCAAGGTATCATTTATCAACAGATTTTGACAACCACGATTAATAAGGAACAAGTAGCGGGAATTCTTTATGATTATTTCTTCTTTAAGGAAGCTGTTATAAAGAGTAGTTGGCAAAAGAATCTAAGAAAGGCGTGGGCGTATGGGTTTATTACAGAAAAAACGTATTTTCAAGCCATCGAATAAATTAACGAAAAAACAACAGCAGCTTTTTCTGAAACTATTAGCGGATTTGCTTGCAAATGGTTTTAATATACAAGAAAGTTTTTCCTTCATGAAAAAATCAAACGCCTTACCTCAGCACAGTATAACTTTTTTAGTTGAAGGCTTTTCCTCAGGCATTGCCTTACAAGCTTTAGTCGAAGAATTAGGGTTTTCAACAATGGTCTCGGCACAATTGTCGTTTGCTACTGCACACGGGGATTTGGTAGGGACACTACAAGCGATTTCCGAACATTTTTTTCAAACGGAAAAATATCGGCAACAGTTCTATAAAATAATTAGTTACCCGCTGCTCCTGATTGTTTTTTTGATTCTCGTCATTGTTGGTATCCGGCAATTTTTATTGCCCCAATTAATGGAAAATGATGCCAATAGTTATTCTAAAAATATTGGGATTCTTCTGATTGTTTACAGTCCATACATTCTGGTTACCTTAGTTTTTGTCCTCTCATTTAGTTTCTTCATTTTAAACCGTTATTTGAAGCATCAGTCTGCTATTCAGCGGGCCTTCGTATATCTGAAACTGCCAATTATCCGTGGCCTTTATCGGGAATACGTCAGTGCTTTTTTTGCACTAGAATGGGGGAAGTTGCTTGCGCAAGGATTAGAAATGAAAGAGGTCATCGATTTGATGCGCCATACAACCAATTACCCCTTAATGAAAGAATTAGCTGGAGCAATTAGTGAAGGACTGCTAGTTGGTGAAACCTTATATAGACAATTAGCTGCTTATCCTTTTTTTACGAAAGCATTGGGTTTAATGATTCAACAAGGGGAAGTAAAAGGAAAATTAGGCAAGGAGTTGATGGTTTATAGTAATGTCTGTTTCCAAGGTTTTTTCAAAAAAATCGAACGAGTCATTACCCTTGTTCAACCATTTATTTTTATCATAATTGCTTGTTTAATTATCGGTGTCTATGGGGCAATGTTGCTGCCTATTTATGGCAATATGGAAGGAGTTTTATAATGAAAAAGAAACAAAAATACGCAGGGTTTACATTATTAGAAATGTTGATTGTCTTATTGATTATTTCCGTATTGATTTTACTTTTTGTTCCTAACTTAGCGAAACATAAAGAAACAGTTGATAAAAAAGGCAATGAAGCAATCGTAAAAATTGTAGAATCACAAATCGAGCTCTACACACTAGAAAAAAATAAGACGCCTTCCTTAAATGAATTAGTCAACGAAGGCTACATTACTAAAGAGCAGTTAGATAAATATACAGCAGAAAAGCAATGAACAAGTCAGCAGGATTCACATTAATGGAAACACTTGCTAGTTTAACGATTGTTTGCTTTATGACTATGCTCCCAACACTTGCTATTCACCGCTGGCAAGAAACATTAAAAATTGAACAGTTTCTTGCTACGGTAGAAAAACAACTTCGTTTTGCGCAACAGCAAGCAATTGTTTTAGAGGAAACACAAGAAGTTTGGTTTTTTGAAGAACAACAAAGCTTTTCATTTCCTGATAAATTGAACCAATCAGCTCGAAGGACTTCGCTAGCTGTACCTGAAAAAATGACAGTGAGTGGCCCAAGCAAACTCAGTTTTCTTCATTCGTCAGGGAACAATGGCCGTTTAGTGAAATATATTTTTACTTGGACTGAAAAGAAACAGCAACTTATTTTACAATTTCAGATGGGGAGTGGCAAATATACGAAGAAAATTAACTATTTATAGCGGTTTTATTTTATTAGAGAGTCTCGTTAGTTTTAGTATTGTATGTGTGATAGCAGGGATATTCTCCCTGACTATTACACAATTAATTCAGCAAAATTATCAACGGGAGCAAGAATTAACGCGCACTCGTCTAGGATGCGAAGCAATTTTATTTTTAGAGCAGACGGGTGATTTACGTTTCAAAGAGCGGATATATCAAGGAGAAACTTACCGATTTTCTTTGATGGAGAACGAGGGAAGAAGGATACTAAAAGTCACAGATTCAAGAGGAGCGATTTTGATTGGTCAATAAAAAATATGCGGGTTTTACAATGTTAGAGTGTTTAGTGGCACTAGTCGTTTTAAGTTGTATGTGTCAATTGTTTCAGTTGATGATTCAACAAAGTTTTATCGGAAATCAATATTTGAAAAACAATGATTCGAAATCCTGGCATATATTTTTAATTCAATTAGAAAAAGAATGTCAAAAGCTCGTTTTCCAAACAGGCTCTGCTCAAGAGATTTCTTTCCTCGACTCAGAAACAAACAAGACTATTTTAATTCAAATCAAAGAAGATAAAATTATTAAGCGAGTCAATGGTAAAGGCTATCAACCGCTGTTAATTGGTATCAAAAATGGACAGTTTAAAAATGAAGGACAATCGTTTACTTTGGAAGTTACTTTTACTTCTGGAAAAACATTTGATAGTTTTTTTCCGATAAAGGGAGAATTTTAATGAGGCAAAAATATTCAGGAAACTTATTGTTCACGGCCATGGCCTTTGTTTATTTGATGAGTTTTCTCGCCCTTCAGTTACTAGAAGAACGTCAGTTAACACAAAAATTTACGCAAGCTACCCAGGAATACTATGCAGGGAAAAGTATCCTTCATTTATTTCTTGCAGATGTTAAACAAAATAGACGAAAGTTAAAAACAGAAGAAAAGCTCATGTACGAGCAAGTAACCCTCGATTATACATATAAAAATGAACAATTAAGAATAACTGTTTTATTAAACAAATCTGGTCGAAAATACCAATATCAAGAGAGAGTTTCTCATCAAAAAAAAGCGGAAACAATGCTGGAATAGCGTTGTTTTTCTACAAATTATTAGATTTTAGAAGAAAGACAGTAAAGGCATTGATTATTCTTTCTTTTTTCGTTAAAATAAAACAGGTATGGAAGTTGTTACATTTTGAATAGAATAGAGGTGCTAATTTGTTCCCAGAAAAAATTGAAGAGGCTTTCGAGCCAATGGAACAAGCAATCCAGTTATTGCAACAGTCATTGGATACTTCTTTTTTAGATGCGTATATTGAAAATGGTGAAAATATTTTAGATGATTTTCAAGTACGAGTACTTGACGGAGTACCTAATCCAGAGACAGTGAAACAATTAGAAACGCTGTATCATACGATTAAAAAAATTGATTTAGCTCCTGAAGATGTGCGACGCTTGTCCCAATTACTTTTGTTAAAAGGAACGAGAAAAGAGCAGCTTCAAGCAAATCATCAATTGACGCCAGACGGTATTGGCTTTTTGTTTGTTTATTTAGTAGAACAATTAACAAATAAATCAGAGCCATTAAAAATTTTAGATCCTGCTTCAGGAATGGGAAATTTACTGTTAACGGTTCTGCTAAACCTTGAAACAGCTGGTTACAAAGTTTCTGGTTATGGTGTGGATATCGATGAAACACTTTTGGCGGTATCTTCTGTGAACAATGCTTGGTCACAAGCTAATATTCAGTTGTTCCATCAAGACGGATTGCAAGATTTGTTATTGGATCCAGTTGATTTAGCATTAAGTGACTTGCCGATTGGCTATTATCCAAATGATGAGCGAGCAAAGGGATTTGCTGCTGCTGCGGAGGAAGGCCATAGTTATGCGCATCATTTATTAATGGAGCAAGCTATGAAATACGTGAAGCCAGCAGGGTTTGGCTTATTCTTAATCCCGACCAATATTTTAGAGACTGAGCAAAGTGAATTCTTTAAAAATTGGTTGACAAAAAATGTCTATTTACAAGGAATGATACAGTTACCTGATGAATTGTTTAAGTCAGAACAATCACGTAAAAGTATCTTGCTTGTTCAAAACAAGGGTGCAGATGCTGAGCAAGTGAAGGAAGTTTTGTTAGCAAAACTTGCCTCTTTGAAAGATATCAATAAAGTAACGGAGTTCTTTAAACAATTTGAAGCTTGGAAAGCTTCAAATTTAAAATAAAATAGTAACGAAGAGGAGAAAATTATGTCTAAAACAATTGCAATTAATGCAGGTAGTTCAAGTTTAAAATGGCAATTATACCAAATGCCAAATGAAGAAGTGATCGCTAAAGGAATCGTTGAACGTATTGGCTTAAAAGATTCTATCTTCACAATTAAATATGGTGAAGGACAAAAATATGAAGTAATTGTTGATATTGATAACCATGAAGTGGCAGTAAAAATGTTACTAGACCAATTAATCGACTTAAACATTTTAGGTTCTTATGATGAAATTACTGGTGTTGGTCACCGTGTAGTTGCTGGTGGAGAAGAATTTAAAGATTCTGTTGTTATTACAGACGAAGTATTAGAAAAAATTGAAGCTTTATCTGAATTAGCACCTTTACACAACCCAGCGAATGCAATGGGAATTAAAGCATTTAAACATATCTTACCAGAAATCATTAGCGTGGCAGTCTTTGATACGTCGTTCCACACAACAATGCCAGAACACAACTATTTATATAGTGTACCGCGTGAATACTATGAAAAATTTGCTGCACGTAAATATGGGGCACATGGAACAAGTCATCGTTATGTCTCTCAACGTGCTGCAGAAATGTTAGGTCGTCCAATTGAAGACTTGAAAATTATCACTTGTCACTTAGGAAATGGTGCTTCAATCACTGCAGTTGATGGTGGTAAATCAGTCGATACATCGATGGGCTTCACTCCTCTTGCTGGCGTTACAATGGGGACTCGTTCAGGGGATGTTGATGCGTCACTATTGCCTTATTTAATGACAAAACTTGGCTTGACTGATGTACAAGACATGGTTGATATTTTAAACAAAAAATCTGGTTTATTAGGTTTAACAAATGGTTTATCAAGCGACATGCGCGATATTCAATCAAACTTAGATAAACCTGAAGTTCAAACAGCATACAACATTTTTATCGATCGTATTCGTAAATACATTGGTAGCTATGTCACTGTTATGAATGGCGTTGATGCGATTGTCTTTACTGCTGGAATCGGTGAAAATGCAGTGGGCGTTCGTAAAGATATTATTGATGGCATGACTTGGTTTGGTTGTGAAATCGATGATGACAAAAATAATGTACACGGTGAAGAAGCAGTTATCTCAACTGATGATTCAAAAATCAAGCTTCTATTAGTACCAACTGACGAAGAGTTAATGATTGCCCGTGACGTAGAACGTCTAAAATAATTAAACGAACACACCTTGTGAGACGCTCTCACAAGGTGTGCTTAATAGGTAAATAAGAAAAAACTGAGCCAACTATCAAAAGTGATAGTTGGCTCAGTTTCTTTTTATTTTTTATTTTTCTTCATTTTTTGGTAATTTGTTGTCTAAATCCGTCCGTACAACGAGAACATCGCAGCTAGCGTTACGGATAACTGATTCAGAGACAGAGCCAATAAATAAACGCTCAACGGCATTTAATCCAGTTGCTCCTAACATAATTAAATCAATGTTGTATTCTTTTGGTAATTCTTTGGCAATGATATTCTTAGGAGAACCATAGGCTAGAACGCTAGAGACTTTTGTTTGTCCCATATCCACCGCTTGTTGTTGGTAGGTGTCTAAGGTTTCTTTTGCCATTGACATTGCTTCTTCTGCTAGCGCACCATCAAAAGAGGACACTGATTGGAAAGAGCGCGTATCAACAACATGTGCTAATAGTAATTCAGCATCGTTTCGTTTAGCGACGTTGACCGCTTTTTTAAAGGCTAAGTCTGCTTCGTCAGAACCATCGATTGCTATCATAATTTTTTGATATTGTTGTAACATAATAACCGCTCCTTTCAGCGTAAAAAAAAGTCATTAATTGTTTCTATAATAATTGTAAAACAAACAAAGAAAAAAAGAAACTGAAACCGCTTCTTTTTTTCTGAATATTGGCATTTTTTTGTAAAAAAGAACCTGGGACAAAAATCACTTTGGATTTTTGTCCCAGGCTTAAAAATTGATAAACGGCGGAAACAGAAGCAACTCCTTCGGAAATAAGCCGAAATTCTCCGAAAATTGTTCTTTAATTTTTGGAGAATTTCGGCTTATTTCCGAAGGAGTTAAACACTTCTGTCCCGACCTCTTTAAATTCATCGTCTTTTATGACATTTTTTTTGCAAAAGTTAAACTAAACAACGTTGAAAGTAATAAAACAAAAAAGATAAAACCAATTGACAATAACGGGCGATTAAAAATAGCCGCTAGAACACCTAGAATGGCGATAATCAAGTAATAACGCCCAAAACGTTCGATAAACTGTTGACTTTCTGTTGCAGTTTCTTTTTTTAAGAGTGGTAAAAAAGCTGCACTTTTCTTCATCAAATAATAACTGGCTACGCCTGTGACAACGGCGAGTAATAGTACGAGTATACGAATCATCTTGTCCTCCAAAAAAAAACAACTTGCCAGAGCAAATTGTTTAGAAATCTTCATAAAAATGGTAAAATCCGTCGATGCCGGTAATCGTCCTAGAGTATTGAACCCGCAAGATAAGCAGGTGGGTTCCTCGATCGCAGTATTGAACTACCAAAAGAAAAGGCATGTTACCAACTTTGATACAAGCAGGATCCCTAGATATCAATAAAAATGTTCGGTCAACACAGTGAAAGGACAACGCGTACATCACAGATTTACCATCTTTATAATAGCATACTCTCTCAAAATCGGCAACGAGATTGTTTCTTTTTTTGAAAGCGTATTATTTTGTTATTTTTTCTGTTTCCATTCTTGGATACGCTTGAGTTGCTGATGTAAGGCTTGTTCATATTTACCAATATCAATCGGTTCGTAATAACGTGCCTCTTTTAATTTGTCAGGTAAGTATTGCTGATTGACCCAACCGTTTTCAAAATTATGTGGGTATTGATAACCAATACCACGGTTTAATTCTTTGGCTCCAGCATAGTGGGCATCACGTAAATGATCAGGAACGTCTCCCACAGAGCCTTGTCGAATATCTGCCAAAGCAGCATCAATCGCTGTGACTGCAGAATTTGATTTTGGCGATAAACATAAATCAATGACGACACTGGCTAGAGGAATCCTAGCTTCTGGAAACCCTAGCTTTTCGGCGGCTTGAACAGCGGTGACCGTCCGAGCGGCGGCCGCAGGATTCCCAAGACCGATATCCTCGTAAGCAATGACCATTAAACGACGACAAATAATCGGTAAATCACCTGCTTCAACTAAGCGACCCAAATAATGAAGTGCAGCATCTACATCGCTTCCTCGAATCGACTTTTGGAAAGCGGAAATCACGTCATAATGGGCATCGCCATCTTTATCATGCGTTAAGGCTTTTCGTTGCACGCACTCTTCAATAATCGGTAAGGTGATCTTAATTTCGCCTTGTTCATTTTTGGGTGTTGATTTAACAGCTAATTCTAGTCCATTTAGCGCACTACGTAAGTCACCGTTCGTTGCGCGTGTCAAATGTTGTAATGCTTTTTCTTCTAAGTGGACAGGATAATCGCCTAAGCCACGTGTGCTATCGGTTAAGGCTTCTTGAATCGCTTGCTGAATGTCTGTTTCCGTTAAGGGCTTTACTTCAAAGATTTGCGTACGACTACGAATCGCAGGATTAATTGTGATATATGGATTTTCGGTAGTGGCTCCAATCATAATAATTCGTCCGTTTTCTAAATGAGGGAGCAAAAAATCTTGTTTTGTTTTATCTAATCGGTGAATTTCATCAAGCAGTAAAATCACTGTGCCACTCATTTTGGCTTCTTCAGCAACGATTTGTAAATCTTTTTTGGTATCTGTGGCCGCGTTCAACATGCGAAAGGCATAATTTGTTGAACCAGCGATTGCGCTGGCAATACTGGTTTTTCCAGTGCCAGGCGGCCCATAAAGAATCATCGATGAAAGCATTTTGGCTTCGACCATCCGACGAATAATTTTACCAGGGCCGACTAAATGTTGTTGACCAACTACTTCGTCTAAGTGACGAGGTCGCATTCGATAGGCTAAAGGTTGTTGCATAAAAGGACCTCCTTTTTCATAATCATCTTATTATAACATAAAGAACGTACATTCGCTTTTTGGTGGTTTTTTGGGTTTTAGATGGATATAGCGGAAGGTTTCGTGTATGATAGGGAGTGGTGAAAGAAATGAAAGAAACGATAAATATCTTTAACACAAAAACAACTGAAGAAGTGGCACAATACTTGTTAGGGATGTATTTAGAGCACGAAACAGCAACAGGCGTTTTAGGTGGGTACATTGTGGATGCAGAAGCTTATTTAGGTCCTGATGATGAGGCGGCCCATAGCTTTGGCTTGAGAAAAACGCCACGCTTACAAGCCATGTATGACAAACCAGGCACGATTTATTTATATACTATGCACACGCATTTAATTTTAAATATGGTGACACAAGAACAAGGCAAACCACAAGGGGTGATGATCCGCGCGATTGAACCTGTTGAAGGTGTCGACAAAATGATTGAAAATCGCCAAGGACGTCAAGGCGTGGAATTGACCAATGGACCAGGTAAATTAGTTGCAGCCTTAGGAATTGATAAGCAATTATATGGGCAGTCGATTTTTTCTAGTTCGTTACGGCTCGTGCCAGAAAAACGAAAATTTCCGAAAAAAATTGAGGCACTACCACGAATTGGGATTCCCAATAAAGGTCGTTGGACAGAGTTGCCTTTAAGATACGTCGTGGCTGGCAATCCATATATTTCTAAACAAAAAAGAACAGCAGTAGACCAAATAGATTTTGGCTGGAAGGATGAAGAAAATGAAAAAAGCAACAATGCTCACATACTTAGAGGAACAACTTGAAAAACACTTAGGAGATTACGAAGTAGGCCTTGATTGGGATCGCAAAAACCATACCATCGAAGTCATTGTTCGTTTATATGCAGAAAACAATGAGCAAGTGGCGATTGATGATGTTGATGGTACGCTTTCAGAAGAAGAATTCATTGAATTTGAAGATGGTTTGTTATTTTACAATCCGCAAAAGTCTGTCGTTGATGACGAAGAGTATTTAGTCACAATTCCTTATGAAGGAAAAAAAGGGCTACGCAAAGCAGTTTTAGACGGATTCATTCACTATTTAAAAGTGGTTTTAGATGAAGGGCAAAGTGATTTGTTAGACTTTTTATCAGATGAAACAGCGGAAGTTTTTGAATTGCATTGGGAGCCAGCAGATTTTGAAGCGATGATTAAAAAAGTGGCAGAAACAGAAAAAGAACAATGGATTGCGTATCCAAGTTATTAATTTAGAGGTGAGAACATGAAGTGGACAGAAGTAAAAGTCGAAACGGCTAGCGAAGCAGTTGAAGCAATTTCAAACATTATGATGGAAGCTGGCGCAAGTGGCGTGGCCATTGAAGATGCGTTGGACATTGAAAATTTTGAAAGTGATCTGTATGGGGAAATTTTAGATAAAGAGCAATTCACCCACATTAAAGAAGGAGCGATTGTGATGGCTTATTTTCCTGAAACAACCTTCTTACCAGAAATTTTACCATTTATGAAAGAAAATATTTTACGCTTGCCTGAGTACGGCTTATCCATTGGTAAAAACGAAATGACAATTAGTGAAGTAGCAGAAAGCGACTGGGCAACTGCTTGGAAAAAATATTATCATCCTGTCCGTGTCACACGATTCTTAACGATTGTGCCAAGTTGGGAAGCCTATCACGCACAAGATGAAGCAGAAAAAATTATCACATTGGATCCGGGGATGGCGTTCGGTACAGGCACGCATCCAACGACTCGTTTAACCTTGCAAGCTTTAGAAACTGTTTTACGTGGTGGCGAAACAGTTCTAGATGTAGGAACGGGTTCTGGTGTTTTGAGTATTGCAAGTCGCTATTTAGGGGCTAAAGACGTCTACGCATATGATTTAGATGAAGTAGCAGTTGCAGCGGCAAAAGAAAATATGGATTTAAATCCCATTGCGGTCGATGTTCATGTGTCAGCCAATGATTTACTAAAAGGGATTGACCATTCTGCTGATGTAATCGTCGCAAATATTTTGGCAGATATTATTGTGTTAATGATTGAAGATGCTTGGCGTTTGCTAAAACAAGACGGTACCTTCATTATTTCTGGAATTATTGAAGATAAAAAAGCAATGGTTTTAGAAGCACTAACGAAAGTCGGGTTTGTGGTGGACCAACTCTTTAATCAAGGCGATTGGTATGCGATTATCTTGAAGAAACCAGAGGAAGAGTAAAATGCAACGGTATTTCATGAAAGAAGATTATCAAGAAAAAGATTTGTATAAAGTCGCAGATGAAAACTATCATCATATTGTGCGAGTTATGCGAATGACGCCGAATGATCGTTGTTATTTAGTATTTCAAAATAAAACTGCCATTTTAGCTGAGATTGTGGAAATTGATTCAACATCTGTTTACTTTAAAGAAATTAGTAAAGAAGAAATGGACAAAGAATTGCCAATTGAAGTGACGATTGCGTGTGGGTTACCAAAAGGGGACAAGTTAGAATGGATTGTTCAAAAAGGCACGGAGCTAGGTGGAAATCAGTTTATCGGCTTTCCTGCGAAAACTTCCGTTGTCAAATGGGACCACAAAAAAAGAGCAGCCAAAGAAAAAAGATTACAAAAAATTGCCACAGAAGCGGCGGAGCAATCGCATCGGCAGCAGACACCAAGTGTTTCTTTGGTGGAAAAAACACAAGAAATCATTGCGCAATTTGACTCATATGACACAGTCTTGGTTGCGTATGAAGAATCAGCAAGACAAGGAGAAAAAAGTCAATTAGCACAAGTATTATCCACTTGCCAGCCAGGCGCACGTTTGTGTGTGCTCTTTGGACCTGAAGGTGGCTTTGCACCGCAAGAAATTGAACAATTTCTGCAGGCTGGGGCGAAACTTTGCGGGTTGGGTCCGAGAATTTTACGAGCAGAAACAGCACCGTTGTATCTTTTAAGTGCGGTTAGCTACCAAATGGAACTTTTAAATTAAACGAAAGCCCGCCTGTAAAATTCTTGTAGGCATTCTCTTTGAATAAACAGAGAGTAAAAAAGCGACAGTGATTGAAATTTAAGGGAAATTTAGTATAATAGAGTTGTTGAAAGTGCTACTGTTTCAAGTGGTACTTTTCTTTTTTATTAAAATAGATAAAACGTGAACGAAGTGTTCTTTATCCAAAGGTCACCTTCATAGAGGAGTGAATACCATGCCAAAAGAAGAAATACTGACAGGCCCAGCGGTCATCAAAATTGTAAGTACCTATATGGGACCAGAACATGTTGAGTTGGTTCAAAAAGCATTAACTTATGCTGAAAAAGCACACGAAGGTCAAGTCCGACAATCAGGTGAACCTTACATCATCCATCCGATTCAAGTGGCAGGCATTCTGGCTGAATTACATATGGATCCCCATACTGTAGCAACAGGATTTTTACATGATGTTGTCGAAGATACGGACGTAACACTGGACGATTTAAAAGAAGAATTTGGCGAAGACATCGCAATGTTAGTCGATGGCGTAACGAAACTAGGAAAAATTAAATATAAATCTCATGAAGAACAATTAGCTGAAAATCATCGGAAAATGTTATTGGCAATGGCGCAAGATTTACGGGTCATTATGGTGAAACTAGCCGATCGTTTGCACAATATGCGCACATTAAAACATTTACGTGAAGATAAGCAACGACGGATTGCACAAGAAACTTTAGAAATTTATGCGCCTTTAGCACATCGCTTAGGGATTAGTCGAATTAAATGGGAATTAGAAGATACTGCCTTACGTTATATTAACCCCAACCAATACTATCGAATTGTTAATTTGATGCAAAGCAAACGCGATGAACGTGAAGCTTATGTGGCAGAAGCAGTCGAAGATATTCGTTTAGCTACGGAAGATTTAGAAATTTACGCAGAAATATATGGTCGACCAAAACATATTTATTCAATCTATCGTAAAATGAAGGACCAAAAGAAACAATTTAATGAAATCTATGACTTATTAGCCATTCGTGTTATTGTCGATTCCATTAAAGATTGCTATGCCGTGTTAGGGGCGATTCATACACGTTGGACACCAATGCCAGGTCGCTTTAAAGATTATATTGCTATGCCAAAAGCGAATATGTATCAATCTATCCATACGACAGTTATTGGGCCAAAAGGGAATCCAGTAGAGGTCCAAATTCGGACCCATGAGATGCACCAAATCGCCGAATTTGGGGTGGCGGCTCACTGGGCCTATAAAGAAGGCAAAGCGGAAAAAATTGAAACAGATGAACTGACGAAGCAAGTCGATTGGTTCCATGAAATTATTGAATTACAAGATGAAAGCTATGATGCTTCTGAATTTATGCAAGGTGTGAAAGAAGACATTTTTAGCGACAAAGTCTATGTCTTTACGCCAAGTGGAGATGTAACCGAACTGCCAAAAGGCTCCGGACCACTAGATTTTGCTTACAGTATCCATACTGAAATTGGGAATAAAACAACCGGTGCGAAGGTCAACGGCAAAATGGTACAGTTAGACTATGTCCTAAAAAATGGGGATATTATTGAAGTCCTAACATCACCGAATTCTTTCGGACCTAGTCGCGACTGGTTGAAAATGGTTAAAACAAGTAAAGCTAAAAATAAAATCAAACGTTTCTTTAAAGAACAAGACCGTGAAGATAATATTATTAAAGGGCATGATGCTGTCATTAAATACATGACAGAAATCGGCTTTACACCAAAAGAATTTTTAACGAAGAATAAAATGGCGGAAGTGCTAGATAAATTCAAATTTCAAACGGAAGATGATTTATTTGCGGCAGTAGGTTATGGCGAAGTAAGTGCGCAAGTAGTGTGCAATCGTTTAACAGAAAAAGAACGCCGCGAACAAGAGTTGGAACGCCAACGTCAAGAAGCAGAAGAGTTGTTAAATCAGCCAGCTAAAAAAGAATCAGAAAAAATGAAAGTTCGTCATGAAGGCGGCATCGTGATTCAAGGGGTGGACAACCTATTGATTCGTTTAAGCCGCTGTTGTAATCCAGTGCCTGGTGATGAAATCGTTGGTTACATTACCAAAGGACGTGGCGTTTCAATTCATCGTGCGGACTGTCCTAACGTACAACATCAAGAAGAACTAGCACAACGTCTAATTGAAGTTGAGTGGGAAGATACCGAGCACAGTCGCAAAGAATACGCTGCCGATTTGGAGATTTACGGCTATGATCGTAGTGGCTTACTGAGTGATGTTTTACAAGTCATTAGTTCGATGACAAAAAATTTAGTTGGCGTTGAAGCTCGTCCATCCAAAGATAAGATGGCCCAGATTCATGTCACTGTGAAAATTCAAAACCTTTCTCATTTAAAAACCATCGTTGACAAAATTAAAAGTGTACCAGATGTTTATAGTGTTCGTCGAACCAATGGGTAAGTGTTAAAAGTGAGGCAAAAAAGATGAAAGTAGTTATTCAAAGAGTCAGTCAAGCACAAGTTGCGATAGAAGAGCAGATAGTGGGACAAATCAAACGAGGCTTCATGGTGCTGGTGGGCATTCATCAAGAAGACACGCCAGAAGATGTGGCTTATGTTGTTGGTAAAATCAGTAAATTACGTGTTTTTGAAGATGACGAAGGAAAAATGAATCGCAGTATTCAAGAGATTGAAGGATCAATTTTGAGTATCTCTCAATTTACCCTCTATGCAAAAACTAAAAAAGGCAATCGTCCCAGTTTTATTGAAGCGGCTCGTCCAGATGTGGCGATTCCTTTGTATGAATTATTTAATCAACAATTAGAAGCAGAAGGAATAGCGGTAGCCACAGGAGAATTTGGCGCGGATATGCAAGTGTCGTTGACCAATGATGGTCCAGTGACCATTGTGATCGATACACGAGAAAAATAATTGATTTTCCTATCGGAACCCCTTGACTTTCTAAGAGAACTTTAGTAGTTTATAGATAATATTAAAAATCTACGAAGGAACGAGTAAGTTTCATCTGTCTGCGAAGAGAGAGTTGCCGTGGCTGAGAGCAACTTCAACAGTGAAAGTGAAAGACATTCTGGAGATGGACGGAAGAAAAGCCGTCCCGTTACGAGCGTTAATCGTTGAGGAAAGAGTAAAATCTTTCAAAACTAGGTGGTACCGTGTAAAAGAGACTTTTACGCCCTTGTATGTTCAACATACAAGGGCTTTTTTCATTTTTAGAAAAAAGAAAATGGCGTACACATTTTTGTGGAATGATAGAAGGAGAGAAAGACAATGAGTTATCAAAAACCAAAAGGAACAAACGATATTTTGCCAGGAACTTCTGAAAAATGGCAATTTGTGGAAGAAACAGCTCGTTTGATTTTTAAAGATTATCAATACCAAGAAATCAGAACCCCGATTTTTGAACATTATGAAGTAATATCTCGCAGTGTTGGCGATACCACAGATATTGTTTCAAAAGAAATGTATGATTTTTATGATAAAGGAGACCGTCACGTGACGCTACGTCCTGAGGGGACAGCGCCAATTGTTCGGGCCTTCGTTGAAAATAAATTATATGGTCCGGAATATACGAAACCATATAAAACCTATTACATGGGGCCGATGTTCCGCTATGAACGCCCACAAGCTGGTCGTTTGCGTCAATTCCATCAAATTGGTGTGGAAGCATTTGGTAGTGAAAACCCAGCATTGGATGTTGAAATCATGGCTATGGCTTTGGACTTCTTCAAACAATTAGGCATCCAACAAATCAAATTAGTTATTAATTCCTTGGGGGATAAAGAAACACGTGCTACGTACCGTCAAGCATTAATCGATTATTTAGAGCCCCATATGGCAGAATTAAGCGAGGATTCACAACGTCGCTTACACGAAAATCCATTGCGGGTGTTAGACAGCAAAGATAAAAAAGACAAGGTGATTGTCGCAGAAGCGCCCTCCATTTTAGATTATTTAAATGAACCATCTAAAGCACATTTTGAAGCAGTAACTGATATGTTAGATTTACTAGAAATTCCTTATGAAATTGATAGTAATATGGTTCGCGGCCTGGATTATTACACACACACAATTTTTGAAATTATGAGTGAAGCGCCTAAAATGGGTGCGCAATCAACTATTTGTGCAGGAGGCCGATACAATGGTTTAGTTGAAGAATTAGGCGGCCCAGACACACCAGGTTTTGGTTTTGGTATGGGCATTGAGCGAGTGTTGTTAACAATGGAAGCTGAAGAAGTTGTGATTCCAGCGTTATCTGAATTAGACGCATATGTGGTTGGCATTGGTTCAGAAACCAACGTCGCAGCTTTGCAACTTGTTCAAAGCATTCGTAACTTTGGTTTCTCAGCTGATCGTGATTACATGAATCGCAAACCAAAAGCGCAATTTAAAACGGCCGATAAATTACAAGCAAAATTAGTTTTAACAATCGGTGAAAATGAATTGAATGAAGGCATTGTCAACGTAAAATCAATGGCAACACGCGAAGAAAAAGCCTTCCCGTTAAGTGCTATTCATGATTCATTTGATGAAGTGTATGACGAAATGATGACAAAAATGATTGAAGAATAAAAAGGAGAGAATGAGAAATGGCAAAACGCACAACCTATTGCGGCAATGTATCTGCCGAATTTATTGAAAAAGAAGTTGTATTAAAAGGATGGGTTCAAAAACGTCGTGACTTAGGAGGCGTTATCTTTATTGATTTACGTGACCGTGAAGGAATCGTCCAAGTGGTCTTTAACCCAGAAAAGTCAAAAGAAGCATGGGAAATTGCTGATAAATGTCGTAGTGAATACGTCATCGAAGTTAAAGGTCAAGTCGTTTATCGTGATAAAGAAGCGATTAATCCCAAAATGAAAACTGGCGAGTTTGAAGTGATGGCGACTGACATTACGATTTTAAATACTGCGAAAACAACGCCATTTACCATTGAAGATGACAATAACGTTAATGACGAATTGCGCATGAAATATCGTTATTTAGATTTACGTCGTCCATCAATGACAAACAACATTAAATTACGTCACCAAGTAACGAAAACAATCCGTCACTATTTAGATAATCATGACTTTTTAGACATTGAAACTCCTTATTTAGGCAAATCAACACCAGAAGGCGCTCGCGATTATTTGGTTCCTTCTCGTGTCCATGCCGGTCATTTTTATGCTTTACCACAATCACCACAACTCTTTAAACAATTATTAATGGGGGCAGGCTTCGATCGCTATTACCAAATCGTTCGTTGTTTCCGTGATGAAGATTTACGAGGCGACCGTCAGCCAGAATTTACACAAATCGATATCGAAACGACCTTTTTAACACCAGAAGAAATTCAAACATATACAGAAAATATGTTGGCTGAAGTGATGAAAGAGACAAAAGGAATTGAGATTTCTGTTCCGTTTCCACGAATGAGCTATGACGAAGCAATGGCACGCTATGGTAGCGATAAACCCGACACTCGTTTTGCTATGGAATTAATTGATGTCGCAGATGTAGTGAAAGACGTAGACTTCAAAGTTTTCCAAGCAGCGTTGGAAAATGGCGGACATGTGAAGGCTTTGAATGCAAAAGGCGCCGCAGATAAGTATTCTCGTAAAGATATGGATAACTTAGGTAAGTATGTGAGTCAATTTGGCGCAAAAGGCTTAGCTTGGTTAAAAGTTGAAGAAGATGGCTTAAAAGGACCAATTGCTAAATTCTTAACAGAAGTTAGTGATGAATTAATTGCTGCTACCAATGCAGAAGTCGGTGATATTTTAATGTTTGGTGCCGATAAACCTGAAATCGTAGCCGCTGCTTTAGGTGCGGTACGTACACGTTTAGGTAAAGAATTAGGTTTAATTGATGAATCGAAATTCAATTTCTTGTGGATTGTGGATTGGCCGTTGTTTGAATATGATGAAGAAGCTGGTCGCTATGTTTCTGCTCATCATCCATTTACACAACCAAAAGCAGAGGATGTGGCCCGCTTAGCAACAGACCCAGCCTCTGTGTATGCTGAAGCTTACGATGTTGTCTTAAACGGCTACGAATTAGGTGGCGGCTCATTACGGATCCATACACGAGAATTACAAGAAAAAATGTTTGAAACGTTAGGTTTTACAAAAGAAGAAGCACAAGACCAATTTGGTTTCTTGCTAGACGCATTAGATTACGGCTTCCCGCCACATGGAGGGATTGCTTTAGGGCTAGACCGCTTAGCAATGCTATTGGCTGGGGAAGAAAATATTCGTGAAGTGATTGCCTTTCCTAAAAACGGCAAAGCAATTGACCCAATGAACAACGCACCAAGTTTAGTTTCTCCATTACAATTGTTTGAATTAAACATTGATGTAACAGCCATTGACGAATAAGTGTTAAATCCAAAGAAAGAGTGACTTCATTGACGGATGAGGTCACTCTTTCTTTGGGAAGGAAAAAGATAACGAAAGACTTAAAAAGTGGCTGAGCTAAAAATCTGCCAATTGGCTGTTTTTTCTTTTTAGAAAACTTTGTATGATAACTGAGTGTATAAAGGAGCGAAACAAATGACAAAAATAATTTTAACAATTGGCGGTTCCGATCCTTTTTCAGGTGGCGGGATTCAAACAGATTTAAAAACGTTTGAAAATCATCAAGTCTTTGGCTTATCAACTTTAACTTGCCTTGCTACAGCCCCAAGGAATCATTTTCAGATTCATGACCTTGAGACTTCTTTGGTGAAAGAGCAACTCGCTTCCATACCTGCCGGGAGTTTAGACGGCATCAAGATTGGCTTGATTCACAGTGAAGAAAGTATGCTACAAATTGCAACCTTTTTGAAAAAGCACGCAGGTCTGCCGGTGGTGTTGGATCCTGTCTTGGCTTTTAAAGAAACGACTTCAGTTTATGAAAAAAGATACATGCAGTTATTGATTGAGAAACTTTTTCCATTCGCAACGATTATAACGCCTAATTTAAAAGAAGCAGAATTACTCATTGGCAGAAAATTAACAACCGTCGAAGAAGTCCAACAAGCGGCGGAAGAGTTAAACTCTTTAGGAGCGGCAACGGTGGTGATTAAAGGTGGTAATCGTTGGCTTGGCCAAGAAGCACGTGACTTTTTTTATGATGGACAACAACATATTCAATTGGTCAAAGAAAAAGTAATGGCCCACACCATTGATGGCGCTGGTTGTTCCTTTGCTTCTGCAATTGGTGCGAATTTAGTTAAAGGATATCCGTTAATTGAAGCAGTTGATTTAGCAAAAACATACGTTCATGAAGCCATTGTTTCTGGGGTCCAGCTAAATGCAGCTTTTGGAAGTGTGTGGCATGAAGGATTACTAGCAGGAGGTGTGGCGGATAATGACAAGAAAAATTAGTCTATATGCAGTAATTACCGCTTTAACAGTGGCTGTGTCAATGGTCTTTATTATCCCCGTCCCAGCAACAAATGGCTTTGTTACATTGGCGGATGCAGGGATTTACATTGCTAGTTTACTTTTTGGTCCGATTGGTGGCTTGACAGTCGGAGCTTTAAGCGGTGGCTTAATTGATTTATTGTCAGGCTATCCACAATGGTTCGTTTTTTCGTTATTGATTCATGGCGGACAAGGTTGGTTAGCAGGGCACTTCTTTAATAAAAATAAAAAGATGCAAACGCTAGGATTACTTTTAGCCAGTCTCCTCATGATTAGCGGGTATGCTTTAGCGACTAGCTGGCTTTATGGCGTGGGTGCGGGGATTGCCTCATTACCAGGGAATATCATTCAATCCTTATTTGGGGTGATTGTAGCATTGCCTCTGAGTCAAACATTAAAACGTGTGTTACCAAAAAATGGTCGTTTAGAAGAAAGAAGGATGAACAAATGACTATCGATGAAAAAATGTTAAAAGAACAGTTAGTGACAATTACAGAAGAAGTCATTACAGCAGGAAATTTACAAAAAGGGGACCTATTTGTTTTAGGTTGTACCACCAGTGAGGTAGTAGGTGGCGTCATTGGTAAAAATTCCAGTGCCGAAGTAGGGCAATGGATTGTCTCAACCTTAATTGAACAATTAGATAAAAAAGGCATATCTTTGGCTGTCCAAGGATGCGAACATATTAATCGTGCTTTAGCGATGGAACGTCGTGTGGCTGAAGAAAAAGGCTTTGAAATTGTCTCGGTAGTACCACAATTACATGCTGGCGGTTCTTGTTCAGTGGCTGCCTTTGAAAAATTTGATGAACCTGTGGAAGTGGAGCATATTGTTGCTCAAGCAGGGATTGACATTGGCGATACATCTATCGGTATGCATGTAAAACATGTGCAAGTTCCTCTTCGCTTGAGCATTCGAACGTTAGGTGCGGCCCATGTTACAGCATTATATTCTCGTCCTAAATATATTGGTGGACCAAGAGCCCATTATGAAACAACCCAAGAACGAAATCGTTAAGATTTCGTTCTTTTTTCATTTCTATAAACATTTGATGAATCTTCCGTAATTATTATAGGAATCTCTTTTTTTCTCTCGGTAAACCACGTATAATATGAAAAGAAATGTAATTTATTGAAAACCTGAAACGAGGCTATTATTTATGAAAAAAATTTATGACGGACTGCCAGTTCATGACTATACAACAAAATTTTCTGTGTCGATTGTCTATGCTATTCTTGCATCAATTGCCATGAACTTTTTCTATCAACCAGGAAATATTTATTCCAGTGGCTTAACAGGCTTGGCACAAATTTTAACAACCCTCTCAACAAAAATTGTGGGTTTTAATGTGCCTGTCTCCATTACATTGTATCTGTTAAATGTGCCGTTATTCTTTATTGCGTGGAAAAAAATAGGTAAGAAGTTTACAATTTTTACTTTCATTACCGTGACTTTAACTTCATTATTTATGCATATTGTTCCGCAAACGGTGATGACCCAAGATCCAATTATCTGTGCTATTTTTGGTGGGGCGATTTCTGGATCAGGAATTGGTTTTGTCTTAAAAAACGGGGTTTCTTCTGGGGGCTTAGATATTCTAAGCATTACCATTCGGAAAAAAACGGGGCGTTCCGTTGGCTCGATTTCAATTTATTTTAACGCACTAATTGTCTTCGTTGCAGGTTATTTATTTGGCTGGCAGTACATGTTCTACAGTGCGTTATCAATTTTTGTAAGTGGGAAGGTCACAGATGCCGTTTATACTAAGCAAAAGAAAATGCAAGTTATGATTGTCACTAAAAACCCAGATCGAGTCGTGGATGAGATTCAAAAGAAAATGCGCCGCGGTATTACAATTATTCATGAAGCGGAAGGGGCATATCGCCACGACCGCCAAACTGTTTTGCTAACTATTGTGACACGCTTTGAGTTGCCAAGTTTAGAAGCAGCCATGAAAGAAAGTGATCCGAATGCCTTTGTCAGCATCTCAGATAATGTTAAAATTTTAGGACGTTTTTACGAAGAAGATTACAAATAAAAGGATATGAAGCAACGAGAGAATGGCTGTGTCTATTCTTTCGTTGCTTTTTTTGAAAAATAAGTAAAAAATGCTTTGTGAGAGGACCTGAAATTCCCGTTTAAACAAGAAGTTAATTGAAAGACGTTCGTGAATTCCTTTGCTTTTGGTTTAATTAGATCTGATTATTCGGAAATAAGTCGCTATTGTTTCTCACAAACGAATGCTTTGTTTGGATTTGAAAGAAAACGATGAAAAAAGAATCATTTTTATTGAAAAGACCTAAAAAAACTGGTACACTAAGTGTGTAATTGATAAGTACTTTTAATACTGTTATGAATAAATAGTAGGAAAAACGAACATCAATTCTATTTTTTTAAAGTTCATAGGTCGTTTTCAGTCTTACTTGGACATATTTCGACCCACAAAAGGAGCGCATCATGTTAAAAGAATTTAAAATGATTGAAGCAGTTGCTCCAGATATGCTCGATGTATTACAAGAAAGATTCCAAATTCTTCGCAATATTTATTGGATGCAACCTATTGGACGTAGAAGTTTATCAGAAACGATGGGAATTACAGAGCGAGTCTTGCGTACAGAAACAGATGTTTTGAAGCAGCTCAACCTGATTGAACCTTCAAAAAGCGGAATGACATTAACAGAACGCGGTTTGGAAGTCTATCAAGGCTTAGAATTAGTCATGAATCAATTGCTTGGCATGCACCAAATCGAAAAAGAAATGACACAGTACTTTGGCATTCAACGTTGTATCGTTGTTGCAGGAGATAGTGATATCCAAAAGAAAGTTCTTTCGGACTTTGGAGATGTCTTAACCAATACGCTGAATTTACTCTTACCAAATGGTGAGAATACAATTGCGGTTATGGGTGGGACAACAATGGCCATGGTGGCCGAAAATATGGGATCACTAGAAACTGAAAAACGTCATAATTTGTTTGTTCCAGCCAGAGGAGGGATTGGTGAAGCAGTTTCTGTCCAAGCCAATTCAATTAGTGCTGTAATGGCCAACAAAACGGGTGGTAACTACCGGGCGTTATATGTCCCAGAACAATTGAGTCGTGAAACGTATAATAGTTTATTACAAGAACCCTCGATTCAAGAAGTTCTTACGTTAATTAGTCATGCCAACTGTGTGGTGCACAGTATTGGTCGAGCGTTGCACATGGCGGCACGCCGAAAAATGTCTGATGACGAAATGGTTATGCTCAAACAAAAAAATGCCGTGGCAGAATCGTTTGGTTATTTCTTTGATGAAGAAGGAAAAGTGGTCTATAAAATTCCACGAATTGGCCTTCAATTAAAAAACTTACAAGAAATTCCCTATGTCGTCGCAATTGCGGGCGGCAAAACGAAAGCCAAAGCCATTCGCGCATATATGAAAAATGCACCAAAACAAACGTGGCTCATCACAGATGAAGCTGCCGCAAACGAGATTTTAAAAGGGGTAACCCTTTAAAATAAAAAATTTTTGATTTTCATAAGGAGGAAATCTTTAATGACAGTTAAAGTAGGTATTAATGGATTTGGACGTATCGGACGCTTAGCTTTCCGTCGTATCCAAGATGTAGAAGGAATCGAAGTAGTTGCAATCAACGACTTAACAGATGCTAAAATGTTAGCACACTTGTTAAAATATGACACAACTCAAGGCCGTTTCAACGGTACAGTTGAAGTTCACGAAGGTTCATTCAACGTTAACGGCAAAGAAATCAAAGTTTTAGCTAACCGTAACCCTGAAGAATTACCATGGGGCGAATTAGGCGTAGACATCGTTTTAGAATGTACTGGTTTCTTTACTTCTAAAGAAGCTGCTGAAAAACATTTAACTGCTGGTGCAAAACGTGTAGTTATTTCAGCTCCTGGTGGTAACGATGTACCAACAATCGTTTACAACACAAACCATGAAACATTAACTGGAGAAGAAACTGTAATTTCAGGCGCTTCTTGTACTACAAACTGCTTAGCTCCAATGGCTAAAGCTTTACATGACAACTTTGGTGTTGTTGAAGGTTTAATGACAACTATCCACGCTTACACAGGTGACCAAATGACATTAGACGGACCACATCCTAAAGGCGACTTCCGTCGTGCGCGCGCTGCTGCTGCAAACATCGTACCTAACTCAACTGGTGCTGCTAAAGCAATCGGCTTAGTAATCCCAGAATTGAACGGTAAATTAGATGGCGCTGCTCAACGTGTTCCTGTAGCAACTGGTTCATTAACTGAATTAGTTACTGTATTAGACAAAGAAGTTACTGTTGATGAAGTGAATGCAGTAATGGAAAAAGCTGCTAACGAATCTTATGGTTATAACACAGACGAAATCGTTTCTTCTGATATCGTAGGTATGACTTACGGTTCATTATTCGATGCAACTCAAACAAAAGTTATGACAGTTGGCGACAAACAATTAGTTAAAACTGTTGCTTGGTATGACAACGAAATGTCATACACTGCTCAATTAGTTCGTACTTTAGAATACTTCGCTAACTTATAAGATTCATTCTTATCATTAGTGAAATTTGAACAATTGTGAAATAATAAGCGGGGAAGCAACGCGCTTCTCCGCTTTCTTTTTTTAAAAAAGAAAAATCCTAAAATTGACAATACAGGAGGTCTACTCATGGCTAAAAAGACAATTAAAGATGTAGATTTAAAAGACAAAAAAGTCCTTGTCCGTGTTGACTTTAACGTTCCGTTAAAAGATGGCGTGATCACAAACGATAATCGTATCGTAGCGGCTTTACCAACAATCAAATACGTGATTGAAAATGGCGGAAAAGCAATTCTTTTCTCTCATTTAGGTCGTGTAAAAACAGAAGAAGACAAAGCTGGCAAATCATTAAAACCAGTGGCTGAACGTTTAAGCGAATTACTAGGTCAACCAGTTACTTTTGTTCCAGAAACACGTGGTAAAGAATTAGAAGACGCTGTTAACAATATGAAAGACGGCGACGTTTTAGTATTTGAAAACACTCGTTTTGAAGATGTTGACGGCAAAAAAGAAAGCGGCAATGACGCTGAATTGGGTAAATACTGGGCTTCTTTAGGCGATGTATTTGTCAATGATGCTTTTGGTACTGCACACCGTGCACATGCCTCAAACGTTGGAATTGCTTCAACTGGTATCCCAACAGTTGCTGGTTTCTTAATGGAAAAAGAAATTAAATTCATCGGCGAAGCTGTTGAAAATCCAAAACGTCCATTCGTAGCAATCTTGGGTGGCGCAAAAGTTTCTGACAAAATCGCTGTCATTGAAAACCTAATTGAAAAAGCCGACAAAATTTTAATCGGTGGCGGTATGGCTTACACATTCATGAAAGCACAAGGCTATAGTGTTGGTTTATCTTTACTTGAAGAAGATAAAGTGGACTTAGCGAAAAGCTTAATGGAAAAAGCTGGCGACAAATTAGTTTTACCGGTTGATACAGTTGTCTCTAAAGAGTTCAGCAATGACGCTCCTTTCCACACGGTTCCTTCAACTGAAATCCCAGATGATGAAGAAGGCTTGGATATTGGTGAAAAAACAATTGAATTATTCGCTAACGAATTACAAGGTGCGAAAACAGTTGTTTGGAATGGACCAATGGGCGTATTTGAAATGAGTAACTTTGCCAAAGGAACAATTGGTGTTTGTGAAGCGATTGCTAATTTAGAAGACGCAACAACAATCATCGGTGGCGGGGACTCTGCTGCTGCAGCAATTCAATTAGGATACGAAAACAAATTCTCTCACATCTCAACAGGTGGCGGAGCAAGTTTAGAATTATTAGAAGGCAAAACTTTACCAGGTTTAGCTTCTATTAACGATAAATAATCAGTTTAAAAGACAATATTTTTAAAAAAAGAAAAGGATGTGCTTTTCATGCGCAAACCAATTATCGCTGGTAACTGGAAAATGAACAAAACTTTAAGCGAAGCACAAAGCTTTGCAGAAGCAGTAAAAAATGCTGTTCCATCAAACGACGTTGTTGACGCTGTGATTGGATCTCCAGCATTATTCTTAGCTCCTTTAGCTTGGAACCTAAAAGATTCTGAAGTGAAATTAGCTGCACAAAACTGCTACTGGGAAAACGCTGGTGCCTTCACTGGTGAAAACTCACCAGCTGCAATTGCAGATTTAGGTGTAAACTATGTGATTATCGGACACTCTGAACGTCGCGAATATTTCCACGAAACAGATGAAGATATCAATAAAAAAGCCAAAGCAATCTTTGCAAATGGTATGACACCAATCTTCTGTTGTGGTGAAACTTTAGAAACGTATGAAGCTGGTAAAACAGCGGAATGGATCGAAGGTCAAATCACTAACGGCTTAGTTGGTTTATCAAACGAACAAGTTGCTTCAATGGTTATCGCTTACGAACCAATCTGGGCAATCGGAACTGGTAAATCTGCAGATGCTAATATTGCAGATGAAATCTGTGGTGTTGTTCGTTCAACAGTTGAAAAATTATACGGCAAAGAAGTTTCTGAAGCTGTTCGTATTCAATACGGTGGTTCTGTTAAACCAGAAAACATCGCTGAATATATGGCAAAAGAAAACGTTGACGGTGCTTTAGTCGGCGGCGCAAGCTTAGAAGCAGACTCATTCCTAGCTTTATTAGATGCTGTAAAATAAGAAATCACTAACGGTAACGTTTTCTCAATGACTTTTGCAAAAAAATGTTTGCATAGTTTGCGAGAATTAACTACAATCATACATGAGGGAATCCCCTTAGTATAAATACAAACTCAAAGGAGAGACAAAACATGTCAATTATTACTGATATTTACGCACGCGAAGTCTTAGACTCACGCGGTAACCCAACAATCGAAGTAGAAGTTTACACTGAAAGCGGAGCTTTCGGCCGTGGAATGGTTCCTTCAGGAGCTTCAACTGGTGAATACGAAGCAGTTGAATTACGTGATGGCGACAAAGCTCGTTACTTAGGTAAAGGTGTTACTAAAGCTGTAGATAACGTAAACAACATCATTGCTGAAGCAATCATCGGTTACGATGTACGCGATCAAATGGCTATCGATAAAGCAATGATCGATTTAGATGGAACTCCTAACAAAGGTAAATTAGGTGCTAACGCTATTCTTGGTGTGTCTATCGCCGTAGCTCGTGCTGCTGCTGATTACCTAGAAGTGCCTTTATATCATTACTTAGGCGGATTCAATACAAAAGTATTACCAACTCCAATGATGAACATCATCAACGGTGGATCACATGCTGACAACAGTATTGACTTCCAAGAATTCATGATCATGCCTGTAGGTGCGCCTACATTCAAAGAAGCTTTACGTATGGGTGCAGAAGTATTCCACGCATTAGCTTCAATCTTAAAAGGTCGCGGCTTAGCTACTTCAGTAGGTGACGAAGGTGGTTTCGCTCCTAACTTAGGTTCAAACGAAGAAGGTTTCGAAGTAATCATCGAAGCTATCGAAAAAGCTGGCTATGTTCCTGGTAAAGACGTTGTTCTTGCTATGGATGCTGCTTCTTCAGAATTCTACGACAAAGAAAAAGGCGTTTACGTTTTAGCTGACTCAGGCGAAGGTGAAAAAACAACTGAAGAAATGATCGCGTTCTACGAAGAATTAGTTTCTAAATACCCAATCATTTCAATCGAAGACGGCTTAGACGAAAACGACTGGGACGGATTCAAAAAATTAACTGAAGTATTAGGCGACAAAGTTCAATTAGTTGGTGACGATTTATTCGTAACAAACACAACTAAATTAGCTGAAGGTATCGAAAAAGGTATCGCTAACTCAATCCTAATCAAAGTTAACCAAATCGGTACTTTAACTGAAACATTTGAAGCAATCGAAATGGCTAAAGAAGCTGGCTACACTGCAGTTGTATCTCACCGTTCTGGTGAAACAGAAGATTCAACAATCTCTGATATCGCTGTTGCAACAAACGCTGGCCAAATCAAAACTGGTTCATTAAGCCGTACTGACCGTATTGCTAAATACAACCAATTATTACGTATTGAAGATCAATTAGGCGATGTAGCTGAATACAAAGGCTTAAAATCTTTCTACAACTTAAAAAACAAATAATTCATTAAATGAATAACGCTTAAAGGGACAATTGGTTAATGAACCAATTCTCCTTATACTCGGACGTAAAAACACGCCTTTCTGCAAAGAAAGGCGTGTTTTTTTATATTTATAAAAATATTGAAAAAAATAGATTAGAAATAACTTCAGTCGTACATCGCTCTATAATCACTTGTTTAAAAATAACAAAACATTAACAAAACAACATTATATAAAAATTTAATAAAACAAAATAATTGTTATTTTATAATTTTAGTATTGACTGGTTTCAGATAACGCTGTACGCTTAAAGAAATAGTATAGAATTTCACAAAAAAATGAAAACACAAATTTAACTTGGAGGATGTTGAGTAGTGAGTAACGGGAAAAAGATTTTTATTAGTCATAGTTCAAAGGATCAAGAATATGTGGATGCGTTTATCCAATTATTGAAAAAAATAAATAAATGTAAAGCTACTTTTGCATTTTGTTTAGAATCCTGAAATAATTTTAAAGGAGGTCCTAAAAATGAAAGTAAATTTATATAAAATTTTAACTGAAAAAAAGGAAGAATTTTTTGAGCAAATTAATTTAGAATATAAAATGGAAAGTAATGAAGTTCGTCAATATAGACAAAAAAGTGTACATATTCAGTTATATATTGATCGAAATAACTTAGAGGGAACTCCAAAATGGCAATGGATAATTGATGAATTAACAGAAGGAATACATCTAAAAACTTATGGAGCACCCAAAGGAATTTTAACAGTTTCTTTGGATGATGAGTTATATGCGTTTTCTTTTAGTCATGCGCATCATTGTGTTCATAAGTTTGCAGATAAAGAATTTGCCTTTCGTTTTGCGAGAAAGTTAGACTACAAAGAAATAAAGCGTACAGCTAAAGCAGCGCCGCATAGTTCTAAGGTAAAGATGATCGATGCTTTTAAAGATAATAAATATTTTGATTTTGATAGTGGTGAAGCTTATTTAAAAGTTAAAGCTACCCAAAAATTACCAAGAGATTTTGGAATATATAAAGAAAATATCGAAATTGGGGATGCTTTATCTGTTGAGTTGAAAAATGACTGTCTAACACACATGTTAGCGCTTGTATTTTATGCAAAAAGAATCATTACATCTGAGAAAGAAGAAATAAAAATTCCATTATTGAAGAAATTGGACAAGAATGATGATAATCTTATTAAGAAATTAGATGGGAAATTAATAAAAAAAATAATTGATGGAGAAACACCTATTTATTTTTCAGATTTTGATATTATAGGAAACATAGAGAGTTTTAATGATTATAGTACGGAATATACAGTACATTATTTAAATAGAAAACCGGTTTTTTTAGATGGATTTGACATCAATGATTTACGCATGTTCATTGAAAAAAACAAATTAATAGGCGAAGATATTTTTAAAATCTTTATAGGTAAAGAAATTGAAGGCAAGAGAAAAAAATATGAGATAAAGAAAATATTAGATTACACAGATGAAGAAGAGCGTTATACACTACTAAATGGTGAGTGGTATTCTTATAATAATGACTATATAGATTATTTAAATGATTCACTTAGTGAAATTCCAGTAATCTATAATCCTGAATATGATTTTTCTAAAAAAAGGCATGAAACTTTTTGTGCTAAGAAATATGAAGAAGAAAAAAATAGATCTGATTTTACTGGCAAAACAAAGAAAGAGATTAAAGAGTCAATAAAAAGAAAATACTATAAAGAAAGAGTTTATAATCTCTTGCTAGCAGAAGAAAATGAACATTTGGAGAATCATGATCGTCAGTTGACCAAACTATCTAATAATGAAGACATTGAGATTGCAGATATATATTGTAAAGAAACGCAAACATTATTTGCAGTTAAAATCGGTGATGCATCATCCAAGCTAAGTTATGTAGTTACTCAATCACTTGCTTCTTTAGACATTATTCGCTCAGGATTAGTAAAAGATATACCGTCTGTAGAAAAAATAGGTTTGTGGCTTGTATTAGACAAGAAGACTAAGTTGATTGAGCGAGAAAAAGGAATACCAGACTTAACATATTTGAAAATGTTTTTATTCAAAAATTATTTAGACAATTGGAAAAAACATGTATTATATTCTTCTAAAAAGCCAGTTATCTATATAAACTATATGATAGAGTAGAGCAACTTAAAATTTGAGAAAAAGCTTCTCAGCGGTTGCCGCCGCTGAAGAAAACTAGTTCATTGCACAGGCTGATCGTTTCAGTAAAAATTTTAAAGATGCTAGTAATTTCACTGAAAATCGGGTACACTAAAATTAGCTAGTGTAACTAGCAAAAAAGGCAACTGGAATAGATAGGTTGTGCTGTCTATGAAGGGCTTTGTTTGTCAGGTGGTGCTGACATACAAAGTGCCTTTTTTCTTTTTCTCAACATTTTAAGGACAAAAAACGATTGCAACATGTCACAATCGCTAACCTCGGAGAAAAAGGAATTTTTCTCCAAGGGCCATTTCGATAACCTGTTGTGTGTTTCGAAACATTCAGAACGGTGGTGCGTTCTTTCAGTGCCTAATTATCCAATTCGTTTCTTGTTCCTCTATTTACAGTATACTGAATGAAAGCCTATTCTGCAATGATAGAATCAGGTTCCTGTGATTAAATAACATAAAAAATGGGCTCCTTATATAAAGAAAAATAACAAAAGAAATTTTGAATATTGACGTTTTTTTTAGGTACGTTATGATAAATGAGAGGTGATTTTATGTTAAAAACGCAAATTGTTGATTATTTACGCAATCAAACAGCTTTTTTTGAACCATCTTTAGTCAGTGAAATTTTCACAGCAAGCAATATTGCAACGACATTTTCTATCAAACGAAATACAGCTAGTCACTATTTAAATCAGTTAAACGAAGAAGGGATTCTAGTTAAGATCAATACACGACCAGTTTACTTTTTTCATAAAGAAGCGTTTCAACAACAAAACTATCTTTTAAAAAGAACTGTTTATCAAAGTTTCCAAGAAATGATCGATGAACAGCCTGTTTTTGATCGCAAAAGTGATTTTTTTCAGTCGGTCATTGGTTATCGCGGTAGTTTAGCTCAGACCATCGAACAATTAAAAATGGCAGCGCTTTATCCTGGCGGTGGATTGCCTGTCTTAATTACAGGTGAAAGTGGTACGGGTAAAAGTTTTTTAGCATCCTTATATTATCAGTTTTGTCTTTCAAAAGAACTACTTGACGATTCAGCACCTTTTGTGACAGTTAATTGTGCGCAATATGCCAACAATCCAGAGCTTTTAACTAGTCAATTATTTGGGCATCTTAAAGGCGCTTTTACGGGAGCAGATTCCGATAAAATTGGGGCCTTTCAAAGTGCAGAAGGGGGCGTTTTATTTTTAGATGAAGTTCATCGTTTGAGTCCTGAAGGGCAGGAAAAATTGTTTACATTTTTAGATCAGGGTATCATTTATCGGATGGGTGAAACCAATCGGCCCATTCCTGTTACGTGTCGGTTGTGCTTTGCCACAACTGAAGAAATTTCTAGCACCTTTTTAACGACATTTTTAAGACGAATTCCTATTCAAATTAAAATCCCAAGTCTTGCTGAACGCACTCAAGCGGAAAGAAAACAATTAATTATGCGAGCATTTTATGAGGAACAGCAAGCTATTCAAAAAGCAGTTACTATCACGCCACAAGTTATCAAACTTTTAGAAAATCACCATTATGTAGGCAATGTAGGTGAATTAAGAAATAATATAAAAATTATTACTGCACGCAGCTTTGCCGCCAATCTTGATAAACGTGTTATTCCAATCACTTTGCACGATCTACCGAAAGAATTTCTGGATCAATCGATCAGACTAGCTCCTGATGAAAATGAATTGCCTATTCGTTTAGATGAGCAAACAAATCTGGTTAGTTTGTTAGAGGAAACAGAGCTTGCGCAAAGAAGAATTATCCAGAGTTATGAACGAATCCTTCGTCTTTATGTCTCTCACCATCATCATCTTTCCACTGCCAATAACGACATCTCGAAAGAAATTGAACGCTTATTCGATGATTTATTATTTGAAAAGAAGCGAGAGAAAAATCACGAAATGCTATTGTTTATTACGCAAAATATCCGTCAATTATTGGAAACGATTGAATCGTCTTATCAAATTCGGTTTAATGGCAGTTTAGTCTATGCATTAAGCACCTATCTGTTTCAACGAAGATGTATTGATTGGTTTCCAGAAAAAGAACCTACAACAGTCATTGACGAACTTTTAACAGAAGTTCAAACTAAATTAGCAACTAGTTATGGCTACGCTGAACAACTGTTAACTTTAGTGAAACGTTCATTAGATATTGAACTATCCCAGATGGATCGAATTATTGTCACCATTTATCTTCACTATTCGGGTTCAGTAAAGGAAAGTCACTATCCGAAAGCGGTGATTGTTGCCCACGGATATGCCACAGCAAGTAGTATTGCGAATGTTGCAAATCGGCTGTTAAATGTGCCAATTTTTCAATCGTTTGACATGCCGTTAGATGTTACTCCCAAAAAAATTTCCGAACACTTAATTCACTATATGGAACGTCAAGAAACGAGGAATGGTTTAGTAATTCTTTTTGATATGGGTTCATTGAAAGAAATTTATCAGTATTTTCCGGCAGAAGAAGAAGGTCCTTTTTTATTAATGAATAATGTGACAACAAGCTTGGCTCTGTCTATAGGAGAAGCCATTAAAGACGAAGTTTCTTTTGAAGAATTGCCCCAAAAAGCGTTAACGGTTCATCCAAATGAATGGGAAATCATATTACCTGAAAATAAAACGGAACGTGTCATTTTAACAACGTGTAGTACCGGAATTGGTACAGCCGTTAAAATTAGAGATTTACTTGAAAAAAGTTTACCTGCGGAAGCACAATTAAAGATTATTCCTTGTGAATATAATCAATTACGTAATGCAGAGTCGATCAAAGAAAGTTTCCCAGAATATGAGATTGTCGGCATCATCGGTACAAACAACCCGTCTTCAAATGACCTCCCGTATATCTCTTTAGAAGAGTTGATTGCAGGAAAAGGAATTACGACCCTTTTAGAATGGACAAAGAGAGAATTAACTAAAGATATGCTGTCCTATGTAAATCATGAGTTGATTCGTAACTTTTCATTAGATCGGGTCATTCAATCAGTGACGATTTTAGATACAGAAAAAATTATTCGACAAGTAGAAGTCTTTTTAATTCAATTAGAAGAGCGGTGGCAACAAACGATTCAAAATGATCGTAAATTGGCGGTATATGTCCATGTCAGTTGTTTAATTGAACGATTAATCCGGAATGAACCTATTGAAAATTATAATGGCGCCGAACAATTAAAGCAGTGTCAAAGAACGGTCTTGCAAGAGTTAAAAGAGGCGTTTAGTGTCATTGAAAAAGTTTATAGTGTCAATATACCTGAATCGGAGCTTTTTTATGTCTATGATGTGTTGTTTGGAAAAACGGAGTTTAACAACGCAGAAAGCGATTTTTAAAATAAAAAGGAGGGAGTGCCACTTTTTTGGCACTCTTTTTGCTATATAAAGAAGTAAGTGAGGTGAAGAAAATGGAACGTAAAATTATTCTGGCAACACATGGTAATTTCGCTGCAGGGATTCAGACATCATTAGCTTTAATTTGTGGTGAAACAAAGAATGTGGAATGTCTTTGCGCTTATATGGAACAACCTTATGATTTAGCCAAGACGGTCAAAGACATTTTAAAGAACAATCAACAAAATGAATTAATTGTGATTACAGACCTATTTGGCGGAAGCGTGAATAACGAATTCTTTAATTATGTGGGGAAACAAGCAATGCATTTAATTTCAGGATTAAATTTAGCAACGTTAATTGAAATATATACCCAAATAAATACTGTTGATTCATTAGTTGATTTAGTAAAACGCGCCGTTGAAAACGGACAAGAAAGTCTTTGTTATTGTAACGAGTTATCTAGTAAAGAAATTTTAGAAGAAGAATTTTAGGAGGAAATGAAATGATTAAATTGTTAAGAGTCGATCATCGCTTGTTACATGGTCAAGTGGCTTTTTCATGGACCCAAGGCTTAGGCGCCGATTGTATTTTAATCGCAAATGATGACGTACCTAAAAATGATATTCGAAAAACAACCATTAAGCTAGCTAAGCCAGCAGGAGTAAAACTGGTCATTAAAACGATTGAAGATGCGATTGCCGCACTAAAAAGTGGTGTTACAGAAAAATACAAACTTTTTATTGTAGTTGAGAGTGTGGAAGATGCTTATCGATTGGCTACTGCTTATCCAGAAATAAAAGAAATTAACTTAGGAGGGATGAAAGTAAGGGAAAATACTCGAAACATTTCTAAAGCAATTAATATTACGCCGGATGAAGAAAAAATGGTTAAAGAATTGGTCGCAAATGGTTGTGAAGTTGAAATTCGACAAGTCCCAAATGACAAAAAAGTAGCAGCATTAAATGTCTTGTAGAAAGGAGAAATACAAATGATAGGACAAGCGATTCTTTTAGGTTGCATCGCTTTTATTGCGCAGTCGGAATATGCTTTAGGAACCTCGTTGCTTTCAAGACCAATTGTAACCGGTTTATTTGTCGGAATTGTATTAGGTGATGTTAAAACGGGCGTAATCATGGGCGCGACCTTAGAGTTAGCTTTCATCGGTTCTTTTTCAGTGGGCGCATCAATCCCACCTGATGTAGTGACTGGTGGGATTCTTGGTACAGCGTTTGCTATTACTGCTGGCGCAGGAACAGAAACAGCCTTAGTCTTAGGCTTGCCAATCGCAACGTTAACGTTGATTCTTAAAAATATTTATTTGGGTTTGCTCATCCCAATCATGAGTCAAAAAGCTGATCAGTATGCTGAAGAAGGAGCATATAAAGGGGTGGAGCGCATGCATTTACTTGCAGGCTTTGGCTTATCGTTCATGCTAGCGCTCATTGTAACTATTTCATTTGCCGTGGGCAGCAACACCATTAAAGGCTTACTTGATCTGATCCCTGAATTTATTCAACATGGGTTGTCTGTTGCAACGGGGATTATTCCAGCGCTAGGATTTGCGATGCTTGCACGCTTACTGATTAACAAACAAGTGGCGCCATATTTCTTTTTAGGCTTTGTCTTAATGGCTTACTTTAAGTTACCTGTAACAGGAGTAGCAATTTTGGGTGCCATTACAGCAGTAATTGTTGTGAATATCATGAATTATGCCAAAGGAAAGAATGAAACAATACAAACAACAAGTGGGGAGGTAATTGATGATGACGAAGACTTCTAAAACTAAGACAGAAAACTTAATTACAAAAAAAGAACTTAATCAAGTCTTTTGGCGTTCATTTCAAATGGAATTTTCATGGAATTATGAACGTCAGATGAATATGGCTTATGTCTATGCCATGATCCCTATTTTAAAGAAATTATATCCTCAAAAAGAAGAGATGGCGGCAGCTTTAAAACGGCATCTTGCTTTCTTTAATACTACGCCGCATATCGTGACGTTTATTTTAGGAATTAATGCTGCAATGGAAGAAGAAAATGTTCTGGACGAAAATTTTGAAGTTGGAACAATCGATAGTATTAAAACCTCGTTAATGGGACCTTTAGCTGGTTTAGGTGATTCCTTTTTCTGGGGAACCTTACGCTTGATTGCAACAGGTGTTGGAACTTCGTTAGCTTTACAAGGGAATGTGTTAGGGCCAATTCTATTTTTACTCATTTTTAACGTCCCCCATGTGATTGTTCGTTATTTACTGAATCGTTGGGGCTATAAATTAGGAACTGGTTTTCTCAAAAAGATTCAAGCAAATGGCATGATGGAAAGTCTCACATTAGGCGCTTCAATAATTGGCTTGATGGTGGTAGGTGCTATGACCGCCTCCATGATTGATTTAACTATCCCGATTACAATCAGCGGAAGTGGCAAAAATGCAGTCACAGTTCAAAGTATCTTTGACGATATCATGCCTAAATTATTACCGCTTGCATCTTTTGGTTTTGTTTTTTATTTATTGAAAAAAGAAGTAAAACCTTTAGCGATTTTAGGTGGCATGGCAATTGTCGGAATTCTTGGCTCATTAATTGGTATATTTTAGGAGGCAAAATATGAAAACGATGCTGGATTATATAAATGAGGAGCAAGCAGCTCTAACTCAGATTCTTAACCAATTTCAATTAACTGATACAGACGTTTCAAAGGTCACGCACTGTCTAATTTTAGCAACTGGCTCGTCACATAACGCTTGTCAGGCGGCTAAAGTTTACCTTGAAGAAGTGGCGCCTATTTATGTGGAAATCCAAGAGCCGTTCAATTTTGCTCATTATGGCAAAGTGGATGATCGGTTTGATCTGGTCGTAGCGGTTTCACAAAGTGGTAAAAGTGCTTCAACAATTGATGCCATTGCAAAAATTAAAAACCAAACGTCTGTAAAAACAGTGGCCTTGACAAGTGATGTCACCAGCCCGATTACGGAGGTTGTGGATGAAGTCCTGGATTTAAAAATGGGGCTTGAAACAGTTGGTTTTGTCACAAAAGGCTATACGACAACACTTTTAAATTTATTTCTATTTGGTTTGAAACTGGGCTATCAAAAGCATCAATTAACAAAAGTAGAGGTTGAAGAAGAATTAGCAAAACTTGCCAAAGCAATTCAGGAAATCGATTCGGTGATTTATAAAACCGAACAATTTTGGCAAAAAACGAAAAAAGAATTAACAGAGGGGACACGATTTATCGCAATTGGTTATGGACCTAATATTGGTACGGCAAAAGAGTTTGAGACGAAGTTTACAGAAACAGTTCGCTTACCTTCCCAAGGATTTGAAGTCGAAGCCTATATGCATGGGCCTTATCTTGAAGCGGATACTACACATCTTTTGTTTTTTATTGAAAATCAAAGTCCTATTCAAGCACGTAGTCAAGCCTTGAGAAACTATCTAGCCAGTTATGTTGGCCAATGTTACACAATTACAACGCGTTCAACGAGGGCATCAAATACGTTAGAGTTAGCAAGTGATGTCGAAGAAAAAATTAGTCCTTTATTGTTAGTTATTCCATTTCAATACTTGGCGTATCAAGTAGCTACAAGTAAAGGAATTGATTTATCTCAACGGATTTTTGATGATTTTGATTGTGTCCTAAAAAGTAAAATAGCAAAGAAAGAGGGAAATCAGCCATGTTAAAATTTAATGAAGAACAACAAATCAAAGACATACGAGGTGCCTTAGCCTTGCGTTCAGATGTTGAAAAAGTTGTTGATCAAGTTTGGACGAAAGGATTTGATGCGGTTTATTATTTAGGAATCGGCGGTACTTATGCTTCAGCCATGCAAGCAGTTACTTATGCGAATGGAAAAAGTAATTTACCAATCTATGTTCAACATGCTGCTGAGTATTACACAACAGGCAATAAACGTTTAACAGAAAAATCATTCGTCATCTTGTCTTCCGTTACTGGGACAACACAAGAAGTGGTGCAAGCCGTTCAAGAAATCAAAAAGGTCGGCGCAACGTTATTTGGTTTTATCGATGCAAAAGACAGTCTTTTAGCAGATTTATGTGATTATGTGGTGACTTATCCAGCTCCAGGAACTGAGCAAATCAAGTTCTTTATGGTAGCTGATCGTTTAATGCAAAAAAACAACGAATTTACAGATTACGAAAATTATTACCAAGAATTGGAAGAATATTTGCCTACAGGTTTAGCTGAAGCCGAAAAAAGTGCCGATGCGTTTGGCTTAGCTTTTGCGGAAAAACATCGTCATGATAGCATTCACTATTTTATTGGCGCAGGGAACCAATGGGGAGCGGTCTATTCTTATGCAATGTGCTATTGGGAAGAGCAAAGTTGGCTTCGCTCAAAATCAATTCATGCAGCAGAGTTCTTACATGGAACGCTAGAAATTGTAGATGAAACTACGCCAGTAACGTTGTTTATTGGAGAAGACGAGCAGCGACCGTTGGCAGAACGAGTAGCAAAATTATTGCCGAAAATCTGTGCCAATTATACAATTATTGATTCGAAAGCGTATGAACTTCCAGGAATTAGTGAAAAATATCGTGGCCGAGTTATTTCATTTCTCCTAATGCATGCGGTAACGCAACGCATTGATGCGCATGTAGAAAAATTGAATTGTCACCCATTAGAGATTCGTCGTTATTATCGTCAATTTGATTACTGAGACAAAATAGCCTCTTTTTCCAGCAATCCTGTGGTAGACTGAAGAGAGAATACTTCAGAAAGTAGGAAAACCAATGACAAAACCGAAAATCTATACAATGACCTTTGCCAGTGTTTACCCGCTATATATCCAAAAAGCAGAACGTAAAAATCGAACGCAAGCGGAGGTTGACGAAATTATTTATTGGTTAACTGGTTATGATGAAAAAGGCTTGCAACAACAATTGGCTCAAAAAGTAACGATGGAAACATTTTTTGAAGAAGCACCCAATTTTAATGAAAATGCCCAATTGATCAAAGGCGTAATTTGTGGCTATCGCGTGGAAGAAATTGAAGATCCTTTAATGCAAAAAATCCGTTACCTAGATAAGTTAATCGACGAGTTGGCCAAGGGAAAAGCGATGGAAAAAATTTTAAGAACATGAAAACAGGGTCTCAATGAGACCCTGTTTTCATGTTCTCTTGTACACGGAATTTAACTATTTCCTGTATTAATGAAAGAGGTAACTCTTGCGTGTAGGGAAATTGAATGGCACCTTTCGAGGTTTTAAAAGGGCGTAATTCTTTGCTGAAACGTTGGATGGCTGATGGCGTAGGATAGAAACCTAAATGTTGCTTGGCCGCCGCAAAATGCACTAAATTGCCATTTAAGTAAAAGGTCGGCATTCCATAAGCGATTTTTTCAGTAGTCTCCTGAGGAACAACCGCTAAAATTGCTTGGTAGATTTCTGTTAACTGTGTTTGATGTTGGGGTTGCTGGCGAATATAGTTTGCAATGATGGTCATATAAAAACACCTCCGTTTGTTTCAGTATACTATGTAAAAAATAAAAGGCGAAGAAGATACAAAAAAACCGTCTAGTATTTTTTCTTTACTAAACGGCTTTTAGCTTAAATAACTACCTAAAGGGTCTTGCATGGAAATGTTTGTCACTCCTTAGTTTAATTGTTTTAAGTGTGCAATTGCTTCTTCAATTGTGTGACCAGTTGCTGTTTTACTTTCATTTTTTGCATCAAAAACAATGAAAATATTTTTGTCTGTGTCTAATTGAATACGGTATTGAATGTTTTTTACTTTGTAAGTCATAGTTATTCTCCTTTCATAAAGTACTCTAAAAAGGCGACGATAACTGATAACGAAATTCCATTGTTACTATACCACTGGAAAATTATTTTTGCAACAAATAACATTTTTTCTTTACCATTCCTTAGACTTCTTTGCTAGCTACTTCTTTACATTCTTTTTCAAGAAGCATAAAATAAATACATTACTAGTTTTTGAATAGGAGATCGATGTGAAAAAGAGAGTTGAGAAATTTAGACGATGGCCTTACCGCTACCTTTTGTATGGAATCGGGTTCATCTTATTAATTATTTTTAGTAATTTATATTTGCAATGGTGTCAGAATAACTTGTCTGTTGATTTAGCCTTCAAGTTTGCTTTTTCGTGGCATACGGAAAAGTTTTTCTTAGGTTGTTTTGTGCTAAGCGTTTTTTTACTTTTTTTATGTAGTTTGGCAGGTTCATTAGGAGTTGGCGCTCTTTTATATAGTGTCATAATAGGTGTTTTAGGATTTGCGGACTATCAAAAGATGTTTTATCGTGTCGAACCTATTTACCCAGACGACTTAAAAATGATCACAGAAGTTAGTTTATTAAAAGAAATGGTTGGTTTATGGCCGTTTGTTTTTGTGGTAGCGTTAGGTTGTGTAGCACTTTTTTTCTTAGGAAAAGCCTTTTATAAAAGTTTCTTTTTATCGAAGAAAAAACAAACGATTCGTGTGTTAAGTCTTGTTCTTTCGATTGGTCTATTTTCATATATTGGTGATTTTAACAATCCGCAAAATTTGTTACGTAAAGCCTATAATAAAACCGCGTTATGGATTCCTTACAGCCAAAAAATGAATTACTACAATACAGGATTTATTGGTGGTTTTCTATATAATTTAAAAGTAGAGGCTATGGACCAACCAAAGGGTTATTCAAAAGAAGCTATTTCAGAAATTACTCAGAAGTATCAAAAGTTGGCCGAGACGAAAACAGTGCCGAGCAATGAGCAACCAAATATTGTGTTTGTCATGAGTGAAAGTTTTTCAAATCCAGATCATCTGAAAGGTTTGTCCATTATTGGTAATCCTTTAGCTGATTATCAGCAAATCGCTGATAAAACTTACAGTGGCCAGATGCTTTCACAAAACTACGGGGGCGGAACTGCGAATATTGAATTTGAAGCCTTAACAAGTTTTTCGATGGAATTAATGAATGCCCAAATGACTACACCTTATACAATGATGATTCCTAAGATGACGGAATTGCCTTCCATTGTTTCATTACTTAAGGAACAAAAGTACCAAACAACGGCTATTCATCCGTACAATACATCTATGTATAAACGAAAAGATGTGTATAAAATTTTAGGTTTTGATCAATTTATCAATGAAAAAACAATGAACTATACGGATAAACTAGAAAATAATCCTTACATTTCAGATCAAGCAGCGTATCAGGAAGTGACGACACTGCTTAAAGAAAAAGAGCAACCGCAATTCATTCATTTAGTTACTATGCAAACACATATGCCCTATGAAAATAAATACACAACGTCCAATTATTTTTCTCAAGGAAACGGCAATCAAGTCGCGCTCAATAATTACTTGCAAGATATTGCCTACAGTAGCGAAGCTTTGAAAAATTTCCTACAAGAAATCGAAAAAATGCCCAAACGCACATTAGTCGTTTTTTGGGGAGATCACTTACCAAGTATTTATGATGAAAACATTCAAGCGTTGAATGAAGGGGCAGCCCTTCACCAGACCGAATTTCTAATGTATGATACGGCGAATCAGTTAACAGAAAAAAATCAGCATCAAGCAACTATTAGTCCATTTTATTTTGCTCCCTCACTGTTCCAACAAAGCGGCTTACCGCAATCGGGATTTTACGCTATGCTAAATGAGGTACAAGAACAATTGCCTGCTTTTGAAAAGGGGAATTACTATCTCGGTGGGGAATGGAAAAAAACAGTAGAAATGAATAAAAAGCAAGAACAACTATATGAGGAATACCGACTGATTCAATATGACATTGTTTCAGGGAAGCAATATAGTTTAGAAAATCAATTTTTTAGCTAAAAAAAACACACGAAATATTCGTGTGTTTTTTGATTTTTATTTTAAAGTTTTACGATAAACAATGACATAATAGCTGAAAGCTAACAGGCAAGCAAAACTTAAAAAGTAAAGCGGCAAGACCCAAATGGTACCATTGTGAAAGTAACTAATCAAATAGGTAAAGAAACTAACAAACAAGTAATAGACAAAACTAAAAATTCCACTGGCAGTACCAATTACAGATTCATAGCCTTTTAAGGCCATACTTAAGGCATTGGGCAAAGTAATATTAATCCCTAAGAAAAAGAGAAAAATAAACAAAATAAGACCAATGATTGTTTCAAATTGTGTCATTATTAATAAACAGCAAGCCGCAAAGATACTTAGCAGCAAACCAGCAAAGGCAATTTTTTCCGCTGACCAATATCCTAGCAACCAATTGATAAGAACTGCAGCAAGAATATTAGACACAGCTAAAACTAAACCAAGAAAGCCATATTGGACACTGCTAAAGCCAAAGTGATTGATGAAAATAAACGGAGCTTCTGCATAGTAGCTAAACAATAAACCATTAATGCCCCCAATCAATAAGCCGTAGCACCAAACTTTCGAGTCGAAGGAAAGGCGTTTCGCCACGGACCAAAAAGGTGCTTTCGTTAAAGTATTTCCTAAGTGAAAGGTTTCTGGTAAACGATAAAAACTATAGAAAAGTAATAGAACAGCCATGACAATTAAGGTGCTAAAGACATGCTGATAGCCAAAATAGGTTTGAACAAGTCCGCCGACTAAGGGTCCGATGGCAGGAGATAGCGATAGGGCAGCGCTTGTTTGAGCAAAAATTTTCCCTCTTTGAAGATCGTTAAAGCTTTCCCGCATCATTGATTGGGTAATGACAGAACCAACGCTTGCACCAAATGCTTGAATTAAACGGAAGAATAACAGCCAAGGAAATGTCGGACTCAAAAAAAGGCCAATATTTCCAATTAAATAGCATAAAATTCCTAATAACATAGCTGGGCGACGTCCAATCGTATCGGATAAAATTCCCCAGAATAAAACGCCAACGGCAAAGGCAACAAAATAAATACTCATGGTTAATTGTGCTACGCTATCGTGAATGTTAAAAGCAGAACTAAGCGCTGGCAAAATGGGTGTGAAAATCGACTCGCTGATTTGTGGAAATCCCACAAGCAAAATAATAATTAGTAATGATGGGACGGTGTTTCGGGTGTTTTTCATGATTTTTCTCCTTAAAAGTTTAATCTAATCAAAAACACCCATTGTCTTTTACAACCGCCAAATTTAAAATAAGTAAAATAATGTCACCAACTTTCCTTGAAATTTTTTATTATACAAAGTCTAAATGAAGAAGCGCTTCTTCTTGACTAAATTCATAAGTGTAGCGACCAGATAAACCGGAAAGCTCACCTGATGCTTGAAATAGTTCACCTGGGCAGTCTAAAAGACCCTGTGTAAACGTCCCTTTTTCGCAAGCAGTAAAGGTGCCTTTTTTTCCTAAATAAGTTCCTTCGAAATGTAGGAAACCGACCACTTGAGCCACAGCTTCAAGCCCATCTGCCATTGAAGAGCCTTGATAAGTCATTAAGTATTCTACAGAAGCTGTCCCAGATAAGGCGCCTGACAATTGATAAGTAGCGCTCGCTTGATTCACTGGGAAATTTTCATTAAGATTGTCAATCGGTTGTTCTTGCCAACTAGATACAGTAAATGATGCTTGCTCCATTGCTGTCCCTTCTTTCTTATTAATAAGAATAGGGTAGCGGGAAGCGCACTATTTGTCAACAATCCACCACTTTAACTCTTCATTTTTTGCACAAAAGAATGTAACGCTAAGCGGTTGATGTGATAAGCAGTTCCTTGTTTTTGAATAAAGCCGCGCTCTCGAAATTGTTTGAAAGTATAAATAAGATGGCGATAACTAACCCCTAAGTATTCGGCAATCTCAGTATGCTTTTCTTTATAAACATCTTCGTGATTAGCGGCAACCAATAGCAATTCCGCTAGCCGATAACTTAGTTCATAGGTCTGATTCGTTGTAAAGTGGTCCACCCGTTGGAGCATTTTTTTCCCTAGATAATGGCTGAGTTGCTGCATAAAAAGTACCTTGTTTTTTAAAACAGTTTCTGCGTAAGCTAAAGGTACAGCCAAACAACAGGTTTCACCTAAGGCGATAACGTCCTTGGTTATCGTTTCCGCTTGAACTAATGTTAAATCGCCAATTAAATCACCTGTCGTTAAAAACTGAACAATGGATTGGCGACCATTGCGTTCTGTTTTTAAAATTTTCGCTTTTCCTTTGATTAAATAAAAAAGATAATTTAATGGCTCTGCTTGATGATGAATGAATTCTTGATTTTCAAAATCGATAATAAAACTGTGTTTTAAATCAGTTTCATTAAAAAAAGGCGTATTTTTAGCTAATTCTTGTTTCGGTGATTGTTGGTAGGCTGTTTTAAGCATTTTTTCTCCTTATAATAGGAGATATCTCCTATTTGTTTCTTCTATTGTAGCACATAATAGACGTATCAAGAGTAGAGGAGTTTTTATAATGTGGAAGAAAAAAATTGTACTATCGTTTCTTTTTTATTTAATTAGTGCATTGGGGATCAGTTTGACAATTCAAGCAGGCATCGGGGTTAGCAGTTTTAATGCGTTTAATGTGACCTTTGCAACACTTACACATTTAAAAGTCGGAACTGTTACCACAGCTATCAATTTAGCTTTTTTAGGCACGTGTTGGTTGTTAGATCAGCAGCGTAAAATTCAGGACTATTTGATTATTTTGGTGGCGTTAATTGGCTTTGGTTTTGTCATTAATTTTTTCTTATATCAATTATTTGGTTCGCTTGTTTTTCAAAATTATTTGGTTAAAATTGTTCTATTTATTTTAGGGACAATCATAGCAGGAATTGGGACAGGACAGGTAGTTGCGCTAGGTGTTTTGCAATTTCCCATTGAAAAATTTTGTACACTTATTTCTGAAAGAACGCGCTATAGTTTTCAGTTTTATCGTTATTTAGTTGATATTTTTTGTGTCAATTTAGCACTAGGATTGTCCATTAGTTATCATTTGCCGATTTTTGTTCGTGAAGGAACCGTGATTAGTCTTTTCTTACTTTCTTGGGTTATTAGTTGGTCGAGAAAGCGGGGACAACAGCGTATTTTACGAATACAAATCAAGAAACTGGAATCCGAATGAAAGGATTTCAGTTTTTTTCAAATGAGCAGAACTTTTATTTGAAAAAAAGAGTGGAAAACGGTATACTAATTAAGTAATTATTCATAACATTGGTTCTCCAATCAATGTTAAATAGTTTTTTCATGAGGGAGTAACTGACAGTATTTATGCTGTGACAACATCACCAACTCCGAAAGCAATTTCTGGTGTTGTCTTAAACGGTGAGACTTATGTATGTTCGACGAAGTAGCATACACAAGTCTATTTTTTTTCATTTATTTTTGATGAAATGTAAAATAGTACTTGAAGGATGCTGCAAAAAATAGAGGAGGAAGAACATGTCAGAAGAAAAGAAAACACAATTGTCTGAAGCGTTTTACGCACAAGACGACACAGTTGTTTTGGAGAAAATGAACACAACAACTGATGGATTAAGTGCACAGGAGGCTCAAAAGCGTTTAGAAACGTACGGGGAAAATGTGCTAGATGAAGGGAAGAAAAAATCACTTGCCGTGAAATTCTTTGAGCAATTCAAAGATTTTATGATTATTGTTTTATTAGCGGCAGCGGTCATTTCAGCCGTCTTTTCCCATGATGTGGTAGACTCGATTATCATCTTAGTGGTTGTTATCTTGAACGCCATCTTTGGGGTCATCCAAGAAGCTAAAGCGGAACAAGCCATTGAAGCATTAAAAGAAATGTCTTCACCAAATGCGAATGTTCGCCGTGATGGACACGTCATTACTGTTAAAAGTGATGAATTAGTGCCAGGTGACATTGTTTTATTAGAAGCAGGGGATGTCGTTCCAGCCGATTTACGTTTATTGGAAGCGAATAGCTTAAAAATTGAAGAAGCAGCGTTAACCGGTGAATCTGTTCCAGTTGAAAAAGAAGTAACCATCTTAGAGGGAACCGATATTGGTATCGGTGACCGAATCAATATGGCTTATTCCAATAGTAATGTGACGTATGGACGTGGTCTTGGCGTTGTGGTTGGCACAGGAATGAATACAGAAGTCGGTAAAATTGCTGGCATGCTAGCGAGCGAACAAGAAACGGAAACGCCTTTAAAACAAAACTTAAACCAATTGGGTAAAATGTTAACAATTGCCATTTTAGTCATTGCAGCGGTGATGTTTGTGGTAGGAATGATGAATGGTCGTTCATGGATTGACATGTTATTAACGTCAATTTCGTTAGCTGTAGCGGCAATTCCAGAAGGATTACCAGCGATTGTCACAATTATTTTGGCTTTAGGTACCCAAAAAATGGCCAAGAAAAATGCGATTGTCCGTAAGTTACCAGCCGTTGAAACATTAGGAAGTACAGACATTATCTGTTCAGATAAAACAGGTACGTTAACCTTAAATCAAATGACCGTTGAAGCGTTGTATACAGATGGTCAAGTTTTATCTGCTTCCACAGAAATCCCTGCTGATAATATGGCTTTAAAAATCATGAACTTTACGAATGATACAAAAATCGCTCAAGATGGTTCATTAATTGGTGACCCAACAGAAACTGCCTTAGTACAATTTGGTTTAGATCATGCGTTTAACGTAACCGAAAAAGTAGCAGCTGAACCTCGTGTGGCAGAGATTCCTTTTGACTCTGATCGTAAATTAATGACTACAGTTCATGAATTAAAAACAGGTGGCTTCCTAGTTTCTGTCAAAGGTGCACCAGATGAATTATTGAAACGTTGTACGGAAATCTTATCAAATGGAGAAACAAGTCCATTAGATGAAACAAAACGTCAAGAAATTTTGAAAACAAACACCTCATTAGCGAAACAAGCCTTACGTGTTTTAGGAATGGCTTATAAATATGTTGAGACGATTCCAGCCGAAATGAGTTCTGAACTTGTGGAAAAAGATTTAACATTTGCTGGTTTAGTCGGTATGATTGACCCAGAAAGAAAAGAAGCTGCAGATGCTGTAAAAGTCGCGAAAGAAGCGGGTATTCGTCCAATTATGATTACGGGTGACCACCGTGATACAGCAGAAGCAATTGCGGCACGTTTAGGCATCATCAAAGAAGGTGACGACGATGCAGTCATTACAGGCGCTGAATTAAATGAATTGTCAGATGAAAAATTCGCACAAGTCGTGGGACACTACTCTGTCTATGCTCGTGTTTCACCAGAACACAAGGTTCGGATTGTTAAAGCGTGGCAACAAGAAGGAAAAGTGGTTGCTATGACTGGTGATGGCGTAAATGATGCCCCAGCCTTAAAAGCTGCTGACATCGGGATTGGTATGGGAATTACCGGAACAGAAGTATCAAAAGGTGCTTCAGATATGGTCCTTGCCGATGATAACTTTTCAACAATTATTGTAGCGGTAGAAGAAGGACGTAAAGTCTTCTCAAATATCCAAAAAACGATTCAATATTTACTTTCAGCTAACTTAGGGGAAGTATTAACCTTGTTTATTGCAACAATGCTCAATTGGGATACCTTGTTACCTGTTCACTTATTGTGGATTAACTTAGTAACAGATACTTTCCCAGCGATTGCGTTAGGTGTGGAACCAGCAGAACGTGATGTGATGAGCCATGAACCTCGTGGTAAAAAATCGAACTTCTTCTCTGGCGGCGTTTTAAGCAGTGTTGTTTATCAAGGGATTACGCAAGGGGCATTGACTTTGATTGTGTATAAAATGTCAATTATGTTCCCAGCACATACCGCAGCTAACACAAACTTATCGGCGCAAGCGTTGTATGATTTACAACACGGCGATGCTTTAACCATGGCCTTTGCTACTTTGGGATTAATTCAATTGTTCCATGCCTTTAATGTGAAGTCGATTTATCAATCAATTTTCAAAGTTGGCTTATTCCGCAACAAATCATTTAACTATGGGATTCTTGTTTCGTTCTTGCTATTAGCTGCAACGATTGTTATTCCAGGATTTAATGATTTATTCAGCGTTACACATTTAGATGCATATCAATGGGCAATTGTAGCAGGTACTTCTTTTGCTATCATCCCAATTGTGGAAATTGTGAAGTTCTTCCAACGTAAAGCAGGTAAAGGTGCTTAATAAATAAGAAAAGAAAATTGGCTGGTACTTAAATCAGTCAATTTTTCTTTATGTAAGGAGTGAAAGGGCTTGAAACGGAAAATTATTTTCGAAACACAACGACTTATTGTCAGAGAATGGCAGTCGGAAGATGAAATGGAATTGAAAAAATTTTTGCAAGATGAAAATGTGATGTATGCCTATGAACACGCTTTTTCTGATGAAGAGGTCGCAAACTGGCTAAAGTGGAACTTACAGTCCTATCAAGAATACGGCTACGGCTTATGGGCGTTAGAGAAGAAACAAACAGGTGAAGTTATCGGCGAGTGTGGTCTCACCAATCAATTAGTAAAAGGTAAGAGCTATCCAGAAATTGGTTATCATTTATGTGGGAAAGAATGGCACAAAGGGTATGCGATTGAAGCTGCCGCAGCGACAAAACAGTACGCATTCGATGTATTAAATTTTCCAGAAGTTATTTCAACGATTCGTGATACGAACTTAGCCTCTATGAATGTCGCTATTCGAAACCAGATGCTTGTTAGGGATCGATACATTAAAACATACCGTGGCAAAACGATGCCTCACTATGTTTTCTCTGTTAAAAATCAAAAGAATGAAGACTGAAAAAGTGCCACTTGTCAGATGGAATAGAAAAAGTGTAAAATGGAGTGAAAGAGAAAAGGGAAAAGAGGGATGGTTATGAGACCAAATTTAGGATTTTACGTTCAAACAATTAATGATATCGTTAAAACAACAGAAGACATTGGCGAAGTCATGAATCCATATTACGAAGAAGTTCGTCAAGCGATCGATAAGAATAAAGTGAATGATTTAACAGCCGAACGAATTGCAGAAATTCAAGCAAAATTTAAAGAAGGTACTGAAAAATATGAATTAATGCTCAAAAAAGTCGGAACATTAAAACCGACGCCACAAGTACTTGGCATTCACAAAAAATTTCAACATGCTTATACAGAATATGTAGCAGGATGCAATGAAATGATTTTAGCAACAGATCCAGAAACAGGTATTGATGCAGATTTATTTAATGCTTCAGAGGAAAAGCAGGATCAAGCAACGGATGAATTAACCTTTGCCATTACGCGGATGAGCAACATTCTTTTGAAAAAATAAAAAACTAATAAAAATAACTAACGAATTTAATATTTTTTTCATGTCTTTTTTATGGACAAAAGAGAAAGTGTATTGTATTATTAATTCATACCAACAACAACCTTTTTATTTTTCATTTTACTCTTATTGAGTAAATACTCCTTTTCCATCGGCAAAACTGCCGGTGGTTTTTTTGTTATTTTTTTATTTAATAATAAAACAACCTTTGATTTTATTAAAATCAAAGGTTGTTTTAGCTTGTTAATTTTCAACATTTCGCACATAATCATCAAAGTATTGAATTAACTCTTTCTTGATTTGTTGATAATCTGCTTCAGAATAGTTCTTTTCTTCTAGCGTACCATTAAAAAATGGCAAATTTAGTTCTTCTTTTAAACGTTCAATCACTTCTTCTTGCTTCATAAGGACCCCTTCTCAACGAATTGTTCTCTTCTATTATAGAACATTGTAGTCATCCGTCAATTGTTCAAAGGCAATTTTCATTTCCTCTAGACGTTCATTCAATTGATTGTTTTCATCTTCTTCATTGAAAAAATGTTGTTTTAATTCAAAATAAAAATTTTCGAAGGCTTGGAAAAAAGGCTCAGACTTGTTGTTTTCAAGAGCAGGAACACTTGTGTAGAGAACACGAGCGCTATGGTAGTAAGTGAAAACCTCGTTAATATTTAATAAAATACGCGCTTCCTCTGGGCGTGGTCGACTTGTAACTAAGTCATGTAAAGATAAACTTTTTGTATGGGTTTCAGATAAATAAAATAAAAATAGTTCCAATTGCTCTTTTGTTGCAGACATGAAAACTCCTCCTCAAACAGTAGTAACATTTATTATAAATGAAAATGAAAGTGCTTGAAAAGCAATGCGCTCAGCAAAAATAATTATTTTAAGGGAAAACTATAGTTGTTGCTTTAGCATTCTTTTTAATCATGATAAACTGAGAGAAGTATAGTAGGTCCTGACAGAGGAGGAAACAAATGAAAATTGTGATTATTGGTGCATCATTCGCAGGTATTTCCGCAGCAATTGCTTCAAGGAAAAAATATCCCCAAGCAGAAATTTCTTTAATTGATAAACAAGCAACAGTGGGGTATTTATCTGGTGGCTTAAGTGCGTATTTTAATCATACCATCAATGAATTACACGAAGCACGTTACATAACGGAAGAGGAATTACGTCGTCAAAAGATTCAGTTGCTTTTAAATAGAGAAGTTGTGGCAATGGATGTTGAGAACCAATTGATTGCTTGGACACGAAAGGAAGAGCAACAGTGGTATTCTTATGATAAATTGATTTTAGCGACAGGCGCGAGCCAGTTTTCCACGCAAATTCGTGGTAGTCAAACAGAAAAACTACTCAAATATAAATTTTTATCAGGTGCTTTAGCGGCTGTTCCATTACTGGAAAAGAGCCAGACAGTAGCCGTCATTGGTGCAGGACCCATTGGAATGGAAGCTATTGATTTTCTTGTGAAAATGAAGAAAACGGTCCATGTCTTTGAAAGTTTAGAAAATCTATTGCCTAAATATTTTGATAAAGAAATGGTTGCAGAAGTTCAAAAATCTTTGGAAAAACAAGCAGTAATTTTCCATTTTGAAGAAACGGTCCTAGGAATTGAAGAAACAGCAAATGGTATTGTTCTTGAAACAAGCGAGCAGGAAATTTCTTGTGACAGTGGGATTTTTGCTTTAAACTTACATCCTCAATTAGCCTATTTGGATAAAAAAATTCAACGAAATCTGGATCAGACAATCGCGGTGGATGCTTATTTACAAACTTCAGTGCCGAATGTTTTTGCCATCGGAGATTGCATTTCAGTTATGAATGAACCAGTCGCGGAAACTTTTTATGCTCCGTTAGTGAACAATGCGGTACGAACTGGCTTAGTAGTCGCCAACAATTTAGAAGAAAAAACACACCGATTCATTGGCTCTTTGCGAACAATGGGAACAAAAGTGGGGGACTATTACATTGCTAGTACAGGTCTAACCGAAACGGAAGGTTTATTTTTTCCGCAAACACTTGCTTCCGTAATTGTTAGACAGCCAGCGCCGCCTCTACAACACGGGACAGAAATTTTAGGCAAATTAATCTATGATAAAGTGACGCAACGGGTCCTTGGGGCACAGCTTTGTTCAAAAAACAATTGTTTAGAAAAAATAAATACGTTAGCATTAAGTATCCAAACAGGTCAGACACTGACAGACCTATTACAAAAAGATTATTTTTATCAACCTTCCTTAACCAATATTTATGATATTACAAATTTGATGGGTGCTTCGGCTTATTGGAGAGAGAACGATGAAAGTTGAGACGTTATTGGAAAAGAAAGCGATGCGACAATTATTAACGGTGCAACAAACCATCTTAGCAGGCGGTACCTGCTCAGTCTCTGATTTAACAGCATTTTTAGCGGTCACAAAAGCCTCCTTTGAAAAAGACTTAGAGGATTTACATTATTTTTTGAAACCTTTTGGACAGGACTGTCAGCTTACTTATGATGGCCAGCAGCTATCAATCACCTTATCGGATTTTTTTTCGTTGAATCATTTAATTGAAGCATTTGTAAAAGAGTCTCTTAAATTTCAACTTTTAGATTATTTATATCGTAATAAAGAGTTTTCTATTGTTCAATTAACGACTAAATTTATGATTAGTGAGTCTTCTTTATTTCGAAAGATTAAGGAACTCAATCAATTGTTAGCCGCCTTTGATTTGCAAATAAAAAATGGACAACTACAGGGAGAAGAATTGCAGATTCGTTACTTTTACTTTCAGTTGTATTGGTATATTACTCCCTATGAAATACACCAGAAAAAAACGATGTCGCCGTTAAATAAACGGATAATTGAAGGGATTGAGACTGGCTTAGGTTTTACTTTTAATGAACATAATGCGTTAAAAGTTAGCCTTTGGTTGAGTATTACGAAAAAGCGCCTAGCGGTCACTTCAAAAAAATATCAACAATTGAGAAAGAAAATGATTGATTTTAAAGAAGATCCGTTATTTAAGCAAGTTCGACAATTGTTTTTCCGTTTTTCTAGTCGCTATTCATTAGAATTAGACGAAGGAGAAAGCATGATTCATTTTGTTTTTCTAATCACAATGTCGGTCTTACCAGAATCAGCTTTTGATGAATATTCCTTAATTCGGGGACGTCGTTCCGCTGTTTCTTTAGCTGATACGTTTATCTTGGAAAATGTGGTCTTGTATTATCGGCCCCATAAATTTGAACCTACTCTTGAGAAAACCATGGCTTACTATTTTTCACAAATTCATGGAAAACTGTATTTTTTTAAAGGAGAATTGGAAGTTTTTGATCGGGCCCATATCTGGGAAAAAGAACAGCAATTATCTAGTCGGGAATTAGCTTCTTTTTCAACAACGTTATTAGAAAAAGCTTTAGCTTGTTTTGATGAAACGTATCAACCAGGAGATAGTTTGCATGAACTTTCTCTGGTCAAATATTTAAGCGTGTTGGCATTAATTGAATTTAAAATGATTGGTGAAATAAAAATTGGAATTCATTTAGCAATGGATGCTCTTTATCAAGCGGCGTTAACACAAGTATTAATGCTTAGTCTTAAAAATATGAATGGCACGCTGGTGGAGAGGTATCAGCCTGAACAAACATATGATTTAATTGTGACCAATTATCAGCAAACGAGCTATCAAGGAACACCGGAAGTCTATGTTTTGTCAGAATTAAGTTCGACCTATGATGTGCAACAATTAAAAAAGAAAATACGTACCTTGCGGGAGAAATAAACAAAAGGTTGGTGTGACAGAAATTATCTGATCCTCGCACCAGCCTTTTTACAATTAAAAGTCGAAAATTAGGCTTTTTTAAACAAAAATGTTTCTTTTTATTGAAAAAATAGAGATAATAAAAGTATTATTGAAAGCGTTGTCTTTGTTGGTTTTAGTAGAAATCCTTTCAATTTTTTTAAAATAAAAAAAGTTTTTGACATGTTTAGTTATTCTTTTGTTTGTAAGATAGGAACATAAAGAAAACGATTTCAAAAACGTTTAGGAGGAATTATCATGGCAGAAGAAAAATACATTATGGCGATTGATCAAGGAACGACTAGTTCTCGTGCAATTATTTTTGATAAAAAAGGAAACAAAATTGGTAGTTCACAAAAGGAATTTACTCAATATTTTCCTAATGCAGGCTGGGTGGAACATAATGCCAATGAAATTTGGAATTCTGTTCAATCCGTTATTGCAGGTTCTCTAATTGAGTCAGGAGTGAAACCTACAGATATTGCCGGAATTGGGATTACAAACCAACGGGAAACAACCGTTGTTTGGGACAAAGCAACTGGGTTACCCATTTATAATGCAATTGTTTGGCAATCACGCCAAACGACACCTATTGCTGATCAACTAAAAGAAGATGGCTACAGCGAAATGATTCATGAAAAAACTGGGTTAATCATTGATGCTTATTTCTCAGCAACGAAGGTTCGTTGGATCTTAGATCACGTAGAAGGTGCGCAAGAACGTGCAGAAAATGGAGAATTGATGTTTGGAACAATTGACACTTGGCTCGTTTGGAAATTAACGGGAGATACTCATGTCACTGATTATTCAAATGCAAGCCGGACGATGTTGTTTAATATCCATGATTTAGATTGGGATCAAGAAATTTTGGATCTTTTAAATATCCCACGAGTGATGTTACCGAAAGTCGTTTCGAACTCTGAAGTGTATGGATTAACAAAAAATTACCATTTTTACGGAAGTGAAGTTCCTATCGCTGGGATGGCTGGTGACCAACAAGCCGCCTTATTTGGTCAAATGGCCTTTGAACCTGGGATGGTTAAAAATACCTATGGAACAGGCTCATTTATTGTCATGAACACTGGCGAAGAACCTCAACTTTCTAAAAATAATCTGCTTACCACTATTGGCTATGGCATTAACGGCAAAGTATATTATGCCTTGGAAGGAAGTATCTTCGTGGCTGGTTCAGCGATTCAATGGTTACGAGATGGCTTAAAAATGTTGCAAACGGCTGCTGAATCTGAAGCAGTAGCCAAAGCGTCAACAGGGCACAATGAAGTTTATGTGGTTCCGGCATTCACTGGTTTGGGCGCACCATATTGGGATTCACAAGCGCGTGGGGCTGTCTTTGGATTAACACGCGGTACCACGAGAGAAGATTTTGTCAAAGCGACACTTCAAGCAGTTGCGTATCAAGTTCGTGACATTATTGACACGATGAAAGAAGATACAGGCATAGACATTCCTGTCTTAAAAGTAGACGGTGGAGCAGCAAACAATGATTTCTTGATGCAATTCCAAGCAGATATTTTAAACACTGCTGTTCAAAGAGCCCATAACTTAGAAACAACGGCCTTAGGCGCAGCTTTCTTGGCGGGCTTAGCGGTTGGCTTCTGGAAAGACTTAGAAGAAATCAAAGCATTCCAAGAAGAAGGACAACAATTTGAACCAATTATGGCGGAAGAAGAACGAGAAGATTTATATGAAGGTTGGCAACAAGCAGTAGCAGCTACCCAACAATTCAAACGTAAAAATAAGTAAATGGAAAAGGGGAATTTTCTATGACTTTCTCAATAGAAACACGCCGACAATCAATCGACGCTTTAAAAACACAACACTTAGATGTCTTAATTATTGGTGGTGGCATTACTGGCGCAGGCGTTGCCCTGCAAGCCAGTGCCGCTAAAATGAAGACAGGGTTAATTGAAATGCAGGATTTCGCAGAGGGCACCTCTTCACGATCAACCAAATTAGTTCATGGTGGTATCCGCTATTTGAAAACGTTTGACGTGGAGGTGGTGGCAGATACAGTGAAAGAACGAGCCGTCGTTCAATCCATTGCGCCACACATCCCTAAAGCGGATCCCATGTTATTGCCGATTTATGATGAGCCAAATGCAACATTTAATCTATTTTCTGTCAAAATAGCAATGGATTTATATGATCAGTTAGCTGATGTAACAGGTACCAAGTACGCCAACTATCTGTTGACAAAAGACGAGGTTTTGGCACGTGAGCCACAACTAAAAAGTGAAGGTCTACAAGGTGGCGGTGTTTATTTAGATTACCGAAATAATGATGCTCGTTTAGTTATTGAAAATATTAAACAAGCAGTAGCTGACGGGGCACATGCTGTGAGTCGGGTTCAAGCGGTGGGCTTTTTATACAATGATGAAGGTAAAATTACTGGCATTCAAGCAAAGGACCTACTAACTGACGAACAGTTTGAGATTCACGCAGATGTTGTGATTAATACTACTGGTCCTTGGTCAGATAAATTAAGAGGCTTAGACAAAAATGATTCATTTACACCACAAATGCGTCCAACCAAAGGGGTTCATTTAGTTGTCGACAAAAGCCGTTTAAATGTTCCTCAACCAACGTATTTTGATACAGGTAAACAAGATGGCCGCATGGTCTTCGTTGTTCCAAGAGAAGAAAAAACATATTTTGGGACGACGGATACAGATTACCATGGAGACTTTCAACATCCAACAGTAGAACAAAGTGATGTGGATTACCTATTGGAAGTAGTCAATAATCGTTATCCAGAGGTACAATTGACAATTGATGATATTGAAGCCAGCTGGGCTGGCTTACGACCTTTAATTTCTGCTAACGGTGGCTCAGATTATAACGGGGGAAACAATGGCAAACTTTCAGATAAAAGTATTGATGAAGTCATTGATGTCGTTGACAGATACCAAAAAAACCAAACAGATAAACGAGAAATTGAAGAAGTCCTAAACCATCTGGAAGACAGTTTGGTGGAAAATAAAGTCAATCCTTCAGCTGTCTCTCGAGGCAGCTCATTGGAAAGATCAGCGGATGGCTTGCTCACTTTGGCTGGTGGGAAATTAACAGATTATCGTAAAATGGCAGAAGGTGCGATGAAAATGATTCAAACCATCTTAGCAGAAGAATACCAGAAAGAATTCACCTTAATTGATTCTAAAAACTATCCAGTTTCAGGCGGGAAATTGAACCCTGCAACGGTAGACGAAGAATTAGAAGCGTTGGCAAAACATGGCGTGTCTAAAGGGTTAAGTGAAAAGGATGCATTATACTTAGCTCATTTATATGGCTCCAACGTACCAACTGTTTTTGAAATGATTAATGATGCCAAAGTAATTCCTGGTTTAACCTTAACAGAAACTGTCTCTTTAAACTATGCGATGGAAGAAGAAATGGCTTTAACACCCGTCGACTTTTTATTGCGACGGACCAACCACTTATTATTTATGCGTGATCGTTTGGACCAAGTGAAAGCGGGAGTCATTGAAGAAATGGCACAGCATTATCAGTGGACAGCGGAAGAAAGAGCACGACACATTGAAACATTAGAAAAAGTAATTGAAGAATCAGATTTAAAAAATTTGAAAGTAGGGTGAAGAAAAAATGGGAACTTCGATGATGACACAATTATTCGGTGAATTTTTCGGAACGATGATTTTAGTTTTACTAGGGGATGGCGTCTGTGCCGCAGTTAACTTGAAGAAAAGCAAAGCCTTTGCTTCTGGTTGGGTCGTTATTGCTTTAGGTTGGGGCGCTGCTGTTACATTAGCTGTTTACATGTCTGGGTATATGAGTCCAGCGCATTTAAATCCTGCTGTAACAGTTGCGATGGCAATTACTGGAAACTTTGAATGGGGCATGGTTTTACCTTATATCGTAGCTCAAGTCCTAGGCGGTTTTATTGGTGGTTTAGTTGTCTGGTTAGCTTATTTACCCCATTGGAACATTACAGAAGACAAAGGTGCTATTTTAGGAACCTTCGCCACTGGTCCAGCTGTCCGTAACTATCCAGCCAATGTTTTAACAGAAATTATCGGCACATTTGTCTTGGTTTTTGGCTTACTAGCCTTTTCTCAAAATGACTTAGCGGCTGGCATTAATCCAATGCTTGTTGGGATTTTGGTCTTAGGACTAGGTCTATCATTAGGCGGACCTACAGGTTATGCAATTAACCCTGCACGTGATTTAGGACCTCGTTTAGCGCACCAAATTATTCCTGTGAAAACAAAAGGTGATTCCGATTGGGCTTATTCTTGGGTGCCAATTGTGGGACCTATCTTAGGTGCTTCATTAGCTGCAGTAATTTATTTATTCACTATTTAATAAAATGAAATGTAAATAGTTGTTTTAGACAATAAAAAACGCTTGTGAGAAGTAATCAATTCTTGCAAGTGTTTTTTTGCCACATATTAAACCAAAAAAGATTTCCTTAGACATTTAGACAATTTGTCTAAATGCGGAACAGAACAATTTTCCTATATGATACAATAAAAGTGCACAAGTAATTGGGGGAGTAACACTTCATATTTATTTGTCAATTTTAAGCTGGACAATGTGTTCAGTAATATATACTAATTTAAAAAGGAGTACATGATTTGAATGGGATAATGGTTTTGTTAGTGGGGACTGGGTACATTGGTTGGGTTATTTATAGAAATGGTCGTACGTATTTCCGTTATAAAAAAAATCTAAAAAAATATCAAACGACGCACCATCTAACGGACAGTGACCTAGAGATGTACCAAAGAATTATGGACGAATTAAAAAAACAAATTATTTATTTAAACGAACTAACGAATAAGTCACGAAATTTAAAAAAAATTGAACAAGTAGAACTGGGTGTTGCTTCCGCTAAGGGCATCTTTAAACACTTAGTGAAGTATCCTGAAGCAATTACTCATTTTAGTGATTTTTTATATCATAAGGTACCAGAGATTTTACGAGCATCAGAACGGTTTTTAAGCATTAAAGAAGATAAATTGTCAACAGAAGAAATAACACTTGCAACCAATGGTATCTTAAGTACCATACGAGTGTTGTCGGAAAGTATCACAGATGATTATGAAAGATTAGTCTCCGAAGCATCTGAGGAAATTGCCTTATCAAAAAAATTAGTGGAGAGAAAAAATGGCTAAACAAAAGAATTTTTATGATACATATGATGCGCTTTTTCAAAAGCCAAAATGGTCGTTTTTTCCTGTCACAAGAACAGACACAGTAAAGCAACTTCCTAACCCAAATAAAAAAGTGGTAAAACCACAGACGAAAAAAAAGAAAAAACAAAAAAAGAACAAAAAAATTATTTGGATAGGCATTGCTGTAGCGATTGGCTTTATAGTATATATTGATCTTGCGGAGAAAGATGATTATTGGGATTACTCCGCTTCATCAGAAGATGTTTATCCTTTAAAAGAAGCTGGACTTACCACAACTGGACCTGTTGATTTAGAAAAACCACTAAAAGTCACAATAGAAGAAAATAAACTTTTATTTAATCAAGGCTACCAAATAGAAATTATCGGCGATGCCGATATTGAAACCAGTGGCGGAAAGAACTTTTTAATTTTACCTTCTACAGAGGAGTATCCAGATACAAAATATCTAGGCAATATCAGTTTTTATGAAAAAAGAGACTATTATACATCGGCAGGTATGTACCTTTCTGGCAATCTTGTCAACAGTCTTTCTGATTATTTGGATACAAGTAAAGAGTTTATCAAAGCATACCCAATTGATAAAATTGCTGATGTACAAACCGGCTATATTTTAAAACGGAATCAAGGATATACAGACATCTCAAAATATTATCTCTTTAAAGATGGGACAGGATTTGAATTAGAAGTCTCTGTTGACCAATTGGAAAAGGTCAAAGATCCCAAAGACTATTCTTCTTTTGTAAAAACATACGCAAAAGAAGTCGCTTTTATAGAAAAAAGTTTTAAATTTGAGTCTACTGATGAGGAATCTCGATAGAGAAAATAGTTTTCAGCTTCAAGTAGCGCCTAGTAACATCTTTGTTGAAAAAATGTAAGAGCCTGAGACAAAAAACACTTTGGATTTTTGTCTCAGGCTTAAAAACTGATCAGCGGTGGAAGCGTAGCACTTTAAGGACTGAAGTACGACGTGTACCCACTTACTAGATTGTCTTTGAAGGTAACATAGAAAAGAACAGCAATATACAAGCGACCTACAAACTATTTTCTGTCAGACTAAAACTGGCAGAATATGGCTGGTGAGACAGGTTGGCGCTTGATGTTTGTTTTAATATTGCAAATCAAAAATGGCGATACTTATTTTACTGAAAATTAGTTCCCAATCTTCTCGGGTTAATTCTTCTTCTAAAATGTAAATTCGGTCTATTTCTTTTGGTAAATCAAATAAGGGATAGTCAGTAATCACAATATCACAACCAGAAAAATCGGTTCGTTCAAAAATAATATCCTCACTAAATGCTTGCTTGATTTTCATCATAATAAAGCTAGCAATGTAAAAATCGCGAGAATAGGCAACACCAATTTTAATTTTTTTGCGGGGACTATAGTGCTTATAAATTCGTAACAACAATTCACATGTCCAAATTGGGTTCTCCTGATCCTTAAATCTTAACTGATAAGAGGAATGCGCTGAAAAATTTTGATAAAAAGCATAAATTTCTTTCTGTAAATCTTTTTGATAAGTACTATTTTTATTGACTAAAAAATCTAGAATTGCGGTATTTGGTTGCTGTGAAATAAATAATTGGTTATAGATAATATTTTTAAATAAAATAAGTAAGAAGTAATGACGATCAAATTCACGCATTTTTGGAATTTGAAAAACTTCGCAAAAATTGGTTAATAAAGAATCAACGTAGAAATATTCTGGGCAAGAAATTTCATTTAGAGCAGCCAGTAAATCTTTGGCTCGTTTTGCAGAATCAAAATTATCAATGGCAATGGGTGCAATGATATCTACAACCCGCTGTTGATCGTCTGAAAAATTTGATTGGGAACAAAAAATAGTTTGTTTTGAGTCTGAGAAAAGCCTTAAATAAGGATGCTCTTCAAATTCTTTTTGGAGATCATCTTCACAAGTATATGGAAAGCGATATTTTGCGATGTGTAAAAGTAAATTTAATTTTAGTAGAGAAGCATGTTCCAAGCGTTCAAGAATTTCTGGTTTAATATGTTGCGTCAGTATATCTTCAAAATAAGTAGAGGTATAACGTGGTAAGGCTAAGGTATTTAAAAAGATGGTCCAGTAGACATCAAGAAAAGCATATAGGACTTGAAATTCAGAACCTGTAATCACTTTACTCGCGGAGGGGGAAAAATGGACGGAAATTCCATACAAACCAAATAGTTTATTAATGTTATTTAACCGTTTGTAAATGTAAGATGAGCTAAAATTAGTTTCTTGACTCACTTTCCAGACAGAATTGTTTTCTTTTTTGATAATTGCTTGAAAAAGAATGAAGTCAGTAGAATGGACACAGTAATAATTAAATAATAAAAAATAGTGGGAAAGAAAATCATTGGAAGTCGTATGTAATGAAATTTTTCCGTGATGGATCTGAATCTCTAAGGTATTTTCAGGAAGGGTTGCTAAGTCTTCTTGAATTTCACGAAGATAAATTGATAAATTTTTAGTAGAAAGATCGAATTTTCGGGCAACACTAGATAAATCAAGGTTCGTTTGTTTTGCTAAGTATAAAAAGACAGCCAATTTTTTTTGTGTTTTCTTTGAAAGTAAAAATGTTTTTATGGCATCTTGTGTTTTGATGAGACTCACTCCTTAGTAATAACTTCTCTTTTATTATAATAGTTCGACTAATAAATTGTAATAAAAAAGAACAATTCTCATTGGTTTATGAGAAAATAACAAGATATTCAGCAGGAAAACACCTGTGTCAGTCGACACAGGTGTTACGATGAGCAAAAAGAGCGGGTTCTTTTTTTATCAAATAATTTTCCAAAGTGACGTGATCAACTAAAGAATCAATCACCCCTTCTTTAGAAACTGAAAATCCTGCAGCCTGAATTGCTATTTGAATGGCTGCTTCAGTCGGATAACCTTTCGAAAGATAGGAGGCGAGCGCGCTGATAAAGCTGTCACTGGCACCAGTACTATCCACAGCTATATTTTCTGTTGCAGGGAAATAGTGGCACACTTGGGGTGTTTTTAATAACACGCCTTTTTTTCCTAAAGTAACAATGACATTTTTTACGCCCATTTCTAAGAAGTACGCCGCTTTCTCTTCTAATGTACCAGTATCTGGTTGAAGTTCCAATAATTCATCTTCATTGGGAATGAAAAAATCAACCTTTTCTAGTATATTCACTGGAATATGATGAATAGCAGCTGGTTTTAAAATAATCGGTACGCCTGAATGTTGGGCGATTTCACAAGCTTTCTCTACAGCAGACAAAGGAATTTCTGTTTGAATGAGACAAAAACTGGCATCCATAAATAGGTGTTTTTGCTGTGCGATTTTTTTAGGCGTAAGCGCTGTGTTTGCACCAGGTAAGATTGAAATCATGGAGTCGCCGCTTGTCTCAACATAAATATAAGCTTGACCAGTCTCAGTATCTTGAATACGTGTGATACCATCTGTCGTAACGTGGTATTTTTCTAATTCTTTATATAAGTAATTCGCATCTGTGTCTGAGCCTAAACAACCAATTAAGGTGGCCTGATGCCCCAGTTTGGTTAAGCCAACAGCTTGATTTAATCCTTTTCCGCCGGGGAATTTAGCATAGCTAGACAAAAAATTTGTTTTGCCGTTATGTGGTAAATTTGTTGAATACAGATAATTATCAACGTTTAAACTACCTACTACAATCATTTTGCTATGTGGATTAACACTAGACATGCCTAATGTATTTTTGTGATCTAGCACCAATTTTTCAGCGTCATTAATCAAGGCTGTTTTTTCTTTGCGTTTGTTAAGCAATAATAAGGCTAACTGGCTACCAAACGTCTCTGTATCTAATAAGACGGAAGAAATATGATCAGGTAAAAATGAACGATCAATTTTTCGCTTAATTGCGAGTAAAGAGTAATTATCGGGGGTTCGCAAACCGCTCTGCTTTAAAAGCTGTTCCAAAAAAACAGCTTGGGTATAGTCATCGGTAAGGATACCCGTAATCCCATCTGTGATAAGCTGATTACTGAAATCAGCAGGGATAGTAGTTAAAATATTTTCTTTACTAAAGGGTAAATTGACATCAAATAAGGCTTTTTTATAGCCTGCAATAATTGCTTCTTTATATTTTTGGTTAGTGACGAAATAACTAATTTTTTTATGGTTATTCTGTAATAATTCTCGGGTTAAAACATAACTAGCTTCTTCATAAAGCCTCGCTAGAGAAGGCAATTCGTTAGTTGAGTGATTGACGAAATAGTAAGGAATCGTTAATTCTTCTATAAATTTCGCGTATTGTTTACTGTTTTCATTGATTGGGTCCCAAATAATGCCACTGGCTTGTTTTAAAGTTGGCGAGGTAATATTTTTCAGTTCTTGTTCTAAACTACCGTGACTATTTAAAATCAAGCAGTTATAGCCATTTTCTTGAGCTTTATCAATAAAGCTCGTAACCCAAGCCTCAAAAGTTTCATGGCTATTTAATAATAACACGAAGGTTTTTGTAGTACTATTTGTGACGAGATTTGCTGAGTAAGGTGTGTAGTTGTAATCTCGAACGATTTTTAAGACACGCTCACGGGTTTCTTTACTAATAGTTTGATCTTTATTATTTATAATTTTGGATACAGTTGAAGCGGAAACGCCAGCTAATTTTGCAATATCTTTAATATTCATCATTTTCGTCCTTTCACTGAACTCTTTTTTATAGTAAGCATTCTAAAAGCAGAAAGTCAAGAAAAAGCCTAATTATTTATTATTTAGAAATTCTGCTTGACTTTTAATGAAAGCGCTGTTAATCTCAAATTAAGAAAACGTTTCCGGAAATGTTTTTCCTAAATGTGAATGGAGGAAGAAAAATGGATACAAAGAAAAGACCAATCATTATTGATACGGACCCAGGAATTGATGATGCTGTAGCTTTAGCGATTGCACTGAATCATCCTAACCTAGAAGTTCGCTTAATAACGACGGTTGCAGGGAATGTAGATGTAGAAAAAACAACAAATAATGCCTTGAAACTTGTCGATTTTTTTGGGAAAAAGGTTCCTGTAGCCAAGGGGTGTAATTGTCCGTTACTTATTCAATTGGAAGATTCTGCTGAGATTCATGGGGAGACTGGCATGGATGGCTTTGAGTTTCCGCAACCTATCTCTACGTGTTTAGATATTCATGCAGTGGAAGCTATGCGAAAAGAAATTCTGTCTAGTGATGTTCCTTTGACCATTGTTCCAATTGCTGCATTAACGAATATTGCTTTGTTACTGACCCTCTATCCAGAAGTCAAAGAAAATATTGCAGAAATCGTTATGATGGGTGGCTCATTAGCAAGGGGAAATACAAATACAAGTGCTGAATTTAATACGTATGTCGATCCACACGCTGCACAAATTGTTTTCCAATCAGGTGTCCCGTTAACAATGGTAGGATTAGATGTTACAAGTCAAGCTGTGTTAACGAATCATGAAGTAACAGCCATCAGAGCGCTTGGCAGAGTGGGGGAAATGTTTTATGGTCTTTTCCGTCATTATAGAGGCGGCAGTTTAACTACAGGTTTGAAAATGCATGATGTCTGTGCGATTGCCTATTTAACTTCACCAGAATTATTTGAGACAACTGAAACGTTCATTGAAGTTGCTTTGGAAGGTCCAGCTGCGGGAGCTACTGTTGCGGATTTAAAAATGAAGTATCATAAAAACACGAATGCCGTTGCCTGTATAGATGTAAATGTTGAAGCTTTTCAAAAATGGGTTGTCGAAAAAATGAAAGCGGTTAATTAACTGAAGGAGGATAAGTATGATTGAAAGTTTATTGGTATTGGTCGTTTTAGTTGTTGTAGCCTATTTGATTGTAAAAAATTATCATCCCGCACTCAGCTTAATTATTGGTGCGCTTGTTCTACTTGCATGTGCATGGATGTTAGGACATCCCATTTATCCTGCAGGAGAAGGAACCGGTTTTGGATTATTTGATATTTTCTTGAAGTTTAAAGATACAATTATTGCACAAGTGAGTTCAGCAGGAATTGTAATTATGATTCTTTTTGGTTATTCAGGCTATATGAATGCAATCGGGGCCAATCAGATGGCTGTCAACTTTTTGGTGAAACCATTAATGAAGATTAAACGTAAATCGTTATTTGTCCCTGTGGTCTTTTTGATTGGAAATTTAATGTCACTAGTAGTTCCTAGTGCATCAAGCTTAGCGATTATTTTAATGTCTATATTATATCCGATGCTAGCCAGCATGGGGATTTCGTCATTAACTGCTGCAGGTGTGATTGCAATGACGGCAACTATCATGCCAACACCTTTAGGCGCGGATAACGTAATCGCCGCAAATACCCTTGGTTATGATGTGTTAAATTATGTTGTATGGAATGCCAAAATTTCGCTGCCATCGTTATTAATCATTGCGGTTGCACAGTACTTCTGGCAAAAATACTGCGATAAAAAAGAAGGTGAGGCTGCCTATGTCTCATTAAATGAAGAAGGCTTAAGCAAACAAAAAGAATTTGATGTTCCTAAATTTTATGCAATATTGCCAATATTACCGCTATTATTAATTGTTGGAGTGGGAATCGCAGGAATGTTTATTAAAGGAATAACGATGGATATTTTTGTTCTTACATTTATTTCTTTCTTCATCGCTGTATTGGTTGAGACGCTTCGCTTGAAATCTTTTAAAAAGGTTCAAGATACGGCTGTCGAGATGTTTAAAGGAATGGGGCAAGGGTTTAGTCAAGTTGTGATGCTTGTCGTAGGCGGTTCATTATTCACGTCTGCGATTCAAACGTTAGGAATTATTGATAGTATTATGGCATCTGTCGAAGCGTCAAGTTCAGCAGGAATTGTCACGACCTTAATTTTCAGCGGTGCAACGACCCTTTTTGGAATTTTAAGCGGTGGTGGTCTGGCAATGTTTTATGCGGTTATCGAACTAATCCCTGGGATTGCCGAAAAAGCAGGGATTGATGGTATTTTAATTTCCTTGCCAATGCAGATGATCGCGAATTTAACTAGAACGATTTCTCCTGTAGCAGCAGTTGTCATGATTGTCGCATCAACAGTAGGAGTTAGTCCCATCAGAATTTTAAAACGGACGAGTGTACCGACCATCATTGGCATTATTAGTGTGATTGTCTTGTCGATTCTATTGTTACCTTATTAAGAGAATAAACAATGAAAATTAGAGTGGCTGATGAGAAAGAGTTACCGATGATTCTTCAATTTTTAACAGAAGTAAAGGCATATATGGATGTTGTGGGCATTACACAGTGGACAAAGGACTATCCTTCTCAAGGAGATATCCAAGAAGACATTACAAAAAAACAATTATATTTGCTAGTGCACGAAGAAATGATTTTTTCAATGGCAACGTTATGTATGGAGCAGGAACAAGACTTTGTTTGGTTAAAGCGCTTTGCAACTTCGCCTAATTATATTGCCAAGGGTTATGGCAGTTTGTTGTTCCATGAATTGGAGAAACGAGCAGTCTGGGAAGGAAGACGTAAAATGTATGCTCAAACTAATCATACAAACCATAGAATGATTCGATTTTTCGAAAGTAAAGGGTTCACAAAAATTCATGAATCTTTACAAATGAATCGCTTAGACTTTGGCTCTTTTTATTTATACGTTAAAGAATTGGAGAACTAATCCATCGTTTAAAATAAGAAAACAGGGAGCGTGGGACAAAAATCACTTTGGATTTTTGCTCCACGCTCAAAAACTGATAAACGGCGGGAACAAAAGCAACTCCTTCGGAAATAAGCCGAAATTCTCCAAAAATTAAAGAACAATTTTCGGAAATTCCTTCTTATTTCTCGGAGTTAAACGCTTCTATCCCGACCTCCTGTTATTTTCCAAGGAAATAGTCAACTTAATTATACAAATAAAACACAAACACATTCGGGAACAGCAACATCTTTTTGAATCATTTCTAATAAGCCTGTTTCTTGGTTCCGACGATAAAGTGTTAAGTTATCAGAGTCTTGATTAGCGACAACGATGAAATCTTCAGAAGGATCTAAATCGAAATCTCTCGGAATATCGCCTTCTGTTGAAATTAATTGAATTCGTTCAATCGCTTCGCCATTTTCTGAAACAGCATAGACAGCAATTGAGTTATGGCCACGGTTTGAAGCATAAAGGAAACGGCCATCAGAAGAAATACGAATCGCAGCACCACCATTAAACGCATCATAATCAGCAGGTAAAGTAGAAACTTTTTGTAATTCAGTGAAAGAACCATCTGTTTCATCATATGAAAGAACTGAAACAGTGCTATCTAATTCACCAAATAAATAAGCCAATGATTTTGTTGGATGGAACACTAAATGACGTGGACCAGTCCCTGGCTCAGTCACGAATTGAGCGATTTCAGAAAGCTTTCCATCTAAGCTAACATTATACGTATACACACGATCGGTTCCTAGATCACAGACGACTAAGCGTTGATCAGGCGTCAAATCTGTGTAATGAACATGGGCATTGTTTTGGTTTTCATGAGGACCAGTTGGCTCTGTATGAATCACTTTGTCAGCATCTTCCAAAGAACCATCTTCTAAGATACGATACACGTGAACGATACCTTGGTGATAATTTGCTGCATAGACAAGTTGTCGGTTTTCGTCAACAGCTACATAACATGGCGGCGCACCTTCCTCAGTTACTTTATTCAATAAGTTAAAATGGTCCATTTCTGGTTGATAAGCGGCAGTGCCACCTTCACCGTCAACACTAGTGACGCTAAAAAGTTCGCCCTTTTGACTCAGAGCAAGATAGGTAGGACTCGTTTCTTCTAACAAAAGTGTCGCTTCTGTTAAACGACCTTGTGTCGTATCTAATGCAATTTTATAAATGCCTTGGCTGGCTCTTCGAGTATAGGTACCTAGTAAAATTTGTTCTAACATCACAATTCCTCCAATTTGTTTCAACACAATCACTTTTTATGAAAGTGCTTTTATATAATGTAGTATACCATAAGAAGTCTAAGAACAATAAAACTTTCTATCTGAGATGTTCGCATTTTAAAGTGGTTTGTGCTATTATGATGAGAGACTGTGATGACAGTCATTTTTTGATTTTTAGAGGGGTGACGAACATGTACGACAATACGGATAATAACGGGACCGTTCGTTGTTCATTTTGTGGGAAAACACAAGAAGAAGTAAAAAAAATTGTTGCTGGTCCGGGTGTCTATATTTGTAATGAATGTATTGATCTATGTAAAGAGATTATTGATGAAGAATTTTATGATGAAGCAGTCCGAGAATTAACGGATGTGCCAAAACCCCAAGAAATTTTAAATGTTTTAAATGAATATGTTATTGGACAAGAACGTGCAAAACGCACACTTTCTGTTGCTGTTTACAATCACTATAAACGTGTGAATCAATCAGAAACAGCTGCAACTCAAGATGACGTTGAATTGCAAAAAAGTAACATTTGTTTAATTGGACCAACAGGTTCAGGTAAAACTTTCTTGGCTCAAACGTTAGCAAAAACATTAAATGTACCTTTTGCAATCGCTGATGCGACCAGTTTAACAGAAGCAGGTTATGTAGGGGAAGATGTTGAAAACATCCTTTTAAAATTACTACAATCTGCTGACTATAATGTTGAACGTGCGGAAAAGGGCATTATCTATATTGATGAGATTGATAAAATTGCCCGTAAGAGTGAAAATGTTTCGATTACTCGAGATGTTTCAGGTGAGGGTGTTCAACAAGCCTTACTAAAAATTCTTGAAGGAACAGTTGCAAGTGTACCACCACAAGGGGGCCGCAAACATCCACATCAAGAATTTATCCAAATTGACACAACGAATGTTCTCTTCATCGTTGGTGGAGCGTTTGATGGAATTGAAACCATTGTTAAAAACCGCTTAGGCGAAAAAACTATTGGTTTTGGTAAAACTAATTCTGCTTTAAATGAAGAAGAAAGCATCATGCAACATATTATTCCAGAAGATTTATTGAAATTTGGTTTAATTCCAGAATTTATTGGACGCTTACCTGTAATGGCTGCGCTTGATAAATTAACGAATGATGATTTGGTTCGAATTTTAACAGAACCGAAGAATGCCTTGGTGAAACAATATCAAAAATTATTGTCTCTTGATGACACTAAATTAGAATTTGAACCAGAAGCATTAAAAGCCATCGCAGCCAAAGCCATTGAACGTAATACTGGCGCACGGGGACTTCGTTCAATCATTGAAGAAATTATGATGGACGTAATGTTTGATGTTCCTTCAGATGAAAGCATTGAAAAAGTTATCATTACTAAAATGGCCGCTGAAGGTACCGGTAAACCAACAATTATTTATAACAAAAAAGATAAAGAAGCTGTATAAGATTGAAGCTGAAAACAGCTCTTTCGGCGGATCTCCGAAAGAGCTGTTTTTGTTAAGCTTTTGAATGAAAGACTGAATAGAAGAACGGAGGAAAACAATGAACGTACATAATGCAGAAATCGTGATTAGTGCGGTATCCCCTAAACAATATCCTGAATCTCAATTACCAGAGATTGCTTTAGCTGGACGTTCGAACGTTGGGAAATCATCTTTTATTAATACCTTGATTAATCGTAAAAATTTAGCAAGAACTTCAGGCAAACCTGGTAAAACGCAAACGCTAAATTTTTATTTAATTGAGGATGCCTTACACTTTGTGGATGTTCCTGGCTATGGTTATGCCAAAGTTTCTAAAACAGAACGTGCGAAGTGGGGAAAAATGATTGAAACGTATATCACGCAACGTGAGCAATTACGTGCAGTCGTTTCTTTAATTGATTTACGTCATCCGCCGACCCAAGATGATATCCAAATGTATGAATTTTTGAAATACTATGATTTGCCAGTTATTATTGTGGCAACTAAGGCAGACAAAATTCCGCGGGGCAAATGGAACAAACACGAGAGTGTCATCAAAAAAGCCTTGAATTTTGATAAACAAGATGACTTTATTATTTTCTCTTCTGAAACAAAAGAAGGAAAAGAAGCAGCTTGGACAGCAATTGAAAAATTTCTATAGAAAAAAACAAGCAAAATTACTCTTTTGCTTGTTTTTTTGCTTCTTCTTTTTTTGCTTCTTGTCGTTGTTTTGCCAGTTCTTCAAGAGGTACTTCTTTCTTTAATGGATCAACGGCGAAAGAATCGAAGAGTTTATCTAAGTCATTAGAACGTTCAAATTTTAATCCCATTTACTAAGCCTCCATTCCTTTTTTTTATAGTGTAGCACGTTTTTTTTCATTTGGATAGCAACAGAAATGTAAGAATTCGTCATAGGTGCACCTGGTGTAATTTCTCGTAACTAAGACTTGCCAAACATGAAAAAACAAGCTATTCTTTAGTAAGAATTAGTTAGAAAGAAGGCACTTTATGAAAAATCCGTTAATCGGCGGTGTTCGTTTTTATCAACGATTTATTTCTCCAGGATTGCCTGCACGTTGTCGCTATTACCCAACGTGTTCACAATATATGATTGATGCAATTCATACACATGGAAGTGTCAAAGGAACAACGATGGGGGTAGCACGGATTTTACGATGTCATCCTTTTGTTAAAGGCGGCATTGACTATGTTCCGTTGAAATTTCGCTTGACGAAAAATCCTGATGAGACCTATCATGGACCGTATACGTATCGAAGAAATAAGAAAACAGAAGTAGAAAAGGATGGATAAATATGGCAATTTTAGCATTTGATCTTGGCGGTTCTTCCGTGAAATACGGCGTTTGGACAGGCAAAGAATTAACAAATCAAGGGAGCTTTCCAACACCTGGCTCTTGGGAAGAAATGAAAGCGCATTTATATTCGGTTTATGCAGACAAAAGAAATGAGTCGATTAGTGGTGTTGCTTTTAGTTCACCTGGAGTAGTTGACGAAAAAAGTCAACAGATTTTAGGGATTTCCGCCATTCCATATATTCATCATTTTAACATTTATGAAGAATTAGAAGCGTTGTTTGGCTTACCAGTGACTATCGAAAATGATGCGAATTGTGCTGGTTTAGCTGAGATATATGAAGGCGCAGCGAAAGGGAAAAAAGAAGTGCTTTTTGTCGTTATTGGGACAGGAATTGGCGGAGCGATTTTTCGCAATGGTGAATTGTACAAAGGCGCTCATTTATATGGAGGCGAGTTTGGACTGAACTTTTTAAGTAATGGCCAAACATTCAGTGAAATTGGCACAGCTGTCAAAATGGCTCAGCGCTATTGTGAACGAATTGGAGTCGAAAAACAGGCGGTGACAGGAGAAGAAGTTTTTGAACTGGCACAACGAGGGGATGAGATTGCTCGCGAAGAAGTCAATAATTTTTATGATTATTTAACACAAGGATTATTCGGCTTACAGTTTTCTTATGATCCTGAAATGATTGTACTCGGAGGCGGTGTTTCTGCTAAAGAAGGCTTATTAGCAGAGATTAATCGCCGGATGCTAACGCATTTACAGACCTTTGAATTAAAAGATTTTGTTCCAGAAATCGTGACCTGCCATTATCAAAATGATGCCAACTTGATTGGCGCAGCCGCCAACTTTCAAGCAAAAACGAATTGGGAACTATAAAGAAACAGCCGATTGTTATTCTCTTCAATCGGCTGTTTCTTTATTTATTTGCCTTGTCGTCAGTGTTTTCTTCTGCAGCAATCCGCGCTTGAACTTGTTGGCGTAAAGTTTCTAGTTCTTTTTCTTTCTTTTCTAATTCAGCTAAATCTTCAGAAATTTCATGGGCTTCTTCTGCTGGCTTAGGTTGTAAAAAGACGTTTAAACCAATCGCTATAAAGGTCCCAATGAATGTATCCAACACACGTTCCATTGCATATTGAAAGGAATCGCTTTGCGGAATACTTAAAGAAATCATTAAAAGTGTCGCAGTTGCAGAAATGATCCCAGCATTGTTATTAATCCCATCAGAAACAACGATGACGATAATGACTAAAAGTGGTAGTAGCAGTAATTCTACTAAGTGTTGGTTAGGAAAATAATCTTGTGCTAATACATAAAGCAAAGCTAAAAAGCCACCCAATGTGTTTCCAATAATGCGCGATTTTCCAAAAGACAAACTGGTATTTAAATCTTGTCTTAATGAAAAAACAGCTGCTAAACAGGCAATCATAGGTGAGCCACGATGGAAAAATTGAAATAAAAGAATACACAGCATGACAGCAATTGCTGTTTTTAACGTTCGCATGCCTAAACGAAATCGACCCACTATCATAAATATTCGCTCCTAAATAACTTTTCTCTTTAATGATAACCGAAATAGAGGTAAAATTACTAGAGAAAAGTGAAGAATTATTATTTTTTAAGGGGAGTATGCATGAAAATTGGTTTACGAACAGTCAAGACAGCCATTAGCGCTGCATTAGCAATGATTATTGCGGAAAAACTGGGATTACTTTATGCCCCTTCGGCAGGGATTATTTCAGTTTTAAGTGTTACTAGCACGAAAAAAACATCTGTCATGACAGGAATTTATCGTTTGTTATCCTTAGCTTTAGCAACTATTTTAGCGTATATTTGTTTTACTTTTTTGGGTTTTACAGCGATTGCTTTTGGTATTTTTTTGTTATTATTTATTCCAGCAGCTGTGTATTTTCAATTATCTGATGGGATTGTTGTGAGTTCCGTTTTGGTAACTCATTATTTAGTCGAAAAAAATCTTTCTTGGGCGATTATTGGAAATGAATTTTTATTAATGAGTATTGGTGTGGGACTAGCGTTATTAGCTAATTCTTATATGCCTGATACAGAAAAACGTTTAAGAGAAGACCAAGAAGTCATTGAAACAATGTTTCGTAAAATTTTAAGGGAAATGGCGCTACATTTAAACAACGCTGCAGGAGAGCGAAATTTGGTCATGCATTGTGCAGATTTAAAAACCTTTATTCGCACAGGCGAGACGTGGGCCAAAAATCATGCCGAGAATCAATTGCTGTCTACCAATACGTATTATTTAGAGTACTTTGCGATGAGAAAAATGCAAAGTAATATTCTAAAAAACATGTTGGAATTATTAGAAGATATTACTGTTGATGCGCAACAAGTTCGCTATATTCAACAATTATTGGAATATACGGCAGAAACATTTGCAGAGAATAATGATGGACAAGAAATTATGAATCGAATTAAGACCGTTTATGAAACCTATCGCACAAAACCATTGCCGCAAACAAGAAGTGAATTTGAAAATCGGGCGCGACTCTTTCAGTTTTTACAATTGTTTCAGTCATTCATTCAAGTCAAAGCGGACTTTGCCAAATTACAACTAGATAAATAAACAAAAAAGAAACCTTTTTAAACGGAGGTTTCTTTTTTTGTTCTCTTAAAAATTCAGGCAAGTTCTTTAGTATTCATTGAGAATGTGTTAAACTAATGAGAAAGAAAAATAAAAGGAATGACAGCAATGGATAATGCTCAAGTGAAGAGAAAACATTTCCGTTTTCCAGCATATGATGATGAACAGGGCGTAAAATTACCAACAGATAATGAACGTAACTTATTTCAAGATGATCTGATTGGTAAAACAATGTCTGGTAGCAGAAGAACTGCAACATCTGCCGAAGATACTAGACAAAGCACACCATCCGTCCAACAACCAACAACGAATCAATCAACTACAAATAAACAAACACAACAATTAACGGCAGCACAACAAGAGCAATTAGCACGTCATCGTTCTAATTTGCCAGACTACACAAAACATGCTAGTAAAGCAACGAAAAATAAACAAGCAACGAAAAAAAATAATAGCCTTTTTGGGACGCCAAAAGGAAATGGCTGGACACAAACGTATAAAAAAAAAGAAGTCGTAGCGAAACCAAGTAGACCTGCCGCATCACCATTAGTGCAGAAAACGACACCTTCTTATTTTGTTCCTAAATATATCCCGGCTTCTGTGATTCCTGAGGAACAGGAACCTAGTTTTACTGAAGAAGAGTTGCTAAAAGCAATGAAAAAAGATCGGCGTTCATATGTCATTCTTGATGATGAACCAACGGCTTTTCAAGTGAAAGATACGGAAGAAGATCCAACGGTGCGGAAGTTTAATATTCCAACTTCAGAACCTGAGATTCCTTTAACTAGACGACAATATCAACAAATCAAACCAGACTTAGAACGTTTTGGCGAAGATGCGTTGGATTTACGTTCGCGTTCCCGTTTGAATGCCGCAAAGAAAAATGCTAAAAGTCAAACTGCTTATGGGAAAAAATTAGCTAAAGCGAATGCTCAAGTAGAGCCTGAAGCACCTGTGACAGAAGAGAAGAAAAAGGGCATCTTGGATAAACCATTAAGCGGGATGCTAGAAGATTCAAGTTCTGTATTAGAAAACAGTAAATATTTTAGTTAAGAGATGAAACTTGCATGTGGAATTGAAACATGTAAGTTTTTTATTCTGTTTTAATAGTTGATTATTTTTTTGTTTTATACGATAATGAATCTCGTATGATTGAATTTTTTTAAAAAAGGTATGTTTTATATAGTGACAGAGAAGAGGATTATAATGGGAAATCAAGAGAACAAATTATACCATTTTGTCGGAATTAAAGGTTCTGGCATGAGCTCATTAGCGTTGGTCTTACACCAAAAAGGCTACAACGTTCAAGGATCAGACGTAGAAGAGTATTTCTTTACACAACGGGATCTTGAAAAATCAGGTGTCCCTATTTTACCATTTAATGCAGATAATATTGATAAAGACATGATTGTTATTGCTGGAAATGCTTTTCCAGATACCCATGAGGAAATCGCCCGCGCCATCGAATTAGGCGCAGAAGTAATTCGTTACCACGATTTCATTGCTCGTTTTATCGAACCGTACACAAGCATTGCTGTAACAGGGTCACATGGGAAAACAAGTACGACTGGTTTGCTAGCACATGTATTAAGTGGTATCAATCCAACTAGTTATTTAATAGGGGATGGCACTGGCCACGGCGAACCAGATGCTGATTTCTTTGCATTTGAAGCGTGTGAATATCGCCGTCATTTCTTGGCTTATTCACCAGATTATGCGATTATGACGAATATCGATTTTGATCATCCAGATTACTACAAGAGCATTGAGGACGTTTTTTCAGCGTTCCAAACAATGGCTCATCAAGTCAAAAAAGGAATTTTTGCTTATGGTGATGATAAGTATCTTCGCCAGTTAGAATCAGAAGTGCCAGTTTATTATTATGGCGTCAGCGAAGAGGATGATATCCAAGCCCGAAATATTCAACGAACAACGGAAGGCTCATCTTTTGATGTTTATCACAAGGCTGATTTTGTAGGTCATTTTGTCTTACCAGCATTTGGCCATCACAATATCATGAATGCGCTAGGTGTGATTGCTGTGGCTTATTTTGAAAAACTTGATATGCAAAAAGTCGCAGAAGAAATGCTAAGTTTTAAAGGTGTAAAACGTCGTTTTAGCGAGAAAAAAGTCAGTGACATGATTATTGTTGATGATTATGCGCACCATCCAGCTGAAATTAAAGCAACGATTGATGGCGCCCGCCAAAAATATCCTGACAAAGAAATTATTGCTGTCTTCCAGCCACATACATTTACACGAACAATTGCCTTAATGGATGAATTTGCTGAAGCACTGGATTTGGCAGATGAAGTATTCTTATGTAATATTTTTGGCTCTGCGCGTGAAACACAAGGCGAGGTACGCATTGAAGATTTAGGCGAAAAAATTCAAAAAGGTGGACAAGTAATTACCGAAGATAATGTGTCGCCTTTACTAGATTTTGAAAATGCAGTGGTGGTCTTTATGGGTGCTGGCGACGTTCAGAAATTTGAACAAGCCTACGAAACATTACTAAGTAACACAACTAGAAACGTTTTATAAGAGAACATAAACAAAATCGGGACAGGGGTATCTGGCTTCAAAAAATAAGAAGCTGCTCCTGTTCCGTTGTTTATTTTTAAAATCTAGCATGGCAGATAAGTTGGTTTTGTTTAAACATCCTTTAAGGACTACTTTTTAGCTTGCCTTTTAAGTACATTTTGGTACAATTATCTTATCAATAACGGAGGTGTACTAATTTGAATATCGGAAAACCGAGAAAATTAGGCAAAACCATCGAAGATATCGAAGAGGGAGATTCGTTGTCCTTGACAGAGTCAATTGAAGACAAGGACTTATTACTTTACTTGGGCTTGACCAATGATGCGAATCCTTTATATATCCAACATGATTATGCCCAAAAAACAGAATATGAAAAACCAATCGTACCATCAATTATGCTGATGGGAATTATCACTAGTGCGATTTCAAAACATTTACCAGGACCAGGTTCACATGTTGTGAATTTCTCTGTTAACTTTGTGGAACCCGTTTTTCATTACGAAACATTGACTTTCCAATTAGAAGTAATCAAAGTCGACAAAATGAAAGATGTGATTACCATTTCAGTTGAGGCTGTTAATGAGCAAGAAAATCGCGTGTTAGATGCAGTGGTGATGGTTCAACCACCCCAAGTGACGATTGATGAACTAACAGAGAAAGAAGGGACTTTAACTTATGAATAATCAAGAGTATATCCAAACTGGCACAGGTTTGAATAAATTTTATGCCAAAATTTACGGATTTTTAGCGTTAGGAATTGGTATTAGCGCAATCATGGCTTATGCAATGACAACTGTCTTTTTACCTGTTCTAGCTACTTTATTCCAATCAAGCTTAGCTTTTTGGATGATTTGGCTTGTTGAAATTGGCTTAGTTTTATATCTAGGCGCAAAAGCACAGAAGAATCCAACCATTGCGATTGCAGGATTTGTTGCGTATGCATTATTAAATGGTGTCACTTTATCCGTGACGTTATTAATGTATACTGGTGGAACAGTGGCCGGCGCATTTTTAAGTGCAGCAGCTACCTTTGGCGCAATGTCATTAGTAGGTGTCTTTACGAAGAAAGACCTATCAGCAGTTGGTCATGCCGCTTATAGTGCCTTAATCGGAATCATCATTGCGATGTTGCTAAATATGTTCCTTTTACACAGTAGTGCTGTAGAATTCTTTATTTCCATTTTAATGGTCCTAATTTTCTCAGGGATTACTGCTTATGATAACCAACGTATACGCCAAGTCTATGCGCAAACAGGTGATCAAGCAGGTACTGGGATGGCCGTTTTCTTCGCATTACAATTATACCTTGACTTCATCAACTTATTCTTAGCTTTCTTAAGAATTTTTGGTAAAAACAACTAACATGAACGCAAAAGAGCCAATCTGCTCAGCAGATTGGCTCTTTTTTTAACCCATTCCAATAGCGAAATTCAACAGTTTATCGGAGTATGTTGGATTTTCTAAATCGGTTTTCATTGTTTCGTTCAGTAGACTGAGCTGATCGGTAATGATGCCATCGACGCCATAAAAAATCATTCGCGTCATAACATCTTCATCATTTGCTGTCCAAGCATAAACCTTTTTCCCATCATGATGAGCGGCATTTACAAAGTTACGATTCATTGTACTGTATTCCATAGTAAAAAAGTCAACTGGCATTTTAGGTGGTCCCACAATGTTAAAAGGAATAACGTAGCCTACATAAAAGCGTGGTTCTTCTTTCTTTAAGGCCATCGCCGTATCATAGGTTAAGGTATGAAGGATATGGCCGTTTTCTAAAATATTTTCACGGTATTGTTTGACAAAGCGCTGTACTAAATCAGGGCTATCTTGAGGCGTGGTTTTGATTTCAATTAATAAACGTTGTTTTAATTGATTGGCTTTGGCTAAATAATCATCGAAAGAAACCATTTTAGCAGTTTGACCATTTTCTGTGACATTCATATTCGTTAATTCTTTAAGTGTTAATTGATTCGGTCGTTTATTAACGCCCGTTAACGCCCGTAAATTAAAATCGTGCATGACAATAAATTGATGGTCTTTGGTTTCTTGAATATCCATTTCAACATAATCAGGTTTTGCCTTATTGGTCTCGATTAAAGAATCCAAGGTGTTTTGAACGCCATTGTTACCATTAACACCACGATGGGAGATGGTAACCGGTTTTCGGTCAGGTGTATGACTTAGGTAATTCGTATTATAGGTGCCTACACCAATTCCGAAGATGATTGCAATCAAACAAAAAAGAACGACTCTGAAGGTGGTCCATTCTACCCGAACCTCTGATTTCGGGGTGAACCATTCTGGCGTGTCAGGCAAAATCCCTTCATCCTCCATATCATCAACAATAATGTAAAAAATAGCAACACTAGACAACACCAAGTTTAAGAGCATCATAACCTGAAGGAGCGTCATAGCGATGACAGCGCTAGGTAAAGACCACTCAGGTTTAAACGTTTCGACGGCGGTTTGACCTAAAAATATCAAGAAATAGCCAGCCGTAAAAATCCCTAAAACAGTTCCACCAATGATAATAAATTGTCCTAAAATCTGGAAAAAGCGTCGCTTTGTAATTTGCCAACTACGTTTTAAAGACTCACGAAAACCAACATCACGTAAAATCAACTCTGGAAGGGCAAAAGCAAGTCGAATCGCTAAATATAAGATAATCAGTTCTAACAATACGAAACCAATAATAATAATGACGCGATTTGCAAAAATAAAATCTAAGATAAAGGCTGGAATCTTAACTCTTGTTAATAAATAAGAGCGGAAGGTTAACCCACTTAATGGTAAAATCAAAAAGAAATATGCCAGGAAAAACAGAAAGGTAATTCCTCGAACTTTTTTGATCTGAAGCAAGGTGCCGTGCAATAATTGCGTTAGAGTAATTGGTTGCTTTTTCTTAATAAAATAAACACTAAGCAATAAAAAGGTAAATTCAAAAAAGAGCGCTAGTAAAATTAACAGCCCAATTAGTAGAAAAGTCAAAAGGACATAGGGATGTTGCGTAGCAATTGCCCCTAAGTTATCGTAGGAAATATAATCAATCCCACCTTCTTTGAGTACCAATTTGGACAAACTTGTCAATAAAGGCAATAGAACGAATAACATAAATCCGTGCATCAAGAGCACATCGCGAAAATACGCCGTTGTCCCTTTAAGAAAATCTAGCGTATTCACAATACTATTTTTAAAATAACTAAACATCAAAAGTCCCCCAGTTTCTACCAAAATTCCATAATAAAAGGACTAAATCAAACTGACACAGGCAGAGTTTTGATTTAGTCCGTTCGCTTTTTTATTTATTTTACATTCCCAGTAAGCTAGTTAAAAATGTACCGCCATAAATTAACGCAAGACTATATAAATAGATAGAAGCAGGTTTTGCTAATAAAATAATCAGAGTAAATTTTTTCACAGACATTTTTGTTAAACCGGCCATTAAACAAAGCGCATCATCCGGTGCAATCGGGAAGAAAATTGCTAAAGCAAACAATCGTTCAAAACGTTTTTCATTGTCTAACCAACCGATATACTTGTTATATGTTTTATCACTGACAAGGCTCATAATGAATGGTTTCCCATAATTACGACCTAATAAGAAAATGATAATAGAGCCAAGTGCAATACCAACGTAATTATAGACGAAGCCCATTGTTGGCCCGAAAATCAAGACCCCTGCAGCACAGCTAACACCACCAGGAATAATCGGAATAACCACTTGAATAATCTGAATTAACATGAAAATAATCGGACCGAGAATGACAGATTGCCCTACTAGTCCTCTTAGTGCATTGATGTCCTTGAAGACACCTAATCGGATAAAATAGATGGTTGCAATTATGGTTGCAACAATGCCCAAAATGGAAATAATATTAACAATTTTTCTAGATAGGGTAACACTCACATTTCTCATCTCCTTTAGTTATACTCATCGTACTTTTAGTATATAACTTTTCATCAATAAAAAACATCGTTTGTTCTTTCTGCAAACGAACAAAGTTGTAAGATACGCATCATTTGATAAGTTTATTATACAAAAAAAGAGACAGAAAAGACATCCTACTTAAGACCCATTCTGCACTGATCTTTCGAAAGAGAGTAAAAGAAACGAAAGTGGCGCATCTTTTAGTAATATTATAGAGGGGCAAAGAGTGAAATTAAATTTGCATCCACGTCTTTAATGATTGCGTATCGTTGGCCCCAAGGTGCATTCCAAGGTTCTTTAAAAACAATGTAACCAGCTTGGCTCATTTTTTTCACGGTGTTATCAACTTCTGCGGCCGTTTCACAAAGAAAAGCAAGTTCGATTTTATCGCCTTGTTGGCTAGGCGCAAACCCATAGACACCAGTAATCATTTGTAGTGAATTTAAAGAAATCCTGACGCCATTGTTTTGTAATTCTGTGTAATCAGGCGAAGCTTCTCCCAGCACGTTAAAACCTAGTGTTTGGTAAAAAGAGAGTGCTTGTGTCATATCGTTGACGATAATACCGACCATATCTAACTTCATCCTCATAACCTCCGATCTATGATAAAATAAGTGTAAGGGATTTTTTGGTAAAAACCAAACGATTTATAGCGAAAGTGCTTAAAAAATTAAAATGTAACAGTTTACAACGAAGAATAAGAAGACTATAATTATGTTAACTAGTTTTAGGTATACCTAAAAGTGAAATGTGTGAACAAGATAGATTGAGGGATGTTGGATGAAAGAAAAGAAAACGGAAAAAATGCTTAATTATGCAAATGGACCTAGTTTAGAAGAGATAAATAATACCGTCGAGGTACCTAAAAACGCTAGCTTTTGGCGAACTTTGCTAGCCTATAGCGGACCTGGCGCTTTAGTGGCTGTTGGTTATATGGATCCAGGAAATTGGATTACGTCAATTGCTGGCGGAGCGGAATATAAGTACACGTTACTTAGTGTGATTTTACTTTCTAGTTTAGTTGCCATGTTACTACAAAGTATGGCTGCGCGCTTAGGAATCGTGACAGGAATGGATTTAGCCCAAGCGACTAGAGAGCATACAAGTAAACGAACGGGCGTTGCCTTGTGGGTGGTGACGGAGTTAGCCATAATGGCAACAGATATCGCTGAGGTAATTGGTGGTGCCGTTGCTTTGCAATTATTATTTGGTTTTCCATTATTAATTGGTGTGTTGATAACAACGTTTGATGTTTTATTACTTTTGCTACTGACAAAGTTAGGCTTTCGCAAAATCGAAGCAATTGTTTCTTGTTTAATTGCAGTCATCTTTTTTGTTTTTGCTTATGAAGTGGCATTAGCAGATCCAAATGTTGGTGAAGTATTACGAGGTTTTATTCCAGACACAAAAATAGCGACAGATAAATCCATGTTATTTTTAGCCTTGGGAATCGTTGGAGCGACAGTCATGCCTCATAACTTATATTTGCATTCTTCCATTGCTCAAGCACGGAAATTTGATCGTAACGATGATGCTGAGAAAGCCAAAGCAATTCGTTTCACTACTTGGGATTCAAATATTCAATTAACTGTCGCTTTTGTCGTAAATTGTTTGTTGTTAATTTTAGGAGGAGCATTATTTTATGGAACCAACAGTGAATTAGGTAAATTTGTTGATTTATTTGATGCTCTGAAAAATCCAGATATTGTTGGTAATATTGCTAGCCCAGTGTTAAGTATTCTTTTTGCAATTGCTTTACTGGCTTCGGGTCAAAATTCAACGATTACAGGTACGCTGTCAGGACAAATTGTAATGGAAGGCTTCATCCATTTAAAAATGCCGTTGTGGGCACGACGAGTGTTAACTCGTTTGTTAGCAATTGTGCCAGTCATTATCTGTGTCATTATTTATGGCGGTAGCGAAACGGCTGTTGAAGACTTGTTACTTTATACGCAAGTTTTCCTAAGTATTGCTTTGCCAGTGTCGATTATTCCTTTAACGATGTATACAAGTGATAAAAAATTAATGGGCCAATTTGCGAATCCAGCGTGGGTGAAATTTTTAGCTTGGATTATTGCTATTGCCTTGACGTTATTGAATTTATTTTTAATTTATGGCACATTAACTGGTTTAACGAATTAATAAAAACAAAGGCTGACTAGAAAAGTTGGCCTTTGTTTTTTCATAGAATTTGCGCGTAAGAAATGGTAGAATAGGAAAGATGAAATACAAGGAAGAGAGGCTTTCACGTGACAGATTATTTAAATGTAGGAAAAATTGTGAACACACAAGGAATCAAAGGGGAAGTTCGGGTCATTTCGAAAACGGATTTTCCAGAAGAACGTTATCAAAAAGGGGCAACGTTACTGCTATTTCAAGAGAAAAAAGCACCAATTGAATTGGTCGTGGAGTCCCACCGCAAGCATAAGAATTTTGACATTTTAAGCTTTGAAGGACATCCAAATATCAATGATGTTGAAAAATATCGTGACGGTATTTTAAAAGTTGCAAAAGACAATCTCGCTGAATTGGGAGAGGACGAATTTTATTATCACCAAATCATTGGTGCCACTGTTTATGATGAAACCGGTAGTGAACTGGGAAAAATTAAAGAAATTTTATCTCCTGGTGCGAATGATGTGTGGGTCGTCCAACGACCAAAGAAAAAAGATTTACTTTTACCGTATATTGAAGGCGTTGTTACAAAAGTCGACGTCGAAAATCAACGGATTGATGTGGACATTCCAGAAGGATTGATTGACGATGAGAATTGATGTATTAACTCTTTTTCCTAGAATGTTTGAAGGACCAATGGGGGAATCAATTATTGGGAAAGCTCGGGAAAAGCAGTTATTAGAATTGAATGTCTCTAATTTTCGCGATTTTTCAGATAACAAACACCAAACGGTCGATGATTATCCGTATGGCGGTGGCGCGGGGATGCTTTTAAAAGTACAACCGATCTATGATAACCTAAAGGCAATTGAAGAAGAGACAAACCAGCAACCAAAACGGGTCATCTTATTAGATCCAGCAGGAAAACCGTTTAATCAGAAAATGGCCGAGGAATTTTCACAAGAAGAACATTTAGTTTTTATTTGTGGACATTATGAAGGCTATGATGAGCGAATTCGCACGATGGTCACAGATGAAGTTTCATTGGGGGATTACGTTTTAACAGGGGGCGAATTAGGCGCAATGGTCATGATTGATGCGACAGTCCGTTTATTACCTGATGTCTTAGGTAACAATCTTTCTGCACAAACGGATTCACATTCCACTGGCCTATTGGAGCATCCACAATATACCAGACCTGCTATTTTCAACGATATGGAAGTCCCTGCCGTGCTAACGAATGGTAACCATAAATTAATTGCAGAATGGCAACTAAAAGAATCATTACGACGGACCTTTTTACGTCGACCTGACATGTTGGAATCAGTAGAAATGACGCCTGAAATGTTGAAGTTATTAGAGGAAATTAAACAAGAAGAGCAAAAATAAGGGAACTTTCAAGAAAATTCTCTTTACAGCTTATTTTGTCTGTGGTAAACTAATTTGGTGAGTGCAATGCGCTCTAACTATTACAATATTCCGCTGTGGCAGAAGTGACCATAAGAATATTTGGGAATAAGGAGAAGGATAAAATGAATCCATTAATTCAAGAATTAACACAAGAACAATTACGTACGGATATTCCTGCGTTCCGCCCTGGTGACACTGTTCGCGTTCATGCGAAAGTAGTCGAAGGTACTCGTGAACGTATCCAGTTATTCGAAGGTGTTGTAATTAAACGCCGTGGTGCTGGAATCAGCGAAACTTACACAGTACGTAAAGTTTCAAATGGTGTTGGTGTGGAACGTACATTCCCATTACACACACCACGTGTTGCTCAAATTGAAGTGGTTCGCTACGGTAAAGTACGTCGTGCAAAACTTTACTACTTACGCGCATTACACGGAAAAGCAGCTCGTATCAAAGAAATCCGTCGTTAATCTTTACTATTCGACAAACGAACACCCTCTTGCTCAGCAAGAGGGTGTTTTTTTGTGTAATTAAGTAGAAAATCAACATTGACTTTTTTTGAAGTCGCATAAGTGTGAAAAGTCCTTGTCTAACAAGGACTTTTTGCTTTTCTCAAGATCAAAATTTTGGACAATGATTCAAAAATTTCCTCAAATTGTCCTAGCTTTTCTCAATTTGATGATTAAGGTGGTCAAAAGAGTGTCAAATAGCAGAGAAAAATTGACGGCAGAAGTCATCCGAAAAATATCAAAATGTTGACCGAATTTTGCAGTTTTGAGCCAAGGCTTGCAAAAAAGAGCGGGCTTTTGAGAAAATACCAAAACAATTACCTTTTACGAAAAAGGGATTGTGTCACACTGTTCCAAATAGTTATTTAGAGGTACATTATGAAAAAGTAGATAGAAGGGGCATTCTGGAAAATATGAACGAGCTTTAATTACTTCTTAAAATTAGTCAATTTATCGAAGAAAATAGCATAAAAACATGTAGTCAATATCAAGAAAAATTAAACGAGTTTCCCAAAGAAGTTCCCAGTGTCTGGTTTATTATTCAAAGATATGGCTCTTGGAATAACTTATTAAGAAAAATTGATAGGAAAGAAAATCAACATTATCAATGGAATCACCATTCAGATGAAGAGCTTATTGACATCGCACGTTCATTTATCGAGAAAGAACAAATACGTTCACAAACTGCTTCATTAAAAGCGAAAGATTTAGTTTTGAAAAAGAATGGTTCCGTTTCACGTTTTTTTGTTCGAATTCTTGACATAGAATCGAAAAAAATCAATTAAAGAAACTGTACCATGAAAGTAAAAAAGAAAGAATCAAAAAAAGCGAAAATGGAACTTGCGTTAGAAGAAGTCTTGTGTGGCTTTCCGAGAAAAACAGCTATTGATTCAATTATAAAGAATAAGATGATTCAAGAAGATACAAGTGAATGCAAAAAAAAGGAAAGTTCCCAGATTATTAACGATATAGGGAGAAATATAGTGTATTTAAGGAATTTGAGTGACGGTAAATAGTTGATGAATATATACTTTTTTAGTAGAAGAAAACTACTAATAGGAGGTATAATATTGAAAAAGAGAATATGTATTACTACTGGGGTTGCAATGTTATTAGGATTATCACCGATATTAACAACAGGGGCTACAGTATACGCAAATGAAGAGAGTAACTATGTACAAGTAAATTCTACAACAAAAGAGTTAGAGCAACGGATGGAGGCGCTAGCCAATCAATACAAAGGAGTTTCTCTATTTGAAACCGAATTCAATAAAGAAAATATGACTCCTGTTCAATTAGAATTATATAACAAAGTTTTAGATCTACAATATGATATTGCTTTACAAAATGGAAGTACAAATGGGATGTCTAGAGAGCAATATAAACAATATCTATCAAACGCTATGCAAGGTTTTATAATACAACCTAGAAATGCTGGACATGGTTTGATTTCTGTTGACGTCTTAGGAACAGTTTTAGATACTGCGCTTAATGTTGTATTAATTATCGGAGGTTTTGGGTCAGTGTCTGCAATGGTTAAAGCATTGGGTCAAGAAGGTGCAAAGAAATTTGTAAAGAAAGAAATGATTCCAGTAATTATTAAAGAAAGCGAGAAGCTAGGAATAAAAGGCGCGAAAAACTATTTACAAGATAAAGCAGTTGGATTAATTATTAGTGCGATTCTAAGTCCTGGAAAGCAGGCTGCAAAATTATTAGATTCTATTGACAAAATACCCAATAATGGCTACATTGAATTAACTTAATAGAGTTTACGAAAGGATTGAAAAAGATGTACCTTGTAATAGGGTTAATCCTAATAATCTTTATAGTCTCAGTTTTTATCGCTACTATAGGGATTTTGAATGAAAAAATAAAGAATAAATTCTACTTATTTGTTAAATTTTCGTTTAATATTTCTATTGCTTGTATTTTTTTAGGTGGTATATCTTTTCTTTATGCTTACTTTGTTTTTGACGAGTTTAAAAATTTTAAAATTATCTTGATATCCATATTTTTATTTGCAATCTCTTACAAAGGTTATATGGATAAAAAAAATATTTTCCATGAAGATGTATGATACTAGACTTAATTAGTAAGAAGGAGACATATTGATGGTTCAACTAATTTCTATTATTCTTGCGTTTTTGATTATATACACTTTATTTAAAACAAGAGAAACAAGTAGTTCTTCAAGAAAATTAAGAATGTTAGTGTACACTTTTTTTGGGATAATTTTTCTATTAGGTTTAGTAAGTGTCGTACTAGGAACCTATGGGCTGCTGAATTCTTATAACATTAGTGGAAATTGGCGTATAAATATGTCCTCTATTTTAGTTGTGTTGGCTGGATTTTTACTAGTTGTACTTTCTTATGTTGGTATTTCAAAATTTAAAATGAATTGTTAGGTGAATTAAATGAAGAAAGTTATCTCTACCATTTTACTAGTAATCCTTTTTGTGGGATCAGGTTATGTGGTAAACGCTGCTCCTGAAATGAAGAGTTTGGCTAATTTCGAAACGAATGATCAACATTATGATTTACAAGGAATAGAGCATTCTTTTGCTAAAGTGTTGAACTTTAAAACAAATAGAAAAGATATTACAGCAAAAACGATACTAAAATTTGTATATCCAAAAAAGACAGACAAAGAATTTAATAATGCTTCTGTGTCTATTAAAGATTGCATTCGCTATGCCACTTCTATTGGGGTAAATATGGAATGGCTTGATGCAACGAAGAATGAACTTAATTTCAACCAAGTGAAGAGTGAGCTTGATAAAGATCATCCAGTATTACTATGTTATAAACCAAACAAAACCGATTGGATGGAACCTTATTTATTAGCTGTAGCGCATGGATACGTATACGTTGCTCCAGATGGTGAAAATATTAAAGAACCATTTATGAGTACAAGTATCTGGATGTCGAACTATATCTATCCTTCTAGCCTGACTACGTTGACGAATAAAAATAAGTTAACTGTTACGGATTTTTCAGTGAATAATACACCGCAAAAAGATTATACCTTTATAGGTATGATTATTCTTAAGTAAGAGAGGTTGAAAGGACCGTGAAAAAATACATTTTAGGGATAGGCTTGTTTTTAACAAGCCTTTTGTTTGGAATTAATGCTTCAGCAATGGATGGTGATAATACTCCACTGTTCATTCAAACAAAAGAAGTACCTTCAGAATTGAGGATGTATGCACAGCAAGATTGGCAATTTTATTTTGAGAACTTGTCTGTAGTGGAAAATACAGAACCTTTAAGTACAGATGATTTTTATTTGGGGCAGCCATTTACTTTAACTAATGAAACAGATACTCAAACAGCCTATTTTCCTATTATCGATAAAGAATCTGGGCTTATTCATGATTTATTAGAAGTTTCTTTAATGAACAATACGCCATCGCTAACGATTTCTAGTCAGTTTGTTGAGCTGTTAAATAGACTAACACCTACAGCAGAAGGTACCAGCTTTTCTTTGAACCTTGATAGCGAGAGCCACCAACTTCTGTCTGCAGAAGAACCAACTCGTGAACAAGCAGTTGATATTAAGCAATCGGTAGACAACTTTAATAGAAAGAAACGTTCTGTACCTGATGATACGGTTCCAGAGTATAATCGAAATATTATCCCTAATTGGATGATTACAGAAACGCAAGGATTAGAACCATGGTGTGCATTTTATACGTTATCTACAATGATTAATTCGATTGAAGGGAAAGCCATAACCAATGCAAAAACGCTCATCAAAAAAGCTTTTCGTACTGCCTCAGAAGCAGAATTAGTAGATGGGAAGTATATTACAAGTAAACCTTTTGCACATACCGTTCAAACTATGCAAAAGGAATATGGTTATACTTTGGATATAAAAAATAGTCGATTGACACCAGCGGAAGTTCAAACACAAATTGATAAAAAGGCTCCAGTGTATGTTCATTTAGACAACGTTACTCAGAATTATAATCCTGCAAAATCACATGGAGTTACTGTCATCGGTTATATTATAGCCAAAAATAATACGTTAGATTCTTATTACTACTTTTGGAATCCTTGGTGGCAAAAAGTGATGTTAACTAATCAAAAAGATATGAGTAACTGGAAATTAAATGATAATGTTTATTCATGGAAGTATTCTGGTATTAATTTTAGAAAAGAACCAATAAATTATGCAATGAAAGGTAAAATTGCTACTTTATTATCAAGAGCTACTTACTATCAAACTGGAGAAAAAATTCCTACTGATTTAAGAAATAAAGAGTACATTATCAAGGATGTAAAAAGCATTTCACAATCGAGTTCTAAGGTAGCTTATTATTTAGAGGGGATAAATAAGTGGGTATTAGAGCAGGATGTAAAAGAGTTTCCTACGCCACTGCTTAATAAAAAAGTAACTTTATTATCAAAAGCTAGTCAATATCAAACTGGAGAAGCAATTCCAACTAATGTAAGAAATAAACAATATACCGCTCTAAAAGTGAAACCTTTTAGACGCTCTAATTCAAAATTAGCCTATTTTCTTTCAGGAATTAACAAATGGGTATTAGAACAAGACATTCGGTAGTCATGCATGTCAGAAGTAATTCTCAATTTCAAAAGAGTGTGTTTTTAGATAATAAAAATCAGTAAGAAAAATTTTAGTAATGGTTCTCCCCTAAGTAACTGTCTCTATTATATATTTAATTCAGTTTAATGTTTAAAAGGAACTGGCGAAGAACAAAAGAAAACACAATTCTAAGAAGTTTGCGTTCTTTTAAGATGGGATAAACGTTAAATAGGGATTTTGATAGCAAACTATCTTTAATATCGCTATAATTGTAACCAACAAAAAAAGAAAGTAGGGACTTAAACATGGAAATTACTTTTTCTAAAAAATCAAAGTTCTTCTGTTTGGCAATGACGTTACTTATGGCATTGAGTATATTTGCTAGTGCTGGTGCAAGTGTTTATGCTGCTACGAATGAAAATTTAGAGAGACAGCCATTGAATACTGTTGAACAAGAAAAATTCTCTAGAGAATTTGAAAACGATTGAAATTCCATTTTTGATAATGCAGTAACCTATGATGATTTAGGTAACGTCGAATCTTTAAATTTCAATGTTTTATATGCTAAATATGGTCATGCGGCTGAGTTAACTAAACTTGAAAATCAAGTAAAAGAAGATATTCAACAAACGCGATTTAAACGTGCAGATGCCAAGCAATGTGCTATCACAGCCATCCAAGATACTTTAGGAGTTTCTGCTATACAAGGTCTACTTAGTGGTGGTATTGTAGGTCTTCTACAAAGAAAAGCAGCCGCAGAAGTAGCTAAGTTGGTAGCAAAGTATGCTTTTAAAGGTCTTTTGCCTGCGGCAGCAGCAGCGTCACTAATTTGGAGTTTTGGAAGGTGTATGTGGTTTTAATGAAAAATAAAGATGTGGTTTTAGTGTTATATTCGTTCTTTGTAATATTACTAAGCTCTTGTATTTGGTTTTTAATTAAAGGAGAAGCCTTTCAAAAAGTACTATTAAATTCTTTTGCGATTTCTGTTGTAGGAACCATTATTTTTGTAATAGGACTTTATGTTAGTAAAATAAAAAAATAAATCACAATTAAGGTTCTGGTTGTTATTAATCTATCTCATGAAGCATTAGATGAATTAGTTCTAGAAGTACCTGTTGTACTAGTTAAAAATACTGTTAAATCAAATTTTTTGTTTAAAAGAATCATTAAGTTGGTGCCTAACTATAAAATCAGATCAATTGACTAAAATCCAATAACATTGGGGGATACTCTGTAAATCGTGTGTCGCAGTACGTTAGTCTTGTAATAAATATTAATTAGGAGGGGTTTCTATGAAAAATATTTTACTTTCTATTCTAGGGGTATTATCTATCGTTGTTTCTTTGGCGTTTTCTTCTTATTCTGTCAACGCAGCTTCTAATGAGTGGTCGTGGCCACTGGGCAAACCATATACGGGAAGATATGAAGAAGGACAACAATTCGGGAACACTGCATTTAACCGAGGAGGTACTTATTTCCATGATGGGTTTGACTTTGGTTCTGCTATTTATGGAAATGGCAGTGTGTATGCTGTGCATGATGGTAAAATTTTATATGCTGGTTGGGATCCTGTAGGTGGAGGCTCATTAGGTGCATTTATTGTACTACAAGCGGGAAACACAAATGTGATTTATCAAGAATTTAGCCGAAATGTTGGAGATATTAAAGTTAGCACTGGACAAACTGTTAAAAAAGGACAGCTGATAGGAAAGTTTACTTCTAGTCATTTACATTTAGGAATGACAAAAAAAGAATGGCGTTCTGCTCATTCTTCTTGGAATAAAGATGATGGCACTTGGTTTAACCCAATTCCTATACTTCAAGGAGGATCTACGCCTACGCCTCCAAATCCAGGACCAAAAAATTTCACAACAAATGTTCGTTACGGATTGCGGGTCCTCGGAGGTTCATGGTTACCAGAAGTAACCAACTTTAACAATACCAATGATGGTTTCGCAGGTTACCCTAATCGTCAACATGATATGCTTTATATAAAGGTAGATAAAGGGCAAATGAAATATCGTGTTCACACGGCTCAAAGCGGATGGTTGCCTTGGGTAAGTAAAGGGGATAAGAGCGATACAGTAAATGGAGCGGCAGGTATGCCTGGACAAGCAATTGATGGTGTTCAGCTAAACTATATAACTCCTAAGGGAGAAAAATTATCACAGGCTTACTATCGTTCACAAACTACGAAACGATCAGGCTGGTTAAAAGTAAGTGCAGATAATGGTTCTATTCCTGGACTAGACAGTTATGCAGGAATCTTTGGAGAACCGTTGGATCGCTTGCAAATAGGTATTTCACAGTCAAATCCATTTTAAATTTAGAAAATGACAGTAGGATTATGCATTTAATAAATTTTAAAGAGGTGAACGAGTATAAATAGAAATACAGTTACTATACTAAAAAAATCGTTTATTCTACCTTTACTTGGCTTATTCTTTATAGTTGGTACCAATGCTTTTGCTTCTGAAGATTACAACTTACTTGGAGTGAAAAATTATGATCAGTATGCCTTAGGAGCGCCTAGTGGGTGTGAGGGGGCTTCACTATTACAAGGCTTACAGTATAAAGGAAAAATTCCTGATTGGGACTTAATCAAATTTTTAAAAACAATTCCTATCTCTCCTAATGGAAATCCTTATGATGGATTTGTAGGTAGTCCTTTTGTTGAAAACTCATGGACTTACTCTGCTATCTATCCTGTGCCTTTAGTAAAATGGGGAAAAGTATATGGAGATGTACAAGATATGTCAGGTCATTCTTTAGATGAATTACTAGAGGAAGTGAAAAATAATAATCCAATTGTTGCTTGGGTGACGATAAAATTTCAACCGGCACGATGGGGAATATCGGATTTTGGTAAAGCGGTAAATAATAATCATGCAGTGACATTAGATGGCTACGATTTAAAAAATGGAACGGTTCACGTATCTGATCCGATTTCCGGTAAATATTGGATCAATAAAAATACCTTTGAAAGTATATATAATGAGAGGAATTTTGCAGTTGTAATTCGTTAAGTCCTATTTTTCAGTACTATATGGGAATAAATGAAAGCACCTTTAAAATTAAAGTCATACGAGAGTGTACAGAAAAGTTTTCCTTTCTGTACACTCTGTTGTTGTATTTTCTTATATGAGTATATTTAGTGTTTATAAAACATAACAAAAAAACAAAGGAGGAAAGTAAAACAAAAAAATCTCTCCAGTTTTTAATATAGTGAAATTAGTTTAATGGTTAAAACAATTGAAGGCAAGTTATTAATACTTATAGGCTCTGCTTTAAACTATTATATTAGATGTCATTAAAACAATTAAGAGATTTAAAAAGACAAAAACAAAAGAACAAACAGCAAAAATATTTTTTTATTTTTAGGTATTATTTCTAAATTTATATAAAGCTTAGTCTCTATAAACAGTTACCTTAGATTAGTTTTTTAGTTCAATGCATTTTTATATTCATTTGTAGATAAAAGTTAGATTTCTATATAAATGTACTTTGTAAAATATATTTTCAAGCAAGAGAAATTGAGGAGGAACCAAAATGGATTATGTAATACTTATTGGCAGTATTATTGCAGCGATTGGCTTGATTCTTTTAATGATGACAACAAGATTTGTTTGGGGGTGGAATTGGGGTTATCCTTACCGTACCACGAATAAACCTTTAGCAATTATTGGCTGGCTATTAATAATTATCGGAGTAGTGATAGTTCTTGTTAAAGCTAAATTGAATGGACAATTAGTATAAGTATGAAAAAGAACAAAAAAGGCTAAACTTATACAATACTTCGGTTACAAATATTATAATAGTACGTACAAAATCGTCACCACCTATGTACTAACTCCTGCAGAAGTTGTAACAAAAAGATGCACTTGGAAATGAGGTAGAGGGTAGTTATTCGTATAAGTATTCTGCCGACTTTGTAAAGTAAAATGGAGAACATCAGAAAATAAATTGGGAAGTTTCAGGTAAAGTTCCACAACCATTTGAAGCTAAGTCTTACATAAAAGCAGAGATAAGTAATAAAAGAGTGAATTATACTGTTTAAGTTTCTCAAACTAACGTGCCAAATAAAGTAGATACTAAACAAGTAAAATATACTAAGAATAGAGGACAAATTCATCCGTCGATGAACTTGCCCTCTATTCTTAGTGACTTTAAAAGTGTTATTCCCAATCCATTTCACCGGTTACAACTTTAGCACTCATTTCAAGGTTTCCTTCTGGTAATTTTGGATAATAGTTTTTCATTTTAGTGATAATTTCACTGCTTACTTTGCTCTCTTTCTCAGCTGTAATAAATTTTTCAATATACTCTTTCGTAAATTTAATATTTTGGGGCATAAATTGGTTTCCAGCTTCAAAATGACCAGGAATAACTGTTCTTAGTGATAAGGATTCTAATTCACTTAAATCATTTATCCATTGTAATTGACTGTCAATAGATTTAGTGTCAGCCATAAATAAGTGGCTACCAGTAGAAACTAAAATACCGCCTACCAATAGTTGATCGTTTTTATTATAAAGTGTTTGTTTTTTTATATCATTACCAAAGATTTCAAACTCTACGTCTTCTAAATTAATTGATTCCTTTATTTCATTTGGAATAATAATTTTGTCTGGTGCGTTCTCCTTTAATGTATCTGCCCATACGGATAATTTTGATTTATAAGTGTCTTTAATCCGTGAAATCGTAGAAGCTGTGGCTACTACATTTGCTTTAGGAAAAGATTTTTTTATTTGATTTGTTCCAAAGTAATAATCAGGATCACTATATGAAATATAAATTGTTTCAATATCAATATTGTTTGACTTTACAAGTTGGACAATTTTATCTGCGTCCTTTTTTGAAAATTGCGTATCTACTAAAAGTCCCTTACCGTTTTTTTCGATAATTGTTGCAGTAGAGCCAAACACGGGATCAGGATTCATTATTAAATAAGTAGCATCGATACCTTGTATTTTTTTGTACATTATATTTTCCTCCTCATTAGAAGTCTTAGTGCTTATGCTACTGTTATTATCTTTTCTCATATTATAATTTGAGCAAGAAGATAATAACAAAGAAGTAAGTCCAATAGAGAATAAAAGCAATCCTATTTTTTTCATAAAAAACCTCTTTCTTTTTCCTGATATTAATGTAACTGATTAAGTTACATTTGAATTATATTTAATTTTACTGTTTTGGTCAAGCAAAAAAGGCATGAAATAAAAATTGTTATTAGTGAAGTACACACATCAGCATATATTGAATTTTTTGTTGTACAAATTTATTTAGTTAACAATTATCAAGAAAGCAAATGCTTACAGATTGAATCCATTAGCATTTGGTAAATATAAGTAAGTACTCAAGTTGGGAAGGTGATTTATTTATATATAAGAATATGTAAATAAAGATATTGACAAATTAAAAAAAGGTTGATAAGATATCGTTGTTAAAACGTAATCATTACGATTTGTATTTTTTATCTGTAATGCACAATTGCGTGTTACGGTTTATTAGTGTATCAATAGTATGTTTTAAATATTCAAATCTGATTACAAATTAGGAAAGTATTTTAGAAACGTTTATAATTTAGGAGGTAATAAATATGGCTGTACCAGCGAGAAGAACATCGAAATCAAAAAAAAGATTGCGTCGAACACATGGAAAATTAATAAAACCTGAAATTTCGTTTGATGAGAATCTTGGTGATTATCGTAAAAGTCATCATGTATCTTTAAAAGGCTATTATGGTGGAAAAAAAGTGATGGATAAAAAATAGGAGGTAATAGTATTGAAGAAAATGAATATTATTTATCCGCCACTTGTGGAACAGAGCTTTAAATTTTATCAAGATTATGAACAAGAAAGATATGATAAGTCTGAATTATACAGAATAATGGTTATGAAGAATATTATTAATGAAAATGGCACTCCAACAGAAGAGGCTCTTAAAAAAGGATTAGTTAAAGACTTTTATGAAGAATATGATTTATCTTTTGAAGAATTTTTAAAATTGTACCCATTTTTTAAAAATTATGACCCTGATTATTTCCGGAAAATAGATGGTTTTTGGGAAGTTCCTGTTTGTTTAAAAGAAGAATTAATATTATTACTGAATGACAAAGATTGTGACTATGATGTACGGATTCAAATTCAACAATTTCTTGAAGAAAGGTGAGTAAAGACAAGATGTTCAGAAACAAATGGAAAAACAGTTCACTAATTCTTAATAAAAATGTATAGAAAGGGTCTGATGAAAAAAGGAGACATAATAGTTATTATCTTTTTAATAGCTATCTCTTTTTCTCCATATTTTATTTTTTTTCATAATAAGCCATTTAACTCCAAAAGTTTTGACGACACTAAATATGCTGTGGTCAAGATAGATGGGAAAGAGATTGAGCGTATAAATTTAGATGATTCAAAAGAATTTATCAAAACATATTATCCATCAAAAGGGCAATATAATACTATAGAAGTTAAAAATGGGCACGTTCGTGTAAAAAAAGATAATAGTCCAGATCAAATTGCGGTGAAAACAGGATGGATATCAGAACCAGGGCAAACTAGTATCTGTATTCCTCACAGATTCATTTTAGAAATTGTTCAACAATATTCTAAGGATTATTATATTTACTAAAATCCTTTTTTAGCATGTATGCTAAAAAAGGATTTGTTGGATTTATTTTAAAAAAGTAATTAAAGAAGAAAATCAAGTGAGTAAAATTATTATTCAGAATTTATAAAGCGTATAGTGAAGAAGTTGTTATAGATATGAAACAGAAAATAACTCCTAATTTTCCTACTTACGTCCTTTGATAACTAAATAAAAAATTATCAGGCCTTTCCGTGAGGAGTATGTTTTAGTTACGCCAAGACAAAAAAATAACTTCGAATGAATATATTTCTAAAACAACTTAACTATCAACTAACGCCAAGATTCGTAAACGCATTAATGATGCTTCCATAAGGCTCGCCATTATAAGCAGAAAATCAACATTGGCTAAGACCAGAAATACTTCCTTTAGTGCTCCGAGTTGCTCTAATATAAGACACCAAATTGATAACCATTTGCTTGATAAAACTCTATTAATTGTGGCAATGCTTGTTTTGTTAATTCCTTATCTACTGAATCATGCATTAAGACTACTCTAATATTATAATCCGGATAAACCTCAAGTGAATGTTGATGGAAAGCGAGCATTTCTGCGACTGTAGTAGGCTGTCTGTCTAACGGCTCCGCATCCCCAACCATCGCATTCCAGTCAATCCAATGGATGCCAAGTTGTTTGAATAATTCATCAGATTTTTCTGTACCTCCCCATGACATATGACCTCCTGGGTATCGCCAGAGAGTTGTTTGAAATGTTTCGCCCAATATTTTTTTAAGAGAGTTCTCCATGGTTGCTATTTCCGCTTGTATTTCTTCAGTGTTGACAATCCCGTTTGGATATAACGTTGCATAATCATGAGTTGAACTATGAAAGCCTATTGAATGTCCTTCTGCAACTTCGCGTTTCACTATCTTTTGATTTTCGGAAGTTAGGGTATTTCCTACAAGAAAAAAAGTTGCGTGGACGTTATACTTTTTTAATGCATCTAGGACTTGTGGGGTTATTTGATTATTAACGCCATCATCAAAGGTTAAGAATACTAATTTTTCACCTTTGTAAGGTTCTTCTCCAGTTATATATTTTCTGATTTTGTCTGCTGAGTAAGCATATTTTTTTGATGAAATAGTCATGTGTGTTGATTCCTTTTCTAACTTGGTCGGGGAATCTTTTTTTGCAGTTGAATTTTTAGTCGATGTCTGCGTAGTATCATCATTTTTACTTGTTATCTTGGGTTGAGTTAATAGGAACGTTTGAATGAAAACAAGAACAATGAGGATTAACGCACTAAATAATACATACCCGTTTATTTTGAATTTTCTTTTCTTATGTCGCATACTTTCACTCCTCTTTGATTAATGAAAAAGTTAAAAAATACACCTCCACGTTATACAAAATTGAACGTCCTATTAGTTATAGACGAATTTGAGGACCAAAAAGTTTCAATTTTTTCAATTTAGTTAGTTGTTTATTTAATAAAAAATAAAAGGTTGCTAGAGGATGAAAGGAGTATACTTTATTTATCTAGAAGAGTAATCGGAATGAGAAAGGGCTGTGGAAATGGATCATCAACAGGTGTTGAAAAATGAAATTAAACAATATTTAGTGAGTAAAAACTGTGAGAAGACGTATTATCATTGTATGGAAGTTGGAGAGTATGCCTATCAACTTGGTGAAAAATATTTAACTAGTCCAGAAAAAGTAAGTATTGCAGGATATTTACACGATATCTCTGCGGTTTATCCAAATAATCAGAGAATTAATGTCGCACAAAAATATGGGATTGAATTAAACGAAGCAGAAATGGCCTTTCCAATGATAATTCATCAAAAAATTTCTAAGTCTATTGCGAAAATGGATTTTGGTATTGAAGACAATGAAATTTTATCAGCTATTGAATGCCATACAACACTGAAGAAAAACTATTCGGACATAGATTTAGTTTTGTTTGTCGCTGATAAAATAAAGTGGGATCAAGAAGGGAAGCCACCATACTTAGATGGTTTATTACAAGCTTTAAATTGTTCTTTAGAAAATGCCGCATATTTCTATATCGATTATATTTTGAAACACGATATTAAAGTTGTGCATCCTTGGTTATGGGATGCTTACAATCAACTTAAATTGACAATTAAATAACAAATAAATATAGCCGTTTTTAGTCGAGTTTTGCTGGTGAGAAAAGGGGAAAAGTAGTACAGTATTCTTGTCAGAAAGAAGGGATTCCCAATGAAAAAAATAATCTTGATAGGTCTTTTATTGAGTATTTTATCAGGATGTTCTTCCAACAAAAATGGTGACAGCACTGCAAGCAAGCCGACAGCAACATCAGAAATGAAAGCACCTGTTACCGTTAACAACAGCCAAGCAAGTCAAATGAGCACGGAGTCAAAATCTAGTACGACTCAAAGTAATTCTTCTGCTTCTAGTAAAGCTGAAAATCAGTTGTGGTCTGCGCAAAAAAAGGCACAACTACAACAATTTATGGCTGATTGGGGGCAACGGATGAACCAAACGTATAAAGAATATACACCAGGAAATTCAATCAATTTTAATGGCGTCCAAGCGCCTGATGGTCTAGTAGGAAATGTTACTATGCAACCAGCGATTGGTCAGCATCCCATTTATTTAGAATGGTCTGAAAATGGACAAGTGAAGGATGGATATGCGTTAGTTGCTGTTTACTCTGATGCAGAAACGCAACCAGAAATGCAAAAGCATTTGTATTTATTCACCATCGTTAACAATCATCCCTTAGTTTTAGTGACGATGCAAAATCAAGGAGATCCTTATGGCTATCTGTATTTTGGAGCAACAGATAATGCAGAGTTGAGGGCTGGCTTTGAAAAAATTGTAGGTGCCCCGTCAATTACTAAAGAACAAATCCCAAATATTTCAGTCAATCCGTGGTCTTCAAAAGAGGAAGCGATTGATTTTTACGAAGGAATGTATAAAAACACGGCAAACGAAATTTCAACTCAAATTGACTGGCATAACTATCAGCGGGCAAATTGGCGCGAGGTAGAAACAAAAGGCGACACTATGACATTACATTTTGCCAACGTGGGCGGTGCTGGGGGCTCATATACACAATTCACGAAAGTTGGTACGAATACTGTTGTTGTATCGTTTGATGGCAATGCTTCTTATCCCGATAACCCAAGTAGCGTTTTACTCGTGCAAAACAGTGATTATAAAGTTTTAAGGACTTTGAATCAGTAATAGGGGAAATACATCGTTTACTTAAACATAGGCAAAGGCGGGTTGCTTACCTTTTTATAAGTAACCTGTCTTTGCCTATGTGCTATTTTTTTGGATAGAGGTGCTCAGAGTAGGGGATGTTTTTCTGGGAAGTTTTTATGCTAGATCTCTATTTGACTAGGCTCAAATAGATCTGAATCAATCGTTGAAGTGATATCTGTTTATATAAAGATAGGCTAAATTGTCATTTTTTTACGAATCGTCGTTCATGTTAAAATAAATGGAGAAATGTTTTAGTATTCATAGTAAGTATTTTATCGTAGAATAAAAGATATACTAACAATGGAGCGATGAAAATGCTAAAAGAAGAAAGATTAAATGCGATAGTCTCTCTAGTAGATCAAAAAGGGGCAATCAAAGTTACTGAAATTATGGAACGATTAAATGTTTCGGATATGACTGTTCGTAGAGATTTGACAGAATTAGAAGCAGCGGGGCGTTTAAAACGAGTACATGGAGGAGCTAGCAGTTTAAATACATATCGTCCACATGAATTGTCTCATGCTGATAAACAAATTATTAATAGTGTTGAAAAAAAAGAAATTGTCCAAAAAGCATTAAGTTTAATTCACGAAGAGGAAACTATCTTCCTAGGACCAGGAACAACTATTGAACTTTTGGCCGAGGCAATGGAATTTAAACATTTAAGAGTAGTAACAAACTGTTTGCCTGTGTTTGAAACGTTAAGTAAAAAAAAGAATGCGTTGACCATTTATTTGGTTGGTGGAGAAATGCGACTTTTAACTAAATCTTTTTTTGGTGAAATCGCTAATAAAGCATTAGAAGAAATGCATTTTCATAAAGCATTTTTTAGTTGCAATGCGTTAAAAGATAATAAAATTATGACAGCCACTATTGAAGAAGGACAAACACAAGCAATTGCATTAGATAACTCAATAGAAAAATATTTGTTAATGGATACTTCTAAAGTAGAGAAACAGGATTTTTATTCTTTTTATCAATTAGAAGAAGTGACAGCGGTAGTTACAAATAAAGATAAATTTGACACATCTAAAGTATTGGAAAAAGTTGTCAGGGTGATCTACTAAAAAGAAGAGGTGCAGATGCACCTCTTCTTTTTAGTTCCCCTTATTGAGCTTTTTGAGCATAAATAATATTTCGCTTCTTCATTTGTTTTGCATACCAAATGAAAATCAGTAGATAGGCGACTAGCGCCAGACATGCGTATAAAATAAATTCGAGTTGACCTTGTGATGCATTGCCGACTAAGTATCCTAAGAATTTTTCCATTGGCCCTTCCATGGTAGTATGTGAAATTAAAGTATTATTATTTAGACCCGCTGGGAAAGCGCCAACTTTTTTTGCGGTTTCGGTAACGAACGGTGCAATTAGGGTACCAGACCATAAGAACAAAGGTAATTCGATTGCTCCAATGATAATCATTCGGATGAGTTTACCTCTTGTAACTACTAGTAGAGCAGGGGTTACACCCATTGCAATAATTCCGCCAAGTGGTAAAAGTTTATTGCCAGGTAGGACAATGGCTTCTAATAGCATAATTGGAGCCAATACGTTAGCTGCTGCCCAGATTTCAGCACGACCAGCTAAGAAAGGCCAATCTAAACCAATATTAAGTGTACGCCCTTTTAATTTATTCGAAGCAAAATCAGTAATCCCTTGGGATAAAGGCTCAACTGCAGCGATAAACCAAGTTCCAATTAAAGAGAATAGTTCCAAACAGACTGCAGCCGTAAAGGATAGAGAAAAAATTTGCGTGGGTGTTTGGCCAGCTAAAAGACCCACAAAAATCCCTAAGTAAATCCCGATGGCAAATTTTGATCCCCAAAAGCCAATTTTACTATTCAATTTGGCAGCGTCAAAATCGTATTTGTCTAACCAAGGAAAAAGCTTATCAAAAATTTTATCAAAAACCATAATGATTGGGTTCATCATATAGTTCATATGTGTGGTAGTCATAGGATTGGTATCTGGGGCGTTAAGTAAATCGTTAAACGTTGGTTTCATTAAGTCAGAATTGATAATTTTTAAAACACCTATGAAAATAACTAAGATTGTTGCAATTATTAAGTTTGCGCCACAAAAAATAGCAAATAAACCAACAATCGATAGATGCCAAATGTCGAAAATATCCACATCTAATGTGTTTGTTTTATTTAGAATTAACATAATGACATTGACAATCACCATAATTAAAAGAAAGTAAAGCGTGTAAGGAGATCCCCAAGTGATGGTGGCTAAAGGTGCCCAACCAACATCAGTAATATTTAAAGAAATTCCTGTACGTTCTACGAAAGAGGCCATTGCATCTGAGAAAGCAGTAGTTAAAATTCCTATAATAGCACTGATACCAGTTAAAGCAATTCCTAGTTTAAGACCACCTTCTAATGCGCGAGTGGGTTTTACCTTAAAACAAAGGGCAATCAGTGTTAAAACAATAGTCATTAAAGGAGCAGCACCTAAATCAATTAAAGGTTTAAAAATTGTATTTGCTAGGTCAATAATCGTATTCATTTATTTTCTCCTTCATAAGCTAAGATAACAAAATTTTTATCTTAGTTTTGTTATTGTTGACAATGAAGCGTAAGTAATTAGTCTAAAAAGGAAATCATTTGTTTAAAGAGTGAATGATACTTTCCATTTGTTGATAAACAGGTTCAGCCATTGCTGGAATTCGATAAAGAATTGCGCCTGCATCAACTACAGGAATCGTGATTGGGAAACCCAAATCTGTTTTGGCGATTTGGGCGAAAATATCATAATGGGATAGCATCTCTTGATTGATATCTTTAATCATTACGGCATCGCAAGAAACTTGGTAGCCTCTTTTTGATAATTCTGTTTCTAATGCAGATTTGATTTGATGGCTAGAGTTTACCCCAGCCCCACATGCAGCTAAAATTTTAATCATGTTAAATCTCTCCTTTAAAATTTTTTTGTAAAAAACGATAAACTTCTTCTTTATCTTCACATTGAAAAAAAGCCAATAGTGATGAACGGTCTGTCGTGTTAATAAAATCCATGATAGTCGCTAAAAGACCCGTTTGTTCAATACCGTTTTCATTTAAAATCATGAAAAGAAAGGAAACAGAGAGCGTTTCATCTGGGATAATCATGTTATGAAATGATAAGGATTGTTTCAATTTAATCGGGATAATTCTTGTCGTCCGTACAAAGGTACTTTCGGTATGCGGAATGGCGATATTCGGTAGTGCAGGATCAATCGGTGTTAAACTTAAACCAGTCGGATAGTTATGTTCTCGTTCCAATAAATTAGTTAGAAAATCAGGTGTAACTAATTTCTTTTTTAACAAGTCTAAATAAACTTCTTCAAAAACTTCTTCTTGTGTTTTTTTGTTTGAAATATAGGTAGTATCTAATGAAAAAATCGATGTTTTAATAACCATAGAACCCCTCGTTTCTTTAATATATTATTATTTATTTACAAGTATAATATAAAACGCTTTCAAAAAGATGTCAACACAATATTAAACAATAATAAACAAAAAAGAAAATAAATGTTGAATAAAGTTCGATATTGTTTTATTATGTTTTCGAGAAGGGGATTTGAGTTTAAAGAAAGGGACAGAATTTTAATAGTAGATACACGAGGTAAGGAGGAAAACAAAATGCGTGTCATACTTGGTTCAGATTTAGATGGAATAAAATTAAAAGCAGAAATGAAACAATACTTATTGCAAGAAAAAGTTGAGGTAATCGATAAAAGTGAAAGTGCTTCGGAAGACTTTATAGAAGCAACGCTTGCTGTTGCTCATGAAGTTTTAAAGGATACTGAAAGTTTAGGAATCGTTTTTGATGGTTATGGGGCAGGTAGTTTTATGACTGCTGCTAAAATTAAAGGAATGATTGTCGCTGAGTTGTCAGATGAGCGTTCTGCATATATGGCGCGAGAACACAACAATGCTCGGATGATCACGGTGGGCGCAAAAATTGTTGGAACGGAACTAGCCAAAAACATAATAAAAGAATTCTTAACAGGTCATTATGCAGGCGGGCGTCATCAAATACGTGTAGATATGTTAAATAAAATGGCTTAACAAATAATAGAAAGGAAGTGTTTTTATGAAAATTGCCATTGGTTGTGATCATATTGTGACGGATACCAAAATAGCAGTTTCTGATTTTTTGAAAGCAAAGGGATATGAAATTTTAGATGTAGGCACGTATGATTTTACTCGAACTCACTATCCTATTTTCGGAAAAAAAGTGGGAGAAGCCGTAATGAGCAATCAGGCTGATTTGGGTATATGTATTTGCGGAACAGGCGTTGGAATTAACAATGCGGTTAACAAAGTGCCGGGTATCCGTTCTGCTTTAGTTCGCGATATGACTACAGCGTTGTATGCGAAAGAGGAATTGAACGCAAATGTTATTGGTTTCGGTGGGAAAATAACAGGAGAATTCTTGATCTGTGATATCGCTGCTGCCTTTATTGAAGCACACTATCATCCAACAGAAGACAACGAACAACTAATTGAAAAAATTAATCAAGTTGAAAAACAACATCCAGAACAACAAGATGCGCACTTTTTCGATGAATTTTTAGATAAATGGCAACGAGGAGTCTATCACGATTAGTACGTAATCAATGAGGGTTATTTGAGAAAGCGGTCTTAAATAATAATCATTGGTATTTGAGTTAAATTCCCCTTCATTAATTTTTATTGCTGTTTTAATGTGGCACTGTAAAGAGCATTATTAAGAAAAAGAAGTAACAAAGGAACAAATTGAAGGCTATACAGGTAACCATAAAAAGTACACGAGAAAAGAACTCGTGTACTTTTTATGGTTTCGCTGCTTGTTTTATTTTAGTAATTATTTTTCTATAAAAATAGTCCCAGAATTATTAAAATAATCCCGATAACTAAACTGCCGATGCCAGAAGCCGTACCATATTTTTTACCTAAATTTATATCAGTAGTATTTTTAGGAATCAAGTTTGAGAAAAAATAAAATTTTTTTACCAAGATTAGATATGCAACAAGTAAAAGTAATAATCCTAAGAGAAGATAACTAAGATTTTCAGCTAATAAATCTAGATGAGCTAATAACAATATCCCCAAAAAGAGGCCTACCAATCAATATTTCATCGTTTTTTCTTTTGCTGACATATAAATATCCCTACTTTACTTTTTAATTTATCAAGAGCATAAAACCATAGATTCGATATAAGTTCATTTTGTTGTATCCAAAAGAGGATGACCTGGAATGACCTATATAATTAGAAAATTGGAGTGATATATAGTTATTTTACCATAGCTTAAATGAGTTGATTAACTCCGAATAATGTACAACTATGTACACCTATTGTGGGTGGAATGTGTGTTGGGACTTTGCTAACCTAATAGTTGAAAAAATGAATCAATAAATTTAGAAAAGGGACTATTCAAAAGAAACTTTTTTGGGAATTGCTATATTATTTATTTTTTTAAGCGTAATCAACTAAATGTTTTTATGGATAAAGAAAGTCATTGTTCCTTGTCATCAAGCTACAACAGCCAAATTCATTAGAACTTTTTTAGTGAATGACTTTAATTTTAGAAAGGTACTGTTGTTAAACATTCATGCTATCAAAGGAGTGTGAGGCGAACGAAGCAAATATTTTCATTTTATAAAAGTTGTATTATGGACTCTTAAAAAGAGGTGATTTAAAAAATTTTGAAGTAGAAATGTTAAGAAAGGAGAGAGGAAATGACTTATTTAGTTCTGGTCAGTCATGGCGATTTTGCTAGAGGATTAAAAAATTCATTAGGAATGTTTGCTGGCGATGATATAGAGACAGTCAGAGTGTTTGGCTTACAACCTGGTGAATCTACCGATAATTTTGGTAAGCGGTTTCTTTGTGAAGTTGAAAAATTACCGCAGGAAACGAGGCTAATCGTTTTGGCTGATATTGTAGGCGGGAGTCCACTTGCTACTATTTGTAAAGTATTAGATAAGCAAAAAATGCTAGAAAATTCTCTGATTGTTGGAGGAGTGAATTTTCCAATGGCTTTAAATGCGCTTCTATTGAAAGAAACTAGTGAATTATCTGATTTGAAAAAAATGATAGTAGCAGATGCTTGTCATGGCATTAGAGAGTTAACTATAACTGAAGGCGATATAACTGAAGAGGATATCTAAAGGAGAAGATGAACATGTCAATTTCTTTTGTTCGAATCGATGATCGAATGATTCATGGCTTAATTACTTTACGTTGGACTAAAGAAATGCCTTGTGATGGCATTATAGCTGTGAATGACAAAGCAGCAAGTAACCCTATTTTAAAGGAAGCATATAAAGCAGCTGCACAAGATAAAAAAACCTTTATTTGGACAATGGCGCATTTTTTTGATGTAAAGGATAAAGTATTAGCGTCTAAGTCAAAATACTTTTTGATTACAAAGAGCCCTTTGGATATGAAAAAAATTTTGGTGGATTGGCATTTTGTTCCAAGTGAAGTAAAAATGATTAATGTTGGACCGGGAAATGACCGCGAAGGGACAATTAAATTAGGGGATAACCAATCCTTTACAGCAGAAGAAGCAGCGGCTTTTGAAGAAATTGAAAAGGCTGGTTACAAAGTGGATTTTGCCTTGTTACCTGATCAACGAATTGGTTCTTGGGCGCATTTTAAAGCTAAATTTGGTTACTGATTCTAGAAGTTTTGAAAAGAGGAGAGTAGTATTATGACAATCAACTGGATACAAGCGGCTATTTTAGGCCTATTTGCTTGTCTGTGTTCAAATTCTTGTATGGCTGGACAAGCGGTGGGAAATTATACGATTGGGCGTCCTTTAGTCGGCGGATTAGTTTGTGGCATTATTTTAGGAGATTTAAAATTAGGAATCGCTTGTGGCGTAGCAATGCAATTAGTTTACATTGCTTTGGTCACACCTGGAGGCACAGTGTCTGCTGATGTGCGGGCAATTTCATATATCGGGATTCCTTTGGCGATGGTGGCGATTTCGACCAAAGGGTTAGATCCACTTGGCGGCTCTGCAGCCGACCTAGCTAAATCGGTCGGCACATTAGTTGGAACGATCGGAACGGTATTATTTTATTCTGTTGCTGCGTTAAATTTAGTTTGGCAATCGTTTGGTTGGAAAGATATAAAAAAAGGCAAGCTTGATCATTTATATGCCATTAATTTTGGTTGGCCGTGGATTTCTCATCTACTTTTTTCCTTTTTGCCAACCGTGATTTTAACCTATTTTGGGGCTACGGCTGTTACAGCAATGAGAGATGCATTACCTATGGATGGTCTTGCAATGAAAACGCTTTTTACTGTAGGTGGCATGCTTCCGTGTGTGGGAATTGCAATTTTGTTACGTCAAATTGTTAATAAGAACATTGATTTTGTACCTTTTTTTGTAGGGTTCACATTAGCTGCTTCATTAAAACTCAATTTAGTCTCAATAACGATTATTGCGCTTCTTTTTGCTGTAATTTTTTATAAAATTGCTTTGATTAAAAACAATACTAAACTGGTTGATTCAACAGGAAGTCTGACGAATGATGATGAAGAGGAGGACATATGAGATGGAAGAGTTGAAAGCAAATAAATTAGACCAAAAAACGTTAAAGCATTCTTTTCATTTATGGTTTTGGGGAGCGTTAACTTGTTTTTCACAACAGCATATGCAAACCTTCGGCTATCTTTCTTCAATGCTTCCTATTATCAAAAAACTTTATCCAAAACATGAAGACCAAGTGAAAGCCATTCAAGCATATACAGCTTTTTTTAACACAAATCCAATGCTTGGAACGGTCATTGTTGGTGTGACTGCTAGTATGGAAGAGGCTAGAGCAAGTAAGAATGAAATTGATGGAGAAACCATTAATGATATGAGGGCAGGATTAATGGGGCCAATTGCAGGGATTGGTGATTCATTAGTTGATGGTACCTTAATTCCTATCTTGTTAGGAATTTCCTTAGGAATGTCCACGGGCGGTTCGCCAATTGGTGCCATATTTTATATTATTGTTTGGACGTTAATTTCCTATTTTGGCCAACGCTTTTTGTATTTTAGAGGCTATCATTTTGGCGATAAAGCAGTAAGTTTCTTAGTTGGGAAAGAAGGAGCCGCCGTTAGAGTTGCTATCGGAGTTGTTGGTAGTATGGTTGTCGGTGGGGTCCTTGCATCTTGGGTAAATGTGACTACTTCTTTTAAATTAATAGGTGCTGACGGAAAAGTTTTCCTTAAACTGCAAGATAAAATTGACAGTATTTATCCAGGATTATTAACGATACTTGTTACCTTATTTTGTTGGTGGTTAATGTCCAAAAAACATGTTTCCGCTATTTGGACGATGCTTATTTTAGTTGTTATTTCTCTCGTTGGCGTTTTATTAGGTGTTTTCAATCCAGGATTAACTTACTGAACAATCACCAAAAAGGACTCTAGCTGTTAGAGCAAACTGACTTTTGCATAAAACCGATAACGAAAAAGCTAATAAATTAAATTCTTACTCTCTAAGACACAGAAAAAGTCTTGTGATTAAAATAAAAATATATAAAATAGAAGAAATTTAGAGACTAGCTTCTATTTTATATATTTTTTTGTTTTAGAAATTTAGTTGGTTTATTAGAATTTTAGGAAAAATTTTACGAAAAGTGTCGCAAAAATGGCTCCTAAAAACGGTGCAGTTCCGGGAACAATCAACCCATATTGCCAATCATTATTGGTTTTATTTTTGATTGGTAAAAGTTGATAGGCGATACGAGGACCTAAATCACGTGCTTGATTCATTGCGAATCCTGTAGTACCACCTAGCCCCATGCCGATTGCCCAAACAAGCAAGCCAACAGCAATGGGTAGTTGTGTTTCGTAGGAATGTGCAATCGCTAAAATAGATGTTAAAAAAATGAATGTTGCAAAAGTTTCAACAAAATAGTTTCTTGGTAAATTTCGTTGGTTCGGATTTGTAGAAAAAATATTACGAATAGCGATTGGATCGACACTATCGGTGGATAGCTTGAAATGATCAGCATACATAATATAAACAATGACGGCGCCACAAATGCCGCCTAACATTTCAGCGATGACATAGGGAATGAAGTAAGACCATGGAATCATTCCTAAAATAGCTTGAGCGAGGGCCATTGCTGGATTAATACAGACTCCGCCAAAGACGAACAGAACAACAGAGATTCCAAAAGCCCAAGTAGTGATTGCAAACATGTGACCAGAACCAGCGTATTTTGTTCGTTTTAGGACATCGTCGCAGTGAACACCTACCCCAAATACGATCATTAATGCAGTTCCCATAAATTCTGATAAGATATGATGAAACATAAGATAAAGCTCCTTTAATCAATAGTTTTGTTATTTAATGTTTGGACGAGGCGATAGACTTCCTCAATTGTAAAATTATATTGTTTAGCAATTCGTTCACAATCTTGGTATTCAATAGACTCTTTCAATAGGCCATGATAATGATTTTTTTTAATATGGACCTTACCAAAAGGTGTTTCCAAGATTTTGAAAGAACGGTCCATCACACTACGTTCCATTGTTTGAAAACGCATACCAATTGTAGAAGTATGTTTAAAGAGTAGTTCTGTAAAATATTCTTTTTCCTCTGTTGTTGTTAAAACCGTTAATAGAATGGCACTTCGGTTTTTTTTCATATGAATGGGCGTGAAAAAAACATCTAGAGCACCATGCTCCAATAATAGATCCATTGCGTAACCTAACTGTTCAGGTGTTTGATTGTCTATATTTGTTTCAATTTTTAAAACTTGGTCATGGTGTTCTGTCCTCTTTTTTTTACTATGTGTTTCAGTAAAGATTGATCCTCTGAGGGCATTGAACTTGCCTGTTTCCCGTTTGCCAAATCCGTAACCTATTTTTTCAATTAATCGTTGTTCTGGTGCGACAAATAGAGGACTAAGTTCTTTAAAAATAGCTAAGCCAGTCGGTGTGACAAGTTCAGTTTTTATCTCAAAGTCTTGTTGAATGATTAAATTCGTTTCTTTACGTAATTCCATAACCGCAGGAACTGGTATTGGCATGACTCCATGGGCAATTGTGATAGTGCCACTTCCATCTGTAATTGGCGTTGAATAGACTTGTTCAATCTCTAACTGTTCCCATAAGATAAAAAAGCCAACGATGTCAACAATTGAATCAATTGCTCCAACTTCATGAAAATGAATAGTGTCAATTGTTTGTTGATGAACAGCAGCTTCAGCTTTTGCAATGTCATAGAAAACATTTTTACTATGTTTTTTTACAAAATTGGACAAGTCGCTTTTTTCAATTAATGTATAAATATCTTTTAAATTTCTAGAATGGCTATGATGATGTGCATGTTCTTTCGTTTCATGATGTTCATTTTCGTGGTGAGGAGAGAGACTGTGTTTTATACCGTAATCCTTTTTTCCATGTTGTAGGAGAACATCGAAATCTGTTCCGTAAATACAACTTTTAGCAATTCGTTGGGCTTGAATGGTGAACCCATCGATGGGAAGTTTTTTTAATTCGATTAACAGTTTGTTTAAATCCCCGCCTAAGTCAAGCAACAATCCATTTAACATATCACCACTAAGACCAGAAAATGGTTCTAAAAATAAGCTTTTCATAGTGAAGACTCCTTTATTTGATTAATCATACTTGCATTATAAGCGGCACCAAACCCGTTATCTATGTTGACTACACTAACGCCAGAGGAACAACTATTTAGCATTCCTAAAAGAGCAGTCAGTCCTTGGAAATTGCTGCCGTAGCCTATGCTAGTAGGGACGGCAATCACTGGCACGCTAACTAGTCCGCCTAGCACGGACACCAGTGCGCCTTCCATACCTGCAATCACAATAACCGCCGAAGCCTGTTGAATCTCATCTAGGTGAGCGAACAAACGATGAATGCCAGAAACGCCTACATCATAGATACGTTTTATTTGATTCCCGAAAGTTTCTGCAGTGATTGCTGCTTCTTCAGCAACGGACATGTCTGACGTTCCAGCAGTAACTATCGCAATATAGTTTTTTGTTGTAGTCTCCATTTGGTTGATAACGAAACAACGTGCAAGTTCATAGTAGGTTCCATGAGGAAAGTTCGACTCTAAAGGCTGGGCTTTTTGTTGTGAAACGCGAGTAACTAAAATTGTATTGTTTTCTTTTCTTAAGCTATTGATAATTTTGATGAGTTGCTCAATTGTTTTCCCTTCCCCATAAACGACTTCTGGATAACCAGTTCTTTCTTTACGCTGCGTATCAATTTTTGCAAAGTCTAATTCGCAAAAGCCATTTAATTTGTTTGTTGCTTCTTCTAAAGATAATTTTCCCTCTTTAAAAGCTCCTAAAATTTCTTTCGGTTGCATAATACAACGCTCCTTATTCCTGATTTCTCAAGGATCATTATTCTACAATGACAGACAAGCCATCTCGAATCACAGTCACTTTTGCATTTAGACCTTCTCTTTCAAATGCTCGCTCTAACGCTTCATCAAACGTTTTTGCTATTTCCATATGCATCGAAGTGATAAGCTCAGGATCAACAAGATCTGAAACAAAAATTATATGATGATGAACTAAAATTCGCGCTAAAATTTGCGAAGTCCATTGATCTGGCACGGTTTCTAATCGTGGTGTATGGATGGCTGCTTCTAAAAATTCGTTTGGATTTTTAACATTGGCAATATTTTCATAAAAACCTTCACCACCGTGACCATCACGACATCCAGCGACCATAATAATGACACCGCCGTCTTTATTGGTTGCTTCTGCAGCGGTCATCCCTTTAACTGCTTGATAAATGTTTTGATCAAGTGGAAATCCGCCATTCGTTGAAACCGCAATGTCGCAAGGTATTTTTTTGACACGGGCAATTTCTTTTACAAAGTTACAACCAACTTTATGCGCTTCAACCATATCACCTGCGAAGGAACCAATAATTTTTTTGTCACCATCTAAAACGACATTAACAATAAAAGCTAGATTCGCTTTAGCGGCAGCGTAGACCATGTCATTATGAATCGGATTATCCGTTAAATTTCCTGTCCGTGAGTTGGAGGAATCAATAAATTCTCCAGAATGGTTAGCCATGATGGTTTTATAAGAAGCAATTCCAGGTAAAACAGATTTACGTCCACCAGAAAATCCTGCAAAAAAGTGTGATTCAATAAACCCTTCGGCCAGCAGTAAATCTGCTTCTGCTGCAATGCGATTAATGATACAATCGCCCCCTGAAGGTAGTTGACCGATTTTGACCATTGAGGAATCATCAGTAGAGATATGCATAACGATTTCTTCATTCTCTACAATCGCTTTACCATATTTGCTAATCAGTTCTTCTCGTGTAGAAGGGCGATGAAAGCCTGTAGCAACTAAAATCCGGATTCTAGCTGTTTTGTTCACTGAACGAATTCTACGCAAAATAATTGGGGTGATAATATGTGAAGGAACGGGACGTGTGTGATCGGAACTAATGAGGACAATGTCTTTTTTACCCATAGCTAATTCTTCTAATGGAAGGCTTCCAATAGGATTGTCCAGCGATTTTTCGACTGTTTCTTTCTCAGTATATGGATTTGAAAAATGTTCAGCTTTTGATTCGAGAAGCCCAATAAAATTTTTATCGGGAATTCTTGCAGTAATCATTTTCTTGTCATAAGGTAGGTTAATTTCTACCATAGCAATCATCTCCTAAGTAATATTTTACGAGACTAAGTATAATGAAATTTAGGAATCACACAGTCCTTATTGTGGGTAACATTTGCTAACAAAAGGTTGGTGAGAGTGTTTATAATAGTTAACGAATCAAACAGAAACTTAGTCAAAGGAGTGACAATTATGGAGTCAGATTATCTTACAGCTTTCTTAGATAGAAAGAAGACGCCGATTATCAAAAAAAAACGCCATACTTATCTCGCTTATCATGGATTGGAGGAAGCGTACACCTATGTATTAAAGAAAGGGGTCGTTAAGACGAGTATTATTTTAAAGGATGGACGAGAATTTAATCTGTCGTATATTGTGTCTCCTGACATTATTTCATTGTTACGTGATGAAGTATCAAATTATACATCTGCTCCTTTTAATATCCGCATTGAGTCGGAAGAGGCTAGCTTTTATCGGATACCAAGGACTGTATTTTGGGAATATGTTAGAGAAGATGCTGTTCTTCAAGATTATGTACGGGATTACTACCGAGCGAAATTATCGGAGAGTATTAGTTCCTTACAGAATATGACAATGAATGGTAAGAAGGGGGCTGTTTGTACTTTTATTTACCAATTAATTGATTTGTTTGGTGTACAGACAGAGGAAGGAATATTAATTGATTTTCAAGTAACTAATGAGGATATTGCGGGGTTTTGCGGGATTTCAACGAGAAATAGCGTAAACCGAATTATCCATGATTTAAAAGAGGAAAAAGTCATCGATATCAAAAAACAAAAAATTGTGATTTACGATCAAAGTTATTTAGCTGATTATATTGATCGATAAGATAGGAGTCTGACGAACATGCATATTCCAGAAAATTATTTAAGCCCACAAACTTGCGCAGTGATGGGCGCGATTATGGTACCTGTCTGGTACCGCGCTGTAAAAAAAGTTGACGTTCAAATTAAATTAAAAAAAGATACAGGGACCATGTTAGGGATTTCCTCCTCCTTGTCATTTTTAATAATGATGTTTAATTTGCCAGTACCTGGTGGAACAACTGCGCACGCTGTTGGGGCTGTTCTCATCGCATTATTGATGGGACCTTGGGCCGCGACGCTGTCTGTTTCGGTGGCTTTACTATTACAGGCTTGTTTATTTGGTGATGGTGGTATATTAGCTTTTGGTGCAAACGCCTTTTCTATGGCGTTTGTGATGCCATTCGTGGGATATGGAGTTTATAAGCTAGTTACGCGTGTAAAAAAATTTGAAACAATGGGTCTTTTCTTAGCTGGGTATCTTGGTGTAAATGTGGCGGCATTTTCTACTTCTGTATTATTAGGTATCCAACCCTTACTATTCCATGAAGCGAATGGTACGCCACTTTATAACCCATATGGTCTTTCTATAACTATACCAGCAATGATGAGTGTCCATCTGTTAGTAATAGGAATTGTTGAAGGTCTCTTCACCGTGTGTGTCTATAATTTTGTAAAAAGTGTGTCAAAAGATGCAATTTTTATCGAAGAAAAGAAGAAAAGGACTCCGTTGTTGCGATTAAAGAGACTGTTATTGGTTATGGTAATTTTATGTCCATTAGGTTTGATTGATCATGCCACTGCTTGGGGTGAATGGGATTTATCTGAATTAGTCAAGAATTTAAAACAGAATCATTTACCTGCAGTACAACCAAAAGGTATGGTGAATGGTTTTTCATTTCATGCACTTTTCAGTGATTACTTTATTCCAGGACTGCCATTAGCACTTGGATATATTTTAAGTGGCGTAACAGCCATAATCGTTTTTTTACTCATTTTTCGTTTATTTAATGGAAGAAGGCAAAGTTGATGCCTGAATGGATGAAAGAATCTTCCACGTCCCTTGAACCTAATAAAAAAGAAACCTTTATGCTTAAAAATCGAAAAGGAATCCTTTTTTTATTAAATAAATTTCAGGTGAGTGGGAAACGCAATAAGACTATTCTCAGTGATATACACCCAGCAATTCAACTGATCAGTACTTTTTTACTAATTGTTTTAATCAGCACAGCACAAAAAGTTCTTGTTTTGTGGCTCTTAGGCATCTACCTAGGCATGTTACTTTTAGTTGAAAAACCAACTATTCTACGAAACATTGTCAAAAAAGCTAGTATCCTCATTTTGATGCCGCTGATTATCTATTTACCGATCTTTTTTTTAGGTCAATTTAGTTTATTATTTATTGTTCATTTGTTTTTTTTAGCCATAGCGATTAGTCAATATATGGAAACAACCAACATGAATCAATTTATAGCAGCATTAAAAATCTTTCATTTTCCGAATATAATACTTTTACAATTAGATATTACGATTAAATATATCTTTTTCTTTGGAAATCTCTTAATCCAACTGCTTGCCGCTGTAGAAGCTAGAGCAGTTGGTGGGAATATCCAGTTGAGTACGGGTAGTAATTTAATCAGTCTTATTTCTTTAAAATCTTTTACGTATGGGAAAAAGTTGGACATGGTGATGGAAGCAAGAGGATATACTGGTCAATATTATCGAGTAAAGCAACCATTAAAAACGAAAGATTTTTTGGTTAGTATTGCCTATCTTTTATTTTTCGGGGGGTTGCTTTATTTAGGGAGGAACTAATATGTATCGAGTAAATCATTTGGTTTATCGCTATCAAACGAAGCCTGTTTTTTCGCCTTGTAATTTGGAAATAGCCAGAGGAGAATATCTGGTTTTGATGGGAGATAACGGCAGTGGAAAATCCACTTTTTTAAATTTGCTCGCAGGTTTTTTAAAACCTTCCGAGGGAACGATTTATTTTATGGAACAATCATTAACGGCCTGGAAAAAAGACCCTATTCATAAAAAGAAGTATTATGCTCATTTGGGTATATTATTTCAAGAGACGGACACACAATTATTTAATGCAACAGTTTATGACGAATTGGCATTTGGCCCTAGACAGCTCCAACTATCCGAGCATGAAACAGCAAAAAGAATTAATGATTGTTTGAATTTATTAAAAATTACCCATTTAAGCAATCAAGTGCCTTATCAATTGTCGGGAGGAGAAAAGAAAAAAGTGGCTTTTGCTAGTCTGTTAGTAATGAATCCAGACGTGTATTTATTAGATGAGCCGTTTGCTGGGTTGACAAAAGAATCGGAAAAATTATTTAAAAAGATAATAAAAAATCTGCATCAACTTGGTAAAACAATTATCCTTTCCACCCATGACTATTTGAGTATTTGCGAGGAAGCTGATTCCATTTTATTGTTTGATTCGGCTGTTACAAGGTACTCAAAGGAAGAGATAGAAGCCAATGCTAACTTGTTACAACATTTAAAACGGTATTAAGTGTACAAATATTGACAATAATTGATACTATGAATCGTGATTTTTTCTAATGTGGAGATGTCTATAATTAATTATGTAAAAGAAAATCAATAGGAGATGGTTTAAATGTCTGTCATGAAAACGAAAGAACAAAATTTAGTTCGCGAATTACAAAAAATGGATAAGTTGGCTGTTGCATATTCAGGTGGAATTGATAGCTCTTACTTGCTAAAAAAAGCTTTGGACACTTTAGGTGCTGAAAATGTACTTGCGGTTGTTGTAAATTCAGAATTATTTTCTGATGATGAGTTTGATAAAGCGGTTGATTTAGCTAATGGGTTGGGAGCAAATGTGTTAGGCCTTGAAATGAGCGAATTAGCGGATGATAGAATTGTTGCAAATAACCCTAATAGCTGGTTCTACAGTAAAAAATTATTATATAAAACTATTCGTTCGGCTATTCAGAAAGAGGGATTTGATGTTCTGGCCGATGGGATGATTATGGATGATAATACTGACTTTCGTCCTGGATTAAGAGCAAGAGATCAAGAAGGGGTCATCAGTCCGCTACAACAAGCTAAATTATATAAAATTGAAATACGTCAACTTGCTAAAGACGCAGGTATTTCCAATTGGAGTAAAGTTGCCTCATGTAGCATTGCTTCAAGAATTCCTTATGGCATTAAGTTAACACGCTCAGCTATTGATCAAGTATTTGCTAGTGAAAAATATTTACGGGAAATAGGTTTTCCAATTGTCCGTGTCAGAGCACATCATGATTTAGCACGGATTGAAATTCCAGAAGACAAACTTTCTCTGTTATTAGAAAACAGAGAAAAAATTGCAGATTATCTTAAAAAACAAGGATTTAATTATGTAACTTTTGACTTAGAAGGATTTAAATCTGGCCGAATGAATGATATCCTCACAGAAACTGAAAAAAAAGTTTTTTGTGAATGTTAGACAGATAAGTTTATAAAATTGAGTCGGTGTAACGGAGTCAGGACAGGGGTATTCCGTTACAAAAACCAAGTTTTCTGCTCGATTAGGTCGGTTGTTTTCATTGATTACTCTGCCAGTAGTTTATTAACTTTTAAGCCTAGGAAAAATTCCCTTTGGATTTTTCCTAGGCTTTTTGTCTATTTAATCATTTGATATTTGCTAAAAAGAAATTAGCTGTAGAATTTTTTAAGATTACCAGTGATTGTTCAATTTGAGGAAAATAAATGGATTGTTTGGACTGGTTGATTAGTCGATTATTTTTGGGATTCGTGAGTGAAAGTATTTGCTGTGAATAGTTAAATAACTCAGTGTTTAGTGTGTCCGGCCTAACTGGCGTTAATTTTTTTAAGTAGTGTTGTGTTTTCATAAGTTCTAAAAGAAGCTCTTCCATAGCAGTTTGCATTTCCAACAGTTGATCATTTAGTTGTTTTTGTTGCATTAAGCTTTCAGCAGAGGCATCGTTACTATAAATAGGAGATTCAAGAACAATTTCTTGAATAGAATAGTTTACTCTACGTTGTACTCGATAAGCTAGCACCCAAGCATCACTTGGTAACGTGGTCTCTTCATTGATTAACGCTAGCAAAATAGAGCTGATCGTTTTTGACCAACTATTGATATTTTTACTTAATACTTGACTATGCCATGTTGGGAAAATAAAAAACATAACAAAAGCAATCAGCGCACCAATAATTACATCAAAAACTCTTGTATAGCCTGCAGAACTACCACCTAATGTGAAAGTTAACCAAGTGGTCACACTTAGCATTAGAAATGCTTGACTTAATTTACGGACGCTTTCATACAATATAACTAGCAAACAAGACAATAGCATTGGCCATAAAGGATTTAGGTTTGTTAAGTTAGCAATTAATTGAGACAAAAAGATGCCTAAACAACCACCTAAAATAGAACCAATAGTTCTTGAAGTGATTTTACCGAGTGTACCATGATAACCTGGCATAACCATTAAACAACCAGAAATAACTACCCAGAATTCGTGATTAGCTAAAGGCAAAGGGTACATGTAATTAAGTATAAGCGAACAAAAATGACACACTAAACCTGTTAAAGCTAAACGAATTGCGAATCTAGCAGAGCTGCCTTTGTAAGAATGAAGGATCTCTTTGGCTTCTGCAAGTCCTTCTTTTGTGGGTAAGAAAGATTTAAATGAGATTTTTTTAGAGGTTTGTTTGTTTTGTATCAAAAGGATTGCTGATTTTATTTCGGTGTTTGCTGAAGCAAATTCTTGAAGAGGCAGGGTTAATTGTTCTCCTTTTAAAAAGAGTAGAATTGCTTTTAAAGCAGGAAGATTTTCAGCTGCATTGGTTGAATCTAACGAGCCTGCAATTGCATCTGCTTGTGAAACCAAGGGATAAATCCATGGTGTTTTTTGATGATTGACCCATGGCATCGTTTCAACGGATTCGCGTACTTTTATTCTGAAATGGACATAGCGTGCGGGTTTTCCTTGTGCTAATAAATATAATTGTTCATATAAATCGGCTACTAATTTTCGTGCTTCATTATTTTGCGGCTTAGAATAAAGACAATAGAACAAACAAAGGATGGACATACCTAAAATTATTGCACCCAGACCTTCAAAAGTTTGACCAATAGACAAATTGCCTTTTAATTGCGCACCAGCTAGTAAAGAAATGGTCCCAAAGAGACATCGAATATACAGACCAATACTAAAGTTTCTTACAATCCCTGAAAAATACAAACCAAGGACGAATAATAAAATAATGAATATACTTGACGACTGTAAAAGTATCCCCAGACTGGCACCAATAAAAATCATTAAAATACCATCTATGGCACTTCTTTGTGGAGAGCCATGTCGTGGTAAGACACAAATTACAGTGCCCAAAAAGCTACCAACATTTACTAAAACAAAAGCGAAAGGAAAGACTATTGTTAGAACAGCACCAACAGCATTTGCAATAATGATACTAAGAACAAGGGCAAACCAGTTCTGTCTTGTATCAAAAGTTAGTATAGGGCGACTATACGCCCAAGACGATTCTAAGAAGACCTCAAAAAATTTTTTGATAGATAATTTCACAAAACATTCCTTCTTTAAAAATTTATTAGAAGCTAAAAAATTATTCCTCTGCTAGTATACACCTCTAAAATTTTTTTTCAAATTTGCTCTTTTTAAGAAAACTCACAATTATAAGCCAACATTAAGTTTAGCCATATATTTTTGTTGAATAAATTCTGTAAGCTCATGCCAACTTTCTTCATTTTCAATGGAATCTAAGTAGAAAATATCTTGATTAGAAGTAGCTTTTTCGAAGGAATCTGTGATGATGATATCCGCATTTGTGAAGTCTTCGGTAATAGAGATTGCGTTTGTATTATATAAGGAGGATAACCGTGTTTTAATAAAATAACTTGCATAAAAATCTTTGATAATTTGTAAATAGATTCTCACTTGTACTTTTTTTTCGGACACAGACAATGTGTAAAGCAGTTGACTGAGTAACTCTAAATGCGTTTCTTGGTGAACTAATTTTGCCACCGTTCCTTTTATTCGATTAAAGTATGCCACATCTGACGGAGTACAAATTTCTGGCTGCGGTAAATAAAGTGTTAAAAAAGTATAATAATTGCCCTCCGTTAAAAAGTACCAAGCATTAAAAATAGAAAGATAGTAAACGTATTGATAATCATGCTGATTTGTCAGTAAGTAGGCTACTTGCTTAAACAATTTTTTTGATAAGACACAATAAGGATGGTTAGATTCTATAAATAATTTTTCTATTTGTTTCGTTTGCTTTTCCGAAAAGATATAAGGGATAAAAATGCGAGATAAAAAATTAAAGTATAAAATTTCAGTTTTTCTTGTTTCGCATTGAATGTCAGCGAAGGAGTGTTCAAGAAAAAATAAAGTGACATGACTGTATTGATTGATCAGAATAAAAAAAGAATGCAGGTTTTTAGAGTGCGGCATCTTTAAGAAGTTTTGTGCACTTGTTCTAGTTTTAAATATCGCATATAAAATATAAAACGCTCTTTTCTTCATTCGGACATTTTTATAGGATCGTTCAAGAAGTTCATCGGGTAGACTTTTTTTAATTTCTTCAAGACTTATTTTAGAAAAAGGCCAAGCCAATTCTTGAAAGGAATCTTGTAGGAAAATGAAAGAAAACACTCGAATCGATAATTCATTGCCAGTTAATTGATAAATACCCTTAATACTAACGATTACTATATCAAAAATTTTAAAAAAGTTATTCAGTTGTTTCGTGATTTTTACCAGATAATGTTCAGAAATATATAAAACTTTAATTAATTCGTTTTTATCAATGGAAGAATGTGTGACCAATTGTACGCAATAATTAAATTGTACATTGTTTTTTAAAAGATTGAGTTTTAACGTGTAGGCGTATTCGACCGCGCTTTTTCGGTACGCTGGATTTACACAAACAATGCCATTATTGTTAGAGACAATAAAATGTTGGATTTGATAAGTATCCTCGAATTCTTGATTTATTTTTATCAGATTTTCTTTGACCGTTCTTTTTGAAATTTTTAAATTGGAAGAAATTTCATTTAATGACGTATGAGCTCGCTTCACTATATAAAATAAAATTTCTAGCTCATTCGTTAGGTAGGATGGAAACATGTTATGGACCTCCAAAAGTAAAATTTAGGTTCATTGTAGTCTACTTTCTTTAAATTTTTGTATTGATATGTTAACACAAGCGCAATAAGAAGCGGCCATCACAATTAATGTACAGCCTTATACATTAATTGTGTGTGGCAAAGCAATTTCAATGTTGATAAGCTAGCAGTAGTTAGAATAATTATTATTTAGTTTCTAATTCCAAAAAAGGTCAAGGTGAGTAAGCAATGAAAAAAATCAACGAACAATTAAAAATGAAAATGCCAACCTACAAAAGAAAAAAAAGCATTGCTTATTTCTTTTACTCTTGTCTACTATTGGTATCGATTTCTTGTTTTTTGAGCGTGCATTTTCAAGAATGCGAGGCAGCTTCGCTCTATCAAGCGGGAGGGATAGCCATTGATTTGAGAACTGATTTACCTTATGGAATGGAGATAAGCCATGACGGTGGTGGTGGTCCTGATGGATCATTTGGAGGAAAATTACACGTAAAATTATACGGAACAGTGGACACTTCTCATACAGAAGCATTGAAGTTTCTTTCTTTTGGTACTGTAGGAATGCAATATGGACTGATGTTTCATTTGCCAGAAAATATAAGTGCAGATAATTTTAAAGCGGCTTATGACAAGGCTTTTGCGGATAATCCAGAAAATTTTTATTCAATTAGTGGACAAAAAAACACACAAATACCAATTGTTAACACAAAAGGAATGCGGACGTTTAACGGTTCTTCAGAAGATGGTTCACCGGGATGGGGTGATCCTGATCAAGATTATAGCGGAATTGATACTGAGCATCAGGTGATGTTTTGTGAACGGGGGGACACTATTAATTTTTCTTTTACTAAACTTTATGAAATTTGGCGACATGAACCTGACAAATCGGCCATAAAATTTGAACTTCATTTTGATTTAGATGTAGCTACTTTAATGAAGGATGGCGATTCAAAGGATTATTCCCTCAATAAAAATTTAACGAAACATCGCTTACCAGTATCAAATGTTTTGTCGGATGGCACTGAAAGTGATCAATTTTCGTTGTCGGCAGATTTTTTTGGTCGAACTTACGAATCAGATACAACGAATACGGTTAATCATAATTGGATATTGCTTAGTCCGGACATGTGGTTACGTGCGACAAGTTTAGCGGCAGCAGCAAAGCAAGATCCAAATAATTTGAATCATCAAATTATCACTGGAATCACTGGAAAAGTGGCTACTTGGTCTTCTTATATCTCGCCATGGGACAGCGGTGATAAAGACAATCCATTATCCAATTACAATACCCAAGATGCCTCTAAATATCCTGAAATACCTGAAAGCACAACGATGTTACCAGGGGATTTTTTATCACCAAAGTTTACGATGAACCAAAGACAAGACAATCCGCTTAATTGGACAGATGGGTATGTTGCTCAACGGTTTGCGCGCGTAGTTAATTTTCATACTCACACAGTTGATCCTAAGGCCAATGTGAATGTCTCTTCACAACAACAAAACGGGTTAACAACCTATTTATTTAGTGGCAAAGATGGTTGTGGGCTGCCGTTAGTCAATCCGCCAGGAACGGATTCTTCAGAGCCCACAGATAAAACATATATGCGCGTCACAACAGATCCCTACCAAGTGCCAAGTTTAGAAAAGGCAGCTTTTGTTAAAGGTCAAACAACATTTCACCCGCAACAAAAGATACCAGTAGAACTAACCGTTAAGGCTCCGACAACTAGAAAAGTTCAAATTGAAGAAAAAATTTCAGGTGCTGCCCAAACTGATTTTCATAAAATTGGGGAGCAAGATTTAAAAAATTTACCAGTCACAGATGATTGCGTTAGTTTTAACTGTTTAGCAGATGCTTTACCAACTTCAGGAGATTACACATTAACATTTAGAATTCTTGATGTTGATGATACATCTAAAAGCTACTCAAATGAGAAAAGTTTAGCTGTGCACATTGATCAAGCGCAAATTAAAGTTAAATCTCAAGATACGATTTATCAATATACTCAATGGCAACCAGAAAGTGAAGTGACTAGCTTACAAACACCAGATGGTAAAAAAGGTGATTTTCGAGACGTAAGTGTCACCATATATAAACTGGACGGAGAGCAAAAGGTCCCAGTAGATGCGGTGGATACAAAAGTGGTTGGTAAATATGAAATTGATTATAACTACCTAGGATTAGAGGCGCAGACTGCACTAGAAGTCATTCCCTCTTCAGCTCATATTGGTGCACATAACGGCAGCTTTTCTGTGGGGACGCCCTTCGATCCAAAACGTCTTTTTGATAGTGCAACAGATAATGATGGACAGTCCATTCCTTATAGTAAGATAACGATTCGCTATACGCCTAAGCAGGTAAACGATGAAGTAGCGGGCATCTATAGAATTACTTATGATATCTCTAAAATAGTAGGTTTTAGTAAAAGTGTTACTGTTGATTGGACCTACTATTACTCTAATCGTCTAGACTTTTATCACTTATCTGAACAACTAATGCCTTTTGAGAACGTAAAATTTAATGGCCAAGATCAAACACAGACATTAAAAAGTTGTGAGATGAACATTGAAGATACGGGGGATCCTAATCGGACAACTGGCTGGCAGCTTGAAGTAGCCTATAATTTAAATGATCAGAAAACACAAGCGTGGAAAGACGCAGGGCTTGATCTCACGCTAAATCCAAAGTCAGTCGATTATGTAACAACTGAGCAAAATATCATGGTTAACGATGAGCAACAATTAGTAGCTGATGTAAGTAACCAATCTATCAAAAATAAAAAAGTTTTGACGAAATTACAATTATTGCCCACATTAACTATTTCAAAAGTCACACCTGCTGATAAATATGAAGCTCAGTTAATTTGGAACTTAGAAGCAACACCGTAAGGGAAGAGGGAATAGCTGTGAAATGGTTTATCTATGATTTATTGTTTGTTGCCTTTATTCTCGGTTTGCCAATTCAAGCACAAGCTGAAGACAAGACAACTGACGCACAAGCTGGCACAAAAGTCATGGTAATAGTGAAAGAGAGTGAGGATATTGTTCCACATCCCAATGAGCTTATACCTCAGACTAACGATATGCCAACTTCACGAGGACAACCTAATTTTTTACCAAAAACAAACGAGATTACGTCTCAAGAGACGCTTTTAGGAATCGTGGTACTCGGAAGTACATTAATCGTCGGACTTTATAAAGAAAAGAGGAAAAATAATGAATAAAAAAATAATTGGTTTAACTGTCACTTTAGGAACGGGGATTTTTTTAATTGGACAACAAACTGTGAATGCGGCTGATAATACAAATACCACAGCGAATGTGTCGGTTTTGGGTGGCGGATTAACCATTACACCATTAGCACAAATTAACTTTGGGACGGTGACAAAAGACGGCCAAGATCATACGCAACCAGATCAAAGCAAGTCGCAACTTATCATTAATGATAATCGTGGGACAACGAATACAGGTTGGTATCTGACAGCGAATTTAGAAGATAAAGGAAAAGGTGTCACTGGCTTAGACGGAATGACACTTCATTTAGACACTAAAAAACCTGACGGATCTTCTGAAAAAGGTACCTTTACGGGGGTTGATTTAACCACAGATGCTTCAACCATTATTTCGCTAGATAAAAGTGATATCCGTTTATCAGACACTGTCACGACAGCCGATTTAAATGCAACGTTAAATATACCTAAAAGTATTGCTGCAAATACCTACTCTGGGACCATCGTCTGGAATGCCATCGATGGAGCACCCGCCTAAGAATTTAACATAAAACGATGTAAGAAAACGAGGCAGATAAATTGAAAAGAATTTTAAAGATACTTTTTATATTGACTATTCTCTGTTTAGGTGGAGCGATGCGTGCCTGGGCAGAGCCGTCTAATACCAATAGTTCAGCAACAATTGACAATGCGAATGCGTATACAGTCACACCCGTTTTCGGAGCAACTCAAAATAACAAAACCAGTAATTTTTTTGATATGACATTAACTCCGAAACAAAAAGATACATTCAAATTAACGATAACCAATACTACGCCGAACCCTCAAAAATTTAAAGTTCAGGTAAATACAGCAACAACAAATAGTAATGGGATAGTTGACTATACAAAAAGTAGCTTTGAAAAAGATCCATCGATGAGTTTGGTACTTAGTGATTTGATTAGTCCCAATAGGAAGGACATTAGTGTTCCTGGTAAACAATCACAAACGATTGATTTTCAAATAACGATGCCAGAAAAGTTATTCTCAGGAATTTTATTAGGTGGAGTGACGATTCGACCTGTAGAGATAGCTGGGGACCAAAGCAAGGGTGGGATTCAAAATGTTTATATGCATACGATTGCTATTCGGGTGAATGAAACAGCAGAGACCATACCTGCAAAATTGGAAAGTGGTTCTGTTAAAATTGGGCAAATTAACCGCCACAATACTGTTTCGATGGAAATTAAAAATCCACAGCGGAAGTTATTGTCAAAAGTCGAAGGAGATTTTTTTGTTAAAGAAAAAGGAACAAACAAAACGATCATTCACGAAAAGAAAAATAATCTTAGTTTTGCACCAAACACAAGGTTTGACCTGCCTATTTTACTGAAAGATTCGTTTAAACCTGGACACTATACCTATACCATTAAGTTGAAAAACCATGAGGGGAACTGGACGTTCTCAAAAGATTTCACGATAAACAAGAAGCAAGCTGATCAGTATAATAAGCGTTCTGTTGATCATAAAGCCAAAAACCTTCACTGGCTTAAGTACCTCATGGCCTTTTTAATTCTAGTTATTTTAGGTACCGTCTGCTATATCTTAGGAAAAAAGAAGGGGAAAATGAGGTTGTAAAACCTGCCTTTAAAATAGTTGACAATTATGCAGAAAAAATCATGCTAGTATGAATTATCTATGATATAAGGGAAGAAGGGCTGTCTAGCAAGGATAAACTGTCAAATTAGCGTTAATTTACGCAAGTCATTGGTGTTCCTTATTTTGGAAAGTAGTATTATACTATTATTGTTCAATGATTCACAATAGAAACAAGGAGGAAAGAACCATGTATAAAGCAATTGTCGCAGCAAAAGGAAAAACAACAAAAATTGTTGAAAAAGAATCGCGTCCATTGAAAGATAATGAAGCGCGGTTGAAAATGGAAGTCTGTGGTGTCTGTCATACGGATTTACACGTTAAGAATGCAGATTTTGGCGATGTTAGCGGTTGTACCTTAGGTCACGAAGGAATTGGGATTGTGACGGAGGTTGGAAAAGACGTTACTAGTTTAAAAATTGGTGATCGTGCATCTGTTGCATGGTTTTATGAAGGCTGCGGGCATTGCGAATATTGTACTTCTGGTCGAGAAACGCTTTGTCGTTCAGTAAAAAATGCTGGATATACAGTTGATGGTGCCATGGCCGAAGAATGCATCGTCACAGACGGTTATGCAGTGAAAGTGCCAGAAAATTTAGCATCAGAGCCAGCTTCCTCTATTACTTGTGCAGGGGTAACAACCTACAAAGCGATAAAAGAATCTGGGATTCGTCCAGGTCAATGGCTAATGATTTCAGGATTAGGTGGGCTAGGTAATCTAGCTTTACAATATGCCAAGCATGTCTTTAATGCAAAAGTAGTAGCTGTTGATGTGAATGATAATCAGTTAACTTTTGCGAAAGAAATGGGTGCTGATCTTTTAATTAATCCAGTTAAAGATCCTGATTTTGCTGCACAACTTCAAAAAGAAATTGGCGGTGTCCATGCAGCAGTAGTCACTGCGGTAGCTAAATCAGCATTTAATGGCGCAGTCGATGCAGTCCGTGCGGGAGGAACGGTTGTCGCCGTTGGATTGCCTGTTGAGACAATGGATTTATCTATTCCACGTCTTGTTCTTGATGGCATTCACGTAGTCGGATCGTTAGTTGGAACCCGTCAAGATTTAAGAGAAGCTTTCCAATTCGGTGCAGAAGGAAAAGTTGTTCCTGTTTGTCAAACACGCCAACCAGAAGAAATTAATGCTATTTTTGAAGAAATGGAACAAGGAAAAATTTGCGGGCGAATGGTCATTGATTTTCGCAGTTAATTTAGTTTTTTAGTGATTCGTTGATTTAATCTGAAAACCATGAAAGGATGGATGGAATGTTTGCGAATCTTACTCTCCGTGAGAGACGACTGCTTAAACAAGCACAAGTGGGAGCCACAATTAGCTTTATTCTTTTGTTTGTACCAATTCTGACAATCAGTCTTTTGCATACTAGTGACTTATTAGCAAAATGGCTAGGTATAGTTGGGGTAATTATGGTTTTACCATTGTTGTATTTTGCGTGGCAGATTTTAAAGATAGCCTATAAAGATCAAAAAGATAATCCAACGCCTCCTTTGTGGGTTCCGAAAGTTTATGGGATTGGGCTTTCGATCAATCCCTATCACCGGTTTGGAAAGTTAATTTTTATATTGCTAGCGGTACTGATAGTTGGCATCATCATTAGTTTGCTTTTCACACCAGCAAGTCAAATCAATCACTAAAAAACGAGTAATCAACACCCTCTTGCTGAGCAGGAGGGTGTTGATTATTTTTAAATAGACTAGATTTGAGCAACAGGTATTAGATTTTTGAAAAAAGTCTTTCTTTTTCTGATGTAGATATTTTTGCAATAAAATCATCATTATAAGTGAATTAACAGGTTTATCAAGGGTTAATACTTGTTAATGGTGGCTGCTATAATTAACCGTTGACAAACACAAAAAAACCATCATACGATAATTATGTTATTAAAAAAGTGAAAAATTGGTAGTCAACAAATGAAAACGCATTCATCGGGAAATTGTGATTCTGTACTAAAATTTTTATATAAGATGAAAATAGATTGTTTTCATTTAATAATTTATTGAAAGGATGTGTTTATGGAGGGGTTACTGAAACTGACTTGCTTACAGTCTCAGTAAACTAAGAAAATCGTTATGACTTTTCATCTGGATAAAACTTTGTTGGGTTTTGGATTTTGTGAGTAATTGTGTCGGAAATATTCTATGGGGAGCAATTTTAAGGAGGAAAAAATGAACAAAGAGTATCAGGGTAAAAAAATTTACGGTAAAAAGCACTGGTTGACATTTTTATTAGTGAGTTCGTCTGTATTGGCGTTACATTCGTTTGTTACGATGGATTCTCAAGTGGTTGATGCGCAAGAGCAAACAGCAAAAGAAGACGTAGCTGATTCAGCAACGTCAGTCGGAGCAATTGTGTCGATTGAAAAAGCGGAGAAAAACTTTGTCATTACGTATGCTTCTGGAAAAAAAGCACAAATTAGTATTTTAAACGACCATCTTTTTCGCTATCATCTAGATCCAACTGGTAAATTTGAAGAATATCCAACGCCAAATGATCCAAAGCATGTTGCGAAAATTACGGCTAAAACAATGGCCGACTATGGTACACAAGCCTTTGAGCAAACGAACGTCACAGATTCAGGAAACCAATTTATTCTAGAAAATAATGGTTTAAAAATTATGTTCGAAAAAGAAAACGCTTTAATGGAGGTTCTAGACAAGAAAAAGAATCAAGTTATTTTAGAAGAAACCGCTCCGCTATCCTTTAAAAATGATAAAGCTACACAAACGTTAAAACAAAGTAGTCAAGAAAATTATTTTGGCGGAGGAACTCAAAATGGTCGATTTACGCATAAAGGAACAGCTATCCAGATTGTCAATACGAACAATTGGGTAGATGGCGGAGTAGCATCGCCTAACCCATTTTATTGGTCAACTGCAGGGTATGGCGTTGTTCGAAATACATGGAAACCTGGCAACTATGATTTTGGAAGTCATGATCCACAAACAACCACAACAACGCACGAAGGAACAGATTTTGATGCTTTTTATTTCTTTAATGATTCCTCAGCAGGTATTTTAAAAGATTACTATGAATTAACCGGGAAACCAGCTTTGATGCCAGAATACGGGTTCTATGAAGCGCATTTAAACGCGTATAATCGGGACTATTGGGTGAAAGTAGCAGAAGGAACCGCGGGAGCAGTTAAGTTTGAAGATGGTAATTTTTACAAAGAATACCAACCAGGCGATCTAGGAAACTTAAATGGCACGCTAGAATCTTTAAATGGAGAAAAAGAGAATTATCAATTTTCTGCACGCGCAGTTATTGATCGATATAAGAAAAACGATATGCCGTTAGGGTGGTTCTTGCCAAATGACGGCTACGGTGCTGGCTATGGCCAAACAGATTCATTGGACGGCGATGTACAAAACTTAAAAGAATTTACAGAGTATGCTCAAGCCAATGGTGTTGAAGTGGGGCTGTGGACTCAATCTAATCTTCATCCAGCGGATCCTAAAAATCCTAAAAAAGGAGAACGGGATATTGCGAAAGAAGTTAGTGTCGCTGGTGTTAAAGCTCTCAAAACTGACGTGGCGTGGGTCGGGTATGGGTATTCCTTTGGCTTAAATGGTGTAGAAGATGCCGCGAATGTTTTTGTAAAAGAAACAGACGGCGCAGTTCGTCCGATGATTGTTTCATTAGATGGTTGGGCCGGAACCCAACGGCACGCTGGTATTTGGACAGGCGATCAAACGGGTGGTCAATGGGAATATATTCGCTTCCATATCCCAACATATATCGGGACTTCGTTGTCTGGACAACCAAATGTCGGTTCAGATATGGATGGAATTTTTGGTGGAAAAAATAAAGAGGTCAACATACGTGATTTCCAATGGAAAACTTTTACACCAGTGCAGCTAAATATGGACGGCTGGGGCTCCAATCCAAAAACGCCATTTGCTTTTGATCAAGAAGCCACAGATTTGAACCGAGCGTATCTAAAATTAAAATCAATGATGATGCCTTATAACTACAGTATTGCCAAGGAATCAGTTGATGGACTACCAATGGTACGGGCCATGGCTTTAGAATTTCCTAATGAAGGAACAGCATATACAAAAGATTCTCAATACCAATATATGTGGGGACCCAATTTACTCGTTGCCCCAATTTATAATGGCAATCAAGATGAGGCAGGAAATTCAATCCGTGATGGAATCTACTTACCAGATGAAAAACAAGTCTGGGTTGACTTATTTACAGGCGAAAAATATCAAGGTGGCCGTGTCTTAAATGGAGTAAAAACACCGCTGTGGAAGGTGCCCGTTTTCGTCAAAGATGGCAGTATTATCCCAATGACGAATCCAAACAACAATCCAAAGGAAATCCAACGGGATCAACGATCTTTCTTGATTTATCCAAATGGCGCCACTTCTTTTAATATGTATGAAGATGACGGAATTTCAACTAGTTATGAAGCTGGGCAATCAGCTACGACTAAAATAAATAGTCAAGGCCCTAAATCAAACGAAAAAGGGGATCTGACCGTTACTATCGAACCGACAAAAGGAAGTTATAAAGACTTTGTTGATGAACGAAGCACCACGCTTGATTTGTTAGCTTCAGAAGCGCCCGAAAGCGTAACAGCAATGGTGGGGGGAACAGAAGTAACCTTGAAACAAGCAGCTAATAAAGAAGAATTTTTAGCTGGCACAAATCTATATTATTTTGATAAAGAATTCCAAGTGAATCAGTATCTTTCTGAAGCTTCAGGAGAAAAACTGAACCAATCAGCGTTATCAGTAAAACTAGCGAAACAATCTGTGACCGCCAAAGATGTTCAAATAACTGTCAAAGGTTTCATTAATAAAGGAACGGTTGACGGAGGAAATACAACGGTCGATGACCAGTTAACTATTCCGGCAAATGTCGCAATCAATGAAGAAAAAACAACACCATCTTCTTTGACTCTTCAATGGGATCAAGTAACTGAGGCAACAAGCTATGAAGTAGAGCGTGACGGGACTGTTTTCGGAAATATTCAAACGAATACAGCAACATTTGATGGATTTTCCTTCCTAAGCGAACATACTTTTCGAGTTCGAGCTGTTGGAAAAAACGGGGTCTCTGAATGGAGTGAACCGATTAAAGGAAAAACACAAGATGATCCCTATAAAGAAACAATTAATCAAGTCAAAGCAACAAGTAATTTACCAGAACAACCAGGCGCAGAATTGAAGAAATTAACAGATAAAGATTTGAGTACAGGTTGGCATACGAACTGGTCAACCGGCATCGCTAATCCAAGTGATGGAAATTTCTTGTCTTTAAAATTTGATCTTGGTGCGGAGTATCAAATGGATAAAATTGAATACTTGCCAAGAGACAATGCCGGCAACGGAAATATTTTGCAGCTCCAGTATCGGACGTCGAAAGATGGAGCTAATTGGACAGAGTTTTCAGAACCTATTAACTGGAAGCAAGATGCTTTGACAAAAACCATTGAAACGAAGGACCAAGCGTATCGTTTTGTTGAAATGAAGGTATTAAAATCGGTGGGTAATTTTGGCTCTGGTCGTGAGATGCTCTTTTACAAACAACCAGGAACAGAAGGAATCTTACATGGAGACATTACTAACGATGGAACGATTGATGAAAATGATGCAATGAGTTATCGAAACTATACAGGCTTAGAATCTGTGGACAGTGACTTTAATGGCTATGTTGAAAAAGGTGATTTAAATAAAAATGGGGTAATTGATGCTTATGATATCAGTTATGTTTTACGACAATTAGATGGCGGGATTGAGATACCTGATGTCGAAGAAATTGCGGGCGGTTTATCCCTTGCTGTGGTTAATGAAAATGGCAAGGATACCTATCTTTCTGGCGATACATTAACCTTTACACTTAAAGGTCAAGACTTAAAAAACATTAATGCGTTAAGCACCAAAATGTCCTTTGATTCTAGCAAATTTGAACTTGTCGGTCAGCCTGCAACCACGAATAATACAAAACAAATGGAAAATTATTCTAAATATCGGAAACATTCAAATGATGTGGAGAATCTGTATTTAGTTCTTAGTAATCAAGGAAATAAACAATTGTTAAATGGTTCAATGGACTTAGTTACCTTTAAAGTTAAAGTAAAAGAAACAACTCGTGTAAAACGTGCGACAACTGTTGAGCAGCCATTACAATTTGATATGAGTCAAGGCTTATTAGTAGGCCAAGGATTCCAACAAGCCACACTTTCAGATTTTTCTGTAACAGTGAAGCCCACAGAGCTAGTAGATAAAGAGTTATTACAAGCGCTAATTACGCTAAATCAAGCACGTGTCGAAAAAGAATATACGCCTGAAACTTGGGCAATTTTTAAACCAGTCTTAGATGAGGCAGTAGCTGTTCTAGCCAATGAACAAGCCACACAGACAGACGTTTCTGCTGCTGTGGAAAACCTAGAAAAGGCTGCAAGTCAGTTGGAAAAAATGCCTGATGTAGCGAATAAAGCTGATTTAGAAAAAGCAATTCAAGAGGGGCTGGCGAAGAAACCAAGTGATGGGCAAGAATTCACCGAAGAAACTAAAAAAGTTCTCGAAGACTCATTAGCAGCAGCTCAAAAAGTATTTGCTCAAGAAAAAGTTACCCAAGAAGAAATAGACCAAGCGACTAAAACATTGCGTGAAGCAATTGCACAATTAAAAGAACAACCCGTCGCCGTTGATAAGGAAACCTTAAAAGAGAAAATCGCTCAAGCCCGAGGAAGAAAGCCGGAAGAAGGATACCAATTTACAAAAGAAACAGAAAAACAATTGCAAGAAGCAATTCAAGCGGCTGAAGCAATCGTAGCGAAAGAAACGGCGACAAAAGAAGAAGTCTCAGAGGCTCTAAACGCATTGGAAACTGCAATGGCTCAATTAAAAGAAGTACCCCTTGTAAATAAAGACCAATTACAAGAAGTTGTCAAACGAGCGCAGCAAGTCACTCCAAGTGAAGGGCACCAATTTACTGCCTCCTCGTTACAAGATTTACAAAAAGCGCTTTTAGCAGCTAAAAACACATTGGAAAACCCAGCAGCTAATCAAAAAATGATTGAGGAAGCGGTTGCTGAATTAACTAGTGCCATCGATGGGTTACAAGAAGAAGTGTTAGTTACAGATAAAAAAGCCTTAGAGGCAATGATAGCCAAAGCAAAAGCAATCAAACCATCTGCCGGAAAAGAATTTACCAGCGAGTCTAAAGCGCGCTTAACTGAAGCAATTGACCAAGCGGAAGGGATTTTAGCTGATAAAAATGCTCGGCAAGAACAAATTGATACTGCTGAAAAAAATGTAAAAACTGCTTTGGATAGTTTAGAGGAACAAGTCCTTCAAACGGATAAAACAAAGTTGAAAGAACTGCTTCAAAAAGCAGAAACCTTGAAACCTAAAGCAGGAAAACAATTTACAAAAGCATCGCAAGAAGCTTTAGCTGAAGCAATTAAACAAGCAAAAGCACTTGTTGAGGACCCAAGTGCGACGCAAGAAGCTGTGGACAAATGTTTAAGTATTTTAGCACAAGCCATTGAAGCAATGGCAGAAGAGCCAATCAGTAGCAACTCTACAGGCAACAATAGAAATCATGGCACGGTTAGCGGGACTGGTAGCGTAACCAGTCCAGGAAAGGGCACAGCAGCAGGTGGAACGACAACGAAAACCACCACTTCTGGTACTTTGCCAAAAGCAAATGAAGTTGTTTCGCCAATCTGGTCAATCAGTGGTTTTCTATTGATAGTAAGTATTGGTTTAGGAAAATTATTCTTCAAAAATAAAAAAGACCAAAATTAGCGTATCATTAACTTACAAGGCGCATTTGTACAAAAACAGTGTGCAAATGCGCGAGTATGTAATAGGAGAGGATTTTTACGAATGAAAAGAAAGAAAATCAAGAATCAACTACTTGTTTTAACAAGTATTCTCGTTCTTCTGAGTTTGGAAGTCGCTCCAGTTGTTACGTTGGCTGCAGAATTACCAAGTAGCTCGCTACAAACAGCTCTGTCCTCGGAAACGACAATTACTTCGGAAGAAAAAGTAATTGAAACAACCGAAACAACTGTTGCTACATCGACAACGTCCACTAGTAGTTCGTCATCTGAATCAAGTAGTTCTACCGATACGATTACCGAATCAACGAGTCATTCAACGACAGAAACGACAACCACAAATACTAGTTCTGAAACAAAAAAAGAACCTACAGAGCCAACGGTATCATCAGAAATCACGCAGCCTATTGAACAATCGCAACCACCACAAGTTCCTGTGACCAAGCAAGAACCTGAAGAACCTATTCAAGTTCCTGAAGCCACCAATAACGTTGTTGAAGAAAATCAGGCTGTATCGTTAAATCCGTCCCTCAAAGTAGATGAAATAGCTTCTTCAAATTTAAAAGGCTACGAACTGCCACTGTTGTCGTCTTTTGGCGAAAAGAAACGGGCAGTCGTGGTGGCTGAAGCATTAAGACACGTTGGGAAAACAAAAAAAGAATTTAATTTGACGGAGCAAGCATTAACCAGTAGTTTCCTTGCCCAAAAAATTTACCAACAATTATTTAAAATAGACATTGGCAGTACACCGCAAGAACAAATGACATTTGGTAAAGTTCGTTCTATAGAGGAGGCAGAACCTGGTGATCTGATTTTTTGGCAAACAGCTGAAGGAAAAACGCTTCAAAATGGTGTTTATCTTGGCCAAGGAAAATATTTAATTGCCGCAGCGGAAGCGGATTCTAAAGAGAAACCAGAAGTAATCGCTCAGTTAGAGAATATCTATACTGCCAAACAACAACCAGACTCAAAAGAGGAAAAACGCTTGGTAGTGACTAATCCTTTTAAGGAGTTCATATTAACGGAGTATGGCAAAGAAGTTTTAGCAACATATGGTGCGTCATTTGAAATGCAGAAGTCAGAACAAACCACAGCGTTTATTAAAAAAATTGGTGAGACAGCCAGAGAACTTGGCGAAAAATACGATGTTTTTGCATCAGTGATGATAGCTCAGGCTATTTTAGAAAGTGGCTCTGGCGAAAGTCAACTAGCCAAAGAACCTTATTATAATCTCTTTGGCGTGAAAGGTTCGTTCCAAGGAAATAGTGTTAGCTTTTCAACAAAAGAGGCTGATCAGAGGGGCCAACTTTATACAATTTCCGCTGGGTTTCGCGATTACGGTGGCTATAATGACTCACTGCAAGATTATGTTCAATTACTCCGACAAGGGATTGACGGAAATCAAGATTTTTATAAACCAGCGTGGCGTTCGGAAGCCAAAAACTACCTTCAAGCAACGCGTTTTTTAACAGGTAAATATGCAACAGACAAGCAATACGATAATAAATTAAATTCGTTAATTGCGGTTTATAACTTAACGCAATTTGATTTACCAAAAACAGTGGACGGTTTGATTATCCAATCTAAAAATGAGCTGTCAGAAGCGGAACAGCAACAAATGCATTTTCCAGTCTATGATGGGATCAATTATAATCGAAGTGGTAGCTATCCCGTGGGCCAATGTACGTGGTATGTCTATAATCGTTTCAAACAGTTGGGCACTTCTGTGGATGAATTTATGGGAAATGGCAGTGACTGGGGAAGAAAAGGACGTGCATTAGGCTATCAAGTTAGTTCATTGCCTAAAGCTGGTCGTGCGATTAGTTTCCAACCAGGAGTTGCTGGCGCAGATAATCAATATGGACATGTTGCTTTTGTTGAAGCGGTCACTTCTGATGGAATCATTATTTCTGAAAGCAATGTCATCAATGATCAAACGATTTCGTATCGTGTCTTACCTAATGTAATTGCTTATAGTAGTGGCGTGACCTACATTGGCGCTTAATCGACTCATTCAACAGGAAGAACTGTGGATGTTTAAGTAAAAAATTAGCACAATGATTCATGTGTGAACTAACAAATTAAAATAACCAGAATCGACCAATGAATTGATTTTGTCATGTATAAAATGACAAGAACAGTTTGGCGGTTGATTCTTTGTTTTTCATCAACGAAGAGACAATAGTCCTCATGATTCGTTAGTAAAAGATGAATAGTCCAAAGTACTCTTTCTTGATGCTTTGTTATTTTATGTTTTTGTTTGCAGGAAACTACTGAAATCGCTATACTAAATTTATGTGAATATACTAACAGACAATCAATTTTTTATCTTTTTTATTGGTGTATAAATTGATTGAACATTATAATCATTTGTCTTTTGTTGTGTAATTTTATATCTTCTTGAGAAAGGGATGAGTGAACAAATGGCTATTTATATATTAGAAGACCAAATTATTCAAGCAAAAGCGTTAGAAGCATTGTTAACAAATATCCTACATTCAAGAAATATTTATAATGAAACAATCCATTTATTTTCACGTTCAGATGAATTATTACAAGTGGCACACCAGGACGCCCAACTAAATATCTTTTTCCTAGATATTCAAATGAACAATCATATCCAGGCAGGATTTGAGGTTGCTAAAGAAATCAGAAAAACAGACAGTGAAAGTCTGATTGTATTTATTTCTACTCACACAGAATTAGTTTTAACTTCCTACAAATATATGGTTTCAGCTCTTCAATTTATTCAAAAGAACGTGGATTTTCTAGATTTCCAAAAAGAGGTCGAAACATGTGTCGATGCATATATTCAACAAAAAGAAAATATAAAGACAAAAAGTGAATATATTATCATTAACTTAAAAGCGTCTTCTATAAAAATGGATATTAATGATATTTATTTCTTTCAAACGGAATACGATCATCGTGTATCAATGGTTGGTAAAAATTTTAAAAGAGAATTTTATGGAACTTTATCAAAAATTGAACAACTGCATCCAGATTTGATTAGAGTCCATCAATCAATCATCATCAATAAAAAATATGCGTCAAAATTAAATTATAAAACGCATCTTTTAACTATGAGAGACGGAACGGAAGTACCAGTCTCAAGAAGATATTATACTCAGGTCAAGGCACTATTTCTTACTTAGGGAGGGATAATGACTAATTAAGGAATTATCTATCTATTAGTCGCTATATTCGTTATAATTTAGTGCAATACTTGAAGAGGAGGGCGATATGCTAATCGATTGGATTCTAAAAAATATTATGGATATAGATCAGGAAGATCAATCAGGAAAAACACAATGGACAAAGTATTATCTAACCGTTTATTTTTCTGGCTTATTTAATTTTCTGATGATTCTGATTTTATCAGTTTTATTTGGGACGTTAAGCGAAACCTTTATTGTATACGTCGTACTGATTTTTTTACGGCCTGTCGCAGGTGGCTGGCATGCAAAAACCAAATGGCTCTGTCGCCTAGAAAGCATTGTTATCTATGTCGCCATACCATTTGTATTGAAAAATTCTTCTGTGAGCTTACCGTTTATTTATAAAATTTTATTGATTTGCCTCTTAGTCGTATTATTTTATTGGTATGCGCCACAAGGAACAGCAATCGAACCTGTTCAGCCATCTGATTTAAACGTGCTCAAAAAGCAAAGCCTTATAAGGGTGTGTTTACTTATTTTATGTAGTCTGTTTGTCAAAGAAAAGATTGCTTCAGTAATACTCTACGGTCTCGTCATCCAAGGTCTGATGATACTCCCTGTAACAAAAAATTTAATTGAAGGAAGTGTTTTTATGAAATTTGGTAAAAAAATAATTAAAAATGTTATTGAAAAAAGAGTTGCAAAAGTTAGTGATGGTGTGGGAACTAAGCCTAGATTAAATCAAAATTCGCCCAATATATTTGGACAATGGATGGGACAAACTGAAAAACCTAAAAAGAATATTGAAAAATGATTTTGTCGTTATTAGCTACTAACGTTTTGCTTGTATCTAGCTTTATCGTTTTTGTCTTTTTACGAGTAACATTGATCAAGATTGAATGTAAAATACCGTTACTTTCATTGCTTATTGTCATTAATCTTTGTTCGTTTGCGGCATTAATGTTGGGTTGCTCTTGGTTGATTTATGCGCTGACAGTCGTTATTTTTACAGGATTTTTACTCATTCACAAAAAGAGGTTCTCAATTTTTAAAGCGATATTTTTGTCTGTTTTTACATTGCTTATGGTTTCGTTTATCAATTACACGGAGCAAACGATTTTAAGTGTTTTTTTTCAACAGATTTATCAAAATAAATTATTATGGATTGCCTCAAATGTTATTCTGTTGCTTATAAATATCTGGATTGCTTTAAAAATTCCCAATAGTGTTTTTTTAAGATTAAATCGTGTGTTAGAAAATAGCCGAATTTTTTTTGGTTGTTTACTTTTATTGTTGATTCTGTTGTTACTTTTTGTGTTTTTGATTTCGCCAGAGATTTCACCTGACTTTATGCGAGGATTTGTCACGGTAAATAGTTCTAAATTGGAGTTATTAATAAGTGTAGGTTTATTTTTAATTCTGATTGGCTTAGTCATTGAAGCTTATTTGGAAGAACAACGTATCAACACTCAATTATTGAATAATTTAACGATTTATACTGAAAAAATAGAATCCATTAACGAAGAGCTAGCGATGTTTCGTCATGATTATAAAAATTTATTGTATAGTTTACAAATTGCTATTTCATACGAAGATATTCTGGAAATCAAAAGAATTTATGAAGAAACGATTGCACCAACCAAAAAAATTATTGATAATGAAGAATTTGAACTTATGAAGTTAAATCGTTTGAAAAATATGGAACTTAAGGCACTCATAAGTATGAAAATTAATACCGCAAAGCAAGCAAAACTAAAAGTGATTGTTGATGTGCCAGAAGTATTTATTCTCGATACATCAATCGACTTAGTGGTTGTGATTCGTTTGTTGGCTATTCTATTAGATAACGCGATTGAAAACAGTGCAAAATCAGAATTGAAAATGTTCGCTATCTCAATTTTCAATAAAAATGAAACACAAGAGTTTGTGATAACAAATAGTGTCCAAGCCGAATTTGATTTTAGGGTTATGAAGAAAACCAAATTTAGTTCTAAAAGTAACCCAGAAGAGCACGGTTGGGGATTGTTATATGTAAAAGAAATTGTTGATTTTTCAGATCAATTTGACTTGCAAACGTCCTTCAATGAAGGATCGGTTACTCAACATTTAATTATTGAAAAAAATCATAACAGTAAAAAAGTTGTTAACGAATGAATTTGTTAACAACTTTTTTGCTATGGTATTGAGTTATGAGGGGCAATACAGGGAAAAATGTCGGCTGATTAAGGAATTTAGATAGTGCCGGTTAGGTAGTTGTCTATAATGAAAATAGCAACAAATATTTACGCAGGGAAAGGGGCGGTCGTTTAACGGGAAAAATTAGGGAGGATAAAGCAATACTTTTGTTGGGAAAAGAAATAAAAGGAAACTGGGGAAGGAGTTAATTGTTTGATGAAGGGAAATAAAATTTTATACATTTTAGGTACAGGCATCTTTGTTGGAAGTTCATGTCTATTTTCTTCACTTTTTGTAGCCGCAGAAGAACAAGTTTATTCAGAAAGTGAAGTTTCAACAGTTTTATCGAAGTTGGAAAAGGAGGCAATTTCTGAGGCAGCTGCTGAACAATATACGGTTGTAGATCGAAAAGAAGACGCGTGGGGGATGAAGCATCTTAAGTTAGAAAAGCAAACGGAAGGCGTTACTGTTGATTCAGATAATGTGATTATTCATTTAGATAAAAACGGTGCAGTAACAAGTGTTACAGGAAATCCAGTTGATCAAGTTGTGAAAATTCAATCGGTTGATGCAATCGGTGAAGAAGGAGTTAAAAAAATTATTGCTTCTGATAATCCGGAAAATAAAGATCTTGTCTTTTTAGCTATTGACAAACGTGTAAATAATGAAGGGCAATTATTTTATAAAGTCAGAGTAACTTCTTCACCAACTGGTGACCCCGTATCATTGGTTTATAAAGTGAACGCTACAGATGGAACAATTATGGAAAAACAAGATTTAACGGAACATGTCGGTAGTGAAGTAACGTTAAAAAACTCTTTTCAAGTAACGTTTAATGTACCAGTTGAAAAAAGCAATACGGGAATTGCTTTACACGGAACGGATAACACAGGGGTTTACCATGCAGTAGTTGATGGCAAAAATAATTATTCTATTATTCAAGCGCCATCACTAGCGACATTAAATCAGAATGCTGTTGACGCCTATACGCATGGAAAATTTGTGAAAACATATTATGAAGATCATTTCCAACGACACAGTATTGATGATCGAGGGATGCCCATCTTGTCAGTTGTTGATGAACAACATCCAGATGCTTATGACAATGCTTTTTGGGATGGAAAAGCAATGCGTTATGGTGAAACAAGTACACCAACAGGAAAAACGTATGCTTCCTCTTTAGATGTAGTTGGTCATGAAATGACACATGGTGTGACGGAACATACTGCCGGTTTAGAATATTTAGGACAATCAGGTGCCTTGAATGAATCTTATTCTGATTTGATGGGTTATATTATTTCGGGTGCATCTAATCCAGAAATTGGTGCGGATACTCAGAGTGTTGACCGAAAAACAGGTATTCGAAATTTACAAACGCCAAGTAAACACGGACAACCAGAAACCATGGCTCAATACGACGATCGAGCACGGTATAAAGGAACGCCTTATTATGATCAAGGCGGTGTTCATTATAATAGTGGAATTATTAATCGGATTGGTTACACCATTATCCAGAACTTAGGCATTGAAAAAGCACAGACTATTTTCTACAGCTCGTTAGTAAATTACTTAACACCTAAAGCACAATTCAGTGATGCTCGTGATGCGATGCTTGCTGCTGCAAAAGTTCAATATGGCGATGAAGCAGCTTCAGTGGTGTCAGCAGCCTTTAACTCTGCTGGAATCGGAGCTAAAGAGGATATTCAAGTAAACCAACCAAGTGAATCTGTTCTGGTCAATGAATGAAAAAAATTCCCCAATTAAATAAAAATGGATAAGGAGTGGCATAATCTTATGAAAAAGTTCTCCATACGAAAAATTAGTGCTGGTTTTTTGTTTCTGATTTTAGTAACTTTGATCGCCGGTTTTAGCTTGTCTGCAAATGCAGAAGAGTATATCGTTCCTGCCGAAAGTCATTCACGACAAAAAAGATCGTTACTGGACCCTGAAGACAGAAGACAAGAAGTGGCAGATACAACCGAAGCGCCTTTTGCGTCAATCGGAAGAATCATTTCCCCTGCCAGTAAACCAGGCTATATTTCTTTAGGAACAGGCTTTGTTGTTGGAACTAATACAATTGTCACCAATAATCATGTGGCTGAAAGTTTTAAGAATGCCAAAGTATTAAATCCGAATGCCAAAGATGATGCTTGGTTTTATCCAGGTCGAGATGGCAGTGCGACACCATTTGGTAAATTCAAAGTGATTGATGTAGCTTTTTCCCCGAATGCGGATATTGCGGTAGTGACTGTCAGCAAACAAAACGATCGTCCAGATGGCCCAGAGTTGGGAGAAATTTTAACGCCATTTGTTTTGAAAAAGTTTGAATCTTCAGATACCCATGTCACAATATCAGGCTATCCAGGTGAGAAAAACCACACACAATGGTCTCATGAAAATGATTTGTTTACATCTAACTTTACAGACTTAGAAAATCCATTACTATTTTATGATATCGATACAACAGGTGGTCAATCTGGTTCCCCAATCTATAATGCTCAGTTTGAAGTAGTTGGTGTTCATTCCAATGGCGGCATTAAGCAAACAGGAAACCATGGTCAAAGACTAAATGAAGTGAATTATAACTTTATTGTCAATCGAGTGAATGAAGAAGAAAATAAACGTTTATCCGCTGTGCCAGCAGCGTAAAGAACCATAAAAATACTCGGAATTTCCAGAATCACGGGAAATCTCGAGTATTTTTGTTTTTTAAGATAGTGTAAGTTACGATAAAAGTACCTTGTAATTATCGGTTAAAAGCATATAATAGTGCTGAAAAGAAGGCAAATAATCCGATTAAGTTAGTATTTCTAAACCATCATAACTCGTAATGATTTCATGCTTTTGAGATAAAGCCGCCATCTCCGCATATGACAAGCCGCCATTGTGAGAAAAATGGTTGGCAACGTAAATCGTTTTATCTGTGACGAGTTTTCTTTCTTTTAATTCTGTAATTAATTTTAAATTTTCTTCCCAATTCATATGACTATTGCCAGTTTCGTTTGTTTGACTAGTACAATCTAAAGAAACAATACTAAGAAGTAAGTGGCTCTTTTCAAGATATTCAAACATTTCTGACGTAAAGTAACCTGTATCATGGGTGGATAAAAAAGCATCTTTACCATCGTCTATAACGAAAATAAAACAATCTTCACTGAAATTTCCATGTTGTGCAGGAAGGGGATAAATCGTATAGTTCGCAATAGTAAAACATTTGTAGGGCTGAATAACCTGATAATGTAATCGGGTATCGTCTTGACGACCTTCTAAATCAAAGGAGCGCTGATAAAACGTCTTAACTGCTTCATTTCCGTAAACAGTTAAACGATTGGGAATATCTAATGCATAACCAGACATTCGATAAGCCAAATCCTCGCCGTAAAAATGATCGGAATGCCAATGAGAGATTAGTAAAGAGTCAAAGTCTGCAAAACACAAGTCGTACTGCAACAGGTGTAAATAAGAATCCCCTGGAAAATCAATCAGCAGGACATCATCAATAATTAATTGAGTTTGTGTACGAATTTCTCGTCCTTTTTTCTCTCGAGCGTACTTACATAATTTACAATTACAAAAAATTCCCGGAATCCGTTCTGCTGCACCCGTACCTAAATAGTTGATTTTCATTGGGAGTACCTAACCTTTCTTTGACATTCTTCATACTTAGTAGATAACGCTGAACCTTAAAGTAAATGGGCATGGAAACTGAAACATTTGTTGTGTCCATCTTACCTTTTTTAGAGAAGAATTGAAATGGAATTTCTTAAGTAAATTTGCGTAAAATAGAAAAAGCTAGACGCCTTTTTTAATAAGCTGAATTTGTTGCGAATGTTCATGCTATTTCCGAGAAAAAGTTTTACCAAAGGCACTTTCATATCCATCTACTATTAGTTATAGAAAAATAACAAGATGGACATAGCTTGTTAGAGCAAAAATAACTACGCTATTGATAAAGAGTGAGGCGTGTTTTGAACAGGTTGCGTGGGCAAATGAATTTGAATAAAAGGGATGACAAAAGATGACTACTGAAAAATTAGAATATTTTTATACCATTGCAAAATATAATAGTATTTCCAAAGCAGCCTCTGAACTCCATGTTAGTAAATCAACCTTAAGTGCGTCATTAAAAGATTTGGAAAGTGAATTGGGCCATTTACTTTTTGACCGTAACGGGAATTCTTTGACGTTAAATTCCTATGGTGATAAAATCGTCCAATCTGTATATATCATTTTAAACGAGGCCAAGAAAATGAAACTTAATTTGCATGAAATGATTGAGAATCCAGTGATGCGTTTAGGTTTTGGAAATACGTCCTTGATGTATAAAGTGACAGAAAATGAGGACCAACTGAATCGTTTTTGGGAATGTTACCATGGTTCATCGTTTGAGTTATTGAATAAATTGGAGAATCATGAGTTGGATTTTGTGATTACTTCTGCAGATGTGAATAGTCCAGTTTTAAAGAAAGAACAATTAATTGAACTAAAAATGTATCTTTGTGTTTCAAGAGAAATTAAACAAGAAATTGAGGAAGAAGGCTTCAGCTGTTTGACCAACTATCCATTTCTATTTTTGCCTCATCACTTAGATCATTTAGAAGCTACCAAGAGTGTGCTAGAAATGTTGCAATTAACAAGTCCGCTTGTTTGTTGCTACGATACGTTGATGCTTACTCGTCTCATTGAAAAAAGTAAAGGAGTTTATGCGGTGATCTCTCTTCGGAAAGAACAACTGCAGGAAATTGATTCTAAACTCTTCTTTTTACCGATTGAACGAAAACAAAAATTTTATTTATACCGAAATGTTTCCAGTTCGGTTTTTGTCCAACCTGGTCAAATCAAGGCAACTTTACAAAAGTTGCTAGAGACTTAGCCATTAAAATTACTTTGGAATAGTTACCAAAAATAGCTTTATTCGCTTAGATTTACTTCTGCTGCGGATAAGGCTATTTTTGTTGTTCATTGTTTAAAAGAGATGCTCAATTATGGGGCTGTTCGATATTTCTGAACGGAATGTTCAATTATTTAATAACTTAAGAATCGATAAATCGTATCTATTACGGTTCAATTTAAAGGGGTTCTGGTGTATAGTTTGGCTATCTAAAGATTTACTTTTTTAAGTATAAAATAACTAAATGGCAAGGAATATAAAGAACTGTTGATACGTGAGTACTTGCGATAACTGTGTCGTTAGAAGTTTAAGTGTCATTGTTGCTTTTCCTGTTTTATGTAGTTGCTAGAAAGGACTGTTTTTATGATCGATAGAAAAAAAGTTATTTTGTATACTTGTTGCATGAGTTTGTTTGTAGTGACCATGGATGTTACGGTTGTCAATGTGGCGTTACCATCCATTCAAAGTGATTTTCACACGAATCTGTCTACATTACAGTGGGTAACAGATGGCTACACTTTAATGGTAGCATCCTTATTATTGTTGTCTGGGTCTACAGCAGATCGAATTGGCCGTAAACGAGTCCTTCAATTGGGCTTAGCCTGTTTTGGTTTAGCGTCTTTCCTATGTGGGATTTCGCAAACCCCAGGGCAATTGATCGCGTTTCGCATGTTGCAAGGGATTGGTGGTTCTATGTTAAATCCGGTAGCAATGTCTATTATTACACAGGTATTTACCGAAAAGTTAGAACGTGCGAAAGCAATTGGCTTGTGGGGCTCTGTTACAGGGATTTCCTTAGGCATGGGCCCGATTATTGGCGGACTAATTGTTTCTTATTTTAGCTGGCGGTATGTCTTTTTTGTAAATGTACCGATCATTGCAGCGGCAATCATCCTTACACAAAAATTTGTACCTGAGTCAAAAGTAGAGAAGACGGCGAAAAATGATTTTGTTGGTCAAGCATTGATGATTCTTTTTCTATTTAGTTCTATCTATTCCATTATCGGACTACCTAGAAAAGGGCTTTTCGCGCCAGATATTTTAAGTACTGGGATAATCGGCTGCTTAGCCATTGTTATTTTCTTTATTTATGAATATAACATTGACAATCCGTTAATCAACCCGCGTTTCTTTTTATCTATTCCATTTACATCGGCTTCTTTTTTAGCTATTTTTGGCTTTATCATATATAACGGCTATTTATTTTTAAACACGCTATATTTGCAAGAGATGAGAGGCTTCAGCCCGTTGAAAGCTGGCTTATCAACCATTCCTTTGGCTTTTGTTAGTTTTCTTGTTGCCCCGAGAGCCGGCGAAATGGTAGGGAGAATAGGGACGAAACGTCCTATTATGCTTTGTGGTATTTCAATGTTGGCTGTTAGCTTTTTACAATTATTTGTAACTAAAACAACGCCTATGATTATTTTATTTGTTATTTATATCTTTTTAGGCATTGGGTTTGGGATGTTAAATTCGCCGATTACCATTACAGCGATTGAAGGAATGCCACTTTCTCAGTCAGGAACGGCAGCAGCCATTGCGGTGACATGTAAGCAAATTGGCAATTCTTTAGGGGTTGCGCTACCAAGTCTTTTAATTACAAAGCCTATTACTAGTTCGCTTACTCGAACACCTTTTACAAACGTATGGCTTTTATTTGGATGTTGCGCCATTGCGATTATCTTTTTAAGTTATTTATCCAATTCTCCGCTAGCGAAAAAGTCATTGCGCAGAGTTAGGTTTTATTTTTAACAAATCAAGATTTTTTTGAAGGGAAAGGAAGACAAACTTAGATGAAAAAAATAAATAACCGATTAGGACTCTTTTTATTTTTTGTTTTACTCTTTTGGGCAAAAACGATTCTGGCGTATTACCTAGATTTCTCATTGGGCGTTAAGGGCAGTCTCCAGCGAGAAATTTTATGGTTCAATCCAGTTGCTACTACGCTGTTATTATTTGGTTTTAGTTTGTATTTTAAAAAGCATAAAACATTTATGCTTAGCTTAACTCTTTTAAATGTTTTAAATACATTAATTTTATATTTGAATATTATTTTTTATCGTGAATTCACTGACTTTATTACCATCCAATCTGTTTTTGGCTTTTCAAAAGTTTCAGAAGGGATTTCTGGTGATTTACTTGCCTTAATGAGAGTCCACGATGTCTTTTATTGGCTAGATACTTTAGTGCTGCTCGTTTTGGTATTTTACTCTTTTAAACAGCGACGGAATCATCAAGTCTTTATGACTAAACCTATCAACAGAAGATTGGCGATCTCAATTAGTTGTTTAAGTGTCTTGCTCTTTTCGGTTAACTTATTTTTAAGCGAAACCGATCGTCCTCAATTGCTTCAAAGAATTTTTGATCGTAATTATATTGTAAAATATCTTGGCTTGGATGCATTCACAGCCATCGATGGTGTCAAAACAGCCATGTCAAATGAGGTAAGAGCAGAAGCTAGTTCAAACGAATTACCTGAAATCATGAAATTTACCAAGCAAAACAATTTACCGCTTAATCCGCAGTATGCCGGGATTGCCAAAGGGAAAAATGTATTTGTGATTCATTTAGAAAGTTTTCAACAATTTTTGATTAATATGAAAGTCCAAGGCCAAGAGGTTACACCGTTTTTAAATCAGCTTTATCAAAACAAAGCGACAATCAGTTTTGATAATTTCTTTCATGAAGTAGGGCAAGGAAAAACGAGTGATGCGGAGAACATGTTGGAAACAGGAACATTCGGGTTACCGCAAGGCTCTCTTTTTACACAATTAGGATCAGACAATACTTTCGAAGCGGCTCCCGCAGTTTTAGGACAAAAAGGCTATACAACCGCTGTTTTCCATGGAAATGTGGGGAGTTTTTGGAATCGAGACCATGTGTATAAAAACTTAGGATATCAATACTTTTTTGATCGGTCATATTTTTCAAAAGATGACAAAATGCTAGGTTACGGTATTTTAGATAAACAATTGTTGCGTGAATCAGCTAGTGAGCTTGAACATTTACAGCAGCCATTCTATGCGAAGTTTTTAACTGTGACCAATCATACCCCTTATTATACGGATGACCAAAACTTCCCGTTTCCTAAATTGAACACAGGCAATTCGATTGTGGATGATTATGTTCGAACAGCGCACTATTTGGATCAATCGCTAGAACAATTTTTCCATTACTTGCAAACAACAAGTTTATACAATCATTCTATTTTTGTTATTTATGGTGACCACTTCGGTATTTCAGATGCGAACAACAAGGACTTATGTAAAGCTTTCAACCGCGATCCAAAAACGTGGACAAACTATGACAATGCGCAATTGCAAAGAGTACCTTTGATGTTTTACATGCCAGGCTATACGCAAGGGAAAATCATGCACGAATATGGTGGGGAAATTGACGTTTTACCGACACTGTACCATCTTTTAGGTGTCGATGATAAAAATTATATCCATTTTGGCACGGACCTTTTATCTCCTCAATATAAACAAGTGGTTCCTTTTAGAAATGGCGATTTTGTAACGCCTCGATTTTCTTATCTAGGTGGGGAAATCTACAATAATCAAGGGAAAAAATTAGACCAAGTTCCAGCAGATTTAAAAGCAGAAGTCACGAAAGATAACGATTGGGTGAAAAAATCGTTAAGTTTATCTGACAAATTAAATCAGGAAAACCTTTTACGTTTTTATAAACCACAAGGATTCCAAGAAGTGCAACCAAAGGACTACAACTATTATGTGGCTTTTGAAAAAAACAAAGTCTTAGAAGTAGAAAAACAAAAAAATGCACAATCAACTAGCTTGTTTAGTCAAAATGGCAATCAAACGACAGTCCAAAATTATCCGACTACGCCATAGATCATTTAAGAAGGATAATTTTTGGAAGGGAAAGAGAATCATATATGAAGTGAAGGAGGTCAGAACAGAGCCGTTTATTTTCGAAGGAATAGGTTCTGTTCTCGCCATTTATCAGGTTTTGAGCCTGGAACAAAAATCCAAAGTGATTTTTGTCCCAGGCTCTTTCGCTCTTTTATTGAGTAAGAAGTCAGTTTAGAATTTATATTAAGTTTCGCTGTACATTTTAAAATTATCATCAACAGAAAATACAACAGGCGAATTTTTAGATAAAAAAATTAGTAAAACAAGTATTAAATAAATAGTATTTTTGAGGATAAAGTAAGAGAAATGTTGTTTTTTTAATAGTTGTTAACGGAAAACAAAATTATTTTATAGCCATAAAATATATTTTTATTATAATTATATTATAAAATAATGAGCATATGATTTGCAGATAAGTTTTTCAGGGCCTATTCTGAATAGGAACTTAGCTATAAAAATAAAAGAGGAGAGTGGTTTTGATGAGAAAAAATCAGAAGATTGTGCCAATTGTGACAGCTTCAGACGAAAATTATGCTCCTTATTTGAATGTAATGATGACAACTGTTTTAGAAAATTGTCATGCGGAGAGATCTGTTCATTTTTATGTGATTGATGATGGGCTGTCGCTATCTAGCAAAAAAGCACTCCAAGAAACGGTTAGTAGTAACTCACAAAATGCGACTGTTGAATTTCTAACAGCAGACAAAGAAGTTTATCAAAATTTTTTAGTGAGTGATCATATTACAACGACCGCTTACTTACGCATTTCTTTACCGTCACTTTTACAAAAATATAGCTATAAAAAGGTTCTTTATTTAGATGCAGATACGCTTGTTTTAGATGATATTGTCCAGTTGTATGATACGCCATTAGTGAACCAAACGATTGGCGCGGTTATTGATCCTGGGCAAGCATATGCCTTGAAACGTTTGGGCATCCATTCAGCCGATTATTATTTTAATTCAGGAGTCATGATGATTGATATTGACCGATGGAACGAGAAAGCAATCACCCAAAAAACAATTCAGTATCTAGAAGAAAATGGGGACCGCATAGTTTATCATGATCAAGATGCTTTAAACGCTGTTCTTTATGAAGATTGGCTAGCTTTAGAACCAAGATGGAATATGCAGACGTCTTTAGTTTTTAATCGTCATGAAGCGCCTAATGAAGCCTATCAAAAATTATATACAGCGGGAAATCAAGAGCCAGCGATTATTCATTTTACTGGTCACGATAAACCTTGGAATACGTTAGAAAATCATCCTTATACAGCTCTTTATCTAAACAAGTTAAAGAAAGTAGGTGCAAGAAATGGAAAATAGAAAAGAATTAGCGATTGTCTCCTGTTGCAATACCAACTTTGTACCGCATCTTGCTGCTATGTTTGTTTCAATTTTAGAAAATAGTCCTTCAGCGGCAGCTGTTCATTTTTATGTGATTGATGACAATATCAATTTTGAAAGCAAGCAACTACTGTATTTTACGATTAAACATACCCAAATCAATGCAGAGTTAACATTTTTAAAAATCAACCCCCATTTTTTCAAAAATGTTGTAACCAGTGAACGAATTCCCAAAACAGCTTACTACAGGATTGCTATTCCAGAGCTGTTTAGAGGAAGCCAGATCGAACGGCTGTTGTATATGGATTGTGACATGATTGCCTTAGATGATGTCGCAAAATTATGGACAGTTGATTTAGGTGAAAATATCATCGCCGCTGTTGAAGATGCAGGGTTCCATCAACGTTTGGAAAAAATGGCGATTCCTGCAGAATCTATGTGTTATTTTAACTCAGGCTTGTTGCTAATCGATGTTAAAAAATGGTTGAATTTAGATGTAACCACTAAAGTCTTAAGATTTATTGAAGAAAATCCAGATAAATTACGTTTCCATGATCAAGATGCATTGAATGCGGTTTTACACGACCGTTGGACCCTTTTGCATCCTAAGTGGAACGCCCAAGGTTATATTCTGTCAAAAGCGAAAAAACATCCAACTATTTATGGAGAAAAACAATATGAAGAAACGAGAAGAGCACCATCCATTATCCACTTTACTGGCCATGTCAAACCTTGGACGAAAGAATTTCAGTGGTATACCAAGCGTTATTATGATCAATATGCGAACAGGACTGCCTTTCGTTGTGTCAACACATTCAATCAATATTTATCTTATACGAAAATTAGCAGAAGGATTGAATATGCTCAATAATGAATATTGTCATGGATTTCGTAAAATCAGTTACTTGTTAGTTGTTGCCAAAACCAAACAATAGAAACGAAGAAGTCGGGATCGAACTGTTTTTCAGATTTTGAGTATGAGACAAAAATCTAAAGTGATTTTTGTCTCATACTCTTTTTTTTCTATTTAAAATAAAGCTAGCAACTGGTATCATATTTAAGGGTGGTTTTTTATAAAAAAATGATTTCTTGAGGAAAAAAATATTACAATAAAGAAAAATGAAAAAATGTAAACGTTATCATTTCAAGGTTATAGCGGTATGAAGATATTTATTAATACTTTTTATTGACAAAATAAAAAAAACCACCGTACTATTGGTTTGTGGTTATAACCAGTTAGGGTAAAGGAGAAAGTTATGGAAAATGCCTTTAAAAACAAAGCTTTGTATCATCAACTTGTTGATTTGCTGCAGGAACGAATCGAAACATGCATGATTCCTCATGACAAGTTGCCCTCTGAACGTGAATTGACTGCACAATATGGAGTGAGTCGGACGACGGTCCGGTTAGCGCTACAAGAACTAGAAAATAGAGGTTCCATCTATCGTCGTCATGGCAAAGGAACATTTGTTTCAGATATAAAAAAAGAGGCCGCTGATTTAGCTGGCGCATATAGTTTTACAGAACAAATGAAAGGGCTGGGTCGAAAACCACATACCCGTATATTATCCTTCGAAAAATTGGAAGCGGATAAATTTATTTGTCAGCATTTGAATCTTTCGTTAGGAGAGGCAGTTTTTAAATTAAGTCGGTTGCGGATTGCTGATAACGAGCCATTAATGGTTGAAGACACATACTTGCCTGTGAAATTTTTCTTATCACTCACGGATCAATTACTACGTAGCAAGCCATTATATGATCTATTTTCGGAAGATTTTAAGCAAACCGTTCGTTTAGCTGATGAAGAATTATACGCTAGCATTGCGTCAAAAGAAGATGCCAAATTATTGATGATTCCGGAAGGAGCGCCAGTCCTTCATTTAGCACGCCAGACATATAACATGAAAAATGAAATTATTGAATTTACGTTGAGTGTGGCGCGAGCAGATCAATTTCATTATCAGATACGCCATATTCGGAATAGTTAGGAGAGTTAAGTATGTTTACAGCAGAAAAAGAAGAACTAGAACAACTAGGAGCGGAAATCACGACACGTGAAATTCGTCAGCAACCTGAGCTTTGGCAAGAAACCGTGACACTTTATCATGAAAATCAAACAGCTTTGGAAAACTTTTTAAAAGAAGTCCAAGCTAAAGCGCAAGGAAAACGCACAAGAGTAATTTTTACAGGAGCAGGGACTTCACAATATGTCGGTGATACTGTTGTACCTTATCTCCGAGCACACGGCGACACACAAGCCTTTTCATTCGAAAGTATTGGGACAACGGATATTGTGGCCAAACCAGAAGATTATCTGATTAAAGACGAACCAACATTGCTAGTTTCGTTTGCAAGAAGTGGAAATAGTCCTGAAAGTTTAGCGGCAGTTGAAGTAGCTAATCAAGTGGTTGAAACAATTCATCATTTAGCGATTACTTGTGCCGAAGAAGGACAACTGGCACAAATAAGCCAAAAAGAAGAAAACAGCTTTTTATTCTTAATGCCAACACGTTCCAATGATGGTGGTTTTGCGATGACTGGTAGCTTTTCTTGCATGACCTTGGGTACATTACTACTCTTTGATCAAACAGCCTTTGAGCAAAAACAAGATTATGTAACCGCTCTAATTAAATTAGGTGAAGAAGTGCTATCCCGTGAAGAAGAATTAAATGAAATTGTTAACCTTGATTTTGAACGAATTGTTTATGTTGGTTCTGGAAGTTTAGCTGGTTTGACAAGAGAAGCGCAATTGAAAATTTTAGAACTAACAGCCGGCAAAGTTGCCACAATTTTTGACTCTTCTATGGGCTTCCGTCATGGACCAAAATCATTTATTAATGAAAAAACAATAATGTTTGGTTTTGTTAATAATACACCATACACAAGAGATTATGATTTGGATATCTTAGAAGAAGTTCACGGTGACGAAATTGCGGCGGGTGTTTTTGCGATTGCTCAACCTGGCAAACGTAATTTCTCAGGTTCAACTATTGAATATTCCGCAGAAACTGCTCTATTACCTGATGGCTATTTAGCATTAGCAGATATCATGGTAGCCCAAACAGTCGCACTTTTAACATCTATTAAAGTTGGAAATAAACCGGATACCCCTTCACCGACAGGTACAGTGAATCGTGTGGTTAAAGGCGTAACGATTTATGACTATAAATAATACAACATTTGGAGGAGGAACTATGCTTACGTTAACAGCTGGAAAAAAAGCGGCAATGGATCGTTTGTCAACCCAAGAAGGAATCATTAGCGCATTAGCCATTGATCAACGAGGTGCCTTGAAAAAAATGATCAAAGCGCTAGATGTAGAGCCAACTGATGCACAAATTGAAACGTTTAAAGAATTAGTCTCGAAAGAATTGACACCTTATGCGTCCGCCATTTTATTGGATCCAGAATATGGATTGCCTGCTGCAAAAGCACGCGATACCGAGGCTGGATTGTTACTCGCTTATGAAAAAACGGGCTATGATGCAACAACTCCGGGACGATTGCCTGATTTACTAGCAGACTGGTCTGTTTTACGCTTGAAAGAAGAAGGCGCAGATGCGATTAAATTTTTACTATACTATGATGTGGATGAGGATCCAGAAATCAATCATCAAAAACATGTCTTCATTGAACGCTTAGGAAGTGAATGTGCAGAAGAAGACCTACCATTTTACTTAGAATTAGTTTCTTATGATGCACAAATAGCAGATGCGACTTCTTTAGAATATGCAAAAGTTAAACCGCATAAAGTGAATGAAATGATGAAAGAATTTTCTAAACCCCAATATAAAGTAGATGTATTGAAAGTGGAAGTTCCAGTTAATATGAATTTTGTAGAAGGTTTTGCGCCGGCTGAAACAGCGTATACAAAAGAGGAAGCGGCGAATTATTTCTTAGAACAAAGTCAAGCCACTGATTTACCATTCATCTTTTTAAGTGCCGGTGTCTCAACAGAGCTATTCCAAGAAACACTACGTTTCGCTAAAGAAGCTGGTTCAACATTTAATGGTGTTTTATGTGGCCGAGCTACGTGGAAAAATGGCGTGAAACCTTTCGTTGAAGCAGGAGAAACTGCGGCTTGTGATTGGTTAAAAACAGAAGGCCGAGAAAACATTGAAAGTTTAAATGAAGTCATCGCAGCAACCGCCAGCTCTTGGCATGCGAAAGTTCAAGTAAACGAAGGGTAATTGGGAGGCATAGCTGTGATAGTAACAGTAACAATGAATCCGTCAATTGACATCTCCTACCTATTAGATCATCTAAAGCTTGATACCGTTAATCGGACCAGTCAGGTGACCAAAACCCCTGGTGGCAAAGGACTAAATGTCACTCGCGTTATTCATGATTTAGGTGGAGATGTTATCGCTACCGGCGTTCTTGGTGGTTTTCATGGGGCGTTTATTGCAAACGAGTTAAAGAAAGCAAACATCCCTCAAGCATTTACGTCAATCAAAGAAGAAACGCGTGATTCGATTGCGATTTTGCACGAGGGGAATCAAACTGAAATTTTAGAAGCTGGACCAACTGTTTCCCCAGAAGAAATCAGTAACTTCCTTGAAAATTTCGATCAATTAATTAAGCAAGCAGAAATTGTCACAATTTCTGGCAGTTTAGCGAAAGGATTACCATCAAATTTTTATCAAGAATTAGTTCAAAAAGCTCACGCACAAGAGGTTAAAGTGCTACTAGATACTTCTGGGGATAGTTTAAGGCAAGTTCTTCAAGGACCATGGAAACCGTATTTAATTAAACCTAATTTAGAGGAACTAGAAGGATTGCTAGAGCAAGATTTTTCAGAAAATCCATTAGCAGCTGTACAAACAGCTTTAACAAAACCAATGTTTGCTGGAATTGAATGGATTGTCGTATCTTTAGGAAAAGATGGTGCAATTGCCAAACATCACGATCAGTTCTATCGTGTAAAAATTCCAACGATTCAAGCTAAAAATCCTGTTGGTTCAGGAGATGCAACCATTGCTGGTCTTGCATATGGACTAGCCAAGGATGCCCCAGCGGCCGAACTGCTAAAATGGGGCATGGCGGCTGGAATGGCTAATGCCCAAGAAAGAACGACTGGGCATGTAGACGTAGAGAACGTGAAGAAACATCTTATGAACATCCAAGTAGTTGAAATTGCTAAATAAAGAGCTTTCTTTATTTAGCAATTATCCAGTAATTGAAAGCGTTTACTAGAAAGGGTGGCAATGTGGACAGATTTGAAATTAAAGAGGAGTTTCTTTTAAATGGTCAACCATTTAAAATTTTATCAGGCGCCATTCATTATTTTCGTGTAGATCCCTCAGATTGGTATCATTCACTTTATAACTTGAAAGCTTTAGGCTTCAATACAGTTGAGACATATGTACCATGGAATTTACATGAACCGCAAAAAGGAACATTTCATTTTGAGGGAATATTAGATTTGGAGCGCTTTTTAAAATTAGCACAAGAACTTGGACTATATGCGATTGTGCGGCCGTCTCCTTATATTTGTGCAGAATGGGAGTTTGGCGGTTTTCCAGCCTGGCTATTAAATGAACCAGGACGGATGCGTTCGAATAATCCAACCTATCTGAAGCATGTTGCGGAATATTATGATGTTTTAATGGAAAAAATTGTTCCGCATCAACTTGCTAACGGTGGCAATATTTTAATGATTCAAATCGAAAACGAATATGGTTCATTTGGCGAAGAAAAAGCGTATTTACGGGCGATTCGCGATTTGATGATTGCACGCGGCGTGACAGCACCATTTTTTACTTCTGACGGGCCATGGCGCGCAACATTGCGGGCAGGCAGCATGATTGAAGATGATATTTTAGTAACTGGGAATTTTGGCTCAAAAGCCAAAGAAAATTTCGGTATGATGCAAGCCTTTTTTGAAGAACATGGTAAAAAATGGCCGCTAATGTGTATGGAATTTTGGGATGGCTGGTTTAATCGTTGGAAAGAGCCAATTATTAAACGAGATCCGCAAGAATTGGCTGAATCAGTTAGAGAAGCATTAGCATTAGGCAGTATCAACTTATATATGTTTCATGGCGGCACCAATTTTGGGTTTATGAATGGCTGCTCCGCACGAGGAACCATTGATTTACCACAAATCACTTCCTATGATTATGATGCGCCACTTGATGAACAAGGGAACCCAACCGAAAAGTATTTTGCGTTACAAAAAATGCTTCACGAAGAGTACCCTGCGTTACCACAAGCTGAACCATTAGTAAAAGATTCTTTTGCGCAAACAGCAATTCCTTTAACAAACAAAGTGAGTTTGTTTGCGACTTTAGAAACGATTAGTCAGCCAGTGGTCAGCGTTTATCCGCAAACCATGGAACAATTAGGACAAAATACCGGCTATCTTCTTTACCGAACAAGCATTGAAAAAGATGCTGCAGAAGAAAAGCTAAGAGTGATTGACGGTCGTGATCGTCTGCAATTATTTGTCAATCAGGTACATCAAGCAACGCAATATCAAACGGAAATTGGCGAAGATATTTACGTTACACTGCCGCAAGAGAATAATCAAATCGATGTTTTAATGGAAAATATGGGTCGTGTCAATTACGGGCACAAACTATTTGCAGATACTCAGAAAAAAGGGATTCGAACGGGTGTCATGGCAGATTTACATTTTATGACACAATGGCAACAATATTGTTTACCTATGACAAGCTGTGAACAGGTAGACTATTCAAGAGAATGGCAACCTGATCAACCAAGCTTTTACCAGTATCATATGGAGTTAGCAGAAGTGAAAGATACATTTATTGATGTTTCTAAATTCGGCAAAGGAATTGTTTTTGTTAACCAAACCAATCTTGGTCGTTTCTGGAATGTTGGTCCGACGCTTTCCTTATATATTCCCAAAGGATTATTAAAAGAAGGGCAAAATGAGATCGTCATTTTTGAAACGGAAGGAACGTACCAACCAGAAATTCAGTTAGTAAAAGAACCACTATATAAAGAAATGAAAGAGGGATTACAATGAGTATTATTGGCGTAAGAATTGATGGACGTTTGATTCATGGACAAGTGGCAAATTTATGGGCGACAAAATTGAATATTTCCAGAATTATGGTCGTTGATGATGAGGTTGCAGGGAATGCCATTGAAAAAAGTGGCTTAAAATTAGCAACACCAGCTGGCGTGAAACTAAGCGTGTTACCAGTTGAAAAAGCTGCTCAAAATATTTTAGCAGGAAAATACGACTCACAACGTTTACTAATTGTGGTACGGAAACCAGATCGTTTATTAAAACTAGTAGAACTTGGGGTGCCGATTAAAGAAATCAATGTTGGGAACATGTCTCAAACAAACGAAACACGGTCGATTACTAAGTCAATCAATGTGGTCGATCAAGATATTGATGTTTTTAAAGAGTTAAATGCTAAAGGTGTCCATCTGATTGCTCAAATGGTGCCAAGTGACAAAGCGGAAGACTTTATGAGTTTGATAACAAAATAGGAGGGAACAAAAAATGAATATCTTATGGTGGCAGATCTTATTATTAACATTATACGCAGGATACCAAATTTTAGATGAATTACAAATTTATTCTTCATTAAGTGCGCCAGTGTTTGCAGGTCTTTTTGCAGGATTAGTGATGGGGGATATTAAAGCAGGACTTATTATTGGTGGAAGTATGCAATTAACTGTATTAGGAGTTGGGACTTTCGGGGGTGCCTCCAAAATTGATGCTAACTCAGGCACGATTCTTGCCACAGCATTTTCTGTGTCTTTAGGAATGAATCCTGAACAAGCAATCGCTGCTATTGCAGTACCAGTTGCTAGTTTAATGATTCAATTAGACATTTTGGCTCGCTTTGCGAATACCTACTTTGCACATCGGATTGATAAAATGGTCGAAGATATGAACTACAAAGGAATTGAACGTAACTTCTTAATGGGTGCTTTACCATGGTCTCTTTCTCGAATGATTCCAGTCTTCTTAGCACTTGCTTTTGGTGGTGGTTTAGTACAAAAAGTTGTATCTGTCCTAAATGGCGATTTGAAATGGTTAGGTGATGGCTTGTCTGTTGCTGGGGCGGTCTTACCAGCGGTCGGTTTTGCAATTTTACTACGTTACTTACCAGTGAAAAAACATTTCCCTTATTTAATTCTTGGTTTCACTGTAACTGCTTTACTAGGAACAATCTTTACAAACATGCAACTTTTAGGAACATCTGTTGCGAGCGTTGTGAAAGACTTCAGTGGTGTATTTAACGCACTACCAATGTTAGCAGTTGCTTTAATTGGTTTCGCTTTAGCCGCAATTAGCTACAAAAATGGCCAAATGATTCCGAGTGGGCCAGCAGCCAAAAAAGAACATGCAGCGAATGATTCAGACGAAGGAGAGATTGAAGATGACGAAATCTAATTATAAATTGACGAAAGAAGATTTTAAACAAATTAATCGCAGAAGCTTGTTTACTTTCCAATTAGGTTGGAACTACGAAAGAATGCAAGGATCAGGTTACTTGTATACGATTTTGCCACAATTGCGTAAAATTTATGGGGATGATACGCCTGAATTAAAAGAAGTGATGAAAACACACACGCAATTTTTCAATACTTCAAACTTCTTTAATACGATTATTACAGGGATCGATTTGGCCATTGAAGAAAAAGAAGGCATTGCTGGAAAACAAACAGTTTCAGGTTTGAAAACTGGTTTAATGGGACCGTTTGCAGCAATTGGGGATTCAATTTTCGCAGCTTTAATTCCAACTATTTTTGGGGCGCTAGCTGCCAACATGGCGATTAATGGCAACCCAACTGGTATCTTTATCTGGATTGTTGCTCAAATTGCCGTGATGGTCTTCCGTTGGAAACAATTGGAATTTGCGTATCGCGAAGGAATTTCTTTGGTAACAACTATGCAACACCGCTTAACTGCCTTAACAGACGCTGCAACTTTACTAGGGGTCTTCATGGTTGGCGCTTTAGTGGCAACGATGGTTAATGTGAAACTATCATGGGCACCAAGTATTGGGGATGTAACACTTAACATGCAAAATAACTTGGATATGATTTTACCACGTCTACTTCCTGCAGGAATTGTCGGTGGCGTTTATTGGATGCTAGGTAAAAAGAATATGACGTCTACTAAAGCCATTTTTATCGTATTAATTGTCTGTGTCGCATTGTCTGCGTTAGGTGTTATTTCAAAATAAGTAAGACAGGAGAAAATCGATGAGTGAACATTTAGTTTTAGTAAGTCATGGCCGTTTTTGCGAGGAATTGAAAAAAAGTGCGGAGATGATTATAGGACCGCAAGAAACAATTTCCACTGTTACTTTATTACCAGAAGAAGGTGAAGCTGACTTTTTAGAAAAATTTGAAGCGATTACGGAATCGCTAGAAGATTTTGTTGTCTTTGCTGATCTATTAGGGGGGACACCTTGTAATATTTTATCGAAAAAAATTATGCAAGGTGCTTCGTTTGACTTATATACTGGGATGAATTTACCGATGGTTATCAGCTATGTAAATGCAAGTTTATTAGCGATCGAAGGTGACTATGTTAAGGAATCAGCAGAAAGTATTGTGAAAGTCAACGAATTGCTGCTAAATGTTGCAGTAGATGATGAGGATGAATAATTCTGACTTGTTGTCGTAAGTAATTAAAGTTTTTAAGAGAATGATTTAGAAATGGACGTTCCAAAAATAAAAGAATTTATTTTTGGAACGCCCCTTTAATTGTTAATAATGAAAGCGTGTTCAAAAATGTTAGGGGGCTGATTTATCAGATGAAACATGGAAAAATAAAACGATTTAGTACATTGACACTATTGGCAAGCGCAACGATTTTAGTACCATTAAGTACGTCTGCAGAAGAAACAACAAACAGCAGCACTGAAACAAGCTCATCAATGGTGGAACCTACCGCAACAGAAGAAAAATTGTGGCAATCTGATTTTCCAGGAGGGAAAATTGGTGAGTGGCAAGATGTGATTGGTAAAACAAATCGAGAATTAGCAGGAGAGTCATTGGCGATTTCACGAGATGCAGCAGCAGGTAATAATGCCGTATCTTTAAATTTAGATTCCCCTAAATTAGCTGATGGTGAAGTAGAAACAAAGTTTAAATACACTGCTGGAAGCGGTCGAACGGGTGTGATTATTCGTGGTAATACCAAAGATAGCTGGGTTTTTGTAGGCTATAACGCGAATGGCAAATGGTTAGTTGAAAGCCCTAATTCGTGGAATGATTCAATTTCTGGGCCAACGTTAAATGAAGATACGAATTATTTGTTGAAAGTACGTTATGTTGGTGAAAAAATTACTATCTGGCTTAACACCACGTTGATTTACGAAGGAGAACCTGTTTTGGCCAACGGAGACAAAATTCCAACAGAAGCCGGACATGTGGGTGTCCGTTTGTGGTACGACAAAAAAATTGTCAATTATGACTATTTTAAAAATGGCCCCGTAGATAGCATTCCAGAAATTGTGCCAGAAGTGACCCAAATTGCGCCAGTCAAAGTTTTTACAAAAATTGGTGTCGCACCAAAATTACCGAAACAAGTAAAAGTGACCTATAATACTGGTAAAGAAGCCAATGAAGCAGTCCGTTGGGATGAAATCGATCCTGCTGCATACAAAGAACCAGGAACTTTTGAAGTCGACGGTACTTTGGAAAATACAAACATCAAAGCAAAAGCCAGCATTGTTGTTGCTAAAGACAATGAAGCTGAAAAAGGCGACAAAATCTCTTCCGCAGATTTAACAGCCGTGGTTGATCCACAATTTCCACGAATTATTCGCTACGAAGACCCTCAGAGTAATCAAGTGATTTTTAATGGCCAACACGAGAAAATTGACCAAGTAATGATTGATGGCAAAGCATATAAAGCAACTGCTGAAAAACAAAAGAGTGAAGCAAATCAAGCCGTTTATAACGTAGCTGTCCCAGAAATTGGTTTGCATTTCACAACGACATTGACTGTTTCCGAAGGCCAAGAATTAGCTATGAAACTCTCAGATATTCGTGAAGAAGGAATCAAAATACACACAATTTCAATTCCAAATCAAGGCTTGATTTCTGTCAATAGTACAGATGAAGGGGCGACTTTTGCTGGCGTTGTGATGAATACTGGGACAAATGCAAATAACGGAAATAAAAATGGTGATACTATCCAAGATTTAACTACAACAAGCCAAGAAGAAACGAAAAAATATATGTATGGTTTCTTAAATACGGCGAATTATGCTGCAAGTTTTTGGACGAACGCCTATGGAGACGGCTCTGTCGATGGTAGTGACAACAATCGAATCCATAAACAAACAAAAGAAGCGGCGACTGGTTTTGTAACAACCTTGTCAAGTGGGGCATGGACCTATCGACCATTTGATGCACCGGAAGATTACACAACTGGAGAAAGACCAGAAGTGAAAGTTAAATTCTCAAAAGATAGCAACGACGACAATCGGGTGGATTGGCAAGATGCGGCAATTGGGTTCCGTTCAATTATGAATAACCCAATGGGCGCGGAAAAAGTCCCTGAATTAGTCAACCAACGGATTCCTTTTAACTTTGCTAGTCAGGCGACAAATCCATTCTTAGTGACGTTAGACGAATCAAAACGTATTTACAATTTAACAGATGGATTAGGACAAATGAATTTACTAAAAGGGTATCAAAATGAAGGACATGATTCTGCGCATCCAGATTACGGTGCTATTGGTCAGCGACCTGGTGGGGAACAAGCGTTGAATCAATTAATTGATGAAGGACATAAATTAAATGCCGTTTTCGGTGTGCATATTAATGACACCGAGTCTTACCCAGAAGCAAAAGGATTTAATGAGGAATTAGTTGATCCAACGAAGCGTGGCTGGGATTGGTTAGATCCGTCTTATTTTATTAAACAAAGACCCGATGCATTGAGTGGTCGTCGCTATGAGCGCTTTAAAGAATTAAAACAAAAAGCACCGAATCTAGATTATATTTATGTTGATGTTTGGGGCAACCAAGGCGAATCAGGTTGGGCAAGTCGTCAACTAAGTAAAGAAATTAATTCACTCGGTTGGTTTACAACCAATGAATTTCCGAATGCTTTAGAGTATGACTCGGTTTGGAACCATTGGTCTGCAGAAAAAGATTACGGCGGTACAACAACGAAAGGCTTTAACAGTACAATCGTTCGTTTTATTCGGAATCATCAAAAAGACACTTGGATTATTTCCGACAACCCTTTGTTAGGTGGAGCTGAATTTGAAGCCTATGAAGGTTGGGTGGGTAAAACCAATTTTAATACCTATCGCCAAAAAACTTTTGCCATTAATGTCCCAACTAAGTTCTTACAACATTACCAAATTACAAACTGGGAAACTACAACAGCAGCAGATGGTCAAATCTATGGCACGATTAAATTAGCGAACGGTGCTGAAAAAGTGACCGTTACTCAAGCAGATGCTAATTCGCCAAGAAGCATTACGTTAAATGAGACAGAAGTTCTAAAAGGTGATGCGTATCTACTGCCTTGGAATGTCAATGGTCAAGACAAACTATATCACTGGAATCCAAAAGGCGGTACCAGCACTTGGTCATTGGATAAGAAACTGCAAGGAAAAACGAATTTACATTTATATGAATTAACAGATCAAGGGCGTATTGACAAAGGCGCAATTGCCACTACAAATAACCAAGTGACCATCCAAGCCGAGGCTAATACACCGTATGTCATTGCTGAACCTGACAGTATTGAACCGATGACATTCGGAACAGGAACACCATTTAAAGATCCTGGATTTAATGAAGCCAATACCTTAAAAAATAACTGGAAAGTTTTCCGAGGTGATGGAGAGGTTAAAAAAGATGCTAACGGTGATTATGTCTTTAGTTCAGAAAAAGAAAGAACCGAAATCAAACAAGACATCAATCTTCCTAAACCAGGAAAATATAGTTTGTATTTAAACACAGAAACACATGATCGCAAAGCCACAGTAACTGTTAAAATTGGTGGTAAAAAATATACGCGGACAGTGAATAATTCGGTTGCCCAAAACTACATTCAGGCAGATATTAACCATACAAGCAGGAAAAATCCGCAGTATATGCAAAATATGCGAATTGATTTTGAAATCCCAGATAATGCCAAAAAAGGCTCGGTGACATTAGCGGTTGATAAAGGCAATTCCGTTACAAAATTTGATGATTTACGAATTGTTGAGCGTCAAACGGATATCATGAACCCAGACAAACAAACAGTTATTAAGCAAGATTTTGAAGACACACAAGCAGTTGGGTTATATCCGTTTGTTAAAGGCTCAGCTGGTGGTGTAGAAGATCCACGGATTCATTTATCAGAAAGAAATGAACCTTACACACAATATGGTTGGAATGGAAACCTTGTTTCAGATGTATTAGAAGGCAACTGGTCCTTGAAAGCCCATAAACAAGGAGCAGGTTTGATGCTTCAAACAATTCCGCAAAATATTAAATTTGAACCGAACAAGAAATATACGGTCCAATTTGATTATCAAACTGATGGTGAAAATGTCTTTACTGCTGGGACCATTAATGGGGAGTTGAAAAATAACAATGACTTTAAGCCAGTCGGTGAGTTGACTTCGACAGCAGCAGATGGTCAAACCAAGCATTATGAAGCAGAAATAATTGGGGATGCTTCAGGAAACACTACGTTTGGTATTTTTACAACAGGTGCCGATAAAGATTTCATTATGGATAACTTTACGGTCACAGTGGAATCGAAAAAATAAATTTAGTTTATCTAAGCAACTTGGGCTACAAGTTAAACGTACTTGTAGCCCAAGTTGCTTCTTTTATGAAAAGAAGCAAGGCCTAGTGCCTCATTTTTATACTGCAGAATAAACAGACACATTTTTAAAGTGTCAGGCTTCTTTGTGTATTTCATCAAGAACGAATGGACAAACTTGCCTTTTGCCACAAATCGTTTACAATTACAATGATAGGCATAATTTATTTAGAGGTGAAGTGATTGAAGAAATACAATGTTGATTGGAATTACTGGGTTGTCCGCTTTTTATTTGTAATGGCGCTGATTGTTGGCTATTTATTAATCACGAATTATCAGCACTTTGTCCATAGTGTTTCGGGTTTATTAGGCATCTTATCCCCATTCATTACTGGGTTTGTGATTGCTTATTTATTGAGTGGAAGTCAGAAAAAAATCGAGGGATTACTAGAAAGAGTACCTTTACCAGTCGTTAAAAAAGCGAAACACGGCTTGAGTGTACTCCTTTTGTACCTGATTATTTTGTTTATTTTTGTCTTGACATTAAACTATATCGTTCCGCTACTCATTAGTAATTTAGTAGATTTAGCAAACTCTTTACCCACTTTTTATGATCACATGGTTCAGTTTGTGATGAGTTTAGAAGATAAAGGGATTTTAAAAACAGCCGCGATTGAAAAATATTTAAATAGTGTCCTTAAAGATTTGTCGCCGGAACGTTTTTTAAATCAATGGACACAAGCGTTATTTTCATTAGGAACGTTGACTAAAAATGTTTCCTCATTCTTTTTAAATGCATTTTTAACGTTGATTATCTCAATATATGCGCTGGTATTTAAGCAATCTATTTTGACATTTGTTGAAAAGGCTGCCCACAAACTGCTGTCTGAAAAAGTGTACAAGCAAACACAAACCTGGTTAAATACAACGAATAAAATTTTCTATAAATTTATCAGTTGCCAATTTCTTGATGCTTGTATAATTGGCGTTTCATCAACGATTTTGTTAAGTATTTTGAATGTGAAATTTGCTGTGACTTTGGGGATTTTATTAGGTATTTGTAATATGATTCCTTATTTTGGTTCGATTTTTGCGTCAATTGTTGCTGGTGTGATTACGCTTTTCACAGGTGGTGTTACTCAAGCAATTACGGTGTTACTAGTTTTATTAATTTTACAACAAATTGACGGTAATATTATTGGTCCTCGAATTATGGGAGATGCCCTAAATGTCAATCCGATTTTAATTATTGTTTCAATCACGATTGGGGGAGCGTACTTCGGCGTCTTAGGGATGTTTTTAGCAGTTCCTGTTGCTGCAATCATTAAAATTATTGTCTCGGAGTGGCTAAATGAATCAAAAGAAAATGATAAGATTGTAGATTCTATTGAATCCTAAAGTAAAACTTTTCGTCTCGCGCTGACGAAAAGTTTTTTAGTGAGAAAGAAAGTTTAATTATTCGGAATTTTTAATATGCTATACTTAAAGTAAATAGAAAATAAAAATTGAGGTGAATAGATGCAGTTTTTAAAAAAATATGGCGGCTATTTTTTAGTTTTAGGGGTCTTACTTGATTTTTTTACACCTTATTATGTCGGATTCAAAGATCAAGGTTACAATCAATTGACAGAAGTAATTAGCTTATTAGGTGATGTGAATAGTCCAGTTAGGGAAAACTTTAATCGGTTAACTATCATTGCGGGAATGTTGATGTTAGCAAGTTTACCTAGGATATATGCTATTTTTTCCAGAAAAACGAAAAAAGGTGCTTGGTTAGTAGTGGCAATGATTGGCGCTTATGGTTTATTTGACTGTATTTTCAGTGGTCTCTTCAGCGTAGACACTTCAACCGCTGGCACAGTTGCTGCCGCGCTTCATAACGGAGGATCAGCAGTCGGTTATACAGGCTTTTTGTTGTTATCAGGCGTCTTAACCATTATCTACAGTAAATACGGTTCGCAAAAAAATAAAAACCTTTTTGGCTTTTTGTTTATTTTATGTATGCTTGCAGCCGGCTTATATGGCTTAGCAAGGATTCCACAGTTGCAACAGGTAAAACCATTTAATTATTTAGGCTTATGGCAAAGAGTGAGTTCATTTTGTAATTATCTACCAATGCTGGCACTGTGTTTACAAACTAAAACCAATGACAAATTTGATTGAACATTTGTCATTGGTTTTTTACTAGTTAAAATTGTCTGGTAATAACTTAATTATTGGCTACGGTGACTTCACCAGTAACAGTGGCACCATCTTTTTCTAAGTCAGCAGAATCTTTGTATTCTTGTTTATCAAAAGTAATATTGCCATTAACTTTGGTACCATTTAAAGTAAAGCCATTTGCTTTCACCTCAATATCACCTTTGACAGTCCCATGAACGATGTTGAAATTTTCAGAAGAAACGATTAGCTTAGGAACCGTGATTTCATATTCAGCAGTTACTTTTTTATTATCATCTTGAGAATAAAGCGCTAATTTACGATAGACATCGTTGGAATCTTTCCCCTTATCATGGAAAGTACCAGCAACTGTTACCTCTTTATCAAAAGTGACATTGTCAGTAGCTGCGACAATCCAATTTCCTTTATCACTTAACGCCATTTCGAGTTCTTCAGGCTTGGCACTAATTGAAGCACCAGAGACTACTTCTGTACTTGAATTAGCTGTTTCTTTGCTACTAGAACTACTATCTGTTTTTTTATCAGATGAACAAGCACTAAGCAACACAAGAGCAGCAGTTGCCGTCAAAACAGTGGTGAGTACTTTAGACATTTTCATGAAAATCCCTCCAAAAAATTTATTTATTTCTTCCTTTATCATAACTGATTCAAAGGGAAATGAGTAATCATACACTCAAAGATTGAGAAGTTTGGCCAACGGGAAATTAGGATTATTCTCTCAAGAAGGTTCAGGAAATATTCAAAGTAATCATTTCTTTTTCAAATGTTCCTTTTCTGTAGTAAGCTAGTAATAGACAGAATTTAAGGAGGAGATTTTGATGCCTTGGAATATGAATGATTATCCTACATCAATGAAAAATTTAGCACCTTTGATTCGGAAAAAAGCGATAGATATTGGCAATGCGTTGCTTGCGGATGGCTACCCTGATGATCGCGCCATTCCAATTGCGATTAGTCAAGCGGAGAAATGGTATCAAGAGGCAAGTGCAGCAGACAAAAAGGCATTTGAACAAGAAGCAAATCCTACGAAACAAGATTCGCATAAACAGGATAAACATGCGGGAAAATTATTAACGGCGGCTGTCAACGTTAAATATAAAGACGGCCAATGGTTGGTGATTTCAGACAGCGCTGAAAAAGCAAGTAATACATTTACCCACAAACAAGAGGCGATTGAACGAGCCCAAGAAATTGCTCGGAATAAGCAAACAAAGCTGAAAATCTATAAGCAAGATGGTACGTTACAAGAAACCAAAGAGTATACTGAATAATTTTTCGAAACCTTGATATTCCGTTGCAATTCAAGAAACGGTTATCAAGGTTTTTTTGCGAGGGAGAAATGGACAAGTAAGAAAAAATAACAAAAGTTAAGAATGAGAATAAGACTTGCTTTTCTAGTTTTTGGTGGGTACAATTACACTAATTAAGATAAAAAATCAAAATAATTGAGGTGCTACGACAATGGAAAAAGCCAATCTTGATTGGAATAATTTAGGATTTTCTTACATTAAAACGCCCTTTCGTTATATTATTTATTGGCGAGATGGCAAGTGGGAAGAAGGCACGCTAACAGATAACAATCAGTTAACGATTAGTGAAGGTTCGCCTGCTCTACATTATGGCCAACAATGTTTTGAAGGATTAAAAGCGTATCAATGTGCAGATGGTTCTGTCAATTTGTTTCGTCCAGATGAAAATGCCAAACGGCTACAAAAAAGTTGTGCGCGTCTACTGATGCCACAAGTGCCAGTAGAAACCTTTGTTTCTGCATGCCAAGAAGTGGTGAAAGCCAACCTTGCTTATTTACCGCCATATGGAACGGGTGGCACGTTGTATCTTCGCCCTTATATGATTGGTGTCGGCGATAATATTGGCGTAGCACCTGCCAAAGAATACATTTTTTCTATTTTTTGCGTGCCGGTTGGTTCCTATTTTAAAAATGGTTTAGCACCAACCAACTTTATCGTTTCTGAATATGATCGAGCGGCGGGTCGAGGAACTGGGGTCGCTAAAGTGGGGGGCAATTATGCAGCTAGTCTTTTACCAGGTGCAGAAGCACATGAGAAAGAATTTAGTGATTGCATTTATTTAGATCCGTATACGCATACGAAAATTGAAGAAGTTGGTGCAGCCAATTTCTTTGGCATAACCAAAGATGGTACTTTTATTACGCCGAAATCAGCGTCTATTTTGCCAAGTATTACTAAATATTCATTATTGACGCTAGCAAAAGAACGTTTAGGGATGACGGCGCTTGAAGGAGACGTTTACATTGATCGATTAGCGGACTTCTCCGAAGCGGGTGCTTGTGGCACAGCGGCGATTATTTCTCCTATTGGTGGGATTCAAAACGGCACAGATTTCCATGTATTTTATAGTGAAACGGAAGTTGGACCAGTGACTAAGCAACTATATGATGAACTGGTTGGCATACAGTTTGGTGACAAAGAAGCGCCAGAAGGCTGGATTGTAAAAGTTTAAAGAGACAAAAAAGAGAGAATTCATGCTCTCTTTTTTTGTGTAGAATATTCAGAATTTTCTATAAAAAGATTGACTTTGATTCTATTTAAAGGAATAATGGAAGATACAAGATTTAAAAAAGGAGGGAAAGCTATTGCTTATTAAATCAGCAGAATCAGAAGAAATGACGATTTTTTTTGATAAAGAAAACCAACCAAATACACAAGTTCAAATGGGCATTATTACATTACAGCCTGGTGAAAAACGGCCTTTAGCTGGATATGCTCGCCATGAACAGGATGAATATTCTTATGTGATTTCTGGCGAAGCACATACGATTTTAGAAGATGGTCAAGACTTAGTCGGAAAAGCTGGACAAGCCCAATTAATTGAAGCTGGTGAGGGGCACATTAATTATAATGATGGGTTGGAGCCAGCGGTCGTTGTCTGGATGCTTGTGGAAAGGACAAAATAAAAGGGGAGCTGTCTTTCTGTAAGTAAAAGCATAAAAAAATGAAGAGTTATAGGAGAAAGAAGATGAAAAAGTATTTAAAAATCACAATGGTTTGTATTTTATTGGTAGGATTTTTAGCTGGGTGTACCAATAAAAATGAAAATAAAAAGAAACAGAAAAATACCAAAGAAGCCGTTCAACTGATGTCACCTTCAGAATTAACAACGCTCAACACCTCTGTATTATTGGATTTTCCAGATGCTATTGTCCAAACAGCAGCGTTTGAAGGGTTATATAGTTTAGATGAACAAGACCAATTGGTACCAGCCGTAGCAAAAGCATTGCCGACGATTTCAGAAGATGGAAAAACCTACACGATTTCTTTGAGAAAAGAAGCGGTTTGGAGTAACGATGATCCTGTCACAGCACATGATTTTGAATATGCTTGGAAAAAAATGATTGATCCTAAAAACGGCTTTGTCTATAGTTTCCTCATCGTTGAAACAATTCAAAATGGTGCAGAAATCTCAGCGGGGAAATTAGCACCCAATGAACTAGGTGTCACAGCTGTGGATGATTATACATTAAAGGTGACGCTCAAAGAGCCAAAACCGTACTTTACGTCCTTGTTAGCTTTTCCGACATTTTTCCCGCAAAATCAAAAAGTAGTCGAACAATTTGGTGCGGACTATGGAACTGCTAGTGATAAAGTCGTCTATAATGGTCCGTTCGTGGTAAAAGATTGGCAGCAAACAAAGATGGACTGGCAACTAGCAAAAAATAATCGCTATTGGGATCACCAGAACGTGCGCTCAGACATTATCAATTATACGGTTATCAAAGAAACATCTACCGCATTGAATCTTTTTGAAGATGGACAATTAGATGTGGCTACACTAAGTGGTGAATTGGCGCAACAGAATAAAAATAATACGTTGTATCATTCGTACCCAACAGCGACAATGAACTATTTGCGCTTAAATCAAAAACGGAAAGGGCAAGCAACGCCGCTTGCAAACGAAAACCTGCGTAAAGCGTTGGCTTTAGGAATAGATAAAGAAAATCTAGTCAATAATATTATTGCAGATGGTTCTAAAGCGCTACATGGTGCGGTTACGGAAGGCTTTGTGGCGAATCCCACAACGGGACTCGATTTTCGTCAAGAAGCAGGTGATTTAATGGTTTATAACAAAGAAAAAGCGCAAAGTTATTGGAAAAAAGCACAAGCAGAATTAGGAGAAAAGGTTAACGTTGAATTGATGGTAACAGATGATGGTTCTTACAAAAAAATTGGTGAAAGTTTGCAAGGCTCGCTACAAGAACTGTTTCCTGGTTTGACAATAGAGCTAACCGCATTGCCGACCGAAGCTGCATTGAACTTTGGGCGAGAAAGTGACTATGATTTATTCTTAATTTACTGGACACCAGACTATCAAGACCCTATTTCTACCCTAATGACTTTATACAAGGGCAATGATCGCAATTATCAGAACCCTGTCTATGACAAATTATTAGATGAAGCAGCCACAACCTATGCCTTAGAGCCAGAAAAAAGATGGGCGACACTGATTGCGGCTGAAAAAGAAGTGATTGAAACGACTGCTGGCATGATTCCACTTAGCCAAAATGAACAAACAGTCCTGCAAAATGATAAAGTCAAAGGCTTGAATTTTCATACCTTTGGCGCTCCGTTAACGTTAAAAAATGTTTATAAGGAAAAATAAAAAGAGAGCCTGGGCTGAAAATCGCTTTTGATTTTCGGCCCAGGCTTAAATCCTGCTTTTTAACCCAAAATTTGTCACCATTTAGCCTTTTCGGGTTTTATCTCGAACGCTTCTGTTCTAATAGTTCAGAATCAGGTGCAGTGTGTGGCTGGGCATATTTTTTCATATATGTCGGCAAGGCTTGACTAATCTTCGTTGGTAAAACAACATAGTCGGTTTTGGCCAAATCATCTCCAATGAGACTGTGTAAGTAGACGGCGCCAGCAATGGTTTCAATTGTCGGCTTAAACTGAGCTAAAAAACCAGCAATGATGCCAGCCAAGGTATCCCCAGTTCCGCCAGTAGCCATCCCAGGGTTGCCACCTGTATTTTGAAAAGGTTCTCCTGCGTGGAAAATTGTGGTGCGATGACTTTTTAAAACAATCGTACTGCCTAATTTTGCTTGTTGGCGCTGGTTATTTACCAGTGTTTGTTGCTCGATAGGTAAGTGACTCAAACGTTGCCATTCCATTTGATGAGGTGTGAAAACAACTTTTTCAGGATAGGTAAGGGAAAAATTGCCTTGGCTAAACAGGGTAATTGCTGAGCCATCGATAATTAACCATTGTTGTTTTTGATGTTGGGCGAGTACCATCTTTAATATTTGTTGTGCAGTAGCATCTAAGCCTAAACCTGGACCAATTAAAATAACCTCCGCTTGCTCTACGACGTCCGTTAGAAGGACTGTTTCTTCAAAGCCCACGACCATCGCTTCTGGGCATCTTGCATGTAAAGGCCCGTGATTTTTAACATCAGTAATCACAGTGGTGAGACCAGCGCCACTATTGATACACGCTTCGGTACTCATGATGATGGCTCCGCCGTATTGACGGTTTCCTCCGATTAATACGACACGCCCAAAATTGCTTTTATAAGAGTCGGAGGGGCGTTGAGTGATGACTTCCTCTAAAATGTCCTTGCTTAAATAGCGCATTCTATCACTCCTTTTCTTGGGATTTCTTTGTTCTCAGTATACTACAAGAGCCCCGAAAAAATCAGTTTATTAATGTTAAAAGTTACTCTATTGAAGGCAATGAGGTGTATAATAAGGACCAGATAAATGAGTTAGGAGAGTGAAACAGATGGAAGAGAAAAAAACATTTTATATGAGTGGCTACGTAGGAATTGCGAGCTTATTAGTTATTTTAATTGCGGGAATTGGTTTATTTATTTATGGAGCAAGTCATACCAATGGAGTTCTTGTTGTTTTAGGTATTATTTTGTTAGTTGGGGCTATTTTATTTTTAAGTTCCTTAACTATTGTTAGTCCCAACCAGGCGAAAGCGATTTTATTTTTTGGTCGTTACTTAGGTACGATTAAAGAAAATGGGTTGTTTATTACCATTCCATTTACGCAAAAAATGAACATTTCTTTGAAAGTACGAAATTTCAATAGTTCTCTATTAAAAGTCAATGACTCTGACGGGAATCCAATCGAAATCTCTGCGGTCATTGTTTTTCGGGTAGTCGATACAGCTAAGGCGTTATTTAATGTCGATTATTATCAAGACTTTGTGGAAATTCAAAGCGAAACGGCAATCCGGCATGTAGCAACACAATATCCTTATGACACTTTTTCAGATAATGATGTAACTCTGCGAGGAAATACCGAACAAATTTCCGAGGAGTTAACCAAAGAATTGCAAGAACGCTTAGCAGTGGCTGGTGTAGAGGTTATCGAAACACGGTTGAATCATTTAGCTTATGCAACTGAAATAGCTAGCTCCATGTTGCAAAGACAGCAAGCAAAAGCAATCTTAGCGGCTCGACAAACAATTGTTGAAGGTGCGGTAAGCATGACACAAATGGCCTTAGAACAGATCGAAGAAGGGCAAGAAATTAATTTTACCGATGAACGAAAAGTACAACTTATTAATAATTTACTAGTCTCAATCATTACTGATAAAGGCACACAACCAGTTATTAATACAGGCGATGTTTCTTCTTAAAGAGGAAGCAACGCTAAAAATAGCAAAAAAAGAGTCATCTTTCCGATGACTCTTTTTTTTGATAAACACGAACATTATATAATTTTAATCTATAATATTTCGGTTTTTCTTTGACATCTCTTTTTCTCATTGTTAGAATAACAGTGAAAAAAGGCGGAAGGAGTTATTACATTCATGAAACCATTAGTCGCTGTGATTATGGGAAGTACCTCAGACTGGGCAACGATGAAAGCTGCTTGTCTTGTGTTGGAAGAGTTGGGAATTCCTTATGAAAAACGAGTGATATCAGCACATAGGACCCCTGATTTGATGTTTCGTTTTGCAGAGGAATCACGAACAAAAGGATTGAAGGTTATTATCGCTGGCGCTGGTGGAGCGGCCCATTTACCAGGGATGGTAGCTGCAAAGACAACCTTACCTGTCATTGGTGTTCCAGTTAAAACACGAACATTAAACGGTATTGATTCACTGTTGTCTATTGTGCAGATGCCAGGGGGAGTTCCTGTAGCAACAACTGCGATTGGCTCAGCAGGTGCTGCCAATGCTGGCTTATTAGCTGCAGAAATACTAAGTATTGATGATTTACAGTTAGCAGAAAGAATCCAAGCAAGACGACAATCATTGGAAAAAGCGGTTATGGAAAGTGGGGAACAACTTGAATAAACCTTTAAAAGTCGGAGCAACTATTGGCATTATAGGTGGGGGACAGTTAGGGCGAATGCTAGTCATGAGTGGTAAAAAAATGGGTTTCCAAATGATTGTGTTGGACCCGACGCTCAATAGTCCAGCTGGTCAAGTAGCTGACCGTCAAATTGTGGCAGCCTTTGATCAGACATCTGCTTTAACTGAACTAGCAGAGTTATGCGATGTGATCACCTATGAATTTGAAAATATTGAAGTGGCCTCCCTAGAAAAGGCCATTCCACTAGAAAAGCTGCCACAAGGAACAGAATTGTTAAAAATTACTCAAAATCGATTGCTTGAAAAAACGTTTCTTCAATCGATTGGCTGTAAGATTGCCCCTTTTGCGGAAGTGAAAAGTCAGAAAGAGCTGCCACAAGCAACAGAAAAGATTGGTTTTCCATGTGTCTTAAAAACTATTCAAGGTGGATACGATGGAAAAGGACAGGTCGTCTTAAAATGCGAAGAGGATTTCTCCCAAGCGACTGAATTATTAGCTAACGCCACTTGTGAATTAGAAAAGTGGGTGCCTTTCACTAAAGAACTTTCAATCATCGTTGCAGGGAATAAGCATGGTTACCAAAGCTTTCCTGCATCTGAAAACATTCATCGAAAGAATATCTTGCATGAATCAATTGTGCCCGCTCGAATTTCTGAGAATGTGCAACAAAAAGCAGCGGAATTGGCGCAACACATTGCTGAGGAATTAAATTTATCTGGGGTTTTAGCTATCGAACTGTTTTTAACGGATTCAGAAGAGTTGTACGTCAATGAATTAGCGCCACGGCCTCATAACTCAGGTCATTACTCTATTGAAGCTTGCTCATTTAGTCAATTTGATGCGCATATTCGAGGGATTAGCAATTGGGGAATTGGGTTACCCCAGTTACTTCAACCAGTGGTTATGGTGAATCTCTTAGGTGAACACTTAGAAAAAAGCTACCAGTTATGCACGTCAAAACCCACTTGGCAAGTCCATTACTATGGAAAAGCTGAATCAAAAGTGGGCAGAAAAATGGGCCACGTCACCATTACAACACCTTGCTTATCAGAAACGTTAAAGGAAATTGAGGCTGTTGGTATTTGGAACGTAACTTAATAAATGCTTGCTCCAAGCAAGTTTTTTATTTTTACATTCGACAAACACGAACGATTATTGTTTTTTTGTAACTAATGTAAGTTTTTGTCTGATGTAAATCAGCTGACTTAGAAAGAATAGGGTTCATGAAGCTAACGAGAAGAGGGAAAGAATGGAAAAGAAAGCACTTGTGTATACAGGAAAAGCGAAGAAGTTGTATCAAACAGAAAATGCAGCGGTTCTTTTTGTGGAATATCTTGATCAAGCAACAGCTTTAAATGGTCAAAAAAAAGACAAAGTTCTTGGGAAAGGCGCTTTAAATAATCAAATCACTAGTCTAATTTTTGAACATTTACAGCAACAGAAGATTCCCAATCATTTTATCAAAAAAGTATCTGAACACGAACAATTAATTCAGGCCGTAGAAATGATTCCTTTGGAAGTTGTCGTACGTAATTATGCGGCAGGAAGTTTTTCAAAACGTTTAGCGATTGAAGAGGGCACTAAATTAGTGACGCCCATTATTGAATTTTATTACAAAGAAGATCGTCTGGATGATCCTTTTATTAACGAAGACCATATTCAATTTCTAAAAGTAGCCACTCCTGCTGAAATTGTGGAGATTAAAGCATTGGCTTTACAAATTAATCAGGCGCTTAGTCAACTCTTTCAACGCCTCAATATTTGTTTGATCGATTTTAAAATCGAGATTGGTCGGACGAAGGCCAATCAATTGTTACTGGCAGATGAAATTTCTCCAGACACCTGTCGTCTATGGGATTTAAACACAAACGAACATCTGGATAAAGATGTTTATCGCCGTGAATTAGGAGAAATAGTTCCTGTATATGAAGAAGTTTTACAACGTTTACTAACAGCTAATTGAGGAGGAAGCGCGTATGTATTTTGTCAAAGTCTATGTTACGTATAAAGAATCAATTTTGGATCCCCAAGGTGAAGCGGTTAAGGAAGCAGTCCATCGGCTTGGTTTTACAGAAGTAGCCGAAATCCGTGTCGGTAAGTATTTTGAAATGCACGTCCAGCAGACAGAAGCAATTGAAGAGAAAATTGAACAAATTTGTGATCAACTATTAGCCAATGTAAATATGGAATCCTATCGTTTTGAAATTTTATCTTTGGAGGAAATTTAAATGAAATTGGCAGTGATTGTTTTTCCAGGATCCAATTGTGATGCAGACTTATTGTGGGCTGTCAAAGAGGTGATGGGCGTCGATGCAGAATTTGTCCGACACGATGCCACTTCTTTAGCAAAATTTGATGGCGTATTGTTGCCTGGTGGTTTTTCTTATGGCGATTACTTACGTTGTGGTGCAATTGCTCGGTTTTCGCCAATTATCAATGAGGTGATTCGCTTTGCTACAGAAGGCAAAATGGTTTTTGGTACTTGTAATGGCTTTCAAATTTTAACAGAAATTGGCTTACTTCCTGGCACGTTGCTAAGAAATGATTCGCTTCGTTTTATTTGTAAAAGTGTCCCATTGAAAGTGAATACGCACACAAAGTTTACAAGCGAGTATCCTGAAAATGTTTCGATACATTTACCAGTAGCGCATGGCGAAGGGAATTACTATTGTGATGAAAAAACGTTGCAAGAGCTGAAAGAAAAGAACCAAATTGTTTTTACGTATCAAGAAAAGGTGAACGGTAGTCTTGCGAATATTGCTGGTATTTGTAATGAACAGGGCAATGTTCTAGGAATGATGCCTCATCCGGAACGAGCGATGGAAGAATTGTTAGGTTCAACAGATGGACGCAGCTTTTTTGCTTCAATCATTAAAAACTTTGGAAAGGAATTAAGCCAATGATGAATGAACCAACACCAAAAGAAATCAAGGAGACACGGTTGTATGCAGAATGGGGACTAACAGATGAAGAATATCATCAGATTGAGACCATTTTACAAAGAGAACCTAATTATACAGAAACTGGCTTATTCTCCGTGATGTGGAGTGAACATTGCTCTTACAAAAATTCCAAGCCCGTTTTAAAAAAGTTTCCGACGGAAGGGCCACAAGTGCTTCAAGGCCCTGGTGAAGGAGCTGGGATTGTCGATATTGGTGACGGATTAGCTGTTGTTTTTAAAGCAGAGAGCCATAATCATCCTTCTGCAGTAGAACCTTACGAAGGAGCAGCTACAGGCGTTGGTGGAATTATTCGCGATATTTTCAGTATGGGGGCGCGGCCGATTGCTTTACTGGATTCGCTAAGATTTGACGAACTGACGGATGCACGAACACGTTATTTGTTTCAAGAAGTTGTGGCGGGGATTAGCGGTTATGGAAATTGTATTGGTATTCCAACCGTTGGCGGCGAAATTGCTTTTGAGCCATGTTATCAAGGAAACCCACTTGTCAATGCTATGTGTGTGGGATTGATTCGTCATGATGAGATTCAAAAAGGCCAAGCAAAAGGCGTCGGAAATAGCATTCTTTACGTAGGTGCGAAAACAGGACGAGATGGAATTCATGGTGCGACCTTTGCTTCAGAAGAATTTAGTGAAGGTGAAGAACAGCAACGATCTGCGGTACAAGTAGGTGATCCGTTTATGGAAAAATTATTATTGGAAGCTTGTCTTGATTTAATCAAAAATCATCAAGATATTTTAATCGGCATCCAAGATATGGGGGCGGCTGGCTTGGTTTCTTCAAGTGCTGAAATGGCATCAAAAGCAGGTTCAGGCTTGATTCTAGAGCTAGATAAAGTTCCGCAGAGAGAGACGCAGATGAGCCCCTATGAAATGCTCTTGTCTGAGTCCCAAGAACGGATGTTAATCTGTGTGGAAAAAGGAGCAGAACAGCAAGTTTGTGAATTGTTTCAAACATATGACTTAGAAGCGGTAACGATTGGATCCGTAACAGATGATGGACAGTATCGTGTCTTTCACAGTGGCAAAATAGTCGCAGATGTACCAGTAGATGCTTTAGCAGAAGAAGCACCTGTTTACCAGAAAGCCTATCAAGAACCAGAACGGATGCGTGCTTTTAAAAAATTAGCGCCCTTCATTCCAGAAATTACGAATAGTACGGAATTATTAAAACGCCTATTGCAACAGCCAACGATTGCATCGAAAAAATCAGTTTACGAAACCTATGATAGTCAAGTACAAACGAATACAGTGGTGCAACCAGGAAGTGATGCAGCTGTTTTAAGAGTGCGGGGCACCAATAAAGCCTTAGCAATGACGACAGATTGTAATAGCCGTTATTTGTATTTAAATCCTGAAATTGGTGGGCAAATTGCGGTTGCAGAAGCAGCCCGTAATATTGTAGCAAGTGGAGCACAACCTTTGGCTATCACTGATTGTTTGAATTATGGTTCCCCTGATAAACCAGAAAGTTTTTGGGAATTATGGACGTCGGCGGATGGAATCGCCGCAGCCTGCCGTCAGCTAGGAACACCCGTGATTTCAGGGAACGTCTCTCTTTACAATGAAACAGATGGTCAAGCCATTTATCCAACGCCAATGATCGGCATGGTGGGAGTGATTGAAGATGTTTCACAAATTACCACACAAGCGTTTAAACAAGTGGATGACTTAATTTATCTCATCGGTGAAACCCACGCAGATTTTAACGGCTCAGAAATTCAAAAAATGCAACTGGGGCGAATTGAAGGGCAATTACGCTCATTTGATTTAAAAGAGGAAAAAGCAAACCAAGAATTAGTTTTAAAAGCAATTCAAGCAGGCCTAGTTGCTAGCGCGCATGATTGCGCTGAAGGTGGCGTTGCCGTTGCTTTAGCCGAGTCGGCTTTTGCTAACGAACTGGGGTTACAGGTGACACTGCCATTAAAAAAAGAATATCTATTTGCGGAGACGCAATCCCGTTTTATTCTTTCAGTTAGTTCCCAGCATCAAGAAGCATTTGAAACACTTATCGGAAGAAAAGCTCAACATATTGGGAAAGTGACTGAAACTGGTTTGATCATTCATGCGTTAGATGATGTGATCAATTGTTCAACAAAAGAAGCCAAAGCCTTATGGGAGGATGCGATTCCATGTCTTATGAAGCAAAAAGCTTAAATGAAGAGTGTGGTATTTTTGGTATTTGGGGTCATCCTGATGCGGCACAAGTGACCTATTTTGGCTTACACAGCTTGCAGCATCGAGGCCAAGAAGGCGCGGGAATTGTGGCGAACAATTCTGGGAAATTAGATGGCCACCGTGATTTAGGTTTATTAGCAGAAGTATTTCAAAAGCAAGAACAACTGAATGCGTTAGAAGGAACGGCGGCTATTGGTCATGTACGCTATGCAACCGCTGGTACGGGTAGCGTGGATAATATTCAGCCATTTTTATTTAAATTTTATGATAGTCAAATTGGGTTAGCACACAATGGCAATTTGACAAATGCCAAGCGTTTACGAAAACAACTAGAAAGAGAAGGAGCTATTTTTCATTCCAATTCAGACACTGAAATTTTAATGCACTTGATTCGAAAAAGCACTGCTGCCTCGTTTCTCGATAAATTAAAAGAGAGCTTGAATTTGGTTAAGGGTGGCTTTGCTTATCTTTTATTAACAGAAACGATGATGATTGCTGCACTGGATCCCAACGGCTTTCGCCCTCTCTCCATCGGACAAATGAACAATGGGGCGTACGTTGTCGCATCCGAAACGTGTGCATTAGAAACAGTTGGGGCTCGCTTTATTCAAGATGTGGCGCCTGGTGAAGTAGTCATCATTTCTGATGAAGGCTTGAAAATAGAGGTTTTCACTACGGAAGTCCAACCGGCGATTTGCGCAATGGAATATATTTATTTTGCACGACCAGATTCAAATATTGCTGGAGTTAATGTGCATACAGCTCGTAAAAGAATGGGGAAGAACTTGGCAATCGAAAGTCCAGTCGCAGCTGATATGGTAATTGGGGTACCAAACTCGTCATTGTCTGCAGCTAGCGGCTATGCAGAAGAAGCACGGATTCCTTACGAACTAGGTTTAGTAAAAAATCAATATGTCGCTCGAACATTCATTCAGCCGACACAAGAATTAAGAGAACAAGGTGTCCGTATGAAACTATCGGCAGTTCGTGGCGTGGTCAAAGGAAAAAAAGTCGTTTTAGTAGATGATTCGATTGTTCGCGGGACCACTATTCGGCGCATTATTCATTTATTAAAAGAAGCAGAAGCGCAAGAAGTTCATGTCAGAATTGCTTCACCACCATTAAAATATCCGTGTTTTTATGGCATTGATATACAGACGCGGGACGAACTAATTGCGGCAAACTATTCAATTGAAGAGATCAAAGAGCAGATTGGCGCAGATTCGCTGGCTTTTTTGAGTGAAGCAGGGCTGATTGATGGGATTCAATTAAATTATGATGCTCCTTATTCTGGGCTGTGTATGGCTTACTTTAATGGAGACTATCCAACGCCTTTGTATGATTATGAAGAACAATATCAAGCATCCTTGAAAAAAGAAACTAGGAGGAATTGACATGGAAAATGCCTATTCAAAAGCTGGCGTAAATGTTGAGGCAGGATACGAAGTAGTGGAACGAATTCAAAAGCATAGCCAAAAGACACAACGGACGGGAACGTTGGGCATGCTTGGTGGTTTTGGTGGTTGTTTTGATTTAAGTAGTTACAAGCTTAAAGAACCAGTTTTGGTATCAGGAACGGATGGCGTAGGCACAAAGTTACTCTTGGCAATTGAAGAACAGAAACACGAGACAATCGGAATTGATTGTGTAGCAATGTGTGTCAATGATGTCGTCGCACAAGGCGCCGAACCGTTATATTTTTTAGATTATTTAGCGTTAGGGACCGTTAATCCAGCTAAAGTTGAAGCAATTGTTGCGGGTGTTGCGGCTGGCTGTTGTGAGGCGAATGCAGCCTTAATTGGGGGCGAAACAGCTGAAATGCCTGATATGTATGAAGCAGATGCTTATGACGTGGCTGGTTTTGCCGTGGGTATTGCTGAGAAAAGTCAACTCTTGACTCCAAGTAACGTAAAAGAAGGCGATTTCTTGATTGGTCTTCCTTCAAGTGGTCTTCATTCTAATGGTTACTCTTTAGTAAGAAATGTTTTTTTTAAGAAACATTCGTTTAAAACAACGGACAAGCTTCCAGAATTGGCACCCAAAACGTTAGGGGAAGAATTATTAACACCAACAAAAATTTACGTCAAGGAATTATTGCCATTGTTAAAAGCAGGACTCGTGCATGGGGCTGCGCATATTACTGGCGGCGGGTTTTTAGAAAATCTACCAAGAATGTTTTCTTCCGCATTAGCTGCAGAGATTCAATTAAATAGTTGGCCAGTGCTACCAATTTTTAAATTGATTCAAAAATACGGTGAAATTCCACCTGAAGAAATGTATGAAATTTTCAATATGGGCTTAGGGATGATTTTAGCGGTGAGTCCAGAGCATGTTGAAAAAGTTCAGGAGCTTTTGCCAGAAGCTTTTGAAATTGGTCGTTTGGTACCTAGGAAAACGAAAGCCGTTATTTTTAAGGAAGCCTTATGAAGATAGCTGTTTTTGCATCTGGCAATGGTAGCAATTTTGAGGCGATTGCTGCAGCTTTTTCCCAGAAAAAAATTGCAGGGCAGTTGAGCTTAGTCTTTTGTGACCAGCCTGAAGCCTATGTATTGACCCGTGCCCAAAAACGCAAGATTCCCGTTGTTTGCTTTTCACCATCTGATTTTCCATCTCGTGGGCAGTATGAAGAACAAGTATTGAAACATTTAAAAGAGCATCAGATCGATTTAATCGTGTTAGCTGGTTATTTGAGAATTATCGGCAAGACTTTACTGGAGGCTTATCCAAAGAGAATCGTCAATATTCATCCTTCTCTGTTACCTAGTTTTCCAGGTCTTCACGGAATTGAAGAGGCATTTCATTATGGAGTGAAAATAACAGGAATCACTATCCATTATGTTGACTCTGGGGTTGATACAGGACCGATTATTTTCCAAACAACCACCAAGATTGATACTGAAGATACATTGGACACATTAGCAGAGAAAATTCATGCTCTTGAGCACGAATGGTACCCAAAAATAATTTCACAAATTGTAAAGGAGACAATGAAATGACCAAAAGAGCATTGATTAGCGTTTCAGACAAAACAGGAGTGACAACATTTGCAGCAGGCTTAGTTGCAAATGGTTTTGAAATTATCTCCACTGGGGGTACAAGGAGTGTCTTAGAAGAAGCGGGGGTACCGACACTTGCTATTGACGACATCACTGGCTTTCCAGAAATGTTAGATGGCCGTGTCAAAACGTTACATCCGAATATCCATGGCGGACTTTTGGCAAAAAGGGGAAACCAAGCGCATCAAAAAGCACTGACTGAACAAGGCATTCAATTTATTGACCTTGTAGTAGTGAATCTTTATCCATTTAAAGAAACAATTTTAAAACCAGCGATCTCTGAAGCAGAAGCGATTGAAATGATTGATATTGGCGGTCCTAGCATGTTACGTTCAGCGGCAAAAAATTATCAAGACGTAACAGCAGTGGTTGATCCTAGTGATTATGAACAGGTATTAAGTGAAATTAGCAGCACTGGAACTAGCCAGTTAGCCACTAGAAAAAGATTAGCAGCAAAAGTCTTTCGTCATACCGCTGCTTATGACGCGCTTATCGCTGACTATTTAACGACGCAAGTGGGTGAAACTGAACCAGAGAAACAGACGCTTACTTATGAACGTAAGCAAACATTGCGTTATGGCGAAAATAGCCATCAACAAGCCACCTTTTATCAATCCGTTGTACCTGTATCATTATCCATTGCTTCCGCTCGACAACTTCATGGCAAAGAACTGTCATATAACAATATTCGAGATGCTGATGCAGCACTCCGGATTGCTAGCGAGTTTACAGAACCTACGGTCGTCGCTGTTAAACATATGAACCCATGTGGAATTGGAACAGGAAAAACGATTTTGGCATCCTATCGTCAGGCATTTGAAGCAGATCCAGTTTCAATTTTTGGTGGCATTGTTGTTTTGAATCGTCCAGTGGACCAAGCGACTGCGGCTGAAATGCATCAAATCTTTTTAGAGATAATTATTGCGCCTAGTTTTGAGGAAGAAGCTTTGGCACTGTTATCTCAGAAAAAGAATCTTCGTTTGTTAACGTTAGATTTTCATGCTCAAGAAAAAAAAGCGGTGGAATTAGTTTCTGTTATGGGCGGGTTATTAATTCAAGAACAGGATACAGTTGTTGAAAATGACCAAGCATGGCAAGTTGTTACAGAGCGCCAACCCACACCAGCTGAAAGAGACGCATTGAACTTTGCTTGGAAAGCAGTCAAGCATGTAAAATCAAATGCTATTGTTTTAGCCAATGAAAGCCAAACGGTGGGGATTGGCGCTGGTCAAATGAATCGAATTGGTTCAGTAAAAATTGCAGTTGATCAAGCCCAAGCAGCTGGAAAATTACAAGGGGCCGTCTTAGCAAGTGATGCCTTTTTCCCCATGGCAGATAGCGTGGAATATGCTGCACAACATGGCATTCAAGCAATTATTCAGCCAGGCGGGAGCATTAAAGATCAAGCATCAATTGATCTAGCGAATCATTATGGTATTGCGATGATTTTTACTGGGACTCGTCATTTCAAACATTAATTTTTAAAGGAGAAACCGATGAATATATTAGTGATTGGGCGTGGTGGTCGTGAACATGCAATCGCCAAAAAATTACAGCGAGAAGACAAAGTCAAGACTGTTTATTGTGCACCAGGTAATCCTGGTATGAGTGGTGATAATATTCGGACTGTACCTATCAGTGAAGAGCAGCAAACGGAACTAATTCAATTTGCGAAGGATAATCAGATTGATTGGACATTCGTCGGACCGGAAACGCCATTAATTGAAGGGATTGTAGATGCCTTTCAAGCAGCGGGATTACTGATTTTTGGCCCGACAAAAGCAGCTGCAATAATTGAAGGTTCAAAAAGTTTTGCGAAAGATTTTATGCAAAAATACCAGATTCCAACGGCAGAATATCGGGTCTTTCGACGTTTGGCACCTGCCTTAGAATATATTGAACAGCAAGGAGTACCAATTGTTATTAAGGCAGATGGTTTGGCAGCTGGAAAAGGAGTAGTAGTTGCCGAAACAAAAACAGCCGCAAAACGGGCGCTAGTTGCGATGATGGAGGACCAACAATTTGGAGCAAGCGGTCAAACGGTTGTAATCGAAGAATTTTTGCAAGGAGAAGAATTTTCCTTAATGGCTTTTGTTTCTAATGAGAAGGTATATCCGATGGTGATTGCTCAAGATCATAAGCGGATTTTCGATGGGGATGCTGGTCCGAATACAGGGGGGATGGGGGCTTACACACCAGTGCCTCAGATTCCAGAAGAAGCGGTTCAGCAAGCTATTAGCCAAGTCCTGAAACCGACTGCTAAAGGAATGGTGGCTGAAAAACGTCCGTTTCAAGGGATTTTATATGCTGGTTTAATCCAAACAGCAACTGGCCCCAAGGTTATTGAATTTAATGCTCGATTTGGGGATCCAGAAACACAAGTTGTGTTGGCCCGTTTAGAGAGTCCCCTTTCAGAAATAATTTCTTCATTGCTGGTGAAAGAGCAACCAACGATTGCATGGAATGAGTTAGCGAGTGTTGGTGTTGTTGTAGCAGCAGAAGGCTATCCTAATCAATACAAGACAAATCTACCATTGCCCGAAATGTCTGGTGAAACCATCTATTATGCAGGGGTAACTCGTTCAGAACAGGCTCTGGTTTCGGCTGGCGGACGAATCTTTTTAGCAGAAGCAACTGCTTCGACTCTTGAAGAAGCCCGCAAAAAAGTTTATCAAACATTGGATAATTACTCATTTCCTGGAATGTACTACCGAAAAGATATAGGTGTGAAAGGCTTGATTTAGGATTTTCAAAAACAGAGGCAAGGACATTTAATCGAATGTTTCCTTGTCTTTTTTTTATTGCAAATTCAGATAGGGAGGCATAAACTGAAAGTATATCCATCATTAAACTAGAGGAGAAAGCTAAATTAATGAGAGAGAAGCAGATTGAAAAAGTTAGTCAGCGGTTGTTTATTGTTACAAGTATTTTAGCAGTCAGTTTACTATTATTAAGTGCGGTGGTCTATCCTGATTTACCAGCTCATGTGCCCATTTATGTGAATTTTTGGGACGAGGGTAATTCGTTTGGCCCAAGATATAGTATATTTATGTGGCCAACGGTCCTATTTGCCTTGAGTATTTATCAACGAAGTTATCAATCGGTACAACCATATGGTGGATGGCTGAAGGTGTTCTTAATCATTGTTAATCTTGGCGCTTTGTTTAGTATTCTGCGTCTATTTATTCATTTGTTGGTTTGAAAGGGTCGAAAGGTGAGAAAATGAGAAAGTTAATTTTGGTTTTTGTGGGCTGTGCCATGGCCTTTTGTTTATGGCCTAATCAAGCGGCGGCTGTAGCTGGTGGCTATGGCGGTGGACGTGTAGAAAGTCCTAGCGGGGGTAATCCCTCGAATGATTTTTCGCCAAGCGGTGATGGATCAAGAAGTTATGTTCATCATAACGAGACCGGGACCAGCAACACAACGCCACTGGAAGGCTTAATTTCAACAGTGTTTTTTGTTCTTTTTGGGGGCACGATGATTTGGCAAAGACGCCGTAGAAATCAACCAGTCGATGAAGGAGCTTTTCAAGAAATGTGGGCAGCATTACCTGGAACATCAAAAGAAAAAAAGGCACTCTTAAAAGAAATACAACAAACGTTTTTAGAAATACAACAAGCGTGGGATCAAGAAAACTTGTCTGTGGTCAAAGATAACTATACAGAAAAACTTTATCAAAAACATCTTGCAGTATTACAAGCAAATCAACAAGTGGGCATCAGAAATCATGTGAAAAAAGTGAAAGTAGCGCCAGCTTCGAATTATCATCATATTAGTGAAACGAGTTTTTCACTGATGCTTCATTTTTCTTGTATTGACTACGAGGAAGATACTCAAAGCGGTCGTGTTTTATCGGGATACAAGCATCAAAAACAATATTTTTCACAACTTTGGTATTTTGATTACAATCCATCTCTTGGAAAATGGCAAGCAGACTTCATTCAACCTAAAGGATAGTGCTAAAAAGCGCTTGGGGTTTAAATCCCAAGCGCTTTTTTATTCTTCGATGCGTTTTACAAGCTGTATTTTTTTATTTAATACGTAAATCAGGATACCGCCGACGGTCATTGAAAGAAGTTCACCAAGTCCAACGGTCAACCATGTGTACCAAAAAGGTAACTGATAAAAGAACGTTAAGGGTCCGGCGACAGTGAACATGGACAAAGCAAAAAGAATGGCCGTCAGCATTAGTTTAATCAATAAATTTTGCTGATTTTTTGTCGCAAAATAGGCAATCCATAAGACTGCGCACGTTCCAGCACTACCGATGACTATATCGATGATACCAAGAGGCGAAGCGGTGTTGGCAATCGCAACCCCTAACGTAATGGACCAGATATATCGCTTGTTAAAAACGCCTAAATAATTAAATAATTCGGCAAGACGAAGCTGTATCGGACCAAAACTAAGCGGAGCGAGAAGTACAGTGACAACGACATACAAAGCGGTAACCAGCGCCATTTTAGCCAACGCCGTAGCTGACCACGTACTGGTTTGTGGATTTGATGAATGATTCATTTAAGATTCTCCTTTATAAAACAACGACGTGTTTTAGTGATAACCATAACCAAAGGAAGGGCAGTAAAGCCAACTGAAGTGTTATGGTGTGAGTTGCCTCACTGTGTTACATGTTACTGAAGAACAGACACTCTGTAAAGTCTTTTTATTTCATGGTCCAACCACCATCAATGGTCATAACTGTGCCATGGATATAATCAGCGTCATCACTAGCTAGAAATAATGAAAGTTTTGCTACCTCTTGTGGCTGTGCCCAACGGCCCGCGGGTGTTTCACGTGCTACCCAAGCAGCCATTTCACTTTCTCCTGCAAAATCAGCTGCGTTCATGGGTGTTTGGATGGCACCTGGCGCAATCGCATTTGCTCGAATGCCTAATTTGGCATAATCGTAGGAAAGTTGTTTTGTATACCCGATGATTGCGTGTTTGGAGGCAGTGTACGCTGCGCCGCCGCCCCCAGCTACTAAGCCAGCGATAGATGCCATATTAACGATTACTCCTTTTTTTTGTTGGAGGAAATAAGGTAATATGGCATTGGTCACTAAAAAGACACTTTTTAAATTGGTTGCTAAAATTTGATCCCATAAAGCTTCTGAAGTTTCTAGAGAAGGGCGATAATCATCTAAAATACCTGCCGTATTTAATAAAATATCAATTTGGCCGTTGTTTTTCACAATTTGTTTCATCGTGGCTTGCACAAATGAGGGAGAAGACACATCACCGACAAAATAAGTAAACGACTTAGCAGAATCTGGGTCAACCAGTGCGGCTGTCTGCTTTAACCCCGTTTCGTCTAGGTCGATGCCAATAACTTCAGCACCTTGCTCAGCAAAGGCAATTGCTTGTGCTTGGCCAATCCCTGAAGCTGCACCGGTTACAAGCACCCGTTTTGTTTCAAATTCTTTTGGCATAAGAAAAACTCCTTTAAACATTTAAAAATTAAGGTCTGGAAGAACGAGCAATCGCCGTAATCTGCCAGACCTTATGTGTGTAGTTATGCTTCAACAATCACCCAATCTTCTGCTAAGACATCACAAGGTGTTGGTGAAAACATGCTGTAGCCTTCATCAGAAGTTTTGATTAAAAAATACGGGGTAACTTGTAAAAATTCACCTTCGGAGGTGCCAATTTCATCACGTAATTCAATAAAAAGTTCAAAACCGCTCCAGCCTTTACGTACGGCTTTTTTTCCTGCTTTAATCTGTGGCAATACTTCTTCAAATGTCATTTGCTTGTGCTCCTTTTTCGTTAAATGGTAGTTCGTGATAGCTCGTTGCGCCTTTTTCAATTGTCAACTGACCGTTAAGTAGATCCGTCATTTCAGCTATAAATGTTTCTGTTGCTTGTTCATCTACTAAACAAATTAACTGAATAGACTCTGTGTAAATAGTTTCTTTAAGCGTGTAGGGACTATGTTCTAAAAAGGCTTGGGCTTTTCCTAATAAAGGATAGGTGATCGTAATCAATAGTTCTTGTTGTAATTTGCCAATGACTAAACCAATTTCATCTAAAGTGTGGGAAAGAGCATGACTATATGCTCGGATTAAACCACCAGCGCCTAATTTTATTCCGCCAAAATAACGAGTGACAACAGCCACTACGTTGATTAACTCTTTTTTCTTTAAGACTTCCAGCATTGGAACACCAGCAGTGCCACTAGGTTCGCCGTCATCGCTGCTCCTCTGAATGTCATTTTTTTCGCCGATCACAAAAGCACTACAATTATGATTGGCTTTCCAATGTTCTTTTTTTATTGCGGCGATAAAGGCTTTTGCTTCTTCTTCTGATGTTACGCGCTTTACAGAACAGATAAACCGCGATTTCTTGATTTCAATCTCGCTGAAACCATCTTGTTTGACTGTAATATAGCTTTCTAACATATGGGTATCCTTTTCTCTCGTAATAAAGTCAGTATAAAAAAGAATCAACTGAATAGCAACTTTTTCTCTCATCTTTTTTGTGAGATTTTTTGGAAAAAAACGTTATAATAAGGTATGATAGAGAAAAGGGAGGCGCTGGAAATGGTACATACACGACAGAAAAAATATGATACAATTACTCATTATTTGAAAACGAATGGCGGTTCCCAAGTTACCTTGACCTTTACCCAGTTTGATGAATTGTTATTCCCTCATTCTGGTTTACCAAAAACTGCTAAGACAGATGTCGATTGGTGGGCAAACGATTATAAGCATCCAGAAAAGGGCGCTTATGGTTGGTTGAATGCGAGTTACCAAGTAGTTCAAGTGAATTTGGAAAAAGAATATGTGGTATTTAATAAATTACTGAAATCAGCATGGTACGTTTAAACCAAGATTGTATCCGCTTTAAAAAACAAGAATGATTGACAAAAATTAACTTTACACTATAATATTTTTAATAGATAATGTTGAAAATTGAAAAAGGCAATGGTAAAAGGGGCTGTTAAAATGTCAAAAAAAACAATTATGTTAGTTTGCTCCGCAGGAATGAGTACTAGTTTACTTGTTACAAAAATGCAAAAAGCAGCATTTAATCAAGGCTTAGATGCCCATATATTTGCGGCTTCTGCATCGGAAGCAGAAACAAATTTAGAAAATAATCCAGTCGATGTGTTATTGTTAGGTCCACAAGTTCGTTATATGAAGAGTGATTTTGAAAAGCGTCTATCACCAAAAGGTATCCCAACAGATGTCATTAGCATGTCTGATTACGGCTTAATGAACGGGGAAAAAGTGCTGGAACAAGCCTTGGGTTTGTTAGCACAAGCAGATAAAAAAGAGTAAAAACAAGTTGTTTTTTCGAGAATCTTCGAAAAAGCAACTTGTCTTTTTTTTTCGTAAAAAAGCTAGAGAAATGCGTATTTTATAAATGAGGTGGTTAACATGGAAGATTTGCATGGACGTAAAATAATTATTGAAGAAACAGAACGTTCAATACAGACAAAACTGGTTTATTTACCAACAATGCTAGAGCGTTCACCCCTAACAATTCAATGTCAGCGGTGCGGGGAAGTCGTATCCAAAAAAGAAAACAGACTGGCGACAAATGTATACTACTGTCATGCATGCATTCAATTAGGCCGTGTGACTTCTTGTCAAAAATTTTGTCATTTACCAGAAAGGCTCAATAGCCCAAGAACTGTCTTTTTTGAGTGGTCTGGACAATTAACAAAGGGACAGCAAGCGATCTCGGTTGAACTTTGTGAGACAGCAAAAATAAGAGAGAATCGCTTAGTGTGGGCAGTTACAGGTGCAGGCAAAACAGAAATGTTATTTGCTGTTTTACACCAAACCTTACAAGAAGGGGGGCGGATTGCGCTGGCTTCGCCGCGTGTCGATGTTTGCTTAGAACTGTTTCCCAGAATCCAAGCGGTTTTTCCTCATGAAGCAATTGCTTTACTTCATGGAAACAGTCAAGAACCGTATCGTTATACGAAACTAGTGATTTGCACCACCCATCAATTATTGAAATTCCATCAAGCGTTTGATTTACTTATCGTTGATGAAGTCGACTCTTTTCCTTTTGTTAATAACGAGCATCTTTATTATGGAGTGCGTAACGCACGAAAAAAAAGAAGTAGTTTGGTGTACTTAACAGCAACCCCTACGAAAGAATTACGGAAGCTTTTACAGCAAAAGAAGTTAGCAGCCAGTATTTTGCCAGCAAGATATCATCGTAGGCCATTACCTGTGCCACGCCGATTTTGGGTTCAGTCGTGGCAACGTCTTTCTAGCAAAAATATTAAAATCATTGCACATCATTTGAAACGTTTATTGGTGCGTAATTCAGTTTTACTATTTTGCCCAAGCATTTCATTAATTCACCAATTGCATGCATTAATAGCTGAGCGATTTTCCGACAAAGAAGTTGTCGCCGTTTATGGTAGTGATGAGCTTCGCCTAGAAAAAGTTCAAGCAATGCGTCAGCAGAAAACGGATATTTTGATCACTACAACCATTTTAGAACGTGGTGTGACTTTTGATGCAGTCTCAGTTATTGTTTATGGTGCCAATCATCGAGTCTTCACTTCTTCAACACTTGTCCAAATTGCGGGCCGAGTCGATCGAAGACAAGAATTCAATTACGGCGAAGTTTTATTTTTACATGATGGGGAAACAAGAGACATGAAAGAGGCAATTCGGCAAATAAAGCAAATGAATCGCTTGGCTAGCAAACGAGGGATGTTAGATGGATTGTAAAAATTGCGCAAGCCCCATTCGTTTGGAGATAACATTAAAAATGCTCTTACGTTTTAAAAAATGGGCGAGGCCTTCACTTTGCCAGCACTGCCAAGCAAAGTTCCAGAAACTGCCAATGACAGGCACTTGTTTTGGCTGTAGTCGCGTCAGCCAAGAGCGCTATTGTTTTGATTGTCAAAGGTGGCAGCTGCTTTATCCAGAGTATTCTTTTCATAATGCAGCGTTGTTTCATTATGATGAAGGAATGCAAGAGTGGATGGAACGCTATAAATTTCAAGGAGACTATCGCTTAAGAATGTGTTTTAACGAGGAAATCAACTTTTACTTTCAGCAACAATCTGCGGACTATATTATTCCGGTGCCCTTATCCGAAAAACGAATGCAAGAACGAGGCTTCAACCAAGTAATTGGCTTACTAGAAGCGGCTGATGTTTCGTACAGCCCTTTTTTAATTAGAAAAGAGGAAAATGTTCCGCAATCTAAGAAAACTAGAAAGGAAAGGATGCAGTTGCAACAACCATTTGCCATCCAAAAAGAAAACCAAAAAAAATTAAAAAAATGTTCTGTTATTTTGGTGGATGACATCTATACCACTGGACGAACTCTTTTCCACGCAGCTGCTGTTATCAATGACTGTTATCCTAAAAGTTTGAATACGTTTACTCTCGCGCGATAAAAAGAAAAGAATTCATAAATTTGATGACTATTTTGTTGGCAAAACCCAGATTATTCGATATAATGAAATTAAGAAGAAGGGAATTAAAGAGTGGTCCTTTAATCTTTTCTTTACTGGTAGATGAAAGGGGTAATTGTTATGTTTAGATATAATGTACGTGGAGAAAATATCGAGGTAACCGAAGCGATTCGAGACTATGTTGAGAAAAAAGTCGGTAAATTAGAAAGATATTTCAGCGATTCACCTGAAGCAACGGTTCACGTGAATTTGAAAGTGTACACTGAAAAAACAGCCAAAGTCGAGGTTACTATTCCTCTTCCTTATCTAGTTTTACGAGCTGAAGAAACGTCACCTGATTTATACGCAAGTATTGATTTGGTTGTCGATAAATTAGAACGACAAATTCGTAAATTTAAAACAAAAATCAACAGAAAATCTCGTGAAACAGGACGTAACAATACAAAAGCCGCTGTCTTCTTAGTTGGTGAAGAAACAGAAGAAACACCTTCAGAATTAGACATCGTTCGTACAAAACGTCTATCATTAAAACCGATGGACAGTGAAGAAGCTGTTTTACAAATGAACATGTTAGGACACAACTTCTTCATTTTTGAAGATGCTGAAACAAATGGAACAAGCATTGTTTACCGTCGTAAAGATGGCAAATATGGCTTGATTGAAACAGACTAAAGCTTAAAACAAGAGCTGAAATGCCTTCGTGCATTTCAGCTCTTTAAACATCTTTAAAGCACGGAGTAAAGAAAAAATAAAGAAATACATAAAATAACTTTAAAAGTTCCTCTTTTAAAGGAAAATGTCTGCAAAATAGAGAGAAATGGTTTTCTTTCTCGTCAAGTAATGATAAAATAAAACGGATAGATTGTGCTTCTTGTACAAAAAGGATACAAAAATAAAAAGAGGTAATTGAAAGGAACACAGATACCAATGGCAAATTTTTTGAAAAAAATGATCGAAAACGATAAAAAAGAATTAAGACGATTAGAAAAAATCGCCGATAAAATTGATGCACATGCAAGTGCAATGGAACAACTAAGCGATGAACAATTACGTGAAAAAACAGATGAATTTAAAGCCCGTTATCAAAAAGGGGAAACCTTAGACGAACTATTACCAGAAGCGTTTGCGGTTGTCCGTGAAGCTGCTAAACGAGTACTAGGTTTATTCCCATACCGTGTCCAATTAATGGGTGGGATTGTGCTTCATGACGGGAACATTCCTGAAATGAGAACAGGTGAAGGGAAAACCTTGACTGCCACAATGCCTGTATACTTGAATGCACTATCTGGCGAAGGAGTACACGTTGTTACAGTTAATGAATACTTAGCAACCCGTGACTCTAACGAAATGGGAGAATTATATAATTTCTTAGGCTTAAGCGTTGGCTTAAACATTAACTCTAAATCTTCTGATGAAAAACGTGAAGCGTATAACTGTGATATCACTTATAGTACAAATAACGAATTAGGATTTGACTATTTGCGTGATAACATGGTTGTTTATCGCAGCCAAATGGTTCAACGTCCATTAAACTATGCAATTGTCGATGAAGTGGATTCAATCTTAATTGATGAAGCAAGAACCCCATTAATTATTTCTGGACAAGCTGAAAAATCGACAGCACTCTATACGCGTGCCGATAATTTTGTCAAACGCTTAAAAGAAGACGAAGATTACAAAATTGATATTCAGTCTAAAACAATTGGTTTAACAGAAGCAGGTATTGAAAAAGCGGAACAAACTTTCGGATTGGATAACCTTTACGATATTGAAAATACAGCATTAACGCACCATTTAGATCAAGCGTTACGGGCAAACTATATCATGTTACTAGACATTGATTACGTGGTTCAAGACAATAAAGTCTTAATTGTTGACCAATTTACTGGTCGTATCATGGATGGTCGTCGTTATTCTGATGGCTTGCATCAAGCGATTGAAGCAAAAGAAGGCGTCGAAATTGAAGATGAAACAAAAACAATGGCGACGATTACGTTCCAAAACTACTTCCGGATGTACAAAAAACTAGCCGGGATGACTGGTACTGCTAAAACAGAAGAAGAAGAATTCCGTGAAATTTACAATATTCAAGTCATTCAAATCCCAACCAATCGTCCAATTATCCGTGACGATCGTCCAGATTTACTTTATCCAACCTTAGAAAGTAAATTTAATGCAGTGGTGGAAGATATTAAAGAACGTTACCACAAAGGGCAACCAGTGTTGGTGGGGACTGTTGCGGTAGAAACGTCAGAATTACTTTCTGATAAATTAAACGCAGCTAAAATTCCTCATGAAGTATTAAATGCGAAAAATCACTTTAAAGAAGCCGAAATTATTATGAATGCCGGTCAAAAAGGCGCAGTTACAATTGCAACAAATATGGCTGGTCGTGGAACGGATATTAAACTTGGTTTAGGTGTACTTGAACTAGGTGGTCTAGCAGTTATCGGGACAGAACGTCATGAGTCACGTCGTATTGATAATCAGTTGCGTGGACGTGCAGGACGTCAAGGGGATCCAGGGGTTTCACAATTTTATTTATCTTTAGAAGATGACTTAATGAAACGCTTTGGTTCAGAACGAATTAAAACATTCTTAGAACGAATGAATGTGCAAGAAGAAGATGCAGTTATTCAAAGTAAAATGTTTACTCGCCAAGTAGAGTCTGCTCAAAAACGTGTGGAAGGAAATAACTATGACACACGTAAAAATGTCTTACAATACGATGACGTGATGCGCGAGCAACGTGAAGTTATTTATGCGCAACGACAAGAAGTAATTATGGAAGAAAATGACTTGTCTGATGTATTGATGGGCATGGTAAAACGGACGATTGGCCGAGTGGTGGATAGCCATACACAATTAGAAAAAGAAGAATGGAATTTAGATGGGATTGTCGATTTTGCAGCCTCAACACTTGTCCATGAAGATACGATTTCTAAAAAAGATTTAGAAAATAAATCAGCTGAAGAAATCAAAGACTACTTAGTGGCACGTGCGCAAGAAGTATTTGAAGAAAAATCTCAACAATTGAATGGTCAAGAACAACTGCTAGAATTTGAAAAAGTTGTCATCTTGCGTGTCGTCGATACTAAATGGACAGATCACATTGATGCAATGGATCAATTACGCCAATCTGTCGGCTTACGTGCGTACGGTCAAAACAACCCATTAGTAGAATATCAAACAGAAGGTTATTCTATGTATAACAATATGGTGGGTTCAATCGAATATGAAGTAACACGTTTATTCATGAAATCGGAAATTCGCCAAAATGTCCAACGTGAGCAAGTAGCTCAAGGACAAGCGGAACATCCAGAAACAGAACAAGATGCAGCTGCACAAAGCAACACAAGTGCGAAGCGTCAACCTGTGCGTGTAGATAAAAAAGTGGGCCGTAATGATTTATGCCCATGCGGAAGTGGCAAAAAATTCAAAAATTGTCATGGAAGAAACGCTTAATTAAAGAAAAAACGCAGGGTGGGGCAATTTGTCCCGCCTTTGCTCTTTTTACAATAAAGAGAAAGAAGGAATCATTTTGGAAAACCCAGAAATTCGTACATTATTAGACGAAATGACACAAAAAATTACTAGCTTCAGGAGGTCTCTTTGACTTAGACCAGTTAGAAGAAGACATTGCCGAGGCGGAAAATCGGATGGGAGAACCTGGTTTTTGGGACAACACAGAAACGGCTCAAAAGCTAATTAACGAAACCAATAGTTTGAAAGAAAAATATCAACAATTTCATCAGCTCTCTGAGGAACTTGACGAATTAACGGTGATGTTTGAATTACAACAAGAAGAATATGATGCAGAGATTCAAGAAGAATTGGAAGAAAGAATTCATCTCTTGCAAGAACGTTTAACAACGTATGAGCTATCCTTACTACTAAATGAGCCATATGATCATAATAACGCCCTAATTGAATTACACCCTGGTGCCGGTGGTACTGAGTCACAAGACTGGGGAAGTATGCTTTTACGAATGTACACACGTTGGGCAGAAAGTCACGGTTTCCAAGTTGAAACGTTGGATTACCAAGCTGGAGATGAAGCAGGGATTAAAAGTGTCACCTTATTAATCAAAGGTTACAATGCTTATGGTTACCTAAAATCTGAAAAAGGTGTCCATCGTCTTGTGCGGATTTCGCCCTTTGATTCCGCTAAACGCCGTCATACTTCGTTTTGTTCAGTTGATGTAATGCCTGAATTAGACGATACAATAGAGATTGCGATCAATCCAGATGACTTAAAAATTGATACCTATCGAGCAAGTGGTGCTGGTGGTCAGCATATTAATAAAACAGAATCGGCTGTTCGAATCACACATATTCCAACAGGTACCGTTGTCGCAAGCCAAGCACAACGTTCTCAATTAAAAAACCGTGAGCAAGCAATGAGTATGTTAAAAGCCAAATTATATCAATTGGAAATGGAAAAGAAAGCCCAAGAAGCAGCAAGTTTACGTGGTGAACAAATGGAAATTGGTTGGGGCTCACAAATCCGTTCTTACGTGTTCCATCCGTATTCAATGGTCAAAGACCATCGGACAAATTACGAAACCGGCAATGTACAAGCTGTGATGGATGGAGACCTTGATGGTTTCATTGATGCCTACTTAAAACAGCGCTTAAGTTAAGCTCTTCATTAAATTGAAATAAAAATGTAACTTAATGCAAGAAGTTTGCAATATTGACATGTTATAATGAGTAGGATTGAAGAAAAAAGAGATGGAGAGAACGCCATGATTGAAATGAAAGATGTAATGAAGAAATATTCGAATGGTACAACAGCGATTCGAAATATTTCAGTAGAGATTGACCAAGGCGAGTTCGTCTATGTGGTTGGTCCCTCAGGTGCAGGGAAATCAACCTTTATTAGATTAATGTATCGTGAAGAAAAAGCAACAAAAGGTAATTTGACAGTTGCAGGTCATGATTTAATGAAAATAAAAAATAAAGAAGTTCCTTATTTACGTCGTGAAATCGGCATCGTTTTCCAAGACTATAAACTATTACCAAAGAAAACTGTGTATGAGAACGTGGCCTATGCGATGCAAGTTATCGGACGGCGTCCTCGCGAAATCAAAAAACGCGTGATGGAAGTTTTAGATTTAGTCGGTCTAAAACATAAGGTACGTGTTTTTCCAAGCGAACTTTCTGGTGGGGAACAGCAACGGGTATCCATTGCACGAGCAATCGTAAATACACCGAAAGTTTTAATTGCCGATGAACCAACTGGGAACTTAGATCCAGAGAATTCATGGGAAATCATGAAATTGTTGGACCGGATTAACGCACAAGGAACAACAGTCGTGATGGCAACGCATAATAGTACAATTGTAAATACGATTCGTCACCGTGTTATTGCCATTGAAAATGGTCGCATTATTCGTGACCAAGTGGAAGGAGAATACGGCTACGATGATTAGAACATTCTTTTCTCATTTATTTGAAAGTATCAAAAGTTTAAAACGGAACGGTTGGATGACTGTTGCCTCAGCAAGTGCGGTTACAATTACATTAGTTTTAGTTGGTATTTTTATGGGCGTTATTTTTAATGCAACGAAACTTGCTGATGATGTCGAAAAAAACGTGACAGTGTCAGTTTTTGTCGATATTGGTACAAAACAAAATGAAATGAAAACATTAGAAAAACAACTTAAAGGATTAGACAATGTTGAAGATATTTCTTATTCAAACAAAGATCAACAATTGAAAAAAATCCAAGAACAAATGGGGGATGCCTGGAATCTTTTCGAAGGCGACAGTAACCCATTATACGACGTGTATTATGTCCGTGCAAAAACACCAGAAGACACGAAAGATATTGCGAAACAAGCAGCTAAATTCCCAAGTGTTTTTAAAGCCGATTACGGTGGTGTAAACTCAGACAAAATCTTTAAAATCGCTCAAACCGTTCGAACTTGGGGCTTAGCAGCTGCTGCATTACTTTTATTCGTTGCAGTGTTCTTAATTTCCAACACCATTCGGATTACGATTTTATCTCGTCAAAAAGAAATCCAAATTATGCGTCTTGTAGGAGCGAAAAACAGTTTCATTCGTTGGCCGTTCTTCTTAGAAGGTGCTTGGATTGGGTTGATTGGCGCAATCGTGCCAGTCATCATTATGACGTTAGGCTACCATCAAGTTTATAACATGTTTAACCCGCAGTTATTGCGTTCGAATTATTCATTAATTCGTCCAGAAGATTTTATCTGGAAAGTTAATCTATTAATGATTGCAACAGGAATGATTATTGGATCACTAGGTTCAGTTATTTCAATGCGTCGTTTCTTGAAAATTTAAACGAAAAAAAGCTCTCCATTTTGGAGAGCTTTTTTTGTTTTAGTTTTAAAATACTTGTTATTTAATTTAAGAGTTTTCTCAGTTGTACCAACAAATTGATAACTTATAATTTTCAAGTCCTACATATAATGGTAAAATAGAATAGATTGAAATTAATTGGAGGAATAATGAATCGATGAAAAAAAGATTGCTATTATTTATTGGTTTGACAAGTATACTTACTTTGACAGGATGTGCAAAATGGATTGATCGTGGTGAATCCATCACAGCGGTAGGCTCATCAGCTTTACAACCATTAGTAGAGACAGCGAGTGAGGAATATCAAAGCCAAAATCCGGGAAGATTTATTAATGTCCAAGGTGGCGGAAGCGGAACAGGTCTGAGTCAAGTCCAATCTGGTGCGGTAGACATTGGTAATTCTGATTTATTTGCAGAAGAGAAAAAGGGCATCAAAGCGGAAGACCTAATTGATCATAAAGTTGCTGTCGTTGGGATTACACCAATCGTTAACAAAAATGTCGGTGTCAAAGATATCTCAATGGAAAATTTAAAGAAAATCTTTTTAGGTGAAGTAACAAACTGGAAAGAACTTGGCGGGAAAGACCAAAAAATTGTTATTTTGAACAGAGCGGCCGGTAGTGGTACGCGTGCGACTTTTGAAAAATGGGTCTTGGGAGATAAAACAGCCATTCGTGCGCAAGAACAAGATTCCAGCGGCATGGTTCGTTCCATTGTTTCTGATACACCAGGAGCGATTAGTTATACCGCATTTTCATATGTTACTGATGAAGTAGCTACGTTAAGTATTGATGGTGTTCAGCCAACAGATGAAAATGTAATGAACAATAAATGGATTATTTGGTCTTATGAACACATGTACACCCGTAAAAATCCAAGTGATTTAACCAAAGAGTTTTTAGACTTTATGTTGTCAGATGATATCCAAGAACGTGTAATTGGTCAATTAGGGTATATTCCTGTTTCGAAAATGGAAATTGAACGGGATTGGCAAGGAAATGTCATTAAATAATTCTCTTAACACAAAATTTACAAACTTAACATAAAATTTACATGTTATTAAAAACAAATTGATGTAAAAAAGGTACACTATTTTTATCTGTAAAAGTTGGATTGTTTGAGGAGGAAATATTCTTGGAAGATGTACAGAAAAAATTATTAACAAAATCGAAAAGAGCCAAGATGGAGCAACGAGGGAAATTTATTAGTTTCCTATGTATTGCCTTAATTGTAGCAGTGGTTGTTTCAATTTTCTATTTTGTTGCAAGTAAAGGACTTGCTACATTCTTTAAAGATAAGATTAACGTGTTTGATTTCTTATTTGGAACAAACTGGAACCCAAGTGATATCGGCGCAGACGGTAAACCCATGGTTGGGGCTTTACCGATGATTGCGGGTTCCTTTATTGTAACGTTTTTGTCAGCGATTGTTGCGACGCCATTTGCGATTGGAGCGGCTGTTTTTATGACAGAAATTTCACCTAAAAAAGGAGCGAAATTTTTACAACCAGTTATTGAATTACTTGTAGGGATTCCCTCTGTTGTTTATGGATTTATTGGTTTATCTGTCATTGTTCCTTTTGTCCGTTCAATCTTTGGCGGAACTGGCTTCGGTATTTTAGCTGGTACGTTTGTGCTATTTGTCATGATTTTACCAACGGTTACTACGATGACCGTAGATGCATTAAAAGCTGTGCCTCGACATTATCGTGAAGCGTCGTTGGCGCTTGGTGCTACGCGTTGGCAAACGATTTATAAAGTTGTCTTGCGGGCAGCTGTGCCTGGTATTTTAACTGCGGTTGTCTTTGGTATGGCTCGTGCGTTTGGTGAAGCCTTAGCAATCCAAATGGTAATCGGAAATGCAGCTGTGATGCCAACTAGTTTGACGACACCAGCTTCGACACTAACAAGTATTTTGACAATGGGGATTGGGAATACAATTATGGGAACAGTAGAAAACAACGTTCTTTGGTCTTTAGCCTTAATTCTATTGTTGATGTCTTTACTATTCAACATTGTTATCCGAATTATCGGTAAGAGAGGAGCCTTAAAATAATGAATGCAAAAAAAGCAGATAAAATCGCAACAGGTATCTTATATGCCGTATCTGGCGTCATTGTTTTAATTTTGGCGGCCTTACTGATTTACATTTTAGCTAGAGGAATTCCACATATTTCGTGGGAATTTTTAACACAACCATCCAGAGCCTATCAAGTTGGTGGTGGGATTGGTATTCAGCTTTTCAACTCACTATATTTACTATTGATTACAATGATTATTAGTATTCCAATTTCATTGGGTGCTGGAATTTACTTATCGGAATATGCGAAAAAGAATTGGTTAACTGATTTAATTCGTACCTCGATTGAAATTTTAAGTTCATTGCCTTCCGTTGTTGTCGGGCTGTTCGGCTTCTTGATTTTCGTTGTACAAATCGGATATGGCTTTTCAATCTTATCAGGTGCGTTAGCATTAACATTTTTTAACTTACCATTATTGACTAGAAATGTTGAGGAATCTTTGAAAGCCATTCATTATACACAGCGTGAAGCGGGGTTAGCCTTAGGTCTTTCACGTTGGGAAACAGTTAAAAAAGTTATTTTGCCAGAAGCGTTACCAGGAATTTTGACAGGTGTTATTTTGAGTTCTGGTCGGATTTTCGGTGAAGCCGCTGCGCTAATTTATACAGCAGGACAAAGCGCACCTGCCTTAGATTTCAGTAATTGGAATCCATTGAGCGTTTCAAGTCCAATTAGCATTTTCCGTCAAGCGGAAACGTTGGCTGTGCATATTTGGAAAATTAATACCGAAGGAACGATGCCAGATGGCGCTGCGGTCTCAGCAGGTGCCTCCGCTGTGTTAATTTTAGTAGTTTTACTTTTCAATTTCGGCGCTCGTTTTATCGGCAACCGTCTTTATAAGAGAATGACATCAGCTTAATGTTAGGGGAATTAGCATGAAAGAATACAATTTAAATGATACCCATTTACTTCAACTAGATAGCCAAAAAGACCCGATTGCGTTACACACGGAAGACTTACATGTCTTTTACGGGGACAATGAGGCTATCAAAGGTGTTGATTTACAATTTGAAAAGAACAAAATAACCGCCTTAATTGGACCTTCTGGTTGCGGTAAATCCACGTATTTACGTTCGCTAAATCGTATGAACGATGGCATTGCCAATTCACGTGTTACTGGAAAAATCATGTATAAAGATGTCGATGTCAATACGAAAGAAGTTGACGTCTACGAAATGAGAAAACGCATTGGCATGGTTTTTCAGCGGCCCAATCCATTTAGTAAATCTATCTATGAAAATATCACATTCGCATTGAAACAGCATGGTGAAAAGGATAAGAAAAAATTAGATGAAATCGTTGAAACAAGTTTGAAGCAAGCCGCACTTTGGGATCAAGTGAAAGATAACTTAAACAAAAGCGCCTTAGCTCTGTCTGGTGGGCAACAACAACGTTTGTGTATCGCTCGGGCAATTGCGATGAAACCAGATATTTTATTGTTAGATGAACCGGCAAGCGCGTTAGATCCGATTTCAACAGGAACGGTTGAAGAAACGTTAGTGAATTTAAAAGATGATTACACTATCATCATTGTGACACATAACATGCAACAAGCGGCGCGGATTAGTGACTATACAGCTTTCTTCTATATGGGTAAAGTCATTGAATACGACCATACAAGAAAAATCTTTACACGACCAAAAATTCAAGCAACGGAAGACTACGTTTCAGGACATTTTGGTTAGGAGGAGCAAGATGGGCAAAGAAATTATTTCATCAAAAGATTTACATTTATATTACGGGAAAAAAGAAGCATTGAAAGGCATTGATTTAACTTTTAATCAAGGAGAATTAACTGCCATGATTGGTCCTTCTGGTTGCGGGAAGTCAACGTATTTACGTTGCTTGAATCGTATGAATGATTTAATCCCAGACGTAACTATTACTGGAAGTGTCGTCTATAAAGGAAAAGATATTTATGGACCGAAAACAGATAACGTTGAATTACGTAAAGAAATTGGCATGGTTTTCCAACAACCTAATCCATTTCCGTTTTCAGTTTATGAAAATGTGATTTATGGCTTGCGCCTAAAAGGAGTCAAAGACAAGCAAGTCTTAGATGAAGCAGTTGAAACCAGTTTGAAAGCTGCTGCCGTTTGGGAGGATGTCAAAGATAAACTTCACAAAAGTGCACTTTCACTTTCTGGTGGACAACAACAGCGGGTTTGTATCGCTCGTGTTTTAGCTGTGGAACCAGATATTATTTTATTAGATGAACCAACTAGCGCCTTGGACCCAGTTTCTAGTGGTAAAATTGAAAACATGCTGTTAACATTAAAAGAGAAATATACCATGATTATGGTGACACATAATATGTCACAAGCATCACGGATCTCTGATAAAACGGCCTTCTTTTTACAAGGTGATTTAATTGAATTTAATGACACGAAAAAAGTATTTTTAAATCCAAAAGAAAAACAAACAGAAGATTACATTTCTGGTAAATTTGGTTAAAAGGGGGAAAAAGAATGTTACGGACACAATTTGAAGAAGAACTATTGAATCTGCACAATCAATTTTATGAAATGGGTATGATGGTTAGTAGTGCCGTCCATAAATCCGTGAAGGCATATATTAATCATGATAAAAAATTGGCTCAAGAAGTGATTGATCGCGATATTGAAATTAATGATATGGAAGTCAAACTTGAGAAAAAGAGTTTTGAAATGATTGCGTTACAACAACCAGTGACAACAGACTTACGTATGATTATCACTGTTATGAAAGCTAGTTCGGATTTAGAAAGAATGGCGGACCATGCCGTTTCAATTGCTAAATCAACGATTCGCTTAAAAGGAGAAACACGTATTCCTGAAATCGAAAAAGAAATTTCAGATATGTCTGATTATGTGAAAAAAATGGTGGATAATGTTTTAATCGCCTATGTTAAAACGGATCAAAAAGATGCACGAATGATTGCACAAATGGATGATCGTACTAATGAATATTTCGATAGTATTTACAAACATGCCGTAGAAGCAATGAAAGCTAATCCAGAAACGGTCATTAGCGGAACTGATTATCTACATGTGGCACAATACTTGGAAAGAATTGGCGACTATGTCACAAATATTTGTGAGTGGATTGTTTACTTGGCAACTGGTAAAATTACCGAATTGAATAGTAATCGTGACGAACAATTTTAAGAAAAACAAATAAAAAAAACTAGGAGACGGCCTTTTTTAGACCAATTCCTAGTTTTTTTAGCATAAAATGAACTGATTTTATAAAACTAGTCCTTACTAATGAGAAGAAATCGTTCTTAAGTCCTATGACAAATGATCAAAAACAAGGCATAATAATGCATGTAAGGAAAACACTATTGAGTGAAAAATTTGCTAAGGAGGCAATATCCATGAAAGAAAGAGAACGCGTATTAGAATTAGTGAAAAAAGGTATTCTAACGTCAGAAGAAGCGTTAATTTTATTAGAAAATATGGCAACTGAAAAAGATGAAAAACAAATCGAAAAAGCTGCTGAAAAAGTCGATACACAAAATATTGGAACAACAAATAAAGAAGATCAAGTCGCAGATTTAATGGATGCATTAGAAAAAGGCGAAGCAGAAGGACCTACTGTTGATTCGTTTGAAGAAAATACACAGGACAGTGCAGAAAAAGATCGTGAAAACTTAGAAAGAATTCTTGATGAGTTAGCAACAAAAGCCAATCGCGCTTCGGCTGAATTGGACGAAGTCAACGCAGAAATTGCCGGCATCAAAGAAGAAATTAAAGAAGTCGCTGAAGAAATTGGAACATTAGATACAAAAGAAGAATTAGATGCATTAACAGAAGATGAACAAGTTCAACGAAAAGACTTGCACGTTTTACTTGCACAATTAGAAGAAAAATTAGCGACTCAAAGTACTGAAAAAACAGCACTGGAAGAAGAACTAAAAAATATTCGCAAAGAACAATGGAAAGGTCAATGGAATGATACAAAAGAAAAAGTTTCTTCTCAATTCTCTGAAGAGTGGAAAGATCAAGCCACAGACACCTTTAACCAAGTCGGCGGTAAAGTTGCCGAAGTTGGCGGCCAAGTGGGAGAATTCTTGAAAAAAACATTTAATTCTTTCAGTGATACCATGAATGATAATGTGGAATGGAAAGACATTAAAATGAAAGTTCCTGGTGTGGCAACAACTAAGTTTGAACATGAGTTTAACTATCCAAATCCACAAGCAAGTTTAATTGATGTCAAGGTAGCAAATGGTACCGTGGTTTTCAAAACTTGGGATCAAGAAGATGTGAAAGTCGAAGCAAAAATCAAATTATATGGTAAAATGGCAGGAGATTCACCAATGGAAGCTTTCTTAGAACGAAGTGACATTGATGTGGATGATGAAACAATTTCTTTCCAAGTGCCAAACAAACGGGTGAAAGCAGATTTAACGTTCTATTTACCAAAACGCACTTACGATCATGTATCTGTTAAATTATTAAACGGAAATGTCTTAGTAGAAGAGTTAACAGCGAAAGATGTTTACACAAAATCAACGAATGGGACGATTACGTTTAAAAAAATTGATGCAACTATGTTAGAAATTGAAGGCGTGAATGGTGAAATTAAAGTCCTAGAAGGAACGATTTTAGATAACATTATTGAAACAGTCAATGGTGATGTGTCTATTTCCGCGGCACCAGAAAGTCTAAGTGTTTCTCTGATTAATGGAGATATCCGCATTACAGCTAAAGAAAAAACGCTTCGCCGTGTTGAAGCAAGCTCTGCAAATGGGAATATCAAGTTGGCCTTGCCAAATAACTTAGGCGTTGAAGGGCAAGTGAAAACGAATTTAGGTAGTATTAACAGCCGTTTAACAGATATTGAAGTTGTTCGTGAAAAGAAAGATCGCGGCAATCAACAATTACATTTTAGACGTGTACTGGAAGAATCAATGGCTCAAATTAATGCTTCTACAACAACGGGAAGTATTTTCCTAAAAGATACGGATAAATAATTAATAATTTTAAGCTAGATGGGCTGACGAATCAGCCTTTCTAGTGTAAAATTTAGTAGACGAGGTGAAAACATATGAAAAGAAAACTAACAAAATCTCCGAATAACGTGGTTTTAACAGGAAGCTTAGCTGGGATTGCTGATTGGCTAGGAATTGACCCAACAATTATTCGTGTCGTTTATGTCTTGCTCAGCTTTTTCTCAGCAGGATTTCCAGGCATTCTCTTATACATTGCCTTAGCAGTCTTGATCCCTTCTGGAAGAACAGGAAGCGATCGCGGCTACGGCCATCAAAATCCTTATAATAGAAATGTTCGCAATGAAAATCCTTATGCTGCCAATAAAAAGCAACGTAAAGAAGCGGAAAAAATTGATGATGACGAATGGAGTGACTTTTAATGACATATTTTCAGCGATTGGTTGTTAATACACTGACATTCATTTCTTTATCAGTTGTTTTTCCTGGCATGATTCATGTGAGAGGCATAATGCCTGCAATTATTGCCGCCTTTGTTCTCTCAATCCTAAATATGTTGGTGAAACCAGTCTTAACAATCTTGTCGCTCCCATTTACTTTATTAACGTTTGGTCTATTTAGCTTTGTTGTCAATGCAGCGATTTTACAAATGACCTCGTTTTTTGTGGGGGAAATGAACTTTGGCTTCTCAAGTTTTTGGGCAGCGGTGCTAATGGCTGTAATTATGTCAATTGTCAATACGATCGTTACGGATCACAATTTATCTAAATATGAATAAAAAAAGCCTGAAGAACGTAGCATAAAATGCGTTCTTCAGGCTTTTTCGATGGTTAAATTTTCTAGGTGACATTCTGGATGGCGGCTGATATAGCCATATAAAATGTTTAAAAAATCAACTTGTTGCTTCGAGTAATGCTCAATTGTTTTCGGTGGTTTTTTGGGCATGATTTTTTTTGCTAGTTCAAGCGATGAATATTTTTGAAACGTTTGTTTAGTTACAACACGTGTTGCTACCACCAAGCCTTGGTAAATTAAATAGTATTTGATTTTTTTCTGACAAGGTAACCACATCAGTTGCCAATCTCGTTGGTTAGCTTGACTAATTCGTTGATTTTGGTTTGCAAAGCGCGTCAGAAAGAGCCAATCTTCCTTGAGTTTTGCCGCTTTTTCGAAGGCTTGTTTTTCAGCAACTTCTTGCATTTGTTGAGCAATTCGTTTGATTGGTTCTCGTCCTTGATTATGGAAAAAGTCGAACAATTCTTGTTGAAATAGTTCGGTCGGAATGGCACTCTCTTTTTGAAAGGTTTGATGCCAATAGTTGGTTGGGACGAGATCGTAGATACTATCCAAAATTATTTTTAAACGGTTTAATTTTCGGCGAATCGAATAAGGACCAAAACAGTTCTCTTTAGTGGGAATATTTAAGAGTTTAATCTCTAATTGCCGCTCATTAACGGCTACCGATACATAAGAATATTGTTCATAAGCATTCATTTGGCGATTGTAGCGCGGCCGATACTGTTGAATCAGTTGACATTCTAGAAGGAGCGCATCCAATTCTGTGTCAGTATGGAGAACATCGAAGTCTATAATTTGTTTGACTAAACGCATCGTCTTTCGAGAATGTTGATTACTATTAATAAAATAGCTCGACACGCGATTTTTAAATTTTTTGGCTTTACCCACATAAATAATTGTGTCGGTTGCGTCTTTCATTAAATAAACACCCGGTGTTAACGGTAATTGATGGGCTTTTTCCTTTAAATATTCTTTCATAAGTTTCCTCTTTTCTTAAAAGGATCGGCTTCAAGTATACAAAGTTTTCTGAAATAGTCAAGTAACAGAAATAGCATAGGTAATTTCACTGAAAAATAGTTTCATTTTTTTGAAATATGATAATTCTAGGAATTATCTAGTGAATAGCTAGAAACTTGTATTTTTAAATGATAAAATATAACAAGTAGCAGAAAGGACTGACATTCGATATGACAGAAGTGGTAAAGATTTATCAACTGGTAGAAAATCTTTCTTTAGAAGTAGTATACGGAGATGAAGAAAGCTTAAATAGAACAATTAAAACTGGTGAAATTTCCCGGCCAGGTTTAGAATTAACTGGGTATTTTAATTATTATTCCCATGACCGTTTACAATTATTTGGGAGCAAAGAAATTACCTTTGCAGAACGAATGATGCCTGAAGAGCGTTTATTAGTGATGCGCCGTTTATGTGCGAAAGATACTCCAGCCTTTATAGTATCCAGAGGACTAGAAATCCCCGAAGAATTAATTACAGCAGCAAAAGAAAATGGGGTTTCTGTATTACGTTCACCGATTTCAACTTCCCGTTTACTAGGGGAACTATCCAGTTATTTAGATGGCCGTTTAGCTGTTCGGACAAGTGTCCATGGGGTTTTAGTTGATGTTTATGGACTTGGTGTTTTGATTCAAGGAGATAGCGGTATTGGTAAAAGTGAAACAGCTTTAGAGCTTATTAAACGTGGACATCGGCTAATCGCAGACGATCGTGTCGATGTTTATCAGCAAGATGAATTAACCGTGGTTGGAGAGCCACCAAAAATTTTGCAGCATTTAATTGAAATTCGTGGTATCGGAATTATTGACGTCATGAACCTGTTTGGAGCTAGTGCTGTCCGTGGCTTTATGCAAGTTCAATTGGTCGTTTATTTAGAGGCATGGGAAAAAGACAAGAAATATGATCGCCTCGGTAGTGATGATGCAATGGTTGAAATAGCTAACGTTGATGTCCCTCAGATTCGTATTCCTGTTAAGACCGGCCGAAATGTGGCCATTATCATTGAAGTAGCAGCAATGAACTTCCGCGCGAAAACAATGGGCTATGATGCAACAAAAACGTTCGAAGAGCGCTTAACCCGTTTGATTGAAGAAAATTCAGGAGAATAGAAGGAGAAGATGTGATGATGTTAGCTCAAGTAAATTCAATTGCATTTCGCCTTTTCGGTATTCCCGTCTATTGGTATGCAATTATTATTGTTTCAGGGATTGCTTTAGCTGTTTGGCTAAGTAGTCGTGAAGCCGTTCGTGTTGGTTTAAAAGAAGATGATGTCTTTGACTTTATGCTCTGGGGATTACCTGCAGCAATTGTTGGCGCGCGCTTGTATTACGTCGCTTTTCAATGGCAAGACTATGTAGACAATCCGATTGAAATTTTCTTTACTCGAAATGGTGGCTTAGCGATTTATGGTGGTCTTATTGGTGGGGGACTGGCGCTGTTTTTCTTTACGCGTCATCGTTTCATTTCTACATGGACTTTTTTAGATATTGCTGCACCAAGTGTGATTTTAGCGCAAGCAATTGGTCGCTGGGGCAACTTTATGAATCATGAAGCCTATGGGCCAGCGACCACCAGACAATTTTTAGAAAATCTCCATTTACCAACGTTTATCATTGATAACATGAATATCAACGGAACGTATCATCAACCAACATTTTTATATGAATCTGTCTGGAATGTTTTAGGCTTTATCGTTTTAGTGTTATTACGCAAAAAGCCACACTTTTTAAAAGAAGGCGAAGTCTTTTTAGGTTATATAATATGGTATTCTTTCGGCCGTTTCTTCATCGAAGGCTTACGGATGGACAGTTTGTATGCGTTTAGTAACATTCGTGTCTCACAATTGTTGTCTTTAGTGATGTTCGTAGCAGCAATTGTTATTGTGATCGTTCGTAGAAGAAATCCCAATTTGAAATTTTACAATCGGGAGAAACAAAAGAAAAAAATAACAACTTCTTAATCCAACTTGATTGAAGAATATGGTAAACTAAAGAAGTAACGTTGTTTAGCGAAAGGAGAGTTTCACCGATGAAACAAAAAGTCGCTGTTTTAGGTCCAGGTTCCTGGGGGACAGCTTTAGCTCAAGTATTAGCCGAAAATGGACACGAGGTCTGTATTTGGGGAAATAAACCAGAGCAAATCGATGAAATAAATACAAAACATACCAACAAACATTATTTACCAGAATTAATCTTACCTACTTCAATTCAGGCAACCACTGATTTAGCCACTGCTTTAGTAGATGTGGATGCGGTACTGTTTGTGGTACCAACTAAAGCCATTCGTTCAGTAGCACAAGAAGTGGCCCAACATTTAAAAACAAAACCAATTATTATTCATGCAAGTAAAGGGCTCGAACAAGGTACACATAAGCGGATTTCAGAAGTGATAGCGGAAGAGATTCCAGCAGAAAAACGGCAAGGGATTGTGGTTTTATCTGGTCCAAGCCATGCAGAAGAAGTCGCTGTTCATGACATCACAACCATTACAGCAGCAAGCGAAAATTTAGCAGACGCTGTGTATGTGCAAGAGTTGTTTATGAATGATTACTTTAGAATTTATACGAACGATGATGTGATTGGTGTAGAAACAGGGGCGGCCTTAAAAAATATTATTGCTTTGGGCGCCGGAGCGATTCATGGCTTAGGCTTTGGTGATAATGCCAAAGCGGCAATTATGACTCGTGGTTTAGCAGAAATTAGTCGTTTAGGGGTTGCGATGGGAGCAAACCCATTAACATTTATTGGTTTAAGTGGTGTTGGGGATTTAATTGTTACTTGTACAAGTGTCCATTCTCGAAATTGGCGTGCGGGTAATTTATTAGGAAAAGGCCATAAGTTAGATGAAGTCTTAGAAAACATGGGTATGATTGTGGAAGGTGTTTCAACAACTAAAGCAGCCTATGAATTGGCACAACAACTAGAAGTCGAAATGCCAATCACAGAAACAATCTACAATGTCTTGTACAATGACGAAGATGTACAACAAGCAGCAAAAGAAATCATGTTGCGCGATGGCAAAACCGAAAACGAATTTACACTTGATTTTTAGGAGGAAAAAAGATGAAAGTTAAAAAGGCAGTTATTCCAGCAGCTGGGTTAGGAACACGTTTCTTGCCGGCTACCAAAGCGATGGCAAAAGAAATGTTACCGATTGTTGATAAACCAACGATTCAATTTATCGTAGAAGAAGCACTGGCTTCAGGAATCGAAGATATTTTAATTGTGACAGGCAAAGCCAAACGTCCGATTGAAGATCATTTCGATTCAAATGTTGAATTAGAAAATAATTTAAAAGAAAAAAATAAAACCGATTTATTGAAATTAGTCGAAGAAACAACGGATGTTAATTTACATTTTATTCGTCAATCCCATCCGAAAGGCTTAGGACACGCTGTTTTACAAGCGAAAGCATTTGTTGGCAATGAACCTTTTGTCGTGATGTTAGGCGACGATTTAATGGAAGATAAAGTGCCATTAACGAAACAATTAATGGATGATTACGAAGAAACACATGCTTCGACAATTGCGGTAATGAAAGTACCCCATGAAGATACTTCAAAATATGGTATTATCAATCCAGAAAAAGAAATCGAAAAAGGACTATACAATGTCGAGAATTTTGTTGAAAAACCAAAACCCGAGGAAGCACCAAGTGATTTAGCGATTATCGGCCGTTATTTATTAACCCCTGAAATTTTTGATGTACTTGAAAATCAAAAACCAGGCGCTGGTAACGAAATTCAGTTAACAGATGCGATTGACACTTTAAATAAAACACAACGCGTTTTTGCTCGTGAGTTTAAAGGAGAACGTTACGACGTTGGCGATAAATTTGGGTTTATGAAAACAAGCATTGAATATGGTTTGACTCATCCAGAAGTAAAAGATAATTTGCGAGAATACATTATTAATTTAGGTGCTCAATTAGCGAAAAAAGAGCAACCAAAAGAAAAATAAATAAAAATAAGCGTAAAATTTCAATTCGTTAGAAGGAAATTTTACGCTTATTTTCTTAAAGAAAAGGGCATGAGAATTTTATAAAATAAATTGTCATTCTTAGCTTTATGAGTTGTGAAAAATATAAGTTGGTGTTATCCTAAGATTATAAATAAAATTTCAGAGGGGAGTAATGATATGTCAGGTGGGGAAATTGCTGCCTTAATTGCAGCGGTAGCATTTGTTGTTTTAGTCATCTTTTTAGTACTTGTGTTATATAAAGTCTCTCAAGTTGTTTCAAAAATTGAAGATACAATTGATGAAACAAATACAACAATCAAAGTCGTGACTAGCGATGTGAATGTATTGAGTCGCCAAGTGGAAGGCTTGCTTGTTAAAAGTAATGAACTATTGACAGATGTGAATCAAAAAGTGGCAACGATTGATCCGTTGTTTATGGCCGTTGCTGATTTAAGCGAAAGTGTCTCTGAATTGAACACCTCAAGTAAACATTTGATTACAAAGGTAGGAACCGTAGGGAAAGGCACAGCGAAAGCTGGTTTAGTGAGTAAAGTAGGCGGTTCTGCTTTTAGAGCAATGCGTTCAAAAAATAAAAAAACAAATAACTAATTGGAGGAGATTTTTATGGCTAAAAAAGGCGGATTTTTCTTAGGAGCAGTAATTGGTGGAACAGCAGCAGCCGTTGCCGCATTATTACTTGCACCAAAATCAGGTAAAGAATTACGTGATGATTTATCAAATCAAACAGATGATTTAAAAAACAAAGCGCAAGATTACACAGATTATGCTGTTCAAAAAGGAACAGAATTAACAGAAATCGCAAAACAAAAAGCCGGCGTTTTATCAGATCAAGCCTCTGATTTGGCAGGTTCTGTCAAAGAAAAAACAAAAGATTCATTGGATAAAGCACAAGGTGTTTCTGGCGACATGCTTGATAACTTTAAAAAACAAACAGGTGATTTATCTGATCAATTTAAAAAAGCAGCTGACGATGCTCAAGATCACGCAGAAGATTTAGGTGAAATTGCCGAAGATGCAGCAGAAGATATCTATATTGACGTTAAAGATTCTGCGGCAGCGGCCAAAGAAACTGTTTCTGCTGGTGTCGATGAAGCAAAAGAAACCACCAAAGATGTTCCTGAAAAAGCTGCAGAAGCAAAAGAAGATGTTAAAGATGCAGCGAAAGACGTAAAAAAAGAATTTAAAGGGTAACAAGCGTTTAGCTTATGAAAGTTAGCAACGGATCGTGTTGCTTTTGTTCAGCGGCTTACCTTAAAATTTAGAAATGAGGCCATCAGTCCGGTTGACTGATGGCCTCATTTTATTTTTATGCTATTGAATAATTTGCAATTCTTTGGTTGTCTTAGTGAATGGTTCGGAGCCTGTTTTCGTTACGTGTAAACAATCTTCAATACGAACGCCTACTTTTCCAGGAATGTAAATACCGGGCTCAATAGAGAAACACATACCTTCTTCAATGACTAAATCATTGCCATGAACTAGCGATGGGTATTCATGGACAGTGGTTCCAATGCCATGGCCTAAGCGATGGTTAAAGTATTCACCATAACCAGCTTTTGTAATTACACCTCGGGCAATATCATCTAATTCGCCTGCTGTAACACCAGGTTTCACCGCTTCAGTTGCTGCTAATTGTGCTTCTAAGACAATTCCATAAATTTCTTTTTGGAAATCAGAAGGTTCCAAGTAGCTGACTGTTCGTGTGGCATCACTACAATAGCCATTATGAACGACACCTAAATCAAATAACACTAAGTCATGGGGCTCAATTTTTGTTTCGCCAGGTACCCCGTGAGGACTAGCTCCGTTTTTTCCTGTTAAGACTAACGTATCAAAACTCATTGAGCGAATACCTTGACGTTTTAATTGATACTCGATTTCTGCAACAATTTCTTGTTCCGCAACGCCTGCTTGAATTGCTTTGAAGCCAATCTCAAAAGCGACATCAGCCCAACTACCAGCTTCTAGTAAACGTTGAATTTCAGGTTCTGTTTTAATTAATTGAAGTTTTTCAATTAAAGGCGTAACATCATGCGAAAAATCGCTAGCTGGGAAATAGGTTTTCAATTGATCGAAACGAGCTAAAGAAAGAGCTTGTTTTTCTAAAGCAAAGCGTGGTGTGCCTTGTGTTCGTTTATTTAATAAAGCCGCAATTTTTTCCCAAGGATTTTCGCTATCTAAATAACCATAAACGGGATAAGTCCAACTACTCTTTTCGGCATCTTCGACTTCCAATGCAGGTGTAAATAAAAATGATTGGTCGTCCGCAGCGATAAACAAAGCTAACACGCGTTCATGAGGTTCGCTTTCGTAACCGGAAAAGTAAGCGATATGACCAGGATCACTAATATAAGTGAAGTCAATCTTTTCTTGGTGCATCCAATTTTTTAAATCGGCAATTTTTTCTTGATTCATAAAACATCCTTCTTTCTTTTATTCTGAAGTGAATCACAGTACTATCATAACATGAAATGACAAAAAGTTCCTTTTGAAATGGAAAGTAAATTTTCATGAAAAAACGATAAAACGGTTGCAAAAATAGAAGAATTTTGATATTCTAGGCTAGGATAGAAATGTAAACAGTGTTTTCAGAAAATGAGAACAAATTCATATTTATAGGAGAAGAAACATGGAAAAACAAACAATTACAATTTATGATGTTGCTAGAGAGGCAAATGTATCTATGGCTACTGTTTCTCGTGTTGTCAATGGTAATCCCAATGTAAAACCAGCAACGCGTAAAAAAGTCTTAGAAGTGATTGATCGCTTAGATTACCGTCCTAACGCAGTCGCACGTGGTTTAGCAAGTAAAAAAACGACAACAGTGGGTGTCATTATTCCAGATGTTAGTAATGCATTTTTTGCTTCATTAGCACGTGGCATTGACGACGTGGCTACAATGTATAAATACAATATCATTTTAGCTAATTCAGATGGAGACGATCAAAAAGAAGTTACTGTATTAAACAATTTACTTGCCAAGCAAGTAGATGGGATTATCTTTATGGGTCATCGCATTACAGATGATATTCGTGGTGAATTTTCACGTTCAAAAACGCCTGTTGTCTTAGCAGGTTCAATTGATCCAGATGAACAAGTCGGTAGCGTTAATATTGATTACACAGAAGCAACGAAAGATGCAACAGCGACTTTAGCGAAAAATGGGAACAAAAAAATTGCTTTTGTTAGTGGTGCATTAATCGATCCAATTAATGGTCAAAACCGGATGAAAGGCTACAAAGAAGCTTTAGCGGAAAATGGCTTGTCTTATAATGAAGGCTTAGTTTTTGAATCTGAATATAAATTTAAAGCAGGTATTAATTTGGCTGAGCGTGTCCGTAACAGTGGAGCAACAGCTGCCTTTGTTACAGACGATGAGCTAGCGATTGGTTTATTAGATGGGATGCTAGATGCTGGTGTGAAAGTTCCAGAAGAATTTGAAATCATTACAAGCAATAACTCATTGCTTACAGAAGTCTCTCGTCCACGTCTATCAAGTATTACACAACCTTTATATGATATCGGTGCCGTGTCAATGCGCTTATTAACAAAACTAATGAACAAAGAAGAAATTGAAGAAAAAACAGTTGTTTTACCTTATGGAATTGATCAAAAAGGTTCAACAAAATAAGAGAAAATTCTACTAGAAATGCAAAAAAGTACAAGAAGAAATCATGAAAATGATTTCTTCTTGTACTTTTTTGCATTCTGCTATTAATACACAGTAAGATTGAAAATTAAAATAAGATTAAGTTGATTAGAAAATCGGTCGGTAAAGCATTGCTTATGGTATCTTTAGATTAAAAAAAGAGGTGTTTCTATGAAGGTAAAAGAATTAACTGTCGAGTATGGTAATAGAACAATTATAGAAAATTTATCTATGGAAGCTGAATTTGGTGAAATAATTGGCTTAGTTGCTCCTAATGGAACTGGAAAAACCACGTTCTTTAATGCTATATCTGGTTTAATCCCTAAAAAAAATGGAAATATTAGTTTAAATAAGATTGATTACAATAGTAGAGGTGCAACGTATTTAAAAGAACTATTTTTTCTTGAAAGTAGTAAAAATTTATATGATTATTTGACGCCGAAAGAACATCTTGAATATATTAAAGCCGCTTGGAAAAGTAATAGCGATATAGAGCATATTTTTGAACAATTAAAGATGAAAGAATATCAAAATAGAATAATAAAAAAATTATCTCTCGGAATGAAACAACATGTATTATTAGCGATGTACCTAGCAAGTGATGCAACAATACTTTTGTTAGACGAACCTTTTAATGGCTTGGATCCTACTAGTGTTAGTTTATTCATAATGTGCTTAAAAGAAATAGTTTCCAAAGATAAAATAGTTATTTTATCTTCTCATGATTTGTATAATGTTGAACACACATGTACACGTATTTTATTTATGAAAAATAAAAAGCTGGTTGAGAATGATCAACGTAACCTTTCTTTACGTGAACAATATGATAACTTATATTTAAGAGGAGAAGAAAGAAATGCTTAAGATAGAAACGATAAAAATATTGAAAGAGAAGAGTCTGTGGTTTGTGTTTGTAGCCTTTATTTTAATGTTAATTTATCCGCTGCTAGCTCAACCCCAACAACTTTCTTTTAAAGAAATGCAATATGAAAACCGAATCAAAAATAACGAACAAGCGAAAGAAAAAATGAAAAATGAACCTGCAGCAAAAGAAACTTTAAATGAGATAGAAGATGAAAGTGAGCAATTAAGGAAAGCAATTAATGCCATCAAAATTGGTGATGAATGGGCTTTATTAGAAGCTGAGAAAAAATTGGAAGAAAGTAATTTAAACGCAATGTTAAAAGGAACGTTGTACAGTATACCAATTATTGAGCAACAAAAAAGAGTCAAAGAATTGCAATATTTATCTGAAAACAGGATCAAACAAGTTGATTCTTCTGAAGTTGCTAAAATGCCTGCTTTGAATTACCTAGGTTTTCTTTTATCGATGGATTTTCCGTATACATTATTATTAATTATCCCTAGTTTAATGATTATAGCGCTCGCAACTTTAGAAAAAAGAAAAAATACTGTTTCTTTATGGAATGGCCTTCCCTTAAAACTATGGAAAAAATATTCTATTAAAATAAGTAGTATTTTGTTTACAGTCGGATTGGTTTCTTATCTGTCAATCTTTCTTTCTGTAATCAGTGCATTTTTCAAAAATGGTCTGGGAAACCCTGATTATCCAGTCGCGATTATTGAAAAGGGACAAAGTGTTACAATCATTTCTCTTTCTAACTATTTGTCGAGAAGCCTAATTATGTTTGGTATGCTGTTATTAGCATTGACAGTATTCAGTTTCTTGCTTTCGCTGTTTACTGGAAATTTGATTGTTCATAGCTTGCTAATTGTTGGTGTGGTATTATCTTCAGGAGTTAGCCTGATTTCCAATAAATTTTTCTTTACATCTTATATGAATTTTCCCAAAATTATTAATGGAGGAAATGGGTATGAGCCGATGGATGAGATAGGTCTCACATTTGATTTTTCTTTAAAGATGATAGTTGTCTATGTATTAATAAGTTTAATAGTATCTGCTATTGTTTTGAGAAACAGAAAGGGATTATTTTAGTTAAAATAGGTTGATTGCTGCATATTATTTCATTAAATGTAGGAGCTATTTTTGAATAGCTCGAGCTAGTATCGATGGTAAAGAATAAGAGAAACAATAAAAGTAGAGACGTAATCCATCAATTGATGAATTACGTCTCTACTTTTTTACATAATTTTGGTTGCAAGCTTAACTTACCAAATTCTTTAGTTGTTCTTTTTATTGTTATTGTTGTTGTTATTATTTGTAGTGGCACGTGGAGCAAGATTTCCCCAGTAAGAAGCGTAATTGCTGTCTGTTCCACCGATCCCAAATTTATAGGTACTTTGTGGTGCACCATCTTTGGCATAGTATGAAGTCGTTGTTTTGCCAGGTGTGTTGAACTTGGCACCATTATAGGTAATTGAGCCAGGCTTTTCACCAGTAAATTCAGAAACTTTTGATTTAATAACGCTTGGATCTAATTCAAATTTTTGACCAATGCCAAACAATTCTGGATTCGCATAGTACAGCGCATTAGCTAAGTTCGCCATATAATTCCCGTTATTGTCGCCGCTGGTCGTCGTCATTGGCGCTGGTAGATCATGTCCCGTCCAAGAACTTAGTGTCACAGTTGGAGTAGAGACAATCAGCCATGAATCTTTAAACTCATCAGTTGTCCCAGTTTTTCCGACCCAATCAGCACTGGCTAAATGAGGATTCAAGCCAGCTAACGTTGGTTTGAATTTTGTCGTATTCGCAGAATCCACCACTGAACGCAACAAGTCATTCATAATAGAAGCGGTCGCCGGTGAATAAACTTGCGTTCCTTCATCTTTGTGTTCGTAGACCACATGTCCGCTATTGTCTGTAATTTTTTCAATCATGTAGGCTTTTTGATATTTGCCTTTGTTAGCAAGTGCTTGGAAACCGTTTGTTTGAGTTACAACATTTGTTTCTACTGGACCCAAAGGTGCAGATTCGTAAGCCCAAGCATCTGAAGCTGGATAGTTCATTTTGCTTAAGTAGTGATTATAAGAAAAATTATCATCACCCATTTTTTTCCTTAGCTCATTATTAACATGAACGACAGGTATATTGAAAGACCAATTCAAGGCATTCCGAACAGTCACGAATTGATTTAAATCCACAGTTGTTGAGTTCACAAATTCACGACCATCAGCATAAGTCGTTGGGTAGTTGGCCAGACGACTTTCAGAACCAATGAGTCCTTGATCAATCGCAGGACCATAGACAGAAATTGGTTTAATCGTAGAACCAACTTGACGATCGGCATTAAAGGCATGGTTGTTTTGATTAATATCGAAGTTTCTGCCGCCGATAAAACCGAGGATACGACCAGTAGCGTTATCCATTAAAATATTGCCAGTTTCAATCATTGTATTCCCATTGACATCTGCAGTTCCATCATCAAGCAAATAACCATAATTTGCGACAGCGGTTTGCATCGTGTTATAAATGTTCTGATCAATGGTCGATTGGATTGTATAGCCTTGCGACTGGATTTCGCGACGTGCTTGTTCTTCATATTGATCTAAACCAACTTGATCTAAATCATCACGATTAACTTTAGCTTTTTTCATATCTAAATCCATGACAATCTCAACTGCTTTATCTAACACCGTGTAGTATAGATAGCCTTCTGTATTGACATTGGCCTGCTCTGTTGGTAAAAAGTCTTTTTTCAAGTCGTAAGCTTTGGCTTCTTCATATTCCTTTTGTGAAATAGCTTTTTCTCGGTACATACTGAAAAGAACAAAATCTTTTCTCTTCATTCCTAAAGACAAATCGTCTTTCAAGGCACCAGTGTTAGTATAGGGCGTGTAAACAATGGGACTTTGGGGAAGTCCTGCGATAAAGGCCGCTTGAGGAAGATTCAAGTCCTTGGCACTTTTACCAAAGAGTCCTTTGGCTGCTTCTTCCACGCCTGCAATATTTTCACCTTTGTTATTACGACCAAAAGGGGAGACATTTAGATAAGTTGTCACGATTTCGTCCTTAGAAAAGTATTTTTCAATACGTAAAGCTAATAAAATTTCGTTGGCTTTCCGTTTAAAGGTCGTTTCATCAGTTAAAATCTGTTGCTTGACCAATTGCTGAGTCAATGTTGAACCACCAGAAGAACCGCCGATACCTGTCGCATCAGAAATCAACGCTCGAACTAGCGCTTTTGGTACCACCCCATGATGTTCTTCAAAATATTCATCCTCTGTTGAAATAATGGCTTTTTTTAGCAATGGAGACATTTGATCGCCATTAATTCGTGTCCGAATTAAATCTGATTTGATGTTAGCAATCGGAGTACCATCTGCGTAAGTCATTTTTGACACTTCGGTAATATCACTGATTTCTTTTTGCAATTCTTCCTTCGTTGGGGGCTGTGTATCTTCAACTAGAAAAGCAAAATAGCCCATTCCAATACCTAAGCCAAGAGAGCCACCTAAGACAATCAGAATAACCCCAAAAACCACTAATGACTGAAAAACGCGAATAATGACATTTAAAATAAGTAAAAAGACATTGCCGCCAGAAGAGGTCGTTGGTTTTTGCTTATTGTTACTTGAATTATTTTTCAAAAGCTTCACCTCAATAAAATGATACATTCTGTGTTATTATAGCAAAAAAAAGCTTCTATGAATAGTTTCTACACCAATTGCCATTTTTTGTTGAAAAAACTTAAGAGAAAATAGGGAAATCTCATTTTTTGACTTTTCAAGTGTGACAGAATCGGTTACTATGAATAGGGGAATTTGATCTATTATTATGTTTTACTATAGGAGGAAAATCATGAATTCAGCTTTTTTTGAAGAATTAAAAGCCCGTGGGTTGGTCTACCAAGTCACAGATGAAGAAGCCTTACAAAAACAATTAAATGAAGAATCTGTTAAATTATATATCGGCTTTGATCCAACGGCAGACAGTTTACACATCGGGCATCTACTGCCAATTCTTATGTTACGTCGTTTCCAACAAAATGGTCATGTGCCCATTGCTTTAGTTGGTGGCGGAACAGGCATGATTGGTGATCCATCATTCAAAGATGCAGAGCGTAGTTTAAACACACTTGATACAGTGAAAGCTTGGTCTGAAAGTATTAAGGGCCAGTTGTCACGTTTTATCGATTTTGAAGATGAAAAAAATCCAGCGATTCTAGCAAATAACTATGATTGGCTTGGAGAGCTTTCATTAATTGATTTCTTACGTGATGTTGGAAAAAACTTTACAATTAACTATATGATGAGTAAAGAAAGCGTGAAACGCCGAATCGAAACAGGAATTTCTTATACTGAATTTGCGTATCAATTATTACAAGCGTATGATTTCTTGAAATTGTACGAAACAGAAGGTTGTTTATTGCAATTAGGCGGCAGTGATCAATGGGGAAACATTACTTCAGGGATTGAATTATTACGCCGAGAACAAGAAGTTCAAGGATTCGGCTTAACTATGCCTTTAATTACAAAAGCAGATGGTACCAAATTTGGTAAAACAGAAGGAAACGCAGTTTGGCTAGATGCGGAAAAAACTTCGCCATATGAATTTTATCAATTCTGGATTAACACAGATGATCGTGATGTCGTGAAATTCTTGAAATACTTTACTTTCTTAACATTGGATGAAATTGCAACAATTGAAGAAGAATTTACAGCGAACCCAGGTCAACGTGCTGCGCAAAAAGCGTTAGCCAAAGAAGTGACTACTTTAGTCCACGGTGAAGCAGCCTATCATCAAGCGGTTAAAATTTCAGAAGCTTTATTCAGCGGGGATATCCAAAGCTTAACAGCAGAAGAAATTAAACAAGGCTTTAAAGATGTACCGACGTATGAGGTGCAACCAGAGGATCAATTAAGTTTAGTCGACTTATTAGTTACCTCAAAAATAGAACCATCCAAACGTCAAGCCCGTGAAGATGTTCAAAATGGAGCGATTTACGTCAATGGAGAACGTAGACAAGATTTAGCAGCTGAATTGACAGAAACTGATAAAATCGAAGGACAATTTACTGTGATTCGTCGCGGTAAGAAAAAATATTTCTTGTTAAAATACTAAAAAAATGAAAGCTTGGGACGAAGGTCGTTTAGACAACAGGTTCCAAGCTTTCGCTTTTAAAAAAGATAAATTGGGATTAATTCTGTTACAAAAAACTCTTTTTTACTATTGGGCATATTCAATTACAGATAACTTGTGCTATGCTAGAATAAAAAGTGCAGTCGCTATAAGGAGTAGGTTATGAAATCAATTGTCGAAAAGTTAAACTTAACGAAGTATCAGCAACTAGTTATTTTAAATAGACCACAGGGAGAGTATCTATCTGAATTTGCTTCAGCCGCGCAGCAATTACCCTCAGAACCAGTTGAGCTGATTTTTGCATTTGTGAAAACAATGGCGGAATTTCAAGAGATTGTTTCAATGGTGATTGAAGGTCAACATTTAGTAGAAAATGGGTTGTTATATGTGGCTTATCCGAAAAAAGGCAATAAAATGTATCCAACCTTTGTCCACCGAGATGAAATTTTTCCAACATTACAAGTAAACGAGGCAGATGGGTATATTAAAGGCTCAACCTTAAAATTTAATCGCATGGTTAGTTTAGATGAGACTTTTACGGTTGTCGGCATGAAGAATGTTCTTAAAAAGCTAGCGAAGAATCAGACCAGTTCTGCTGTTGGGGATTATGTTCAATATTTACCGGAAATTGAAGCGTTGGTACAAACAGAACCAGCTGCTGCAGCGACATTCGCTGCATTAACGCCTGGTTATCAAAAAGAGTGGGCGCGGTATGTATTTAGTGCAAAGCGAGCGGAGACACGGAAAAAGCGGCAAACTGAAATGTTAGTCATTTTAAAAGAAGGCTATAAAACCAAAGCTCTTTATCAGCAAAGGAAGAAATAATGGCGCAGTCAATTGAAACAGTTACAGCATACATCGAAACAGTTGAACCAAAATGGCGAATTGCTTATCAGCAAGTATTAGACGTCGTTTCGCAAAATTTGCCAGCAGGATTTGAATTAACGATGCAATATGGCATGCCAACCTTTGTTGTGCCGCTTTCAGTATTTCCAGAAGGCTATCTTAACCGTGGTGATGAACCGTTACCATTTATCAGCTTAGGCGCTACTAAAAGGCAAGTAGCTTTATATCACATGGGATTAATGGGAAATGAAGCCGTCCGAAGTTGGTTTCAAGAAGCCTATCAGGAACAAGTGTCAACAAAGCTAAACATGGGGAAAAGTTGTCTTCGCTTCACTAATCCTAAGCGAATACCCTATGAACTAATTGGCGAATTAGTAACAAAAATCACGCTTGAAGAATGGCTGCAACAGTATCAACACTACCAAAAGAAAAAGAAGAATTATTAGGAGGAACCACATGTTATTAGGATCACACGTTAGTATGAGTGGCAAGAAAATGCTATTAGGCTCTGCCGAGGAAGCGGCTAGTTATGGCTCAACAACCTTTATGATTTATACAGGTGCGCCACAAAACACGCGTCGGAAACCGATTGAAGAAATGAATATTGAAGCTGGGCAAGCTTTTATGAAGGAACACAATTTAAGTAATATCGTCGTTCATGCCCCGTATATTATTAATTTAGGTAATACAATTAAAACGGAAAATTTCGGTTTTGCCGTAGACTTTTTGCGTCAAGAAATTGAGCGAGCACAAGCGTTGGGAGCAACGCAAATCACGTTACATCCAGGTGCGCATGTTGGTGCAGGTCCAGAAGCCGGCATTAAACAAATTGTTAAAGGTCTAAACGAAGTCTTGTGGAAAGAGCAAATCCCTCAAATCGCTTTAGAAACAATGGCTGGTAAAGGAACCGAAATCGGCCGTACGTTTGACGAACTAGCTGCGATTATTGACGGAGTTACGCTAAATGATAAGCTTTCTGTCACTCTGGATACTTGCCACATTAATGATGCAGGGTATAATGTAAAAGATGATTTTGATGGCGTATTAGTTGAATTTGATAAAATTATCGGATTGGATCGTTTAAAAGTTATTCATGTGAATGATTCTAAAAATCCTATGGGCTCACATAAAGATCGTCATGCCAATATTGGCTTTGGCACTATTGGTTTTGAAGCTTTAAACGGTGTGGTTCACCATGAAAAATTAGCTGCTTTACCAAAAATTTTAGAAACACCTTATGTCGGAGAAGACAAAAAAAATAAAAAGGCCCCTTACGGCTTTGAAATTGCGATGTTAAAAAATCAAACATTTGATCCAGAATTATTAGAAAAAATTCAAGGACAAAACTGAAGCAACAATCGCTCTTAAAGGTCCTATTGACATTTAAGAGCGTATATTTTTGACTTTTAATCACTATTTTGCAAAAAAATCAGACTTTTTTCATTATTTAAGAGAAATCCCGCAAAAAGAACTTTTCTTTTTTTGCTATTTCTAGTAAAATAATTCATTGAGAGCAAAACTATACGGAGAGGAGAGAGTTTCAATGGCAACAGGTTGGGTAGTATTAATCGCAGTAATCGCTTTATTAGTAGGCGCTGCAGGGGGCTTTTTCCTTGCACGCAAATATATGCAAGATTATTTCAAAAAAAATCCTCCCGTTAATGAGGATATGTTACGCATGATGATGGCATCAATGGGTCAAAAACCGTCAGAGAAAAAGGTTAGACAAATGATGCAACAAATGAAAAACCAAGGAAAATAGTAAAGGTTATTCAGGTAATCATGAATAAGTGTAAAAACGGGCTGATTTTCAGTCCGTTTTTTTGTTGTTTTGCGGGAGAATAGGATAATCTAGGAGGAAAAGAGCGAAACGTTTAATCAAAAACAACAATAACGAAGAAACCTTCTAGCTCGAAAGTAGTCTTCGTAGAACAACAAAGTAAAAGGAGGGACAACTGAATGTCCATATTCAAAAAATTAGGCTGGTTTTTTAAGCAAGAGAAAAAAAGTTATATTATTGGGGTTTTCTCATTAATGATGGTCGCTCTTGTTCAATTAGTCCCGCCCAAAGTTATTGGCGTCGTTGTAGATGAAATCGTTAACAAAGAAATTCGCTTAACGAAAATTATCGTGTGGGTTGCACTCTTGATTGGTGCTGGGCTTGCCCAATATCTTTTTCGCTATATTTGGCGGATGCATATTTGGGGGAGTGCGGCTCGTTTGGAAAAAGAGCTACGGACTCAATTATTTCATCATTTCACAAAAATGGATAGCATCTTTTATCAGAAATATCGGACAGGTGACTTGATGGCGCATGCAACCAATGATTTAAATGCCATCCAAAATGTGGCTGGAGCTGGGATTTTAACGTTTGCCGACTCTGTGATTACGGGAGGAACAACGATTATCGCAATGGTTCTATTTGTCGATTGGCGCTTAACATTAATTGCTTTATTACCGCTGCCTTTATTAGCCGTCACTTCACGAGTTCTAGGTTCTAAGTTGCATGATGCCTTTCGAGATTCACAAGCTGCTTTTTCAGCGATTAATGATAAAACACAAGAAAGTATTACTGGAATTAAAGTCATTAAAACATTTGGGCAAGAAAAAGAAGATCTTGCTGATTTTACAGAGAAAATTGATGATGCTATCGTCAAAAATAAACGAACGAACTTTTTAGATGCACTATTTGATCCGTTTATTACGCTGATTATTGGTGTTTCTTATGTTTTGACAATTATTATTGGTGGTCGTTTCATCATGAAAGGAACGATTAGTTTAGGTCAGTTGGTCTCTTTCATTGCCTATATTGGGATGCTAGTTTGGCCAATGTTTGCGATTGGGCGCTTATTTAATGTGTTAGAACGTGGGAATGCTAGTTACGATCGTGTGAACGAATTATTACATGAAAAAACGCATATTATCGAACGAAAAGATGCCATCAAAACAATGGCGCAAGGGACAATTTCAATGAAGATTGATTCTTTTTCTTATCCAAAAGAAGAGACGGTGGCGTTGGAAAATATCCAATTTTCGTTGCAAGAAGGAGAAACCTTGGGGATTGTTGGCAAAACAGGCGCTGGTAAAACCACTATTTTGAAATTGTTGATGCGTGAATATGACCAATACCAAGGAACGATTTCCTTTGGAAAACATAACATTAAAAATTACACATTAGATGCATTGATGGGTGCAATGGGGTACGTGCCACAGGACCATTTTCTCTTTTCCATGACGGTACGAGATAACATTCGTTTTGCTAAACCAGACTTGGAACAAGCAGCAGTTGAACAAGCGGCAGCATTAGCATTTATTAACCAAGAAATTAAAGCATTCCCTGAAGGCTATGACACAATGGTTGGGGAACGTGGCGTTTCGCTTTCTGGAGGACAAAAACAACGGATTTCTATTGCACGGGCCTTGATTGTTGAACCAGAATTGTTAATTTTAGACGATGCCTTATCTGCAGTCGATGCGAAGACTGAAGAGGCGATTTTATCAAATCTAAAAGAAACGCGCCAAGAAAAAACCACTATCATTACAGCGCATCGTTTAAGTAGTGTCATGTATGCAAAAGAAATCTTAGTGTTGGATGAAGGGAAAATTATTGAACGGGGGACGCATCAGGAGTTACTGGCTCAGAAGGGTTGGTATCAGCGGATGTGGGAAAAACAGCAATTAGAAGCGAAAATTGAAGGGAGTGAGAGTTAATGGAAGAAAAGTATCAATCCGAATGGTCCAGAGAGTTACCGCTGAAAGAACAATTAACGATTGTTCAGCGTTTGTTTCGTTTTGCCAAACCGTTTCGACGCATGTTTTACACAGCTATTCTCTTTGCATTTGGCTTATCAATTATCAATATTCTTTTGCCTAGAGTCATTCAAGTTTTTATGGATAATTATTTAACGCCTAAAACTGCTACAATGCAAGTGATTCTAACTTTTGCTGCTATTTATTTCTTTGGTGTCATTGTCAAAAGTATTGTTTGGTTTTTCCAATGGTATTTGTATTCGATGGCTTCTTTAAAAACGTATCAATATATACGAGTGAAATTATTTGAAAAATTACACACTTTAGGTATGCGTTATTTTGATCAAACACCAGCGGGTTCGACGGTGTCTCGTGTTACAAATGACACAGAAACATTGTTTGAATTCTGGTATGTATTCCTAATGGTGATTACAGGAATTTTTGCCGTAATCTCGTCATTTTTTGCAATGTTTCAACTCAGTCCAGAAATCTCATTTTATTGTCTAATTTTCTTGCCGATTTTATTAGTTGTGATTTGGTATTACCAAAAATTTAGTTCAAAATTATATCGCAGTATGCGGGAAAAATTAAGTCAATTAAACACCAAACTAAATGAATACATCTCTGGTATGCAAATCATTCAACAATTTCGCCAAGAAAAGCGTTTGGAAAAAGAATTTGAGGAAACCAATGATGATTATTTAAAAACACGAGTAGCAATGATTCGTATGAATTCGTTATTATTAAGTCCCATCATTAATTTGTTGTATACGTTAGCGATTGCATTGGCCTTAACTATGTTTGGCATCGATGCTTTACATTCTCCTGTAGAAGCGGGGATGATTTATGCTTTTGTAACGTATGTCCAAGCTTTTTTTAATCCGATGACGCAAATGATGGACTTCCTAAGTATCTTTACAGATGGGATTGTCGCAGGTAGTCGTATTTTAAAAATTATGGATACGGAAGAATTAACGCCGCAACAATCAGTAGGTGCGAATGGGGAAATTATTCGCGGGAAAATTGAATTTCGCAATGTTACTTTTTCTTATGACGGCAAAAACGAAGTATTGAAAAATATTAGCTTTGTCGCAAATCCCGGGGAAACCGTCGCTTTAGTCGGTCATACAGGAAGTGGTAAAAGTTCAATTATTAATGTACTCATGCGTTTCTATGAATTTTATGAAGGGCAGATTTTAATTGATGATCGAGACATTCGTGATTTTCCCATGACAGAATTACGGGAAAAGATGGGCTTGGTATTACAGGATGCTTTCATGTTTTATGGAGATATTGCTGGAAATATCCGTTTACTGAATCCCAATATTACAGATGAACAAATTAAACAGGCTGCGGAATTTGTTCAGGCAGATAAATTTATTCACACGTTACCCAATACCTATCATGCGAAAGTCATTGAACGAGGAGCGAGTTATTCTAGCGGGCAACGTCAATTAATTTCGTTTGCACGAACGATTGTGACTGATCCCAAAATTTTAGTTTTAGATGAAGCAACCGCTAATATTGATACAGAAACAGAAGGATTGATTCAAGAAGGATTAGCCAAAATGCGTCAAGGGAGAACGACAATTGCGATTGCGCATCGCCTTTCGACGATTCGTGATGCAAACTTGATTTTAGTTTTAGACAAAGGGCAGATTGTAGAACGAGGAACGCACGAAACGTTACTGGCAGAAGGTGGCCTTTATGCGGATATGTATCAGTTACAAAGTACGGAAGTTTAACGTAACAACAGAAAGAGTTAAATAACCCAAACAAAGGCATTTAGTGTTAGGAAATTCCTAATTCTAGGTGTCTTTGTAGCTCTTTAAATTGCAAAAAAGAATAGAAATGGTATGATATGAAGAGAGAAAAACAAACGAGGAAGTTAGGTGGAACTGTGAAGCCAGTTATAGTCAAAAATGTACGAATAGGTGAAGGGAATCCCAAAATTGTGGTGCCCATTGTTGCTCCAACAGCCGAGGATATTTTGGCCGAAGCAACGGCGAGCCAAACACTAGATTGTGATTTGGTAGAATGGCGTTTAGACTATTATGAAAATGTCGCTGATTTTTCCGATGTATGTAATCTTTCACAACAAGTAATGGAACGGTTGGGGCAAAAACCGTTATTGTTAACTTTTCGTACACAAAAAGAAGGCGGCGAAATGGCTTTTTCTGAGGAAAATTATTTTGCTTTGTATCATGAATTAGTGAAAAAGGGTGCGTTGGATTTATTAGATATTGAATTATTTGCGAATCCGCTGGCGGCAGATACGTTAATTCACGAAGCTAAAAAGGCGGGGATTAAAATTGTTCTCTGTAATCACGACTTTCAGAAAACACCATCGCAAGAGGAGATTGTCGCGCGGTTACGCCAAATGCAAATGCGTCAGGCAGATATTTGTAAAATAGCTGTGATGCCACAAGATGCGACAGATGTGCTTACGTTACTTTCAGCAACCAATGAAATGTACACCCATTATGCATCCGTTCCAATCGTTACTATGTCAATGGGACAGTTAGGGATGATTAGTCGCGTAACAGGTCAACTGTTCGGATCGGCACTAACTTTTGGCTCAGCCCAGCAAGCGTCTGCACCAGGCCAACTATCCGTACAAGTATTAAGAAATTATTTAAAGACATTCGAACAAAACAAGTGATTCAGAAGGTGAAAAAAGTGGCAAAGAAAAAAACACAACAAAAAACGAATGCGATGCGCATGGTAGAACAACATAAAGTACCATATAAAGAATATGAATTTGCTTGGAGCGAAGATCATTTAAGTGCAGAAAGTGTCGCTGAAAGTTTAGGTATTGAAAAAGGACGAATTTTTAAAACCTTGGTTACAGTAGGTAATAAAACAGGTCCAGTCGTGGCTGTCATTCCTGGTAATCAAGAATTAGATTTGAAAAAATTAGCGAAAGCTAGTGGCAACAAAAAGGTAGAAATGCTTCACTTAAAAGATTTAGAAGCAACCACAGGCTATATTCGTGGGGGCTGTTCACCAATTGGGATGAAAAAACAATTTCCCACCTATTTGGCTGAAGAAGCTCAACAATATTCTGCAATTATTGTTTCTGCAGGCAAACGTGGCATGCAAATTGAATTAGCTCCTGAAGCAATCCTTTCGCTAACCAATGGACAATTTGCGGAAATAACGACAAAAGAATAAGTGGCTATAAGAAGAAGTCGAGACAGAACCGTTTATCTGTTTTTAAACGTGGAGCAAAAATCACTTGGAATTTTTGCTCCACGTGTTTAATTATCAAATTAATAAAGGAAAAGCATTAAGTAAACAGTGCTACTTTTTATTGGAATAAAATTTTTGTAATGCTTGCCGTGCAAGCATATCGGCCGCTTTGTTTTGACTTTCAGGTAGCCATTTGATTAAGAGCAAAGGAAAATTCTTTTCTAGTTGTTGATATTCTGCTAAATAAGGCTGGTACTTTTCGTTTTTAGCATAGTTTTTTTCAATTGTTTGGACAACAATTTTACTATCTGAGTGGAGAAGAACGGTTTGTTGATTGTCTTCATTGGCAATCGCTTGTTTTAAAGCTTCAATCAGCACTTTAAATTCGGCTTCGTGATTACTAACAATGCCTAAAGGCACATGCAATTGTTGCCGCGATTGGTCGGTGAGGTAAACGATACCGCCGCCAGATTCACCTGGATTGCCTTTTGTTGCAGCATCTACATAAATTCTTAACATAAAATTACTCCTAATTTCTTTTTGTTCTTAAAAAAAGTATGTTACTATTATAACATATTAAATTTAGCGGCGTTGATCCAGAAGTAGTGAGGGCACTTTATGAAAAAACAGAAATTTTATTGGCAGCCAGAATTAGCATCAACAATTATTTACTGGTCTTGCACATTTTGTATATTATTTATTAGTTTAATTTTAGCATTGGAAAATAATGGTCCTTACTTGATTAGTAATCTGGTGATGGTTCCATTTTTTGTGTTTGCTTATCTAGGAATTGCGCGGTCTTTTAACATGACAGAAACATCTTTAATTGTCAGAGATGTTTTGTGGTTTCGCAAAAAAGCACTTCCACTTTCTCAGATAGAAAAAGTAACCTACAATGAAAAAAGCATCGAAATTTTTTCCTCAGAATTTAAGGAAGGCTCAAAAGTCTTTTTAATGAAAAAGAAAACGATTCCGTTATTTCTTGAGGCACTTAAGGTAAAAAAGCCTGAATTGAAGGTAGCAGAAGATCATTCTTTGGGCCTTCATAAAAAAGAAGAAAAAAACAAGAGTGAGTCATAAGTCGAAACGACTGGTGACCCACTCTCAAAATCTTAAAAGAATCAGCTGAAACAAACGCTACGTTTACTTACTTTTTGGAGCAAAGCGTTGATGGTTCAGCTTTTTTAGTTATCTATTTTTTTGACATGTGCTGCTTGTAGCCCACGATTGCCTTCCATTATCTCGAACTCTACAGATTGATTCTCATCAAGTGATTTGAATCCGTCACCTTCTATAGCAGTGAAGTGGACAAAAATCTCATCTTCTTCGTTGTAAACGATAAAACCATAACCTTTTCTGTTATCGAACCATTTGACAATTCCTTTTTGCATCCAATTCACGCTCCTTTTAGATTTGTAAAGACACTTTCATTATACGAGAAAAGGCTACCAAACGTCAATGGTTGGGTTGTTTAAAAAAGGTTATTCTAGCCATTCTATTCAATACAAGCTATAATTTAAAAGAAACAATGTGTCACAAAGACGATAAAGAATTGAAAAGGGGTCCGTTATGAAGACAGATATTAACATTGCACAAGCAGCAACATTAAAACCTATTCAAGAGATTGCCGAAACAATCGGTCTTTCAGAAGATTCGCTAGAACTTTATGGGAAATACAAAGCGAAAATAGATTTTCCAACGCTTCAATCCTTAGAAGCGCAACCAGAAGGTAAATTAATCCTCGTTACGTCGATTAATCCAACGCCAGCAGGAGAAGGAAAGTCAACCGTGACCATTGGTTTAGGAGATGCATTAAATCAAATCAATAAAAAAACAGTTATTGCCCTAAGAGAACCATCATTAGGTCCTGTGATGGGGATTAAAGGTGGCGCAACAGGTGGTGGTTACGCACAAGTATTACCAATGGAAGAAATCAATTTGCATTTTACTGGTGATATGCATGCGATTACGACAGCCAATAATGCCTTAGCTGCGTTACTAGATAATCATTTACAGCAAGGAAATGAATTAAAGATTGATTCTCGACGGGTGATTTGGAAACGGGCAGTGGATCTAAATGATCGTGCGCTCAGACAGGTCGTTGTTGGTTTAGGCGGTCCTTTCCAAGGTGTACCAAGAGAAGACGGTTTCGATATTACTGTGGCAAGCGAAATTATGGCGATTCTTTGTTTAGCGCAAAATTTAACGGACTTAAAAGAACGCTTAAGTCGGATTATTGTCGCCTATAATGACCAAAGAGAGCCGGTGACGGTTAAAGATTTAAACGTGGCAGGTGCCCTGACTTTATTATTAAAAGACGCCTTAAAACCTAATTTAGTTCAAACGATTGAAGGAACTCCAGCTTTTGTTCACGGTGGTCCTTTTGCCAATATCGCTCATGGATGTAACAGTATTTTAGCGACAAAAACAGCTTTGCATCTAGGGGATTATGTCGTAACAGAAGCAGGTTTTGGTGGCGACTTGGGTGGCGAAAAATTTTTAGATATTAAAGTACCTTCTTTAGGAAAAGCACCCGATGCCGTTGTGATTGTGGCAACGATTCGCGCGTTGAAAATGCATGGCGGTTTGGCGAAAGATCAGTTAGCAGAAGAAAATTTACCAGCGTTACAAAAAGGCTTTACCAACTTAGAAAAACATATTCAAAACATGCAACGTTATGATGTACCAGTAGTTGTTGCAATTAATGAGTTTACACAGGATACAGAGAAGGAAATTCAACTGTTGAAAGAAGCTTGCCAAGCGTTAGGCGTGCCCGTCGAGTTAACAAGTGTTTGGGCGCAAGGTGGCGCAGGTGGCACGAACCTAGCGAAAACAGTAGTAGCAGAGATTGAAGCCAATACAAAACAGTTTCAACCTTTATATAATCATCGCCAAACTATTGAAGAAAAAATTCAAGCCATTGTACAAACGATTTACGGCGGGGAACAGGCGATTTTTTCTCCGAAAGCGCAAAAGCAAATCGCAGACTTTACAAAAAATGGTTGGGATCAATTACCAATTTGCATGGCGAAGACACAGTATTCACTTTCTGACGATCCTCAAAAATTAGGACGGCCAGAAGGATTTACGATTACGATTCGTGAGCTAGTTCCAAAAATCGGTGCAGGGTTTATCGTGGCGTTAACGGGTGACATTTTAACGATGCCTGGCTTGCCGAAGGTTCCTGCTGCGTTAAATATGGATGTGGACGAAACGGGTCAAGCGAGCGGTCTCTTTTAAAGCCGCTCTTTCCTGAGACCTATTTTTAGTATATACTTGAAAGTAGCTCAATAAAAAATAATGACGGAAATTTATTGCGTAGTTTATTATAAGGAGCAACGACTATGGGGGAACGAGCAGATACATTTTTAGCACACTTTAATCGCATTGAAAAGTGGATGAGAGAGAGACTGAACAATCCTGTCAATATGGGATTCAGTGAAATGACAAGACGTCTTTCCCGAAAAGAAAAAGGACAGATTGCTCAATTTGAAGAGGATTTGCTTCAAATGGCTCAGTTAAGAAATGCCATCGTTCATGAGCGAATTGCTGATGATTTTGTAATTGCAGAGCCAAACGAATGGGCAGTTCAACGAATTGAAACGATTGAACAAGCTTTAACAAAACCAGAAAAAGTAGTGCCTAAATTTGCGAAACGTGTTACAGCTTTTGAAATCACCACTTCTTTAGAAACGTTATTAACGATTATTGCAAAAAAACAATATTCCCAATTTCCGATTTATGAAAAAGGTGTATTTAAAGGATTAATCACGGTTCGAGGGATTGGTGTATGGTTTGCCATTGAGAGCACCAAAGGCGAAGTTCACATTGCCAACCGAACGGTGCGAGAATTGTTGGCATCAAATTATAAACGCAGCAACTATCAATTTGTTTCAATTGAAGCAACCGTTTTTGAAGTTGAACAAATGTTTCGGGAGCAGCCACGCTTAGAAGCTGTGCTTATTAGTAAAAGTGGCCATCCTAATGGTGAGTTAGTAGGCATTGTTCGACCAAGAGATTTAGCAAGTATTCATAGAGAAAAGGAATGACGCGATTGTTAGTAGTATATTTTTTAATCAGTGCCTTATTAGTAGGGCTTGACCAATGGAGCAAATATTTGACGGTCCAAAACATTTCTTTGGGTGAAACAAAAGAATTCATTCCTGGATTTTTGTCGCTGACCCATTTAAGAAATACCGGAGCCGCTTGGAGCTTATTAGAAGGAAAGATGATATTCTTTTATGTCATCACAGTAATTGTTAGTGTCGTGATTATTTATTTATTAATTAAGAATTATAAAAAAAGTATCTGGTATTCTGTAGGTTTATCTTTTGTCTTAGCAGGTGCCATTGGGAATTTTATTGATCGTGTACGTTTAGGCTACGTGGTGGACATGCTCCAAACGGATTTTATGAATTTTCCTATTTTTAATGTTGCAGATAGTACGTTAGTGGTCGGCGTTATTTGTATATTTATTTATTTGATTTTAGATGAAAAAGCAGCAAAGGAAGGCAAAAATGGAACAAATTAACGTAACGATTCAAACAGAAAAAGGCCGGATTGACAAAGTATTAAGTGAACATTTACCCAATCATTCCCGCTCGCAAATTCAACAATGGTTAAAAGAAAAACACGTAACAGTTAACGGTGAAACGGTCCGCGCAAATTACAAAGTTACAGCAGGCGATGAAATTGTTGTAACAATTCCTGAACCAGAAGTTCTAGATATGGTAGCAGAGGATATTCCTTTGACCATTGTTTATGAAGACAATGATGTGATTGTCGTCAACAAACCTCAAGGCATGGTTGTTCATCCTTCGGTAGGGCATCCCAATGGTACATTAGTGAACGCGTTACTTCATCATGCGGATCACTTATCGGCGATTAATGATGTGGTGCGACCGGGAATTGTTCATCGAATTGATAAAGATACTTCGGGGCTATTGATGGTGGCTAAAAATGATCAAGCCCATGAATCATTAGCGAAACAGCTAAAAGAAAAAACATCATTACGTAAATACGTTGCCTTGGTCCACGGTGTTATTCCTCACGATAAGGGAGAGATAAATGCGCCTATTGGTCGTTCCAAGGTTGACCGCAAAATGCAAGCGGTCATTGAAGGCGGTAAAGAAGCAGTCACGCATTTTACTGTTTTAGAGCGTTTTGATGCATTTACCTTAGTTGAATTACAACTAGAAACAGGCCGGACACATCAAATCCGTGTTCACATGAAATATATCGGTTATCCATTAGCTGGAGATCCATTATATGGACCGAAAAAAACATTGCCTGGCAATGGACAATTTTTACATGCGAAGTTATTAGGCTTTACACATCCTACTACAGGTGAACAATTAGTCTTTGAAGCACCTTTACCAGAAGTTTTTGAAAAAACTTTACACCAATTAAGAAATAATCATTGATTTTTTTCTGAAGAAGAGGTAAACTCTTTTTTAAGAAGAAAAATAACTAAATAACTGTAACCTTTAAGTTTAGTCCCGTGAGGCTAAGAAGGAATCATGCAAAAGAACACTAGGTGCGCTTAGTTAGTAAGTTGTGTGGGCTACATGGTACCCTTGTACCTTTTTAAACTGTAACCAACATCCTCCTATCCTCATACGGGTAGGAGGATTTTTTGTTGGAAAAAATAACAGGACAATTTCAATAAAAATCCACTTATTTTTCAGCTGCTCAATTGAAGGAAGAATCGCTGACCCCAAGACAGCGAGGACGTAGATAAAAAAGAAATGAGGAGGAAATTATTATGCCAAAGAAAGAAGTTGTTGACGCAGTCACAATGAAACGAGCGCTTACTCGAATCTCGTATGAAATTATTGAAAGAAACAAAGGAATTCAAGACATTGTTTTAGTAGGAATTAAAACGCGTGGGATATACATTGCACAACGTCTAGCCGAACGCTTAAAACAATTAGAAGATATTGACGTGCCAGTTGGTGAATTAGATATTACTTTGTATCGTGATGATGTGAAAGATATGGAGGAACCTGAATTACATTCTTCTGACGTACCAGTCTCAATTGAAGGTAAAGAAGTTATTTTAGTGGATGATGTCTTGTACACGGGCCGGACCATTCGTGCTGCGATGGACGCTGTTATGGATTTAGGTCGTCCAAGAAAAATCTCTTTAGCAGTCTTAGTAGATCGTGGGCATCGGGAACTACCGATTCGTGCCGATTATGTAGGGAAAAATATTCCAACATCAAAAACTGAGGAAATTATTGTGGAAATGGAAGAGCGTGACGGCGCAGATCGTATTATGATCAGTAAAGGAAACGAATAAAAAGGAGTGAACAACGTTGTCAGAAAAAGAATTTCGAAATGAGGATGCAGTCTTAGATATTAAAGACAGACCGCAAGCTTTTCACTGGGTTGGCCTAAGTTTACAACATTTATTTACGATGTTTGGTGCAACGGTTTTAGTACCAATCTTAGTAGGAATTGACCCAGGGATTGCGTTAGTCAGTTCAGGATTAGGAACAATGGTCTATCTGATTACTACAAAAGGAAAAATCCCCGCTTATCTTGGCAGTAGCTTTGCTTTTATTGCAGCGATGCAGATGTTAATGAAGAGTGATGGTTATCCAGCCATTGCCCAAGGTGCTATGACAACCGGCTTGGTATACCTAATCGTTTCATTAATCATTAAAAAAATTGGTTCCGACTGGTTGGATAAAATTTTACCGCCTATCGTTGTAGGACCTGTCGTGATGGTTATCGGTTTAGGCTTGGCAGCTAATGCCGCAAATAACGCAATGTATAACAACAACGTTTATGATTTTAAATATATTGCCGTAGCCTTAATTACTTTAGGCTTAACCATTTTTTACAACATGTTTTTCAAAGGCTTCCTAGGATTAATTCCAATTCTTTTGGGAATTGTTAGTGGGTACCTAGTCGCTTTAGCTTTCGGAATTATTGACTTAACCCCTATTAAAGAAGCTGCTTGGTTTGCTTTACCGAATTTTGAAGTACCTTTTGTTCAATATGAACCGAAATTGTATTTAAATGCCATTACAACAATGGCACCAATTGCTTTTGTAACAATGACAGAACATATTGGTCATTTAATGGTCTTGAATAAATTAACCAAGCGCAACTTTTTCCAAGACCCAGGCTTATCTAAAACTTTAATGGGAGATGGCTTAGCGCAAATTGTAGCAGGTTTTGTTGGTGGACCACCAGTTACAAGTTATGGTGAAAATATCGGCGTGCTGGCAATTACAAGAGTACACAGTGTCTTCGTGATTGGTGGAGCCGCGGTGTTCGCTGTAGCTTTAGGATTTGTTGGAAAATTAAGTGCCTTGATTCTAAGTATCCCAGGACCAGTTATTTCAGGAATTAGTTTCGTCTTGTTCGGTGTGATTGCCGCAAGTGGTTTGAAAATCTTAATCGATAATAAGATTAATTTTGATAAGAAAAAGAATTTATTGATTGCTTCAGTAATTTTAGTCATCGGCATTGGTGGCTTAGTCTTCAAAGTAGGAACCTTTGAATTGTCTTCAATGGCATTAGCAACTGTCTTAGGAATTGTTTTGAATTTAATTTTACCGGAAAACGCACGTAGCGAAGAACAGTAGGAGGACTGTACGAATGATTATTACATCTGAACGAATTAGTTTAAAACATCTTTTAACTGCTGAGGCTTTAACCGACCGTGAAGTCATGGGGTTAATCCGTCGCGCAGGAGAATTTAAACAGGGGGCAAAATGGCACCCAGAAGAACGTCAATATTTTGCAACAAACTTGTTTTTTGAAAATAGTACTCGAACACATAAAAGTTTTGAGGTAGCTGAGAAAAAATTAGGCTTAGAAGTGATTGAGTTTGAAGCAAGTAGAAGTTCTGTTCAAAAAGGAGAAACGTTATACGACACAGTACTAACGATGTCGGCAATTGGTGTAGATGTAGCAGTCATTCGTCATGGTAAAGAAAATTATTACGATGAATTGATTCAAAGTAAAACGATTCAATGTTCTATTATTAACGGTGGGGACGGGAGTGGACAACACCCTACACAATGTTTATTGGATCTGATGACCATTTATGAAGAATTTGGTGGATTTGAAGGCTTGAAAGTGGCGATTGTGGGAGATATTACACATTCTCGCGTTGCTAAATCAAATATGCAGTTATTAAACCGTTTAGGCGCTGAAATTTATTTTTCAGGTCCAGAAGAGTGGTACGATCATCAGTTTGATGTCTATGGACAATATGTGCCATTAGATGAAATTGTTGAAAAAGTCGATGTGATGATGTTGCTTCGCGTGCAGCACGAACGTCATGATGGTAAGGAAAGTTTTTCAAAAGAAGGCTATCATTTGGAATATGGTTTAACCAACGAACGGGCAACTCGTTTACAGAAACACGCAATTATTATGCATCCAGCGCCAGTCAATCGGGATGTTGAACTGGCAGATGAATTAGTGGAAAGTCTGCAATCAAGAATCGTCGCGCAAATGAGTAACGGAGTCTTTATGCGCATGGCAATTTTAGAAGCAATTTTACATGGAAAGGCCTAGGTGGAGAAATGAAGACGTTAATTAAGAATGGAAAAATCATCAAAAAAGAGAATCAATTGATTGAGGCAGCACTTTGGCTAGAAAATGGTGTGATTCACGCAATCGGAGAATCGTTTGACGAAGCAGATTTTGAGCAAGTGTTTGATGCGAAAGGGCAACTAATCACGCCAGGCTTGGTGGATGTGCATGTTCACTTTAGAGAACCAGGCTTTACGTATAAAGAAACGATTAAAACGGGTAGTAAAGCTGCTGCTCGCGGTGGTTTTACTACGGTTTGCGCAATGCCCAATTTGAATCCAGTACCAGATACGGCTGAAAAATTAAGTGAGGTTTACGACTTAATTCAAAAAGATGCAGTCGTGAAAGTTTTACAATATGCCCCCATTACAGAAGAGCTACGGAGTGAAGTTTTAACCAATCAGAAGGCCTTAAAAGAAGCGGGCGCCTTTGCATTTACGAATGATGGTGTTGGTGTCCAAACGGCAGGAACGATGTACTTAGCCATGAAAGAAGCGGCTGCATTAAATATGGCGCTTGTTGCGCACACGGAAGATGAATCTTTATTATTTGGTGGTGTGATGCATGAAGGAGAAGTTTCTAAGAAATTAGGCTTACCAGGGATTTTAAGTGCAACGGAAGCTTCACAAATTGCTCGGGATATTACTTTAGCAAAAGAAACAGGCGTTCATTATCATGTTTGTCATGTTTCAACAGAAGAAAGCGTGCGCGTTATTCGAGATGCTAAAAAAGCAGGGATTCACGTAACAGCCGAAGTTTCGCCACACCATTTAATTTTAGTCGATGAGGATATTCCTGGTGACGAAGGGTTTTGGAAAATGAACCCGCCATTACGTGGTTTAGCAGATCGACAAGCATTGATTGACGGCTTGTTAGATGGCACGATTGACTGTATTGCTACCGACCATGCGCCCCATGGTTTAGAAGAAAAACAACAATCATTTTTAAACGCACCTTTTGGCATTGTCGGTAGTGAAACGGCCTTCCAATTGATTTATACGAACTTTGTCGAAACAGGCATTTTCACATTAGAACAAGTGATTGATTGGATGGCAGTGAAACCGGCAGAAATTTTTGGATTAAACGCAGGAACACTAACAATTGGTGCACCAGCAGACATTGCAGTTTTTGACTTAGCAACAGCTGCACCAATTGATGCAGAAGCATTTGAATCAATGGCTGTCAATACACCATTTACAGGGTGGACAGTCAAAGGAAAGACACTTATGACATTTGTTGACGGAGCATTAGCTTGGTCGGAGGAGGCGCAGTAGGTTTGAAAAGGTTATTGATTTTAGAAGACGGAACAGTATTTGAAGGAAAAGCGTTTGGTGCAGAAGGCAATGTAGTAGGAGAAGTTGTTTTTACTACTGGCATGACAGGTTACCAAGAAGCAATTACTGACCAAAGTTTTAATGGACAAATGATTACTTTTACGTATCCATTAGTTGGAAATTACGGGGTCAACCGAGATGATTATGAATCCATTGCACCAACCTGTAAAGGTGTCATTGTTAAAGAGCATGCGCGGGTTGCTTCAAATTGGCGTCAACAAATGACCTTGGATGAATTTTTAAAGCGCAAAGGGATTCCGGGAATTTCAGGAATTGATACGCGTGCGCTGACTCGTAAGTTACGATCAGTTGGAACAATGAAAGGGAGCATCATTGATGCCGTGGATGATTTGCCGCATGCGTTTGATCAATTAAAAGCGACAGTCATGCCGAAAAATCAAGTGGCACAAGTCTCCACCACTAAGCCTTATCCGAGTCCAGGTATTGGGCGTAATGTAGTCGTCGTTGATTTTGGGTTGAAACATAGTATTTTGCGAGAATTATCAAAACGGCAATGCAACTTAACCGTGTTGCCTTATAATACAACGGCCGAAGAGATTTTAGAATTAAGTCCCGATGGTGTCATGTTGACAAATGGGCCTGGAGATCCCAAAGATGTGCCTGAAGCTATTGAAATGATTCAAGCAATCCAAGGAAAAGTTCCAATTTTCGGCATCTGCTTAGGTCATCAGTTATTTTCATTAGCAAATGGTGCGGATACGTATAAGATGAAGTTTGGACATCGCGGTTTGAATCATCCTGTACGAGAAATTGCAACAGGACGCATTGATTTCACTTCACAAAACCACGGATATGCCGTAGATGAAGCAACAATTGATCCAGAAAAATTACTTGTGACCCACGTGGAAGTCAATGATGGAACGGTTGAAGGCGTGCGTCATCGAGATTATCCAGCTTTTACTGTGCAATATCACCCAGATGCGGCTCCAGGACCGCACGATGGTCTTCATTTATTTGACGAATTTATGGAATTAATGGATGCATGGAAGGAGCAAAACTAATGCCAAAACGAACGGACATCAAGAAAATCATGGTGATTGGTTCAGGACCAATCATTATTGGACAAGCAGCAGAATTTGACTATGCAGGCACACAAGCCTGTTTAGCGCTAAAAGAAGAAGGGTATGAAGTTGTCTTAGTAAACTCAAATCCAGCGACTATCATGACCGATAAGGAAATCGCGGATCATGTTTATATCGAACCGATTACTTTAGAATTTGTTTCAAGAATTTTGCGAAAAGAACGTCCTGATGCTCTTCTACCAACATTAGGTGGTCAAACTGGATTAAATATGGCGATGGAATTATCGGAATCAGGAATTTTAGATGAGCTAAATGTAGAATTGCTAGGAACAAAGCTCAGTGCGATTGACCAAGCGGAAGACCGTGATTTATTTAAACAATTGATGGAAGAATTAGAACAACCGATTCCAGAAAGTGAAATTGTCAATACGGTGGAACAAGCCGTGGCTTTTGCCAAACGAATTGGCTATCCAATTATCGTTCGTCCCGCATTTACTTTAGGTGGAACAGGCGGCGGCATGTGTGATACAGAAGAAGAACTCCGTCAGATTGCCGAAAACGGTCTGAAATTATCACCAGTTACACAATGTTTAATTGAAAAAAGTATTGCTGGTTTTAAAGAAATTGAATATGAAGTGATGCGTGATTCGGCTGATAATGCGATTGTGGTTTGTAACATGGAAAACTTTGATCCTGTCGGCATTCACACTGGGGATTCGATTGTTTTTGCTCCGAGTCAAACCTTATCAGATTATGAATACCAAATGTTGCGAGATGCGTCCTTGAAAATTATTCGTGCATTAAAAATTGAAGGTGGCTGTAATGTTCAATTAGCTTTGGACCCGCATAGCTTTAATTATTATGTGATTGAAGTTAATCCTCGTGTTTCTCGCTCATCTGCACTTGCTAGTAAAGCCACAGGGTATCCCATTGCGAAGTTAGCTGCAAAAATTGCTGTTGGTTTAACATTAGATGAAATGAAAAATCCAGTTACTGGAACCACTTATGCCGAATTTGAACCGGCTTTGGACTATGTTGTTTCCAAAATTCCTCGTTGGCCTTTTGATAAATTTGAAAAAGGTGCTCGAGAACTAGGAACGCAAATGAAAGCAACCGGGGAAGTCATGGCAATTGGCCGCAATATTGAAGAATCCTTATTAAAAGCAGTTCGTTCTTTAGAAATTGGTGCTTATCACAACGAGTTAGCAGAACTAAGTCATGTCAGTGATTTAGAATTAACGAAGAAAATGGTCCATGCGCAAGATGATCGATTGTTCTACTTATCAGAAGCCATTCGCAGAGGATATAGCATCGAAGAATTACAAAGTTTAACGAAAATTGATTTATTCTTCTTGGATAAACTTTTACACATTATCGAAATTGAAACGACCCTTGAAAGTCACGTGGACAACGTAGCTGTTTTGAAAGAAGCCAAACAAAATGGTTTTTCTGATCGGAAAATTGCGGCACTTTGGGGCCAAACAGAACAAGCCATCGCTGACTTCCGCAGAGCCAATCAAATTGTGCCCGTCTATAAAATGGTGGATACGTGTGCTGCAGAGTTTGAATCACATACGCCTTATTTTTATAGCACGTATGAAGTGGAAAACGAAAGCAATGTTTCGAAAAAGCCTTCTGTACTAGTATTAGGTTCTGGTCCCATTCGCATTGGTCAAGGGGTCGAGTTTGATTATGCAACGGTTCATTCTGTCAAAGCGATCCAAGCGGCTGGTTATGAAGCAATTATTATGAATAGTAATCCTGAAACAGTTTCAACAGATTTCTCTGTTTCTGATAAATTATACTTTGAGCCATTAACTTTAGAAGACGTCATGAATGTGATTGATTTAGAAAATCCGATTGGCGTGATCGTCCAATTTGGTGGACAAACAGCGATTAATTTAGCTGAGCCGCTCACAAAACAAGGCGTTAAAATTCTTGGAACAACGATTGAAGATTTAGATCGTGCGGAAAATCGTGATTTATTTGAACAAGCTTTGCAAGAGTTAGCGATTCCTCAACCACCAGGAGATACGGCCACAAGTGCAGAAGAAGCAATCGTGATTGCTGATCGTATCGGCTATCCCGTTTTAGTGCGTCCAAGTTATGTTTTAGGTGGTCGTGCAATGGAAATTGTCGAAAATCAAAAGGATTTGGAAGATTATATGCGACATGCAGTCAAAGCTTCTCCAGAACATCCTGTCTTAGTTGATAGCTATTTATTGGGACAAGAATGTGAAGTTGATGCCATTTGTGATGGTGAAACAGTACTAATTCCAGGGATTATGGAACATATTGAACGGGCTGGCGTTCATTCTGGTGATTCAATGGCGGTTTATCCACCGCAGTATCTTTCTCAAGAAATTCAAGCAACGATTGCCGATTATACAAAAAAACTGGCACTTGGTTTAAACTGTGTAGGCATGATGAATATTCAATTTGTTATTCATGAAAATCGTGTTTATGTGATTGAAGTGAATCCTCGTGCGAGTCGAACAGTTCCTTTCTTAAGTAAAATCACAGGGATTCCGATGGCCCAAGTTGCTACAAAAGCGATTCTTGGTGAGAAACTGACTGACCTAGGATATCAAGATGGATTATATCCTGAAAGTAAACAAGTTCATGTGAAAGCCCCTGTATTCTCCTTTACGAAACTACAAAAAGTAGATACGTACTTAGGGCCTGAAATGAAATCAACTGGGGAAGTTATGGGTAGTGATTATTATTTAGAAAAAGCCTTGTATAAAGCCTTTGAAGCATCTGGCTTGCATTTGCCAAGTTATGGGGCTGTACTTTTCACCATTGCTGATGAAACAAAAGAAGAGGCGTTAGAAATTGCTAAGCGTTTTTCAGCAATTGGCTATAGTTTAGTCGCAACGGAAGGAACCGCTGACTTTTTAGCGAAGCATCAGTTGCCTGTTAAGAAAGTGACGAAAATTTCTAATCCTGAAGGGGAAACCGTGCTGGATGTCATTCGTAATGGGAATGCACAAGTGGTAATCAATACCATGGATAAAAATCGTTCCAGTGCCAACCAAGATGGGTTTTCAATCCGTCGGGAAGCAGTCGAACATGGGATTCCATTGTTTACCTCGCTTGACACAGCGAATGCGATTTTAAAAGTTTTAGAATCAAGAGCCTTTACGACAGAAGCCATTTAAGCAAAAATCTGGAACAATCGTCTGAGGAGGACTGTTCCAGATTCTTTTACGAAGAAATAGAAAATCATTTATAGGGGAATCAGAGAATAAAGGAGTGAAGGATACTGATGCAGAGAAAGCAAGAAATGATGACCATTGTAGCTCAAAAACAGTTAGCGCCACGGATTTATCAGTTAGACTTACAAGGCGAGTTAGTGAAAGAGATGACACGACCTGGACAGTTTGTGCATATCAAGGTTCCGCGTGCAGATTTACTTTTGCGGCGACCGATTAGCATCAACCAAATTGATCATTCGAATGAAACCTGTCGTTTGATTTATCGAGTCGAAGGCGCTGGAACGGAAGTGTTTGCCACCATGAAGGCTGGTGAACAATTAGATATTTTAGGTCCTTTAGGAAACGGCTTTGATATAACTACCGTAGCAGCTGGTCAAACTGCTTTTATCGTTGGCGGAGGAATCGGGATTCCCCCATTGTATGAATTATCAAAACAACTCAATGAAAAAGGCGTGAAAGTGATTCATTTTCTTGGTTATGCATCAAAAGAGGTTGCTTATTACCAACAAGAATTTATGGCATTAGGAGAAACACATTTTGCCACAGATGACGGCTCGTTTGGCGCTCATGGCAACGTGGGCCGTTTATTGTCAGAAGCGTTAGCAAAAGGACGGATCCCTGATGCAGTGTATGCTTGTGGTGCGAATGGTATGTTAAAAGCAATTGATTCTTTATTTCCAACACATCCACACGTTTACCTTTCTTTAGAAGAACGGATGGCCTGTGGAATTGGGGCCTGTTATGCCTGCGTTTGCCATAAAAAAGGAGACACTACTGGAGCAAAAAGTGTCAAGGTCTGTGATGAAGGTCCGATTTTTAAAGCAAGTGAGGTTATCTTATGATGAAAAATCCTTTAGCTGTTTCAATTCCAGGTTTAACATTAAAAAATCCAATTATTCCCGCCAGTGGTTGCTTTGGGTTCGGGGAAGAATATGCTAACTATTATGACCTTGATCAATTAGGTTCAATTATGATTAAGGCAACAACGCCCCAAGCACGATATGGAAATCCCACACCACGTGTAGCTGAAACACCTAGTGGTATGCTAAATGCCATTGGATTGCAGAATCCAGGTTTAGAAGTGGTTATGCAAGAAAAATTACCGAAATTAGAAAAATACCCTAACTTACCGATTATCGCAAATGTTGCAGGTGCTTGCGAAGAAGACTATGTGGCTGTTTGCGCAAAAATTGGGCAAGCGCCTAACGTCAAAGCAATTGAATTGAATATTTCCTGTCCTAATGTGAAACATGGCGGCATAGCTTTTGGTACAGATCCAGAGGTTGCTTTTCAATTAACACAAGCAGTCAAAAAAGTCGCCTCTGTTCCGATTTATGTTAAACTATCACCAAACGTAACGGACATTGTGCCGATCGCCCAAGCAATTGAAGCAGGGGGCGCAGACGGTTTTTCTATGATTAATACATTGCTAGGGATGCGCATTGATTTAAAAACGAGAAAACCTATTTTAGCCAATCAAACTGGCGGACTATCTGGCCCAGCCATTAAACCTGTTGCCATTCGCTTAATCCGACAAGTAGCCAGTGTTTCTCAGTTGCCAATTATTGGAATGGGCGGTGTTCAAACAGTGGACGATGTCTTGGAAATGTTCATGGCAGGTGCTAGCGCTGTCGGGGTTGGTACGGCCAACTTTACAGATCCATATATTTGTCCGAAGTTGATTGACGGATTACCTAAGCGAATGGAAGAGTTAGGTATTGAATCGTTGGAACAATTAATTAAAGAAGTGAGAGAGGGGCAGCAAAATGCACGATAGACCAATTATTGCGTTAGATTTTCCCACGCAAAAAGAAGTGGCTGTTTTTTTAGAAAAATTCCCTAAGGAAGAAGCCTTGTTTGTTAAAGTGGGGATGGAACTTTTTTACGCAGAAGGACCAGCGATTGTTCGCTGGCTTAAAGAACAAGGACACGATGTTTTCTTGGATTTAAAATTACATGATATTCCGAATACTGTGGAAAAAGCGATGACAAATTTAGCAAAATTAGGCGTTGCCATTACCAATGTCCATGCAGCAGGGGGCGTTCGAATGATGCAAGCAGCTAAGGAAGGTCTAATCAAAGGGACTCAGCCAGGCGCTAAGGTTCCTGAGTTAATTGCTGTAACCCAGTTGACTTCTACTAGTGAAGAAGAGATGCAGCACGATCAATTAATCAACGTTCCTTTAGAGACAAGTGTCATTCATTATGCTAAATGTGCGGAAAAAGCGGGTCTGGATGGCGTGGTTTGTTCAGCATTAGAAGCACGTGGTATTCAAGAAGCAACCAAGCAAACGTTTATTTGCTTAACACCTGGTATTCGTCCAGCAGGAAGTGCAGTAGGTGACCAACAACGGGTCGTTACGCCGCAACATGCTCGCGAAATCGGGTCCACATATATCGTTGTTGGCCGACCTATTACCCAAGCAGAAAATCCTTATGAAGCCTATCAAGAAATCAAAAAAGACTGGAGCGGAAAGTAACATGACAAAAGTAGCAAAAAAGATTGCCAAAGATTTATTAGATATTGAAGCGGTATTTTTAAACCCTAATGAGCCTTTTACTTGGGCTAGTGGCATAAAAAGCCCGATTTATTGTGATAACCGTATCACGATGAGTTATCCTGCTGTGCGTAAAGAAATTGCAGAAGGCTTAGCGGCAAAAATTAAAGAGACTTTCCCAGAAGTCGAAGTGATTGCTGGGACAGCTACCGCAGGGATTCCACATGCGGCATGGGTAGCCGATATTTTAGGATTACCAATGGTTTATATCCGCAGTAAAGCCAAAGATCACGGCAAAGGGAATCAAATTGAAGGCCGAATTTCTGAAGGACAAAAAATGGTAGTTATCGAAGATTTAATTTCAACCGGCGGTAGCGTGTTAGAAGCGGCAGAAGCGGCGGAACGTGAAGGAGCAACGGTTTTAGGCGTTGCGGCAATCTTCACTTATGAGTTACCCAAAGGAACGGCAAATTTTGCAGATAAACAGATGACGTTACTAACGTTAACCAATTATTCAACTTTAATTGATGCTGCATTAGAAGCAAATTATATCGAAGAAAAAGATGTTACCTTATTACAAGAATGGAAAAAAGATCCTGAAAACTGGGGCAAATAACCGTTGAACTAAAGATAGTTCTTGTCGTCTGATTTTTAGTGTCATTTTCAGTAACCAGATTTAACGGTAGGAGAACTTAGGTCATTTGCCGAGGAGCGTAATGATCTAAGTTCTTTTGTTTGACGTAGAAAAGATGTTAGGATAGAGTTTTAACATGAGTTTTACCTGATTACTATGTGGAAATGAAGGAAGAGTGTATGAAAAAAATAAAAAATATGGACGTTGAATGGAGCTATACAGGCAACGATGGACCAGAACATTGGCATACGCTATGTGACTGGTTTGCAGAAGGTGCTAAGTTTGCTTATCAATCGCCAATTGCTTTAGAAAAAGAAAGTGCTGAGACAATAAATTCTCAGATTACGTTTCATTATAAAAAAGAAGAATTCACTGAAAAGGAATTCAAAAATACGTTTCATTTTGTACCACCAAATATGGAAAGTTACGTAATGTTTGAAAATGTTGCGTATCATTTAACCGATATCCATTTTCATATGCCTAGCGAACATTTGCTATCGGGAAAGCAGTATCCGCTAGAATTCCATTTGGTTCATATGAACGACGCTGGCGAAAATTTAGTTGTCGGTTGCCTGTTTACCATCACTGAGGAAGAAAATCGTTTTTCAGAAGCGAATCATCCGATGGACTGGGAAAACGGCACGCACCAACAATGGTTTAATCCGTCAATCTTTTTACCAGAGGAGCGTCTACACTACCATTATGTAGGCTCGTTAACAACACCGCCAACTAAGGGTCCAGTGAAATGGTTTGTATTTGATACCATTCAAAAAATGGATCAAGCTTTTTTAAATAAGATCAAGGAAGGTATGTTGGCCTTTAACAATCGGCCCCTTCAGCCGTTGAATGGGCGTAAGATTTATTTTTCAAATGATTAGTGTGTGGAGGAAAAAGTGTTGAATATTCAACAAATGAAGTATGTTGCTGCCATAGCTAACAATGGGAGTTTTCGGGAAGCAGCCAAAAAACTATTTATTACACAACCTAGCTTGTCAAATAGTATTCGAGAATTAGAAGAAGAACTAGGGATTTCCCTCTTTTTACGTACCAATAAGGGCGCTTTTTTAACAGAAGAAGGAATGGTTTTTTTAGAACAAGCAGAGAAAGTCTTAGTTCAAATGGAGTTATTGGAAAATCGCTATCGCGAGACAGTGACCAGCGAACGATTCTCCATCTCTTCGCAACATTACGATTTTTTAGGTGAGGTAATTGCCAAAGTTCTTAAAAAGTATGGGGATCAATATAAAGATTTTCGTGTCTTTGAAACCACAACCTTAAAAGTAATTGAAGACGTCAAAGGATTTCACAGTGAATTGGGGATTATTTATTTAAATGAACAAAATAGTGTCAGTATTGAACGGTATTTAGAACAAGCTAATCTAGCCTACGAGGTAATTAGTACCTTTAATACACACATTTTTTTAGGAAATCATCATCCTTTAGCCAAGCAAAAAGAAATTCATTTAGAGGAATTAGTTCCCTATCCACAAGTTCGCTTTAATCAAGAAGGAAGCAATTTTTCCTATTTTTCTGAAGATTTAGTTGAAATTCCTGAACAGGAATCGGTCATTCATACTACAGATCGTGGAACCTTGATGAATTTGTTGGTAGAAACCAATGCTTATGCTTCTGGTTCAGGAGTCGTAACGGGTTTTACGAAGAAAGAAATTCGGTTAGTGCCATTGGCGCCAGCTTTGGAAAATCGTATTTGTTTACTCTTTCCCAAAAATCGGGAAATCAGTCCAATTGGTCGCTACTTTATCAAAGAATTAAAAGCGTTGTTTAAAAAAGAGGTAGATACCAAAACATTTAGCACTAAGGAATAAAAAGAAGGGACTATCAGTGATTTGACTGATAGTCCCTTCTTTTTTGGCTCATTTTGAAACAGTAGAAATGGTTTCTCTTTCAATTAATGTGACAGGCACTTGAATGTCTTCTATGATTTGAAGGTCTTGTTGCATCGTTTGTAATAACACTTCACCAGCTAGTTTTCCCATTTCTTTAAAGTCTTGCGCCATGGTTGTTAATGGCGGTTCGACAAATGCTGCTGCTTGAATATCGTCAAAACCAATAATCGATAATTCTTCTGGCACATGAATACCTAGGTTTTTACAGTTTCGTAAACAATGTAACGCGCTGAAGTCATTATCGCAGACCACGGCTGTGAGTTGGTGTGCCTCAAAATACTGTTTAAAGTTGTGTTCATCTAAGAGATTGGTTTCCGTGATTGCTGTATGAAACGCCAGATTGGCTTCTTTTAAAGCTTGGAGATAACCTAAATAACGTTGCCGAACGGATTGTAGGGCTGGACTTCCTGAAAGGATATATCCAATTTTTGTATGTCCTAAGCCAATTAAGCGTTCGGTTGCTGTTTTACCACCAGCAAAGTTGTCTGATTGAATGGTTGCAAAAGGTAAATCATGGATCTTTTTATCCAAGACAACGACTGGAAAATTCATCAAAGCCAACTCAAATAATAAGTCGAGGTAGTCATTACTAGTAGCAGCATAATAGACAAGCCCGGCAAACTCATTCACAATGTCCGCAGCATTTTTCTCTCTCAAAAAATTAGGCGAGGTCATAAAGACTTCTAAACCAGCTGCTTGAATAGTAGGGGCCAAACCGCTATAGAAATTTCCTACTGATAAATCGTCTGCAAAAGGCAATAAAAAAAGAACTTTATTTAAAGAGGTATGAAGAGGATGCTTTGGTGCTTGAACAAAACTTCCTTTTCCTTGGTGACGTTGGATTACGCCTTGCGTTTCCAACTCAGTTAGCGCTCGTTTGGACGTAATTCTACTGACGTTAAACTGAGCCGATAATTCTTTTTCGGTAGGAACTTGCGCTCCAACAGGCAATCGCCCTGAATCAATTTCATTTTGTAAATAATCAATAATTTGTTGATATAATGGTTGCTTCATTCATTTCACCTCACAATAAGATATATCTTATTTATAGTTTACCATAAATTAATTGGTTTTAAAATGAAAAAAATGATTGAAATCACTAGACAAAATGAAATGTAAACGCTATAATTCAATTGTGAAATGATATATCAAATTTAAGAGGTGACGAGAATGGTTTATACAGAAGTTCCAAAATCCGTAGCAACATTTATGGAGACAATTACAGAAAAATGCGGTGAAGCACATCAAGATTGGGCAAAAAACTTTCAGGCGGCCTTTGCCAATACTTTACTAACAACAGTGAAACGTCAAGAAGATGGTACTACCTTTTTATTAACAGGCGATATTCCAGCAATGTGGTTGAGAGACTCAACAGCGCAAGTTCGTCCCTATTTAGTGATTGCGAAAGAAGACGAAGACCTTGCTCAAATGATTGCTGGGTTGGTTAAGCGCCAGTTTCGTTATATTTGCATTGATCCTTATGCCAATGCGTTTAATGAAACAGATAATCATGCAGGCCATCAAACTGATAAGACCGAAATGAATGGCTGGATTTGGGAACGGAAATATGAAATTGATTCATTATGTTACCCGGTCCAATTAGCCTATTTACTTTATAAAAATACTGGGATGACCGAACAATTTAATTCAGATTTTGTGGAAGGCGTCAAAAAAATTCTCAACGTTTTCACAACAGAACAAGATCACGCACAGTCACCTTATTTATTTGAACGAGATACGTGGCGTCAAGAAGATACGTTGGTTGAAGCAGGGAAAGGAACGCCAGTCGGCAAAACAGGGATGACATGGTCAGGCTTCCGTCCTAGTGATGATGCCTGCCAATATGGTTACTTAGTTCCTTCTAATATGTTTGCAGTCGTAATTTTAGGCTATATTCAAGAAATTTTCTCTGATGTTTTAGAAGATGCTACGATTGTGGCGATTGCTAAAAAATTACAAGAAGAGATTGAAGAAGGCATTCAAACATTTGGACGAACAAAAAATCAAAATAACGAAACGATTTATGCGTATGAAGTGGATGGCTTAGGCAATGCAAGCGTGATGGATGACAGTAATGTTCCCAATTTAGTAGCAGCCCCTTATCTGGGTTATTGTTCAACAGAGGATGAACAATATTTAACAACCCGTCAAACCTTATTAAGTAAAGAAAATCCTTACTTCTATGAAGGTAAATACGCGAAAGGGATTGGTAGCTCGCATACACCAGAAAATTACGTGTGGCCGATTGCTTTAGCAATGGAAGGAATGACAACCAAAGATAAAGCAGAAAAAGAACGGATTTTAGATTTATTAGTTGCCACAGATGCGGGGACTCATTTGATGCATGAAGGTTTTGACGTAGATAATCCTGAAAATTATACAAGAGAATGGTTTTCATGGGCTAATATGATGTTTTGTGAATTAGTTATGGATTATTTTGACATCCGAGTGGAAAAATAGGAGGAAAAGTGATGACAAAGAAAAAAGTCTATATTGTTTCCCATAGTCATTGGGATCGTGAATGGTATCTTCCTTATGAAGAACATCATATGCGCTTAATTGAATTAGTGGATAATGTATTAGATTTAATTGAAAATGATCCAGAGTTTAACAGTTTCCATTTAGATGGACAAACGATTATCTTAGACGACTATTTACAAGTTCGCCCAGAGAAAAAAGAAGCCGTAAAAAAAGCTGTCCAAGCAGGCAAACTAAAAATCGGACCATTTTATATTTTACAAGATGACTTTTTAATTAGCTCTGAATCCAATGTTCGAAACATGCTGATTGGGCATTTAGAAAGTCAAAAATGGGGAGCACCAGTTCAATTAGGTTACTTCCCGGATACATTTGGGAATATGGGTCAAACGCCTCAAATGATGCAATTAGCAAATCTGCCTGCGGCTGCCTTTGGACGCGGGGTGAAACCGATTGGCTTTGATAACCAAGTCTTAGAAAGCGACTATAGCTCACAATATTCTGAAATGTGGTGGGAAGGTCCTGATCAAACGAAAATTTTCGGCTTGCTTTTTGCTAACTGGTATAGTAATGGGAACGAAATTCCTTCAGAAAAAGAAGCAGCAATCGCTTTTTGGAAACAAAAATTGGCTGATGTGGAACGTTACGCTTCCACAGACCATTTATTGATGATGAATGGGGTCGACCACCAACCGGTACAAAGAGATATTACTAAGGCCATCGCTTTAGCCAATGAACTATTCCCAGAATATGAATTTATTCATTCCAATTTCGATGACTATTTGAAAGCTGTTCAAGAGGAGTTACCAGAAGATTTAGGAACAGTAACAGGTGAATTAACGAGTCAAGAAACGGATGGCTGGTACACATTAGCCAATACTTCTTCTGCTCGCGTCTATTTAAAACAGTGGAACACAAAAGTCCAACGCCAATTAGAAAATATCGCAGAACCTTTAGCAGCGATGGCTTACGAAGTAACTGGCGACTACCCACATGACCAATTTGATTATGCTTGGAAAACATTGCTTCAAAACCATCCGCACGATAGTATTTGTGGCTGTTCTGTCGACGAGGTTCACCGAGGCATGATGACTCGCTTTGAAAATGCCAATGATGTCGGGCATTTCTTAGCAGATGAAGCAACACGACAATTAACAGAAGCAATTGATACAAGTGTTTTCCCAGAAAAAGCGCACCCGTTTGTTTTATTTAATACTAGTGGCTATCAGAAAACGGAGGTTGTCACTGTGGAAGTGGAGATTGAACGATTGCCATTTTATACAGGAAAACCTGAAGATCTTTATCATGAATTAAAACAAAAAGCCACCCCAGATTATCAAGTGATTGATCCAACTGGAAAAGCCGTTGCAAGCCGTATTGTCAAAGAAGATGTTCGTTTTGGTTACGATTTACCTAAAGATGCTTTCCGTCAACCGTACATGGCCAAATACTTAACGGTCGAATTATCTGTCAAAGAAATGGCGCCATTCTCTTGGGATAGCTTTGCATTGATTCAAGGAGAAACGAAAGCTTTTGAAGGAAGTCTTTTGGCTCAACCAGCAATAAATGAAATGGAAAACGAATTTATTCAAGTGAAAATTGAAAACAATGGTAGCTTAACCATTGCTGACAAAAAAACAGGAGAAACATTTTCAAAATTGTTAACATTTGAAGATACTGGCGATATTGGGAATGAATATATCTTTTTCAAACCGACCGAAGACCAAGGAATTACAACTGAAAATGTAACGGCTGAAATTATGAATAAAGAAAATTCCCCTGTAAAAGCAAGTTATCAAATTAAACAAACCGTCATGTTACCAGTTTCAGCAGATGAACGATTAGAAGAAGAACAGAAGGCTGTTCGTGAGTTTAGAGAACGCCAAGCACAACGTTCAACGACGCTTCGCCCGTTCGAAATAACGACAGTGGTTACAATGATCAAAGAAAGTAACCAATTGTTCTTTGAAACAACCATTAATAATCAAATCAAAGATCATCGTTTACGCGTGCTTTTCCCAACTGGCATGGTCACAGAAACACACGAAGCGGATAGTATTTATGAAGTCGTGACACGACCAAATCAAGTAAGCGACACATGGGAAAATCCAACAAACCCGCAGCACCAACAAGCGTTTGTGAATGTTCATGACCAAAACAAAGGCGTGACTATCTTCAATGAAGGCTTAAATGAGTATGAAGTCTTAGCAGATGGAACCATTGCGGTCACATTAATTCGTTGTGTTGGCGAACTAGGTGATTGGGGCTATTTTGCGACACCAGAAGCACAATGCCAAGGAGAATATACCTTTAAATATGGTTTGTCATTGCATGGAAAACCAGAAGAACGCTTTGCTACGTATCAACAAGCCTATAGTGCACAAATTCCTTTTACTGCAGCTACTACTGCGCGTCATGAAGGTAAACTAGCACCGAACCATGTTTATTTGACAACGGCAGAAGGACCGATTGGTTGGACAGCCGTTAAACGTCAAGAGCAAACGAATCATTTAGTCGTTCGTGGCTTTAATCTAACAGCGCAAAATATTCCTTGTGAACTTCACAAAGAGACACAACCAGCGACTTGTTTAACAAATGTATTAGAAGAACCGTTGACACCAGCGATAGAAGTTGATGCACCATTACGTCCGTTTGAAATTCGGACATGGCGTTTCGAAAAATAAATAAATAGGAGAACTTTGTTGAAAAGGACAAAGTTCTCCTATTTTCTTCTCTGTCGTTTTTTTGAGATATTTATAATAAAAATCTAGCGAAACAATGAGAAAATCATTCATTTTACGGTCAATTTGTGCTACTATAACGTCAACTGAAGGAGTGAAGCTAAATGGATTTAACCAATCGTTTTAATCGTCAAGTAAATAAAATTGCTGTTTCTTTAATTCGTCAATTTGACGAACAAGTCTCAGGAATTGAAGGTATTTTAAAATTAACGCTAGGAGAGCCGGATTTTAACACACCTGAGCATGTCAAAAAAGCAGCCAAAGAAGCAATTGATGCGAATTTTTCTCATTATACAGGGATGTCTGGTTTATTAGATGTCCGTGAAGCAGCCGCTTATTTTATGAAAGAAAAGTACCATTTGACTTACCAGCCTGGGACAGAAATTTTAGTAACAGTTGGAGCAACAGAAGCGATTTCAGCTTCGTTATTAGCAATTTTAGAACAAGGTGACAAAGTGCTATTGCCAGCACCTATTTACCCAGGGTATGAACCAATTATTACATTGGCGGGGGCGGAACCGGTATATTTGGATACACGAGACAATGATTTTGTCTTGACCCCTGAAATGATTGAAGCGGCAATGGCCGAGCATGGGGAACAAGTCAAAGCAATTATTTTAAATTATCCTAGCAACCCAACTGGTGTCACCTATAACCGCCAAGAGTTGCAAGCAATTGCTGATGTTCTAAAAAAATACGACATTTTTGTGATTAGCGATGAAATTTATAGTGAGTTAACTTATGATGAGAGTCATGTTTCGATTGCTGAAATGTTACGTGACCAAACGATTTTAATTAACGGTTTGTCGAAATCACATGCCATGACAGGCTGGCGGATTGGCTTTATTTTTGCACCAGCGATTTTAACAGCGGAGATCATTAAAGTTCATCAGTATTTAGTTACTGCGGCTGCAACAGTGTCTCAAAAAGCGGCTGTTCGTGCCTTAATCGAAGGAATGCATGATGCTGAAATTATGAAAGAAGAGTATCGGAAACGGCGCGATTTTGTTTATGAACAGATGACTCAATTGGGGTTTGAGGTTGCACGTCCAAATGGCGCCTTTTATATTTTTGCTAAGATTCCTACTGGTTATGAACAAGATTCTATGAAATTTTGTATTGATTTAGCGCAAAAAGAAGCAGTAGCGTTGATTCCAGGTATTTCTTTTGGTCCAGAAGCAGAAGGATACGTCCGAATTAGTTATGCGTCCGATATGGATAAATTAACAACGGCCATGGAACGAATCGCACATTACATGGCGACACAACGCGTAACGCACTAGCCTTTATAGATTCTTTACACACCTTTACCTTTTATTTACATTTAATTGAAACAGAATTAACAGAGTCTTGGTAGACTAAACTTGTAACTAATTGAAAAGGAAGTGCAAAGATGAAAAAACGTGTAATTGCAGCAACTATGCTGAGTCTAGGGTTATTATTAACTGGGTGCGGAGCTCAAGGAGGCACAACTGAAAAATCCAGCGAAGCGGATAGTAACAAACCAGTTAAAATTGTCGCTGTTGGTTCCACCGCTTTACAACCGTTAGTAGATGCTGCGAAAGATCAATTTACACAAGAACATCCCAATTATACAGTTTCTGTCCAAGGTGGCGGCAGCGGAACAGGACTTTCGCAAGTTGCAGATGGCGCAGTGACCATTGGAAATTCCGATGTGTTTGCCGAAGAGAAAGATGGCGTGGATGCCTCTAAATTAGTTGATCATCGGGTGGCCGTGGTCGGTATGGGACCAGTGGTCAACAAAGAAGTCGGCGTGAAGAATTTAACGAAGCAACAATTGATTGATGTCTTTACTGGCAAAGTCAAAAACTGGAAAGAAGTGGGCGGCAAAGATCAAGAAATCGTCGTAATAAACCGCGCAAACGGAAGTGGCACCCGAGCAACATTTGAAAAATGGGGCTTAGATGGAGCTAAACCAGTTCAATCACAAGAACAAGATTCTTCGGGAACAGTTCGTAAAATTGTTGAACAAACACCAGGAGCAATCAGCTATTTAGCTTTTTCTTATATGGATGATTCCACCGTTGCCTTAAGCATTGATGGTGTTGAACCAAAAGAAGAACACGTGAAAGACAATTCATGGAAAATCTGGTCTTATGAACATATGTATACAAAAGGGGAGCCTAATAAAGAAGTAAAAGCCTTCTTAGACTATATGGTCACCGATGATGTTCAAAAAACAATTGTCAAAGACTTAGGTTATTTAGCCATCACAGATATGCAAGTAGAACGTGATGTAAATGGAAAAGTAACTGAAAAATAAACAAAAAAACTCAGCCAATAAACAGGATTGGCTGAGTTTTTTTAGGCTTCTTTTTTTGTTAAAGGCAAGGTGATTGTAAAAGTGGTCCCTAAGCCTAAGTGACTGTCAATGGCGATTTTACCGCCTAATAATTCTGTGTAATTTTGGACAATAGCTAGACCTAGACCGGTGCCACCAGAATGACGGCTACGTGCTTTATCGACACGATAGAACCGTTCAAAGATCCGTTCTTGGTCTTTTTGACTAATGCCAATGCCAGTATCTTGAACAGATAAACGTAATTGCTGATTTTCAATAGCATAAGAAATAGTAATCTGACCATTTTCTTGGGAATACTGAATGGCATTTTCAATTAGATTCTTCACGATTGGATAAAACAATTCGTATTTGGTGAAAAACTGGCTCTCTGGCAGACCATGAACGACTGTTTTCAGCTGTTTTGCTGCCAATTGTTGCTGATAAGAACCGAGAATTTCTGTAATAAATTTTTCTAAAGTAATTTCTTGTTCTGCATAAGGAATTGTTGCGCTGCCCCGAGAAAGTTCTAAAATTTCTTGAATTAATTGTTGCAGACGCTGGGCATCTTTTTGCATGATGTGCAAAAATTGATTAAGGACTTCCGGATCTTCTTTGGCACCGTCTATGAGTGTCTCGGTAAAGCCCAAAAGAGAAGTGACAGGCGTTTTTAATTCATGAGACACGTTTGATACAAAATCTTTTTGCATTTTTTCTAGTTGGCGAACGCGCGTTAAATCATAGGCAATTCCTAACACTTGATAATCATTGGCGCTTTGATCATCCAAGTAACGAAGAGAAAGATCTAATCGTAAAGGTGTTGGTCCTTGTGTCACAGTGATTTCTTGATGTAAACTGTTTTTTTCAGCGACGACTTGATGGATTAAATGAATCAAATCGGCGTCTTGAATCACTTCGAGATAATTGCTTTGCATATTTTTAGCAGAGAGTCCTAACATTTCCTGCATTTTAGGGTTCAACAGACGAAGCCGTCCTTGCGTATCAATGATAAAGACACCAATCATCAACTCATCTAAAAGTTCGTGAAATTGCTCATCCGCAGACGTATACGCTTTATACGTTTGACTTACTTGTTGACTCAGTAGGTTAATAGTTTCGTAAAGTTCATTCCATTCAGAAGATTGCTGGATAATGGATCGATTTTCATCTGGATGTTTAAGCATTCGTTTCAGAATCGGTAAGACAGTCACTAGCGGTTGATTTTTTTGCCGTAACAGTAAAAAGATAAACAAGGTAATTAGTAGGAACAAGATGCCAAATGTAAAGATAATATAGCGACGAAAAGATTGGATATTTTTAGAAAATAGCGCGGTTTGTTCCGAAATCCGAATAATGCCAACGATTTCTCCTGATTTTAAAACAGGCGTGGCAACGTACAGAAGTTCTTTATTTAACGTTTTACTCTTTCGTAAAGCTGAACCATAGGCAGCTCCTGATAGAACCGCAGCGATTTCAGGTCGTTTTTTGTGCGACTCTAGCGGTTCATTTTGGCTGCTGTCAAAAAAGACGGTACCATTTTTTTGCAACAAAGTTACCCGTTCTTCTGCATCATCTAACGCATGGGTGACAAGGAGTTGTTGTTGGTTTGTCAGTTGCCCTTTTTCGAAAACGGAAGGGGGCAACTGGTCTGTTAAAAGGGTATTTTTTCTTCTTAAATAGGTTTCTTGCTGAGCAACCATTTCTTTTTGAAAGAAAAAATTGGTCGCTGCAATACTTCCGACAAATAATAAAAGCATGACTGCCGCAACTAAAAAATATTCAATCCGCAGTCTCTTTTTCATCGTTTTGGCTCCTGAAAACGGTAGCCAAAGCCACGGACAGTTACTAAGTAAACGGGCCGTTTGGGATCGGGCTCGATTTTATCACGTAAATGACTAATGTGGACATCGACGATGCGACTTTGTCCAGCGAAGTCATATTGCCAAATTCGTTCCAACAAGGTTTCCCGATTAATGACCCGATCTTTGCGTTTCATGAAGTAAACGAGTAATTCAAATTCTTTCGGTGTTAGCTCAATGGGCTGATTGCGCACAAAGACTTCATAATTTTGTTCATCTACACGAATCTCGCCAATCACAAGCGGAGCTTTAGGTGTGTCCTCTTGAAGCGTTTCGGTCGTGGTAGGTTTTAAACGACGAAAAATAGCTTTCATGCGTGCTAGGACTTCTCTGGGACTAAAAGGTTTTGTTAAATAATCATCTGCCCCAATTTCTAAGCCGATGATTTTATCTACTTGTTCATCTTTGGCAGTTAAAATCAAAATAGGCGTGTCAATTTTTTCTCGACGAAGTGCTTTGGTAATTTCTAAGCCATCCATACCAGGAAGCATTACATCTAAAATTATAAAATCATATTGATTAGACAAAGCTAATTCGAAGCCGTTTTTACCATCTTCGGAAGTAGTCACCTGATAGCCTTCTTTTTCCAAATTAAAGGTTAACAAAGTTAAAATCGATGGTTCATCATCGACGACAAGAACTTTTTTCATTTACATAACTCCTTCAAGAAATTTCTGAAAATAAGTGTATATTTCACTATTGTTAGTTTAACATATTTTTAGAGGAAGAACGTACTTTAAAGTAAGCGAGAATGCTACTTTTGAGAAAAGTCAACTCATGGTATAATAGAGAAATGAAATGAGGAGAAGCGAATGATTGGTATTAGTAGTTGCTTAGGTGGGATTTGTTGCCGTTACGATGGAAAATCTCAAGAACAAGAAGCGTTAAAACAACTTGTAACTAATGGAAAAGCAATAATGATTTGTCCCGAAGTTTTAGGAGAGTTGCCTATTCCACGTCCGCCAGCAGAAATCATTGGCGGGGATGGCTTTGATGTTTGGGCGAATACTGCTTATGTATATACGGATAACGGGGAAGATGTGACTGAGGCATTTAAAGCAGGGGCACAACGCGCGTATCAAAAATTAAAAGCCCAACAAATTACAACCTTGATTTTGAAAGAAAAAAGTCCCAGCTGTGGCAGCCAGCTGATTTATGATGGACAATTTTCTGGCATTAAAAAAGCTGGAGTTGGAGTCGCAACTGCTTATTTTATTCAACAAGGAATGACCGTTTATTCTGAAGAAACATGGCAACTTGCGGACATTTCTTTTTAAAAGGTAAAAACTTAGTAAAAAAAGATTGACTATTCCCTATGAAATCGGTAACCTATAAGGGATTGAAGATGGGAGCACGGCTCATGGAAATGGAAAAAACAAACCGCATGAATGCGTTATTTGAATTTTATTCGACATTATTAACGGAAAAGCAGATGAATTATATGGAGCTTTACTATGCTGATGACTTTTCTTTAGGAGAAATTGCGGAAGAATATGAGGTTAGTCGCCAAGCGGTTTATGATAATATTAAACGAACCGAAAAAATTTTAGAAGAATACGAAAAAAAGTTACATCTTTATTCAAACTATGTTGTACGGAAAGAATATCTTGAACAACTACAGCAGTATGTTCAAGAAACTTATCCCAAAGATAGTGAAATCAAAAAATATATTGAACAAATTCAAGAAATAGAGGAATGAAACTATGGCTTTTGAGAGTTTAACAAACCGCCTACAACAGGCAATGAGTAAAATCCGTCGTAAGGGAAAAGTTTCCGAAGCCGACGTAAAAGAAATGATGCGAGAAATCCGTTTGGCTTTATTAGAAGCCGACGTTAATTTACAAGTGGTCAAAGATTTCACAAAACGCGTCAGAGAACGGGCAGTAGGAGTCGAAGTATTAGAAAGCTTATCACCAGCCCAACAAATTGTAAAAATTGTTGATGAAGAATTAACGAAAACGTTAGGTTCAGAAACGGTTGAACTGAATAAATCTCCAAAAATCCCGACAGTGATTATGATGACAGGGTTACAAGGGGCTGGTAAAACAACTTTTACTGGTAAATTAGCCAAACACTTAATGAAAACTGAAAACGCTCGTCCGCTTTTAATCGCTGGTGACGTTTATCGTCCAGCAGCGATTGATCAGTTGAAGGTTTTAGGTCAACAATTAGAAGTTCCCGTTTTTGATATGGGAACCGATGCTAATCCAGTGGAAATTGTTCGTCAAGGGTTAGCGTTAGCAAAAGAAAAGAAAAATGATTATGTCTTAATTGATACGGCCGGCCGTTTACACATTGATGAAGCTTTAATGGACGAATTGAAACAAATTAAAGAGTTGGCTAATCCCAATGAAATTCTGTTAGTTGTTGATGCGATGACGGGGCAAGATGCTGTCAACGTTGCAGATAGTTTTAATGAACAGCTTGGAATTACTGGGGTTGTTATTACCAAAATGGACGGCGATACTCGTGGGGGGGCTGCGCTGTCAATTCGGGCAGTAACGGGCGCTCCGATTAAATTTGTCGGTTCTGGTGAAAAATTAACCGATTTAGAAATTTTCCATCCCGATCGTATGTCGAGTCGTATCCTAGGTATGGGGGACATGTTGACGCTAATTGAAAAAGCGCAACAAGATTACGATGAGAAAAAAGCAGAAGAACTTGCTCAAAAAATGAAAGAAAACAGTTTTGACTTTAACGATTTTATTGAGCAATTGGATCAAGTTATGGGCATGGGACCGATTGAAGACTTATTAAAAATGATTCCTGGAATGAGTAACATGCCTGGTATTGAAAATGTCAAAGTCGATCCAAAAGATGTGGCACGGAAACGGGCGATGGTCTTATCAATGACCCCTGCAGAACGTGAAAATCCTGATCTATTAAATCCTAGTCGCCGCCGCAGAATTGCAGCTGGTTCAGGAAATAGTGTGGTTGAAGTCAATCGTATGATTAAACAATTTAAAGAATCCAAAAAAATGATGCAACAAATGTCCAAAGGGGATATGAACATTCCTGGTATGGATCAAATGTTAGGTGGCGGCGTTAAAGGCAAGCTAGGTAAAATGGCCATGAATCGTATGATGAAGAAAAACAAAAAGAAGAAAAAGAAAAAAAGATAAACAGGCTTTAGTTAATTATTGGAAGAAACAGAAAGTGCGCTATCAGTCGAAGAGACTGATGGCGCACTTTCTGTTTAAGCGTAGTTTTGGATAATTGCGTTTAACGCTTCGGCAAAACCAGCGCCGTGTTGTTCATAATATGACGTAAATCGTTCATCACCAACATACATAAGCCCTAACCCTTTATGTGCTTCTGGCGAATAGCTTGACCAAGAGTACATTAACCAATCTTTGTGTAATTGGAAAATTTCTTGCGCAAGTTGGCTAGTCAATTTGGGTGATTTTTGATACATGGCTAACTTAGAAAATAAATCTTTTTCCACGTTCTGCATTGCTTGCATGTCTTTTTCCGTCAAGTTTAAATATTTTTTGTTGGCTTGTTCAATCGTTTCGTTGCCATATTTTTCCCGAATCTCTTTACCATATTTTTCTTCGTTTTCTTGAACTTTTTGTTGTTTGAATGCTTCGAATTTTTGCTGATCTGACATGTTTATCTCTCCTTTGTAATGGTGTAAGGTTTGTTGAACAGAGGCTAAAAGACGATCAATTTCATTGCGCTTTTCCAATAGTTTTTGTTGATGCTCGTATAAAGCCTGTTCAACATTAAAGTCAGGTTGCTCCAAAATTTCTTTAATTTCATCTAGTTTCAGATCCAATTCACGGTAAAAAAGAATTTGTTGCAAACGATTCACCTCGGCTTGCCCGTAAATTCGATAACCAGAAGAATTAATTCTGGCTGGTTGAAGAAGACCAATTTCATCATAATATCGTAACGTCCGTGCACTGACGCCAGATAGTGAAGCCATTTTTTTAATTGTATATTCCATCATTCATTCCTCCTGACAAAATCTATCATAAACCTTTACGTAACGAGAGGGTCAAGCAAAAAAATAAAAAAAGTGAGACAACCTGTAAAAAGTTGCCTCACTTTTTCTCGATTGATTCAATTAGGCAGTTAAGCGATTAAAGAAATCCACGTAAGCATCTACAATTGATTGTAAGAAGCCAACAGTGCCATCAATAATTTTACCATCTTCACCAATTAAGTTCGTAATACCGCCAATATAGGCTTCAGGTTGTTGTAAAGTTGGAACATTTAAGAAGACTAATGATTGTCTTAAATGATGGTTTGCACCAAATCCGCTAATTGCACCTGGGGAAACACTCACCACAAGTCCTGGTTTTTTATCCCAAACGCTTTCGCCATACGGACGTGAACCGACATCCAATGCATTTTTTAAAACAGCTGGTACTGAACGGTTATATTCTGGTGTTACAAACATCACACCATCTACTTGTTTGACTTCTTCACGGAATGTTGTCCAAGCTTCGGTGGGGGTTCCTTCATCATCCAAATCTTGATTGTATAATTCTAAATCACCAATGTTAATAAAAACAGGTTCGAAATCAGCTGGAAATAAGTCCGCCATTGTTTTTGCTACCAATTTGTTAAATGAATCTTTTCTTAAACTCCCTACAAAAATACCAATTTTTTTTGTCATGTAAATCCCTCCATTTTTCTTTTACTTACTTTATGATAGTACTTTTTCAAAAAAAGCGCAAACGTTTTATCCTTGTACATTGTTGAACTTCGTAACTTCACGTATAATAGCTAGTAAAAGGATGAGTAAAGGAGCAACTGCTTGAATAAAAAAATAAATTGGCGCCGACAGTTAACACAGTTGGAGAAACAAACATTGACTGAATTAAAAAACAAGGAAATGATTAAACAAGGAACTTTTTATAAATTGGAACAAACATTTCCTGAGGAATCAGCTTATACTTATTATGGTTTATACAGGAAGGAACAAACCATACAAGCGTATATCGTAGGGTATTGTTTTGATGGGGAAACCTTGGAAGCGACGATTGTTGCGCCAAATGTAGGGCCATTTTTTGAAGAACTTGTTCAAGAACTCGAAAAGCAAGCAGCTTTGTGGGGAATGAAAGAAGTCTTTCTCGTGATGGACGACAAGCAATCTGTTGGCCTGAATTATTTTAATAGACAAGGAATTGTGCCAGCTTTTTCAGAACAGTATCTGGTTTTTCAAAGAGAAACTTACTCACAGGATTTGGCGAAGCTGACACTTCTCCGACCACAAGTGGCTGATTTGCATTCCTTGGCTAGGTTACTAGAAGGTACGCCTTTGCCGGAGGACCTTCAACGAACACTTATTTATAAAGAAAACAATCAACTTTTAGCCACGCTACGTTTGGATCATTTTGAAAACGAATGGGGGATTTATGGCTTTGTTGTGACAAAAACGCAACGAGGTCGCGGTCTTGGCCGTCAAGTGTTACAGTCTGCGCTCCGAATGATTTTAGAAAAGTCAGCCTCAGCGACTATTTTTTTAGAAGTTGAAACAGAAAATCAAGCAGCGCTTCATCTCTATCAAACAGAAGGCTTTCAAGTGAGAAACCAGTACAACTATTATCAAATTTTGTAAAAATTCTTCATTATTTCGTTTGTTTTCCTGCAAATTGGCTAAAAAAATTGAAAAAAAGTAAAGGTGTCAAGAAAAAACTCTTTACAGGTTGTTGTTAATCTGTTAAACTAACTCTTGTGATTAAGTTAATGGAGGTGTATTTAATAATGGCAGTTAAAATTCGTTTAAAACGTATGGGTTCTAAAAAGAGTCCTTTTTACCGTATTGTAGTAGCTGATTCTCGTTCTCCTCGTGATGGACGTTTCATCGAAACTGTAGGTACTTACAACCCTTTGAAAGACCCTGCAGAAGTAGTTTTAAAAGAAGATTTAGTTTTAGATTGGTTATCTAAAGGTGCGCAACCTTCTGATACAGTTCGTAACATCCTTTCAAAAGAAGGCGTTATGAAAAAACATCATGAAGCTAAAAACGTTAAGAAATAAGGTGATTGAATATGGCAGATGTGAAAGAGTTAATTTTAACTATTGTCCGTCCGTTAGTCAGTCAACCTGAAGCAGTCTCATTAGAAATTGAGGAATCAACTGATTTCCTCGAGTATAATTTGACTGTGGCCAAAGAAGATATTGGACGTATCATTGGTAAACAAGGGCGTGTTGCAAAAGCAATTCGGACAATTGTTTATAGTGTACGTATCGATGGTCCGAAAAAGGTCCGCTTAAATATTCTTGATGGTAAATAAGCATTAACAAGGAGGTAGCCTAGCTATCTTCTTTTTTTATACATAACCAAAAAGTTTTCATTGCTAGAGACAGGCCTTTCTTGCTAAAATAGATGTATCCAGAATAAAGGAGCGATTTGTATGGCAAAACGAATTATCATTATGAACTTTGATATTGAAAGTAAATCGTACCAAGCATTTTCCGAAATAAAAAAGATGCAGGCAGAAAGACAGCTTAAAGGTGAGCAAATGGCGGTTGTTACGCATGTTAATGATGGCCAGCATCAATTTAAAATCAATGATTTTATCGATTTTACAGGCAACAATCATACATCAAAAGATAGCATGATTGGGATGCTAGTAGGCATATTAGGTGGTCCTCTGGGCATTCTTTTTGGCTGGTTTGCTGGAAGTATGTATGGTGCAAGCAAAGACGCCAAAGAAATTCAAGAAGCACAAACGGTTTTTGAACATGTGATTCAAAAGATTGATGAAGGACAAACGGGATTATTATTAATTGCAGAAGAAGAAGACAACCGTCCGCTCAACCAATTGGTTATGTTTGACTTAGGTGGCGAAATCACGCGGCTTGATTTAGAGGAAGTCCAACAAGAAATTAACGATGCGAACGAAGTTGCAAATGAAGCGAAACAATCGTGGCAAGCAAAAAAAGAACAACACAAAGAAGCAACATCGAAAGAAGAATAAGGAGCAAAGACTGTTTTCTGAATAAAGGAAAACAGTCTTTTAAAATACTAAGAAATCACGGTTTTTTATGGTAGTTTGCTAATTTTTTGTTATTTTATCGTAAAATACGGTAAACTAAGAAGAAAACTTTGAGAAAATAGATAAATTATTATTTGCTAAAGGAGCAAACTTCTTCTAAAATAAAAAGGAAGTTTAAAAGAAAGTATGGTAGCAGATGGAAATACAATTTTTAGGAACAGGCGCTGGTGTACCAGCAAAACATCGCAATGTCACAGGAATTGCGTTGAAATTATTAGATGAACGAAATGCAGTTTGGCTCTTTGATTGTGGTGAAGGGACGCAATTGCAAATTTTAAAAAGTAGTATTCGCCCAAGAAAAATTGAAAAGATTTTTATTACACATTTACATGGGGATCATATTTTTGGTTTACCTGGTTTGTTAAGTAGTCGTTCTTTTCAGGGCGGGACAGAACCTTTAGAAATCTATGGACCAGTTGGGGTTGCTGACTTTGTCAAGACTTCTTTACGGGTCTCGCAATCGCGGTTGTCCTATCCACTGAAATTTATTGAATTAACGAAAGAAAATGACGTTATTTTTAAAGATAAACAATTCACTGTTCGCTGTAATATCTTGGACCATGGCATCACGAGCTTTGGCTATCGAATTGAGGAAGCAGCGCATGAAGGAGAATTACAAGTAGAGAAACTTCAAGCTTTAGGGATTCCTTCTGGGCCGTTGTATGGCAAACTCAAACGTGGTGAAACGATTGTTTTTGATGGACAGGAAATTAATGGACAAGCGTTTGTGGGAGAGCGTAAACCTGGACGAATCGTGACGATTTTAGGAGACACTCGCAAAACTAAAAATAGCGTAACCTTAGCACGACGAGCGGATGTTTTAGTCCATGAAAGTACGTTTAATAAACACGAAGCAAAAATGGCAAAAGCCTACTTCCACTCAACCAGTCAACAAGCAGCTGAAGTTGCAAAAGAAGCGCAAGTAAAACAACTTATCTTAACGCATATTAGTGCCCGTTATTTAACCAAAGAGGCCTATCAGCTTCAAGAAGAAGCCCAAGAAATTTTCCCCAATACAAAAATCGTAAAAGATATGGATATCATTGAGATTCCATTTGCCAATGAAGGAGGAGCTTAGATGGATTTAACAAATAAAGTCGTTGTCGTAACTGGAGGTTCAGCTGGTTTAGGTGAACAAATTTGTTATGAAGCAGCTAAACAAGGGGCGGTCGTCGTTGTCTGCGCCCGCAGAATTAATTTGATTGGTAAAGTTCGCGAGCAGTGTGCTGTTTTAAGCGGACGAGAAGCATTTTCTTATCAATTAGATATTGCCGATCCAGAAAGTGTTGAACGTGTGGTTGAAGCTATTTCAGCAGAAGTTGGTTCTATAGATGTTTTAGTCAACAATGCTGGTTTTGGCTTGTTTGAAAATTTTGTTGAAATTGACTTGGCTGTTGCACGCCAAATGTTTGATGTCAACGTTTTAGGAATGATGACGTTTACTCAAAAAGTAGCTATTAAAATGATTGAAGCTGGGCAAGGACATATTATCAACGTTGCTTCAATGGCTGGGAAGATGGCTACAGCTAAATCAACCGTTTATTCTGCAACGAAATTTGCTGTGTTAGGTTTTTCAAATGCTTTACGTTTAGAATTGAAACCGTTGGGTATAGCAGTAACGACTGTTAATCCAGGACCAATCCAAACAGAATTCTTTGATAAGGCGGACCCGACAGGCACTTATCTAGCTGCGGTGGATAAAATTGTTTTAGACCCTACGAAATTAGCGAGAGAAGTGGTTGGGAGTATGGGGACTTCTCGACGTGAGATTAATCGTCCGTTTGTCATGGAAGCGGCTGCCCGCTTTTATACATTGTTTCCACATTTAGGAGATTTCATAGCGGGAAATATTTTAAATAAAAAATAGAGGAGTCGATCAAGTCATGAAAAATCAATGGCGTGTTATTTTGGGCCTTGTGTTGGTCTTAATTGTTGTTATTTTTGCTGTTTTAAATAATCAAGCTGTTCCAGTAAACTTTGGTTTTACTAAAATTAGTGGACCGTTAATCTTAATTATTTTAGGTTCTGCAATTATTGGCGCACTAGTTGGATTACTAACCTCCACAACCACCATTTGGAACCAACGTAAGGAATTAAAAGCTGTACAAAAAGAGTTGGATATTTATAAAAATGATATGGATAAATTAGTCAAAGAAGAAACGGAAAAAGTTCAACGTTCTTTTGATAATCAATTGGCTGATTTGCAAGCCAAACAAGCGGCAGCACCACAAGTCGCAGAACCAGTGGTCAACGAACAAACATCAAACACAGAAGTAGACGCAACGCCTGTGTCAGGTAGTCGTATTGATCGTTATGTGAAACCTCGTGTGAATGAAGAGGAACAAAAATAAGGAAGAGACTTTATCACTAAGTTTCTTTTAAAATAAAACTGTGATATCTGCTATTTATCTAACAGATATCACAGTTTTTTTCTCAGATTTAAAAAAATGCTTTCTTTAGTTTTTGGAAAAATTTTGCTATAATTACTTGGTTAGGAGTGACGTCGTGAAAAAATCAAACTATCAATGGCAGTTACAGACAAAGACAGAATTACCTGTAGAATTTATAGAACAATTAAAAAAAGAACAAATTAATCCATTAATTGGCCAACTTTTATGGCACCGCAATATCCGGACAGAAGAAGCATTACGTAAGTTTCTACATCCGACTATCGAAGATATTTATGATCCGTTCTTAATGCATGATATGGAGAAAGCGGTAGCCCGCATCCAGCAAGCCGTCGAAGCGGGTGAACAAATCCTTGTCTATGGGGATTATGATGCAGATGGCATCACTAGTACCACGGTTATGAAAGAAGCAATCGAATTAGTCGGTGGCATGGTTCAGTACTTTCTACCGAATCGTTTTGTTCATGGATATGGGCCTAATAAAGACGTATTTGCTGAACAAATTGAACAAGGAGTCCAATTAATTGTAACCGTTGATAATGGTGTAGCCGGACATGAAGCAATTAACTACGCTATGGCTCAAGGGGTAGATGTAATCGTTACTGACCATCATGAATTGCCTGAACAATTACCAGAAGCCTATGCGATTGTCCACCCTAGACATCCGCAAGGAGACTATCCTTTTGGAGATTTAGCTGGTGTTGGTGTGGCTTTCAAAGTCGCTACTGCGTTACTTGGTGAATTGCCAATTGAGTTATTAGATTTGGTAGCAATTGGGACAATTGCTGACTTGGTTTCATTAACCGATGAAAATAGAACGTTTGTCAAAATGGGCCTTCAAATGATTCAAACTGGTGATCGAATTGGTTTAGACGTTTTACTACAAGAAGCGGGTGTGAAAAAGGAAGCTGTTTCAGAAGAATCAATTGGCTTTACCATCGGACCTCGTTTAAACGCGTTAGGTCGATTAGGGGAAGCCGCACCAGGTGTTGAATTAATGACTACATTTGATGAAGAGCAAGCGCTGGAAATCGCTAAATATATTGATCAACAAAACAATGAACGAAAAGACATTGTAACGACGATTGCCAAAGAAGCGCTGGATTTAATCGACCCGAATGCGCCGGTCCATATTTTAGCGAAACAAGGCTGGCATGAAGGCGTCTTAGGGATTGTCGCGGGCCGCATTATGCAAGAAACGGGGAAACCAACCATTATTTTAGCAATAGATGAATCTGGTACGACCGCTAAAGGCTCTGGACGTAGCATTAGCGCATTGAATCTCTATGAGGCGTTGAACGAAGTGCGTGAGCAATTCACTCATTTTGGTGGGCATCATATGGCAGCGGGAATGACTTTACCTGTTGAAAATATTCCTTTTGTTCAAGAACATCTGGTACACTTTATTGAAAAAAATCAAATTGATATGGCTAATGGACAAGAGTTACTCATTAGTGAGAGCTTAGCGGTTTCGCAGGCAACGACTGCTTTTATTGATCAATTGCGTATTTTGGCGCCTTTTGGGACTGATAATACTGTGCCAACTTTCGTATTTAAGGAAATCACGCCTACGCAAATTCGGCAAATTGGTGCAGATAATGCACATCTGAAATTTCAAATGAATCAAGAAGGGGCACAATTGGATGCAATTGCTTTTCAAATGGGGCCTCAAGCGGATGAACTAGCACAAGGAACCGCCGATGTGGCAGGCCAACTTTCCATCAATGAATGGAATGGTCGTAAGAAACCACAATTAATGGTGACTGATTTTGCTGTATCGGGAAGACAATTATTTGATTTTCGTGGCAAAAATAATCAAACGAAACCAATTCCTTCAGAAGCAACAGCTTATCTTTTGTTTGATGAAAAAAATCAAAAATTCATTTCAGATCCAACCGCTAATATTATTGTTTGGTCAAACCAAGAAGAATTGGTGGAAGCTGTTTCTCAAAATCAAATCGAACAACTGGTTTTTGTCGACTGTCCTGTGGAAGCAATCACGGTTAAAGAAATTGTTGAAGCAACTGAGATACAACGTATATACATGATGTTTATTTCACCAGAAGAAGCTTATTTAAACGGTATGGCTTCACGTGAACAATTTGCAACATTGTATAAATTTATTTTACAGCAAAAAGAAGTAAATCTACGTTCCCAGCTATCGAAGGTGGCAAATTACTTAAATATCCAAGAAAAATTATTAATTTTCATGATACAGGTGTTTTTTGACTTAGGATTTGTTACAATAGAAAGCGGTGTTTTAAACAGTATTGAGAAACCCGACAATCGACCATTGACTGAAAGTCAAGTGTACCAACAACGATTGAAAAAAATAAAAACAGAAGAATTTCTACTTTACAGTGATTGTCAAACAATACAACAATGGCTGTGGAATGAGGAGGACAAATAAAAATGGATTTAAGAGATTACATTGCAAGCATTCCAGATTATCCTGAGAAAGGGATCGTGTTCCGTGACATTTCTCCATTAATGGCTAATGGGGATGCCTATCGTGAAGCAACGAAACAAATCGTGGATTACGCGAAAGAAAAAAGAATTGATATGGTTGTAGGACCGGAAGCTCGTGGCTTTATTGTCGGCTGTCCAGTGGCTTATGAACTAGGGGTTGGCTTTGCTCCGGTTCGTAAAAAAGGAAAACTTCCTCGTGAAACCATCGAAGTGACTTATGACTTAGAATATGGTTCAGATACATTAACGTTGCACAAAGATGCCATCACACCAGGTCAACGTGTTTTGATTTGTGATGACTTGTTAGCAACTGGTGGTACAATTAAAGCAACCATCGAATTAGTCGAACAATTAGGTGGTATTGTGGTTGGTTGTGCGTTCCTAATTGAATTAATGGATTTACATGGCCGTGATAAAATTGATGGCTACGATATTGTTACCTTAATGGAATACTAATCTAATTTAATTAGAAAGAGCGAAGGATTTAATCCTTCGCTCTTTCTTTGACATATTTATAAAAACGGAGCATAGCTTGGGGGGACACACCGTTTTATTATTTATTAAGGGAACTTACGATAAACGTATCTTGCTTGCTGTTGTTTACGTGTACGTGTATAACGCTTCTCATCCCATGACATAAACCAAAGAATAAATAACGGCGTCACGATCATAAAAGCAAGACGTAATCCTAATGTTCCCAAAAAAATACCTATAACCAATACAAAAAATAAAAATCCAACACGACGAATTGCTTCCATGTGTATCACCTCTTCATTTGATTCGAACGAGTGTTCGTATTGTTATTATACGAATGTATGTTCGTTTTGTAAAGTCTTTTCTACTAATTTATGTTAAAATAATTCGAAAAGAAGAATAATCCTTTATAATAAAGAGATTTAGGGCAATAAAAGAACACGATGCTTTGAGCATCGTGTTCTTATTGTGCTGTGATTACGTATAAAAGAGAACAGAAAAATACATGAGGATCGCTGCAAGCATGACGAACAAATGCCAAACCACATGCATAAACCGCACATTTTTCAATGAATAGAAGGCTGCACCTAATGTGTAAGACACACCCCCTGCGACCAATAACGCTGTTCCTGTAAACCCAAGAGATTCATATAACGGACGAGCAGCGATGATACAGAGCCAACCTAAAACAATATAAATAATCGTTGAAATGTTTTTCACTGTTTCTTGTTTATGCAACGTGAGGGATTTATAGACAATACCGACGATGGCGATTAACCAAACTAAACTGAATAAAGTCCAACCTAACCAGCCGCCAATACTAATTAAGCAAAATGGCGTATAGCTACCAGCAATCAATAAGAAAATAGAACTATGATCGAAGACCTGAAAGACCTTTTTGGCTCTTGTAAAAATTAAACTATGAAATAACGTTGAAGATAAAAAAAGTAGAATCAACATGGAGCCATAAATAGCATAAGATACCACGTGAATCGGTGAGCCTAAACGAGCTCCTTTAACAAGTAAAATGACTAAGCCAGCAATACTTAAACCTGCGCCTATGCCATGTGTAACTGCATTCAAGACTTCGTTCACGATTAGGTATTTTTTTGAGAAATGCGTTTTTTCCAATAAATTCACTTCCTTTATTTTAATTTGATGAAAAATTCGGCAGTGTCTGTTATACTATAACTAGATAATTAACCGTTTAATGGTATTCTACCATGAAAACAGGTTCCTTTTAAAGAAAGAGTGATAAATTTATGACAAACGTTAAAATCGTAACGGATTCTTCATGTACGATGGAAAAAAGTCTTAGAGATGAATTAAATATCCATATGATGCCTTTATCAATTATGGTTGATGGCGTTGTTTATCCAGATGATGATCATTTGCCAGGCGAAAAATTTATGGACATGATGGCTAATGCGAAGGCCTTACCCAAAACGAGTCAACCACCAATTGGTGAATTTGTAGAATTATATGATCGCTTAGGTGAAGATGGCAGTGAAGTAATTTCGATTCACATGACAAAAGGCTTAAGTGGAACGGTTGAAGCGGCCCGTCAAGCTAGCAACTTATCATCAAGTAAAGTAACGGTGATTGATAGCGATTTTACAGACCAAGGTTTGTCTTTCCAAGTCATTCAAGCAGCAAAATTGGCACAAGCGGGAGCGGGTGTTCCAGAAATTTTAGCTGAAATTGAACGCGTCAAACAAAATACTAAATTATACATTGGCATTTCAACATTGGATAATTTGGTTAAAGGTGGACGAATCAGCCGTACAACAGGATTATTATCAAACATTTTTAATATGAAAGTTGTCATGGACTTTGAAAATACGGAATTGATTCCTGTAGCGAAAGGCCGCGGCGTTAAAACGTTTAATAAATGGTTTGACGAATTGAAATCAGAATTAAGTAAGATTCCAAATGTTCGACAAATTGGCATTTCTCATGCGGATGGGCTAGAACTAGCAAATGGATTCAAAGAAGGATTACAAGCAATCTTTAAAGACATGGATATTCCCGTATTACATACGAATCCAGTCATTGCAACACATACAGGAAAAAATGCCTTTGCTATTATGTACTATACAGACTAAGAAATAACGAGGTTGGGTCTCACTCTTAAATGAGTAGACGCAACCTCTTTCTAACAAGAAAAGGAAAATTTCTTGTTGGTTTATTTAAAAGGAAGTGACGAAGATGAAAAAACAAACACAGCATATTTTGCTGACCGTCTTAACACCTATCCTCATTGCGCTAGGTGTTTTTACATTGTTAAGTGTGGCCATCCCCAAAGCAAAGCCACTATTAAAGCAAGAGAAAGTGGCCACAACTGCTCAAAAAAATCAAAAAGAAGTCATTCATTATACAGCAATCGGTGATTCTTTAACTGAAGGAATTGGCGATTTGACGAATAGTGGAGGTTTTGTTCCTATTGTGGCAGATGATTTAAAAGAACACTACAACTTGAACGGTGTTCAAACAGACAATTTTGGGAAAAATGGGGATCGTAGTGATCAAATTTTAAAACGAATCAAAGAAAAACCTGAAATTCAAAAAGGCCTTGCCTCTGCGGACGTGATTACGCTAACGGTTGGCGGAAATGACTTAATGAAAGTAATTAGTAGTAATATTTTCGACTTGAAAGTCAGCTCGTTCAATCGTCCACAAAAAGCCTATCAACGCCGAGTAAGACGACTACTTGAAGAAATCCGAGAGTACAACGAGAAGGCCCCTATTTATGTCTTAGGAATTTACAATCCCTTCTACTTAAACTTTTCCGAAATTACAGAAATGCAAGAAATCGTTGATAACTGGAATCAAGCAACCGAAGAAATGGTTCAAGAGCAAAAACGAGCCTATTTCATTCCTATCAATGATTTACTCTATAAAGGTCGTGGCGATGAAGTTGGCGTAACTGGTGGTGACTCAGAAACTACAGGAAGTAGTGCTAGCAAAGAGGATTTAAACAATTTGTTATATGAAGAAGATCGCTTCCATCCGAATAATCTTGGCTACCAAATTATGGCCGGAGCTGTCCGGGATGAAATGGTCAAGACAGAGAAAGAATGGATAACCAAATCAGAAGGTAGTGAATAAAATGAATGAAGAAAAGCCAAAAACAAGTAAATCAATTAAAAAGACACAACCAACCAATCTTAAACGAAATCCCTGGAAAATCGCTTTTCTTGTTCTAGTGGGTTTAGTCATTGGTAGTGTAGCTTTCGTAACATTTCGAGCAACACAAGTTCGCGAACCAGATTTAAAGAAAATACCAGCAATTGTTGAAAAAGAAGGCGAGCCAGTCGTCACCATTCAGTCAAAAAAACAACAAGTGAACAAACTGATTGACTTTTATTTAGCCGACTTTCAAAAAGGTTCGGAGATCAAATATAAATTTTATTTAGAAAATGATGCTTTATTAAATGGAACATTTCAGGTGTTAGGGCATGACATTCCTTTTTACTTATATTTTGATCCTTACGTGATGGCGAATGGTAATGTACAATTAAAAGCAAAAAGTTTATCTATAGGAACGTTAGGCTTGCCAATTAAAGAAGTATTGAAATTTGCTAAACGTTCTTACAAACTACCTAAATGGGTTGAAATCAATCCAGATGATCAAACTGTTTTATTACGTTTAGATCAGTTTAGAATGCAAAATGGTCTATTTGTTCGAGCAGAAAAGATTAATTTAGTTGACGATGACATTCGGATGAATATATACTTGCCAAAAGAGAAATAAAAAAGGAGTGTTAGAGATGGAAGAAAAAGCAATTTTTGCAGGCGGCTGTTTCTGGTGTATGGTGCAGCCTTTTGATACACAACCAGGGATTATCTCAGTTGTTTCGGGTTATACAGGTGGGCACGTGCCTAATCCAACATATGAACAGGTTCTAACACACACAACAGGCCATACGGAAGCAGTAGAAATCACTTTTGATCCAGCGATTATTTCTTACGAACAATTAGTGGATATTTATTGGCAACAAACAGATCCTACTGATGCTTTCGGTCAGTTTCAAGACCGCGGCGATAATTATCGGCCAGTTATTTTTTATCGTTCCCAAGAACAAAAAGAAATTGCTGAGAAAAGTAAAGAACGTCTAGCTAATAGTGGCCGTTTTACAGAACCAATTGTTACCACCATCGAACCAGCAGCACCATTTTATCCTGCTGAAGAATACCATCAAGACTTTTATAAAAAAGACGCTTTGCGTTATGGATTGTCCCATCAACGTAGAAGTGAATTTATTGAAGAAAAATGGAGTGATTAATTTACATGAGACGAAGCTTTTACCATTACTTAATGACATTAAAAGGTCCGGCTAAAGATTCTGAAACTGATTTTGCCAATGAAGCGGCCAAAGATATTCAGTTTCCAAAACAAACCGAGGATTATCATGAACTTTCTTCTTATTTAGAAATGAATGCTGACTATTTAAGCAACATGGACATCTTTGATGAGTTATGGGAAAAGTACCTTGAAAACAATAAATAAATCCAGAGGAAAAGCAAACAAAGCTTTTCCTCTTTTTTCATTCATGTTATAGTAAACAAAAGTAGTGACGAATTTGTTAGAAATGAGATGAAATCTATGAAGAACAAACGAACTGTTCCTTTTTATCAATATATTATTTCGCTCCTCTGTGTCGCATTTTTAGCTGGAGGAAGTAGTTATATTTATTTTGATCATCGTGTTAAAAAGATGAGTCAAGAAGGGGCAATTACCAATGCTGATTTAAGCAAAGTGCAGGATTTATATAATGAAATTAGTACCAATTATGTAGGTGAAGTAGATAAAAATGAATTAGTTGAAGGCGCCTTAAAAGGCATGTCTGAAGCTATTGGAGACCCATACTCAACTTATCTAAATGAATCTGCTGCCAATGATTTAAACGAAAGCTTATCTGGCGATTTTGAAGGAATTGGTGCCACTATGACAATGAAAGATGGCGAACCAGTTGTAGCAGAGGCCCCTGTAGCAGATTCCCCAGCTGAAAAAGCGGGAATCAAAGAAGGCGATATTATTGAAAAAGTTGATGGTACAGCTACAAAAGGGATGAAACTAGCAGAAGTCGTCTCAAAAGTCCGAGGTAAAAAAGGAACTTCCGTTGAATTGACTATCCAAAGAGAGGGAGAAACTAAAAATATCTTAATCAAACGTGGGAAAATTCCCGTTAAAACAGTGACAGGTGAGTTAGACAAAAAAGATGCACAAATTGGCTCGATTAAAATTACGTCCTTTGGTAAAAAAACATATCAAGAATTGAAAGAAACAATCACGAATTTACGTGACAAAGGAGCTAAATCCTTTGTAATTGATGTACGCCAAAATCCTGGTGGACTGCTAGATCAAGCAGAGCGAATGGCCAGTATGTTTTTAAAAAATGGCGAAACAATTGTTCAATTTGAAGACAAAAAAGGTCGTACGATGAAAGAAGTTGCTTCCAAAGAATTAGACGACGGCTTTAAAGTAAAAGAACCTGTTGCAGTTATCATTGATGGCAATAGTGCCAGTGCATCCGAAATTTTTGCTGCAGCACTGCATGAATCTGCGAATGTCCCATTAATTGGAACGAAAACATTTGGCAAAGGAACGGTCCAAACGGTGAAGGATTTAAATGACCAAACCGAAATAAAATTGACTGTTTTAAAATGGTTAACACCAAAAGGCGAATGGATCAACGAAAAAGGAATTGAACCAACCATCAAAGCTGATTACCCCGAGTATGCCTATTTAAAATTGATTCCTCGCGATAAAACGCTAAAAGAAGGAGATCAATCTGAAGATATTCAGAACTTAAATGCTATTTTAGCTGTATTAGCGTATCCTGTTGATGAAAACAATGCAAACTACACCGCAGAAACAAAAGCAGCGGTTAGCGATCTTCAACAGAAAAATGGCTTGCCTGTAACTGGAGAAATCGACAATGAAACAGCCACAAAAATTGAAGCCACTTTAGGTAAATTAATTCTTGAAAATGACGCTGCCTACGATACAGCAGTCAAAGAAATTCAAAAAAACTAGAAAAAAGGTGGCACGAAGTTGAAGAAGAAACGTGATTATGTTGGGTATTTAATGTACTTTCTGAAAATCTTAGTACCAGCAATCGTAGCCGTTTTTATTTTAAGAGGATTTTTCCTGATTCCTGTTCGGGTGGATGGCCATTCCATGCAAAAAACCTTGAATCAAGGAGATATGATTGTGATGGAAAAATTCTCCGCCATTAAACGGTTTGATGTGGTGGTCTTTAAAACAGACACAGGATCGATTCTGATTAAACGCGTGATTGGTTTACCAGGAGAAGCTGTGCGTTACGAAAACGATCAATTATATGTCAATAATCAGCCAATCGCTGAACCCTATTTAACTAAAAACAGAAAAAAAGATCATGAAACGATGCCTTATACTACGAATTTTGATTCAAAAGAATTGTTAATGCAAGAAAAATTACCTAAAGATAGCTATTTTGTGCTTGGTGATAATCGCCGTATGTCCAAAGACAGCCGTTCTTTTGGTGCAATACATGCAGATCAAATCTTAGGGAAAGCACAATTTGTTTATTACCCACTCACTCATATGAAGATCATTCCTAAATAAGTAAGACCACTAGTTCGTTTATTTAAATAACGACTAGTGGTCTTTTCTAATCTGAAAAATTGTTCTCTTAGCTGAAAAATGTTAAGGTTAAAGTAATGATAGATGTAGGAGGTCATGCAAATGATTAGAAAAACAATTTTAGCAAGTTCTATCTTAGGCGTTGGGTTGCTAATTGGTGCATGTGGGAATCAAACCCAAACTCAAATGAATTCAACTAATACCAGTGAATCATCACAGCCTAAAGTAACCGAATCAAGTCGCAAGTCATCTGAAAGTGCGTCTAATAACGAAGGTGTATCAAGCGATTCTAGTAAATCCACAAGTTCCACTACAGAATCAGAAATCTTAAAAGGTCTGGCGGAAGAAAAAACGCTAAAAGAAAAAATCCCGTCCTTAAATCAAACAACGATTAAGAAAGTCACTGATAATGAGTATAAACGCATTCTTGTGATGGAAGAAAAGGCTACAGGAACGACCTATAAAAGTATTTTGATAAAAAAACAAAATCGCTTAAAAATTGTCAACGAAACAACCGATGAATTGTTGTACAATGGAACCCTATAAGAACGAAACCATTCAATAAATTCAAAAGTATAGCCATTGTTTTCAAAGAAAAATTTCTTTGGAAACAATGGTTTTTTTATTGACAAAAGAATTTCTAAGATATATAGTTAGTTACATAAGTAGTTAACCGTTTAAGCGAGGTGTAAAAATGGAATTTAATTTTTCGGGGGAAAAGCCTTTATTTCAGCAAGTAGCCGATCAGATTGCCGAAGGAATTTTTAATGGCGCTTACTTAGAAGGCGAACAAATTCCCTCAACCACAGAAATATCAAAAAGTTACCAAATCAATCCAGCCACCGTTTTAAAAGGAATGAATTTATTAGTAGAACGACAGTTGATTGAAAAGAAACGGGGGATTGGCATGTTTGTTTTACCAGGCGCTCAAGAGAGAGTAAGAAGTGCACGGAAAGAAGAATTTTTAAATAAAGAAGTCTTAGAAGTTGTCGCAGAAGCTAAAAAATTAGGGATTACAGCTGAACAATTAAAACAACTAATTGAAAGAGGGTATGACGCATGAGTTTGCGGGTGGAATCAGTAAGCAAAAAATATCATCAAAAAAAAGCACTAGATAATATTTCAATTACTTTTGAAAAAGAAACGATTTATGGGCTCTTAGGCAGAAACGGGGCTGGTAAAAGTACGTTATTAAATATCATAAATAATCGAAGTTTTGCCACTTCAGGTTCCGTTCAATTGGCGGGAGAAACAGTGACCGATAATGAGACTGCTTTGAATCATATTTACTTAATGAGTGAAGATAATTTGTTTCCTCCTCAGTTAAAAATTAAAGATATTTTTAAAACGACTGAAGGTTTTTATGGATCCTTTGACTGGTCTTTGGCCGAACAAATGTTAAGCGATTTTGGTTTAGATAGTAAAAAGACATTCAAAAAATTATCAACTGGTTATCGGAGTATTGCTAAATTAATAGTGGCGCTATCCGTCCCCTGTGAGTATATTTTTTTAGATGAGCCAGTCTTAGGTTTAGACGCCAATCATCGGGAATTATTTTATACTTATTTAATTGAGACATACCAAGAACGTCCCCGTACGTTTGTGATTTCTACCCATTTGATTGAAGAAATTGCGAATTTATTAGAAGATATTATCATCATTGATCAAGGAAAATTGATTCGCGCAGAATCTATTGAAACAATTTTGAAAAACGGTCGCATTGTTTCTGGGCCGAAAGAACAAGTAGAGCGCTATACTCAGTCATTGGAAATCTTAGGCATGGACACTTTAGGTGGGGCAGTTACGGCTTACGTGTACGGCGACTTGCCGACTGAAAAAGCAGAGGTTCAAATTGCGCCGCTAAATTTACAAACATATTTTGTGCAATTAACCAATAGAAAGAAGGAAAAGTAAAATGAAATTTAAAACAGCTTTGCAGTATCGTGTTATTTATCAAGTCCGTTCTTTAGCAATTTATTTTGGCTTTTATGCTTTGTTCGGCATTCTTTTTCCTCTTATTGGCTTGCTCTTTTCTAACGACGTAAATACTGTCAGCTCTGATGCAGTAATTCCTTGTCTGGTTTTTATGGGGATACTATCATTTTTAGGGGTAAACACAGATTTTAAACTGTTTATTCAAAACGGGCTTTCCCGCTGGACAATTTTTTTGGTGAATTTTGTAAGTAATGCTATTTTATCTTTGGTTGGATCCTTGGCTGTACTTGTACTGATTAAAGTATTTAGCGGCAATTTCATTTCTCATTTTCAATTATCAATGAAATTAATTGATGTCTATGCGCAAGGAGACTTTTTCATGTCGTGGTTGCTCTTTTTTATCTTACTAATGCTTAGCGGCTCACTTGGCTTGTTAGCAGGTGTCTTTAATGATCGGATAGATGGCGTAAAAAAACTCATTGTTTTATTGCTGTTATTAATGATTCCTATTTTACTGGGCACGATTGCACAATTAGGGGGGGCACCAATGCGCCTGAGAATGCTCCATGTCTTGCAAGCAATGGTTGGTTATCAATCCACTGGTTTTACTGTCCTACCACTTCTTCTGACAATCAGTTGCTTTGTGGGTATTAATCTTGGCTTGGCCTATTTATTGAATAAACATCGTGAAATTAAACGCGTAAATGCATAACTAATTAATAAGAACATGTTCAATGAGGTGAATTTGGAACATGTTCTTATTGTTTTAATTGAGAGATACATCGGAAGTACCATGACAAAGGAAAGGGCTTCCGTCAAAATAGAAAGAGAAGAAAGGAGTATGAAAAGAGTAAAAAACTTTGTAAATAAGTAAACGACAAAGAATGAAAAATGGAGGGGTAACATGGCGGTAATTGAAGCAAAAAATATTAAAAAAAGTTATGGAAAGAACGAAACAAAATTTGATGCGTTAAAAGGTGTTGATTTAAAAGTTGAAAAAGGTGAATCTGTGGCCATAATTGGTAAAAGTGGCTCTGGGAAATCAACATTTATGCACATTTTGGCATTGTTAGATCAACCAACTTCAGGAGATATTTATTTAAATGGTAAAAATGTTACTAGTATTAGAAAGAAAGTGCTGAATAAAACGAGAAATGAAGAATTTGGTTTTGTTTTTCAACAATTCTTTATGAATGCCAAGGATACAGTTTTAAATAATGTTCTTTTACCATTAAAAATTGGTGGGATTTCCGGTAGCAAGAGGAAAAAGATGGCTTTAGATGCGTTAAAAGCAGTCGGTTTGGAAGATAAAGTTCAAAATAAAGCGAATAATTTATCTGGTGGCCAAAAACAACGGGTATGTATAGCGCGTGCTTTAGTTAATAATCCGCAAATTATTTTTGCAGATGAACCTACAGGGAATTTAGATTCTGCCACTGGGAAGAAAATTGAAGAATTGTTATTTGATTTAAATAAAAATAAAGGAATTACCTTAATTATTGTGACACATGATCCAGACTTAGCAGCACGTTGTGATCGGCAAGTTCATGTTCGAGACGGCTTGATTGTAGGAGGAGATGAGTAAATGAAATTTAGAGATATTTTAAAATCAGCTAGTACCAATTTAATGCGTAATAAAGGTCGAACCGTATTGACCATTATTGCAATCTTTATTGGAGCATTTACCATAGCTTTAACTACAGGAGTCAATATTGGTGTAAATGATTATATTGACAAACAAGTCGGCAGTGTCGGTGGTGCAAATCAGCTATTTATTCAGCCAAAAATGGAGATGAATGTTGGTAACGGAACAGAACCAAGTAAATATAATCCAGAGAAAAAAACCAGTACGATTCAACAACAAAGTATGCTTGCTGAAAAAGATATTGAGAAGATTAAAAAAATCTCGGATGTTACATCAGTGGAACCAATGAAATCCGTTGCTATCGATTATATAAAAGGAGCAGATAAGTATAAATATGTATTTTCAGCTACTTCTGCGCTAGATGAGATGACCATTGATTTAGCGGCTGGCCGTAAAGTTTCGCAAACGAGCCAGGACTTCGAAATTAATTTGTCACCAGAATATGTAAAAGCGCTCGGCTATACATCTAGTAAAGCTGCCGTGGGAGAAACAGTTCAATTAGGTATCTCAAGTTCCTTGAAAGGACAAGAGCAAGTTATTGAAGCAAAAATTGTTGGCGTTAGAAATGCCAGTGTCATTCAAAATGGGCTCTCGTTGATGAATAAAGCATTGATTGATAAAGTTGTCTCAATCAATCAAGCAGATCTTCCAGAACATTTAAAAAATCAATACGCGATGATTATTGCTGAAGTTAAAAAAGACAGCACGCCAGAGCAGATTAAGGACATCAAAAAAGATTTAGACAAAGCTGGCTATTTAGCGACTACTGTCGAAGATGAAATTGGCATGATTCGTAATATAATCAATGCAATCACTGGCGTTTTAACCATGTTTGGTGCAATTGCCTTGTTAGCTGCAAGCTTTGGCATTATTAACACGCTGTATATGTCTGTCCAAGAAAGAACGCGAGAAATTGGTTTAATGAAAGCCATGGGACTTAGCAACGGGAAAGTCTTTACAATTTTTAGTGTTGAGGCGGCTTTAATTGGCTTTTTTGGCTCAATATTAGGCATTTTAGGAGCTGTTGGGGTTGGAAATTTAGTTAATCGTTTAGCAACGGATTCTTTTTTAAAGGCTTTAACAGGATTTAAATTAATTCAATTTTCATTGCCATCTTCACTAACGATTATCTTAGTTATTATGTTTATTGCTTTTTTAGCAGGAACTTTACCAGCTCGAAGAGCAGCAAAATTAGATCCAATTGAATCTTTACGTTATGAATAATAGACTAAAAACAGCCACTTTCTCTCAATTTAACTAAAGCATATTCTTATATAAAAAGAAGGCAATAGGCATATACTAAAAGTGTGAAAAATGAAACAAATGAGAGGAAGTTGGTTTATGAAAGCTGTTGTGATTAATCAGTACGGAAGTAAAGAGGTACTTGAAGAAGCAGAAGTAACACTACCGAAATTATCGGAACATCAAGTGTTGGTAAAAGAATACGCGACATCAATTAATCCGATTGATTGGAAATTGCGTGAAGGATATTTAAAACAGATGTTTGATTGGTCCTTTCCGATTATTCTTGGTTGGGATGTCGCTGGTGTGATTACAGAGGTGGGGAGTCAAGTAACGGATTGGCAAGTTGGCGATAAAGTTTTTGCTCGTCCTGAAACTACTCGTTTTGGTACCTATGCAGAAGTAACGATTGTGGATGATCATTTATTAGCAAAAATCCCTGAAACAATTAGTTTTGAAGAAGCTGCTGCCGTTCCGTTGGCTGGTTTAACCGCTTGGCAAGCATTGTTTGATCATGGTCACCTTAAAGAAGGAGAAACTGTTTTAATTCATGCTGGTGCAGGTGGGGTCGGTACTTATGCGATTCAACTAGCAAAAGAAGCGGGCGCACATGTCATCACGACCGCTAGCGCAAAAAATCATGCCTTACTGAAAAAAATTGGTGCAGATGAAGTGATTGATTATCATACAACGAATTTTGCAGAGGTATTAGCTGATGTTGATTTGGTTTTTGATACAATGGGTGGTGAGGTTCAAAAAAATAGTTTTGACGTCTTAAAACCAAACACAGGTCGTCTTGTTTCAATTGTGGGCATTGAAGATAAACAATTGGCAGCCGAAAAAAATATTACTGCTGAAAGTATTTGGCTTCAACCAAATGGAGAACAATTACAAAAAATTGCTGATTTGATGGCAGCTGGAAAAGTGAAATCAATTATTGGTGAAGTTTTCCCTTTTTCTAGACAAGGGATTTATGATGCACATGCACTCAGTGAAACGCACCATGCAGTTGGTAAAATAGTTGTTCAAATGGCAGAATAAAAAGAAGCTCAGACAGTGAATTATCTTAAAATAGAAAAAGTGGGTCCTAAGTCATTTCGACTTAGGACCCACTTTTTTGTTAAGAGGACAGATGTGCCAACCAAGTTTGTGTTTCCTTAATTTCTTGATAAGTTAATTGATGACTTTGTGTCCAAACCTCTTGTACGGTTGCTCCATGATTCTGAAATAGTTGAATCACACGCATACTCTCAGGAAGTGGGACAATCGGGTCATGCTCTCCTAGAGATAATAAAACAGAAGTGTCGGTCAAGTCTGGTTGATTGGTCAATTCAACAGGAAACATGGGATGATAGAGGACAGCTTGATGGTAGCTGTCGGGGTGAGTAAGCAATAATTGAATAGCGATATTGGCCCCATTTGAATAGCCAATAAAAATAATTTTATCCAATGAAAATTGATGCTCGTTAGCGGCTTGTTGAATAAACTTATGAAGCGCCTCGCCGCGTTTTTCTAGATCTTCTAAGTCATAATGACCTTCCGCTAGGCGCTTAAAATAACGATTCATTCCATTTTCTGAAACATCACCACGAATACTTAGCACAGTAGCTTGTTTATTTAGTTCTTGAGCAATTGGTAGGAGAGCTGTTTCATCACCACCTGTACCGTGAAGTAGCACAAAGACAGGTGCTTCAAGATGTCCTTTTTTAAAAATTGAATGCATGTTTTTTCCTCCTTAGGCTCGTTTTGTATTGAACGGCTTGATAACACTCTCAATATACTCACGACGGTTTTCTAAAAATGGCGCAAGAGATAACTTTTCTCCTAATGTTTCGTAAGGTTCGTCCCCCATAAATCCTGGTTCATCGGTGGCTAATTCGACTAAAATATGTCCAATGCGAACATACAATGATTCAAAGTAATAACGATCGACATAGCCAGAGTTTTGTAAGCCTAAATGATCAAAGAGCGCTTGCCAAGTCCCAAGTGATTTACGATCCGCTAGGCGGAATGCAACGTGATGTACTTCACCATATCCTTGTTGCGCTTGTGAGCTAGTATCATCGTCTACCAAAATGACTTGAGCACCATTGCCACCTTGGCCAACTTCTAGTAAATAGCGATTGCCTTCTTGTGCCACTACGTGAAAGCCTAGAATTTCTTCAAAGACTTCTTTGAATTCATGAAAATAGGAAATAGCTATTTCGACAGGTCCTAAGCCATAAATCGCAAATTCTGTTGGAACAGGTCCTTTTTTCCAAGGGATGCCCGCTGCAACGCCCTGATTTAATTCATCAGAGATTAATTGATACGCTTGATCATCAAAATCCCAAAAGCGAAGGACCTTTTTCCCGAATTCTTCAGAAATACCTGTGTGTTTGACAGCAAATTCATTGAAGCGATTTTCATAATAAGTCAAAGCTGCATCTGAAGGAACCCGGAACCCTGTTCTTGAAATTGTATTGGTTCCTTTTAATCCTTTAGGGTTATTGGAAAAATCGAAAAAGGTCATGGTTGTACCTGGTGTACCCAAATCATCGGCAAAATAGGTGTGGTAAGTATAGATATCATCTTGATTCACTGTTTTTTTGACTAAACGCATCCCTAAAACATCTGTAAAGAAGTGATAGTTTTTTTCTGCATCACTTGTCATAGCTGTAACGTGGTGGATTCCTAATAATTGATCTTCTTTTTTCATCATTATTTCCTCATTTCGTTTCATTTGTTATTTTTCGTAAAGTTTTTTGAAGAAGTGTTAATTCTTCGGAAGAGAGTTGTTCAAATGCTTCTGCAATTCGCTTTGCATGCGTCGGGAAAATTTCTTCAATTAATGTTTTTCCAGCTTCTGTTAATTCAACGTAAGTAATGCGTCGGTCTTTTTCACTGGGGGTGCGCGTTACATAGCCTTTTTTATGTAATTGGTCAATAACATAAGTGGTGCTACTGCTAGCGATTAAAATTTTCTCCTTAATTTTTTGGATGGTCTGAGGACCTTTATGGAGTAACAGCTCTAATACTGAAAATTCTGTAATGTTTAAGTCATAACAAGTGACATCTTGCTTGGCAAGTTGCTCTAGTCGATGGCTGGTTCTTAATAAACCGATATAGGCTTTTAAAGCTTCTTGCTGTTGGTTCATTGTTTCACCTCTTTTTATTTCGAATTCGAGATAAATATAACTTACTTTTGGTAAGTAATCAATTAATATGCTTAAAAAGACAGCCAGCAAAAAATGTGAATTTTTGCTGGCTGTCTTTTTTGTTTATTTTAGAAGATTGTTGGAACTAAGCCGCCATCGATTCTTAAGGCTTCTCCTGAGAAAGAAGAAGAATCTGGGCTGGCCACAAAGGTAACAAAACGACCAATTTCTTCTGGTCGAATGAGACGTTGGATTTGTGAACGAGAACGATGATTTTTCATGAAATCTTTTTCCCAATCCTCTTTGGGAATGTCTGAATCAGCGTACATATCTTCCAACATTTTTTCTACACCTTCGGTAAGGGTTGAGCCAGGCATAACCGTGTTAACGGTGACATGTGTGCCAACAGTTAAGTTGGATAAACTTTTAGCTAAAGAAAGATTCATCGTTTTTGTCATGCTATATTGGGGCATTTCGCCAGAAGGCATCACCGCTTCTTCGCTAGCGATGAAAATAATGCGACCAAAATCTTGTGCAAGCATTTTAGGTAGATAAGCTTTTGCTAATGCATTGCCTGACAACACGTTCACAGTAAAAAATTTTTCCCAAGTGGCGTCATCGATGTCCCAGTATTCCATTGGCTCAAAAATCCCCATATTGTTCACTAAAATGTCGACTTTAGGGAATTTTTCAAGCAAAGTAGCTCGTTGACTTTCAATGGAAATATCGGCAGTCCCTGCTTGAGGATGAGTGTCTGGAAACATTGTTTGTATTTCTTTAACAACTTTAGTTACTTCGGCTTCATTGCGCCCATTGATAATGACATCGGTCCCTTCACGAGCCATTTCAATCGCAATTGCTTTGCCAATTCCTTTGGTTGAACCAGTAATTAATGCTAATTTATTCGTTAAGTGTAAATCCATTTAAATCCCTCCAACGTTTGTCTATCTCTAGTGTAGGTCTTTTTCTGGACTTTTAAAAGGAAAAAGTTTTTTCGGCCCGCGAGAAACAAGCCCCAATAATTACTTAACAGCTGAGTTTTCACTTTTTGGGCGTAAAACGAGTAATTATTGTCAGTAAAAAAGCGTCACTTTTTTGATAGAATAACTAGAGACGAAATTGGCTAAGACCAATTTTGTAAAATTGTACATAAAAAAGAAGAGTGGGAATGCTATGAAGAAACAATATTACTGGAATATACCCGATAACTTATTAAACTCGTTAAAACAGCGGAAAAAGTTATACAACTTTTATAAAAATGAACAAAATAAGGCAAGAGAATTAGTAGAGAATTGTCAGTCGGTTCTTTTTCCTGAATTAGTCGCTTCGCTGAATAAAATAGATGAGCGGATTAAATTATTGATATTCTATCAAAATTTAGAAGATTGTGAGCTTTCAGAAGAAGAAATTATTACTGTGATTGAGCGAGAATATTTTGTGACTTTTTATGAAACAATTGAAGAACCGACCACTGAAATTATTAGTAGTCATTCTATGTATTATTTATTGCAACAGCCGACTAAAGAAATGCTTTGGGATTTAGACTTTAGTAACATGTTAAAACAAGGTCAGTTAGTTGATTTAATGGATTATCAAAAATTGACCAAATGTTATCAAAAGCTGCAGAATCAAGCTAAAAATTTGATTGAAAAATTAAATAAAGAAACATTTTACACATTCTATAGTCAACTTTTATTGATTGATTGCCAATGCAAATTGTTAATAGAAGAGGCGCTTCTGAAAGAAGAATCATTGATGACGGTCGATGAATGCTTAATAGCCATTAAGCAAGAAATTCGAAAAATTCATTTTGAACAATTTAAATACCAACATTATTTATTTGAAGATTTATCTTTGCGGTACCAAGTTTAACGGAAGTGACAAAAAGAATGGTTGAATCTAACAAGAATGTTCGTTGTTTTCTGTTATATAAAAAGATATGATAGTTTCTGTAGAAAAAATAAAGGAGACGATTCATGAACGCAAATCGCTTAAAGTTATTGATGATGGGGTTAATGGTTCTTGACCATATTAGTTATTTTGTTCCACCAGAATGGGCACTGATTTTTCATGTAATTACTCGTTGTGTCGGTGTTTTTTTTGGTTACATGGCTGTAGAAGGGTTCAACTATACACGGAATGTTTATCGTTACAATGGTCGTTTGTATATTTGGGCAGCAATCATGTTTGTTGGAAATACGCTTCTAAATCATTTAGTGAATAATCCAGCTGTCGCTGTTCACAACAATATTTTCTTCACCTTAGCCCTTGGTGTCAGTATGTTAATTGTGACAAAAGCGATGCTAGAGATGCCAAAAATCAGTTTAAAAATTGTTTTATTGATTAGTATATTAGCAATTTTAGGAATAGGAGCAATGTTTGCTGAAGGTGGCATTGTGATGTTACCTTTTATGTTGATTACGTATTTAGCCAGAAAGAGACTTGTCTTACGGAACTGTTTATATGGTGCATTAGCGCTCTTTTTCTTAGTTACAAGTTTTCAATGGTTGGGAGATTGGCCAACGACAATTGAAATGTTAGCTTATAATTCTGATTTTATGTTTATCACTGTGTTACCATTTATATCGCTTTACAATGGTGAGAGAGGGAGCAAAGCACCATTTTTCAAATATTTATTTTACGGATTCTATCCGCTTCATTTATGGCTGATTGCATTGATAGCCAATTACGTTCATTAAACCTTTTTATATTAAAAAAATAAAAACAGCGACTCACCAAAATGTGAGTCGCTGTTTTTTTAGATGGGTAAGATACTGATTCCTAAAAGAAGAGTGACAAGTAGAAAAACAAAAAGCACAATTCGCTTATCATGAACCAGTAAGGCAATGTATTCTCGGATTAGAGCAGTTGGTAAAAAATATAAGGCAGTTGGCGCCCCGACACCTTCAGCTTTTAAGCCAACACGATGGGCATACATAGCTCCTCGTAAGACATGATAGTTATTTGTTGAAAAAATAACAGAGGGTTGTTTAGAATCAGACGGCATCTTTTGCCAATCTGCCTGAATTATTGCTTTAGAAAACAACATATTTTCATAAGTGGTTGTAGATTGGTCCTCCATCAAAATTGCTTCTGCAGGAATATTTTGTGAAAGCAAATATTTTTTCATTGCGAAAGCTTCGGCCACAGGTTCGTCAGGACCTTGACCACCGCTGACTACAAATTTAGCGGTGGGATTTTTTTCATAATATTCAATCCCTTTATCTAACCGACTCTTCAAAAGTGGAGGTACTTCCTCGCTACGAATTCCCGAACCTAAAACAATGATATAATCAACCGCTTTTTTTAAAGGAATCATTTGGTACATCCATGAATACAAGACGTAAGCAGCAAATAGAAAGGTCAGCAAAAGATCCATTAACAATAGAAAAAGTAAGAACAGAAAAAGCACATAAGGTATTTGCGCTGTGCCAACTGATAATAAATATAGAAAGGCTGGTAAAGCAATTAATAAGTTCAGCCCTAAGCCCGCCGACAATTTAGCCGTGACACTTTTGCCTTCTTTCGTTTGCATCGTACGTGAGTTAAAAATAAAGTAAAGGCAAATGCCGATAAACACAGCGGGAATTAATAGATAAGCAATTGCCAAGGTAATTAGGTCGCCATTCTTAAAATGTAAATAAATTTTGTCTAGTCCGATAAATAGTAAGGTGACTAATGACAATAAGGTGCCAGAAGCCAGAGTGATACCGCCGAGGATACTGCGGTTATTAATTTTTAATATACCAAATCCTAGTAGGGCGATAAACAAAAAGAATAGTAGTAGTGCCATTTAATTCCTCCTAAAAATAAGTATCTAAAGTATAACATGCTTTAGGATCGGACATAAATAAACAGCTGTGCCGAAGCATAAGTTTTCCTTTCATTCTTAGAAAAGAAGTTTTTTCATGAAAAGTAAATTAGATAACAATTGTTTAGAGAAAGAAAAGCTTGATTTACTAAGCTTTTCCTTCTCTATAAAAAATATTAATAAGGACATAAAAATTAACAATTTGTATGCGCTTACATACTAAGGTAGATTTAAAGTGTAAAGAAGAAAAAATGAGGTGAGAAAATGATCACTGTTTCAATTGCAGGAGGTTCACAACCAGAGATTTTACAGTTAGTTAAAAAAGCACTAAAAGAAGCCGAGCAACCGTTACAGTTTATTGTATTTGATACAAATGAAAATCTTGATACTGAAAATCTCTGGAAATATGTTCATTGCTCAGATGAGGCCACGGTAGCACAGGAAGCTGTCAGTTTAGTTGCAACTGGTCAAGCACAAATTTTATTGAAAGGAATTATTCAGACCCACACATTACTAAAAGAAATGTTGAAAAGTGAGCATCAATTAAAAAATAAACCGATTCTTTCCCATGTAGCAATGGTGGAGCTGCCTGCAGGAAAAACCTTCTTGTTAACCGATTGTGCGATGAATATCGCTCCCACTCAAGCGACCCTCATTGAAATTGTTGAAAATGCTAAAGAAGTCGCCCAAAAATTGGGACTGCACCACCCGAAAATTGCTTTGTTAAGCGCAGCGGAAAATTTCAATCCTAAAATGCCTTCGTCTGTTTTAGCAAAAGAAGTCACGGCACATTTTAATGATCAACAAGAGGCTACGGTTTTTGGTCCACTTTCGCTTGATTTAGCGACCTCTGAAGAAGCGGTTGCGCATAAACGTTACAGCGGTCCTATCATGGGGGATGCAGATATTTTAGTGGTCCCAACTATTGATGTTGGAAATTGTTTATACAAATCATTAACCTTGTTTGGGCACGCCAAAGTGGGAGGAACGATTGTTGGCACAAAAGTCCCAGTCGTTTTAACATCTAGAAGCGATTCAACAGAAAGCAAATTCCATTCATTAAGATTTGCCATGAGACAAGTTTAAAAAAAGGAGCAGAAAAAAATGGAAACAGTATTGGTTATTAATCCTGGCTCGACCTCCACGAAGTTAGCGCTTTTTGCTAATCATGATTGCTTGGCAGAAGAAACGCTTAGACATAGCGTCCAAGAATTGGCCCCTTTTGAAAATGTTGTCAGTCAAACACCATTTCGAAAACAAATGATCGCGGAATTTTTAGAAACACATAACATCACACAATTAGCCGCTGTCGTGGGGCGTGGTGGTTTGCTTAAGCCTATTCCTGGCGGTACGTATCTTGTCGACCAACAAATGCTAGAAGACTTGCGGACAGAACGCTTTAATACCCATGCTTCAAATTTAGGGGCGATTTTAGCTAATGAGTTTGCAGAAAAATATCACGTGCCAGCCTTTATTGTCGATCCTGTTGTTGTAGATGAGCTACAGCCATTAGCCAGGATTTCTGGATTAAAAGGCATTCAGCGGCGTAGCGTTGGTCACGCCTTAAATCAAAAAGCGGTCGCTCGAAAAATCGCTGAGGATTTAGGGAAAACATATGAGCAAAGCAATTTTATCGTTGTTCATTTAGGTGGGGGCATTAGCTTGGGGGCGCATCAAAAAGGCCGCATGGTGGATGTGGTAAATGGGCTTGATGGTGAAGGTCCTTATACGCCAGAACGCAGTGGCGCCTTACCGCTCGTTGAATTTGCGCAATGGATACTTGAACAGGAGTTGACGATTAGCCAAGTGAAAAAGCTAATTGCGGGGAATAGCGGTCTTAAATCATACCTAGGTGAAACAGATTTACGGCATATCCAAGTACAAATAGCTGCAGGTGATCAAACAGCAAATTACTATTTAAAAGGAATGTGTTACCAAATCGCAAAAAGTATTGGCGAGATGGCCGTAGTTCTTGAAGGCACAATTGATGCAATTATTTTAACAGGGGGCGCAGCCTACTCGCAAACCGTTGTTCAAGAAATTAGTCAAAAAATCACTTGGATTGCACCAATTAAGGTTTACCCAGGTGAAATGGAGATGGCTGCTTTATATGAAGGCGTCAATCGAGTATTAACAGGGGAAGAACAAGCTTTAAATTATAGTGAAGCAAAAATTGAGCAGGAGTGATCAAAATGGCGGAACAAACAGATTTACTGATTTTAGGTGGCGGAACAGGAGGCTATGTAGCAGCAATTCGAGCTGCACAAAAAGGGCTAAACGTCACAATTGTTGAAAAATACAAATTAGGTGGCACTTGTTTGCACAAAGGCTGTATCCCTACAAAAGCTTTATTAAGAAGCGCAGAGGTTTTTGATACCTTAAAACAAGCGGCTTCTTTTGGGATTGAAACAGAGGCAGCGTCCATTGATTTTTCTAAAATACAACAACGGAAAGAAGGAATTATTGAGCAGTTACACAAAGGTGTTGAAGGCTTATGCAAGAAAAATAAAATCAAAATTTTAGCAGGCGAAGGTGCAATTTTAGGTCCCTCTATTTTTTCACCAGTCTCTGGCGCAGTGGCAGTTACGTTTAATGATCCAACACGGGAAGAAGAAATTATCGTTCCTAAAAATGTCATTATTGCGACAGGCTCTAGTCCTAAAACGTTACCTAATTTGCCACTGGATGAAGAATTTATCTTATCTTCTGATGGGATGCTTGAATTAGAAGAATTACCAGAATCAATTGCAATTATTGGTGGTGGCGTTATTGGTGTCGAGTGGGCTTCTTTATTAAATAGTTTAGGTGTCAACGTAACTATCATTGAATTTTTGGATCGTTTACTTATAAATGAGAGTGCAACAATTTCTAAAGAATTAAAGAAACGTTTAGAGCAACGAGGAATTAGCATTTTATTAGGTAGCAAAGTCCAAGAAGCGAAAGTTACCGGGCAGAAGGTTCAAATAGAAGTTGCAGGACAAGAAAGCCTCGCTGTTGACAAAGTCATGGTAGCAATTGGGCGTCAACCCAATATCAATAAGTTAGGGTTACAGAATACGTCAGTGAAATATACTGACAAAGGCATTGAAGTAAATGAATTTTATCAAACCACAGAAGGACATATTTATGCGATCGGTGATTGTATCGATACACTCCAACTAGCCCATGTGGCTATGAAAGAAGGAGAGTTAGCTGTTCAGCATCTTTTAGGCGAGACAGTTGAACCTTTAAATTATACAAACGTGCCTCGAGGTGTTTATACAAATCCTGAAATAGCAAGTGTCGGCTATACTAGAGAAACTTTACCAGCAGATAAAGAAGTAGTGATTGGTACCTTTAATTTTAATGGTAATGGTAAATCACTTGTTTATGGAGAAACAGATGGCTTTATAGAAGTAATTCGTGACAAGAAGACCGATGATTTATTAGGGGTTTCTATGATTGGGCCACATGTCACGGATTTAATTGCCGAAGCAAGTACTGCCATGTATTTAGATGCCGCGCCCATTGAAATTGGTGAAGCAATCCATGCGCATCCAACAATGACAGAAGTATTGCAAGAAGCAGCCTTAGATACTTATGGCTTAGCGATTCACAAATAGAGAAAGGTTGATGAAAATGAAAACGCTTAAAAAATCGGGTTTATCAAAAGAAGAATTGATTCAGGCATATCGTCAAGTACTACGAGGACGTCGTTTAGACGAACGGTTGTGGCAATTAACAAGGATTGGTAAGACCTCTTTCAATATTTCTGGTCAAGGGGCAGAAGTTGCACAAGTAGCGATGGCGATGGCTTTTGATCCTCAAAAAGATTATTTTTTACCGTATTATCGTGATATGACCGCGTGCTTGGTTTGGGGCATGACCTCCAAAGATATTTTAATGGGTTCTTTTGGAAAAGAAGCGGATCCTTCTTCCCATGGTCGTCAAATGCCGAATCATTATGGTTCAAAAGAGCATAATATTGTTTCCTTCTCTTCAACAGTAAGTACACAAATGCCATTAGCGACAGGTGTTGGTTATGCAGCGCAACTTCAAAAAGCTGATTTTGTTGCATTGACCACCACTGGGGAAGGCTCTGCCAATCAAGGAGAAGTCCAAGAAGCTATGAACTTTGCAGGCGTAAAAAAATTACCAGTCATTTTTGTTGTTGAAAATAATGAATATGCGATTTCTGTCCCAATTGAAGAACAGTATGCCAATAAACGAATGGCCGATCGCGCGAAAGCTTATGGCTTTGAAGGTGTAACCGTTGATGGTAGTGATTTTACTGAAGTCTATCTAGCATTTAAAGAAGCAGTAAAAGCGGCTCGCGGGAAAAAAGGACCAAAATTGATTGAATTAATGGTTTCTCGCTTGACTTCTCATTCCGCTGACGATGATCAATCTGTTTATCGTTCAAAAGAAGAAATTGAAGAAATGAAAAAGAACGATGCAGTGAAGCTTTTTGAAAAACAATTATTAGAAGAGGGCTATTTAACAGACGAAGACATTGCCAAAATTGATGAAGAAATTCGTGCAGAAATCAATCAAGCAACGGATGAAGCAGAAGCAATGCCAGATCCTGTACCGACATCCATTTTAGAAGAAGTGTATGCAAAATAAGAGAAGAGGAGAAGAAATATAATGGCTGAGATGACTTATTTAGAAGCAATTAACTTAGGAATTTCTGAAGAAATGGCTCGTGATGAAAAAGTAGTTATTTTTGGGGAAGATGTCGGCGGCGACAAAGGCGGCGTGTTCGGTGTAACAAAGGGCTTGGCTGCTAAATACGGTGACGAGCGTTGTTTTAATACACCGTTAACAGAAGGCTTAATTGGTGGTTTAGCTGTCGGCTTAGGTTTAATGGGCTATCGCGCAATTGGTGAATTTCAATTTGCGGATTACATTTTGCCTGCAACCAATCAATTGTTATCAGAGGCTCGGACAATGCGCTATAGAACAAAAGGCGATTGGACTGCGCCAATCGTTTATCGGACCCCTTATGGCGGCGGTGTTCGTGGTGGGCTGTATCATTCTCAGTCTACAGAAAAAGTTTTTTGTGGACAACCAGGATTAAGAGTGGTGACCCCCTCTAATCCTTATGATGCAAAAGGGATGATTAAAGCAGCGATTCGTTCCGATGATCCAGTCATTTTTTACGAACATAAGCGTTTATATCGTTTACTAAAAGATGAAGTGCCTGCAGATGATTATATCGTACCAATTGACAAAGCCAATGTCGTTAGAACGGGTAGTGATTTAACCGTGATTAGTTACGGCATGACCTTGCAATTAGCTTTAGCTGCGGCGGAAAAACTAGCCGCTGAAGGAATTGATGCCGAAATCGTCGATGTTCGCTCATTATATCCTTTAGATCGCGAAACATTAGTAGCTGCAGCTAAGAAAACAGGGAAGGTTTTACTCGTAACAGAAGACAATAAAGAAGGCAGCGTGATGAGTGAAATTGCGGCAATGATTTCAGAAGATGCTCTCTTTGATTTAGATGCACCGATTCAACGACTTGCAGGACCTGATTGTCCAAGCATGCCTTATGCATTACCTTTAGAAAGAGAATTTTTAATCAATGAAGAGCAAGTATTAGCAGCAATGAAAGAATTAGCAGAATTTTAATTGAAGCAAGGAGGAAAAAATAAATGGCCACAAAAGAAATCAAAATGCCTCATCTAGGCGAAAGTGTCACAGAGGCAGCCATTGTCCAATGGTTAGTTAAACCAGGAGATTCAGTGAAACGTTATGATCCCTTAATGGAAGTCGTTTCTGATAAAGTCACCACGGAAGTCCCATCAGATTTTGATGGTGTAGTAAAAGAATTTCTGATTTCTCTAGATACAGATGTGCCCATCGGAACAGCGGTGATGACGTTAGAGACAGAAGAAACAACCGAAAAAACAGAAGAAGCTACTTTAGCACCAGTGAAAGAAGCAAGTGCGGAACAAGCACAAGAACATGAAACGGTTGAAACAACAAGCACTGCGACGTCCCATCAAAAAAATAATGGTCGTTATTCCCCAGCAGTCCTTAAAATTGCCCAAGAAAAAAAGATTGATTTAACACAAGTTACAGGGACAGGTCGTGATGGTCGAATTACTAGAAAAGATGTTACAAACTTTACACCAACACAGGCAAGAACGCCTGAGAAAACAGTGAGTCCAGGAACTAGCCCTTCAATTTCAGAGGAGCCAGTTGCTTCGCAAAATGAAAGCGCCGCAACAGCTAGTCCAACTGAAACAACCACAGATAAAATTGTCTCTGCAGATCCTGTACGTAAAGCAATTGCTAAAAAAATGGTCCAAAGTGTCAACGAAATCCCTCACGCTTGGTTAATGGTGGAAGCGGATGTGACCAACTTAGTCCAACTTAGAAATTCATTAAAAGATGAATTTAAACAACAAGAAGGCCTGTCTCTAAGCTTCTTCCCATTTTTTGCCAAAGCAGTCATTCAAGCGTTAAAGAAAAATCCAAAAATCAATACATCTTGGGATGATGGCTCAATTATTTATCATAAAGATGTTAATTTATCCATAGCTGTAACGACAGACGAGCATCTTTATGTGCCAGTGATTCAACAAGCGGATAACTATTCGATTGCAGGGCTAGCCAAAGAAATCAATCGCTTGGCACAAGAAGTCCGACAAGGAACGCTAGCAAGCAAAGAAATGCAAGGAGGGACCTTTACTCTTAATAATACTGGAACACTAGGTTCCGTCCAATCGATGGGAATTATTAACCATCCACAAGCTGCGATATTACAAGTAGAGTCAATTAATAAACGCCTTGTGCCAACCGCAGATGGAGGCTTTAAAGTGGCAGATATGGTTAATTTATGTCTTTCTATTGATCATCGAATTTTAGATGGACAACAAGCAGGTAAGTTCTTGCGAGATGTTAAAGATAATTTAGCGAAATATAATGCGGATACGGATGTATATTAAAAATCGTTCCTTGCTTTAGTTAAATAAAAAGCGCCTCAAAGAAATAAGCGCTCTTCTTTGAGGCCGCTCTTTATCTAACAGAAAGTTCAATCATTCTCAAACTTGTTCTAAAAAAACAAAAATAATCAATAGGAGTGTTGAAAATGCCCACTGATAAACTGGATGCTCAATTAACCCCAAGAATATTTTTTAACAAAGTGTTAGCTGGAACAGCTTCCGGCACCATTATCGCCTTAATTCCCAATGCTGTATTAGGAGCCATTTTAAAATATTTTGCAGAATACAAGATTATCGAAATGATTATTCATGCGGCGCAAATTTTCCAACTAGCCACCCCTTTAATTATTGGTGGACTGATTGCTTTTCAATTTGGCTTAACGCCACAGAAAATGATGATTGCTGGCGGTGCAGCATTTGCTGGCTCTGGCGTGATTAAATTTAATTCAGAAGTGAAAGGCTTTATTGGTGCAGGCACTGGTGACATCATTAATATTATGATTACCGCTTCTGTTGCAGTCTTACTTTTATTAGTCATCGATAAAAAATTCGGTTCAGTGGAAATCATTGCTTTACCGATCGTTGTTGGAGTAGGTGCAGGTTTGTTTGGCATGTTGATTTATCCATATGTGACACAAATTACGGTTGCCATCGGGAAAGTGATTAACAATTTTACTGATTTTCAGCCAATTATCATGAGTATTTTAATTGCTTGTTCATTTGCTGCACTGATTATTTCGCCAATCACTACTGTGGCAATTGGTTTGGCGATTCAGTTGAATGGCTTGTCTGCAGGTGCTGCTGCAATGGGAATTGCAGCCACAACTGTTGTTCTTGTGATTAATTCTTGGAATGTCAACCAATCGGGAGTGACACTGGCTGTCTCTTTGGGCGGCATGAAAATGATGATGCCTAACTTATTTAAATACCCAATTATTTTAATTCCTTGTTTATTTACAGCGACTATTTCAGCAATTCCTGTGGTTCTATTCAACATTTCAGGAACCCCACAATCGGCTGGATTTGGCTTGGTTGGACTCGTGGGACCACTTGCTTCATTGGATGCGGGCTTAGGGATCTTACCCTTACTCTTTTCTTGGTTTGTTGTTCCAATTGTCGCGGGTTTATTCTCAAAATTCTTATTTGAAAAAGTGTTGAAACTTTATGATAGTAAAGTCGTCTTTGCTTATCAAGGCTAGGCTATCCATTAATTTTCTTTAATGATTCGTATAAAATCTCTAACATCTTCTGTCATACTAAAATCGCGGCGCAAAGCAATGCCGATGGGGAAATAGTCAAACTTATCTTTTAAAGGAATCCATTTCAGTCCCTGACTTTTTCCCACTTCATAATATTCAATCGGCAGCAAACAAATCGAATTATTTTTTTGTAAACTATAAAGAAGTACTTGTAAATCATCGTTATGCAAAATGATATTCGGCTCATAACCGAAGCTCCGAGTCCGATCTAGTAGTAGGCGACCAATCATAAAATTATCACTTAACGATGAAAATCGTTGATCTTTCAAATCTTTAAAAGTTAATTTTTCATATTGGGAGAGAGGATTTGATTCTGGTACCACGACATAAACATGGTAGCCTTTGGTAGTCGTTTCTAAAGGTTCAATATGAATAATTTCAGGTAAGGTATTTGGGAAAGAAATTAGTCCCATATCAATTTCTTTATTTGCTAACATCGTTTGTAATTTTGGCGAGCCATCTTGCTGTAATATTAAATTCACATGTGGATGGGTTGTTAAAAATCGTGAAATTTCTTTCATAAATTGTACAGCAAATAAAGTAGTTAAGCCTAAACGCAATTGCTTTTTAACTGGTTTCTGGTTCATTTCACGAATATCTGTTACCAATTGATCGAATTGAAAAACAACTTCTTGGCCATGTTCATATAAATAAACACCTGTATCGGTTAATTGAAACGGTTGATCAGAATGATCAAACAACGCTGTGCCTAACTCAGATTCCATTTTTTTCAATGCTAAAGAAAGTGTTGGTTGGGTGACAAATAAATTGCGAGCGGCCGCCGATAAACTGCGGGTATTAACAATTTCAATGAAGTACTTTAAAAGCTGAATATTCATCAGAAACTCCCCTTCTTTTTAAAAGCGCTTACATAAATGCACTTGGATAAAAAATAATAAATAGATCACTTATAATATAACATATGTATTGCCTTTTTATTGCTATAAAAGTAAGAGATAGAGATTTTCTTAGCAGATTTTTACCTAAAAATAAAAAATTGAACGGAGGAAAAGAAATGAAGATTATTATCGCAGGTGCTGGCGCTATGGGCAGTCGCTTTGGACTAATGTTACATCAAGCAGGAAATGACGTTATTTTTGTCGATGGTTGGCCAGAACATATTGAAGCAATAAGAAAAAACGGGTTAGTTGCTGATTTTAATGGCGAAGTGGTGACCGCTAAAATTCCTATTTATCCTCAGACAGAAGTAGCAAGCATCGATTTTACAGCAGACTTAGTTATCCTATTTACAAAAGCAATGCAACTGGCAGGAATGCTTGAAGCATTAGAACATTTCCTTAATAAAAATACGAAAGTTTTATGCTTGTTAAATGGAATTGGTCACGAAGATATTATCAAAAAATACGTGCCTTACGAAAATATTTTATTAGGAAACACAATGTGGACCGCTGGGTTAGAAGGACCTGGCAAAGTAAAATTATTTGGCAATGGTTCGATTGATTTACAAAATTTAGGAGCGCAAAGTGAACAAGCAGTAGAAGCAGTCATTAAGGTATTAAATAACGCTGGCTTAAATGCTCGTTATTCTGAGAATATTTTATCATCCATTTATAAGAAGGCCTGTGTGAATGGAACAATGAATGGTTTATGTACTTTGTTGGATTGTAATATGGCAGACTTTGGCGAAACAGAGCAAGCAGATCAAATTGTTCAACAAATAGTTAATGAATTTTTAGCAGTCGCTGAAGTGGAACAAGTTACGTTAGATAAACAAGCAGTGCTTCAACAAATCCGCTCGTGTTATAATCGAGAAACAATTGGTTTGCACCATCCATCGATGTATCAGGACTTAATAACCAATCATCGTTTAACCGAAATTGATTATATCAATGGAGCAATTGTTCGCAAAGGGAAAGTCTATGGGATTGCTACACCGTACTGTCAGTTTTTAACAGAGTTAATTCATTGTAAAGAAAATTTACTTCATGCTAAATAACAAGTAAAAACAGAAATATTCTTGAGTCGGTCTTGAGAAGAGCTTGACCTACTTCTTTCTATACTTTGCCAGTGTACAAGGCTGAGACAAAATCCAAAGTGAGTTTGGCTCAGCTTTTTTGTTTTTTAAAGAACACTACAGAAAATAAATCAAATCCGTGAAAAATATGTTAAACTAGAGAAGGTGTTTTTTCGCAAGAATCTACGCGGAACACAGGACTCGTTGAAGAATTGAATCAAAGAAACAATGTGTTAAAGAAGGGATTTGAACAGATTATGACCATTCAATGGTTTCCCGGCCATATGGCCAAAGCAAGAAGAGAAGTTTCGGAAAAAATCAAATATGTCGATATTGTATTTGAACTAGTTGATGCGCGGTTACCGCTTTCTTCCCGTAACCCAATGATGGACCAAATTGTCCAACAAAAACCACGATTAGTCCTTTTAAATAAAGGGGACTTAGCAGATAACGACCAAAATAAAAAATGGCAACATTACTTTCAAAAGAAAGGGTACCAAACCCTAGTCATCAATGCCCAACAAAATAAAGGAATCAATAAAATTGTGCCAGCAGCCAAGGAAGCGTTAAAAGAAAAATTGGCTCGTGAACAGGCGAAAGGCTTGAAACCGCGTGCGATTCGCGCCATGTGTATTGGGATCCCCAATGTTGGTAAGTCAACCTTAATGAATCGTTTAGTCGGAAAAAAAATTGCGCAAACTGGGAACAAGCCAGGCGTGACAAAAGGACAACAATGGTTACGCTCTGGTTCCCAATTGGAATTACTGGATACACCAGGAATTCTTTGGCCAAAATTTGAAGATGAAGAAATTGGGAAAAAATTAGCTTTAACTGGCGCTATAAAAGATCAATTATTGCATCTAGATGATTTGGCGATTTATGGATTAGAATTTTTTGCACGTTTTTATCCGCAACGTTTGACGGAACGATATGGTTTAACAGAGGAAGAGCTATTTTTACCTGCCCCAGAACAGTTGATGTTAATTAGCCAAAAACGTGGTTTTAGAGATGATTATAATCGAGCCAGCGAAATGATTATTTTAGAAATTCGCAGTGGAAAATTAGGTACGTATACTTTGGACCGCTGGGAAGAACTAGGAGACGAATAACATGGCAAAAGAGTCGATTCAGGCAATCAAAGAAGCGTTGTTAACTGTCACTGATGCAACCGATGAACGATTAGCAAGCTGGCGAGAAGATGAACGTTCAGGAGTGCAACAAGCGATCAAACAATGGGAACGTCGCCAGTTAGCCAAAGAAAAAGAGTGGCAACTTTTTAAAGAAATGAGTCAATTTGAGGAAGCGGCCTATAAAAAAGGCCATCGTTTAATTGCAGGAATTGATGAAGTAGGCCGCGGACCATTAGCTGGCCCTGTTGTGACAGCTGCAGTTATTTTACCGAAAGATTGTCAGTTATTAGGCTTAAATGATTCAAAAAAACTATCTGCTAAAAAACGGGAAACGTTATATAACCAGATTCAAGAACAGGCTGTCGCTATCGGGTTAGGTATCGCTGATCAAGGAGTCATTGATCAAATTAATATTTATCAAGCAACTAAACAAGCGATGAAGATGGCAATTGACGATTTAGCTTTTGCACCAGATTATTTATTAATTGATGCAATGCAGTTAGACGTTCCCCAACCACAAGAAAGTTTGATTAAAGGGGATGCACGCTCCATTTCGATTGCAGCAGCCAGTATCATTGCAAAAGTAACAAGAGATCGATTAATGGAAGAATATGATGAATTATATCCTGGATATGGATTTAAAAACAATGCAGGCTATGGAACAAAAGAACATCTTCTCGGGTTAGAAAAATACGGTGTAACACCCATTCATCGACGTACGTTTGCGCCAATAAAAGATATGATTTAAAAATAAAACACTTTTTTTACGTATTCTTATTTTAAGAAGATGTGAAAGAGGTGTTTTTTGTTGGAAATTTTACAACGACAATTATTATTTAAATTAGCGGTATGCCAAGGAATTGGCAATTTAGGTATCTTAAAAGTGTTACAAGAAGCTATCGCACAAAAGCGTGTTGATTTTTCCAGTACAGAAATTATTAGAATTGCTGAAATCAAGAAATATCGTGAATTATTTGAACAATCTTGGTTACACCATACGATTCATAGTGAAGCGTTATATATACGACAATGCCAACACCAATTTATGACAATTTTAGATGCCGTCTATCCTAAATTATTACGAGAAATTTATAATCCACCAGCAATTCTTTTTTATAGAGGAAATTTACAATTGTTAAGTAGAAGGAAAATTGGCATCGTCGGCGCTCGCTATGCCACTTCGTATGGGTTAAGAGTGACTGAAGCTCTGGTTCCTAAAATAGTCAAAGAAGGATTCACAATCGTCAGTGGTCTTGCCAAAGGCATTGATAGTCGTAGCCATGAGATGGCCATCCAGAACGGGGGTCAGACAATTGGAATTTTAGGCACTGGATTAGATGTATATTATCCGTATGAAAAGAAAGAATTACAGCAAACTATGAAGCAGAATCAGCTTGTTTTAACAGAATATGTGAATGGGAGTGGGCCGAAAAAATATCATTTTCCTGCACGTAATCGCATTATTGCTGGATTATCTTTAGGGGTCTGCGTGATGGAAGCTCGTAAGAATAGTGGCTCTTTAATTACTGCACAAGCGGCGATGGATTACGGGCGCGAGGTATTTGCCGTACCGGGAAGTATTTTCCAGTCTTTTTCAACAGGCTGCCATGAATTAATTCAGGACGGCGCTAAATGTGTTCAGACAATTGATGATATTTGTGAAGAATTGTGACTTTTACTAATTGTGAATTGACAACCTACGTTCACTTCGGTACTATTTAATCAGATTTTAATCTTTTGGTTGGTAGTTAGGAGTGTCTAAATGGAAACGGTTGTTAGAAAAAGATGGTTGTTTGGTATGCAGCTACTGGGCTTTTTGATTTTGGATCAAATTCCTTTGATGATGGTCTCAGTTGTTCAATTTTCTACAGAAAATTTTTGGTTTCGCTTTGTTAGTGGATTAGTGGCTGTTGGACTTGGTGCCTATTTCGTCTATCTATTTGTTGCTTTTTTGAAAAAGAAAAAGCTCATAACTTGGACTTTTTTAGGAATCAAAGAAACCTTGCCAGTGGTCTTGTTAGGTTTGGTGATAATCTTTTGTGTGGGAATACTTGGTGATTTCTTATTACGTCTGGAAGGACTAGAGACGACCTCTAACCAACAAAGTGTTGAAGAAATTGTCCAAGCCATTCCTAAAGGGCTTATACTTATTTTTGCAGGTGTGATTGGGCCAATTTTCGAAGAGGGAATTTTTCGTGTCGGGATTCAAGCGTTTTTCAAGCCAGCTTCAAAAATAGGCATACTCGTTTCTTCTATTTTATTTGCACTTGTGCACACGCCGACAGATATAGGTAGTTTTGTTATTTATTGGGGCATGGGTTTAGCTTTAAGTTGGGTCTATCTACGCACGGGTCGCTTTGAAGCTGCTGTCTTGACTCATTTTGTTTGGAATGTTATAGGTATTTTAATGCTTTAGGATAAAATCTATAAATCATAGGCATTTTTTATTTATAAATTCGGACAGTCAAACAGAAATGACAGAAATGTTAGAAAGCCTAGTCTTGACAAACCTATTCTATATAGCATATGATGTATTACGATTTGTGCGTTTTTTACATATATTATATAGTAGGAAAGCGAACGCGAAAGGAGCTAATTGAATGGCCTATAAGTATCTCGTGATTGTAGAATCACCTGCCAAAGCCAAAACAATTGAAAAATATCTAGGAAGAAACTACAAGGTGGTTGCCAGTGTTGGTCACATTCGCGATTTACCAAAAAGTAAAATGGGGATTGATATTGAAAATAATTATGAACCTCATTATATTTCGATTCGCGGAAAAGGCGATGTCATCAAAAGTTTAAAAGCGGCTGCAAAAAAAGCTGAAAAAGTCTATCTCGCAGCCGATCCGGACCGAGAAGGTGAAGCAATTGCTTGGCATTTAGCTTATCTTCTTGGCCTTGATTTAAAAGATAAAAACCGTGTGGTATTCAATGAGATCACTAAAGAAGCGGTAAAAGCGGCATTTAAAGAACCTAGAACCATCAACGTTGATTTAGTTGATGCACAACAAGCACGGCGCATTTTAGACCGTTTAGTTGGATATTCGATTAGTCCTATTTTATGGCGTAAAGTCAAAAAAGGTTTGAGTGCTGGTCGTGTGCAATCTGTTGCTTTAAAAATGATTATTGATCGAGAAAATGAAATTCGAGAATTTAAACCTGAAGAATATTGGAGCATTGATGGGAATTTCCAAAAAGGTCGCAAGAAATTCAAAGCAAATTTCTGGGGCGTAGATGGTAAAAAGAAAAAATTACCAAATGCAGAAGCGGTGAAAGAAATCACTTCTCGAATTGACGGTAAAGATTACGATGTTACAAAAGTTGAGAAAAAAGAACGGAAACGTAATCCTGCATTACCTTTTACAACCAGTAGTTTACAACAAGAAGCGGCACGTAAATTAAATTTCCGTACCCGTAAAACCATGATGGTTGCGCAACAATTGTATGAGGGAATTGCTTTAGGGAAACAAGGCACTGTGGGGCTGATTACCTACATGCGTACAGACTCAACCAGAATTGCCGATTCCGCCAAAGCAGAAGCTGCTGAATTCATTGAAAAGACCTACGGAGATGAGTTCTCAGCACATGGCGGCCGCAAAGCAAAAAATACGCAAGGTGCACAAGATGCCCATGAAGCGGTTCGTCCGTCAAGCGTTTTAAGAACACCTGATGAAATGAAGAAGTATTTAGATAAAGATCAATTAAAATTATATACTCTTATTTGGTCGCGCTTTGTTGCTAGTCAAATGACACCAGCGATTTTAGATACCATGAAGGTCACGCTTCAACAAAACGGCGTAACGTTTATTGCCAATGGCTCCAAAGTGAAATTTAAAGGGTTTATGCAAGTATACGTTGAAGGACGCGATGATGGTAAAGAAGACAAGGAAAATATTTTACCTGAATTAGTGGAAGGTGACGTTGTTAAATCGGTCGATATCGAACCGAAACAACACTTTACTCAACCACCGGCTCGTTTTAGTGAAGCCACGTTAATCCGGACTTTAGAAGAAAATGGTGTGGGCCGACCATCAACGTATGCGCCAACATTAGAAACCATTCAACGGCGTTATTACGTGAAGCTAACCAATAAACGGTTTGAACCAACGGAATTAGGTGAAATTGTGAATTCCCTAGTTTCAGAGTTTTTCCCACAAATTGTCGATACACATTTTACAGCGACAATGGAAACGGACCTAGATAAAGTCGGTGAAGGCCAAGAAAAATGGGTTGAAGTTGTCGATCGCTTCTACAAGCCCTTCGAAAAAGAATTAACAAATGCCGAAGAAAAAATTGAAAAAATCCAAATTAAAGATGAACCAGCAGGCTTTGACTGCGAACTATGTGGACATCCAATGGTGATTAAACTGGGTCGCTACGGAAAATTTTATGCATGTAGTAATTTCCCAGATTGTCGGAATACAAAAGCGATCGTTAAAGAAATTGGCGTGACGTGTCCTGTGTGTCACGAAGGACAAGTTATCGAACGCAAATCAAAGAAAAATCGGATTTTCTATGGCTGTAGTCGGTACCCAGAGTGTGACTTCACTTCTTGGGACAAACCAGTAGGCCGACCATGTCCAAAATGTGGGCAATATTTAGTAGAGAAAAAAGTTAAAGGCGGCAAACAAGTCGTTTGTATCAATGGCGATTATGAAGAAAACGTCCAAAAATAAGAAAAATTGAGACCGAAGAATTTACTTCGGTCTTCTCTTTTAGTAAAATGAATTGAGTTTGTAAGAGACAGCTCTTAACTTCTTGACATAGAAAGGAATTTTTATACATGACAAAAAAAGTCACAATTATTGGTGCCGGTTTAGCCGGAAGTGAAGCGGCATGGCAAGTGGCCAATGCTGGCGTACCAGTTGATTTATATGAAATGCGCCCTGTCAAAAAGACACCAGCGCATCAAACAGAAAATTTTGCAGAGTTAGTTTGTTCTAATTCATTACGTGGAAATAGTTTAACCAATGCGGTAGGTGTTTTGAAAGAAGAAATGCGCCGTTTAAATTCAATCATTATTGGTAGTGCAGATCAAACCGCTGTACCAGCTGGCGGCGCCTTAGCAGTTGACCGTGATTCTTTTTCTGAAACAATCACTGAAAAAATTAAAAGTCATCCATTAATTACAATCAAAAATGAAGAGATCACCGATATTCCGGAAGGGATTGTAATTATTGCAACGGGTCCCTTAACCTCTGAAAGCTTATCTCAAAAAATTCAAGAATTTAATGGTTCTGAAGGCTTTTATTTTTACGATGCAGCAGCACCAATTATTGATAAATCAACAATTGACATGGATAAAGTTTATTTAAAATCTCGTTATAACAAGGGAGAAGCGGCTTACTTAAACTGTCCGATGACTGAAGAAGAATTCAATGCGTTTCATGAAGCACTAGTCAATGCAGAAGTGGTTCCTTTACGCACGTTTGAAAAAGAGAAGTTTTTCGAAGGCTGTATGCCCATCGAAGTAATGGCGCAACGTGGCATTAAAACCATGTTGTTTGGCCCAATGAAACCTGTCGGACTAGAAGACCCTAAAACAGGTAAACGCCCTTATGCTGTAATTCAATTACGTCAAGACAATGCTGCAGCTTCTTTATACAATATTGTTGGTTTCCAAACGCATTTAAAATGGGGCGAACAAAAACGAGTATTCCGTATGATTCCGGGATTAGAAAATGCTGAATTTGTTCGCTATGGCGTCATGCATCGTAATAGTTTTATGAATTCTCCAGAGTTGCTAAAACCAACCTACCAATCAAAAAAACGTGACGACCTGTTTTTTGCTGGACAAATGACTGGTGTTGAAGGATATGTTGAAAGCGCGGCAAGTGGTTTACTCGCAGGTATTAACGCAGCTCGTCTTGCCAAAGGGGAAGAGCCGATTGAATTCCCTCGCGAAACGACTTTAGGAAGTATGGCTTATTATATTACACATGCAGAAGGCAAACATTTCCAACCAATGAATGCAAACTTTGGGCTTTTCCCAGAGTTACCTGAACGAATTCGTGACAAAAAAGAACGCTATGAAGCAATTGCTAATCGGGCCTTAGATGTCCAAGCTCAAGTTATCCAATCCTTAGACTAAAGTAGAAAAAATATGAGAAAAGACCGAGCATCATTGCTAAGAAATGCGATGATACTCAGTCTTTTAATTTTTAGAAAAAAATAACAAAAGCTAAAGAATAGTTAAAATTGTGAACATATTTAGAAATATTGATTAAATTCTGACAACTTAATTGTCTTTTGAAAAAGGTTATGCTAAAGTTACTTTGTAATCGAATGAGGAGGGCTATCACATGGAAGAAAAGAATTGGCCTGAGTTATTTGCTCGTTATCTTATTGTCGAAAGAGGCTATTCAGAAAAAACAAAAAAAGCATATCAAGAAGATATACAACATTTTTTTTCGTTTTTAAAGACTTCAGGTAATGACAATTATTTGACTGTGGAACATTTGGATGTTCGGGCTTATTTGAGCGAATTATACGATCAGGAATATAGCCGCAATTCGATTAGTCGAAAAATTGCCAGTTTGCGTTCTTTTTATCAATTCTTATTAAAAAATGAAGCAATCCAAGAGAATCCTTTTTCCTATGTTCATATGAAAAAGAAACAGTTACGGTTGCCCCGTTTTTTTTATGAAAAAGAAATGGATGCATTATTTGAGAGCGCACAAGGGGAGCAACCGCTTGATTTGAGAAATCAAGCGTTGCTAGAAGTTCTGTATGGGACTGGTATTCGGGTCAGTGAATGTGCGAACTTAACGGTGGACGCAGTTGACTTTCAAGCTTCTGTTTTATTGGTTCACGGAAAAGGAAATAAAGATCGCTATGTGCCTTTTGGTTCATTTGCACAAGACGCCTTAAAGGATTACTTAGAGAATGGCCGCGCGCTATTAATGACAAAATATCAAAAAAAACATCCGTATGTCTTTGTTAATCATCATGGTGAACAAATCACGCCAACAGGGATTGAATATGTCTTAAACCAACTAATTAAAAAAAGTTCATTAAATGCGGAAATTCATCCCCACATGTTACGCCATACATTTGCGACACATTTATTAAATAATGGCGCCGATATGCGGACAGTTCAAGAATTATTAGGACATGCTAATTTATCAACAACTCAGATATATGCGCATGTGACAAAAGAAAGTTTACAAAAAAATTATCGAACGTTTCATCCTCGTGCATAATGGAGGTAAACGTCTAGGAGGAACAATAATGGTTGAATCACAATTTCACTCTACAACAATTTGTGCAGTCGAAAAAGATGGAAAATTTGCAATGGCTGGTGACGGCCAAGTAACAATGGGCGAATCTGTCGTTATGAAAGGTACGGCCAAAAAAGTGCGCCGTATTTACAATGATGAAGTCGTTGTCGGTTTTGCAGGAAGTGTGGCAGATGCCTTTACATTAGAAGAAAAGTTTGAAGGAAAATTAAATGAATACAACGGAAACTTAACGAGAGCTGCGGTTGAGTTAGCCCAAGAGTGGCGTACACAACAGTCTATGCAAAAATTAGAAGCTATGCTGATTGTGATGAATAAGGAAGAAATGCTCTTAGTTTCAGGAACTGGGGAAGTCATCACACCAGACGATGGTATTTTAGCAATTGGTTCAGGCGGTAATTTTGCTTTGTCCGCTGCAAGAGCCATGAAAAACTTTGGCGATAAAGAAATGCCAGCGAAAGAGATTGCTAAAAATGCCTTAAATATTGCTGCAGATATCTGTGTATTTACGAATCATAATATCATTGTAGAAGAATTATAAGCGAGGGAAAATCCATGAATGAATTAAACAAAACACCAAAAGAAATAGTCAAAGAACTAGATCAATATATTGTTGGACAGCAAGCTGCCAAAAAATCAGTGGCGGTAGCTTTACGTAACCGCTATCGTCGCTTGCAATTAGAAGAAAATATGCAACAAGATATTACGCCTAAAAACTTACTAATGATTGGACCAACAGGTGTTGGTAAAACTGAGATTGCTCGTCGTCTCGCAAAAATTGTCAATGCGCCTTTTGTAAAAGTTGAAGCAACCAAATTTACAGAAGTAGGCTATGTTGGTCGGGATGTCGAATCAATGGTGCGGGATTTAGTAGAAAATGCGATCCAAATTGTTGAAAAACAACAATACAGTCGCGTGTATGCGCAAGCATTAAAAAAGGCCAATCAACGTTTAGTCAAAGTATTAGTGCCTGGAATTAAAAAAGAACAAAAACAGGCTGGCGGTAATCAATTTGAACAAATGATGAACATGTTTAACATGGCTCAGCAACAGCAAGAAGCACAAGAAGAAGTAACGGAAGATATTCGAACGAATCGCCGAACAATTTTGGAACAGCTGGAAAAAGGTCTATTAGATAATCGTGAAGTAACAATTGAAATTGAAGAACCGAAGAAAACGATGCCAGCTATGAACAATGGCCTAGAACAAATGGGTATCGACTTAAATGAAACGTTAGGCGCTCTGTCACCAAAGAAAAAAATCGAACGTACTGTAACGGTGAAAGAAGCACAAGAATTATTAGTGAAAGAAGAATCAGCAAAAATTGTCAATGACGCTGATATCCATAGTGAAGCGATTCGTTTAGCTGAATCAAGCGGAATTATTTTTATCGATGAGATTGATAAAATCACCTCTAAAAGCCAACAAAATTCGGGCGAAGTCTCTCGTGAAGGAGTACAAAGAGACATTTTGCCGATTGTTGAAGGCTCTCAAGTTAACACGAAGTATGGTCCTTTACAAACGGATCACATTTTATTTATCGCTTCAGGTGCTTTCCACTTGTCAAAACCAAGTGACTTGATTCCAGAATTACAAGGCCGCTTCCCAATTCGAGTTGAATTAGATGATTTAACGGCGGATGACTTCGTAAGTATCTTAACTGAGCCAAACAATGCTTTAATTAAACAATATGTAGCATTAATTGGCACAGAAAATGTTTCAGTCATCTTTACAAAAGAAGCAATTGAACGGTTAGCACACATCGCTTATGATGTAAACCGTGATACAGATAATATTGGGGCGCGTCGTTTACACACAATTTTAGAGCGTTTATTAGAAGATTTATTATATGAAGCACCAGATATGCAAATGGGTGAAATTACGATTACCGAAGCATATGTCAATGAAAAATTGAATGACATTGTTCAAAATGAAGATTTAAGTCGTTACATCTTATAAAAAAGGCTGGAGGAGAAAAGATGGCTACATTATTAGAAAAAACACGTCAAGTGAACGAGCTTTTGCAAAAAAATAATCTGTTTGACGTACAAGCAGAACTTCCGTACAACAAAATGGCAATGATTTTAGGGGATATTTTAGAAAGTAATGCGTATATTATTAGCAGTTCAGGGGATTTGTTGGGGTATACTGAAAAATTAGATGTTAATAATGCCCGTATCAAAAATATGTTTAAAGAGAAAAAATTTCCTCAAGGATACACCGAGGCCGTGGATATGCTCAAAGTAACCGAAGCAAATATTCCAATAGATAGTGATTTAACTGCATTTCCTTTTGAATCACGAGAGCTGTATCCGTTTGGGTTAACCACTATTGTGCCTTTGTACGGTGCTGGCAAACGCTTGGGTACGATTATTTTAGCGCGTGTTGAAAAATCCTTTAACGAGGATGATTTAGTGTTAGCTGAATATAGTGCGACCGTTGTCGGCATGCAAATTTTGTATCATCAATCCAGAACAATTGAAGCAGAAGTTCGCAGTGCGACTGCCGTGCAAATGGCCATCAACACTCTTTCCTATAGTGAATTAAAAGCCGTCCATGCCATTTTTGAAGCCTTAGATGGCGAAGAAGGTCGTTTAACTGCTTCAAGTATTGCAGATGAAATAGGCATTACTCGTTCCGTAATTGTGAATGCCTTAAGAAAATTAGAATCAGCTGGAATTATTGAATCACGTTCTCTTGGTATGAAAGGGACTTATTTAAAAGTGTTAAATCAACAATTTATTAAAGAGTTGGAAAAATAAGCAATTGCTCGTATCAACTAGGAGGACAACGCAATGACTGTACAAATTGAAAATGAATTTCTAATCGCAACATTTGCTGAAGAAGGAGCAGAATTAGTAAGTTTACAATCAAAAGAAACCGGCATTGAATATATTTGGCAAGGAAATCCTGAATTTTGGGCCCGCCATGCGCCCGTACTTTTTCCGATTGTCGGTCGTCTAAAAGAAGATACGTATATGTACCAAAATCAAGCGTATCATTTAACTCAACATGGTTTTGCTCGTGATCAAGTATTTGATGTGATTGAAAAAGGTGGAGAAGAAGTTTCTTTTTCACTAAAATCAACAAAAGAAACCAAGAAGAAGTATCCTTTTGATTTTGAACTAGTGATTACTTATACATTAGAACATCAAGAATTGACTGTAAACTACCAAGTAGAAAACACAGGGAAAGAAGAGATGTATTTTGGGATTGGTGGTCATCCAGCCTTTAATGTACCTTTAGAATCTTCACTAACGTTTGAAGATTATTATCTAAGTTTTTCACCTAAAAAATCACGGACACAGATTCCCTTAGCAGGCCCGTTTATTGATTTAGCGAATAAAACGCTAGCCCAAACGAATACCAGCTTTGACTTAACGCATCAATTATTTGAAAATGATGCAATGATTTTTGAAACAAAAGGTCAAACAGCAATTACGATTGCCACAGACGAAAGTGACCATCAAGTCACTTTGAGTTATCCAGAAATGCCTTTTGTGGGGATTTGGTCACCGACACCGAAAGAAGCGCCTTTTGTCTGTATCGAACCTTGGTGCGGGATTGCTGATGCTGTCGACGCAACTGGCCAACTCGCTGAAAAATTTGGCATCAATAAGTTACCAGCTAACGAACTATTTAAAACACAGTATATGATTAGTGTAAAATAAAGAAAAAGGCTGTGAACATTATTTGTTCACAGCCTTTTTCTTTATTTTTTTGCACGTAAGCCAAAAGAAAGGCGACTTTCTGTTCCATTTTTAATTCGCTGAATGTTTTCACGATGACGGACAAAGATAAAAGTAGTCAAAGCAATCGCAATCACGGTTAATAACCAGTTAAATGTTGGTAAAATAGCTGGGACAGTGAAAGGCAAAATAATAGTAGAAAGTGTAATTAGTACAGCGCTAATCATACTTGTTAAACTCACCATACTGGTTAGATACAGACAAATCACAAAAATAAGAGCAGAATAAATAAAAAATGTGGGGCTGTATGCTAATAACATGCCAGCGCTAGTGGCTACGGCTTTACCACCTTTGAAATTGGCAAAAATAGGGAAGGTATGCCCTAAAACAGCTGCTACCCCAAAGAAGAGCGGATTCACGCCTTGTAAACCAAACAAATAGGGTAATGAAGTGGCTAACGTTCCTTTCAAGATATCCATTAATAATACCGTAATTCCGGCAGGTTTCCCTAAGACACGAAATGTATTGGTTGTTCCTGTATTCCCACTCCCAAATTGGCGTATATCTTTTTTAAAGAAAAGTTTACCAATCCAAACACCTGAGGGAATCGAACCTAATAAATAGGCAACAAGTAACAAAATGACGATTTTCATCAAGTTAACCTCTTTCTTATTCAAACTAGGATTTATTTTATCATGAATAGAAAAACGGAACAACGTCTAATAACTAAAACAAGAAAAGTTTTTCTTTTGCTTGAGGAAGCGTTGACAAATGATTGATAACCGTTATAATAAATGTGTGTCATTAGACAAAGACGTCTAATCACTGGTTTGAAAATTAGTTATCAACGAAGATACAATATATATGTACTTATGAAGTGTCAGGGAAAGAGGTGCGAATCCTCTACAGACCTACCTACTGTATGGTGGATGAAACCAATAAGACCACAGATTATTCTGGAAGGATTGGGAGTAAGAAGAAGCTAAGTCAGGATACCGGCTTGATAAGTCTAATCATTCTTTTGTAGGAAAAAGAAGGGGCTTTGAAGATAACTGGCTGAGTATATCATTAGCATAGTTAAGTGACTGCTTTTTTTCTATTGGAGAAAAAAGTGGTTTTTTTGTATTGTTTTGACGTTGAGACAAAGGAGGTTCATTTCAGAAAATTTTCCCCAAAATAAAATAGACGAATGCGAGGATGAAAAAATGAAAAAATTTACTTTAACAATGATGACTTTAGGTTTAGTAGCAACACTTGGCTTAGCAGGGTGTGGTAAACAGGAAAAGAAAGCAACTACCTCTTCTGAAAAAACAGAAGTAACGTTACCAACCAAAGACCGTAGCGGCAAAGAAATTACTTTACCCAAAGAAGCAACCAAAATTATTTCCCTAGTGCCATCAACAACAGAAGTGATTGAAGACTTAGGTAAAACCGACCAATTAATCGCAGTTGATACTCAAAGTAGCACAATGATGACTGATTTAAAAAAATTACCACAAATGGATATGATGGCTGTCGATGCCGAAAAATTGATTGCCTTGAAACCACAAATTGTTTATGTGAATGACATCAATTTAGCTAGCTCAGAAAGTGTTTGGAAACAAGTGGAAGATGCTGGAATTACAGTCGTTAATATCCCCACTAGTACAAGCATCAAAGCAATCAAAGAAGACGTCCAATTCATCGCGGATAGCTTATCTGAACATGAAAAAGGACAAAAGTTAATCAAAACAATGGATCAAGAAATCGACGAAGTAGCCAAAATTGGTAAAACCATTAAAAAACCAAAAACTGTTTTGTTTGAAGTAGCTGCCTTACCAGACATTTATAGTTTTGGTAATGGGACATTTTTAAATGAAATGATTGAAACAATTGGGGCAAAAAATGTTTTGGCAAATGAAAAAGGCTGGTTACCAGTGACAGAAGAAGCGGCCATTGCTGCAAAACCAGAAGTCATTTTAACCAATGTTAACTATATGAAAGATCCCGCCAAAGAAATTTTAGCTCGTAAAAACTGGGAAAGCGTTACTGCAGTTCAAAACAAAGAAGTTTTCGAAATTGACAACATGTCTAGCTCTTTACCAAATAACCACATTACCAAAGCATTAAAACAAATGGCAAAAGCTGTTTATCCAGAGGAATACAAGGATTTAAAAGATGAGTAAAAAAACGTGTCTCATACTGATGCTCTTGATTAGTATGAGCATGCTCTTTTTGGGTATTAAAATTGGAAGTGTTCAGATTTCGTTAACGGATTTGCTTCAAATTTTAGTGAAAAAGACGGTTTCAGAAGACGGGATTTTAGAGGGAATCATCTGGAATGTACGGTTACCGCGTGTCGTGATGGCCTATCTCGTGGGCGCAGGCTTAGCAGTAAGTGGCACGGTGATGCAATCACTCTTAGGTAATCCTTTAGCTTCTTCGTATACTTTGGGCGTATCAGCGGGAGCATCCTTAGGCGCTGCGTTAATCATGGTAACTGGAGTAACTGCTTCGATCTTAGGGGCATTTTTATTGCCTTTAACTGGTTTTATCTTTGGCTTAGCAACGGTCTTTTTAGTTTTGTTATTTACGCAAACAATGGATAGTCAAATGTCCAATCAAACAGTTGTTTTAGTGGGAATGATTATGACCTTGTTTGTCGGTGCTATTTTGACGTTGATTACAGCACTTTTCCAAGATTATTTGAAACAATTAGTCTTTTGGCAAATGGGTAGTTTTTCTGGCAGTAATTGGCAAAAAATTGCTATTTATTGTCCAATCTTGCTTGTCAGCAGTCTGTTTCTTTGGTTTGATGCCAACGCATTGGATGTTCTCGGTTTAGGAGAAGAACATGCGATGTTAGCGGGAGTAGAAGTCAAAACAGCAAAACTACGCATTATTCTTTTGGCTAGTTTACTAGCAGGAAGTGCGGTTTCATTTGTCGGTGTGATTGGTTTTGTTGATTTAATAGCACCACATATTGTCCGTCGCTATTTAGGGGCGACTCATCGCTGGCTGATTCCCGGTTCAGCAATCTTAGGTGGGACCATCATGGTAATAGGGGACACAATTGCTCGCACGATTTTATCACCAAGAGAAATTCCCATCGGGGCCGTAACAGCCTTGATTGGAGCGCCATTCTTCTTGTATATTTACTTTAAAAAAAGGGGCGTTGCTGCATGATTGAATTAAAAGAAACAGCTGTAACGCTCCAACAAACCCCCATTTTAAAAGATATTTCCCTCGTTTTTCCGACAGGTAGTAAAACTTGTATTTTAGGTCCAAATGGTTGCGGTAAAACGACACTTTTAAAAACGATTGCCGGACTTGTCCCTTATAGTGGTTCTGTTTTAATTGATGGTCAAGAAGTTCATGGACAAAAGCGGAAGGAATTGGCAACGAAAGTAGCGATGATGAGTCAATTCACGACAGTTGCTTTTGATTATACGGTTTACGAAACAGTTTTGATGGGGGCGTATCGACAACAAGCACAACGTTTTTTACCTATTGTTTCTAAACAAGAAAAAGAACGAGTCCTTTATTATTTAGAACGCACGGGTTTATTGCCTTTAAAAGATAAAGTTGTCAATCAGCTTTCAGGAGGACAACAACAACGAGTATTTTTGGCTAAATTATTTGTACAAGATCCAGAAATTATTTTATTGGATGAACCCAATAATCATTTGGATATTCGGTATCAACAAGAATTGATTCAGCAGTTAAATGAGTGGAGTGCGCAAGAAGGGAAAACGTTAATCGGGGTGTTTCATGATATCCGTTTAGCGTTAACGCTAAGTGAAAAAATTGTGTTTATGAAGCAAGGGAAAGTGGCCGCGCAAGGTGATTTTCAAACGTTGGCTTCCAAAGAATTTTTACAAACGATTTTTGAAACAGATATTGTCTCCTATTTTCAGAAACAACATAAAGTTTGGGAAACTATTCAATAATTTTGACAAGTTTTTTGGAAACAGGTAAGATAAAGGCAAAGAAGCAGAAACACAATGGCGTGTTTTAACAAATCGGCAAAGGAGCCCAAGACTAAGTACGTGATGGTACTTGCTTTGGGCTCCTTTTTTATGGAGGTAGCGATGAAACGAATCATTTTAATGGGAGCTATCGGTTGTGGCAAAACCACGTTATGTCAAGCTCTGCAAGGCAAAGAATTAATTTATGATAAAACACAGGCGGTGGAATTTCATACAGAAATGATTGATACACCAGGTGAGTTTATTTTGCATCGACAATATTATAATGCGTTAAACGTCACAGCGGCAGAAGCAGATGTGATCGGTTTGGTTCAAAGTGCTGTAGAAACACAACAAGTTTTTTCACCAGGATTTGGTAGTATTTTCCCGAAAGAAATCATTGGTATTTTAACCAAGATTGATTTAGCACAAGATTCTCAGCAGTTAGATATTGTTCGGCAACAATTAAAAAGTGCGGGTGCAACAAGAATTTTTGAAATTTCTTCTGTTGAAAAAATTGGCTTGCAAGAATTAGTAGATTATTTAGAGGAGGATGAAGCAGAATGAAAATTTATACAAAAACTGGCGATAAGGGAATGACGAAATTAGTCGGCAGCTCAACCGTCGCTAAGGATTCTGATCGAGTTGAAAGTTATGGAACGATTGATGAATTGAATTCTTGGGTGGGCTATATTATCAGCCAACTTCCACAAGAAAATCAAGAAATTAAAGAAGAACTAGAAGCTTTACAACATTTACTTTTTGATGCGGGAACAGATTTGTCAACACCGATTGAAGCACAACGACCATTTAAATTACAAAAGGAAAGTGTGCATTGGCTAGAACAGCGGATTGATTTCTACACTGCACAATCACCAGATATTGATCGTTTTATTTTACCTGGCGGAACCCCAGCAGCCAGTATGGTTCATGTAGCTCGGACGATTGCACGGCGCGCAGAACGCATCATTGTTCGTTTAAATTGGACAGCCAAAATTAACGAAGAGGTATTAATTTTTACCAATCGTTTATCAGATTATTTTTATGCGTTGGCTCGCTATTTAAATGTTCAAGCACAACGACCTGATGTTTTTTATGAACGAAGCGAAATGGTTTTCCATAAAATTAAAGAAGATGGATTGTAAACAGTTGCTTTTCTAAAAAACTTATGGTAAATTTCAGATAGATTAAACGAATATTTTATGAAAAATATGAATGGAAGCCAGTGAGAATCTGGCACGGTCCCGCCACTGTGAAGAAGCAAGGTTGCTTTTAAGTCAGGTCTTTTCATTTTTTCATTATTGGGCATGCTGTTTCGAGGCAAAACAGGATGTTTCTTAACAACGCTTGTGTTGAAAATCCAGCCCAAGATATTTGTATTAATCCAATTAATGGCACGAGGAAGTGCTTTTGGGAATTTTGGGCTGGTCTTTCAATGTTGAAGGAGATTTCAGGTACAATGACGTACTGCTATATTCCCTTTTTTTATTGACAATTAATTAAAGGCGTTGTACTCTATGGATAAGGTTTCGTGTACAATGGCGTATACATAAGGAAGCAAAGACGCTTCAGACAGATGATTTTTCGTTTGTTTGAAGTGTCTTTTTGTATTTTATTAAGGAGGAATTGAGATGAAAACAATTCATTTCCCTACCGAACTATGGGTAGGAGAAGGCGCATTAGCCAATTTGGAAACACTTCATGATAGACGTGTTTTCATTGTCACAGATCCATTCATGGTTGACTCTGGATTTGTGAATGAAGTGACAAAGCATTTAACAAAAAGTGAATGGCAAATTTTTAGTGATATCATCCCCGATCCACCAATTGATAAGATTGCTGCGGGAATTAAGCATTTAGCGACATTTCAAGGAGATACGATATTAGCTTTAGGTGGGGGATCCGCTATTGATGCGGCCAAAGCAATGAAATTTTTTGGCAAACGTACTTTGCAAACTCAGATTGCTGAGTTTATTGCGGTTCCTACAACTAGTGGGACTGGTTCAGAAGTTACGAATTTTTCAGTGATTACGGTTGCTGAAACTGGCACCAAAATCCCGCTTGTAACGGATGAAATTCAACCAGAAATTGCGATTTTAGATACAAATTTAGTGATGAGTGTGCCACCAAAAATCACAGCGGATACAGGAATGGACGTCTTAACACATGTTATTGAAGCGTATGTTTCAACAGAAGCAAATCCGATTTCAGATGCGTTGTGCGAAAAAGTCGTTCGCTTAGTATTCGACAATTTAGAAATAGCCTTTAATGAGGGTAGCAACCAACAAGCCCGTGAAAATATGCATTTAGCTTCATGTATGGCAGGGATGGCGTTTAATGTTACTTCGTTAGGCTTGAATCACGGTATTGCTCATGCGGCCGGTGCGCGTTTACATGTGCCACATGGACGAATGAATGCGATGCTCTTACCGGAAGTCATTGCATATAACAGTGGCTTAGCGAATGGCAAAGTCACCAACGAACCAACAGCTAAACGTTATGCGCAGTTAGCAAATTGTCTAAATGATACACAGACAACCAATGCACGGATTGGTGTTCAACAATTTATTCGACAAATCAAGCAACTCCGTCAAAAATTAAACATGCCTGCCACTTTTAGTGATTATGGTTTACCAAAAGAAGAAGTCCAAGCTGCAATCCCAAAAATAGCTGAAGGCGCATTGATGGATGGCTGCACCAAAACAAATCCTGTCCAACCAACAACAGAAGAAGTGACAAAAATTTTAAATTCTATCTTATAAGCGATTGACAGGATGAAATCGATAACATATAATGTGGGTAGCACAACGGCGTGCTTCAAAATTTAAGAGCAAAGAAGCTCCTTAGTAGAAAGCGAAAGTGGAACCTTTACGTTTTTTATTGAGGATTTTTTATTTGCTAAATTAAAGGAGCGAGTCTGGTTGGAAGAAAAACAACGAATGATTCAAGAATATGTTCCTGGGAAACAAGTAACGTTAGCGCACATCATTGCTAGTCCTAATAAAGAAATTTATACAAAATTAGGATTGCCAGAAGGCACCAGCAATGCACTAGGTATTTTGACAATCACTCCGAGCGAAGCGGCAATTATCGCTGTTGATATTGCGACTAAAAGCGGAGATATCCAAATCGGTTTTATTGATCGTTTTTCTGGATCGGTAGTCATTTCTGGTGACGTAAGCTCAGTGGAAGCAGCCTTACAAGCGGTGATTGAAGGTTTACAACAGATTTTAAACTTTTCTGTAACTTGTAAAATTACCAGAACATAGCGTTGAAAGGACAAGGGCGTGAAGAAAATGGATGGACGAATTGTAATAGTCGATGATGAACCTATTACGAGACTCGATATTCGTGATATTGTGATAGAAGCAGGGTACGAAGTAGTCGGTGAAGCAGCTGATGGTTTTGAAGCAATTGAAGTATGTAAAAAAACACAACCTGACCTAGTATTAATGGACATTCAAATGCCAATTTTAGATGGTCTAAAAGCAGGTAAAAAAATTGTTCAAGACCAACTAGCCAGTAGTATTGTCTTTTTATCTGCATACAGTGACGTACAAAATACGGACAAGGCTAAAAAATTAGGCGCACTGGGTTATTTAGTTAAACCTCTAGACGAAAAATCATTAATACCTACAATTGAAATGAGCATTGAACGAGGCAAACAAACGCAGCTGTTACTAAATCAAATCGATAAATTAAGTTTAAAATTAGAAGAACGTAAAATTATCGAAAAAGCCAAAGGTATTCTTGTAAAAGAAAATCATATATCGGAAGAAGAAGCCTACCAAATGTTGCGTACGTTAAGTATGAACAAACGCGCACGTATGAGTGAAATTGCAGAATTGATTGTAATGGATGATGAATAAATGAAACGATTAGAGCAATTATGTCACCAATATACCAATCTTTCAGAATCAGACATTAAAGAATTACAACGTACAGCACGTTATCTTTCTTCGACGACACTCTATCAAAGTGCAGATGTTTTTATTGATGTGTATAAGGAAATGTCACAGCAAGCACTAGTCGTTTATCATAAGCCGCCTGCGAAGACAACTTCTTTATATAGCGGAGATGTCGTCGGGATGGAAGCTTTATTAAAAAATGAACCTGGTGTTCTGCGTACCATGCAAACTAGCTTAAATAGCATTGGTTTGTTAGCAGTGACTCAGGAAAATCGTTTGATTAAGCAAAATATCTATCCCATTCGCAATGAACATCGAACGATTGGTGTCATTATTGTCGAGATTGCGGCAGATGAAGAGATTCAAGCGGACTTACAAAAAGAGGAGCTAAATAACTGCCAGTTAGCAAAAGTAGCGAAATCAACTAGTCAAGTCGACGCATTATTTATTGATCAATTGGCAGAAGCCGTTTTGATTTTTGATGCGGCGGGTCACTTATTAATTACCAATCACAATGCACAAGAGCTTTATCGCAAACTTGGTTATCGGGATAATATCATTGGAATGAGTTATGACAATTTGTCCATCGATTATACAACTTTTGAATATGTGTTGTATCAAATGAAATATAAAATGAGTAATCAACCAATTGAAAGCAAAACGACCTACCTTAATTATTATTTTAAGGTTCGGAAAGTGTGGTTGGCATCAGAAGAACAACTGATTATGATTATTCAAGACAATACAGAATTTAAAGAAAAAGAAGCGGAAATTATTTCCAAATCTGTTGCGATTCGTGAAATTCATCATCGTGTTAAAAATAACTTGCAATCGGTGGTTTCCTTATTGCGTATTCAAGAACGGCGAACGCAAAGCCCCGAAGCAAAAAAAGTCCTTCATGAAAGTGTCAATCGAATTATGGCGATTGCAGCCACCCATGAATTGCTGTCAAAACAAGTCAAAGATGACGTTGCTTTACGGCAAACATTGGAAGCAGTGATGTATAATTTTAGACATCTTTTTCAAGGCGCACAACCCATTGAGATGATGATGGATGTTGATCCAGCCATTATGGTTTCTAGCGAACAAATGGTTACCATTTCCCTTGTTGTCAACGAACTATTACAAAACATTTTTGATCATGCATTTGAGCCACAAACAAGTGGCGTTGTTAAACTTAGTGGAACATTAGATAATAAAATGATTACCATTACTGTTACAGATAATGGTAAAGGCTATGATGTTCATCAAAGTAACGAGACCAGTTTAGGTTTGATGATTGTCAAAAGCTACGTAAAAGATAAACTAAAAGGAAAAATTACAATTGAATCCAATAAACAGGGAACTAAAACCTGTTTCTATTTCGAACAGAACACCAGTGATGTTGTTCATTGATTAAGCAAAGGCGCTTAAAGAAAAGTAGAAAGAAATTTTCTAACGATTCTTTAAGTGCCTTTTTGTATGCAAAAGGAGGCGAGTCAGGCGATGTCGAAGGAAGCACTTTTAACCGTAGGGATTGATTTAGGGACGTCTACAACCCAATTAGTCTTGTCAGAATTAACTGTTGAAAATTTTGCCTCTGCGTTTACAGTACCACGTATCAGCATTTCTGATAAAAAAGTCATTTACCGAAGTGACATTATCTTTACACCCTTACTTAACCAATCAGAAATTGATGCAGAACCTATCAAAGCGTTTGTAGCGGAGCAATATCGCCAAGCAGGCATTCATAAACAAGATATTCAAATGGGTGCGGTAATTATCACAGGTGAAACTGCTCGAAAAAGCAATGCCAACAATGTGCTACGAGCACTTAGTGGCTATGCAGGTGATTTTGTCGTTGCTACGGCTGGTCCTGATTTAGAAAGTATCATTGCCGGGAAAGGCGCTGGTGCTCAAGCTTATTCTGAAACGAAACGCAAACCAGTGGTTAATTTAGACATTGGTGGTGGAACGACAAATTTAGCTGTCTTTAAAGATGGTGAAGTGATTGATACGGCTTGTTTTGACATTGGCGGACGCTTAATTAAATTAGATCAACAACAAAAAATCACCTATATAGCTCCGAAGATTCAAGAAATTATAAATAAAAAAGGGCTAACCTTGCACCTTGGTGACCAAGCCACCGAACAAAACTTACTGCCAATTATTTCGGAATTAGTTGCCGTGTTAGAAAATAGCATTGGCTTGGGGACACAAAGTCCGTTCTACCAGTTATTAGTAACCAACCATCCACTACGAAAAGCTGAGGAATTACCAATTGTAACATTTTCTGGTGGTGTGGCTGATTGCTTAAATACGACAAGTACGAATCTCTTTAAATATGGAGACATCGGCTTGCTTTTAGGAAAATATCTGAGAAAGTCACTGATTTTTTCGGAAAAAGAAGTCTTAGAAAGCGCAGAAACAATCCGAGCGACGGTCGTCGGAGCAGGTTCACACACTGCTGAAATTAGCGGAAGCACGATCGCTTATCGTGAGCAAATTTTGCCGGTAAAAAATATCCCAATTCTAAAATTAGCGCAAGAGGATGAAACCCTTACTGTGACAGAACTAGGCCAGCGAATCCAAGAAAAACTCAATTGGCATCGTATTGAAGAAACGCCCCAGATTGCCCTAGCAATTAGAGGCATGAGCAATCCAACATTTGCTGATATTCAACGCTATGGTCAAGGGATTGTGGAAGGATTAGCTAGTTTAGTTGCTGAACAAATTCCCATTATTGTTATGGTGGATGAAGACATGGCGAAAGCTTTAGGGCATGCCTTAAGTGCCCATCTGCCAAAAGACTATCCGTTTATCTGTCTTGATTCGGTCAAAGTAGAAAACGGTGATTATGTAGATATCGGTTTACCAGTGGCAGAAGGAGCCGTCCTTCCAGTCATTGTTAAGACCTTAGTATTTAATTAAAAAGGAGCGACACAAAGATGATTTTAAAAACCAAACTATTTGGCAAAGTCTATCAATTTACATCCGTTAAAGAAGTCTTAGCCAAAGCCAATGAAGAAAAGTCTGGCGACAAGTTAGCTGGCGTAGCTGCTAATTCAGCCGAAGAACGCGTGGCGGCGAAAGTCGTTTTATCAGAATTGTCCTTAAATGACTTGTTTAACAATCCCGTCGTTGATTATGACGAAGACGAAGTGACACGCATTATTATTGACCAAGTCAATATGCGAATTTTTGAAAGTATTAAACATTGGACAGTTGCAGAATTACGCGAATTTATCTTATCTTCGGAAACAACCGATTTTGATATCAAACGAATTTCCCGTGGACTCACTTCTGAAATGATTGCTGCTGTCTGTAAATTAATGTCCAACATGGATCTAATTGTTGGCGCAAAAAAAATCAATATTGAAAAAACCGCCAACACAACGATTGGCCGTCCCGGAACTTTTTCAAATCGTTTACAGCCGAACCATCCAACCGATAATGTCGATGGCATTATGGCTTCAGTTATGGAAGGTCTTTCTTATGGCGCCGGTGATGCGTTAATTGGTTTGAATCCTGTTGATGATTCTACAGAAAGTGTTAAACGGATCTTAAACAAATTTGAAGAGTTCCGCAGCGAATGGGAAATTCCAACACAAACTTGCGTGCTTGCTCACGTAACGACACAAATGGAAGCCATGCGTCAAGGCGCGCCAACTGGCTTAGTCTTTCAATCCATCGCTGGTTCAGAAAAAGGGAACACAGCATTTGGTTTAAATGCAGAAATTTTAGCTGAAGCACAAGATTTAGCGCTTCACAGTGGTCAAGCAGCTGGTCCTAATGTGATGTATTTTGAAACAGGTCAAGGCTCAGAACTTTCTTCTGAAGCGAACTTTGGCGCAGACCAAGTCACAATGGAAGCGCGTTGTTATGGCTTAGCCAAAAAATTTGATCCGTATATTGTAAATACTGTTGTCGGCTTTATTGGACCAGAATATCTTTACGATTCAAAACAAGTCATCCGCGCTGGTTTAGAAGATCATTTCATGGGCAAATTAACTGGAATTTCAATGGGCTGTGATGTCTGCTACACCAACCATATGAAAGCTGATCAAAATGATATGGAAAACTTAGCAATGTTATTAGCAACAGCTGGTTGTACGTATATCATGGGGATTCCTCATGGCGATGATGTCATGTTAAATTATCAAACAACTGGGTTCCATGAAACTGCGACGATTCGTGAAACATTAGGCTTACGTCCAATTAAAGAATTTGAAGAATGGATGGAAAAAATGGGCTTAATGGAAAACGGAAAATTAACAAGTCGCGCTGGCGATGCATCTGTATTTATTAAATAAACGAGGTGAGAATACAAATGAACGAAAAAGAATTAAAAGAAATGATTGCCGGAATTTTAACAGAAATGGTCGCTGACAATCAAGCGGTTTCGACTGCCACTGTGACTGCTGAAGAAAAACCAGTCACAACACACGTCACTGAAACGACAGAAATTGAAGAAGGCCTAATTCCTGACATTACTGAAGTAGATTTACGTAAACAATTACTATTGAAAAATGCCGTTGATCCTGAAGCACTATTAAAAATGAAAGCTTTCTCGCCAGCTCGTTTAGGCGTTGGTCGTGCAGGGACGCGTTATATGACTAGTTCAACATTACGTTTCCGAGCGGACCATGCGGCAGCACAAGATGCGGTCTTTTCAGACGTAAGCGAAGACTTGGTAAAAGAAATGAATTTTATTTCTACAAAAACAATCTGTAACAGTAAAGATGAATATTTAACACGTCCAGATTATGGTCGTCAATTTGATGAAGAAAATAGTGAAATCATTCGGAAAAATACGACACCAAAAGCCAAAATCCAAATGGTCGTAGGGGATGGCCTTAGTTCAGCTGCTATCGAAGCGAATATTAAAGAAGTCCTACCAGCAATTAAACAAGGATTAAACATGTACAACTTAGATTTCGACAATGTAGTTTTTGTTAAATATTGTCGCGTGCCAGCAATGGATAAAATTGGTGAAATCACTGACGCTGATGTTGTTTGCTTGCTAGTTGGCGAACGTCCTGGTTTAGTAACAGCTGAATCTATGAGTGCCTACATTGCCTACAAACCAACTGTCGGTATGCCAGAAGCACGGCGGACAGTTATTTCAAATATTCACAAAGGTGGGACACCGGCTGTTGAAGCAGGGGCCTACATTGCCGAAATTATCAAAAAAATGTTAGACAAGAAAAAATCTGGTATTGATTTAAAAGAAGCTGAATAAAGGAGGATTTCTCATGAAAAATGATCGTCTAGGCGCAAATGTCCTAAGTATGAAAGTCATTCCCAATGTCGATCCGGCATTAGCAAAAGAATTATCATTGAAACCAGAACATCGCTCATTAGGAATTGTTACTTCCGATTGTGATGATGTCACTTATGTTGCATTAGATGAAGCAACTAAAGCCGCCGATGTTACTGTAGTTTACGGTAAAAGTATGTATGCTGGCGCAGCAAATGCTTCAACCAAATTAGCCGGTGAAGTGATTGGCATTATTGCTGGTCCGAGTCCTGCCGAAGTCAATAGTGGCTTGAGTGTCATTACGCAAGTCATTGAAGAAGAAGCCAGCTTCTATAGTGCTAACGAAGATGACAGTATTGTTTATTTTGCACATGTAGTATCAAGAACGGGTAGCTTTTTATCTGAACAAGCGAATATTCCTGAAGGTGAAGCGATTGCTTATCTGATTGCACCACCGCTAGAAGCAATGGTTGGCTTAGATGCAGCAATGAAAGCTGCCGATGTTCAAATGGGTGTCTTTTATGGACCACCTTCTGAAACGAACTTTGGCGGCGCCTTATTGACAGGTAGTCAATCTGCATGTAAAGCTGCTTGCAGTGCGTTTGAACAAGTCATTCAAAATATCGCTGACAATCCGTTGAGTTATTAAGGATGTGACCTGAATGAAAGCATTAGGAATGGTCGAAGTCAAAGGATTTTTAGGTGCCATTAGTGTGGCCGATGCGGCATTGAAAGCCGCCGACGTTACTTTGTTAAAAGCTGAAATTATTAATGGCGGTTTAACAACTGTGGAACTGATTGGTGACGTTGCCGCGGTCCAAGCTGCCGTTGAAGTAGGCACGGAAGTAGCTAAAGAATTAAATTGTTTAATTGCTCATCATGTGATCTCACGGGTTGATGCTCAAACGGAAGTAATTTTATCAGATCCAGAACCCAAGTCAGCACCTGAACCGATGGAACAAGTAGAAGTAATTGAAGAAGAGATTGAAACACCAGATTTGGAAGAACACACAGGCACACGCCAAAAATTAGAAACACAACGCGTGGTTGATTTACGCAAACAAGCCTACAAAATGAACCTAAGTAGTTTAAAGAAAAGTGAGATTAAATTTGCCAATAAAGAAGCTTTAATTCAAGCAATCATGGCTGAAATAGAAAGAAGTGAAGACGAGTGGAATTAGTAGATAAAGACTTACGTTCCATCCAAGAAACAAGAAATTTAATCAGAAAAGCCAAAGAGGCACAGCAAGTATTAGCAACATTTTCGCAAAAACAAATCGATGCGATTGTTCAAGCGGTTTCAGAGGCTACATTTAACCAACGAGAAAAGTTAGCGAAAATGGCCAATGAAGAAACAGGATTTGGTATCTATGAAGATAAAATCATCAAAAATGCTTTCGCTTCAAAAGTAGTATATGACGAAATGAAGGACAAAGCTACAGTTGGTGTGATCCATGATGATGCTGCCAAAAAAGTCACTGAAATTGCTGTCCCAGTGGGTGTAATTGCAGGATTAATTCCTTCTACCAACCCGACATCAACAGTCATTTACAAAGCATTAATTTCATTAAAAGCTGCCAACAGCATTGTTTTTTCACCACATCCCAATGCGTTGAAATCGATTATTGAAACAGTGGAAATTATCCAAAAAGCGGCTATTGCTGCAGGGGCACCAGAAGGTTGTGTCTCGGTCATCAAAACGCCAACCATGCAAGCGACCAGCGAATTAATGAAAAATAAAGAAACAAATTTAATTTTAGCTACTGGTGGAAACGCAATGGTTAAAGCCGCGTACTCTTCTGGAACACCAGCAATCGGTGTTGGGCCTGGTAATGGACCAGCCTACATCGAACGAAGCGCAAATGTTCCTCATGCAGTGAAACAAATAATGGATTCAAAAACTTTCGATAACGGTACAATTTGTGCATCGGAACAATCAATTATTGTTGAAACTGTCAACCGTGAAGCGGTCAAAGAAGAGTTAATTAAGCAGGGAGCGTATTTCTTAAGTCCAGCCGAAGCCGACAAATTAGCTAAATTTATTTTACGACCAAACGGTACAATGAACCCGCAAATCGTGGGTCGTTCCGTTCAACATATTGCTTCATTAGTTGGTTTATCTATTCCAAAAGATCGCCGCTTAATTGTTGCCGAGGAAACACATGTAGGCTTGAAATATCCATTTTCAAGAGAAAAATTGGCGCCGATTATTGCTTTCTATACAGTTGAAAACTGGGAAGCAGCTTGCGCGTTATCAATTGAAATTTTGAAAGGTGAAGGTGCGGGTCATACAATGGGCATTCACACAGAAAACAAAGAAGTCATTCGTGAATTTGGCTTAAGAAAACCCGTCTCTCGTTTGCTTGTTAACACCTCTGGTACACTTGGCGGAATTGGTGCTTCAACTAACTTAGTGCCAGCATTAACACTAGGTTGTGGCGCAGTTGGTGGCAGCTCAACTTCTGATAATATTGGGGTTGAAAATCTGTTCAATTTACGTCGTGTTGCTTATGGCGTGCGTGATTTAGAAGAGATTCGTCAAGAATTTGGTCAAACATCAACCACATCTGTGGCTACTTCTTGCGAAACAACCAATCAAGAAGAACTAGTAAATGCCGTGGTAGCTCAAGTTTTAGCTCGCTTAAACTAACAAGAAACGAGCGAGTAAGAGTAAAACAAATAAATTATTGGATTTAGGGTTTGGGACCTAAGTCAAATTGCTAATTGTCCCAAATTTTTAAAAATAAAACATACATCTTAGGAGGAAATTATAATGTCAAGTACAAATGCTTTAGGAATGATCGAAACTCGTGGTTTAGTAGGTGCTGTTGAAGCAGCCGATGCAATGGTGAAAGCGGCAAACGTTACTTTAATTGGAAAAGAACAAGTCGGTGGCGGTTTAGTTACAGTAATGGTTCGCGGTGACGTTGGTGCCGTAAAAGCAGCAACAGATGCTGGTGCTGCTGCAGCAGAACGTGTTGGCGAATTATTATCTGTCCATGTAATTCCACGTCCACATACAGAAGTAGACGCTATTTTACCACACGCAACAACTGAATTATAATTTTGATTTTTTGGGGCAGAGGTAGGTTCATTACTTCTGTCCTAAACTTTCATTGAGGAGGGGTGTTATGACAGTTATTACAGAAGATATGCTTCGCATCAAAAGGCTTAAAAAAGAACTAGAAGATGGCACGGATTTTGTGTTTCCTGTAGGCAGTTTTCTGACGCCAGCCGCCAAAAGCTATCTACGCGAGCATCGGATTAATAGCAGCTTCTCTTCAACAAACCCATTGCTTTCTGAGGTTCATTCAGTGAAGGCCTCCTCACAAAAACAAAAACAAGAACATTTATCAAAAGAAACAATTTATGAGATTCGGCACTTAAGCCATCTATTGTATTTGCCTTTCTTAACGAATGAAGCGTTATCAACAGAAGGTTGGTTATATTTCGAACAACAACAACAGTGGTTAGAGAAATTTATTTTAGAACAGTCGCTTGTAATGGAACCAGTCATTTTGGAATCAAAGGTAACTATTCTAACTAACCAACAGAGACAATGGCGCTATTCCTCAAAAGAAATTCAATTACAACTAGATAAAATTATTCTCCAGTTAAAAGGAGAATCACAACTGTTCGGACTTTTTCAAGCTTGGGCTACAGAATTAATTAGCACCATGGCTGAAATATCACGAAACTAGGAGATGAACAAATTGGATTCAATGAATGAAATTGTTGAAGAAGTTGTTAAACGAATTCAGCAACAACAACAAAATACTTTTGAAGTTGAAGCTTCTGGCCGACATGTTCATTTGTCTCGTCAAGAGATTGATGCATTATTTGGACCAGGATATCAACTAACAAAAGTGAAAGATTTATCACAACCTGGACAGTTCGTTTGTAAAGAACGAATTACGGTTGCTGGACCTAAAGGACTTTTTCAAAATGTGGTTATTTTAGGCCCTGAACGTAGCGAATCACAAGTTGAAGTCTCTATGACGGATACACGTATTTTAGGAATTAACGCCCCGGTTAGAGAGAGTGGCAAGACAGAAGGGACACCCGGCGTCACGTTGATGAACGGATCAGCAGTTGTGACATTAAGTCACGGCTTAATTGTTGCCAAACGTCATATTCACATGACACCAGAAGATGCCTTAAAAAATAAAGTAAGCAATAGCCAAATTGTGCAAGTCAAAGTGGAAGGCACACGTCCGTTAATCTTTGATGATGTAGTTGTGCGAATCAGTCCGCGATTTGCAACGTACATGCACATTGACTACGATGAAGCCAACGCTTGCGGCTTAACCAAAGGAGCTCGTGGCTATATTCTTAAGTAAAAGGAGGAAGGACAATGAACGTTTCTGAAATGGAAAATTTGATTCAACAGATTACTGATCAAATTTGTCAACAATTGCTGTCGTCGTCTTATTCAGTGGCTTTAGCAGAAGCAAAAGAAGCATTTCCTGAAGAAATGTTTGTTCGTTTTCCTGATGTAAATTGGGTAACCAAGGAGCAGAAGCTAGCACGAGGCTTGGTTGTAAAGAGGCTAACGATTTCCCAAGTAAATGCGATTGCGCATTTACAGGAAACGGATGAATTAGTCAAAAACATCTTAGCATTCTTATTTGAAGGTAAGCCGGTATTGGTTTTAACCCCAATACCTTCAGTGACTAAAAATTCACGATTGAAGTATCGTTTGAAACAAACGATTCAGGAAAACGTGGACATGTGCCAACAGTTTGGGCTGATTTTTTATCATGATTCAGAAAATTACGCTGTGTTTCAGGCGGCCTGTCAAAAACAACTTCGTTCTTTAGCTGAGACCAAACGAACCTACATTACTGAAAAACAATTGATAAGAATGACAGAATCAGGTGTTTCTTTAAGTAAAAACGCCTATTTAACCCCGTTAGCGAAAGATTATGCTAGGAAACATCAATTGCTGACGTAAGGAGGAAAAACGATGCTTTTAGGAAAAGTGACTGGTAGCCTTTGGTCAACAAGAAAAGATGAAAAATTAAATGGCTGGAAATTTATGATGGTTGATATTTTGAATCAAGGGGACGAAAAGCAAGGATTTTTAATTGCTGCTGACAACGCTGGAGCTGGTGTCGGGGACAAAGTGTTAATTAGTCAAGGCAATGCTGCCCGTATTTCGGCAGAAGATCCGAATGTCCCAATTGATGCAATGATTGTTGGTGTCATTGATTCTACAGAGGAAGAATAGGGAGGACGAGACATGAGCATTAATGAAATTATTATGTATATTATGGTTCTTTTCATGATTATTGGAGGAATCGATAAATGTATTGGCAACAAACTAGGTTTAGGGGAGCAATTTGAGGAAGGGATTATGGCTATGGGTTCTCTAGCGCTTTCTATGGTAGGGATTATCACTTTAGCGCCTGTCTTAGCCAATCTTTTAAGTCCGATTGTCGTTCCTGTCTATGAATTACTAGGGGCTGATCCAGCAATGTTTGCCACAACCTTATTGGCCAATGATATGGGCGGCTTTGCGTTAGCGCAACAATTAGCCAATGATCCGCAAGCTGGTTTATTTGCGGGGGCAATCTTAGGTGCAATGATGGGACCAACGTTAGTCTTTACAATTCCAGTAGCGCTTGGCATTATCCAAAAAGACGACCAACAATTCTTAGCAACAGGTGTTTTGAGCGGGATTATTACAATTCCTTTTGGTTTATTAGCAGGTGGTTTAACAGCTGGCATGCCATTGTCATTGATTATTCCTAACTTAATTCCAATTATTATTGTTGCCGCTTTAATTATTTTAGGTTTATGGTTAGCGCCAAAGGGCATGATTAAAGGCTTCCAAATTTTTGGTCAAGGCGTAGTGATTGTCGCTATCTTTGGTTTAGTTGTGGGGGCGATTCAACTATTATTAGGAATTACAGTGATTCCTGGCATTGCACCAGTTACTGAAGGAATTGAAGTCGTTGGCGGGATTGCTTTAACTTTAGCTGGCGCTTTCTGTTTAGTAGCTGTGATTACGAAAGTCTTTAATAAACCATTGATGAAACTAGGAAAAGTTTTAGGAATGAATGAAGTAGCGGCTGCAGGAATGGTTGCTACATTAGCTAACAATATTCCCATGTTCCAAATGTTAAAAGACATGGATAATCGAGGAAAAATTATTAATATCGCTTTTGCTGTTTCGGCTTCTTTCGTTTTAGGTGACCACCTTGGTTTTACTGCAGGCGTAGCAAAAGAAATGATTTTTCCAATGATTGTTGGCAAATTAGTTGGAGGGATTACCGCCATTTTTGTGGCTATCTTTATGGCAAATCGAATGCTAGGGAAACCCGAAACAGAAGTGAAATAATGAGGTGTAAATATGACAGAATTAAATCGTGAAATGATTGAAACGCTTGTTCGACAAATTGTCACAGAAAAATTAATGCCGACTAAACAAGTGGATCCAAGTGGAATTATGTCCATCAAATTACCCGAAATCGACGTAACAGAAGACGACCGCTTAGATACAGGCAACCCAGCGGACATTGTTTACACAAAAGATCTGTTTTCTTTAGAAGAAAGCCCGCGCCTTGGTTGCGGTTTAATGGTGATGAAAGATACCACCTTCGACTGGACACTAGAATACGATGAAATTGATTATATTATTTCAGGACAATTAGATATACTGATTGACGGACGTAAAATTTCTGCAACAGCCGGCGAAATTATTTTAATCCCGAAAAGTAGCAAAATTCAATTTTCAGTGACGGGTGATGCTCGCTTTGTCTACGTGACTTATCCAGCAGATTGGCAAAGCCAATAATTATTTTATCGGCAGTCAGAGAATAATTTTGCCAAAACCCTTTACTCAGCGTTATAATAAATAAGAACGAAAAAAGGGGTTGAGTGAATGACATTTGAGAATCCAAGTCAAAATCAAATTTTTGATATTTTAAAACAAGCAAAAAATATTGCGGTGGTTGGTTTGAGTAACAAGCCCGACCGCACAAGTTACAAAATTGCGGAAATTTTACAGCAACATGGCTATCGTGTATTGCCTGTCAATCCAGTTTTAAAAGGTGAAACGGTGCTTGGCGAAACGGTTTATGGGACATTAACAGAGATTCCTGAAAAGATTGATATTGTTGACGTCTTTCGGCGGAGTGAATTTTTGCCAGAAGTGGCCGCAGAAACATTGAAAACAGAAGCGCCTGTCTTTTGGGCCCAACTAGGTTTGGAAAATGAAGAGGCAGCGAACTTGTTATTAAATGAAGGTCGTCAAGTTATTATGAACCGTTGTATTAAAATTGAATTGGCAAAAATGGCAGATGCTGAATAAACACGTGTAATTTTATAAAGAAAGAGCGTCCTGAACGGAAAGCTCTTTTTTTTTTGACCCAGATAGAGTATTATTGTAATGATGGTTTTAGAAGGAGCGAACGGAAAACGCAAGAAACCCGCTCACTCTTCTTCTAATTCTTTAAGAAATAGTTAATGTACGCTTATTAACTAAACGAGAATCTAAGTATAAGGAGTTTTTTCTTTGGCTAAAAAAATTAACAATGAGTACAATGATGCCTCTATCCAAGTCCTAGAAGGATTGGAAGCAGTGAGGAAAAGACCTGGTATGTATATCGGTTCAACCGATAGCCGTGGACTCCATCACTTAGTCTATGAAATTGTCGATAACGCAGTCGATGAAGCGTTATCTGGCTACGGGAATGAAATCAACGTAACTATCCAAAAAGATAATAGTATTTGTGTTGCAGACTCTGGCCGCGGAATGCCAACAGGGATGCATGCTTCTGGTATCCCAACAGTAGAAGTAATTTTTACTGTCTTACATGCGGGTGGTAAGTTTGGCCAAGGTGGCTATAAAACTTCAGGCGGACTCCATGGGGTGGGTGCCAGTGTTGTTAATGCCTTATCGAAGTGGTTAGAAGTTCATATTGTTCGTGATGGCGTAGAATACATGGAACGATTTGAGGACGGCGGTAAACCAGTTGGTACCTTAAAAAAAATCGGCAAAACAAAAAAACGCAACGGCACCTCCGTTACTTTTTTACCTGACGACACCATTTTCTCTACGACAAATTTTTCTTACGAAATTTTAGCAGAACGTTTGAGAGAATCAGCTTTCTTATTAAAAGGCGTCAAAATTACTTTAACGGATGAACGTGGGGAAGAACCCAAAGAAGAAGTCTTCCACTACGAAGAAGGCATTAAAGAATTTGTTGCCTATCTAAATGAAGAAAAAGATACATTAACACCCGTTGTTTATTTTTCAGGAGCCAAAGAAGGTATTGAAGTTGAATTAGCTTACCAATACAACGATGGCTATTCTGAAAATGTTTTATCTTTCGTTAACAATGTCCGCACAAAAGATGGCGGTACCCACGAAGTCGGTATGAAAACGTCAATGACAAAGGCGTACAATGAATATGCACGTAAAGTAGGACTATTAAAAGAAAAAGATAAAAATTTAGAAGGTAGCGACTTCCGTGAAGGCTTAGCAGCCGTCCTTTCTATTCGAGTACCAGAAAACTTACTACAGTTCGAGGGCCAAACCAAAGGAAAATTAGGTACACCTTTAGCAAGAACCGTTGTCGATAACGTCGTAGGCGAACAAATGGGCTTCTATTTACAAGAAAACAGTGAAATGAGTCAATCATTAATTCGGAAAGCGATTAAAGCCCGTGAAGCCCGTGAAGCGGCTCGCAAAGCTCGTGAAGAAAGCCGGAACGGTAAAAAACGGAAAAAAGGTGAATCGTTACTTTCTGGAAAATTAACACCGGCTCAATCTAGAAATCCTAAGAAAAATGAACTATATCTTGTCGAAGGAGACTCGGCCGGTGGCTCAGCAAAACAAGGACGCGATCGGAAATTTCAAGCCATTTTACCGCTACGAGGAAAAGTCATTAATACGGAAAAAGCGAAAATGCAAGACATCTTGAAAAACGAAGAAATCAATACTATGATCTATACAATTGGCGCAGGCGTCGGTCCTGAATTTTCAATTGAAGATTGTAATTATGATAAAATCATCATCATGACCGATGCGGATACCGATGGTGCCCATATTCAAGTGTTGCTATTAACGTTCTTCTATCGTTATATGAAACCATTAATTGAAGCCGGCAAAGTCTACATTGCCTTACCACCACTTTATAAAGTCTCTAAAGGAACTGGAAAAAAATCAGTCATTGAGTATGCTTGGACCGATGGTGAATTGGCAGAAGTGATTGATAAAGTTGGTAAAGGCTATATGCTCCAACGCTATAAAGGTCTGGGGGAAATGAATGCAGAACAACTTTGGGAAACAACGATGGATCCTGAAACTAGAACCTTAATTCGTGTTCGGATTGATGATGCAGCTCAAGCAGAACGCCGTGTGACCACATTAATGGGCGACAAAGTCGAACCTCGTCGAAAATGGATTGAACAACATGTTCAATTTACGTTGGAAGAAGATGGCAGTATTTTAGATCGTTCAGAAGAAGACACTTCTACACCAACAGGAGAAAGTCTTTTAGATGCGGAAAAAACAAAAGAAGCAGAACAAACCGATGACACTGAAATCAGTTTGTTTGACATAGAGTAGGGAGTGACAATTTTGGAAAAACGCCAAGAAGTTCAAGAATTAACCCTTGAAGAAGTAATGGGCGATCGTTTTGGAAGATATTCCAAATACATCATTCAAGAACGGGCCCTACCAGATATTCGAGATGGGCTAAAACCAGTACAACGCCGCATTCTCTTTTCAATGAATAAAGACGGCAATACCTTTGATAAAGGCTTTCGTAAATCAGCAAAATCTGTCGGAAACATTATGGGGAATTATCATCCCCATGGCGACAGCAGTATTTATGAAGCGATGGTCCGTCTAAGTCAAGACTGGAAATTACGGGAAGTACTAATTGAAATGCACGGAAACAATGGAAGTATGGATGGCGACCCGCCAGCGGCGATGCGTTATACAGAAGCTCGTTTATCACAGTTAAGTGGTGAGTTGTTAAAAGATATCGACAAAAATACCGTCGATTTCGTCTGGAATTTTGACGATACAGAAAAAGAACCCACTGTTTTACCAGCCAAATATCCTAATTTATTGGTAAATGGCTCAACGGGGATTTCAGCAGGTTATGCAACAGAAATTCCTACACATAATTTAGCGGAAATTATTGATGGGACCGTGTATTTAATTGATCATCCTAATGCAAGTTTAGAGAAATTAATGGAATACATTCCAGGACCAGATTTTCCAACAGGTGGGATCTTACAAGGAAAAGCAGAAATTAAAAAAGCCTACGAAACCGGCCGTGGTAAAGTAATTTTACGTGCGAAGACAAAGATTGAGCCCTTAAAAGGCGGCAAACAACAAATTGTCATTTCTGAAATTCCTTATGAAGTCAACAAAGCAACGCTAGTGAAGAAGATGGATGAAATCCGTTTAAATAAAAAAGTAGACGGCATTGCCGAAGTTCGTGACGAAAGTGACAGAACTGGCTTGCAAATTGTTGTTGAACTAAAAAAAGATGTCAATGCAGAAGGTATTTTAAATTATCTATTTAAAAACACTGAATTGCAAATCAATTACAACTTTAACATGGTAGCCATCGACAACATGACCCCGCAACAAGTGGGCCTAAAACGGATTTTAGAAAGTTACATTACTCACCGCAAATCAGTTATCATTAACCGTTGTCAATTTGAGTTGGACAAAGCTCGCAAACGTGAGCACATTGTTGCTGGTTTAATTAAAGCATTGTCTATCTTAGATAAAGTGATTGCAACAATCCGTGGCAGTAAAGATAAAAAAGATGCGAAGAAGAACTTAGTATCCGACTATGCGTTTACTGAAGAACAAGCTGAAGCAATCGTTACTTTACAGCTATACCGTTTAACCAATACGGATATTACTGATTTACAAGAAGAAGCGAAAACTTTAGAACAACAAATTGCTGAGTTATTGAACATTTTAAACAATGAAAAAGAACTATTCTCAGTCATGAAAAAAGAACTTCGCGAAGTTAAAAAGCAATATGGCAATCCGCGCTTAACTCAAATTGAAGAGGAAATCCAAGAAATCAAGATTGAAACAGCCGTGTTAGTTGCACAGGAAGACGTGGTCGTAACCGTGACGCACGAAGGCTATATCAAGCGGAGTAGTATTCGTTCTTATACAGCATCAAAACCAGAAGAAATCGGCATGAAAGAAGGCGACTTTTTACTATATGCTGGCGAAGTCAATACATTAGATCATCTTTTACTAGTAACAAATAAAGGAAATATGATCTATCGCCCCGTCCATGAGTTGCCAGATTTACGCTGGAAAGAAATTGGCGAACATATTTCTCAAACCATTTTAAATCTTGCTATCGATGAATCGATTATTGCTGTATATCCTTATAAAGAGTTAAGTCCGACAAAAACCTTTGTTTTCATTACAAAAGCTGGCATGATTAAACAAACCAAAATGGCTGATTTTGAGCCTTGGCGCACTTATAAGAGCCGCCCGACATCTTGTATGAAATTAAAATCAGACCAAGATGAAATTACCAATGTTTATTTAACAAATGATCAAGACTTATTGGATGTTTTCCTCGTTAGCAATCGCGGTTTTGGCTTACGCTATCCATTATATGAAGTACCTGTTGTGGGTAGTAAAGCGGCTGGAGTTAAATCAATGAACCTCAAAGAAGACGATTATGTCGTTAATGGTTTACTGGTTCATTCTGAAGGGGATACACCGATTGTCATCGTTACCCAACGTGGCGGTGTTAAACGCATGTTAGCCCAAGAATTAACACAATTAGGACGAGCAAAACGTGGATTAATGGTCTTACGGGAATTGAAGAAAAATCCACATCGTGTTGTCTTTATGTCTGAAAGTACCGATTTAGATTTATTAGTTACTACGCAAAAAGGCACACAAGAAGTTATTCAGTCGAAAAACTATCCAATCAGTGAACGAACATCCAACGGTTCCTTTGTCATCGATGAACAAAAAGATGGCCAAGTAATGGAAGTCCACGAGATGCATTCTGCAGTGATTGAAGAAGAACAAACAAACTGAACTGTGTTATAAATATCTCCACAGCAGCTATCTGTATTAATACAGATAGCTGCTGTTTTTAATACAGAAGTACATTTTTCACAAGTGATAACAACTATAAATCGTTCTTATTTTCACAAGTATAAATGTTTATATATCAGCATTTAGAATCTTTGATCCCCATTTATTTATTAAGAAAGTGCAATAAATAATAAAAAAACGCTTGCATCTAAAAGGTTATGTGTTATACTAATCACATAAAGCTGTTACATACAATCAAGTAGCAGTTAACTAAGGAGGCAAACACTTCATGAAACAATGGGAAGGCTTTAAAGGCGACAAATGGAGAACAAGCGTTGACACTCGTGATTTTATTCAAAACAACTACACAGAGTACAAAGGCGACGACAGTTTCTTAGAACCAATCGCTCCGAGCACTGACAAATTATGGACAAAACTACAAGAATTATTTGAAATCCAACATGAAAAAAATGGCGTTTATGACATGGATAGCGATATCCCAGCAACTATTACGTCACATGAACCTGGTTACTTAATCAAAGAAGAAGAAAAAATTGTCGGTTTACAAACAGATGTACCATTAAAACAAGCATTTATGCCATTCGGTGGTATTAAAATGGCGAACAATGCCTTAGTTTCAAATGGTTATGAAACTGACGAAGAAATGACAAAAATCTTCACAGAATACAGAAAAACACATAACCAAGGTGTTTTTGATGCCTACACAGCTGAAATGCGTTTAGCACGTAAAAACAAAATCATTACTGGTCTTCCAGATGCTTATGGCCGTGGCCGTATTATCGGTGACTATCGTCGTATCGCATTATATGGTATCGACTACTTAATGGAACAAAAGAAAAAAGATCATGATAACACTGGTAACAAAGAAATGACAGACGATGTTATTCGCTTACGTGAAGAAATTTCTGAACAATACCGTGCGTTAAATGACTTAAAACAAATGGCTGCTTCTTATGGTTTCGATATTTCTCGTCCTGCTGCAAATGCGCAAGAAGCAATCCAATGGTTATACTTTGGTTACCTAGGTGCCATTAAATCTCAAAATGGTGCGGCAATGTCAATTGGTCGTATCTCAGCATTCTTAGATATCTATATCCAACGTGACTTAGAAGCTGGTTTAATCACTGAATTCGAAGCACAAGAAATGATTGACCATTTAATCATGAAATTACGTATGGTTAAATTTGCACGGACACCAGAATACAACCAATTATTCTCTGGTTATCCAATTTGGGCAACATTATCTATTGCTGGTATGGGTATTGACGGTCGTTCATTAGTTACCAAAAATGACTTCCGTATCTTACACACATTAACAAACATGGGACCATCTCCAGAACCTAACTTAACTGTATTATATTCTTCTCACTTACCAGAAGGTTTCAGAACATATGCAGCTAAAATCGCGAAAGAAAGCTCATCTATCCAATTTGAAAACGATGACTTATTACGTGAAAACTGGGGCTCTGACGACTGTGCAATCGCATGTTGTGTTTCTGCAACAGTTATGGGTAAAGATATGCAATTCTTCGGCGCTCGTGCGAACTTAGCGAAAGCTGTTCTTTATGCAATTAACGGCGGGGTCGACGAAAAAACTAAAATGCAAGTAGCACCAAAATATCGTCCAATGACTGGTGACAAATTAGATTACCACGAATTCATGGAACGCTATAAAGACATCTTAGACTGGTTAGCTGAATTGTACGTTAACACATTAAACATTATTCATTACATGCATGATAAATATGCATATGAAGCACCACAATTAGCTTTAATGGATACTGATTTACAACGGACATTCGCAACTGGTATTGCCGGAATCTCTCATGCGACTGATAGTATCATGGCAATTAAACACGGTGAAGTAGAAGTAATCCGTGACGAAGATGGTATGGCAATTGATTATGTACCAACAAAAGAATTCCCAACATACGGAAATGATAACGAAGAAGCCGATGCAATGGCTAACTGGATTTTAGATTACTTTATGACACAAATTAAACGTCAACACACATACCGTAACTCTAAACCAACGACTTCATTATTAACAATCACTTCAAACGTTGTTTATGGTAAAGCAACAGGGAACACGCCTGACGGACGTCGTGCCGGCAAACCTCTTGCACCAGGTGCGAACCCAAGTTATCAAGACGGTAAATTCTTAGGTGAGAAAAATGGCTTATTAGCTTCATTAAACTCAACAGCTCGTTTAGAATATACAATCGCTTTAGATGGTATTTCTAATACACAAACCATCAACCCTAATGGTTTAGGTAAAGACGACGACACAAGAATTAACAACTTACGTAACGTATTAGATGGCTACTTCGATAAAGGTGGTTACCACTTAAACGTAAACGTATTTACAAACGAATTATTATTAGATGCACAAGCACATCCAGAAAAATATCCAAACTTAACTATCCGTGTATCTGGATATGCCGTGAAATTCCGTGACTTAACTCCTGAACAACAAGCAGACGTTATTTCAAGAACTTCACACGACAGACTATAAAAAACATTTACATTATTTAACTGAAAGGGTGACATTTAACGTGTCATCCTTTTCATTTGAAAGAAGAGGGATCATTATGACAACACCAGTTACAGGTAGAATTCATTCAACAGAAAATTTTGGTACCGTTGATGGCCCAGGTGTCCGTTTTATCGTATTTACACAAGGGTGTCGCATGAGATGTCAATTCTGTCATAATCCAGATACTTGGAAAATTGGTTCCGGTGGTCGTGTGGTGACGACTGACGAAGTATTAGAGGAAGCATTACGTTTTCGCTCTTATTGGGGCGAAAAGGGTGGTATCACTGTCAGTGGTGGTGAGCCGCTATTGCAAATGGACTTTTTGATCGATTTATTTAAAAAAGCCAAAGCACAAGGCATTCATACAACCTTAGATACGTGTGGCAAGCCTTTTACTCGGGAAGAACCCTTCATTAGTCAATTTGATGAATTGATGAAGTATACAGATTTACTCTTATTTGACATCAAACATATTGATAACGAGCAACATAAACTGTTAACAACGCAATCAAATGATAATATTTTAGAGATGGCTACCTATTTATCTGAAATTGACAAACCTGTTTGGATTCGCCACGTATTGGTGCCTCAACGTAGTGATTACGACGAATATTTAATCCGTCTGGATGCCTTCATAAAAACATTAAACAATGTAGATAAAGTTGAAGTGCTTCCTTACCATACGATGGGCAAGTACAAATGGGAAGAACTAGGTATTCCTTATCCATTAGAAGGAATTGAGCCTCCTAAAAATGATCGTGTTGAAAATGCGAAAAAACTACTACATGTCGAGGACTATCAAGGTTATCTAGCACGTTAACAAACGAAAAAATAGAAAAGAAGACAATTTTTTTGTTGTTTCTTTTCTATTTTTTGTTATCATTAAGAGTGAATCAAAACCAAGGAGTGTGTATTATGTCAAAAATTTTAGTTTTTGGACACCAAAATCCTGATACAGATGCTATCGGAGCAGCAATTAGTTTTGCTTACTTACAAAAAGAATTAGGAAAAGAGACAGAAGCTGTCGCTTTAGGAACACCAAGTGAAGAAACTCAATATGCCTTAGATTATTTTAATATTGAAGCACCACGTGTTGTCACTGAAGCAGCTAGCGAAACAAACCAAGTCATGTTAGTGGATCATAACGAATTCCAACAAAGCATTTCAGATATCGCTGAAGTAAACATTTTAGCAGTAGTGGATCATCACCGGATTGCCAACTTCGAAACAGCAGATCCATTGTATTATCGTGCAGAACCAGTAGGGTGTACCAGTACAATCATCTATAAAATGTTTAAAGAAAATAACGTGACAATTCCAGCTCAAATTGCTGGTATGATGGTCTCAGCGATTATTTCTGATACATTATTATTTAAATCACCAACTTGCACACAAGAAGACATCGATGCAGCGCACGCCCTAGCTGATATTGCTGAAATTAATTTAGAAGGCTATGGTCTTGACTTATTAAAAGCAGGAACAAATTTAAGCGATAAATCAGCTGAAGTTCTTTTAGATTTAGATGCTAAAAGCTTCCCAATGAACGGCAAAACAGTTCGCGTTGCTCAAGTAAATACCGTCGACTTAGCAGAAGTTTTAGATCGTCAAGCTGAATTAGAAGCAGCTATGGCCGCAGAAAATGCAGCCAATAATTATGACTTGTTTGTCTTAATTATTACGAATATCCTAGACAGTGATTCTGAATTATTAGCGATTGGTGCGGAACAAGCCAAAATTGAAGCAGCGTTCAATGTAACATTAGTTAACAATCGTGCGTTCTTACCAGGCGTTGTTTCTCGTAAAAAACAAGTAGTACCACAATTAACAGAAGTCTTTAACTAAAACCGTAAGCGCCTAAGCAACGCGATAAATTCCTTGTTGCTTAGGCGCTTCAATAGTAAAGGGGCGTTAACATGAATGATTTAGCAATTTACTATCATTCTCCGCAACAAACGAAACAATACAATCATTTGCTCAACCAATCACTTTTTTTCCCTCTTGTTACTTTTATGTATGAACATCGGGAAGAAAGAATCATTTTAAGACAATTAAAAGCGGCTTTTGCAACAGAAGCCAAGTTAGAACAATTTTTATCAGAAATGATTGATTGTCAGTTAATCATTCGGGAAAATCGTCAATATCGTTTGAATTTTCCTATTTATACGGCAGCTGAAGTTGCGAGTTTGACCTTGGCTGAAGACGAACTTCCTAAGTTTAAAGGAACTGTAACAGAGCAATTATTTTGGCTAGCTGAATCTTTTTGGCCACAAGTGTTTCCAGAAGAGGAAGACTATTTTTTTGGCGTGAGCGGTGGCCTCTCATTTTATCAAAAACAAAGATTGGCCTCGGCACAACTATCTATAATTACGCTTGAAAAAGAAAAGACAGAGGTTCCAACAATGCCTCGTTATTTTGATTATTTGGGCAAAGAGGAAGCCTTGCCAGAAGCCTTCAGCGCTTTATATGACTTGCTAGGGGACGTAAATCCTGAATACTATCTTTCGCAAGCGAGAAGAGTCATTAAACAAGCTCTGCGAGGCCGCAAAGTCAGTACTGTGCCTAATATTTTTCAAGAAAGTTTGCACTTGACCCAAGTGATTACGATTGACCAGGACCACTTAAAACTCCTTTTACCAGTAGCAACGGAACAAGCCGAGCCTTTAGAAGCACAGTCGGATATTCTAGCATTTTATTATGGAAAAATTGCTAACCGATCGGCCATCGAACGCTTAGTTTTTATGCAACAATTGATTGAGCAACTAGGTACGAACTCTCTAAGTTATCTTAGAATAAATTAAAGTTACGATAATTTTATTATGTAAACTAAAAATCAATAACAAGAAATGACGCCGCTTCTTAGTGAGAAATGGCGTCATTTCTTTTACGAACTTTTTTCGTCCAAAAACCACCAGAAATGAACTTAGGCTCATAGGAAATGATAAATGCTCTCGGCTCTAATTGATTGATTAATTTGTACAATGTACGTTCGTTTTTTCTTGGGGAAAGGATTTCTAAAACCATTCGTTCTCCTTCGCGTCCGTAGGCGACACTTTGTGTAACACCATAGCCGTGTTCACGAAGTGTTTCTGGTAAATGAAATTGTTCAGTAGTAGAAGGGAGGATAACCGATACCATCATATAACCCAAGGCCAAATAGTCTTCGATTTTAATTCCTACACTAATGCCAACAGCGTAACCAAGCGCATAAACAAGTAAATTTAAAGGATTGTCTAACCGATTCAGAACCATACTCAGCCCTAAGACATAAATTGTTATTTCAGCCATACTAACCAGCGGTGCAATAACCCGATAACCTTTCATCGTTAACATAAAACGAATAGTATTTAAGGTAATATACGCAAAATTAATGATAAAAATCATAGCTAACATTTTCAAATCAACGACCATAAAATAAGTACCTCTTTTCAAAATCTTTACATCCAGCCCTCATTATAGTACAGAAAAACTGAGAATCAAAGGCGAAACACTTATAGAAATGAATTCTTTTTTGAATACTCGCTCATATTATTCGCCTAATTTAACTGTTATTTGATATAATCTTAGTATGAAGTAAAAAGGAGGTAAGCGATGAAAATTTTTGTTTGGATTTTGTTATTTTTATTAGTAATTAACGTTATTGCTGCCTTAATTACTGTTTTTAGAAAACCTCGTAGTATTTCCAGCGTTTTAGCATGGATGATGACGTTGATTTTCTTGCCTGGTATCGGCTTTATTATTTACTTATTCTGTGGGCGAGGTATCGATGGACAAGAAGTTTTTAAATTGTCTGATGATGAAAAACAAATGGTTCAACGAATTAAAGAAAAAGTGGACGTTGATAACAAAAAAGCAGGGCGCGATAAACGTTATGATTTACTTTATGATGCGAAAGTTTTAAATCGTTATTTCCGGAATATGGACGCATCACCGTTGGCCAAAAGAAATAGTTTGCAATTATTCACAGATGGCCAAGAAAAATTCCAAGCATTATTTGAAGATATTCGTGCAGCGAAAGAAACCGTTCATGTGGAGTATTATGCGTTTTTTAATGACACAATTGGCAATCAATTTTTAGATGTATTAATCGAAAAGTTGCATGAAGGCGTGGAAGTTTACTTAATTTACGATCCTTGGGGTTCACCCGGCGCAAATAAAAAGTTTTTTGCTCGTTACGTTGACGCTGGAGGAAAAGTAGCTCCCTTTATTACTTCTCGCGATATGATCCGTAAAACACGTCTAAATTATCACTTGCATCGGAAAATTGTTGTCATCGATGGGAAAATTGGCTGGACCGGCGGGTTCAATGTTGGGGATCAATATTTGAATGTCACCGAAAAATTTGGTTACTGGCGAGATACCCATATTCGTTTGGTCGGGACGGCCGTATTTTCATTGCAAGAGATATTTATCATGGATTGGAATGCTTCAGTCAAATATCCTGAAGAACGTATGACGTATCATGAAAAATATTTTAAATTACCAGAAGATCATGAAGTGGAGCATTTGTCCTTACAAGTTGTTTCAGATGGTCCTGATTCAGAAGAAGAAATTTTGAAAAGCGGGTTTGTTCGGATGATTTTTTCTGCAGAAAAGAGTGTCTGGATTCAAACACCGTATTTAATCCCTGACGATAGTATGATTAATGCGTTGTTAGTGGCGGTTCGTTCAGGTGTCGACGTGCGAATTATGATTCCTTGTATGCCTGACCATCCCTTTATTTACCGCGCAACACAATATTACGCGAATTACTTACACAAACGCGGCATTAAAATTTATATTTATGATAGTGGGTTTATTCATGCAAAAACAATGGTGATTGATGATGAATTAGCTATGGTTGGCACAACAAACCAAGATATTCGCAGTTATTCATTGAATTTTGAGGTGAGTACGTTTATTTACAATCCCGACATTGCGTGGATGTTAGCGCAAGTCTTTGAAGAAGATATAGAAAAAAGTGTCTTACTAACCGACGAGATAATTAAAAAACAAGGGTACTGGCTACGCTTCAAGCAAAACTTTTCACGCTTGTTGTCCCCAGTCTTGTAATCAAATAAATCAGCAGTGAATGTAGTAAACTACTATTTTCACTGCTGATTTTAGTAACAAAACACTGAGGTGGTCTACCTAATTCATTGATAATCCCTCTAAATAATGGTAAATTAAAAATAAATTCAATCAGCTATTCTATCGTGAGAAACATAGTTATTACGTAGATCAGATCAAAGGGACATTCACGACGAGCAAATATTGAGTGTGTTTGCTGAAACGTGCATGTGTGATTTGGTCTTTTTTATTGAGCTGTTATTTTATAGATAAGGAGTGGTCACCATGGACTACCAAGCAATAGCAAAAGAAATTTTGAAAGACGTAGGTGGCAAAGACAATATCGTGGATGTCACACATTGTTATACACGATTGCGTTTCGTATTGAAAGATACGAAACAAGCGAACAAAGAAGCCTTACTACAAACAGAAGGTGTCATTTCTGTTGTTGAAAGCGGCGGGCAGTATCAAGTGGTTTTAGGCAATAAAGTCGCGCATGTCTATAATGCTCTAGAACCTTTGTTGGCTCAGCAACTTACGACCAAAACATCTACAAAAGAAAAAAATTCATTAGGTAATCGAATTTTAAATACTGTTGCCGCGATTTTCACGCCTGTCGTACCAGCAATTGCCGCTTCAGGCATGTTAAAAGGAATTCTAGCCATCGCTGTGATGGTCGCAAACAATTTTTACCAGGTCGATTTAAAACCTTTGAATACGTATATTATTTTAAGCGCCGCTTCCGATGCACTTTTTTATTTTATGCCAGTTATTTTAGGTTATTCAGCTGCTAAGGTTTTCAAAACAAACGAATATATCGCCATGGTAATTGGTGCCACCTTATGTTATCCAACCATCGTTTCATTAATGACTGAAGAATCAGCGGTTACCTTGTTTGGATTACATGTGACCAAAGCCAATTATGTTTCCACAGTAATTCCTATTATTCTTGCAATTTTTATTTTAGCTTATGTGCAACGCTTTTTGGAAAAAGTCATTCCAGAAGTTCTAAAAATTATTATGGTTCCTACGCTATCATTACTTTTAATGATTCCAGCCACTTTATTATTATTTGGACCGATAGGGATTTATTTAGGTGACGGCGTGAATTGGTTGTATTATTATATAATGAATTTGAGTCCCATCTTGTTAGGCGGTTTTATCGGCGGAATTTGGTGTGTCTTAGTCATTTTTGGGGCTCACCGTGGGCTTGTGCCAATTGGGATTAATGATGTCGCTCGAACAGGACGGCAAAATTTGCTAGCGTTTGCTGGTGCAGCGAACTTTTCTCAAGCGGGCGCCGCATTTGGCGTGTTTGTCCGTACAAAAAATAAAGACTTGAAAGCTGTTGCTGCCTCTGCAACAGTGACTGCATTATTTGGTATCACAGAACCAGCCATTTATGGGGCAAACTTGCGGTTAAAAAAACCGATGATTTATGCGGTGGCTAGCGGAGCAGCAGGCGGGGCCTTAATGGGCTGGGGCGGTTCCTACGGGACAGCCTTCGCTAACCAAGGACTCTTGACCATCCCAGTTTACGCAGAAGCAGGAACCAAAGCCTTTATTTGTTATTTATTAGGTTGTGGCATTGCTTTTTTTGGTGCATTTCTATTAACGATTTTTCTAGGCTTTAATGATTTACCGCTTGACGAGTCACGTCAAGAACCCGGCTTAAAGACAGAGGCAGGGACAGTCAAAGAAAAACAACGGATTCAAGCACCTGTTCAAGGACAACTCGTATCTTTAGACCAAATCAACGATGAAGTCTTTGCTTCTCAACAAATGGGAAAAACGCTAGCTATTTATCCGACAGAGGAACAAATTGTTTCACCAGGAAATGGGCAAGTGACGGCTTTATATCCAACTCATCATGCAATTGGCTTAAAGTTAGACAATGGTGCTGAAATCCTCCTTCACATTGGAATCAATACCGTCGAATTAAAAGGGCGGGGATTTGAAACGTTCGTAAAAGTAGGAGAAAGAGTCAGGCTAGGACAAAAGCTGCTTTCTTTTGATAAACAAATCATCCAAGCTGCTGGTTATGATCCAACCGTCTTAGTCATCGTAACAAATACTGCGGAAATGGCTGTAATTGAGACAACCAAACAAACAGAGATTACACCACAAACAAATTTATTTTTCATGCAAGTAAAGGAGCAAAACTAATGGTTAAACAATTTAAGAACGATTTTTTATGGGGCGCTTCTTCCTCCGCTTTTCAAATTGAGGGCGCTTGGAATGAGGACGGCAAAGGCCTAACAGTTGCTGATTACAATTCTTTTAAAAAGTCAGCTGTACAAGCAGATACGAAAGTCGCCAGCGATTTTTATCATCATTTCAAAGAGGACATTGCGTTAATGAAAGAATTAGGCTTAAAAACCTATCGTTTTTCTCTTTCATGGGCACGAATCATTCCAACAGGTGATGGCGAAATCAATCAAGCCGGCATCGATTTTTATAATGCCGTCATTGATACACTTTTAGAAAACGATATTTTGCCGTTTGTCACACTTTATCATTTTGATTTACCTTTTGCATTGGTGGAAAAATACAATGGTTGGGCGGATCGTCGCTGCGTTTCCGCATTTCAACGCTATGCGCAAGTTTGTTATCAAGCGTTTGGTGATCGAGTCAAAAATTGGCAAGTTACAAACGAACAAAACTTAATGATTCGTGTTGATGAACGAATGAATATGTACGATGTTGCACCAGAAAATGCTGAAAAAATTCGTGCACAAATGGATTACCATATGTTTGTTGCCCATGCGTTAGCGACGAATGATTGTCACCAATTGGTCGCTGGGGGAAAAGTCGGTCCCTCTGTTTCCTCAACGATGACTTATCCTAGTTCTAATAAGCCTGAAGATGTTTGGGCGGCTCGTATGAATGATAACTTTAAAACGAATTACGCTCTAGAAATGTATTGTTTTGGCGAATACCCAGGTTACTATCAAGAGTATTTGACCAAATGCGGCATTTATCCCGAAACACAGCCAGAAGATCAAGCAATTTTGAAAGCCGCTAAACCAGATTTTATCGCTCTTAATTATTATCGGACGTTAGTCGCTAGCTATTTACCGACAGATGAGCAACACCCATTGGGTACGAAAGAAAAGGACATTGATTTTGATCTATACGGTTATTTTAAAATCGAAAAAAATCAACATTTAAAAACCTCTAAGTATGGTGCCCAAATTGATCCAACTGGTCTACGTTTAGTTTTAAATGATTATTATCGTCAATACCGTTTGCCATTAATCATTACAGAAAACGGTTTAGGCACACCCGATCACCTAACAGAGGACGGAAAAGTTCATGATGACTATCGAATTGCGTATTTGCATGATCATATTGCTGCTTGTCATGCGGCTATTTCTGACGGTGTTGAGTTGTTTGGCTATTGCCCTTGGTCGGTCATGGATATTTTAAGTTCTCATCAAGGATTCAAAAAACGCTACGGTTTTATTTACGTCAATCGTGAAGACCATGAGTTAAAAGATTTACGACGCATTAAAAAAGATAGTTTTTATTGGTACCAATCAGTAATTAAAAATAATGGGTTACCAGAAGAATAGTGCCCAAAAAGGATCATCCATTGCATACGCGGGTGATCCTTTTGTTTTCAAGTTCTGTCATTCCGTGTTAGATTTAAGTTAATAAACCCATTAAAGGTGGTGAGAGAGATGAATAATTACGATTTATGGAAATGGGCTGCCGGGAAACGAACCGAAAAAGATAAAAATGAAACCTATAGCGCCAAAAATTGGTGGTATGTTTTACTAATGCTCGGTGTATTTGTAGGGATCATGTTGTTGTATTATTTAATCTCTGTACTTTGGAATTAAGGGAAAATAGGCAAATGAGGAATTAAGAATAAAAAAAGACACCTGAAAAGGTGTCTTTTTTAACAGGATTCAGACAATGATAGCTGAATTGGAATAGGATAATTTTCCTCGAGTGCAACATCAGGATCCTTCATTCTACGAAGCAGTAAGTCAATCATAACGTCACACATCTCGTCGATTGGCTGCACAATGGTTGATAGTTGTGGGGCAATTCTTTTGATTAATTTTGTCCCATCATAACCAATTACTTTTAATTCTTCAGGAATGGATATCTTCAATTTTTGAGCAATATTCATAACTGTAATTGCTGTCAAATCATCGGTACAAAAGATGCCGTCTACAGTTTTATTTTGAAGCAAACGTTCGATTTCTAGATTTTTTAATGTTGTTGAGGTTCCATTATCAATTTGTAGAATCGTTTTTTCTGCGCCATATTTTTCCATCGTTTGTTTATAACCAGCCAATCGATAATCGCTAGGTGCGCCTGTGTTATTAGCACCAGTAATAATTGCAATCTTTTGTGCACCACTTGCAAATAAGGCTTCAGTGGCTTTTTGGCCACCTTGAAAGTTTTGCGAAGAGACAATTGGAATGCCAGGTGCCAAGAAACGGTCAAAGGAAACAATAGGTAGTGAAACATTTTCATATTCGTTAATAGCTAAGTTATGGCTACCAGTGATTACACCGTCCACTTTATTTGCAGCGAGCATTCGTAAATAGGCGCGCTCTTTTTCTGGATCTTTTTCACTATCACATAAAATCACTTTATATCCTTGAACAAAGAGCTTTCTTTCCAGTGTTTCAATTAATTCACCAAAAAATGGATGACTAACAGAAGGGAAGACTAAACCAATCAGCTGCGTACTTTTTCCTTGGAGGCTTCTGGCTAATCCATTAGGTTGATAATTTAATTCTTCCATCGCTTGATGAACTTTATCAATTGTTTTTTGACTAAGATAACCATAATTATTAATCACGCGGCTTACCGTTGTCGGGCTCACCCCAGCAAGCTTAGCTACATCCGTTAATTTAACCACCATCAAAATTCACCATCATTCCTAATTATTCGTATTTTCCAGCTCATAAAAACAAGCTTTTGCCGTCTTGGATAGATGAAGATACTGTTGCGCTTTATCTGGAAAGAAGCGACCAGTCATCGTTTTTTCACCTTTATTTACATAGATTTCTGCAACAGAACAATCAACAAAAATAGTTAACTGAACTGACTTATTTTTCCTAATTTTAGTTTCACGAATTGTGCCATACTTTTCAGCAAAAGATTGGCCAGCAAATGTTCGATCAAAGGTTATTTTACCATGAATCGTATCAATTGTAATTAAAAGTCCTTTTGAACCCGTTTCGTTCGCTAAAAGCCGAATAAAAGCAATCTCATTTTTGGGAATATCCACTTCTAATTCAAAAGAAGCAGTAGATAAAAAATGGCAGCCATTTGATAAAGTAGTGGCGGATTGACGAAGCATTTCTGTTTCAGAAACTGGATATTGAAATAGTTTCCCGTTGTGAATTGTGAGTTCTTTAACCAGACTTAAGCCATTTGCCCAACCCTCCACATCACTTGGGTAAGTGATTTCTGGCAACCCAATCCAACTGACCGCAAGTGCACGACCATCTGGCGCATTAAAGGCTTGAGTGGCGTAGACATCAAATCCTTCATCTAAATTTTCAAAAGGCCCAGCCTGAACTAAAGAAAGATTCTCCAAATCAAACGTTTCGGCCAATGTGTGCATATTCGGATAGATATTCTGATAACTTTTTACAGATGGAGATAGACCTTGTGGGCAAAATAATAAGACAGGCTGGCCATCAATAAATACCAAATTGGGGCATTCAACCATGTAGCCTAATTCTTGGTCGGTGAACGTCAATTCGCCAAGTTGATGAAAATTGTGTACGTTTCGATCTTTAGAAAAATAGACCACAATTTTTCCTTGTCTATTTAAATCACTAGCACCAATTAATAAAACAAGTCCTTCTTGATAAGGAAATACCATCGGATCACGAAAATGGGAAGAATAATTGGGGTCAATTGGTAGGAATGGTGTTGATTCCTTTGTGATCGCACCTAAAGAATTCAGCCATGCAATATTTTGATATGCAAATCGTTGCCAAGTTTGATCACGAACATTCCCTGTATAAAATAAACATAGTTGGTTATCTATTGGTAAAGCTGAACCTGAATAGACGCCGTGAGAATCATATTGAGAGTCGGGATAAAGGGCAATTCCTTCATAATCCCAGTGAATTAAGTCGGAGGAAGTTAAGTGGGCCCAACTTTTTAGTCCGTGAACACTCCCGAAAGGAAACGCTTGATAAAATAAATGCCACTGGTTATTGAAATACGAAAAACCGTTGGGATCATTTAGTAGTCCTGTCTGTGGTTGAATATGATACTTAAAACGCCAACTAGATTGCGCGATAATAGAAGTTAGATTTTCGAGGTGAGCAGATGTCCAAGAAGAATAAGGCGCATAACGTAATTCATCAGTCCATTGGTTCATGATGCTTGACATAAGTAATGTCTCCTTTATTAGAAAATAGTAGTTAGTCTAATAGTATAAACAAATCAGAAAAAAGTCAAACGTATAACATATATAAATCTATTTAAATCAAAAGAATATTATAATTTGCATTTATTTATGATAAACGTTTGACATATCACGCAAAAACGAGTATCATACAAAATGTAAAAACGGTTACAGAAAAAATTAACAGGACTAGTTTAAGAGTGAGGAGAACCAGAATGAACAGAAATTGGTGGCAAAAAGAAGTGGCCTATCAAATTTATCCACGTAGCTTTTCGGATAGTAATAATGACGGAATTGGTGATTTACAAGGCATTATTCAAAAACTGGATTACTTAGAAAATTTAGGAATTACGCTGATTTGGCTGAGTCCAATGTACCCGTCGCCAATGGCTGACAATGGATATGATATTTCAGACTATTATGGTATTTCTAGCGATTTTGGTACAATGGCAGACTTCGATGAACTCATTGAAGAAGCAAAAAAACGAAACATAAAAGTTATTTTAGATTTGGTGGTAAACCATACATCTGATGAACATGCTTGGTTTCAAGATGTTTTAAAAAATCCTCAAAGTCGTTTTCGAGACTTTTATATTATAAAAGAAGGACGAGAAACACCTACAAATTGGCGGTCTAACTTCGGTGGTAGTGTTTGGGAAAAATTACCTGGGGAAGATGCATACTACTTTCATGCCTTTCATAAAAAACAGCCGGATTTAAATTGGGAAAATCCTGAACTACGCAAAGAAATCTACCAAATGATCCGTTTTTGGTTAAACAAAGGAATTGCTGGTTTTCGTGTAGATGCGATTAATTTTATTAAGAAAGATTTGACTTGGACAAACTTACCTGCTGATGGGGCAGATCAATTAGCCAAAGTAACAAAAGCTAGTAGAAACATGCCAGGAATGAGTGACTTTCTGAACGAATTAAAAGAAAAAGCTTTTGCTGGCTTTGATATTGTCACAGTTGCCGAAGCGGCCGGCGTCAATTATCCAAATTTATCAGAATTTATTGGAGAAACAGGGTATTTCGACATGATTTTTGACTTCAAATGGGCTGATTTGGATGTGAAATCAGGAAGCGAATGGTTTTATAGAATCGATTGGTCTTGGAATGATTTACGCACATTAATTTTCAAACAGCAAGAAGCCATGCAAGAGGCTGGTTGGAGTGCAAATTTTATTGAAAATCATGATCAACCTCGAGCGACAACGAAATATTTAAAAGAACAGGCTCAACAGCCAAATGCGGTTAAAACATTCGGCGCCATGTATTTCTTTTTAAGGGGCACGCCTTTTATTTACCAAGGACAAGAATTAGGAATGACCAATTTTGAAAGGGGTTCGATTGATGAATTCGATGATATTTCTAGCATTGATCAATACTATCGAGCAATAAAAGAAGGATTTACGCCCAAAGAAGCCTTGTCACTTGTCAATTTGCGTAGTCGAGACAATGCCCGCACGCCTTTTCCATGGAATGATTCTATGTATGGCGGTTTTTCAAGCGTCAAGCCTTGGTTAGGAATGGTGGATAATTATAAAGAAATCAATGCCGAAGCAGAAATAAAAAATAGTCAAAGTATTTTTCATTTCTATAAGCGGATGATTGCATTTCGTCAAAAGAGTCCCTATACAGACATCTTACTTTATGGAACATTTGAGGGTCTATCAAATCTTCCAGATAATGTTATTGCTTATAAACGCAAATTAAATGAAAAAACGATTTACGCCTTTTTTAATTTTGGTGAGGCGGTTCCAATCCCTCATTATTTAGTTAATGGCACAGTTATTTTTGATACACAGTCTGAAGAACGAGAGCAGTTAGTTCAGCAGGGAACATTATTAAAAAGCTATCAAGGACTATTGATTACTATAAATGAGTAGCTAGGAGGAGTATAACATGGCAGAAAATTATCAGCAGGCAGCCAAAGACATTATTCAATTAATCGGTATGGATAACATTATATCGGTCACCCATTGTCAAACGCGGTTACGTTTTATTTTGAAGGACCATGAACAAGTAGATGGTAAACAACTAGAAAAAATTGATTTAGTAAAAGGTGTCTTTTATAATGGTGGTCAATACCAAGTGATTTTAGGAACTGGTATTGTGACTAAAGTGTATGATGAAATAGAAAAACTTGGAATCAATGTTGTGTCAAAAGCAGAGCAAACAGCAATTTTAAAAAATAATGAAACAGGCATGCGCAAAACAATGCGCATTTTAAGTGAAATATTCATTCCAATTGTTCCAGTAATTGCAGCAACAGGATTGTTCCTAGGGTTAAAAGGTGTTATTTTTAACGATACTTTTTTACAATTATTCGGAGCAAGTGTAGCCAATATTCCTGAAAGCTTTCAACAAATTGTCTCTGTCATTACAGATACCGTCTTTGCCTTTTTGCCAGCTTTGATTGTTTGGTCTACCTTTAAAGCATTTAATGCGACACCTGTAATCGGGATTGTTATTGGTTTAATGATGGTATCACCCATTTTACCAAACGCTTATGCAGTTGCAACACCAGATTCTGGCGTGAAAGCTATTATGGCTTTTGGTTTTATCCCAGTTGTCGGTGCACAAGGATCCGTTTTAAGTGCAATTGCTGCTGGTATAATTGGCGCAAAGATTGAACTTTTTTTCCGAAAAAAGATGCCGAATATTCTCGATCAAATTTTTACACCTTTTATGACTATGTTAATTACTTTTTTAATCATGATTCTCGGAATTGGCCCAATTTTGCATACCGTTGAGTTAGGCATGGTAGATGTTGTCCAATGGTTGATTGGGTTACCCTTAGGATTAGGTGGTTTCGTGATTGGTGCCTCATATCCTTTAATGGTTTTGATTGGTATTCATCATACACTAACTATGGTAGAAACATCATTATTAGCAAATACAGGATTTAATGCATTGATTACAATATGTGCCATGTATGGGTTTGCCAACGTTGGCAGTTGTTTAGCTTTTGCGAAAAAAGCGCAAGATAGCAAAGTGAAGTCGACAGCCATTGGTTCTATGTTGTCTCAATTATTTGGAGTTAGTGAGCCTGTGTTATTTGGATTACTTATTCGTTGGAACTTAAAACCGCTGCTATGTGTCTTGTTTACATCAGGTTTAGGCGGAGCAATTTTAGCTATTTTTCATATTCAATCAAATTCTTATGGCTTAGCCGTTATTCCTTCTTTCTTAATGTATATCTATAGTGCACATCAATTAGTGATCTATTTATTAGTCGCACTTTTATCTGTCGGTGTATGTTATGCATTAACCAGTCTATTTGCAATTCCGCAAGAAGTTTTGATTTCAGATAAAGTAATCGAAGAGGAAGAACGCGAAGTCTTTGAAATGCAACACAATACCTTAGATGAACAACTTTTTTCTCCGGTAACTGGTTACGCCATGAATCTTACTGCTGTTAATGACCCAGTATTTTCAAGCGAGATGATGGGCAAAGGTTTAGCAATCATGCCAACAGCGAACAAGGTTTACGCGCCTGCAGATGGTTTATTAAACTTGGTTGCAGAAACTGGGCACGCTTATGGTATCCAAACGGACGCAGGAGCTGAAGTATTAATTCATATAGGAATTGATACTGTCACATTGGGGCAGGAGGTCTTTCGGACACAAGTAACCCAAGGTCACCGTGTTAAAAAAGGAGATCTTTTAGGAACGTTCGATCGAAAAGCCATTAAAGAAGCTGGGCTTGACTCAACTGTCATGGTTATCATTACAAATACTTCAAGTTATTTAAGCGTAGAGCCAATGATGTCAGATCATAATGAAATTACGCCGGAACAAATCATTTTAAATCTAAATACACCTAACTAAACAAAAGAACAGCAAGAAGTAGTTATCACTTCTTGCTGTTCTTTTTCTTAATAAAAAACCAATGATTTTCGGTTGTATTTGTCTATCCGTTTGTAGTATGATTGAGTCAGTTTTAAAGGAAACATGCCAAGTATGGAAGACCATACTTGACACGCATTGACTAATTAAACATGGGGAACGTTGCCATAAGTTGATGTTCCAGTCAATAATGCAAGTAAATCAAACATAGCATGTACCTCCTTTAATTGATAATCAAAGTATAACATTTTTTAATGAATTTACATAATAATACAAGTGGAGGTCTGTTCGTGAAGGTAGCAGGAGACAAAATAAAACAAGCGAGAAAACTTAAAAAAATCACACAATCAGAGCTGGCTAACGGCATCTGTACGCAAGCAACAATTAGTAATATTGAAAACCGTAATCTATGTGACAGTTTAGATATTTTCTCATCTATTTGCCTCCGATTAGATTTAGAAGTAGAAGAATGTATGATGATTTCTGAAGAAAAGAAAATTGAAAATCTACTAAACAAAGTCGAGGATTTATCTTTACGGTTATTTCACTTAGAGGCCTACAAATTATTACAAGAAGTGCCTGAAGGTCTTATCTTATCTAATAATGAACTAACGACTAAATTGTTATATTATAAGGGAATTACTTGTTTATTAGGAAAAAAAGATAAAGCAGAGGCCTTGTTTTACCTATACCGGGGCGCGGAAATTGACCGTAAAGTCAATATTTACAACATTTTAAGCCTGAATGCGCTAGGTACGCTATACGAACTGGAAAAAGATATGAGAAAAGCGCAAGTGTATTACGAAAAATCATTACAAGAATTGGAACAATTTAAATTAGAATGTTCCTTGGAGCGTTGTAGAATTTATTATAATTCTGCTAAATTCTACTCGGAAATAAAAGATTACCAAAAAAGTGTCATTTTAAGCGAAAAAGGGATTCAGATTTGTCGTGACAAACACTCCATTTATTTGCTAGATTATCTTTTATATGAAAAAGCCTTTAACAAACAAATGCTCGGGGAAGACACAGCCGATGACTATCGTCAAGCCTATTATTTTACACAATTTTTTGGCAATACAGAAGTCCTGCAATATATTGAGAAAGATATGAAAGCTTTTAATATTTCCTATTAATTTAATCAAAAAGCCGGTAAAAACTGAGTTTTCAGCTTTTACCGGCTTTTTGAAAAGTCTAGGCAAGTTGCTTTTAAAAATCAGCAGTCACGGTTACGATAAGCAAGACGAAGTATTTAGGAGGATTTAAAAATGAAAAGAGTAATGTGGTTTAGACGTGATTTACGATTACAGGATAATAAAGCATTAGCGCACGCGTTACAAAATTCTGCAGCTGATGAATTGATTTTATTATTCCAAATGAATCCTCAACAATTTATTCAAGAAAGTGCTAATCATAACGCTTTTTTTGCAAGTTTAGCCTCGTTTAAAGAACGAATCGATCAAGAGGCACATTTACAAATCATGGTCGGCGAACCATTAGATTTATTTTCACGTTTGAAACGCAAATTACCCGATTGGCAGGCCATTTATTTTAATGAAGATACTTGTGGCTTTGGGGCAAAGCGGGACCAGCAAGCTATGCGCTTTTTTGAAGAAAATAATATTCAGTCTTTCTCTTTTCAAGATGCCTATTTGCATGGCTCTGAAGAAATTAAGAAGAACGATGGCAGCAAGTACCAAGTGTTTACGCCCTATTACAATAAATGGAAAGAGGCGCCTAAAGAAACACCGATTCCTGTTTCCTATACAGCTGAAAAAATTTTTAGTGCGTGTCTTTTTCCAGAAGAGGAAGCAGCTTATCGTGAACAGATTGCGAGGATTCCTTTAACACACTATAGTGTCGGCGAAGAAACAGCCAGAAGGCGCTTAAATACTTTTATTAATCAAAAACTTCGATCCTATGAAAATAAGCGTGATTTCCCTTATCAGGATCAAACGAGTCATCTGTCTACTTTTTTAAGAACGGGAGAACTTTCGATTCGCACTATTTGGCAAGAGCTTGCATCTGCGCCTTCTAGCTTAAGTAAAGAAACCTTCAAAAAAGAATTAGCTTGGCGCGACTTTTACAATATGATCTATAGTACGTTTCCACAACAAAAAGAGGAAGCTATTCAAGAAAAATTTCGTTATATTCAATGGACAAATGACCCAGAAATGTTTGCCAAGTGGCAAAAAGGGGAGACGGGGTACCCTATAATTGATGCCGCAATGCGACAACTGAATCAAACTGGTTGGATGCACAACCGCTTAAGAATGATTACTGCCTCTTTTTTAGTTAAAAATTTACACATCGATTGGCGTTGGGGTGAAAAATACTTTCAAAAAATGTTGATTGATTATGATGCTGCCAATAATATTGGTGGCTGGCAATGGGCTGCCTCGACAGGAACGGACGCTGTCCCGTATTTTCGGATTTTTAATCCAATTATCCAGTCAAAAAAATTTGATAATGACGGCCAGTTCATCAAAAAATATGTTCCAGAACTTAAGCAAGTGCCACAAAAGTATATTCATCAACCAAATCTAATGAACGAAGCCTTACAAACGCAATATCATGTACATTTAGGAGAAAATTATCCAAAACCCATTGTCGATTATGCATCAAGTAAAAAACAAACATTATTTCTATATGAAGCGAGCAAAGAAATTCATCAAGAAATGAACAATCCAACGTTTCAATAAACAGTAAACCCAACTAGCTTAGCAAACAACTTGTAAGGTTAGTTGGGTAAATTAATTAGTCGAAAGAGAAGTGCAATTTATCGTCTAAAGTTTTTTATTCTATTCTAGTTAACATAATATACATTATACAAAGTAGAGTAAAAAGCATTGAAAAGCAAACAAAACCAGTCTTTAGTTTATCTAGACTGGTTTTGTCACATACGTTATATAAATTATGCTTGTTGCTTGATGGCTTGTGCGACACGTGCTCCATATTCTGGATTTACTCTAGTGAACAAATCAATTTGACGCGCGATGATTTCTTGATTTTTCACTTGACCTAAAGATGCCGCTATATTGTTAATTAAGTTTTCTTTTTCTTCGCTTGGCAGCAAATTATACAAAGCGTTTGCTTGTGTAAAGTGATCTTGATTATAGCTATAATTACCAACATTTCCTTCAACTTCAAAGGAACTAATTTTCGCTGTAGGATCTTCTTTTGGTGTTTCAGTATAACTATTTGGTTCGTAATTAATTTCGCTATTGCCATTGTTAAAACGCATATTGCCGTCTTTTTGGTAGTTATTTACAGGCGCTTTTGCTTGGTTGATCGGCAATTGGTGACTATTAGCGCCCACGCGATGACGATGCGCGTCCCCATAAGCGAACAAACGTCCTTGCAATAATTTATCTGGAGAAGCTTCAATACCAGGAACGAAATTCCCTGGTGAAAAGGTTACTTGTTCAACCTCTGCAAAATAATTCTCTGGATTTCTATTTAAAGTCATCGTGCCAACTTCAATCAGCGGATACTCTTTTTGAGAAACCGTTTTTGTTACATCAAAAAGAGTTTCTTTCATTGTTAACGCATCTGCATACGGGATAATTTGCACAGATAATGTCCAAGAAGGAAATTCTTGATTTTCAATTGCATTATGCAAATCTTCAATATGGAAATCTGGGTTTTTCCCAGCAATTTCTTCTGCTAATTGACTCTCTAGATTTTTGATTCCTTGATTCGTCTTGAAGTGATATTTAACAAAAAATACTTCTCCAGCAGCATTGACCCATTTGAATGTATGGCTACCAAAACCATGCATATGACGGAACGACAACGGAATGCCACGATCACTCATTAAAATTGTTACTTGATGAAGGCTTTCCGGTGAATGAGACCAAAAATCCCAAACAGCTTCTGGACTTTTCAAATGCGTCCGTGGATTTCTTTTTTGGCTATGAATAAAATCTGGAAACTTAATTGCATCACGAATGAAAAAAATGGGCGTATTATTGCCAACTAAGTCGTAATTTCCTTCGTCTGTATAGAATTTAAGCGCAAAACCGCGAGGATCACGCAATGTATCTGATGAACCTAACTCTCCAGCTACAGTTGAAAAACGAGCGAATAAAGGTGTTTCTTTGCCAACTTCAGATAAAAAATCGGCTTTAGTATATTGTGCCATTGATTGGCTCACCTTGAAAATTCCATGAGCACCAGCACCTTTGGCATGAACAACCCGTTCTGGTACGCGCTCACGATTAAAATGAGCTAATTTTTCTAATAAATGAACGTCTTGGATTAGGACAGGACCAAATTCTCCTGCAGTTAGCGAATTTTGATTATCGCCAACTGGACTTCCTTGTGACGTAGTTAAATGTTGATTTTTCACCTAAAACACTCCTTCATCTAAAATTATACTCATTGTATAAAAAAACCACTCTGCATAACAAAAATAATGCTTAAAAACACTCGAAAACATTTGTTATTTAATAGAATGATTAAAAATAGCAGTAGAATTTAAATCAAAAACAAATGTATTAACTTTAAACTGTTTACACCACCAAAAATAACAACCAATAATTCAAAGAAAACTAAAATGCTGTTTTTTTATTCAAAAAAGACCTAGCATCCCAATCATGCTAGGTCTTTCGTTACTTTTTTTGAGCGACCGTTTTTATTGGTCATTCAGCGTTATTGATTGATCGCAACAGTCGTGTCTTCAGTCGATAGGCCTGTCATAGAGGTGCTATCGGAAAATATTTTTTCAACTTCTTGTTCTGATAAAATATTTTCTTTCTTAGGCATTGAAATCGTCACTTTTTTGGCTTTTTGTGTAATGCTAATTTTACTAGATAATGATTCAAGTCCCATGTCAACGTTCTTGTCTTGCTGCGGTTTCACATTAATCAACATATTTGTTTTATTTTCTTTTGTATTAACAGAAACTTTGGCAGAAACATCTTTGATTTTTTCGAAAGGATCTTGTTCTTTACCTTTTTCAGATGTTTCTGTCGTAATTTTGATTAACTTTTGTAATTCTTTTTTTGTAAACGTATGGGTAATGGTATCCCCTTTTTTCTCGAACGTATCCTTGTCTAATCCTTCTAAAAACTCTTTGTATTCCTTAGCAGACTGTTTTCGTTCTTTTTCCGATTCTTGATACTCTTTGATTGTATCTTGCCATTCTTTCGTACTTTCCTCGTTCATGGCTAAAAGATCAATGTATTTTCCTTTTAGTTTTTCTGTATCTAACTGAGAACTATCGATAGCACCGTCAGTCATTGAGTCTGCGACAGCAACAATATATTCCATCATATCTGTTGCTAAATAGAGTTTTGGCTCTTTGCCTTCGTTATCTACTGATCCAACCAATGAAATCGGTACATCCATTCCCATCGCTTTTAATTTCATCTCTAAGTTGAATGCTTTTTCTTTTTTGGCATCTACTTGAATCTTCCCAGAAAGCGATGCGTCTTTGATTTGCGTGATGAGCATCCCAATCATAGGATTCGTTTGTGCACTATCTTCTTGTGAAAATTTCATGTCACTAATTGACATAGAGAAATCCCAAACCCCAGATTCTTGTGCGTTTTGATTGCCAATCCCTTGAATGAACTCATCTTTCGCACTTTTGCCACAACCTGTCAGTAACAAAGCTGAACAGAAAACGCCTGCGACAATCCCCACTTTTCTTTTTAACACACTTTTTCCCCCTCATTATATAAAAAATTAATTCCCTTTTATTAAGAATAGCAAACATTGCTTATAAATAGCAATGTTTAATTTTAGATTTCCTCTCTTTTAATAAGTGGGATTGATTTAATCTTTTAGGTTTGAATCATTAAGCTGTATTATTTTTAAAATAAAATTGCTTTTCGCCAAAAAATACTGGGAAAAGTTCTGCTAAACTGCCAGCTAAAGGACCTTCTCGCAATTCTTTTTCAGTGACCCAAAACAAGGGTTGTTCCGTTTCTTCTGGTAGTTCATCCGCTGTTTCTGCAATGAATAATGTGGCTAATTCCCGCGCACCTGAACAATCATTCAGCCATTCTGCAACACCTACTAATTGTGGCTTCAGCACTAATCCTGTTTCTTCAAGGAGTTCGCGAACCATGGCTGTTTCCATGCCCTCGTTTTTTTCAACATGTCCGCCAGGGAACGTCCAACCAGGCCAATCCTTTTTTTGTCGTTCTTGCACAAGGATTTCATTTTTCTGATTTCTAATCATACATAATGTTGTTAATTCCACTTCAAAATTCCGTTTCATTTGGCACCTCATCATTTTTTCCTTTGTTAAGGTTACGATACAGAAAAACAGAGAAAGATTCAACTAAGAATTTTCTCTGTTTTATCATCTAGCTCTTTAATAAGTCGTATTGCGATTGATATAAATGATGATATAACGCATGTTTTGCCATTAGTTGATCATGAGATCCTTCTTCCACAATACGACCACCATCAATATAGAAAATTTTATCGCTATTTTTGATGGTAGAAAGCCGATGAGCAATAATAAACGATGTCCGTCCTTTTAGAAGTTGTTGTAGTCCCTCTTGTAACAATTCTTCTGTTTTTGTATCAATACTGGAGGTTGCTTCGTCTAAAATTAAAATTTTGGGATCTGCCAGTAACGCACGAGCAAATGAAATTAATTGGCGTTGTCCTGCCGAGAGTGTACTACCCCGCTCTTCCACAACTGTTTCATAGCCATCTTTTAAATCCTTGATAAAGTCGTGCGCACGAACAATTTTTGCGGCTTGGATAACTTCTTCCTCTGTGGCTGCTAAATTTCCGTACCGAATGTTTTCAATAATTGTTCCTGAAAAAATAAACGTATCTTGAAGCATTACCCCCATTTGTTTTCTTAACGAACGGAGTGTCACATCGCGAACATCATAACCATCAATTTTAACGGCCCCTTCATTCACATCATAAAAACGACTTAACAAATTGATGATTGTTGTTTTACCCGCACCTGTTGGCCCAACCAAGGCGATTGTTTGTCCTGGCTCAATATGAAAACTAACATCGGTCAAAATATTTTTTCCTTCTTCATAACGGAAATAAACATGCTGAAAGTCGACGGTTCCTTTAATTGGCGGCAACGCAATAGCGTGCGGCGCATCTTGAATTTCTGGAACAACATCCATCGTTTCAAAAATCCTTTCCAAATAGGCAGTTGCAGTAATCAGAGAATTGTAGAAGTTACCAATATTGATGACTGGATTCCAAAAGTTATTGATATAACCGATAAAAGCAATTAGCGTCCCAGTGGTAACGGACACACCTAATTGACGGATTCCTACGAAATAGATAAAACAAGTCGTAATGACGGATATATTTTGCACTGCTGGCCATAATAAATACTGGACACGCACAGCTTTCATAAAGGATTGACGATATTCTTCGCTTACCTCGTTAAAAATCTGGAAATTTTCATCTTCTCGTGCAAAAGATTGTGTAATTTTAATTCCTGAAATACTTTCATGAATATAGGCATTTAAGTTTGATTGTTTATTGCTAAGCTCTTGGTAAGCTTTCCGTTGTTTCCCTTGGATAAACAGAACCATCACGAACAACACAGGCAATAGCAGTAAACTGTATAAGGTTAATTTCACATCAATAAATAACATGAAAATTAAGGTAATAATCACATTAAATAAATCAGAAATTAAATTGATCAATCCGTTACTTAATAAATCACTTAACGTATTGATGTAATTGACCACCCGAATTAAGATTTTTCCATGCGGCCGACTGTCAAAGTAAGAAAATGGTAATTTTTGTAGATGCTCAAAAATTGAAAAACGCATATCTTTTAAAATATCTTGTCCAATTTCTGTGATGGCATATATCCGATAACGCATACACCAACCAATAATCACCAAGGAAAATAGGAAAATAGCTCCTAGTATCAAGAGTAACGAGAGATTCTTTTGTGGAATTACTTGGTCAATCGCAATTTTAGTAAAGTAAGGGCCTAACATACTTGCCAGATTAGCTAATATGATGACAAATAATGTTTTAAAAACAGCTTTTTTGTAAGGCTTAATATAGGCGCCTAATCGTTTATAGTGAGACCAATTAAATTCTTTTTCTAAAGTCTCATCCACATCAAACGTATTTCTAGCCACGCGACTCACCTTCCTTTGTCAGACCTAATTGTTTTTGATATACGTCAAAATATTTGCCTTTTTGTTCGACTAATTCGCTATGCGTACCGCTTTCCACCACACGGCCTTTTTCCATCATCAAAATTAAATTGGCCTCTCTCACAGAAGAAATTCGGTGGGCAATAATAAATGTCGTTTTCTTTTCCGTCAAACGACCTAGTTCTTTTTGAATTTTTGATTCTGTTTCCATATCAACAGCGGAAGTTGTGTCATCTAAAATTAAAATAGCTGGATCTTTGGTTAAAGCACGGGCTAGTGAAATCCGCTGTTTTTGGCCACCAGATAGGCCAACGCCGCGTTCACCAACAATTGTTGCATAACCTTCGGGCATTCTGGAAATAAAGCTATGGGCATCAGCAATTTCAGCCATCATTTGCACTTGTTCCAAGTTAGCCAATGTGTTACCAAAAGCAATGTTATCTTCTATTGTATTGGAAAAAAGAAAGACATCTTGCATAACCATGGAGATATTTTCTCGCAATTTACGAACAGAATAGCTTTTAGCATCTTTTCCATCAATATAAACAGTGCCTTTGGTTGGATCGTAAAACCGAGCGATTAAGTTAACTAAAGTGGTTTTGCCTGAACCAGTTTCCCCTAAAATACCAATTGTTTCACCAGGTTTTGCTGAAAATGAAACATCCGATAAAATGGGGGTTTCTGGATCATCTGAAAAATGAAAGGACACGTGATCAAACGTCACATAGCCTTGGATCGGTTCTGCTTCTTTTTCCCGAGCGATGGGAATCTTCGGTTTCGTTGCTAATAACTGACGGATTTTAATAGACGATGCCGTAAAGCGTTGCACATCATTGATCAACCAGCCACTCATTCGCATCGGCATGTTCAACATCCAGAGAAAACCGTTAAAGGCCACTAAATCACCAATTGTCATCCGACCTTGAATTACAAAGAGGCCACCAAGAACTAAGGCAATAACATTTAAACTACCTGCAAAACCGTCTAACCACGGTAAATATTTTTTTGAGACATCTGCAGAAGCCATATTCCATTTTTTATAGTCTTCATTGTGCTTGTTAAACTTTTCAATTTCATAAGGTTCTTGAGAAAAAGCTTTAACCACCCGATTTCCACCAATATTTTCTTCGACCATCGAATTTAGCCGAGAAAAACTTTCCCGGATCTCAAAAAATACCGGATGCGATTCCTTCGACATTTTTTGTGTTAACAGAAAAATCAAAGGTGTAATTAAAATTAATGCTAGCATCAATTGCCAATTGATCGTCCCCATCACAATCACGGCTGCGATGAACCATAAAATACATTCTAAGAGGTTATAAGTGACCCAAGAAACAAAATGGCGGATAGCGTCTGTATCCCCTGTCATTCGCGCCATAATATCGCCAACACGTGTATGATTAAAGAAATCAAAATCTAATTCTTGAAGTTTGACATACATATCTTTTCTTAAGTCAAATAACGCAGATTGTCCAACCGATTCAAACAAGACTTGATAACTATAACGAACAACTGTCCGAATAACGGTCACCCCAATCATAATCCCAAGAATTGGGACAAGCTCTTCAGTTTTCCCCTGATTGATTACTTGGTCTACAATTCTGCCAGATAACAATGGAATAATAACAATTAAAATAGCGTTAATAACGACAAAAATAACAGCTAGCAGTAACTTATTCTTATTTTTTTTAGCATATTGCCAAATCCATTCAAAACTATTCATTTTCTCCCCTACTCTCTCTTGTTTTTATGGACGTGTATAAGATTACTGTTTTTTTATAGGAAAAGAAATGGGCATTCTTGTATATTTTGATGTACAATATAGTATAGAAAGCGGATACAAGTAGGAGTGATTTTTTATGAACTACACAAATAGTCGAACGTTTAATCCTGAAATTTTATATGCCTTCGATCCTTGGAACGAAGAGACCCACCCTTATAATTGTCATCATCATGAATTTCTGGAAATATCTATTCTTTTAGAAGGTGAATCTGAATATATTGTTCAAGGGCAACAGTACCATGCCACTGCTGGTACGGTGTTTCTTTTTAATCCGCGAACGGAACATGGTGAGCAACAAAAAGCAGGAACTTACTCACATCAACTACACATTGGCATTTCAAATCTCTATTTAGAAGGCTTAGCGCGAAACGTATTTCCAAATAAATCAGCTTTATTAGATTTAAGTCATTTACATGGTGCTTTTTTAGAAAAAGCTTGGCAAATTGTTCATGAATTAAACCATCAAGAAGTTGAATCAGCGTTACAAATTAAAGCTTTAGTTATTGAACTATTGGTCTATATTTTAAGAAGTTTAGCAGTTGATCAAGAAAATAAAATTGAAACTCGGCTATCGAAAACGGAAAAAAGAAAAAGAAATTTAGTCAATCATACGATTTATTATCTGGAAACCCACCATGACGAAGAAATTACTTTGGAACAGTTAGCTGAAATGTTATATGTTACCCCGACTTATTTGTCGAAAACCTTTAAAGCGGCCACAGGCGTTGGGCCAATCAATTATTTAATTCAAATCCGCTTAAACCATGCGAAAGAATTGCTGAAAAATGATTCCTTAAGTGTCAAAGAAGTAGCAAAAACGGTTGGTTACGAAGATGCCTATCATTTTAGTAAATTATTCAAAAAATATTATGGAAAATCCCCTTCACAATTTTAAGATAAAAAAACAAGGAATCGTCGGCTTCATTGCGTCCGTTTCCTTGTTTTTGCTTTACGTTGACTCTTTTAACTGTTTCGTCATTGTATAATCGGTATGGCGTTCATTTCCCATATAAAAATCATGTTCATCTGTTTTGACGAAGCCCAATGATTGATAAAATTTTTGCGCTGGATGATTATGTTCCCAAACACCTAACCAAACCGTCTCTTTTTCTGCTTCTTCCGCTAATTCAATTGCTTTCGTAATCAAATGTTTGCCTAAGCCTAAACGCTTAAAAGATTTACGAATATAAATGCGCTCAACTTGTAACGCTTGTGGATGTTGATAGGTAATCTGAGCATCACCGTGATTTAATTTCACATAACCTGCAAGTTCATTATTATAAAAAGCAAAGAAATATTGCGAATCTTTATGTAAGATTTCGCTTTCTAAAACTGCTGGACTAAATTTCCTCTCATAATGTGCCTGTAAATCCTTTTCGTTTTCGCCATCTCCATAAGTATCTGCAAAAGTCTCTTGGCAAATGGCCTCTAATTCTGGTACGTCTGCGACGGTACACTCTCTAATAAATACTGACATACTAAAACTCCTTTGTAGATTAAATCAACTGTTTAATTAAAATTAAACAAGGATTCCAAGCGTCCCATAATGTCGGAAAAACCTCAAGGCGCTTAAAACCCAATGATTCGTAAAAACGAATAGTATGATATTAACCTGTCTAGCGAATGACGTCAATCTTTTTGCTTTGTTTACATAACAAAATTATTGTATACCCAATCTTTTTTATTAAATAATAGCATAGGTAGTTTAAAAATGTAAGTTAGTCATTTATTCTTTATTATTTCCTTAAAACGACGCCTTTTCTCGCTAAATCTGCCCTTCCTTTGTTTTTTTCTGTTAAACTAAACGTATTAAGTCTATGAGGAGCGTGCGTATATGGATTATCTGAACACCTATAAGCGGTTGCTAGCATTGGCAGATGCAGGTCTTTTTTACGGGAAAGATGCTTTTGATCAAGAACGTTACCAAGAACTACGAGAACTTACGTTACAACTTATTAGCACAACCGGACACGAAGCGGCTGTTTTGCCCGACTTAGAAAAAATCTTAACTAAAGAGGAAGGTTATCCAACACCGAAAGTAGATGTTCGCGGTTTAATAAAAAAAGAGAATCGTTTTTTATTAGTTGAAGATTTACGGACCAAAGAATGGTCATTACCTGGTGGCTATGCCGAAATTGGCTGCTCCCCTAAAGAAAATATTGAAAAAGAAGTATTGGAAGAAACTGGCTTAGTTGTTACAGCAAAAGAATTGCTTGCTGTTTATGATACAGATAAACGAAAAGACATTCCTCAACTATTTCAGTACTATAAAATGATCTTTTCTTGTGAGATTTTAGAAAATCATCCCTTTGAAAAAAACATTGAAACCTCGAATTGTGCTTATTTTTCTTTAGATAATCTCCCCCCTCTTTCTATCAAACGAACAACGAAAGAGCAATTAATGGCATTAATGAACCAAACAACTGGAGCGCTTAGTGACTAACAAAAAGGATGAAGAACTTCTGTTCTTCATCCTTTTTCTATCATTATTAATTACATATTTTCTAAAGCGGCTTGGGCTAATAAGTTTAAGTAGTTCCAAGGGCGATCAAAATGTGGTTGGAAGAAGAAATCAGAAATCGCTAAATCTTCGACAGTCATTTTATTTTGGACCGCTAATGATAAAGTATTGGCAGATTGTGTGATATCATATTTAGACATCAATTGACCACCAACAATGCGTTGTGTTCCTTTTTCATAGACTAATTCCATCAGAACTTTTTCAGTTGTTGGCATAAACTCTGGACGATAGTTATCTTCGAAAACAGTTGCTTCGACATCTAGTCCGTTTAATTTGGCACTTTCTTTTGTCACACCTGTTGAACCAATTTTCCAACCGAATAAATATAAGCCAGAAGTTCCCTGTGTGCCACGATAAGCCAATTTTTGTTCAGTCAAATTACGACCTACTAGCATACCTTGACGAACAGCATTCGTTGCTAATGGGATATAATTTTTTGTTTGACTTGGGTTGTAGTGAACAACTGCACTATCACCCGCAGCAAAAATATCAGGATTGCTTGTTTGCATATACTCATTGACTTCAATTGCACCATTTGGTAACATGTCAACTTTATCTTTTAATAATTCTGTATTTGGACGGAAACCAACACACATAATCACCATATCTGCTTCGAATTCTTGACTTGGTGTAATGACTTTTGCTACTTTTCCTTGCTCATCTGCTACGAATTGTTGGACATTTTCACCTAAAGCTAAATTAACGCCACGATCAACTAATTCTTTTTCTAGAACATCTGTGAATGGCTTATCTAAATATTTATTTAAAATGCGGTCTAACCCGTCAACTAAAGTAACTTGTTTACCTGATTCTACAAAAGCTTCTACTAATTCAATACCAATATAACCGCCACCAACGACAACGACACGTTTGGCATCTTTCGCTTTTTCGATGATCACGTTGGCTTGTGAATAGTTCTTACATAATAAAATATTTTCAGCATCAATTCCTGGAATTGGTGGAATAATTGGCCAAGAACCAGTTGTCATCACTAATTTATCATAAGAAACGGTCTCAGTTGCGCCCGTTTGTAAGTTTTTCGCTGTAACAGTTTTGTCGTCCACGTTGATTTCTTCAACATTGTGTTCCATCTTCACTGTTGCTCCTAAAGAAGCCAGTTCTTCTGGATTTGAATAAAATAAATCAGCAGCATTTTTAACTACGCCTCCAACGTACAAGGCAATTCCGCAAGATAGGAAGGAAATATTGTCATTTCTTTCATATACAGTGACTTCCGCCTCCGGGTGATTTGCTAAAATACTTTTAACTGCTGAAGTTCCAGCATGGGTACATCCTACGACTACGACTTTCATGTTGTAAATCCCTTCTTTCACAATCTTTGTTTTGCAGAGGTGACGTCTCCCTCTGTCTGTTTAAAATATATCAGAGGAATCAAGCTTATTCGAGTTCTATGCTTGTGAATCGCATATAAAAAAATTCACAAACTGTTGCTAATTCTTAATAATAGCTAGTTAATTTTTTGTTTTTAAGAATTTAAAAGTCAATAACCACACAAAAAAACAAGCATAAGAGTGAAAACTCTTACGCTTGTGAAATTTGCCTAGACAAGTGACTTATCTTTTGATAAATTTTTAACAGTATGTAATTTTTTACACATTCTCCTGTTGTGCTTGTTGGCAATCTGGACATAATCCATATAATTCTAAACGATGTTCATTAATTTCGAAGCCTGTTAATTTACTAGCGGCCATTTCAACGTCCTCTAACCCTGGATAATAAAAATCAACGATTTTACCACATTTTTGACAAATCACGTGATAATGTTTCTTCGAACTAAAATCAAAACGACTAGATGCATCGCCATAACTCATTTCTTGAACGAAACCGATTTCAGTAAATAAACGTAGATTGTTGTAAACCGTTGCTACACTCATATTTGGAAAATGATCTTCTAGTGCGCGATAAATTTCATCAGCTGTTGGGTGTGTATGATTTTCGATTAAATATTCCAAGATAGCATAACGTTGCGGAGTAATTCGGATATTGGCTTCTTTTAATTCAGCAAGTGCATTTTTAACCAATACGTTGTCCATCTTTGTATCCCTCCCCTGTCTATCTTTCTTAAATAATACTATTTCTTATTACGATTGACAAGAATTATTGTAGGATTCTCGTGGAAAAAACGAGCATTTTACTAAACTAAGAGAAATGCTCGTTTTTTGGCGTGTTTTTTATTCTGGAAATTCGTAAAGAGCTGTCGAAAGATAACGTTCGCCGTTATCCGGAACCAGCGCTAAGACACGTTTGCCTGCGCCTAATTCAACTGCCAAATCAATGGCAGCTTTAATTGCTGCCCCTGCTGAGATCCCCACAAGGATGCCTTCTTTTGGCCCCATTAAACGAGCAGTTTCTAATGCGTCTTCACTAGAAACAGCGGCAACTTTTTGATAAACGGTGGTGTCTAAAACTTCTGGGACAAAACCAGCGCCTATTCCTTGGATTTTATGTGGACCTGGTTCGCCACCTTCTAAAACAGGCGACTCCGTTGGTTCTACTGCAACAATTTCAATGTCTGGAAAAATCCGTTTCAATTCATGGCCAACTCCTGTAACGGTTCCTCCAGTGCCAACACCAGAAACAAACGCATCTAAGCCACGTTTACCAAAGACATCAACAATTTCTTTTCCTGTTTTTTGTTCATGTACCATTGGATTAGCTGGATTATTAAATTGCAAAGGCATGAAGTATCCGTGTTCTTCTGCTAATGCTGTGGCTTTTGCAATTGCCCCTTTCATTCCTTCGGCACCAGGGGTTAATAATAAATCAGCCCCATATGCTTGCATTAATTTGCGGCGTTCAATACTCATAGTATCTGGCATCACAATCTTAACTGGATATCCCAACGCAGCACCTACCATTGCTAACCCAATGCCTGTATTACCACTAGTCGGCTCAATAATCGTTTGTCCAGGTTTTAGGCGACCATCTGCTTCGGCTTGTTGGATCATGCTTAAAGCAATTCGATCTTTCACACTGCCACCAGGATTAAAGAACTCTAGTTTAACAAAAACATCTGCAGCTCCTTCTGGTACCATCCGTTTTAATTTCACAACTGGGCTTTGACCAATTAACTCTGTTACTGATTTTACATAACCTTTAGTCATAATCCTACATCCTCCAATTTTACAAACAATATAATAATTCTTTCTCTAAGCATAGCTCAAAAAAACGATTTCTACCAGAAAAACGAATTTTAGTTTGTGAAAAATTAAATAAAAAAACGGATTATGCTCATCAAATAATTGCTGCTAGCCCTACCTATTTTCACGATAAAAGACCTTACAAAAACTGTCGCTTTTGTAAGGTCCTTCTTCAACTAAATAATTGCAAAATTAACCGATTTGGATGGTTTGACCCACCGATAAAACAGAATCCAATGTTAATCCATTTAGTGACATTAAATTATCAACTGTCGTTCCAAAACGTGCAGCAATGTCCCACAATGTGTCGCCGTTTGCGACAGTGTAACTTTGACTAGCTACAGTTTCTGCTGTTGCTGTTGCAGAAGCCGCTGTATCGATTGTTGTATCAACGGTTCCCGTTGTATCTGAATAACTAGTGGTTTGAGCGACTGGTGCTCCCCAATCATATTGAGTTAAATTATATGCTTCAATTAACCAATTCAATTTTTCGGCATAGCCTGGATCAGTTGCATAACTTCCAGCTAAAGCGGCTGTTGCATCGCGATAACTGCTAGTATTACTCTTCCAAACGCCTGAATAATGGTATGTATCCCCAAAAGCAGTGGAACGAATAACATTGGCATGATCTTGGAACGATTCCGCATAAGAATTATAACTTCTAAATGCTGCTGTGACGGTCACCCATTGTCCGTCTAAATATTCTTTTGTTGGCATATAAACAGATTGTCCATTATAACTTCCTTTTACACCAAACAAGTTATAGTTCGGTGCAGATGCTAACCCAGAACTACCATAACTACTTTCTAGCAACGCTTGAGCAATCATGACGGAAGCATACATATCATTGCTATTGGCAACGGCTGCTGCTGAATTTCCGATTTCATTAATAAATGCTTGCTGGCTTGATTCTGCTTGGGCAGGTACCGCAGCACCAACCACAGGTGCTAAAATCATTGAAGTCCCCGCAACGGCGGTAGCACGTTTATAAGCTTTTTGCTTTTTAAGAGCTTTTTGAATATGTTTACTACTTCTTGTTAACTGTTCGCTCATTCATTTTTCCTCCTCACTGTCTCACTTTTCTATTTTACCGTTAATTTCCTATTGAAACAAGAAATAAACGTATTAAATTTTGAGTTTTAAAATTTCTGTAATGTAATTGAAATCTTGTTTGTATTTAATTAACCCTCTTCACACTTGTGAAAACAACCACTTCTTCTTTTCAATTTGATGAGATTTTTGTTATTTATCCTCTTACTTTTCTTTATTTATTGTGATAAAATTTTTAATGGACTTGTCACTTTTTGAACAAACTTTATAAGAGAAGTCTGTTTTTGTAATCAAAACAACTATTGCCGAGTAGTTGTTGTATTACAAAATGAATTACATAGAAATGTAGGTGGTTAGATGAAGAAACAACAATCGGGTTTAACAAATCAAGTGACGTTTTTATTAGCGTTAACTTGCGGGGTCGTGGTCGCCAATATGTATTATATTCAACCAATTGGCACCCAAATTGCTCAGGCCTTTCAAGTCAGTATTGGTTCTATTGGTTTTGTTACTATGCTGACCCAATTAGGCTATGCGCTAGGCTTACTTTTTCTTGTTCCATTAGGCGATGTCGTTGATCGTCGCAAATTAATCATTCGAGTAGCCGCGCTCTCCTCGCTGTCTCTAAGTGCTGCGTTTTTTGCACCAAGTTTTCTCCTTTTTGCACTCTCTTCTTTTTTTATCGGGCTGCTCTCTATTGTCGCCCAAATTATTATTCCTTATGCTGCGGTCATGGCGGGACCAGCGAACCGTGGTAAAGTAACAGGTCGAATGCTGGGCGGACTATTGACAGGAATTTTATTGTCTCGAACGATCTCGGGTTTCATTGCTAGTGCAGCTTCTTGGCGAACAGTCTACCTAATCGCCGTAATATTCGTGTTAGCATTGGTCGTTCTACTTCAATTAAAATTGCCCAAAACAGTGATACATACTCAAACTTCAAATCGATTAACTTATTTAGGTTCTTTGAAAAGTCTTCCTAAGCTAATCAAAGCGCAACCTTTGTTAAGAGAAGCAACTGTCAATGGCTTTTTTATGTTTGCAACCTTTTCAATCTTTTGGTCTACATTAATTTTCTTTGTTAGTAGTCCAGCTTATTATTGGGGACCGAAAGAAGTCGGTATTTTAGCAATTTTTGGTTTATCGGGAGCATTCGTAGCACCCATCATTGGTCGTCTATCCGATTATTATCCAGAGCGGAAGATTGTTTTGATTGGCCTGTTGATGCAGTTCGGTAGTTTTATCTTACTTTTTCTAGGTGGAACACATGTGGTCTTACTAATCTTAGCAATTATTGTTTTAGATATCGGTACTCAATTTGGGCAAGTAGCCAATCAAACACGCGTCCAAAATTTGGGAGAAGAAGCCAGCAATCGTAACAATACCGTCTTTATGTTTTTCTATTTCATCGGCGGTTCACTGGGTTCATTGATTGGTACATTAATGTGGCAAAACTATGGTTGGTCTGGTGTTACTTTAACTGGTATTGGGTTCCAATTGTTCGCATTATTTTTTCACTTTATGCTCTTTGCTCCCAAAAAGAAATGGAGCAAAAAAACCTGAATGCTATCACAAGCATTCAGGTTTTTTAATGTTTATTTATAGTGATTTATAGGTATTAACCACATTTTCAGGAGTAAAGCCGAATTTTTCAAGAACTAGACCGCCAGGTGCAGAAGCGCCGAAGTGATCAATTGTAATTGTTTTGCCTTCCGTTCCTACATAGCGTTCCCAACCAAAGCTTGCTGCAGCTTCAATTGCCACACGTTTTGTCACAGCTTTAGGTAACACACTTTCTTTATATTCAGCAGATTGTTTTTCAAACAAATCAAAACTTGGCATTGACACGACAGATACATCGATGCCTTCTTCCGCTAATTTAGCTTGTGCTTCCACTGCTAGATTTACTTCAGAACCAGTCGCAATTAAAATCCCTGTTGGTTGTTCACCTTTTTGTGGTGACAATACATAAGCACCTTTTTGAACAGAATCAGAAGCGTGTTCTAACGTTCCTTCTAAAACAGGTAAGTTTTGACGACTTAGAACTAAAATAGTTGGTGTTTCCGTAGAAGTCATAGCAATTTTCCAAGCAGCAACAGTTTCATTGCCGTCTGCTGGACGAATCACATGAACATTTGGAATGCAACGAACACTTGCTAATTGCTCAATTGGTTCGTGTGTTGGCCCATCTTCACCCACCGCAACAGAGTCATGCGTTAAGACGTAAGTTACAGGAACTTTTTGTAAAGCGGCTAAACGGATTGCTGGACGTAAGTAGTCAGTAAAGACGAAGAATGTCCCGCCATAAACATGACTACCACCGTGTAATTGAATCCCGTTCATTGCTGCAGCCATTGCAAATTCGCGAACACCAAACCAAATATTACGGCCTTCGTATTGACCAGGTTCGAAATCTTTTTCTGCAGCAACCATTGTATTATTTGAGGCTGATAAATCAGCTGAACCGCCCCAGAAACTTGGAACAACTTTTGAAATAGCTTGAATCGTTTCTTTACTTGTTACACGACTTGCGGCACTTGTTCCTAGTTCATATTTAGGTAATTCTTGTTCCCAACCTTCAGGTAATTGGTTGGCAAAAGCTTCTTTAAATTGTTTGGCTAATTCTGGATGCGCATGTTCATAGTTCTTAAACATCTCATTCCAAGTCTCTTCAGCTTTTTGGCCTTCGTCAATCATCGTTTCTTTAAAACGAGCAGCGACTTCCTCTGGCACAGTAAAGTCAGGATATTCCCAACCATAAACAGCTTTAGCCGCTGTAATGCCCTCTTCACCAATTGGCGCGCCGTGAACGGAAGAAGTTCCTTCTTTTGGTGCTCCGTAACCAATGACTGTTTTAACTTCAATCAATGTTGGTTTATCTGTTTCAGCTTTAGCCGCTTCAATCGCAGCCTCTATTTCATCTAAATCATTGCCATCTTTAACTAAAATATGTTGCCATCCGTATGCTTCATAACGAGCCCCAACATTTTCAGTAAAGGCTTTAGAAGTTGGTCCATCTAATGAGATGTCATTTGAATCGTACAAGACAATTAATTTACCTAATTTCATATGACCAGCCATTGAACTTGCTTCTTGGGAAACACCTTCCATTAAATCGCCGTCACCACAAATTGCGTACGTATAATGATCCATAATAGGGAAACTATCACGATTATAAGTTGCAGCTAAATGCGCTTCAGCCATTGCCATACCAACAGCCATAGCAATCCCTTGTCCTAGAGGTCCCGTTGTTGCTTCAACACCATCTGTGTGGTGCACTTCTGGATGCCCTGGTGTTTTACTATCCCATTGACGGAAATTTTTCAAATCGTCAATTGTTACGTTGTATCCTGATAGATGTAATAAGCTGTACAACATTGCAGAGCCGTGGCCTGCTGAAAGTACAAAACGATCACGATCAACCCAGTTTCTAGAAGTTGTTGGGTTCACCTTTAAATGTTTTGTCCAAAGTGCATACGCCATTGGGGCAGCACCCATTGGTAAACCAGGATGTCCTGAGTTCGCTTTTTGTACGGCTTCAATACTTAATGTCCGGATTGTATTAACGCCCAATTGATCTGTCTTGTCAAACAAAAAAATCATCTCCTAATTTAGGTTTTTTTTACCTTTATTCATAGTGTAGCTTATTTCGACAATGAAAGCAATTACTTTCTGTTGTGAAGTCCTTTTTCACGTTGAATTTGTTTTAGTTTTTCAGGAGTCACATCGGTCCCTTCTTGATCCACGACCTTCATTCCTTCGATATGGTGACGCATCCCTCCACGAAATGCTTCTAAATACTCTTTACGTAATTCTTGTTGTTCGACTTTTTCTTTCGCACTAAGTTCTTCCACTTTTGCTTTATTCGCTAATTCATTTATACGGGCAATTTTTTCTTTCGATAACATCAAAATCCCTCCTTACTCTCACTGTCTATATTATAAGAACTGCCTTAAAAAAACAACTATATTCTGATATTTATAAAACACGAACGCTTGTTTGATTTCGTTCGCATTTTATGGTACACTAATTTTATCAATTGAAAGAAGGTGCGGGTTTTGGCGAAACGTACAGAAACAAGACAATTAGAAGTACTTAAATATATATACGAACAAGTCGAATTAAAGGGTTATCCGCCAACCGTTCGCGAAATTGGGAAGGCTGTTGATTTATCCTCAACTTCTACCGTTCACGGACATTTAGCTCGTCTTGAAAAAAAGGGTCTAATCTTACGTGACCCAACAAAACCGCGAGCAATCGAATTAACACCAGAAGGCTTGGAAAAGATCGGAATTCAGCCGACAACTATTCCGATGTTAGGTGTCGTAACTGCTGGTGAACCAATTTTAGCGGTGGAAGAAGCATCAGATTTCTTCCCGTTACCTCCTGATTTACGTACAGAAGAAAATGCTTTATTTATGTTGACGATTCGAGGAGAAAGTATGATTAACGCAGGTATTCTAGATGGCGACCAAGTGATTGTTCGTAAGCAATCGAATGCCAATAATGGCGACATCGTAATCGCAATGACCGATGAAGATGAAGCAACCTGTAAACGATTCTTCCGAGAAGTAGATCATATCCGCTTGCAGCCTGAAAATGATGCATTAGCGCCTATTCTTTTAGATAACGTTACAATTTTAGGTAAAGTTGTTGGTTTATATCGCAATCATATTTAATAAAAAAAGGAAGTCACTCCGTTGAGCGGCTTCCTTTTTTGCTTGTTAACAAGTGAATAGCCTTTTGAGCTTCCTCGATAACCTCTTCTTCAGTTTCTACAGAAAGTAGATAATTTAAAGCTTCTAAACTTTGCTCAGGTTCTCTTTTTGCGAGCTGACCTAACGACCAAGCAGCTGTTCCGCGAATGACAGGACGCTGATCATTTAAACAGAGAATAATTTGTGGGATAGCTTCACGGCCGCCCAAATTCGCTAACGCAATCAAGGCATTCCGTTGCAATGGTTTTTTACCACGCCAAGAGCCTGCTAAGTGTCCGAATTGCTGTTTAAACTCTTTATTGGAAATAGTTAATAACGGTGCCAATTTGGGATAAACTTCTTCAATCTTTGGCTCCATCTCTTCATGAAAATGAAAATCTTTTCCTTTATTATAAGGGCAAACCAGCTGACAAATGTCGCAACCATAAATGACGTTACGCATTTTTTTTCGATACTCTTCAGGCATCATGCCTTTTGTTTGCGTTTGATAAGACAAACATTTTTGAGCATTCATTCGACCGTCCCCTAACAAAGCCCCTGTAGGACACCCTGTGATACAACGAGTACAATCACCGCAACCGTTTGGAACAGGTTCATCTGGCTCAAATTGAATGTTGGTGGTCACCTCACCTAAATATACAAAGGAACCAAATTCTTCGGTAATCAGTAGACCATTTTTACCAATGAATCCTAAACCCGCCCGCTGAGCAACAGCGGTGTCGACATATTCGCCAGTATCCACTTGCGGCCGAAAGCGCCAGTGTTCTTTTTCTGCTTCAGTGGCAGCTTGCTCTTCAATAAAAGCAATTAATTTTTGCAACCGATCCTGCAAAATGTGATGATAATCAATTCCCCAAGAGGCTCGCGCAAATTGGCCACGCTTTTCATCTCTAGGCATTTTTTCCTGAGCTTTGGTGGGATAAGCTAAAGCAATGGAGATAATGCTTTTAGGATGCTCAAACGTTTTTTCTGGGTAAATTCGTTCTTCCACATTTTGATGTTCAAACCCCGAGTTATATCCTCGCTCTCGTTGTTCATGCAGAGAATCTTCTAATTCAATAAATGGTTCAGCATGAGTAAAGCCAATTTTATCGATGCCTAAACGTTGACTCTCTTGAATAATTTTTTCTTTCAATGTCGGCATTGCTCATGCCTCCCTTCATTTTATTATTTATCGTTTCGATGATACGTTTCATAGTCATGTGCATAGAGATTTTTCTCGTCCACGACGCCGGGAACAGTGGCAACTTTTTCCCAAACAGACCAGTCAATTTCTGGAAAGAAGGTGTCGCCTTCAAACGTTTCATGAATCATCGTCCGATATAAGACATCGCATGCGGGAATCAGTTCTTTAAAAACGACAGAACCTCCACCAATAACGGTCACACCTTCATAGTTGTCAGCATACGCAAGAATCTCCTCTACGGAATGCATAACCAAAACGCCTTCAGCTTGGTAATCCGGATTACTGGTAAGAACAATCGTTGTTCGATTTGGTAACGGACGACATCCCATACCTTCGAAAGTTGCACGTCCTAAAACCAATGTATTATGAATTGTTTTTTCCTTGAAAAATTTCAAGTCGTTGGGTAAATGCCAAGGCAATTTGCCTTCTTTACCAATCACGCCTTGTTCATCTTGGGCCCAAATGGCTGCTAACATAGCTTCTCTCTCCTTTTTTATACGGCAATCGGCGCTTTAATCGTTGGATGTGGGTCATAGCCTTCTACTTTAATATCTTCCATATCAAAATCAAAAACAGAAGCCTTGTCTGGATTCAAAACGAGCGTTGGGAAAGAACGAACTTCTCGTGATAATTGTTCTTGCATTTGCTCCACATGATTTTGATATAAGTGGGCATCTCCTAGCGTGTGTACAAACTCGCCCACTGCTAAACCTGTTTCATGTGCAATCAGATGTGTCAATAAAGCATAGCTTGCAATGTTAAAAGGAACACCTAAAAAAACATCGGCACTGCGCTGATAAAGTTGACAGCTTAATTTTCCTTCATTTACATAAAATTGAAACATAGTGTGACAAGGCGGCAACGCCATTGAAGGCACATCTTCTGGATTCCAAGCAGAAACAATTAAACGACGAGAATCAGGATTGGTTTTAATCATTTCAATCACATTAGCTAATTGATCAATAAAGCTACCGTCTTTGGTTTCCCAGTGACGCCATTGTGCACCATAAATATTCCCTAATTCACCATATTTTTCTGCAAATTCTGCATCATTTAAAATGGCGTCACAGAATTTTTGATGTTCTTCTTTGTATTGTTCTGCAAATGCTGGATCTTGTAAGACACGATGCCCAAAATCCGTCATGTCTGGTCCTTGATAATCTGCGCTTTTTACGTAACGTTCGAACGCCCATTCATCCCAAATATGATTATTTCGCTCTAACAAATAGCGAATATTCGTGTCGCCTTTTAAAAACCACAATAACTCACTTTTAATCAAGCCAAACGGTACTCGTTTGGTTGTTAGTAAGGGAAATCCTTTGGCCAAATCAAAACGCATTTGATAGCCAAATAAACTATACGTCCCAGTTCCTGTACGGTCTTCTTTAAAATGACCTTCTTCTAAAATCTTTTTTCCTAGCGCTAAGTATGCTTCTTCCATCTTATTCCCTCCGTCTCTTAATCCGCGTATTCACTCAAGTATTCCCAACGATTCATTTTTTCTTCTAACAATTGTTCCGTTGCTGTTACCGCTTCTTGTAGTTCTTGTAAACGAACAAAATCATCACCCTGATGATTCATTTCTTCAGTTAATGTTTCTAATTTCGTTTCTAATTGTGTGATGTCTTCTTCAATTGTTGCCCACTCTTTTTGTTCCATATAAGTCAGCTTTGTTTTTTCTTTCTTTTCTGTCGATGCTTCTTTTAATGGTTTATTGAGCGGTTTTTCTTTGACCTTTTCTTGTTCTTTTTGGTTCGTCAAATATTCACTCATCGTGCCATAAAATGATAGGATCTGACCATTTCCTTGAAAAACTAACAATTTATCCATTGTTTTATCCAAGAAATAACGGTCATGAGAAACCGCAATTACCGCTCCTTTGAACGTTTGAATATAATCTTCTAAAATGGTCAACGTATCAATGTCCAAATCGTTGGTTGGCTCATCCAATAATAACACGTTAGGCTGACTAATTAATAATTTTAAGAGATATAACCGGCGTTTTTCTCCACCAGACAGTTTGCCAATCAGTGTGCCATGCATAAAACGAGGAAATAAAAAGCGCTCTAACATTTCAGCGACCCCAACGCTGCTTCCATCACTGCGTTTCACTTCTTCTGCTGCTTCTTGCAAATAAGCAATCATCCGTTGATTAGGATCCATTTCTTCGTTTTGCTGGGTATAATAGCCAATTCGGACGGTTTCACCGATACTATATAGGCCACTCTCTAAAGGAATGCGTCCAGCTAAAATATTTAATAACGTGGATTTGCCTGCACCATTTTTACCAGTAATGCCAATTCGATCGTTTGCTTGAATGAGTAAATTAAAGTCTTTCAAAAGCTGTTTATGATCAATGGCATAATTTCCTTCCTTGATTTCCAGAACTTTTTTCCCTAAACGCTGCGTGGCAAAGTCTGCTTCTAAGGTGCCATTGGTTTGTACCTGATGCAAGTTTTCTTTTAAATCCTGAAACCGATCAATTCTTGCTTGCTGTTTCGTTCCTCGTGCTTGAACGCCTGCTCGCATCCACGCAAGTTCTTGTTTGAAGAGGCGTTTTCTTTTTTCTTCTTGTTCTACAGCGACACGTTCACGTTCGGCTTTTTCCATCACATACGTTTCATAGTTTCCTTTGTATTCATACAGTTTTCCAAAAGAAAGTTCGAAAATCCGATTGGTTACTCGATCTAAAAAGTAGCGGTCATGGGTCACCATTAAAACCGCACCACGATAGTTATTTAAAAAGTTTTCCAGCCATTCAATCGTTTCATAATCCAGATGGTTCGTTGGTTCATCCAATAACAGTAAATCAGGCGCTTCAATTAAGACTTGCGCCAAGCTTACTCGTTTTAACTGCCCACCAGAAAGCTCACCTATTTTCTTTTCCAATGTGGGAATACCTAATTTTTGTAAAATAATTTTTGCATTGGTATCTGCTGTCCAAGCATCTTGTTTATTCATGGCTTCTTCTGCTTGCGTGTAACGTCTTTGAACCCCTTCGTCTAAACCATTCTCACTTAAAGCAGCTAACGCTAATTCATAATTTTTGACTGCTTTTATGATCGGGCTGTCTCCCTGAAACACGGCTTCTGCAATCGTAATATTCTCGTCAAATGTTTGATTCTGGGAAAGGTACCCAATTTGATAATCACTTGGCTGCTGAATCGCAGCAAGATCACCATCACCGCTATCTACGCCAGCAATAATATTTAATAAACTGGTTTTCCCTGTGCCGTTAATCCCAATTAAACCAATGCGATCTTTTTCATGAATCAAAAAAGAAAGATGATCAAATAGTGTTTTTTCCCCATATGTTTTGGTTAAATCTGTTACTTTTAATTCTTTCACCGACACTACCAACTCCTTCTATTTTGGTCTTGCTTATTGTATCAAAAATTGGATTATAAAAAAAGTGCATGAGATAAAAATCGTCTTGGTTTCATCTCATACACTATTACTTATTCTTTATTAAAATTTTTAACAAATCGTTTCAGCGGAACATTATTCACTTCGCCGCTAATCGAATAACTCTCTAATAAATTGACATTTTTTCGTAACTCGTTCGCTTCGATAATTGAAATGCGTTCAGATTGTTCGTAATGATCAATCATCCGTCGTTCTTCTTGGAAGCCTAATAATAGGTCTTTGACATAGTCTGTCTCCGTATGAACAATATATGAATCAATAAATTCGCCTTTTTCAAACTTATGGGCTAAATCCAAGCGTCCGTCAATGAAGAAATCAATTAAATCATCATCATAGACACCGCGCAAATTATCTAAACTCTTCAGAATAACTTGAGAATTTCTTAGAAAAACTTGGCGAATATTTTCTAGTTCTTCATTTCGTAATTCTTTTTCTTCTTCAGAAGCTTCACCACGATTGAAAAATAACTTAGGATGTAAAAGAATCGAAATGATTTGTCGAGCAAATAATAACCAAAAGCCTACAATCGATAATAATTGTTTGGCAATCGACCGTTGCATCCGTGTAATTAATCGTTGATACATACGATAACTTCTGACACTAATTTCTCCTTGTTTCAGACTTTCTTCTAAGCCGTCCCGTTCAATGGACACAATTAACGTCCGCAACTCTTGCACTTCTTGTTTTCGTTCCGCACTTAGCTGCTCGGTATACAATTCTTTTAAACGATCTTGATAATTTTCAATGACCGCATTCATTTCACCACGAGGATTCTCTTCATTTTGCTGTTTTAAGACATCAATGACATCACGTAATAAATCAATTTCGACTGACTCTTCATTTTCCACTTCCGTCTCTGAATCAGTTAAAAATGGTAAAACTAGAATCCCGCCAATCAGAGTCACCAAAATAACACAAGCCGTAATGAATAGTAATAACGGTCGTTCTTTAAAATGCTCGCCGTTAATCGCTGTTGGCAAAATAAAGATGGTGGCTAAACTCACTGTTCCTTTAACACCGCCAAAAGTTAAAATCAGCATTTCATTCATTGCGTTTTTAACTTTCTTAAGGCCATGTTGAAGCGTGTAAACACTGAAAATGGCTAAGAAACGAATCAAAAAGACAACGGCGCTAATAATTAGAACAACCATTAGTAGGAACCAGTTTGAATATTGTTGGTCAATCCAAATTGGCGAAAACACTTGAGAAAGTTCAATTCCTAAGAATAAGAAAACTAAGGCATTTAAAGTGAACTCAATCATACTCCAAATACTTTCGCCAACATTTGACAGCTCTGCTTCAAAAAGCGAAACTTTTTTCAAACTAGATGCTTGCATAATTCCAGCAATCACAGCAGCAATAATTCCAGAAACGCCAATCAACTCTGAAATTAAATAAGCAATAAATGGCAAGAGTAATTCAATCAACAAGTAGCCTGTAACATCTTTTGCCACTGCGGTTTCAAGCAAATGAACAATTTGCTGTTTTAATAAAACTAACACGATTCCGACTACCGCTCCACCAATACTGGAAATAACCAAGGTCCCTGCCGCTTCCACCGGCGAAAATGACCCCGTTAATAAAGCCGCTAACGCAAATTGAAAGGCTGTAACGCCTGATGCATCATTAATGAGCCCTTCACCAGATAAAATGTTCATCGAACGTTCAGGAATGTCAATTCGTCCTGATAACGAACCTACCGCCACCGCATCCGTTGGTCCTAGAGCCGCTCCAAAAGCGAAGCAAGCGGCTAATGGTAAAGTAGGCAAAATCATATGCAGGGTCCATCCGACTCCGACTAAGGTAATTAACACACCAAAAAAGGCCAAGAAAAGAATCATCCCGAAATTTTTCATCATTGCTTTCAGATTGATTAGCTCCCCTTCTCTAAATAAAAGCGGTGCAATAATCATTACTAAAAACACTTCAGGCTCAAATTCAATTTCCTGCCCCATTTTAGTTAAACCAATTAGAATGCCTACAATAATTTGCACAATTGGCAGCGGAATGACGGGAACAATCCGGTTGAATATGTTTGAGAAGGTAATAGACAGTGCAAAAACAATGATTAGAAAGGTAAATTCCATCCTATCATTCCCTTCTATATTAAATTTTTATTGACTTACCGATCAAAACATTTAAGTAATTTTTTCTTTTTAAGAATAATTTTCTTTTCAACTTCTTCTAACTCAGAACTGCGTTCGCAAAGTTCCAATTGAGCGCGTCGTGCTTCTAAACGAAGAAGTTCTCCTTTAATTAATTCAATTTTTTTGTAGCGTAAGAAATTTTTCTTTTGCATACGTTCTGCAAAGTGTTGTCGTTTTTCTTCAGGGATTGCTTGATATTTCTTTTTCAAGTCAGCGACACACTTTTCAAATTCTTCACTCACCGAAACAACTTCCTTCCAAAATTTAATCTGACTAATTATAACAAATTTTACCAAAAGTACAAGCAAAATTGCTTTCTTTTTTTCAAAAGAAATTCAGACAAAACTTAACGCGGGAAAAGCTGATTTCTAGGAGCTGAACATGGTTAATCTTCATTAACAATAATATCAATTTCTGCCTCTTCATTCATCCGTGTTGAAAGAAAAAGAACCATTTCTTCTAGTGGCGCAGAAAAGCGTAAAACCACCCCTCTTCTGCCTTTTTTTAAATACCCTAAACGAATACCGTTCGACTTTTGAACAAGGACAATCTTTTCGATATCTTTAAAGGCCGTGCCCCGATTGTCAAAAGGATGCGTAATAATACAGTCCTCCGCAAAACCTCTTGCATCGTAAAGAAAACTGAAGATAATCAAAATATATAACACACTTCGAATCATTTCAATTTTATCTCCTGCCGAAAATGCATTGGCCAGAATCATTAAACTAAAAAAAGCAACTAAATATTTTGTTGTAGGATGTTTTGCAGCCGGAATTACAATACTTTTACGTACGAAGTAAAAGTAACCATACATAACGACGACAAATAAAAATAGCAATAACGTAAATCCATCGATAATCACAAACGACTCCTTTATTTCTTTTTCTTTTGAATATCTGTTAATATATCATTTATTTCTTTAATTTCTTTTTTTGATTCGTTAATCTTTTTGATAACCGCCTCACGGTTTTTTCCAGGCGGTAAGTCAATTGATTCTTGGTAGTAGTTTGCTAAAGCTTGAACTTTTTTCATTTTTTCGCTTTGCAACAAGGCTATATTTCTTTTCATTTAACCGCCTCCTCTTCCTTAGTATACATTACTTTGTAAGGAATTGCTTAATTTGCAAGATATTTTCTAATAAAAAGGAGTAATTTTACATTTTCTTATAAACAAAAAGTATTCGGCTGAGTAACAGCAGCGAACGATAAAATAATAGAATAAAAAATGAGACAGAAGTAGTTTACTTTTGTCTCATCTTTTATTATTGAGCTGAAATCGCTAAACCAATTGCTTTTTCCCCTAGGTGGGTCCCGATAACTGGACCAAAATGACCGATTTCAATTTCTGCATTTGGGTATAGCTTTTGTAATTTTGCTTGTTCTTTTTCAGCAACGATGCGGTTATTGGCATGAATCACGTACAGTTTAACTGGTGCTTCAATCCCTGCGTTTCGTTCACCAATAATCTTTTCTGCACGAGCAAAAGCTTTCTTTGTTGAACGGATTTTTTCAAATAATACAATCTTTCCATCTTCAAAAGTCAAGATAGGTTTAATCTTCAATAGTCCAGCAATCAAGGCTGCGCCATTCGTTAAGCGACCGCCACGAACTAAGTTGTTCAGATCTTCTACAATTAGATATGCATACGTATTGTCACGAATTAAATCTAATTTGGCAAAAATTTCTTCTAAGCTGGCTTTTTCTTCTGTTAAATCTAAAGCAGCTTCTACCATGTGTCCCATTGGCATACTTGTAATTTTTGAGTCATATGGATACAAAGCAACGCCTGGGATTTCATCGGTAAGTCCGTGCAATGTATGAACAAAACCAGAGATTCCTGAAGAAAGATGAATGCTGATGATGGTGTCGTACCCTTGTTCAGCGATTGATTTGTAAAGCTCTAACACTTCTCCTAAAGCAGGTTGTGAAGTCGTCGGAAATTCTTTACTATTATTTAGCAATGCATAATATTCATCTGCTTCAATGTCAATGCCTTCGTTGTATATTTTTCCATCTAAAATGACTGGGATGGGAATTACAAAAAGATTCGGATGATCTTTAATGCGCTCGGGTAAATAAGCTGTACTATCTGTCACAATAGCAATTTTCATTTTGTAACCTCGTTTCACTAATTTTCCACGTTGTTTCTAATATAGCATAAAAAAGGATATTTTAAAATGCTTTCCTTATTCGTTCAGGAATTTTTCGATGGCGTCAGCATTTTTTTGTTCATCTACTTCTAAAATACTGCCTGCATAAGAGGATTCACCAAAATTCCAAGAATCTGGTACCGGAACCGATAATGACTCAACCCCTGCTTTTCCTTTAATCAACAATGATGGTCCATTCGTTAACATGAAACTAACAGGCACATCTGTCGACATATAGCCGACTAATTTCCCAAGTGATTCTGGGGTTCTTAATAAAGTCATTGGGTTTTTCATTTGGCTCATTACAGCTGACATAACTTGTTGTTGGCGACGAACCCGACCAAAGTCGCCTTCTTCATCCATCCTAAAGCGAGCGTATTGAAGTAAGACATGTCCATCCATGACCTGTTGCCCTTTTTCAATATCAACACCATCTAAATTCAGTGATTTTTCTGCATCGATTTTGACACCTTTTGGAAACATAGAGTCAACAATTTTTTCAAATGATTGGAAATCTACCTTAGCATAATATTTCGTATCTAAATTAAAGTTTTGTTTTAACGTTTCACGAACCAATTCAGCACCGCCATAAGCGTATGCGGCATTAATTTTATTCGGCCCGACACCAGGAATGTCCACGAATGTATCACGCATAAATGAAATTAATTTCGGTTTTTTTGATGGTCCATTTAGTTGGAGAACCATTATTGTGTCGGCTCGTCCAGCATCTTCCCCACGTGTATCGCTGCCAAGAATTAAAATATTCTTAGCCCCGTTGCTACTTTTGACACCATTAAATGTTTCTACTTTTTCTTGAGGCAACGAGTCATCATGTTCTGCTGCAGATTTTCCTTTTAAAAACATGACTGTACTATAGGCAAATAACAGAATCAATAGGATTACTAGCCATTTGAAAAAGCGTTTTGTTTTTGATTTTTTACGTTTCTTTTTTGGTTTCTTGTCTTTTTTTCCGCGGGGTGGTTGGTCAGAACCGTTGCCACCACCTGAATCTGTTTGATGTCGCCTCTCACTTCTGCGACTGTCCTCAGTATAGCTGTCTTCGTAAACTGTCTCTTGAAGGCTTTCAGCTAGTTCTTCTGGTTCTTCTTCTCTATGTTCACCCATTGATTTTCGGGGATTAAAGGTCTTTTTATGCTCTGCTGGTCTCGATTTTTCATGAATATGTTTATAACGATCTACACGACTCATCGTGTCACTCCTTTACCTCTGTGTTTTATCACCTTTCTTAGGATACCTCATTTCGCAGGAAATTCCTATTACAAATATGTAATTTAATAAAAAATGAAACTCACTTTATCTAATAAGTAAGCTTCATTTTCATTTTTAACTCTTTAAAGTGTGGACAAAACATAGATCGGGTAATCCCCTAAAATTTTTATTTCTGCGCCAATCAGTTCCAGTTCTGTTAAAGCTGCTTCAATTAATTTTTCTGGTTGATCTTTCACTAAGTCCATTAAAAAGAAGTACTCTCCGAGCTTTGTTTTCAACGGCCGCGATTCTATTTTGCTAAGATTAATCCCTCGCCAACTGAACACGCTTAATGCTTTGTGTAAAGAGCCAGGAACATTACTTGGCATCGTAATCGCCAGCGTTATTTTTTTCTCAGATAGCGGGAAAGAAATCGCTAAATTTTCAGAACCAAGAACCCAAAATCGGGTTTGATTTACCGATAAATCTTGTATATTTTTTTCAACAATGGTCAAATCATACATTTCCGCAGAAAGTTTTGGTGCAATAGCTGCAAAAGGTAATTCTGGATGTTCTGCAATGTATTTGGCGGCGTAAGCTGTTGAAGGTGTTGCTTCTAAAATCGCTTCTGGAAAGTTTTTCTCTAGAAACATCTGCGATTGAGCTAATGCTTGCGGATGTGATAAAATTTTCTGACTTTGTTGCCAGATCGCTTGATTCTCTTTTGCCACCATTAATTGTTGTTGAATCGGTAAAACTAACTCTGCTTGGACAGGTAACTGCGCTTGATGATACAAATAATCTATCGATGCGTTAACAGTTCCTTCAATCGTGTTTTCTATTGGGATAATACTACATGCCACTTCTTGCTGTTCAATTGCTTTCAAGCAAGCTGGAATCGATGCGTACGGTATCAACGTAGCATCAGGAAAAGCAGCCAACGTTGCACTGTACGTAAAGGAACCAATCGGACCTAAATAACCAACTTTCATCGTTTCTCTACTCCTTTAATTGTTGCAGAATTTCATTGATAATTTCTTCTGGTGAGCGATTGGTCGTATCAATTGTCATCTTCGCACATTCTTCGTAAAAATTTTTACGAGACTCAAACAAAGCAATGATTTCTTTTGAAGAACGTTCTATAGCTAAGGGTCGTTGGTTTTCAGTATCTTCTTTGATTCTTTTTAACAGCTCTTCTGGTGTCGCATGTAAATAAATCACTTGCTGAAAAGATTTTAATAAGCTACGATTTTCTGGTCCGACAACAATCCCGCCCCCAGTTGAAAGGACGGCTGTATTTTTTGACAGCTCCTTTAAAAGTTGGGTTTCCTGTTCTCGGAAAGCTGCTTCACCATATTTTTCGAAATAGTCAGGAATTGAGCGTCCTATTTTTTCAATTAACGCTGTATCTAAATCAAGATGAGGCATCTTTAGTTTATTGGCCAAACTTTGGCCGATAGTTGTTTTACCCGCACCCATGAAACCAATTAAAACAATGCTTTCCATGGTTCGTTATCCTCCTTCGTTAACAACTTAAACGTTCTAAGTCGTCAAAAAATGCTGGATAAGAAACTGAAACTGCTTCAGCCTTATCTAATTCAACAGTGCCTTCTTTTACAAGTAATGCAGCAATTTGTAACATCATCCCGATACGATGATCCCCATAACTGGTAACTCTTCCACCATGTAAAGAAGTTGGTCCATGTATAATTAAGCCATCATCAGTAGGCGTGATGTCGGCGCCTAAAATTGTTAATTCTTTCGCTACTGCATCAATCCGATTGGTTTCTTTGACTTTCAATTCTTCTGCATCTCGAATGATTGTCGTGCCAGTAGCCTGAGTAGCTAACAAAGCAATAATCGGTAACTCATCAATTAAACGTGGGATAATAGCGCCACCAATCTCTGTAGCTGTTAATTGACTCGTTTTTACAAGTAAATCGCCAGAGTGATTGGCCTCATCTTCATTTAAAATAGTGACGGAACCACCCATGTTTTTAATCACATCTAAAATACCTGTCCGCGTTTGATTTAAGCCAACATTTTTCAGAAGTATCTCGCTATCTGGGACTACTAAACCCGCAACTAAAAAGAAAGCTGCAGAAGAGATATCACCAGGAACTACCACATTTTGACCTGTTAATTGTTGCGGTCCAGTTAACATAATTTTTTTACCGTCTACTTCAAGTGTCCCACCAAATTGTCGAATCATCTCTTCTGTATGATCACGTGTCTTTTCTTTCTCAACCACTACAGAAGTGCCCTCGGCTTGCAAAGCGGCGAATAAAATAGCCGATTTAACTTGAGCACTTGCAACAGGCATTGTGTAGTCAATCGGTTGCAAATTTTGAGTCCCGCGAATAGAAATTGGCGGAAACTCCGTTTGCTGAACCCCTTGACATTCCGCTCCCATTTGGTTTAAAGGAAGCATCACACGATTCATCGGTCGTTTGGCAATAGACGCATCACCAGCTAGGCGCGTTTCAAAGGGACAGCCAGCTAAAATGCCCAGCATCAGACGAATTGTTGTCCCTGAATTTCCAACATCAATTGTATTCCTCGCCTTTTTTAAACCTGCAAATCCTTGCCCCTCAACGGTGATTGTCGTCCCGTCATCTTCAATGTTCACACCCAAAGAACGAAACGCCGCTAAGGTACTTAAACAATCTTCGCCTCTTAGAAAATTTGTAATCGTCGTTTTTCCAGAAGAAATCGCTCCAAACATAATACTTCTATGGGAAATCGATTTGTCGCTAGGAACCATCAGAGTCCCTTGTAAATGTTTCACATTTGTACGTAGTTGCACCCTCATCACCTCTTATTTTTCGTAACACGTATAGTTCGTTTTTTTAGATAAAATTTGTTTTGCAGCTTGGCAGTCTGATTGATTTTTAAAAGACAATTGAAGAATCCCATAGATTTCTTCTCTCGTTTCTAAAATTTTAATATTTGTAAGAGAAAGGTCCGCTTCGCCTAAAATTTGCGTAATTTCAGCAATGATTCCTGGTTGATCTGGTACATCAACAAACAGATCATAGAAAGCTGGGATTGCGCCTTCTTTATGAATGGGCAACTGAGCACGTGTTTCTTTGGCCTTATCAAAAAAATTACGAATAGCTGGGGCATTTTTTTCTGTTAACCATTGGCAAACAGTAGTCATCTCTTTTTGCCAATTTTCTAGTAAGTCCAATAATACTAAGCGATTGCTTAATAAAATATCCGTCCACATCGTTGCATCAGAGGAAGCAATTCGAGTAATATCTCTGAATCCTCCAGCCGCTAGCTGCTGCGCTCTAGGGTAAGTGGTATTCAGTTGCTGACTTTCGTTCACTAACGCTGCGGCAACAATATGTGGCAAGTGACTTAGAGCACCAGTAATTTCATCATGTTCCTGTGCAGGCATCGTAATAAACTTCGCATGCGTTCCTTTTAGTAACGTTTGTAACTCCTGAATCTGTTTGTTTTTTTCGCCATGGTCATCGGTAAAAATATAGTAGGCATTTTCAAACAAACGTTCATCAGCGGCTGTTACGCCGGATTTATGTGAACCAGCCATTGGATGACCACCAATAAAATTTTTCATGTTAAGCTTTGTTGCTAACTGATTAATTTCCATCTTGGTACTACCCACATCTGTGATCAGAGCTGTTTCTAGTGATAATTGGTTTAATTCTTCTAGTTGTACTAAAGTTGCTTTAACTGGGGAACAAAGAAAAATAATCTCTGCTCGTCTTGCCCCACTTGTTAAAGATTCAGCTATCTCATCAATTAGACCCGTTTTCTTAGCAAATTCAGTTGCCTCCGCTTGATTATCGAAACCGATAATCTCACTGCTGGGATGTCCTTTTTTGATACACAAAGCCAGTGAACTCCCGATTAGCCCTAATCCTACGATTAAAATACGTTTCTTCATTTTTTCCCTCCATATACTTGCGACTTTCTTTCATTAAAAGTTTTGAGTATATAGACGATAACGTTTCACTGCTTCTTTCATTTGTTCAAATGAGTCACTATCAAATTTTTCGAGCATAGCCTTCGCTACTTCCGTTGCAACAACGGCTTCACAAACAACGCTAGCGGCCGGTACCGCCGTGCTATCAGAGCGCTCAACACTGGCCTTATAAGGCTCTTTTGTATCAATATTCACGCTTTGTAATGGTTTATAAAGGGTTGGAATAGGTTTCATGACACCACGAACGATGATTGGCATTCCATTGGTCATTCCTCCTTCAAAACCGCCTAAATTGTTGGAAGTTCTGGTATAACCAGTACTTTCGTCCCAAACAATCTCGTCCATCACTTGACTACCAGGGCGTTGCGCCATTTCAAATCCAATGCCAAACTCAGCACCTTTAAAAGCATTGATGCTTACAACAGCTTGCGCAATTTTGGCATCTAGTTTACGATCCCATTGAACATAGCTACCTAAGCCAGCTGGAACGCCACCCACAAGTACTTCTACTACCCCACCAATTGTATCGCCATTTTTCTTGGTTTGGTCAATTAGTTCTTTCATTTTTTCTTCTACGGAAGGATCTAATACGCGAACGGCAGATTGTTCAGACCGTTCTTGAATTTCACGGATCGTTAAATTTTCAGGAATCGTAGCTTCAATCCCGCCTAATACCGCGACATGCCCAGCGACTTGGATATCCAGTTCAGCTAAGAGTTTTTTAGCAACCGCACCAATCGCCACACGCATCGTTGTTTCTCGTGCCGAAGACCGTTCTAAAACATTCCGTAAATCATCATGTTGATATTTCATGCCACCGACTAAATCAGCATGTCCTGGACGTGGTTTGCTGACGCGGCGGATTTTCTTTTGTTTTTCAGGAACTGGCTCTACTGACATCACGGAGGTCCAATTTTTCCAGTCTTTGTTTTCGACAATCAACGTTACTGGTGAGCCAAGTGTTTTACCATGCCGAATACCCGAAGTAATACGTACTTGGTCTTTTTCAATTTTCATCCGTCCCCCACGACCGTAACCGCCTTGACGTCTTGCTAATTCTCGGTTAATCTCTTCGCTACTTAAAGGCAAGCCGGCTGGTAAGCCTTCAATAATAGCAGTTAATTCAGGTCCATGTGATTCGCCTGCTGTAATAAAGCGCATCTTAAATTCCTCCTTCTCTGTTTAAAAATGCTCGAATTTCTTCCGTTGGTAAAGAGACAATTTTCGCTTGACCAATTTTTTCTAAGACAATGATTTTAATCTGTCCCCCACGTGTTTTTTTATCATGTGTAATTGCTTGATAGAGACGTTCTTCTGACCAACGATCTGTGGTTACTGGTAAATGGAACTTTTCTAGCATGGTGACCAACTCTTGGGTAATCCCAAGTGGGGAAAGCCCTTGTTGTTCTGCGACTTGAGTTATTTGAATCATTCCTAAAGAAACGCCTTCACCGTGAGCAATCACCCCGTAACCAGCTGTATTTTCTAATGCGTGGCCGATCGTATGCCCAAAATTCAGAATCAAACGTAAGCCCAAATCTAATTCATCTTCTTCGACGACATCACGTTTAATCTTGCAACAGGCCGTGATAATTTCTTCTGCATGTGCCACTAAATCTTGTTCATTTTCCAAAGAGGATAAACGGTGCCACAATTCAACATCAGCGATAGCTGCTGATTTTACAATTTCTGCAATTCCTTCACGCACACGTCTAGGTTCTAATGTTTTAAGTGTATTAGGATCAATTAAAACCCCATCTGGTTGGGCAAAAGTACCGACAAGATTTTTGGCTTTTTTAGTATTAACCGCTGTTTTACCTCCAATGCTACTATCTACTTGTGCCAGTAAGGTTGTTGGTACTTGCAAAAAGTGAATACCGCGCATATAGGTTGAAGCGACAAATCCAGCTAGATCTCCCACAACGCCTCCACCTAAAGCAATTAGACCATCACTTCGAGTCAATTGCTGTTCCGCTAAAAAATCATAAAGCAGTTGAGCTATTTCGAGGCTCTTACTTTGTTCACCTGCCGCTACAGCAATCAATGATGTTTCAAAACCAGCAGCTTGCAATTCTTTCTCAACAGCTGCGCCATATAATTTATTCACCGTTTCATCGGTAATAATCGCTACCCGTTGTGGCTGCCACAGGCTACGTACCCAGGTGCCAATTTTATCTAAGGCACCTGTTTCGATGGTTAAATCATATGAATGTGTAGGTAACGTTACGGTTAATTTCATGTCCTCTACTCCTCTGTCTTTACTAATCTTCTAAAGCATTAATTTCTTTCATTGCTTTTTCGATGATATGAACTTCTTTCATCATACGTAGGTAAGTTTTTTCATTCAAGGATTGTGGCCCATCTGACCACGCATTCGCTGGATCTGGGTGAATTTCTACAATCAAGCCGTCCGCACCTGAAGCAACACCTGCTCGGGCCATTGGCGGTACTAAATCCCAGATACCAACACCATGACTCGGATCAACAATAATTGGAAAATGACTTAATTTTTTAATTAAAGGCACCGCACTTAAATCAAGTGTATTGCGCGTAGCGGTTTCGTACGTACGAATCCCACGTTCAATGAAGATCACATTGAAATTTCCTTGCGCAGCAATGTATTCAGCTGCGTTTAGCCATTCATCAATCGTACCAGCAATCCCGCGTTTTAAGCCAATAGGTTTTCCAGTTTTACCAACCGCTTGTAATAACTTGAAATTTTGCATGTTGCGCGCACCGATTTGTAAAATGTCACTGTATTTTGCGACAAGTTCTAAATTCGCTTCATCCATCACTTCTGTAATGACTTGCATATCTAATTCATCAGCCGCTTGGCGAATGTATTTTAGTCCTTCTTCTTCTAGTCCTTGGAAAGCGTATGGCGACGTTCTAGGTTTGAATGCACCACCTCGTAAAATTGTTGCACCGCCAGCTTTAGCAATTCGCGCACATTCACGAATCTGATCTAAGCTTTCGATTGAACAAGGGCCCGCCATCATGGTCATACTGCCGTCACCGATTTTAACACCGTTCACATCAACCACTGTATTCTCTGGATGAAATAAACGACTCGTTAGTTTGTATGACAACGAAATGCGGACACTTTTCTCCACGCCTTCTAATGCTGTTAACTCTGCTTCAACTAATTTTTCTGTATCACCAATCAAGCCTATCACTGTTTTTCCATTATCTTGACTTGTTTGAGTAGTTAAGCCTGCACCTGTTACTAAATCAATGACTTGTTTCATTTGCTTTTCGGTTGCATTTTCTTTCATAATTACGATCATTATATTCTCTCCTCATGCCTTTAAACGGCGCTCTTTTTATCTATTTTCAATTTTACGTTTTACGACTGATACAGGCATTTTTTGTCCTGTCCATTGTTCAAAAGCAACAGCGCCTTGATAAAGTAGCATGTCCAAGCCGTTGCTTGTTTCTGCGCCACGTAAACGGGCTTCTTTTAATAACTGTGTTTCTCTGGGATTATAAATAGCATCATACACAAATAACTTCGGTTGAATCATTGCATAATTTTCTATAGGACTACTATGCGCATGTGGATGCATACCCACACTCGTTGCATTAACTAACAAGACGCTTTCAGCAACATCTTTTGCTAGTTTTTCAGTATCCGCTAAATCATTTAAATGGATTACACAGTTGGTTCGTTCAGTGAAATTTGCCAGTTTTTTTTGACTGTCGTTAAAGCCCGCGCTTTTCCTGTTGTAAACGGCGATTTCTTTCACGCCATCTAAAGCAGCTTGGGCAATGATTGATAAGGCTGCACCACCTGTTCCTAAGATGGTCATTTTATTCTGAAAAACGTCAACCTTTTTCTCTTTCAAACTCCACATAAAACCAGTACCATCCGTGCTGTCTCCGTAAAGTTTTCCATCTTTGTTGACAATCGTATTAATCGCGCCAACCAGTTGGGCGGTAGGACTTAGTTCATCCATATAACTTACAGCCGCCACTTTATTGGGCATTGATAAGTTGGCCCCTAACATGTGAAACGTTCGAATCGCTTCAATTGCTTGTGGCAATGTCTCTTGTCCAACGTCAAACGCCAGATACCGAGCATCAACTCCTAAATTTTGAAATGCTGTATTATGAATCAACGGTGAAATACTGTGTCGGCTGGGTTTCGCGAATAACCCAGCTAAACGAGTAGCTCCAGTTATTTCTTTCATCCTGTGTGCTCCTTTACGAAATTTTTTTAGTAAGTTTCTGAAATCCTAATTTTTGGCCAAACAAAAAGGATATTCACAGTAAATTTTAAGAAAAATCTACAGTGAATACCCTACAAAAAAGCAATATAAAAGCCACTATAGATTTTCTTAAATCTACATGGCTGAAAGTCATCTTAAATTTCCCTAGCCATTATAGATACAAACGTTTGTTGTCTGTACCCATAATGTTATGAATACAAACCTATCTAAAATAGCTAAAGTAAAAGTTATTCAGTTGTGTATGGTTTTTCTTCGTTGTTGTCATAAGAATCACTCCAAAACTGATTTAATTAAGAATTGTTAACAGTATACCGCTAGAAAAAACATGTGTCAACACTTATTCGCTTATTTTTTCGACTATTCCATTAAAACCAATGTTATTTTATTCGTCAAAAGACTGAAAAAAGCCACAGGAACCAGTCATTTCACTGATTCCTGTGGAGCAAAAATTATTTTAATTCTTCAGCGTATACATCATCAACTGTTTGTGTTGGGTCGATAACAATGTATAAGTTTTTAGTTTTTTCGCTGACTTTTGTAGATTGATAGATGTTATCCAAGCCCTCATCTGTTTTATCTTTGTAAGGGAAATAAACTAAATCTGGTGTGCCATTTTTGTAAAGAATTTCCATACGTTCGATATCTTCATATTTTAAAGCACGAGAGAACATCCCTAATTCTAAGCCACCTAAGTTAATATCGTGGGTTTGAACATGATCTCCTTCTTGGAAAATTTCAATTTTGAACCCTTCACATGGATGAATTTCAACAAATTCACTACCATGGATACGGCCAAAACTTGTTGTAATATGTTTGATCCATAAATCACCAATAAAACGACGATCAATCGTCCAAGTTTCACCATTTCTGAAATAAAATTTAAGTCCTGTCATTTCTCTAGCCATAGCACAAATCTCCTTACTTAAAAATAATTTCTTACATTATTAGTTTACCATACTTTTGATAAACGGTCACAAACTTTCGCTGTAGATTCTTAATCTTTTGTTATTCTTTTTAAAAAAGAATCAATCTCAACTACTGCACGTTGGTGAGAACCTTTGGCAATTTGTCGTTCTCCTTCATAAGCAACAAATTCATAGCGTATTTTGTGTGCAGTCTGTTCAATGCTGGTCATCGTAACAACGATTGTCGCCCCTACCGCGGATGGATATAAGTGGCGCAATTCTAACACCGTTCCGACAGTTGTTTCCCCAACTGATAATTGGTCCTTCACAGCTTCTTTGGCTGTTTGTTCAATCATGGCAGCTAAAGCAGGGGTTCCTAAAACTTCTAAGTCACCAGAACCGAGCATTTTAGCCGTTTGTGATTCTTTCACCAAAAATTCTTTTGTAAACATTTCTGTTGGCATTATGCTTTCTCTCCTTTTGAACGTTGTTTTTTGGCAAACGAAAGCAGAACTTCTTGTTTATTCTCTAAGCTACCTTCAACAACGTGTTGCTCGATTTCAGCAATCAGTTCCCCTAACCATTTGCCTGGTGTTTCTTCTAAGACGGCTAAAAGGTCTTTTCCTGTGATGGCCAATTCATGTCTTTGATGGATGGGTAATGCCTTAACTAACTCTTTTGTTACTTGTACTTGACTGTCTTGTTGGTAATAATATAAAAGCCTTTCAACAAGTACTGCTGATTCTTCGCCTAATTCATAAAGCATCATTGGCTGCCAGTCGTTACTCAAGCGAAAACGCAAACCGCGTACTAATTGTGAAACGTTTTGAATTAATTGATTTGAAAGTTTCCAAGCCTTTAAGAAGGAGCGAATTTCTGCTTCTGGTAAATTCAACGATTGGATAAGTAACGTCCACGCTTCTGCTTCTGTTTCAATTTGACGAGCAGGCAAGTCCATTAAACGAAAAAGTCCAGCCCCTTGTTCTCGTAATTTTGGACAGTATTGATAGCATTCTGTTTCAATAAACGGAGCTAAGCCACCTTGTCGATTAACCCCTAAAAGCATTTTTACAAATTCAATCGTAATGCGTTCTACTGAAATTTTTTCTAATAAAGGATGAAATTCAGCGATAGCGGCTAAGGTTTTTTCTTCAATTTTAAAATCTAATTGGCTAGCAAAGCGTAAGCTCCGCATCATCCGCAGAGCATCTTCATGAAACCGCTCATGGGGATTACCGACTGCACGAATGGTTTGATTAGTTAAATCTTCGATACCATCAAACAAATCAATGATTTCGCCTGTGCTGTCAAGTGCCAAGGCATTAATCGTAAAATCTCGCCGTTTTAAGTCTTCTTTCAAGGAGCGAACAAAGGTGACTTCATCTGGTCGACGAAAGTCTTGATAAGTTGACTCGGTACGAAAGGTTGTTACTTCATACTGTTGGTCTTCCATCAATACAAGGACTGTACCATGTTCGATACCCACATCAACGGTTCGTTTAAAAATTTGCTTAATTTCTTCTGGATAGGCACTTGTCGCAATATCGACATCATGGATTGGTTTATTTAATAAAGCATCACGGACACTGCCCCCGACAAAATACGCTTCAAAGCCCTGTGCATTGATTTCACGAATAACGGGAGCGGCTTCTTTAAATTCGTTTGGAATAGTTGTCAATTTCATAGCATCTGTTCCAATCCGTAAAGTAGTTCTGTTCTCTGTACCACTTGCCGACAAGCTAACGCTACTCCTGTCATGAAGGAACGCCGATCATAAGAATCATGCCGAATAGTGAGCCCTTCACCTACACTGCCAAATTGGACTTGTTGGTGTGCCACTAAACCAGGTAAGCGGACACTATGGATTCGCAGACCCTCGAAATCAGCCCCGCGTGCCCCTGGTATTGATTCTACCTCTTGCGGATTCCCTTGTTTTTTTGCTGGCCGAACTTCTTGAATCATTTCTGCAGTTTTTATAGCCGTTCCACTCGGTGCATCCAATTTGTTATCATGATGTAATTCAATGATTTCCACATCTGGAAAATACTGCGCCGCTTTTTGGGCAAATTGCATCATTAAAACTGCCCCAATTGCAAAGTTTGGCGCAATTAAGCCGCCGATGGCTTTTTCTCGAGATAGGTTTGTCAATTCGTTGATTTGTTCCTCCGTAAAGCCTGTCGTCCCAACAACTGGCGCCATACCGTGTTCCAACGCAAAACGCGTATTTGGATAGGCGGCTTCAGGAACCGTAAAATCAATCCAAACATCTGGTTTGACAGCTAGGACTTCTTCTAAGCGTTGAAAAACGGGAATTGCTGTTTCATCATTGAAAGAAACAGTTTCTTGTGCTTCATGAGGATCATACACACCTACTAATTCAAAGTCTGCGGTTTCTAAGACCATTTGTGTAGCAGTACTGCCCATCCGTCCTTTAAACCCGGCGACAATTATTTTAATCATGTGTTTTCCCATCCTTTCTTTCAAAGCGATAGCGATCCCGCTTGTTAAATTTGGCCATATTTTCTTCAAAAACTTCGGTTAAATCAATCTCTAAAGAATTTGCCATGCTAATCAATACAAAAAAGACATCTCCAAGTTCCTCTGATACTGTCTTTGGTTTTTCGTCTGCTTTTTTCTGTTTTTCACCATAATAATGATTGACTTCACGGGCTAATTCTCCGACCTCTTCCGTCAAACGAGCCATTTGTCCTAATGGTGAAAAATAGCCTGTTTTAAACTGTTGAATATAATCATCAACTTCTGTTTGCATCGATTGCAAACTACGTTGTTCTGATTCTGACATTTTACCCCAACCTTTCTTACTCTACCTCCTACATCTTATCAAAAACTTGGCTATCTGGAAAGGTTCTACTTGTTGTTTTATATAGAGAATGATACAGTTTATACTGTAAAAGGACGTGATTAAATGGAAGAACAAAGATTTTATTTTAAAGATGTGTTATTTATTGTATTAGGAAGCTGTATCTATGCCTTTGGTTTGGTTACTTTCAATATTGCCAATGACCTGGCCGAAGGTGGTGTCACGGGGATTACTTTGATTTTAAGGGCCTTATTTCATTTTAACCCAGCATATACGACATTATTAATCAATATTCCGCTCTTATTAATTGGTGGTAAAATTTTAGGCAAACGTTCCCTCTATTATACGCTAATTGGTACCGTGTCGTTATCGGTATTTTTGTGGTTTTGGCAAAAATTTCCTGTTGAAATTAATTTAGATCATGATTTATTGATTGCTGCTCTCTTAGCTGGTTTGGCCGCAGGATTCGGTAGTGGCCTTGTTTACCGCGTAGGCGGAACCACTGGTGGGACCGACGTCATTGCCCGCATTTTCGAAAAATACTTTGGGATTAGCATGGGCCGCTCGTTGTTACTTTTTGATGTTGCAGTCTTACTCCTCTCGTTGACCTATATTGATGTCAAACGAATGATGTATACTTTAATTGTGTCCTTTGTTTTCAGTCGTGTTGTTGATTCTGTACTCGATGGAGCCTATGCTGCGAAAGGAATTTTAATTGTTTCCAATCATTCCGAAGAAATCGGTCAAAGTTTAATGGCTTCTTTAGAACGCGGGGTAACATATTTAAATGGTGAAGGTGCTTATTCACAAGTGGAAAAACGGGTTCTCTACACGGTAGTCAGTCCTCGAGAAATAATGGAGGTCAAAAGGATTGCTAATGAAATAGATGAAAAAGCCTTTGTGTCCATCATTAACGTACATGAAGCAATTGGCGAAGGCTTTACTTATGCAAAACCCAGCAAACAACGGCGCTTTAAATTAAAACAATAAATAAAACCCAGCATTTATTGAAAATGCTGGGTTTTATTTATTGTTGCTTCAAACGATTTAATTCATCGGATAATTCTAAAAACGCTTCTTTGTTGCCTGTTTCTAAAGCATCATCAATTTGAGCTTTAAGTAATGCCATTCGTTGCGTTTGTTCTTCTTGCTTAAAGTATTGATCAATCGCTCTGGCAACTTCCTGATCCACTTGTTCATTCCATGGCGCAAACGGATTGTCTTCTAAAACAGATAAATACTGGCTCGTTTGCCAAGCCTCTGGAAATACACATTCTAAATAAAGAGCTTTCCGCCAATTCATCCGAATCTCATGAAAAATTTGTTCCGGATCTGTAAATTCTTGTGCTTGGATAAAAAGCAATAACGGCTCCTTACCTAAACCATCCGCTACCACACGGATCCCCCGATCGGTTTTCTCTACGTTCTCAACAAAATGAACATTATTTAAAATCGCATCATGCGTTAATAAGTAATTTAAAATCCACAGTACTTCTCTTCTTCCAAAAGGCACGGTATTAACTAACCAAGTTAAAAATTTTTTCTTTTCTGATAAACTAACAAACATCGTCGTTTCCTATCTTTCTTCCATATCTGCTAGCACAGATTGCATGTCGACATCACCAGGTTCATGTTCCAAATAGTGGTATAACAAGTGTTTTGCTTTTTCAAGTTCGCCTTCTTCTCGTAAGAACAATGCGTATTCTTTTAGAAATTCTGGTTCGTGAGACAATTCTTGCGCTGCTTGTTCATAATGAACTTTAGCGACGGCAAAGTCTTCTAATTCGTTGTACGCTTTTGCTAAGTTCCATTCAGCATAAGGATGATCCGTTTCCTCTAAATCATTTAAGATAGTAATTACTTCCTCAAAACGCTCTTCCGTGATGTAGAGATTACTTAAGGTCAAACGACTTTCATCTGTTTTCTCACCTAATTCCAAAGCTTTTAACAACCAGTTTTCAGCACCAGCAATATCGTGTAAGCGATAGGCATTTTCAGAGGCAAATTGGTATAACTCTACTTGGAAGGGGTTTTCCGCAATTCCTTCTTCGATCACCGCTTTTGCTTCATCTAATTGCTCTTCTTCTTGGAGCGCTTCCGCTAAATATAGATAAAGTGATTGATAATGTGGGTTTAGTGTTTTTAATTGCTGGAACAATGCAATGGCTTTTTGATTCTCATGTAGCTGTAAATAAGTGAAAGCTAACTGGAATAAACGATCGTCTGTTTGTTCTTCTTTGACTGCGGCTTCCAAATAAGGAACTGCTTCTTCAAAATCACCTAACATGCTGTAACTACTTCCTAAGCGTTCATTCAAGGAAATAGCAGAGATTTGCGCTGTCCCACTTTCTACAATGCTTTGATAACGAGTGATAGCCTCGACAAATTGTCCATTTGTAAAATATAGTTCTCCCAAAGCAAATTGAATTAACGGCTCTTCTGGCATAAGATTGGCTGCTTCTTTTAATTTCGCTTCACTGACTTCTGGAATCCCTAAAACTTGGTACAAATCCGCAGTAACTAAGAGGCTTTGGACATAACTGTCACTAGTTTCTGGAATTTTTTCTAAATAGATGAATGCATCATCTATTTCATTATTTTCAATGGCGATTTCTGCTAATGGAATGTTTAAGCCATCTGCATCGGGAAATTGTTCCAACAACTGTTGGAAAATTTGTTTGGCTTCTTCTAGAAAACCTAAAGATAATAACGTTTCCCCTAAATCAGCTAAGGTATTTTCATCATCTTTCTTTAATGCTTCTTCAAACATCAACTGTGCTTCTGCTAAATTTTCAGCTTGTAATGCTTGAACCATTTTTTCACTATATGACATAATTTCCCCTCAAATCTCTTTTAAAATTTCTTGGTATCTTTCAATCGTTGTTAACAGTTGATCGGGCGTTGGCTTTAAAGCTGCTCCTAGTTGACCGATTTTTTCCAACACCATAGGAGGACCTAGTGTTTCTGTGTGAGTCAAGACTTGTTCTGCGTAATCAGCACTTAAAATTTCTTTTGGAAACGCCACCGGAAAACCTAAGCGAATAAACCAAACGATAAAATTTTTAAATTGAAAGTCAAAGTGATTGACTTGCTGGCTCCATAAAACTTGTAACAACAATCCCAATAATCGTTTCATGGGACCTGATAACAAATGGCCATTTTCGGTTGTAGCAAAGGCCACTTCAAAAACTCGGCCAAATTGATCCACTTTTTCCCCTGCTTGTTCATAAAAAGATAACAACTCGTCTAAAATACCATTAAATGACGTTTGATTCAACCGTTTTTTATCTGGATACGTTTGGTATAGCATTTGTAAATAAGCATAATCACAGACAAGACCCGCTCGAATAAAAACGAGCAAATCAATTAAAGGAGCGGCACCTTTTTTATTGGTCAAGGTACTATCAAACAAAATTTTTTCTGAATGATTTTCTATATGCATAGTTGCATGCTGTGCTTGCTGAATTGTGACACTTGGTAAAAGTCCTTGCCGTAACGCTTGAACAGACACAGGCATCAGCCAACATTTGGAGGAACACTTACTTACTTGGTGCAAAAATGCGGTTAATTGTAGTACCCCTTCATTACCTAAACCGATCAATAAAACATCCTGATTTTCTGGCCAATCAGCTAAGAAACGTAACACACTTTCTAATTCTAATAAGTCATTGCAATGAACATCATTGCGACAAATATACCAGTTTAATCCCAACTGTTCCCCAAAGGCATAATTAATCTTCTCCGAAAAAAGATCATAGTAACGCTGATTCGCCAAAACAACGATTGACTCCGTCGTTACTGGTCGTTTTTTTAGGACGGAAGCAAATGTTTCTCCATAAATAATAGCGACCTTGTTTTCCCCTCTAGAATAGTTGTATTTCATTGATTCACCACCTTAAGACTGTTTCCTCTTCCTTCACCCCAAGTCTAGCATAACCACTAAAAAACAGCTACTGGCAACAACTTATTTTTGTCCTTCATTCATATATCTTTCTCTTTTTATCAAAAAAGCAAGGAGCGAGTGTCGAACCGTTCCCGCTTGATTCTCGGAGCGAAGCACGTTTTTCTCACCTAAGGTTCGTTACAATTTAGCCTTTTAGCGTACTGTTTCGACCACCTCTTAAAATAACATTTTTTATGTATGATTCAAAAAAGAACCCTTGGAAACCAAGGGTTCTAATTGTCTGTCTTATTTCACTGCATCTTTCAATGCTTTACCTGGTTTGAATGCAGGTACTTTGCTTGCAGCGATTTGAATTTCTTGTCCAGTTTGTGGGTTACGTCCTTTACGAGCTGCGCGTTCGCGAACTTCAAAGTTACCAAAACCGATTAATTGAACTTTTTCACCTTTAGCAAGAGTTTCTTGAATTGTTGAAAAGACAGCGTCTACTGCTGCAGTAGCATCTTTTTTAGTTAAACCAGTTGAAGATGCAACGTTTTCGATTAATTCTGCTTTATTTGCCATGGATCATTTCACCTCCTCTATAAGAGATACGATGTTTTTACACACCTAAAGTTCCGTCTATTTTTGAGTGGTCCAAAAACAGACAGCAAATATTGATCTGGTTCAATATTCTGTTAACAAGATAGCATAAGAAAGTTGTAATAGCAAGGTTTTTAGTGTATTTTAACCAGTTTTTTCAAAAAATAATCATTTTTTCTCAAAGTTGATAAATTTATTTGAATATCTAAAAAAAGTATGGTAGAATGCACTATTTTCGGCGTCGCGGAATGATTTTAATCGGCGTGCCCTCAAACGTAAATGCTTTTCTGATTTGATTTTCTAAAAACCGGGCATAAGAAAAGTGCATTAGTTCTTCTTCGTTGACAAAAATAACAAATGTAGGTGGTTTGACTGCCACTTGTGTTGCATAAAAAATCTTCAAACGTTTTCCTTTATCGGTTGGTGTTGGATTAATTGCTACAGCATCCATTACAACGTCATTTAACAACGCTGAAGGAATCCGTAAGTTTTGATTCATACTTACTGTTTCAATTAGTTCAGGCAGTTTGTTTAAACGTTGTTTGGTTAATGCAGACACAAAAATAATGGGTGCATAATCTAAATATTGGAATTCATCACGAATTTCCGCTTCAAAATCACGCATTGTATTTGTATCTTTTTTGACTGTATCCCATTTGTTGACCACGATAATAATACCGCGACCTGCTTCATGGGCATAGCCCGCCACACGCTTGTCTTGCTCACGAATACCTTCTTCTGCATTCAAGACCATTAAAACAATGTCTGAGCGTTCAATCGCCCGCATTGCGCGCATGACGCTATATTTTTCAGTTGATTCGTATACTTTTCCACGTTTACGCATACCAGCTGTATCAATCATTAAGAACTTTTGACCTTCTTCAGATTCAAAATACGTATCGATTGCATCTCGCGTTGTTCCTTCAATATCTGAAACAATCACACGATCTTCACCAAGAATAGCATTAATCAATGATGATTTACCGACATTTGGACGCCCGATTAAACTAAATTTAATTGTATCTTCGTCCTCTTCTTCTGAAGTGTTAGGAAAATGTTTAACTGCTTCGTCTAACACATCGCCAATGCCTAAACCATGACTACCAGAAACTGGGAAAGGATCCCCTAGTCCTAAAGCATAAAATTCATAAATATCATTACGCATTTCAGGATTGTCAACTTTATTAACAGCTAAGATCACTGGTTTATTACTACGATATAAAATTTTTGCTACTAACTCATCTGCATCAGTAATTCCTTCACGGCCACTAGCAACAAAGATAATCACATCTGCTTCATCAATCGCAATTTCTGCTTGGTGTTTGATTTGATCCATAAATGGTTCGTCACCTAAATCAATCCCACCTGTATCAATAATACTAAATTCACGCCCTAACCATTCTCCAGTTGTATAAATACGGTCGCGTGTTACGCCAGGAGTATCTTCTACAATCGAGATACGCTCACCGGCAATGCGGTTAAAAATAGTCGATTTACCGACATTCGGTCTACCGACAATCGCAATAGTTGGATTTGCCATTTGATTCCCTCCTTGAGAATTTCAATCCTTACTAGTTTACCTAATCAAACCTTAAAGTGCAAGAAAAGTTTTAGTTTCTGCTGATTTTCTAACCAATTCAAGAAAAAATGAGTTTGACATAGCCGATCTGTTTACGGCTATGTCAAACTCATAAATTTCAAGAAAGTAACGGGTTATTCCTCTTCTTTCGCATCAGATAAAGCGTCACCTAAAATATCGCCCATGGTAAAGCCAGTATTTTCTTCAGGCAATTCATATTCCTGTTCTTCTTTTGGTTCTTCTTGAGACTCAGGTTTTGGTTCTAACGCTTTGATACTTAAAGCAATACGATGTTCCTCTGGATTAACTTCTAAAACTTTCACTTGTACTTGATCCCCTTCATGAAGGACTTCATGAGGCGTTGCAATGTGCTTGTGAGAAATTTGAGAAATATGCACTAATCCTTCCACACCAGGGAAAACTTCCACAAAGGCACCGAAGCTTGTTAGGCGTTTTACTGTGCCATCTAAAACAGTCCCAGCGGCTGCTTTTGTTTCGATATCTGTCCATGGTCCAGGCAATGTTTCTTTAATAGATAAAGAAATACGTCCTTCTTCTGGATTAATTGAAAGAATTTTTACTTGAACGTCTTCGCCAACAGTTAACGCATCACTTGGTTTGCCCACATGCTGATGAGCAATTTCAGAAACATGAACTAAACCATCCACGCCACCTAAATCAATGAATGCGCCGAAATCTGTTAAACGAGCTACTTTCCCTTCAACAACGTCTCCGTCATGTAAAGAAGAAAGTAATTCTTCTTTTTTCGATTCTTTTTCAGCTTCAACAACTGCTTTATGTGAAAGAATTAAGCGGTTTTCTGAAGGTTCGATTTCAATAATTTTAAATGCTAGTGTTTGACCTTTATATTCAGAAAAATCTGCAACAAAATGATCTTCAACCATTGAGGCAGGAACAAATCCGCGAACACCAACATCAACAACCAAACCACCTTTAACAACATTTGTAACAGGTGCTTCGATTACTTTGCCCGCTTGGAAATCTTGTTCAATTTCTTCCCAAACTTTTTTAGCATCTAAACGGCGTTTTGACAGTAAATAACTGCCGTTTTCTTTATCTTTGCCAATTGATGTGATAACAACTAAATCTAACACATCACCGACTTTCACAAGTTCGTGTACATCTTCAACTGGTAAAGTCGATAATTCCTTTGCAGGAACAACGCCTTCAACGCCCGCTCCTTCAATGCCGACAACAACTTGTTTGTCTTCAATGGCTAAAACTTCGCCTTTAACAATATCGCCAACACTGACTTCTTGAACGCTGTTCATTGCATCTTCCATTGTTTCGTTGTTTGCTACTTGTTTGTCTTCAAAATCTGTCATGCCTCTTATCCTCCTATGCCAACAAAAATTCCAAAACTTAGCTATATATACTTACATAGTACGAGATTTTTGTAAAAAAATAAAGCGATTTCTTCTATTTTTCTTAAAATTCTTTAAAAAAGTTCAAAACCTTTTTGTTTAATCACATTTTGTATGGCGGCGACGACTTCTTCAATCGTCAACCCTGTTGTATCGATTTTCACAGCATCACTTGCTTGGACAAGGGGTGATACTTCTCTGGTTGAATCTAAATAATCCCGACGTTCAATCTCCGCCTTCAAGGTTTCAAAATCCGTCTCAATCCCTTTTTCTTGATTTTCTTTAAAACGACGTTCTGCACGTTCTTCAACGCTAGCCACCAAGAATATCTTTACTTCGGCCTTTGGTAAAACTGCAGTACCAATATCTCGACCATCCATGACAACTCCGCCGGCTTGACCAATTTTCTGTTGTAACGCCACCATTTCTTCTCTAACTTTTGCATGTTTTGAAACAGCTGAAACAGCATTCGTTACATCTGGCTGGCGAATCGCTTCGGTCACTTCATGACCGTCGATAAAAACACGTTGGCCATTCTCTGCTTGCTGAAAAGAAATAGTGTGGTTGACACAAAGCGCTACTAATGGCTCTTCCGCTTGAATGTCGATTTGATTTTGCAAGGCCAGATACGTAATCGCTCGGTACATGGCACCCGTGTCACAATACACATAATTCAATTGTTTTGCTAAAATTTTTGCAACTGTACTTTTTCCTGACGAAGCTGGTCCGTCAATAGCAATACTGATTTTTCCCATGAAAAAACTCCTTAACTGATATGCATCCTTTAAAATGCGCTTCTTCTTTTATATTAAAATCAGAAGAAAAGAACTTGGATTTAAACTGATGACGAGTCTCTAACGAAAAAGCAATAAGCCGAAATCCCTCGAAAGACGCAAAACATCTTTCGGAAATTTCTGCTTATTGGCATTCTCATGTAATCATCCGTCGCGGTTTAGCCCTTGAAAGTGCTGTCCAAACCTCTTTTTCTGGATTATTTAATACGTAATGGTTGTCCTGGATAAAACACAGATGTATCAATCCCAGGATTTAACGCTAAAATTTGTTCTAATGTCATTCCGTTACGTTCGGCAACTTGACGTGCCCCTTCGCCACTTTGAACGGTATCATAAACAGGTTGTTGGTTCTGCGCTTGTTGCTGTTGTTGATTTTGAGCTTCTTGTTGTTGTTGCTGCTCTTGTTGTTGCTGTTGCTGTTGTTGTGCTTGTTGGTCCTGTTGTTGCTGTGCAGCAGCATCTGAACTTGAAGGTGTTGTATTTTCAGCTGGTTGGCTGCTTGCTGGTTCTGAGCTTTCCACTGATTTTGACGTACTTTCTTTTTTCTTCTCTTTTGATGATGATTGGACTAATGAAGAAGATGGCTGGCTATTTTTGCTAGCACTTTCGTTCGGTTTCTTGTCTTGCATCATCCATAAGAAAGTCCCAATTGGAATGGCAATAATTAATAATAGCAAAATAACTAAAACAGTTAGAAATAATGAATTTCCTCGTTGCTGTTGGCGTTTTGCTAAACGAGAACCACCACCATTTTGATCAGGTTCATAAATTGATTGTTCCCATGGCTCACGAGCTTGGTTTTTCTTTTTGTCCTTTTTACTCACTGCTAATTTCCTCCTAAACTTCTCTCGCTTGTTATTATATCATAGCTTTTGCCAACTGCCGACTAAAAAAATGAATTAATCACGTTCTTTAAATAATTTTAGAAATTTAGAACGCCAATCTTCTTCATTTTGATTGCTGGTCTTGTTCGATTTTACTATTGAATCTTGGTAAATGTCAAAGAATAACGCACAATTATCACAACAAGTTTCCGGTGATTGTTTGACAATCGGTTCTTGAAAATAAGTTTGAATCAACGTTCTTCGACAGGTTGTGGTTTCAATATACGTCAGCATCCCTCTTAATTGCGCTTGACGATCTTTTTCTTTCTCCTCTAAACGATGCTCTAGCTCTTCAAAAGAATAATCCTTGGCTAAATAGCCTTCGACCCATTTTTGTTGTAACTCGTTGGCATTTTCTAACAAACCTGCTTGTTCTTCTCCTTCAATCAGCGATTTTAAGGTCGCTCGATTCGCTCTTGTCTCTTCTAAGAAAAACCGATGAATAAATTCATCCCCTTTTTTATACAATAATAGCGCCCAACTTTTTTGACCATCACGTCCAGCTCGCCCGATTTCCTGCAGGTAATTTTCTAAGCTATCAGGCAAATCAAAATGAATCACTCCACGAACATCAGGTTTGTCGATCCCCATCCCAAAAGCATTCGTTGCACAAAGAATATCGATTTGATTATCAATAAATTGTTCTTGCAAGCGACTACGTTCACTAGCCTCCAAGCCCCCATGATAATAGGCCACCTTAAAACTGGTTTTTGCCTGAATAAGTTGACTGATTTGTTCTGTTTTGTTGCGCGTGGCGCAATAGATAATGATTTTACCAGCCGTTTTAGATAAGTAATCTAGTAACACTTCTTCTTTTTCTGACGTTTCCTTCACGAACAAGCCAATATTTTTTCGATTCACTGAAGAAAGAACTTCTTGATAGCTACCATGAGAAAATAATTGTTTTATAATTGCGTGCTGTACAACAGGTGTCGCTGTGGCAGTTAACGCCAAGGTCAAAGGAAAGTCTAGCTGTTTTTGGACCAGATCTAATTTACTATATTCAGGGCGAAAATCGACGCCCCACTGATAAACACAATGGGCTTCATCCACCACAAATAATGCAATTTTTTGGCGTTGTAACACACTAAGTACTTCTTGCTGCAAAAGCATTTCTGGGCTTAAAAACAGATAATCGTATTGGAACATTTTCGCTAAAATATAACGCTTTTCTGAATACTGTAACGTACTGTTTAAGGCAACCGCACCTTTAATTCCTTGTCTTTGTAATTGACGCACCTGATCTTCCATTAACGAAAGTAAGGGAGAAACAATTACCGTTAGCCCCTCTAACTTCTGACCCACAAATTGATAACACAATGATTTGCCAGTGCCTGTTGGCAAAACAGCCAATGTATTCATACCGTCAAGTAAGTTTGTAATCACTTCTTTTTGACCAGGCTTAAACGCTGCGTAACCAAATCGAGTGAATAATTCTTGTTCTAATGTCAACAACACTCACTCCTTTTTTTGCCAAATTTGTTGGATTTGATATAACCGAAAATCTAAATAAGAAAGCGTCGCTTCTTGCGCTCGCCAATCCCGATACACCCACAACCGCGGATCTTGTTCTGTTTGAGCCAAGTTTTGGAGTATTGCCTCCTTTTCAAGATAAACAGACGCCTGCAGCTGCCCTTGAATAGCCAACTCTAATAGATGGTCATGAATGGTACTCGGTTTTATTTTTCGCTGCTCAGCAATTTCTTGAAGCGTCTTGCCTTCCGTTAACAATCGTTGGGTTTCTTGCATACTTTGGTTTAGATTTTTTTCTAGATACGGCCATACAAGCGTTTGTAAAGCAGGATAGTTTCCTCCGTACATTATCAACTGCAGTAAATGATGAACCGCTTGCGTATGCCATAAACGCTGTTCAAGAACTGTCTTATGGCTTGTTAATTGCTGAGGAACTTTGCCAGTTTGCTGATAACCAGAAAGTTGCGCAACCAAATAGTCGCTTTCTGCTTCAGGTAGTAACTCAAACCCTCGCAACAGTTCTTCTTTGATTGATTGAACGCGCTGCTCTTTCTTGTCTTGTTGTAACCATCGTTTCAAATATAGTTGCGGAATCGGTGTTGATAAAAGTGGAATATACTGTTTTTCCTCAAATGATAAATACGAAGTCACTTGCACGGCAAATTGAATGAGTTGCCAACTTTCTCGATCACTTCTGCCAAAACGATAAAGATCAATTGCAGGATAATCCAGCAACGAAAAATGGTGCTCCTTTAAAAATAGTTGCCCTTCTTTTGTTAGTTGAATCTCATTTGTCTCTTTGTGATACTGAATTTGTTTCGCCTTCGAAAGTTTTTCAAGAAATTGAAAAAAGGCTTGTTCGGAAATCGTTGGCCACCAGCCAATGAACCGTAAACAATCATATAAAAAACCATAAATCAAAACAGAACTAGTCCGTTTGCCTTTTAAAAGATGATACAAAGTTGATGCACGTACCTTGTATCCATGAGATAATAACGCTAAAATAAAAGTTGCTTCCATAGTAAACCTCTTTTAGATAGGATGTGTCACTGTTTATGCAATCACGTTTAGTTCCTGAAAAATGTATTGCTTGTGGACTTTGTCAAGTTTATGCGCCCAATATATTTGATTATGATGATCATGGGATTGTCCTTTTTAAAGACGAGCCGCATGCTCGACAACAATTTATTCCAGAAAACGAACGCGAGAATGTGTTAAAAGCGTACCGCAAATGTCCCACGCGTGCAATAGAAATAAGCAAAAATGAGTGCTAAATAATTTAGCACTCATTTTTGCTTAGAGTATTTTTTCGAGCCAAGCAAGTGTTTGTTCATCTATCGAAACAAACTGTAATTGTCCTTCTTTTAGCGGTTCTTTGACTAGATGAATTTGATCATTTAGGCCATTGATCCATTCATAACGAAGACCATTTTCTTTTGCTTTAGAATTTTTAGCTTCTAAATAATAATTGACATGGTAATTTTCTTTACCATCCAATTGTAGCGTATTAATGGTCACTTCAAAATCTGGTGAAACATCGGTCGATTTCTTTTCACGTAATCGTTCAAGTGATTCTATAAAAGAAGGAAATTGAGGATTATTTTCCCCACCAACGAGATATTTTTTAGCAAATTCTGTACTATCCGTATGACTTTTCACTTGTTTGGCAAATGCTTGATAAAAGGTTTCTAGCGCTTTGCGGGCATCATAGTCGCTAGCTAACGGAAAATTCAATTGTAGCGTTGGATTATCGGAGAGCGCTTCGACAAAATCATTTTCACCAATCGTTTCTTTTGATGTTTGAATTTCTTCTCCATTAATCGTCTTTTTAAGTTGAATCGTCATCCCTTTGGACCAGAACAAAGGGCCAATCGTTTTGCTTCCATTCGTTAGCGTACCAACTTTCCGATCATTAATATAAATATCTGCGTCTGGCAGATTGCTTTCCACAACAAAATTCATTCGTTTAAAATCTAAAGGAATACTAGAAATATAATTTTCCTCTTCTAATAAACGATACTCTTCTGTGATAACAGGTTCACCGGTGCTATCTTTCACTGTGGCTGTAAAGGTATATTGTCCTGGCGCTAAGGGTCCCAATTCCTTTTGATAAGTGGTTGAGTCGGAAGTGCCCACTTCCCGCCCGTTCATTGCCAGCGTCACACCGCGCTGATTCGTCGTTAACTGAACAGAAACAGGCGTTAAAATGAATTGATAACGGTGAAAGAAAAATGCTGTTTGACTTGTTTCACGAATAGTTAAACCATGTAGCTTTTTATCCTTTAATAGCGCTTTTTCTAATTTTTTTAGCTCAGTTGGATTTTTTTGATAATAAGTGATTAAAGGCTTAATGCTTTGCGGATTCACTTGAAATTCAGACTCGTTCGTCCTCATTTTTTTACTTAATTCTTGGGCATCACCATTCTCAATCGCTTCAATAAAATGAGAAATTTGTTGTTCCTTAGAAAAATAATGCGTCCCGAGAAAATAGCTACCCGCTCCAAGAACGATGAACACAAAAAGAAACACCCAGATCCAGCTTCTTTTTGATCTGAGAGGAGTAGATTCGTTCCCTTTATTCATTGATGGTTGTGCTTGGTTTTCCTCTTGATGCATTGATTCATTCATTAGCGGAGCGCCGCATTCTTCACAAAAGGACTCCGTATCACGATTCACATGACGACAATTTTTACACTTTTTCACTCAGGAAAACTCCTCTTTCTTTGATGATTTCTATCATACCAAGGGAAAGTTAAAATTACAATGCAGATGGTTTAGTATTTTTTAACAGAATGATGACAGATTATGACAACCTCTTTTCTTTTAGGCGTAAATTTTAAAAACCCACTGTCAAACATTGTTCAACAGCAGGTTTTTTATCATTTATTTTGTTAACGGTGTTTTTTTCTGAATAGTATGTTGTTTTTTTGATAGCCATGGCAATAACTTCGCATGTAGTACTAGAAAAACACCACTGACTAAGAGGCCTTTAATAAGGTTGAATGGCACAATACCAATCGCCACATAGCTTGCTAAAGATGTTCCTAAAAATTGTTGTGTGGTCACACCATATAATTGTAAGTAAACTGGTGTAATGACAAAATAATTCGCAATACTCATGAAAATCGTCAAGGCTAAGATCCCACTTACTAGGCCCACTATCCGATTTGTACGGATATTTTTCTTTTTACCAAAGAAATAAAAAATTGGCAAGGTGAAGATACTACTTGCTAAAAAGCTAGCGAAATCTCCCACCATATTTTGCGGTGCTAGTCCGGTTAAGAACAGGTGTAGCAACGAACGAACAAAAGCAGTAATTACTCCTGCTAACGGTCCGTACAAGAACATTCCGAGTAAAATCGGAATATCACTAAAATCGATTTTCAAAAAACTAAACGCCGGCATAATCGGAAATGCCACAAATTGTAATACTGTACCGATTGCGGCCAACATTGCAATGCTGACCATTTTTTGTACCTTGTTGTTCATCTGAAATCCTCCAATTAAGGACCCATCTTCAACGAACTTTTTGATTCGCTTCTTTGTCATACAAAAAAACCCTATTTTTCTGCAGGGAAAAATAGAGTAGGATTATCTGATGAAAAAGCGTCTCAAATAAGCCCTATCTTCTTTATCCAGACTATACTGTCGGTATTGGAATTACACCAATTCAATCGTTAAAAACGAGTCGTGGACTATAACCACCGGTCGGGAATTACACCCTGCCCCTGAAGACGAACCTTGTATTATATTTTTTTACTTACTTAGTGTAACCCATTTGAACAATGAATGCAACTAACTAAGCTTTTTTATTAAATTTCATTGATTGTTTCATTTCTCAAAAAAAAACAATCCCTTCGCCATAAGCGCGAAGAGATCGAGTCATTTTATCTTATTTAGCTTGATTTAATAATTGACTGATTTCTTTTTTAGTTAAATCACGATATTGCCCTGGTCGCAAACCTTGTAAGGTCAACTCACCGTAACGTTCACGTTTTAATTTTTGAACAGGGAAACCAACAGCTTGAAACATTTTCTTCACTTGATGATTACGTCCTTCATGAATCGTTAATTCCACGACACTGCTACCTGTTTTAATATCCGCTGAAAGAATTTGAAAATTGGCTGGTGCTGTGCGTTTGCCATCAATGCGAATGCCTTTGGCTAATGGCAATAGATCCCGTTTAGTAGGTACACCTTTAATTTTTGCTACGTAGACTTTATCTACTTCATGTTTAGGATGGGTTAATTTTTGTGAAAAACTTCCATCATTCGTTAAAAGTAACAACCCAGAAGTATCATAATCCAGACGACCGACTGGATAAATTCGCTCAGTAACATCTGTAAAATAATCCGTTACTACTTTACGGCCTTTATCGTCAGACACCGCAGAAATAACCCCTCTTGGTTTATAGAATAAATAATAACCATATTCTTCTTGATAAATTGGTACACCATCAACCTCAACAGTATCTTGTTTACTTACTTGCGTTCCTAATTCTTTGACCACTTGGCCATTGACTTTTACGCGGCCTTTGACAATTAATTCCTCTGCTTTGCGACGCGAAGTCACCCCAGCATGAGCAATTGCTTTTTGTAATCTTTCCATTGTTTAAGCTTCCTCGCCTTCTGTTGTTTCAGACATTGGGTTCGTTTCTTGATAACGATCAAAAAATAGATCCATTGGTAGTTCTTCTTCTAATTCATCTTCCATTTGTTGGATATCTGGTAATTCATCTAAACTTTTCAACCCAAAGTAATCCATAAAATACTTCGTTGTGCCATACAAAATCGCTCTACCAGGACCATCGACGCGGCCTTTTTCTTCTATCAACTGACGGGCAACTAACTTTTGGATAGAGCCAGAAGTCTGTACGCCACGAATTTCATCAATTTCAATACGCGAAATTGGTTGCTTATAAGCAATAATGGATAATGTTTCTAGCGCCGCTTGTGATAAGGCGTTCGACATAGGCGATTGCGCATATTTTTTTAGTAATGAGGCATATTTTTTCTTCGTTGTTAAGACAAAATGATTGCCGACTTCTAAAATATTTAACGCCGATTTATTGTCAGAAGCATAATGTTCTTTCAATTTCGTTAATTCTTCATAGGTTTTTGCTGTTGACTTCTCTAATAAGTACGCCAGCTCTTCCAAGCCAATTCCTTCTTCGCCAACCACAAATAAAATTGCTTCAATTTGACTAACTAATGTCACTGTGTTTCCTCCACCTCTGTTGTATCTTCCTGCTGGGTTTCTGTATTAAATAACAAAATTTCACTATAATTATTTTCTTGTTCAGCATAAATCACGCCTGTTTTCATTAATTCTAAAAGAGCCATGAACGTTGTCACAATTTCTTGTTTGGAATAAGAATCGAAGAAAGAATCAAACGACACTGCCTTCCCTTTCTGTACTTGACGCATACGCTCTGAAATAGCGGTGATTTTTTCTTCGATGGAAACATCGTCACTAGCAACAGTTGTTTCAACAGGCTGGCGATTTTTTTTCTTTTCTAACATGGCGTGAAAGGCTAGAAATAAATCAATTGTATTGATTTGATTAGGCGGTAGTGTTGTATCTTCCTCTTTATAATCATCCATATCCATTGGTTCTTTTGTATAATAGAGTTTACGTTCTTCTTCTTTTTCATGTAAAACAGTCGCTGCATATTTAAATTTCCGATACTCCAATAACTGAGCTACTAAAGCTTCCCGTGGGTCTTCCTCTTCAAAAAAATTTTCATCATCAATGATTTCAAGCTCTTGTTTTGGAAGCAACATCTGACTTTTAATAGCCATTAAGGTGGCAGCCATGACTAGATATTCTCCAGCGACTTCTAACTCTAAGGTTTGCATCGCATGAATATAAGACATGTATTGTTCAGTTACTGCTGTAATGGGAATGTCATAGATATCGATTTCTAATTTTTGAATTAAATGTAGTAGAAGATCCAGTGGTCCTTCAAAGACATCTAGTTTTAAATTAATTTCTTGCAAAAACGACACCTACTTTCTTTTCTCGACTTCCTAGTTTACCATAAATTTATTCGTTTGTGGGCATTCTCGCAAATTAAGCCCGAGGAAAATGTTCCTTATAAACATCTGCCATTCGTTGTTTGGTAATATGTGTATAAATTTGTGTCGTGGAGATATCTGCATGTCCTAATAATTCTTGAACGATTCTAAGGTCTGCGCCATTTTCCAACAAATGTGTCGCAAAGCTATGCCGTAATGTATGCGGCGTAATATTTTTCTCTATCTGGGCTTCTCGGACAATCTGTTTTAAATTTTTCCAAATGCCCTGTCTAGATAACGGTTCGCCATGATGATTAACGAACAGGTGTGTTTCATTCGGATGGTTTTTAATCAATTGAGGTCTGGCTTCGTTCATATAGCGCTCAATCCATTGAATCGCATAATCGCCTAAAGGGATAATTCGTTCTTTGTCCCCTTTTCCGATTGTTTGCAATAAACCAATGGATAAATGCAGATCCCCTAATTTTATTTCAATTAGTTCACTAACTCGCAGGCCAGTTGCATACATCACTTCTAAAATAGCACGATTCCGCATACCTAGTGGTTTACTTGTATCAGGCGTTTCAATTAATCGAGTCACTTCGTCAACAGATAATGTACTTGGCAATTTTTGAACTTTCTTGGGGGAGTCAATATGTTGCATCGGATTATGTTCGCTTAAGCGTTCTTGACGTAAAAATTGATGAAATCCTCTCAAACTAGAAATCATCCGAATCACACTTGCTGAAGCTTGCTGTTCTTCGTGAAGGGATTGCAAAAATTCTGTAATCATGTAACGGTCAACTTCGTCCCAAGAATGCAGGCCTTGTTCTTGTAAAAAGGCTACGTATTTTTTTAAATCTCGTTCGTAACTCCGTCGTGTGTTATTTGATAAGCCCCGCTCTATTTGTAAATAGTGTAAATAATCGACTAATTGTTCTTCCATTATCCTTCCCTCATTTCTAGTACTATCCTATCAGATTATGCCCTAGATTGCATGGGTAAATTCCAACTTATTAAAAAAAAATCAACTGACAACAAAAGACTTGTTCACTAAGTCGTTAACTTAAGAACAAGTCTTTTGTTGTTGCTACTATTAGTAAAGAATAAATTTGTTATTTTATATATTTATCTAGAAAAGCAGCTACTGTTTCCTTATATTTTTCTGGGTTTTTATTATAAGCTTTCGCATGCTCTGCTCCAGGCACGACATATTTCTCTTTAGGTCCTTGGGTTGCATTATAAACTTCGTCTAACATACTAAACGGCACAAACGTATCATTTTCACCATGAATAAAGAGCATTGGTAAATGATTCTTTTGCAATTGCTTAACAGCACTTGCTTCCCCAAAGAAATAGCCAGCTCTAAGTTTCGTAATCCCGCTAGTAACATTAACTAATGGGAAACTTGGTAAATTGAAAAGCTCTTTCAATTGATATTGCAACTCCTGATTGACTGTAGAATAGCCACAATCTTCCACAATGGCTTTCACGTTATCTGGTAATTTTTCCCCGCTCGTCATCATGACTGTAGCAGCACCCATACTGACACCGTATAAAGTGATTTGTTCTTGCTGACCATTTTCGGTTAAAACTTTCTCAATCCATTGGACATAATCTTTACGATCGGGCCAGCCGAACCCAATATAATCTCCTTGACTTTTCCCGTGACCACGCGCATCTGGCGCTAACACATTGTATCCCCAATCATGATACATTTTCGCAAAGACAGACATCGTTTCTGCCGAACCCATATAACCATGCGCCATAATAACGGTACGATTACTTTTTTTGTCGGCTGGTAAATAAATGGCCTTTAGACGTAGCCCATCTTCCGAAGTAATTGACCATTCTTGTCGATTTTTGTCATCTTTAAACCACGCGCCTTCAGGTGTCTGGACCACTTTTGACCCTGGGGTATTCTCATTTATAAAGTCTTTCTTTCCTGGAACTACTGCATAATTATAAAAATATAAGCCTGCCGCAATTAAACCAATTGCAATTACTACAATAAGCGCAATCAAAATTTTTAACCATCGATTCATCTACGTACTCCTTTTATTTAAACTGTATGATTCATTATAAGTTGTCGCCCTTTTTTTGACAACTACCATTCAAAGATTCAGCCATCTTTCTTTACCACTACAATGAGACAATTTTGTTGCGACAAAAAAAGCATAGCACAAAAATGTTACCTTTTGCGCTATGCTCCACTTATCTATTTATAGGAAACTAAAAATTATTTATTTTCAATAAGTTTAAAACTTGACCATGGTTTCAAAAATTCTAATAAGAAACGTTCGTCATCAGAAATACGACCAACCACATTTACACGGCCATCATTTTTCATTTCTTTTAAAGCAATTTGTGTTTCCCCTTTGTATTGTCCATAGCCAACGTTGTCAATCAAGACATCGCCTCGAACAATATCTCTCGTTGTATGAGCTGGGAAAGGACGATCTTTATAGTAAACACGTGTCATTGTTGAACGCAAAACGTAATCAGAACGATCTCCACGATAACTGTGTAAGTTATCGAACAATGCAATTCTTTCATCTTCTGTGATTTCTGGTTCTGTATCCACTTTGATCGAAGGATACGGTGCATGAAAGGCTTCTGCCATTGCTGCTAATTCTGCTTCTGAGGCATAAGCATTTCCGACAGAAATATCATCGATTAATCCTGTTAAAACTAAATGCTTAACTTGCGTTGCAATTTCTAAATCGCGGTGGTCTTCCAAAGAACATAACCCATCTTGTGTCGGCCATGGCCCAAATGTAGCATCGTGTGAGTTCACAAACGCCATCGTATTTAAATTATATTTTCTAAATTTTTCTGAACAATAAACAAAATGATCATAGCCTAAGCCTGTATAGCGATGTGGATAGAAATTATGTGAGCCTAGTAAATTTTCTGTGTTTGGTGAGTAGGCCATAATATTATCTACATAACTTGTCCCTGAACTCATATTAATTTCAATTTTAATACCATAAGGGTTTCTTGTCATATTCGCCTCTTCTTGCCCAGTAAAACCAAGATCTAAACGAATACCGTAAGCGCCCATATCATGGAAAAATGATAAATCATCATAAGAGATGCCTAATTGTTCGAACAATGCAGGATTAATATCGACCATCACTTCCATACCTAATTGGTTGGCGTAATCTACGACTTTTTTAAACTCTGCTAATACCTTTTCCCGATCATCATTGATTTGCAATAAACTAGTAAAGACACGCTTAAAGCCGTATTTATGAGCCAAATCCAAATATGCTTTGTCCTTTTCAAATGTTGAACGTTCTGGATAAATTGAAATACCTAATTTTCCCATGTGATTGCCTCCTAAATTGTAAAACATAATAATGTATCTGCTTACATTGTAACAAAAAAAACAAAAGTGGTCTACACCTTTCCTATAGGAAATCTTATAAAAATTCCACTGGTTTGTTATCTTCTCTTTTGTTATGATAAAAAAGAACCTAATTGTCAGTGTGAAAGGAAGAGGAAAACAGATGAAACATAAGAAAATGCTTGCTGTTGCTTCAGTTGCAGCATTCACCTTGCTTTTAGCAGGCTGTAACACAACCAATAATAAAGGCACGACCGCAACGAGTGATTCTGTCGCTAAATCCAGTGAAAGCAAAACAAAGGATTCGGTCGACTTAAATTCACTAGATTTACCACAACTAGATGACAAAGTTGCCGAAGATCAAGACTTAGTCCAAATGGTTACTTCAATGGGAAATATTGAAATCAAACTATTTCCTAAACAGGCTCCAAAAACTGTCGAGAACTTTATGAAACATGCCAAAGATGGCTATTATGATGGCTTGACTTTCCACCGCGTCATCAATAACTTTATGATCCAAGGTGGCGATCCTAGCGGTGATGGAACTGGCGGAAACAGCATCTGGAATAAACCATTTGAAGATGAATTTTCAAACCAGTTATATAACATTCGTGGCGCATTATCAATGGCGAATGCAGGACCTAACACTAACGGCAGTCAGTTCTTTATTGTCCAAAATACAGATGATCAATCTGATGGTCTTTTATATGATGATTATCCAAAAGCAATCATTGATGCTTACAAAAAAGGCGGCTATCCTTCTCTTGATAAAAAACATACTGTTTTCGGTCAAGTTACCAAAGGAATGGATATTGTCGATAAAATTGCCAAAGTCGAAGTTGGTGCCAACGATAAACCAAAAACTGATGTTAAAATTGAAAAAATCAATATTCTTCAAGAAGCAAAAAAATAACAAAAAGTCAGAACGTACGCTGAAGATACGTTCTGACTTTTTGTTATTTTTGAATCGCTTGTAATGCCTTTTCTGGTACTTGGTCTTGATTGACCTCTTCATACGTATTGATGTGGGCCCCTTTATTTGAGACTTTTAGATAATGATCTGTTTTTAATTCATGGTCCGCTGTGAAAGTTATTTCTCGCGTTTTGCCTTCCTCATCTGCGGCTACTTGCGTATAACTAGCAATTCCATAGCCATTAACGCTATCGGCTTTCTTTGTTTTAACATACACATTTCCTTCTTTAACCAATGGATTTAATTGATCTAACACACCAGCTAATTCGCCAGAGTTCTTCTCTGCGTAAAACTTGGCCCCAAATAAACCACCACCAATAACAATTGCTGTCACCACTAAAAATTTAATAAATTTCATCACATAAATCCTCCCGAGTAATTATTCTCTGTTACTTCTTCCAAAGTATAGCAAGTTTTAAACAATCCTTCCTCGGGCGCAACGACCAGTTTTTTCTCAGACTTATGTCGTATTTTTGTTATTTTGAATAAATAACAAAACACTACTCTTCTATCAATAATTGACTTAATAATTGAATTTCTTGATTCTTAGTTAAGTCAATTGTTTTCATTGTAACCGCTGTGGCTAAACCTAAATAGATTACCACCATTTTAGGAAATAATTCGACAAATTTTCCTTTGTCCATTTGTACATATTTTTTATCCAATAATAAACGCTCTTCAAAAAAATCTTGAAGCATTTGCTGCAATTCTTCTTCATAACCATGTGCTTTCATAAATAACGCCGTATAGATTTTTTGATGTTTTTGGGCAAATAATATAAAGTTCAGACCCAATGCAATCACTGGGTCTGAGGCACCGACATCTACTTTATAAAATAATTGCATACGATGAAATAACGATTTAATTAAGGTTCGTTTTAAATCGTCCATGTTGACAAATTCTAAATAAATTGGCTGCGTAGAAATCCCCATAGTATCTGCAATATTTCTAGCAGTTAAATTAGAAAAACCTTTATCTACTAAAATTTTTTCAGCTACGTTTAAGATTTTTTCCTTTGTATATACCTTCGTTCTAACCATTTTCATACCCCTTTTCTCTTTTAGTTAACAATAACTTTATTATGTTCACACAAAAGAAAACCATTTTCATTATATATATAATATTTTACACTTTTTTATGCGTTTCTTTTCTCAAAATTTTCTATACATTTCAAAAAAATTGAGAATTTTCATCACCTATAAACAAATAGGTCCAGAACAAAAGGTCATCACCTTTTGTTCTGGACACTAAACGGCTGCACTCTTTATTCTTCTATTTGTTTGCCTTGTTCTTTGGCAAGCTCATTTTTATCATAAGCTACAAAGAACGGATAGTAAATCAAGATGGCCACTAGAATTAAAACAATATTCAAAACAGCAGCACGCCAATCGCCGCCTGTCGCCATAAAGGCGCCAATTGGTCCTGGTAAGGTCCAAGGAGCGGTAAAGACAACTTCACTTACTAAACCTAATTTTGTGGCAAACCAAGCAATCGTTGCTAAAACCATTGGTGCAAAGATAAAAGGAATCATTAAAATCGGATTTAAGACAATCGGTACACCGAAAATAACTGGCTCATTAATATTAAAAATAGACGGTGCTAAAATAGCTTTTCCTAGTTTTGAACCATATTCTGATTTTGCCCGAAAGGCTAATAATATAGCTAAACCAATTGTGGCTCCAGCACCACCAATCCAAATGAACCATTGGTAAAAAGGTTCTGCCGCAATCCGAGGTAATGCTTCGCCAGCTGCTTTAGCAGTCGTGTTTTCCTCTAATAGTTGTAGCCATAGAGGACGCGCCAACGATCCTACGATTGAAGCGCCGTGAATCCCAAAGAACCAGAAAAATGTTGTTAAAAAGACTAACAACAAGACACTCAATAAAGAGTCCGCTGCTTGAACTAGTGGTCCTACTAAGTTCCCTACAAATGTGTGCCAATCAAAGCCTAAATAATAAGTGATTGAACCAATCAATAACATGACAATTAACGTCGGAGTCAACGATTCAAATGAACGAGCAACAGCAGGTGGAACGTTATCAGGCATTGTAATTTTGAACTTAGACTTATCTGTTACTCGATAGATTTCGACAGCAATAATTGACGTCACAATCCCGACAAACATCCCTGCACCACCCAAATTAGCCATTGGTAAAACAAACCCAGAAACGCCAGCTGCTTTACTGGCTTCTTCAGGAATCGCTACAGGTACTAATGTTAACAAAAAAGCAATCGTAGCCAAAATCCCTCCAGAGACTTGATCAAGATTATATGATTTCGCTAAACTAGCGCCAATGCCAAAAGTCGCATATAACGCCATAATGTACATTGTCATTCGGTAAGGCAATAAGATTGTAGCAGCATTACTTGTTAAAAATTGAGTAATGCCCCAAGATTCTGGTAACGGCGGAAACGCAATAATTAGAAAAAAAGAACCGACAATAATTAAAGGTAATGTCGCAATAATCCCATCCCGCACCGCACGTAAATGGCGCTGATTGGCAATTTTAGCCATTGGTCCAGCTAGATGATTTTCAATCCAAACAGTCAGTTTATCTAACATAAATAACACTCTCCTCTGTTTTTCTCTTAAAAAATAACTCCTTTAATCAGCCATAAATAAGAGATAAGCTCTAATAAAATAAGAGAAATTAAAAACAACCAAATAAAACGCTTACAAAAACCTGTTTTCGTTTCAATAAAATAATGACTATACGCTAACGCAAAAGCAATCCCAACAGGCAAAAAAATCATGGCACCAATATTAAACGGCAGACTGAAAGTCCATAATAAAACACTCGGCAACAGGACACCACATAAGAGCCCCATACTAAAAAGAAAACCGGCACTTTTAACTGAAAACTTAGGAACAATTGCTTGATTGTTTTCCATTTCAATTTCGCTCCTTTCGTTTGTTATTTTGTTACATTTAAAATTATAAGCTATTAAAAATATTATTTCAATCTATTCGGTGATTTAATACTAATTTTAAAATAAAAAACCAGTTCACTGAGTGAACTGGTTCTATGCTTATTCGACAAATTCAAATTCAAAATTACCAATCCGAACAATGTCGCCATCTTTCGCGCCACGTGCTCGTAATGCCTCATCGACACCCATACCACGTAATTGACGTGCAAAACGCATTACTGTTTCATCATGATCGAAATTCGTCATTTCAAATAATTTTTCTAATTTTTCACCAGATAAAACCCATGAAGCATCTGGTTCACGATCAATCGTAAATTCTGGACCTTCTGGTTGGAAGCCATAACGAACGGTTTCTTCCTCTACCACTTCATCTTCATATAATGGGAATTCAGGCGTTACTTCCAACAAGTCAGCTGTTGCATTTAATAAAGGTTCAATACCTTTACGAGTAACCCCAGAAATTGGGAAAATAGGTAGCTCATCGGCATACTCATCGGTGCGTTCCTTCGCAAGTTGCTCTTTAAATTTCGCTAAATTCTCTTCTGCTTCAGGCATGTCCATTTTATTGGCAACAATAATTTGAGGTCGCTCCATCAAACGTAAATTGTGTGAAGCCAATTCTTTATTGATTGCCAAATAATCTTCATAAGGATCGCGTCCTTCCATGCCACTCATATCAATGACATGTAAAATAACACGCGTCCGTTCAATGTGGCGTAAGAACTGTGTTCCTAAGCCGACACCTTGAGAAGCTCCTTCAATTAAGCCTGGCAAATCTGCTGCAGCGAAGCTTCGACCATCACTAGTAGTCACCATCCCTAAGTTTGGAACTAATGTCGTAAAATGATAGGCACCAATTTTCGGACGAGCGGACGAGATAACAGAGAGTAACGTTGATTTCCCTACAGAAGGAAACCCAACTAAGCCAACATCTGCTAAAACTTTTAATTCTAATTCGATTTTACGTTCTTGGCCAGGTTCGCCGTTTTCAGCAATTTCTGGTGCAGGGTTTCTTGGGGAAGCAAAGCGAATATTCCCACGACCACCGCGTCCGCCTTTTGCTACTACTAAGGTCTGACCATTCTCAATTAAATCCCCAATTAAGGCTCCAGTTTCTGCATCACGAACTGTTGTACCTGGCGGAACTTTGACAAGTAAATCTTCTGAACCACGACCGTGCATTCCTTTACTCATACCATTTTCTCCAGGTGTCGCCTTAAAATGACGATTAAACCGGAAATCCATTAATGTGCGTAATCCTTCTTCAACAACTAAAACAACGTCGCCACCGCGACCGCCATCACCACCAGCGGGACCCCCGTCTGGTACATATTTTTCTCTACGGAAAGCAACCATTCCGTCGCCGCCTTTACCAGCTTTGACATCAATCGTCACTTGATCTAAAAACATGGACATATAATTTGTCCTCCTATTCTACTTCTACTATCTTTAATCACCTCAAAAAGCGTGATTCGAAAGTCTTTATTATTGTATCGGGAAAACAACCGTTTGTCTAGCAATTCTAGTTAGTTATCGTTGGAAAAAGCAAAATTTCTCATGAATCTTTCGCTTTCTTTTTGTCGCTTCGCTATCAGTCTTTTGACAAAAAAATTTTAGAGGTTCATACTATAGATAGTTGAAGAAAATCACTTTTTCAGCAAGGGTCCAAAGAAACACAAACATCTAAAGGAGGAATTTTTGTTATGACAGTCAAAGTAGGAATTAACGGTTTTGGAAGAATTGGTCGTTTAGCCTTTCGCCGAATAAAAGAAGTTTCTGATGATATTGAAGTTGTGGCTATCAATGATTTGACTAGCCCAACAATGTTGGCTCACTTATTACAATTTGACTCTACGCATGGCACCTATCCTGGCACCGTGACAGCCACTGAAAATGGCATTGTTGTTGACGGCGAAGAAACCCGTGTCTACGCAGAACCAGATGCAAGTAAAATCCCTTGGGTTAAAGAAAACGGAGTAGACATTGTCCTTGAATGTACAGGTTTTTATACCTCTGAAGAAAAAGCACAAGCTCATTTAGATGCAGGTGTGAAACGTGTGGTTATCTCTGCTCCTGCAGGCGCAATGAAAACAATCGTTTATAACGTCAATGATGATACACTTGATGCCAACGATAAAATCATTTCTGCCGGCTCATGTACGACAAACTGTCTAGCACCGATGGCTTACTTCTTAAATAATGAATTCGGTATTGAAGTTGGTACCATGACAACTGTCCATGCCTACACATCAACACAAATGCTATTAGATGGCCCTGTTCGTGGCGGAAATCTTCGTGCGGCACGCTCTGCTGCAGACAATACTATTCCCCATTCAACTGGTGCTGCTAAAGCAATTGGCTTAGTTATTCCAGAACTTAATGGAAAATTACAAGGCCATGCCCAACGTGTTCCCGTTGTGGATGGATCCTTAACAGAATTAGTTAGCATTTTAAAAACAAAAGTAACAGCTGATCAAGTAAATGAAGCAATGAAAAAACACACCATTGATAACCCTTCTTTCGGTTATGATGATCGTGAAATTGTTTCTGGAGACATAATCGGCACGACAGAAGGTTCGATTTTTGACCCAACGCAAACAGAAGTAACGACAGCTGGCGATTTCCAATTAGTGAAAACTGTGGCTTGGTATGACAATGAATATGGTTTTACTTGCCAAATGATTCGCTTATTGGAAAAATTCGCTAATTTATAATTCCAATGAATAAAAAACTGCCTTGCATAAATTAATGCAAGGCAGTTTTTTTAATGTTTACTTTGACAACTTTGACAAATACCATGAAAAGTTAAGCGATGATCTTTGACTAAAAAATGATACCGACTTTCAACAATTTGCTCTACTTCACCAAGCAAGTCTTCTTCCACTTCCTCAATTGTGCCACATTCTAAGCATAACAAATGGTGGTGAAAGTGTTTGGCGCCTTCTTTTCTTAAATCATAGCGAGCTAAACCATCGTTAAAGCTCACTTTATCAACGACTTTTAAGTCTGTTAAAATTTCTAGCGTTCGATAGACTGTTGCTAGACCAATTTCCGGACTTTTTTGTTTTACCAAGAAGTAAATTTCTTCTGCTGATAAATGATCTTTTTCATTTTCCAATAATACAAGTACGGTTGCTTCCCGTTGTGGTGTTAATTTAAAGCCTGATTCATGTAATTGTTTTTTTGTCTTTTTTAAAGCAGCAGTCGAATCCATTATTACAGCTCCTTGTTTAGAATGATTACAAATTAAGAAACTTAATTTATCAATCAAATTAAAATAATTATAAAAGAAATAACTGTAATTTGCAAGATATTCTCAATTAGCTACCTTAATTTTTTTCTTTTGATTGTTCCAACGAGCCAATTAGAATTGTTTTACCATCTTCTTGTTTAATTAATTTTTGTTTCATTAAATGGCCTAAGGCGCGTTTAAATTGAGCTTTACTAATGCCAAAGGTTTGTTTAATTTCATCAGGGCTTGATTTATCGGTGAAAGGAATTTGGTGATCGTTTGCTCTTTCTAAGAAAGTTAGAATCATTAACGCATCATCGCTGATTACTTCATGACTTCTTGGTTTTAATGAAAGATTCAATACGCCGTCCGGCCGCACGCCAATCACACGCCCCACTACTTTTTCACCTAAACGTGGTTCCTGGAATCGTTCAGAAGGATGGATAAATCCAATGTATAAATCATCAGTTAAAATATACGTTCCTGCAAGTTTCAGACGATACACATGCCCGGTTAAGTTTTGGTTTTGCATTTCAGCATTCCCACGTTTTGCCATTGCTTTAAAGACTTTTTCATCTGCTAATTCGCCCCAAATGCGGTCTTTACTGTCCACTTTTAAAGTAACCATTACTCGGTCTTCTTTTTTAGGCCAAAGTTCCCGCATGGTTGGTAATTCATCCAACGAAATAACGACATCTTTATCTGGTAAGCCAACATCCACAAAGACACCTAAATCACGTCTCGTTCCTGTGACAGTACCAAAGCCATAGCTACCAATGCGCACAGTAGGAATTGTAGTTGTCAGTGCTGGCTCTTGTTTTTGATTTAAATAACCAAAGCCTTCTACAGCCTCTCCTATGGCATGCGTACCTTCTTCTTTTTTTAAACGGAATGTGATGCCATTTTTTTGAACAAAATAAAATTGTTCATTTTCATCGACCACAATGCCGGTAAATGTTGTTGCTAGTAATTCTCTCATTTATCATTAACTCCTCAAGGAAAATCAATCGAACAAAAGATTTCCGCTTTTGTTCGATTGTTTCTATTTTCTTTTATTGCCCTGCATTACGAGAAGCGTTCCCTTTGAACCAACCTGTTTTAGCATTGATTGTAACTAAATACATGTGAACATTTTTCTCTGTAGTACCTTCTAATAATTTTGATTGATTGTTTGTTGCATAAAGATTGTAGTAACCTTCGCCATTCACAATTTTGGCAGGTTCTAAAGAATATCCGCCAGGAACCACATAGCCACGAGCAATCACTGTGTCTAAGACTTTTTCTTTCACACCTGGTGCCCATGTCCACGCTGGATTGCTACTATCAGCGATATCGGCAGCATCTGGCGCATAAAGCGGACTAGTGTAAACCCCGTCACTATTCGGCGCCGTGTAGCCATTCGCTTCTGTTTTTGCTGTTTCTTCCTTCTTAGCGTTCTCTTTTTTTGCGGCAGCAGCTTGTTTCGCTTGTTCTTCTGCTTGTTTCGCTTGTTCTTCTGCTTGTTTTGCTTGCTCTGCGGCAGCTTGTTCTTCTGCAATTCTTTTCTGTTCTTCTTCAACCTTGGTTAACGCTTGGTCAGCTGTCGTGACTTGTTTGACCAGTTCTTTTTTCAGCTTATCACTTGTTACTTTATCTACTTCTGCCTTAGCCGCTTGATACGTGTCTCGATTCAGCTGATTGGTAGTTTTTCCATCTTTATAAATGACCTCAACCGCTTTTTTAGCTTTTTGTAATTGGTTGTATTGTTGGTTCGCTTGATCGATTGCTTGGTTCATCAATTGGTCAAATGGATCATTTCCTGTTAATTTCTTTACGGAAATTGGTTGATCAGCAGCTAGAATCGCCGGTTTCAACTCATTGCCATTGACAATCGGCGCCTCAAATAATTGGTTGATTTGTTGAATGGTTTGTTGCTTCTCTTTCAATGTTTGAATTTGTTTATTTAATTGAGAATACTCTTCTGAATCTTTAATTTCCGCGACTTGTTTTGAGAGTTTTTCTGGACTAACAGTCACCATATCGGGTTTAATAAAAACTTGCTCCTTCGTGGTATAAAAGGCTGCTAGTTCATCTTTCAGCGTATCTGTTTTCTTGGTTAGTGCCGCCGCCTCTTGTGCGGCAGCTTTTTGCGTTTGATCATGATACGCCCAAGCACTACCTCCAGCTAATAAAACAACCGCAAGCGCAACGAAAGCCACTTTTTTTGATGATTTCTTCGGAGCAGGCGCTGGTTGAGCATTCCCAGTTTCATTCATCGGTGGTATCACACCTGAATCTGAAACTTTTTCCTCGGTTGCATCAGCTTCACTCGGTGCTTCTAGCGATGCTGCACTTGTTAACCCTTCTTCAGAATCTGAAATGGATTCAGTTGGTGTTTCGGCTTGGGTTAATACTGCCTCACCGCTGTTTTCTAACTCTTGGGTCTCTGCTGTTTCTTCTGATGGATTTTCAGACATTTCTGTACCTGCTCGATGCGCTTGAATATAAGCTTGCAAAGTTTCGTTTGGTGTTACATCTTGATCTTCTATCGGTGGTTGTGAAAAAATTTCTTCTTCAGAAGTGGTAGAGATAACTTCAGTTCCTGAAATCTCTGTTAAAGCTTCCTCTTCAGACTTCACCGTCTCAGATACCTCAGCTGTTTCTGCTTCAACAATAGTTGTTTCTTCCGTTGTTTCTTCTAAATTAACTGCTTCGTCCGTTGCTAGTTTTTCTTCTGTTGAATGAGTAGGCGTCTCTTCTGTCGCTGGTGTCGACTCCTCCACCGAATCATGAGTCTCCTCACTAGCCCCTTCTTGAAGCGATGTTTCTAGACCAGAAACATCCTCTGAATCAGAGACTATTAAGTTATCTTCTGTTGACTCTTCTTTTTTGTCATCATTACTTTCTTCTTCTGGTGATTCGCCAAACAGTTCCATCACATGGCCTAAGCTCATATCTTTTAACTCAGACCATTCAATATTCTCATTTAATTGATCTTCGTGTTGTTCATTTTCCTGTGTTTCAAAATCTATATTTGTTGAAGTCGTTTCCGCTTCTTCTTTATCAACTGTTGTGTCAGTTAGTGAATAGCCACATGTTGGGCAGGTCGTTAATTCTGCATCGAATTCGTTCCCGCACTTCGGACATTTTTTTGTCATTCTTCCGCCTCACATTCTGCTAATATTCCATTACTTCTAATTTACCACAACTTGCGCCTTCTTCCAATAACTAGCAATGACATTTAGAGACTTTTTAAAAATCAAAAGCGGCTCTTCTCGCATGCACGAAAAGAGCCGCTAAACGGTATGTTTATTCTAAAAAGTCTTTTAATTGTTTTGAACGAGAAGGATGTCTTAGTTTTCTTAACGCTTTTGCTTCAATTTGACGAATACGTTCGCGAGTGACACCGAAAACTTTTCCGACTTCTTCTAGCGTACGTGTCCGACCATCATCTAAACCAAAACGTAAACGTAAAACATTTTCTTCACGGTCTGTTAAAGTATCCAGAACATCTTCTAGTTGTTCTTTTAACAATTCGTAAGCTGCATGTTCAGCAGGACTGGTAGCATCTTGGTCTTCAATGAAATCACCTAAATGTGAATCATCTTCTTCACCAATTGGTGTTTCTAAAGAGACTGGCTCTTGTGCGATTTTTAGGATTTCACGAACTTTTTCTGTTGGTAAATCCATTTCCGCACCAATTTCTTCTGGCGTTGGTTCTCTACCTAAATCTTGCAATAGTTGGCGTTGAATCCGAATCAATTTATTGATTGTTTCAACCATGTGAACAGGAATTCGAATCGTTCTAGCTTGGTCCGCAATTGCCCGCGTAATCGCTTGACGAATCCACCAAGTAGCATACGTAGAGAATTTGAATCCTTTACGGTAATCAAATTTTTCAACAGCTTTCATTAAGCCCATATTACCTTCTTGAATTAAATCCAAGAATTGCATACCACGACCTACATATCGTTTGGCAATTGAAACAACCAAACGTAAGTTAGCTTCTGCTAAACGTTGTTTTGCTTCTTGATCGCCTTCTTCAATTTTAAGTGCCAATTCAACTTCTTCTGCGGCAGTTAATAATTGAACGCGCCCAATTTCTTTTAGGTACATACGCACGGGATCATTAATTTTAACACCTGTTGGCGCAGATAAGTCTTCTGCTTGGGCCTTTTCCGCTTCTTTTTCATCTTTTTTCAAGCTATGTTCACTTGGGTCTCCATTTTCATCGACCACGCTGATACCAGCATCTTCAACTTTTTGGATCAATTTTTCCATAGCTTCTGCATCCAAAGTATACGGTGTGGCTAATTGATTCGCTAAATCATCATAAACCACTGTTCCTTTAGGCTTGTTTTCTTTGATAAATGCTGCCACTGCAGCTTCATATTTTTTACTTGTTTCTTTTTCCATGAAAGAAGGCCCCCTTCATTTTTCGGTTCACGCTTGAAATAACTGATAAATCACTGGGACTTATCAAAATAAAATGAACAAAACGCTTAGTTCTATTCATTATATTGCTTAAGTAAATGTTCATTGAGCTTTAAGCTGTCGAGCCAATTGGATAATCTCCATTGTTAATTCGGCTTCAAGCTGTTGGTTGCCCACTCGTTTTGCTTCTTGCTGTTGAATCTTTTTCTGCTCAATTGCCTCTGCAATACTTGATAAGGCAATTACATGTAATAAATCGGCAACTTCTCGCTCAGAGCTTTCTTCTGATAAATTCTGATACGCAATTTCAATTGCTAATTGTTTGGTTTGATTATCTTGCAAGAAATTAATAAAATCGGCAATGTCGAAACTTTGATGCAGTGTCGCATAACTTTCTAGCAAGAAATATAATTCTTGGTATTCATCATGAGCGAATGAAAAATCTGGCAATTGTTGAACGGTTTGCCGTACTCCTTGTTCATTCATTAAACGAAATAATAAAGAACGTTCTGCTTTTTGAACTTGGGTTAACGGTAACTTGTTCTGGACGTGATTCTCTTCAAAAACAGGTTCTTCCATTGGTGGTGGCATCATTTCATCTTGATAAAATTGTTGCCTTTCTTGTCGTTGGACTGAACGTTGCTCTTGCTTCAATTGATTGAATTGCTCTTCCAAACTATGAACAGAAAGTTGAAATTCCTGAGCAATTTGGTTTAAATAACGATCACGTTCCAAGGGAGATTGAACATTGGTTAACTCCCGTAACAATTCGTTCACATAATCCAATTGTTCTTTTTCGTTATTCATGTTTCTAGTTAACCGATGATAGTTCATTTTAAAACTAAAAACTGTTTCTCGGCCATGATTGGCTAAATTTTGAAAAGCTTCTGCGCCATATTTCCGCACATATTCATCAGGATCCAGCTTTTCAGGGATGCTGACAATACTCAAGTCAAAATGACTGTTTTCTTGCAATAATTGAATCGCACGGTTTGTGGCTTGAACACCGGCATTATCGCCATCGTAACAAATAACTACTTCCTTAGCGACCCGTTCCAAACGCCGAATTTGTTCATTGGTCAAACTAGTCCCCATTGAAGCCACCCCACTTTTTACGCCTGATTGCCAAGCAGCGATAACATCCATGAATCCTTCAAAAAGCAAGACTGTATTTTCTTTACGAATTTCTTTTCTGGCTTTATCAAAGTTAAACAGCGTTTCTCGCTTATTAAAAAGTGTTGTTTCAGGACTATTCAAGTATTTAGGCATCTCATCCCCTGGAAAATCAGCTGTTTTTAACAAGCGACCAGAAAAGGCGATGACATTGCCTTGGGGATCATTAATTGGAAACATGATTCGTTGATAGAAACGATCCAAAAACGTACCGTTATCTCTTTGGACAAACAGCCCAGAAGGCTCAAAAAGCGTTTCATCCAATTGTTCATTTTTAAAAACTTGACTTAAGAAATCACGTTTTTGCGGCGCAAATCCAATTTGAAAGGTCTCAATTAGTTCTTGTGTTAACCCCCGCTCTAATAAATAGTTTAATGCGGGTTCGCCAATTTTAGTATTCACTAAAATATGATGGTAAAGTTCTGCGGCTTTACTATGCAGTTGTAACAAACTCCGTCTTTGTTGGTTTTCTGGGGTATCCGCTACTTCACGCGGCTCTGACCAATCAAAGTCCACAGATAAATGTTCCAAATCTGCAACACGTTTCACGGATTCTGGAAAACTAATGCCTTCAATTTCTTGCAAGAAATTAAAAACAGTTCCACCTTTCCCGCAGCCAAAACAGTGAAAAATTTGTTTGTCTTCTGCTACTGAAAATGAAGGGGAACGTTCTTCGTGAAACGGACATAAACCCATATAATTTTTACCGGATTTTTTTAACTGGACATACTGCCCAATAATATCTACTATATTCGTTCGGTGACGAACTTCCTCAATGACTTCCTGAGGAATGCGTTGTGCCATTGTCCTCACCTCCTAAGAATAGCATTGTGCTAACTCATGTGATTGACCGTTTAAAAAACGCACTGTCATTTCAGTGCGAATTCCAATGGACACATTTACACATGATTTATTGTATCACATAATCTCTGTTTTTCAAGTATCTTGTTTCAACTCAACAAAAAAAGAAAGTATCTAGGACAAAAGTCATCCTGACTCCTGCCCCAGACACTAACTCTTAAAATAATCAGTTAAACATCAAACTTGCTCCGACTTCCTTCAAGATTTAAAGAAGAACTGCATTTCTGGAGACGAATGCTTTTAGCTCAACCTCCGCTTTTTATAAATCTTTAATTGTTTTTCCAGCACGTTTCATTTGTACGAAACCAATTGTTACACGCACTACAATATTAATGGCCATCATAATAAAGAAGAGACCCATTGTTTGCGAAGTTAAGAAACCAATTTCTAAAATGTTGTGGAATAACATAGCTGCTACATAAATACCAATAATGGTACTGAAAACCAAGAAAATGCGTAATGGATTTAAAGGCAGACATGCTCGAACAACAGCCATACAGCTAATTCCAACTAATAAATAATACATTAACGTCGTGGTGTCTAAAGAAGAAAATCCTTGATTTTGTCCAATCAGATAAACAGCAATGATATTCACTACAACTAAAAGCGCATTAACAGACGCATTTTTCAAAGCCGTTGGTAAAAACTTCCCGACAACTTTTCGTTTGTCCCCTTCGAAAGATAAGAAGAAAGCAGGATACCCTTCAATTGCTAAATCAATCAAGGTCACTTGAATCGGAATGAACGGGAACGCAATGGCCGTTAAGGCACAAATGATTGAGAGAATAAACGAATAAATCGTTTTAATGAAGAAAACGCTGGAAACTCGAGTTACATTATTTACCACACGCCGTCCTTCAAACAAGACATCTGGTAACGTTGTAAAATCAGAATCTAGCAAAACTAGATTAGAAATTTGCCGAGTAGCGCCATCTCCTTCTGCCATAGCGATACTACAATCCGCTTCTCGTAACGCTAAAACATCGTTGACCCCATCGCCGGTCATCGCCACCACATGCTCTGTGTCTTTCAACTCACGTACAATGGTTCGTTTTTGCTGAGGCGATACACGTCCGAACACTGTGTATTGCTGAACCGCTTCACGCACTTCTGCTTCTGTCGTTTTGGTCGACAAATCAATATAAGACTCATAACCGGGTAGCCCAGCACGACGAGCAATATTTGAAACAGTCACCGGATTATCACCAGAAATTACTTTTAAGTCGATTCCTTCTTCTTTTAGATAAGCCAGTGTTTCTTTGGCATTTTGGCGAATTGGATCGTCAATTTCTAGAATTGCTAATGGCTCTAAATAAGGCATTTTGGTTTCGTTTAACGGTTGTTGTTCCGCAATGGCTAACATCAAGACGCGATAACCATTCTCTTGTGCTGTAAAAACAGCTTCTGGCAACCGACTATCGTCTACCAAACGCTCAGGAGCCCCTAAATAAACTGTCCCAATTTCTGGAAATTCAATAGCCCCCCATTTTCGTTCAGAAGAAAAAGCCAAGACTTCTTTTGCGCCAAATCGATTGGATACTTCATAATGATCACGAATTGCTTGCATTGTAATATTATTATCCGTACTTTCAGATAGGTAGCTTCCGATAATCTGCGGGAAGAGTTCTTCATATTTGTCATGCAAGATAATCGCCTTTTGCACTTTCATTTTACCTTCTGTAATCGTTCCAGTTTTATCTAAACACAAAGTGTCCACATGGGCCAATGTTTCAATTGAGTACATATCTTGTACTAGAATACGTTTTTTGGCTAACTTAATGACACCTGTTGTCAGCGCAATACTAATTAATAGTACTAATCCTTTTGGTAACATCCCTAACAAAGCAGCTGCAGAAGCAACAACAGATGTTTTAATGCCAGCATCTCTTAACCAAAAAGCTTCAACAAATAAAATAATCCCTAGAGGAATAATCACCCAACTTGTAAATTTAGAGACTTTACGAATCGAATTGACTAACTCTGATTGAATTGGTTTATGCACTTTGGCTTCTTGGGTGATTTTCACAGCATAGTTTTCGGCACCAACGTGGATAACACGGGCATAGGCTTGTCCGCTAACAATGAAACTTCCAGAAAGCAAGGTATCGCCGATTTCCTTTTCAATTAAATCTGATTCACCTGTTAACAACGCTTCATTCGCTTCGACTTTACCGTCAATAACTTCCATATCAGAAGGAACTTGTTCCCCTGCAGAGATAATAACAATATCTTCCATAACTAGTTCTTTTGTATCAATTTCTTGTTGTACGCCATTTCGAACAACATGAACATTTTCTTTTGCCACAATAGATAATTTTTGAACTAAATTACGGGCATGAATTTCTTGGAAAATCCCGATTGACATGTTCACAATAATAATCGCTAAGAAAGCCAGATTGGAATACGCTCCGACAAATAGTAAACAAACAGCGATTGCAAAGTTTAAAAAGTTGAATAACGTCATGACGTTATCAAAAATAATATCTTTTGTAGATTTTGCTACATTTTCCTCATAATTATTTTGAAGGCCTAACTCTTTCTGCTTGGCAACTTCTTCTGTACTTAACCCTTTTTTCAGGTCGACTTTATTCAACATCCAGCTCTTTCCCTACCTTTTCAATTAATCAGTTACATCCCTTCTAGTTTACTTGCATTTTCATGAAACTGCAAGAAAAGCCTAAAAAATTCCTGTAAGTTGAAAGAATTCTTTAGACTTTTCTCGTTTTAATTTAACTTTTCAATAAACCAACGATTCATTTTGACAATTTCCGCATAGAACATATTGCCACCATTTTGATAAAGGTAACCACCATTGTAAACTAACGCTTGCCAACGATAATAACGATATTTCGTATTTTGGTCATTTCCTAGCAACGGTGAAAGGACTTCTCTTGAATATTCTTCTGCTAACTCTGTCGTGTGTTTCCCGCCGCGTTCTTTAACAAACTGAATATAATCCAGTCCATAATTATATGCTTGTACGCCTGTCCACTCATCACAGCCAGCTTCTTTTGCTTTCGCTAACGCTTCCGCGAGAAATTTGACGCCATGTGCGATACTTTCCTCTGGTGTTTCAATCACTTCTTGTTGTCCATAAACACTTTCACTGCTCTGCATAATATCGCCAGATTTCCCTTTAGATTCTGTATAGATAATCGCTAAAGCTAATGTTTTGTATTCAGGTATTTTATTTTTTTTGACTTCTGCTTCTACTTGTTTTTCAAAGGTCATTACCGTTTCAACATTTTGATGTATTTTATAGCCAAGATAGCCAAGACCAGCAACTAAACCAACAAACAAAAGTAGCATGATTTTATAAATTATTTTTCTTACTCTACGCATCGAATCATCCAAACTTTTTCTTTTAAGATACGTTCTATGTTACTTGAAATAACTGAAAAAAGCGAAGTTTTTGTTACTTCTTTAGTTTTATTTAATAAAAGTAACTTTTTTGTGAACAAACCGTAACTTCGCAAGATTGAACGTTTTCACCTAGAATAGAATAACAAGTAATTTTCTTCTATTGACGCTTATTTATTGCATCAAAAAAGCCCAGATAAGAATGAACAAAATTCTTTTCTAGGCTTGACTTTATACAACTTATCTATTCTTTTAACAAACAGTCAAATGTTTTATGGAATTTTTTTCCCAGTCATTTCTTCATAGTCTCTACTCATCATTTTCCAAGCTTTTTCAATATCTTCATCTAATCCAAATAATCCGCTTCTACCAACAATATAAATATCAGGTCCTGCAGCATCAATTCGCTTAAATGAATTTCTATTCGATGAGCCATCCATTTCAATTACATAACGATACCCTTTTTCTTCACGTAAATTACGAAGAGCAACAATTTTATCAAGTGTTCCTTCAATAAATCGCTGGCCAGCAAAGCCTGGATCAACGGTCATGATTGTGATTTTATCCAACAATTCAATATATGGAAAGATTGATTCAATAGGCGTTTCGGGATTAAGGACGATCCCTGTTTTAAGATTAGCATTGTGAATTTGGTCAATTAGGCGAAATGCTAGACCATCTAAAACCTCTGCATGCATACAAATCCATTCACATTTGATATCTACTAGTTGTTGTACCCAAAAGCTTGGATTCGTAACCATTAAATGGGCAGATACTGGGAGCTTCGAAATTTTTCTTAACTCCTCAATAAACCACGGAGATAATGTAATGTTTGGCACATAGTGACCATCCATAATGTCTATGTGATACGAAGCAACATGATCATTCAAAAAGGTGATTTGTTGTTTAAACTTGTCCAAATCCATCGTCATTAGTGACGGAGAAAATTCAACTTTGTTCATTCTAATTTTCAACTCTTTCTATCTGATTATTTGGTTGATGTTTTTGAAAATTTTTCTAACTCGTTATATTCAGACGTTGACACATCTCTGACAGGCAATATAAATTGCATTAATTTTGTTGCGCTTTTTCATTTTGTTTAGAAAATCTGAATATCTTCCAAGTTTATCTCCTCTTCTTCTTTTTCTACTAACGCTTCCATATCTTTCTCAGTTACATCTTTCTTAATAATAGCTAAAACTAAACCGGTAACCACAGCGTTTACAACAATTGCAATAATGCCAGCCAGCGGTTTACTCATTGTTGGAATCATTAAAACACCGCCAAATGGAACTGTCGCATCTGCCCCTAAGATCATTGTTGTTGCGCCACCCACGAAGCCGCCAATCGCTGTAGCAATGACTCCTCGGACAATATCATTCATAACTAAAGGAATAACACCTTCAACAATGTTAATCACTCCCATTGGTACGGCAGACTTTAACGTTTCAACTTCTAGTTTTGTATAAATATTTTTTCTAAATAATTTAGCAAAGAAGAAAGCTAATCCAAAGCCTATTGGCGTTGCTGTATTTACTAATTGCAATGCTGTAATTGGTCCATTAAGTCCTTCCGCTTGCATTGTCAAAACAAAGGCAAAAACAGTTTTGTTAATGGGTCCGCCATAGTCTATACCACTTAATAAACCAATTACACCACCAAAAATTAATAATGACGAGTTACCTAAGCTATCTAAAAAGTTCGTTAATAATGAAGTAAATGCCGTTATTGGGGTCCCGATAATATATACCATGATTAATCCACCAGTAATTGAGGTTAAAAATGGAATAATTAATGTTGGCATTAACCCTCTCGCCCAGTTTGGTAATTTCACATATTTTAAAATAGCTAATACAAGATATCCTGCCAAGTAACCACCTAAGATACCACCAATAAAGCCAGCGCCAACTGCATTCGCAGTTAAACCAATAATAAAGCCCGGAGCAATTCCAGGTTTACCAGCGATTGAAAAGGAAATGCCAGTAGATATAACAACCGGCAGTAAGCCTAAGCCAGCGCCACCCATAGTAGCTAAAGCATCCCAAAGCGAAAATTCACCTGGCACCAAGGTTCCTTGACTTGAGCCACCAAACCCCATACCAATTGCAATTAAAAAGCCAGCGCCACAGACAATTGGAATTAAATATGAGATTGCTGTTAATAAATGACCTTTAAGATTTAACTCTTTTAGTTTTTTCATTTTTATCCTCCTAAACATTGTTCTTTTCATTTTATTTTCTATTTAAAAAAATTACTGTTGTGGATTCTTCTGTAGAAAATATCCACAATATGCTGTCTCTGTAATTTCATTAAGAGAATGCCTTCACTACATCCTCTGGCGATTTTGATTGAAGGAATTCTCTCACTACTTCATCATTTCCGAGTTTTCTGGCAAACAATGATAATAGTTTAAGATGGCTAGTTGTTTCTTTATGATCATTACCCACAGCAAAAAGAATGATTCCTTTTACGCCATTATCATCTAAAGATTCCCAAGGAATTTCTGTACTATTAATACCAATGGCCACGCCTATTTTTTTTACATACGCACTTTTGCCATGTGGAATGGCTAGATAGTTTCCGATGCCTGTTTGGCCTTCCGCCTCTCTATCATAGATATCTTTTATAAAACCTTTTTCCTCTGAAATATTGCCATTTTCAAGCAAAAGATTGGCTAATTCTTTTAACGCTTCCTCTTTTGTATTTACATTCATATTCGTTTTAACGGTTTTTAAGTCAATGATATCCTTTACTTCCATTACAATTCCTCCTAGAAGATTACTTTTCTTGTGTCATAACTTCTTCTGCTTTTTCAATTAGTTTAGTGGGTGATTTTACAGCAACTTCTGTAGGTACTTGAATGATTCGTTTCCCATCAAAACGCTCGCTTCCAGAAATTTTTACATCAATGGCTAATATAACAATGTCCGCTTCCTTAATTTGTTCATCCGTTAGTTTGTTTTCAACCCCAATGGTCCCTTGTGTTTCTACATGGATCTCAACTCCTGCTTTTTTTGCAGCGTTCTCCAATTTTTCTTGTGCGATATATGTGTGAGCAATTCCTACTGTGCAGGCTGCTACGCCGACTATCTTCATTATTTTTCCTCCTCAAATTTTTCTATAATTTTATAAAAATCTGTTTCTGTTTTTAAACGCAACAACTTTTCTAAGAAGTCTTCATTTGCTAATTTTCTAGTAAATCGACTGATTTCTTTTTTTACTTTTAACTGTTCATTTTCTTTTAGTAAAATGACAATAATTAATTTCACTTGCTTAATGTCTGCCGTCCATTCTTGGATTTCTGTTTTTAAGCCAATCAGATATATTTCACTTTTTTTCAAGAGTGCATTCTCTAAATGTGGCAAGACAATTTGCTCTGCAATCTGATTACTTCCCATCTTCTCACGATTTACCAAAGATTCCTCAATCTGCTTTTTTTCTTCAGGCGTTAACCAAGGTGCTGCTGTTTCTGCAATGAATTGATATACTTGCTGTTTTGAAAGAAGTTCTTGGTTTAGGAAAACTTGGTATAAAGGATTAACGTTCATGATAGATTTCCTCAACTTTTCTTTGTAAACGATACTGATCATCCATTGTAAACATGGCACTTACCAACAATGATTTAATGGGGACCTTTTCCTGTAAATGAATCGTTGTAAGAATCAATTCAATATCAGAATAATCTTTTAATGATTTCTTTATATTTCGTGTGGCAATAATTTCAACAATTTGTAATTCAGGGAATTTCTTTTCAACTTTTACTCTCAATAGTTCTGAAGTTCCAATTCCAGTGGTACACATAATCAAAGTACGAATAGGTAACTGATTGGTTTCAATCATTCGCGCAAAATACAATGTAATAAACCCATTCTCATCTTCGTTTATAGCCGGCAGTTGATAGTTTTTACTTACTTGCTTAGAAACTTGCGCAATTTTTCCGAAAATTGTTTCATACGTCATTTTTATTTGATCCAATAAACTATTCTTAACATGTATGCTGTTTTCAAGACGATTTATCATTGGTTTTATATGACTAGCCAATTCAAGAAATAGCTGATCATTATCAGTTAAAATTTTTAGTTGTGCACTCATTTCCTCTAAATAAAATTGAGTAACTTGCATTACTTTGAAAGAAAAATTAGTTACTTTACTAAACGAACCTTGCATCCTAGAAGAAACCAAATATTGATATAAGTAATAAATTTCAACGTTAGGCAGTCTCTTATTTAAATAAGTTTCAATCTGTTGAATCGTTGTTTGCGCGACCTTTTTGAGTACTAAGTCCTTTGTTAATTCTTGTTCTTCTTCGTTAGATAATTGGTATTTTTCAGAAATAGCTACTTTTCGTGAACGACTAATTAAGATATAAAGATGCGAAAAGATGTTTACGTTATATGGATGTGGAATAGTAATATCCAGTTTTTTTTCAATGTTCCTGACTTGATCTAACGTAAAAAGGACATCATAATTATTAAAATTTAATGCTTTGTTGTTTCGAAGATCCTCAATATCGATAATGTTCAACAGTTGTATTCTATCGGAAATGGCTTTCCTGATAGCTCTTTCCTCACCGATAATTGCCAACGTTCGATTTTTCCGTTTGAGTGTTAAATCATATTTCTTTAAATCTTCGGATAATTGTTGTTCATCGCTAAATATCACAGAATCGCCAACATAATATCTTGCAAATAATTCATAAACATTTTTAGCTTGTGGAGAAGCTAACAACAATTCCTTCAGAATTCGATTGCGTCTTTCCCTTGGCGAAAAATCACTTTCTTTTTCGACTAAATGTCGATTCTGTTCCATAAATCGTTCATAGTCTAGCTTGTATCCTCGTCCTTTCTCAGATAATATGAGTGAACCTTCTGAAAATTCATCGTTAATTTTTTTTATCAAACGATAAACTGTCTTAGGAGAAGTACTTAGGCAGTTTGCCAATTCTTCTGCAGTCATATAATCTTGTTTTTTTGAGAGAAGTAACAACAATTTTTGTCCACGTTCTTTTTTCGAACTCATAGCAACCCCTCCTTGATATATTTATTATAATCCATATAAAAGAAAACGCTTCCTTGTTTTCTGTCCGTTACATTGGCCATTTTTGTGAGTGGTTGAAGTGTTCAATTATGCGAAACTTTCTAAGGCTATTTATAAATAAAAACCTGTAGAGCAAGAGATTTTTATTACTGGCTCTACAGACACTAACACTTTCAAAGAATACAAAAAAAGGGCTGCCTTGCGGCTAGCCCTTTTTTACTTTTATTTTACGGTAACATTTCCGATTACATCATTCATTGAAGTCGTTTGACCTGCTTTTTGTAAATCGTATTGAGCAACGATATCTTGATTTGTGAAAACAACAATTAAATCTGATTTTTTGCCAGCTTGTTCTAATGCCGCTAAATCAATGGTTGCAATTTTATCGCCTTGTTTTACAACTTGGCCTTCTTCAACATGTAATGTAAATGGTCCACCTTGTAACTCAACAGTATCTAGACCCATGTGTAATAATACTTCAATGCCTGAATCTGTTTGGATACCTAACGCATGTTTTGTTGGGAAAATGCTAGTAATTTTACCAGCAACGGGTGTTGAAACTTCGCCGTCTGTTGGTACGACAGCAAAACCGTCACCCATCATTTTTGCTGAGAAAACATCATCTGGTACTTCAGAAATAGGAATAACTTTCCCATTCGCTACAGAATATAATTCAGTTTCTTTTGTTGAAACTGGTGCTTTTTCTTCAACAACTGGTTTAGAAACAGGTGTTTCTTTGGCTGGTGTTGCTGGCGCTTGGTGGTTATATAATCGTTGCATTTCGTCAGCAACAAATTGTACTTCCGTACCAACGATCACTTGGATATTGGTGTCATCAATGACTTTCACACCTGGAACCCCAGTTGCTTTAATTTTTGCTTGATCCACTTTGCCTGTATCTTTCACTGTTAAGCGTAAACGAGTTGTACAGTTATCAATAGAAGTTACATTAGCATCAGCGCCTAAACCATCATAAATACGACGAGCTAGAGAAGCAAATTTGTTGTCACCTTCTGCAACATCTGGCGTTTCTTCGCCATCGCCTTCTTCACGTCCTGGTGTCATTAAGTTAAACTTAGTGATTGCAAAACGGAAACCGAAGTAGTAAATTGCCGCAAAGACAAGTCCTTGAACCACCAACATCATTGGGTGATTTGCGACTGGGTTTTTCAAACTTAAGAAGAAGTCTACAAAACCTGCACTAAAGGCAAAGCCAGCTGTCCAATGCATAAACGCAGCGAATGCTAAAGAAATACCTGTAAAGACCGCATGTAAAACATATAAAGGCCAAGCAACGAACATAAATGAGAACTCTAAAGGTTCAGTTACGCCTGTAAAGAAAGCCGCAAAACCAGCAGCTAACATTAATGAAGCTGTAACTTTTTTCTTCTCAGGACGTGCACATTGATAAATTGCAAACGCACCTGCTGGTAAACCAAACATCATTACTGGGAAGAAACCAGCTTGATACATCCCTGTTTGTCCTACAATTGCTTTACCAGTATCTAACGCTTGTTGACCAGCTAAAAAGTTCCCAATATCATTGATACCAGCAACATCAAACCAGAAAACAGAATTCAAAGCATGGTGTAAGCCTGTTGGAATTAATAGTCGGTTAAAGAAACCATACAAGCCAGCTCCTACGAAACCTAAGCTAGAGATTCCTTTACCAAAAGCAACTAATCCGTTATAAACAACTGGCCAGAAGAAGAATAAGACAGCTGAGATTGCTAACATCGAAATAGCTGACATAATAGGAACTAAACGTTTTCCACTAAAGAATGATAAAGCCATTGGCAATTTCACACCAGAGAAACGATTATACATTGCCGCGGCAACTAAACCAGCGACAATCCCGACAAAGACATTGTTGTCCATGCTGTTGAAGGCTGGGTTTACTTCAGCAATATCCTTGAAGCCTTTAATGGCTTGGATAGAAGCAGGCGCTAAAACAGTTTTTGGCACTAAATAAGCGACTAAACCAGCTAATGCTGCTGATCCATCTTTATCTTTTGACATTCCTAACGCTAAACCAACCGCAAATAATAATGCTAAGTTGTTTAAGATAGCCAAACCACCATTCATTAGAAAAGTTGTGGCTGGACTAGCGCCGATTGTTCCCACGATCCAGTTGGCAATACCGACTAATAAAGAAGCCGCCGGTAATACAGCAACTGGTAACATTAACGAACGTCCCATTCTTTGCATATACGCTTTCATTATACGTAACTCCTCACATAAACTATTTAATTTTTATTATTTGGTCATTCTTAATCGTTCAATGTGAATCGATAAATAACCAAGTTCTTCATTTGGTACTTGATAATGAAAATTTCTCATTAATAAGACTTGTACTTTTTTTGAGATTTCATAGCTTTCAGCATACTTTTTCTTTACGACTTCCAAAATTTCTTCATCTAAAACAGCATATTGATTTTGTTGGAAGCGATGAATAAACAAACGTAAATGATTCACCAAACGTGAATAACTGAGACTATTTTTATCATCATGAATATCAATAGCCAATTCCTGCTCGATTAAATGAATAATTTCAGAAACGATTGTAACTTCACGGATACTTTTACTATTATCAGTACGCCCGCTGCGAGCACTATGGATATGAATTGCAATATACCCCGCTTCATCATAACTAAATGGAATCTCTAAGGTTTGTGTTAAATATTCTACAGCCCATTGAGCAATAGCAAATTCTTCACTATATAAAATCTCAATTTCACTTAAAAGCTTGTTCCGAACAATAATATTATTTTGAATATTTTCAGCTGCAAAAGCAATGTGATCACTCAACCCAATATTAATATGTTCATTCAACTTTTCACCCAATACCGTTTCAGCATGTTGGATAATTTCTTCACTCGCTAAAAAGTATTTGTCTTCAATTTGTGATAGCAGTACTTGAAGTTTTTTCAGTCCTTCTGGCTCCATCACAAACATCCGCTCCACCAATTGTCGAGATAAGACATCATTTTTAGTCTTATTAAACCCGACGCCTTTACCGACAGCTACTTTCTCCTGTCCTTCGTCAAGAACAAGTACAGCATTTTGATTTAGCACCTTTTTAATTTTCATAAATGACCCTCTTCTGCAGAAGTAATTCTAACATTTTCAGTGAAAACAACAAAAAAAGCATAGAACAATCCCGTTAAACATGTTGCGTAACCATTGTACACCACATTGTATTACGAAATTCTTCCATGCCTAGTATTATCTAGTCACATGAAAACGCTATTCATTTGTTAACAGTGCTTATTCTAACGAGTATCATTATTTTTGTCAACCTTTTTCAATTATTTTTTTATTAATTGTTGACTATTAACAAAAAAGAAGCTCTTATCGGAAAAAAAGTACCTTCAGCTAAAGGTACTTTTGTTCACTAATTTATTCTTTATAGGCATACTTATATGTGCTCGTTGCACCGAAGTTATGATACTGAATACCTTTGACACCTGGTCGTACAAGCTGACTACGGGCCTCTTGGTATAAAGGAATTAAAGCGGCATCTTCTTCCACCAATACTTTTTCAGCTTTAATTAATGTTTGCCAACGAGTTTCAGGATCATTTGCGTATTTAGTTGTTGCTTCTTCAATTAGTTGATCAAACGTTGGGCTAGAATAGTTCATACGGTTACCACTAACTGAGCTTTCTAAGAAAGTCATTGGATCCTGATAATCGGGTCCCCACATGCCAACAGACAATTCATAATCCCCTTTTCTCATTAATTCAATCGCATTATTTAAAGGAACTGTTTTGACATTAATAGTGAGACCTGGCAACGTTTCTTGTAACTGGCCTTGGATAAATTCAGCAACTTTTCGGTCACTATCACCATCTCTTGAAAGAAGTTCAATGGCTACATCTCCGTTTAGCTCTGCTTTTGCTTTATCTAAATACTCTTTGGCTTTTTTGGCGTCTGTTTTGACAAGGGCGCCTGCTTCATGACGAAAATCTTCATTCGTTTCTGGGTTATATACAAATTTTTCTGGAATGTACCCATAAATTTCTTTTGAACCATCTGCCAAAATATTATCGACTAAACTTTTTTTATCCAAAGCATAAGCTAAAGCTTTGCGGACATTCTCATTTGCAAAAATGGATGGTTTTTCGTTTCTTTTTTGGTTTAAACGTAAGGAATAGACTTTTGACCGTTCGATTGCTTCATAGTCTGGGTTGTCTCGATTTTGTTTAGCAAAATCTCCTGTTAAGACAGCCACATCTAATTCACCTGATTCGTACAAATTATAAACGGTATTGGTTTCTTTAAGAACTTCAAAATGAATCGTTTCTGATTTTACTTTTTCTTTATCGTAATAGTCGGGATTACGCACAAAATCCCACGACATCGCTGACTGATCCCAATTTTTCATTAAAAATGGACCATTAGATACAATCATTTCACTAGAAGTGCCATAGGCTTGTCCTTTTTCTTTCACGAATGCTTCGTTTTGTGGGAAAAATGGAGAAAATGCCAATAACGACGTAAAATACGGTACAGGCTTTTCCAAAGTAACCTCCAAAGTATAATCATCAAGCGCTTTGACACCCAATTCCTCTGGTGCTTTTTCCTCTTTTGTAATAGCTGTTCCGTTCAGAATCGTTCCTTCTAACAAGAAAAAGTAATTGGCTTGGTTTTTGGGATTCGCTAATTTACGCCAAGCAAAAACAAAATCATTGGCTGTTACAGCATCACCATTGGACCACTTGCCATCTTCTCTTAGTTTAATGGTATATCGTTTGCCATCTTCAGAAATTTCAGGCATCTCTTTAGCGGCAGCTGGTATTAGTTGATCTTTTTCATCCAATTGATATAACCCTTCAAAGACATTGGACTGTGCGTTAATACTGGCTTCATCTTGTGTAAAAATAGAATCCATTGAACCGATTTCCGAGTTCTCCATTAAATTTAAAACTTTTTTCGAGACACTGGTTTTCTCAGTTGCTTTCTCGTCTATTTTTGTTTCTGCTGTTGTGCCACAACCTACCAAGACCGTACTAACAAATAACATAATCCCCATCATTTTTAACTTTTTCATACTATTCCCCCTATGTGTCAATCAAACGGCAACTCTTCCATGGAAAGCCGTTCTTGCGAAACTATCAAGCATGCGTAGGGCAAGCCCTCATTTTCGTACTCAAATTCTCCCCGCTGGTTGTCAATTGGGTCTGCACGCAATTGCATTTTTGCCGGCTGAAAGTCTGCCTGGATCTCACTATTTGCGACCATTCTAAAAACATCTAAATTGCCGAAATAATGATTCCACCGCTGTCTATCCCCGTCTCGGTAAGCACCTCCGCCAAAAGATAAATCCGCAAAGAGCCAGCCGTACGGTTCTATATAAAATTGTGCCCAATCATGACAGCCTGTATAATGTGTAGAAACATATAATCCCGATTGCCATTTGGCTGGTATCCCTGCAATCCGACAAAGCGTGATAAACAAAATCGCTTGCACGCCGCAGTCACCTTTTAAATTAGTTGCAGCATACTCTGAAATATTGGAAATTGTAAAATATTCACGCATGAAAGAATAATGAATCTTTGTCGTCACAAAGTCATAAATCAAGCGTGCCTTTTTTAAGGGATTACTTTCATCGCCCACAATCTCATCTGCTAAATTTCTTAAATAAGGCGTGAATCGAATATGCGGTAACTGTTCCTCTAAATCAAAGCTTGGTTGCATTTTGTCTACGTTATTTTCTTCTAACTGTTGGTAAACCATCCGATTAACATAACAATATTCAACTGTAAACGTTTGATTTTCTTTTAAAATTGTTTCAAAACACAGTGTTCGTTGAGGCGCATCTTCTGCCGCAATATAGGTTGCTTCAGGTGACGCAGCTAGGATTTCAATTTCTGATTGTTGTTGACACGCTTTGGGCAGCGGCAAATGGACACGAACACGCTCACCTGGACGCTCAAATTCTTTTTTCACCTGAATGGTGGCTTTAATTGTTGTTCTCACTTTTCTACCACCGTTTTTTTGCATTTGTTCGATGTTCTCTTTTAGTTCTTTTTTGCGGAGAATTTCTAATTGATTGCTTTCTGCTTCCCGCAAACGTGCAACATATGCCGCATTTGTTTTAATTAAATTGGCCAAAAATCGAAGTTGGAAATACGGTTCACCGTCAATATAAACCCAGTCCACTAATCCCGTTTCTTTTAAACGAATTAATTCCTCTGTTTGATAATCCTGAAAAGTGTCTCTCATCATTTGATCAGCTTTTGCAAAGCTATGAGGATACTCATTCATACGCATCATTTTAATGACATCTTTTTCAATTATCAAACGTTCTTTTAATGCCTGCGGAAGTTCTTTTGTCAACCAAAAATCAATGGCAATATCCGCACTTGCAAAATCGCCAAATTCTTTCACCCTTTGAATTTCCTCAGGCAAAGGAACACTAAGATACTTTAAATCATACTTCATTTGCTTTACTCCTTTTTTAATGAGAAATGCCTAATCCAGCTGCTTCTCCTAATTCCAATAATGGTTTTGCTTCTAAGGATACGCCCCCAGTTACGGGCGCAGTTTCTAAACCGAATGTCGCATCTAAATCTGCTCGTGTGATATTCTTTTGAGCAGCAGCTAAATGGGCAGCAGCCGTGATGCCAATGGTTGTTTCTTCCGCCATACACCCAATCATGCATTCGATGCCTGCTGTTTCACAAATCTGATTAATTTTCAGCGCTTCATGAATGCCGCCACACTTCATTAATTTTATATTGATAACATCGACTGTGCCTTTTTTAACTAATTCCAACGCATCTTGAGCATCAAAACAGCTTTCATCAGCCATAATTGTCGTATTAACTTGTGAAGTAACGTATTTTAGACCTTCTAAATCGCGTCTTTTAACTGGCTGTTCCACTAATTCAATTTGATAATCTGCTAATTCTTGAATCGCTTTAACTGCATCTTTGGGCGTCCAAGCCTGATTCGCATCTAAGCGGAGCTTGATATCAAAGCCAACTGCTTCACGAATCGCTTTTACTCTTGCGATATCAGCTTCAATTCCTGTTCCGACTTTAATTTTTAATGTATCAAAACCTAGTTTGACTTTTTCGACGGCTTTTTGTGCCATCACATTTGGTTCATCAATACCTAGTGTAATATCCGTTATTACTTGGTTATCATAGCCGCCTAACAATTGATAAAGAGGCAGTTGAGCTTTCTGACCCATCAAATCATAACAAGCAATATCGATTGCTGCTTTTGCCGCTGGAGCGAAAGCAGATATTTTATCCATCACTTCATGAATTTTCTCAATATTAAAGGGGTTTAAGCCAATGATTGCTTGGCCAAATAATTCGATCGTTTCAATCGTGCCAGCCAACGTTTCACCGGTAATAAAAATGCCTGGCCCTCCTTCTCCATATCCAACTAATCCCTCTTCTGTTTCAATTTCCACAATTGCACTATCCGCTGATTCTATCGTCCCCAAAGCGATCGTAAATGTTTCTTTCAGTTTAATTTTCGATGCCCTAACATGTACCTGCTTAATTTTCATAAAATCCTCCCTTTGATATTTCCAATTGACTGAAAATTCAGTTTTTTAAAAATATCCAAAAATTAAATTTAGATTGTTATCGATCATTCTAAACTCATTGTTTTCTAATGTCAACAAAATAATGAGATTTTGATTAAAATAAAATGAATTTAGATTTTTATGAGCTTTTTTAATAAATCAGTAAATTCCATGACATGTGAGATACTTCTCATTTACAAACATTCTTAAAAAAGGTATGATAGTAAAGAGGCAACTTGCAAAGGAGTAGAAGACGAATGAGTGAACAACCTCAACAACGTTCAACCGAAGAAGTTGAAGCAATTAAAGAAGATATTTTAACTGCATTAGAAACAGTGATTGACCCTGAATTAGGCATCGATATTGTTAATTTAGGACTAATTTATGAAGTTGAATTTGCAGAAGAAACTGGTGATACTGTCATCAAAATGACCTTAACCACAATGGGTTGTCCGTTAGCAGATGTTTTAACAGAACAAATCCATGGTGTTTTAAAAGATATTCCTGAAGTAAATAATATCGAAGTAAAATTAGTCTGGTACCCTGCTTGGACAACGGATAAAATGAGCCGTTACGCACGAATTGCTTTGGGTATTCGCTAGTTATTTCGAGGCTAATGATAAAAAACATATGAAAGAACCGATTGGTCCGTTCTTTCATATGTTTTTTTGTTTGTTTAATTTACTTATTTGATAAAAATTACCTAATGCCATCAATACTTGGCTTTTTCCAAATTTTTGCTACTGGATGGAAGTCTAATAAAAACTGTAGCTGCGTTCCACCGAAGCCTGACGCTCCAGCAAACATGATATGAAAAGTGAGCCCTCTATCCATAATCAGATACCCCGTATCCTGCACGCCATTTCTTTCATAAAACTGATAACGTTTTTCTCTTTGGGCTTCATTCGCTGCATTTTTGCCAATTTCTTCACTCTCTAAAAGAACCCCCTTAGGATAACGTGTCTTCAATAACGCTAACACGGTTGAGCCTAATCGTTTGTTTCGGTGGTGCTGATCAATTGCAAAGAAAAAGACATAGGTTGCTTCAGGTGCAATTTGACTATTTAACAAAATCCCCACGTTCTCATCCGCCTCTTGAATAACAAACAAATGAAATTTTCCTGCTTGAGAAGACATCAATAATTGATCAAACGGCAGTCTCTCTTCTTCTGGAAAAGCTTCTATGTAGGTTGCTTCCCAATAGGCTTGATTTTCTTGATTTAATAATGTGAATTGCATAAAAGCTCCTTTCTAAAATGATTGCTTCGTACTAATAACTTTTGTTACTTACATAAGACCTAAAAGTTATTTAAACATGCGACTGGTTATTCCTATACGCAATTATTTTTTGATACTAATCTAGTAGTTTAATTGTTCTCTGTTTCTGAGTCAATAAAAGAGCACAAGATTCGAGACTTTCAACGTTTAGTGAAAAGTCGATTCTTATTTCATTACAACCGATTCACTATTCGCTGCCCTCTTTTTTCTATTCGTTGATTTACTTGAACTAAATATTCATTTATCTCCTCTATATTCTGAGGTAAGATAAACGAGTCTTTTTTCAAATGATTTTTCCATAGCGCTACTGGTTGATACTGTTCATTTAAAAATGGTTGCATCTCATACGTATGAACGTAGCTTTCCCATGAATGAAACGAAGCTAAAAATATCGAAAGTTGTTCTAAAGAATAATCCCAATAATCTTTAAACGATAAGCTTCTTCCGCTGTTAAATCCTAGTGGAACTACTGTAATGTTTCCAATTGAATGGGTAAGTTCGGCAAAACGCTTTAATTGTGGGTCCTGATGAACTCGCTCAAATTTAGTAAAATTGTCGAGAAGGAATTCATTCCATGTATATTTTTTTGGTACAGGATTTGGTAAATAGTCAGGAAAAACTTGGTCAAAATAAGTTAAATATCGGTCCGAAATCACAGCCGATGTCCCGGAATCATGAGGCGGATACTTGCTATTTACTGCAAGCAAATTCTGTTCAGAAGGTTTTTCTAAATAGCTTTCTTGAATTTCCCCAATTACTTCCGCTGGTCTAAAGAAATCGGGATAAACAAGTTGTAACATAATTTTATACGTTGTCCAAAATGAGTTCATAATATCTTTGTGCACGGTCGCCTTCCCAGTTAACTTTAAAAAAACATCCTCCACAACCTCGTACTTTTCAATATGGACATTCGATGTTCTAGCTTTTAAAATATTTTTAACTGGCTGCTGGTGGTCATACTCTTGACCCAAAAGTAACTTCTTTAAATCATCTTTCGCTGAAATTGTCTTAACTGTAATCTCCGCCACTTTGAATAACTCCCATCCTACGATTTTTTCTATATTCTTTTATATTATTATACTAAAAAAACGCTCCCTCCTGCCCTTTTTTAATCAACAAATCAGCAATTAGAAAACACCAACGAAACAGAAGTGCAACACTAGCATGCGAAAAAATGCGATCGCAACTTATTTTTTAGACACTCTGTGTGTTTCGTATAGTCAAGGCTGGTTGCGTGTATTTTTTTCAAGAAAATTGAGAACAGCTATGGTATAGTCAAAACTACGATTATTTCAAACACGGAGCGACAGTTTATGGAAATGTACCAAGTAATTAGATATTTTTTAAATGAAATGGAGAAAAAGATTTGGCATGCCTTGTTAACATTAGTACTTTTTTGTCTTTATATTTCCATTTTTGATGTTCCTTTTACAATTAAAAATACATTCATCGGCAGACTACTTTTCCCGAAAGCTTTTATGAATGCAGGAAGTGCGAATCTGATTTTTTATTTGATTAGTTTTTTTGGTTTTTTATGGTCAATTTTCATTTTTGCTTATCTATTGAATAAGACACGCCTCAAATTATTAAATAAAACCTTTCCTTATCTTTTGGAAATATTAGAAGTCTGTATTTTGCCTTTAGTGATTCTTTTTGCTTACATTTATATTTATTTGCGGGTCCATGGCGAAGGTTTCAGCTATATACGAGAATCTCTTTTACAGCAAGAGTTAACTTATTCAATGAAATGGTTCCTTTGCCTTGGTAGTTTGGCGCCGTTATTTTTCTTTTTAAGCACTTTAAATTTAACTAAACGAGTCAGACAAAAAAAAGACATGGAATCATGAAAATCCATGTCTTTTTTAGTCGGATATTGTTTTTACCGCAGGACAGTTTTCTTCCAAAAATTCAAAAATACTACTGTAATAATTTTCAGGTTCGTAGACACTTGAAGATAAATGTGGTGCTTTAGCAACAATGAGGCCTTTTTTTATCCCCTGAGTTGCCGCTAAATTTTCTTCAAACATTGTCATTGGAACAAAGCGATCACCTGTACCGTGAATAAAAAATGTCGGCAACGTATTTTTGTGTAATTGTCTCACGGAAGAAGCGGTTTTCAATTGAAAGCCATAGTTATTTAATGCTAATTGATTAGCAATCGTTAAAATAGGAAAAGCGGGTAAATGAAAAGATTCATGTAGGACGTATTTAAATTCATCATAGACAGAAGTATAGCCACAATCCACTATTAATCCGCGGACATTCGTTGGTAACTTTTCACCACTTGCCATCATGACAGTAGCCGCTCCCATGGAACCGCCCACTAAAATAATTTCTGCTTCCATATCAATGGCAAGAACTTCACTAATCCAACTTAATAAATCTAACCGATCCAGCCATCCCATCCCAATTTTATTCCCTGAACTTTTCCCGTGCGCACGCAAATCGGGAACTAAAACATTGTAGCCTTCTTCTGCAAAACGTAATGCAGTATATACCATATCGCGTTTTCCGTTTGAACGATAACCATGCACACAAATCGCCCAACGATGGTTATCTGGATAAGGAATAAAGCACCGTGCATACAATGTTTCATCTTTAATTTTCAACCAACGATCTTCAGCAAAAGACTCTGTCCAAAAAGCTTCGCCTTCTTGTTTTTGTTGTTCTTCTATTTTTGTATATCTTGTTTCACGTTCTTGAAAATTATCAGGATTTAATAACCGATGCCCTTTTTTATGATACCAAGGGTTGTCTTTAAGCAACGCAATTTTCAAAAAATAATTGGCAATGTAAACAGAAAAAACAACGCCAATCATTGCAAAAATGATCAGTAACCCGAGGAGCCATTTCATCTGCAAATCACACCCTCTTCTAAAGTATTTCCTTCTTCATTTAATATACTATGGATTTTTCATTTCTGAAAGAAATCACCCTTACATTTTGTTATTTTTTGAAAAAAAAACAGCCGTCTCAAAAAGAGGCGGCTACTTTTAATCTATCAACAATCCAACGTTGTCATATCTTCATATGTCTCACGGCGAGCAACTAATTTTGCTTGTCCATCTTCGACAAAAACCACCGCTGGTCGAGGATTTCGGTTGTAATTACTTGCCATTGAATAACCGTAAGCCCCCGTACTACTGATGGCCAATAAATCCCCTGCTTTAACTTCTGGCAATAAAATATCTCGAAGTAAGACATCGCCTGATTCGCAATATTTACCAACTACTGTGACTTTCTTGACTGAATCATACCCCTCACGATTCGCTAGAAATCCATCATAAACCGCTTGATACAAAGCAGGCCGTATATTATCACCCATGCCACCATCTACGGAAACAAAATGACGAACACCAGGAACCTCTTTTTGCGCGCCAACTGTATATATCGTTGTGCCCGCTTCGGCAATTAAACTGCGGCCTGGTTCAATCCAAAGCTCAGGCAGTGGATACCCTAATTGTTCACAATGACCTTTCAAGGAATAAACAATTTTTTCAACAAATGTTGCTGGTGCTAATGGCTCATCTTGCTGCGTGTACTGCACACCAAAACCACCACCCATATTTAAAACACGTGCTGTAAATTGATGGACTTGCCGCCAGTCTTCTAAAATAGTGAACATTTTTTCAACAGCAGCTAAAAAGCCTTCCACAGCAAAAATTTGCGAGCCAATATGGCAATGGACCCCTTGCACATCAAAAGAGGGATTTGATAAAAGGCGAACGAGCGCTTCTGTTGCCTGGCCACTTGCAACATCAAAACCAAATTTTGAATCTTCTTGGCCTGTCAAAATGTAATCATGTGTTTCTGCATCCACGCCAGGACTCACCCGAAAAAGAACTTTTTGTGTTTGGTTTCGTGTAGCTAATAATTCTTCCAACAAGTCAATTTCGTAAAAATTATCAATGACAATTGTACCTATTTTGTTATCCAAAGCATAACGTAATTCTTCAGGGGTTTTATTATTTCCATGGAACTCAATTTCCGCTGGCTCCATGCCCCCTTTTAAAGCTGTGAATAGTTCTCCACCAGAGACAACATCACAAGCAATATCTTCTTCCTTTAACACTTGATAAATAGCTAAACAACTAAATGCTTTACTTGCATAAACCACTTTATTTTTGATACCTAATTGATTTAACGTTTGTTTAAAACCACGTGCCTGCGCGCGAATATGAGCGACATCATAAACAAATAACGGCGTCCCGAATTTTTGCGCCAACTTTACGGTGTCACAACCACCGACTTCTAAATGATTTTCCCGATTCATTTTTGCTGTACCAAATAACATGTTTTCCCGCCCCTTCATTTTGTTTTATTAAAAATCATAGCATAAAACCCAGTAGCTTCCTATAATTTTCCACATTTTTCTCTGACTTTCTCCTGTTGCTTTTTTTCGCCAAATAGCCTACAATAATTGGCATATGAATAAAAAACCTTTATTATCAAGACTTTAATCTTTTAAACAAAAATTGGTATATACGAAAAAGAAAGAAGGCAGATGACTTGGCTACACTGAACCGCGATCAACAAATTGAAGAAATTATTAATTTGGAAGCAATTTTGAATTTACCGAAAGGAACAGAACATTTTGTCAGTGATTTACATGGTGAATTTGAAGCTTTTGACCATATTTTAAGAAATGGTTCTGGGCGAATCCGAGAAAAAGTTCAATTTTTATTTAAACAAGAATTAAATGCCCATCAGATGGACGAGCTTTGTTTTATTATCTACTATCCAGAAGAAAAATTAACACTTTTAGAAAATGAAAGCGCCCTCTCTTATGAATGGTGGCTATTAACGATTCGCCGTCTGGTTGAAATCGTCCGTTCTTCTTCGATGAAGTACACACGTTCTAAAGTTCGCAAAGCCCTTCCTGAAACCTATGGGTATATTCTCGAAGAGTTGATTTATCAATATGATGAAACAACAACCAAAAACGGTTACTATCAACAAATTATTGAAAAAATTATTTTACTAGGTGAAGCCAAACGTTTCGTGACAGAATTAGCTTATCTAATCCAACGTCTGATTATCGATCACCTACATGTTATTGGGGATATCTATGACCGGGGGCCAGCACCAGATAAAATTATGGACCGATTAATGTCCTATCACTCCTTGGATATTCAACTAGGCAATCACGATATGATTTGGCTGGCTGCTTATAGTGGTTCACTGGCTTGTTTAGCCAATGTAGTACGTATTTGTGCTCGCTATGGAAATTTAGATTTGTTAGAAGAACGTTATGCTATCGATTTAACCGCCTTAAAAAAATTTAGTTTAGAAACGTATAAAGAAAATCCTGCTTTTGCACCCAAGAAAAATCCCTATCGTGCGTTAACTGAAGCGGAAAAACAAGTAGCGATGCGTGTGCAACAAGCCATTGCCATTATTCAAGAAAAACTAGAAGGGCAAATTATTGGTCGACGCCCTGATTTTAACTTGGCACATCGGCTACGCTTAGATAAGATTCAAGGGGAAACTATTACTTTTGACGAATGTCGTTATACATTAATTAACAGCTGTTTCCAAACCGTTTCTGAAGAGCAACCTTACCAATTAACACGTGAGGAAAAACAGATAATTGATGATTTATTAACGCAATTTCAGTCTTCACCGCGGTTAACAAAACACATGCGCTTTCTAATGGAAAAAGCTTCTCTTTACCTTGTGTATAATCAAAATTTATTGATTCATGGCTGTCTGCCTCTGAATGCGGACGGTACTTTTCAAGCTTATACATTTAAAGGCCACTCCTATTCAGGAAAAGCTTTAGTTGACTTCTTTCAGGAAATGTTAGAAGAAGCTTACGCTCAGCCTGCTAGTACAGATGACTATGCAACAGATTGTTTATGGTATCTTTGGTGTGGCGAAGGTTCCTCATTATTTGGTAAACGAGCTATGAAAACCTTTGAGCGTTATTTTCTCGCTGAAAAAGAAACACATTACGAAGAAAAGAATCCTTATTACTCTTTGCGTGATACGGTTGAAGTTTGTGAAAGAATCCTAGATGAATTTGAAGTGACTGGTGAAAATCGACATATCATTAATGGCCATACACCAGTTAAACGAACAAAAGGCGAATCGCCAATCAAAGCAAATGGCACGCTTCTCGTAATTGACGGCGGCTTTTCAAAATCTTATCAGACAATTACTGGGATTGCTGGTTATACATTGTTGTACAACTCGTTTGGTTTACAACTGACCGCGCATAAATCTTTTTCTAGTAAAGAAACAGCCATTTTAAATAATCAAGACATTCATTCCATCAAACAAGTCATCGATCGCCCCTTACAGCGGTTATTGGTGAAAGATACCACTATCGGCAAAGAGCTATTAAAGCAATCGCAAGCACTCCAAAAACAAATGAAACAAAACCAGTAGTGCCGTTAAAAAGACGCTTGCGCTCTTATCCGAAAAATGATTAAATGGAGGAGTTGAGAAAAATATCTATTAGAGAAACGGAAAGGGTTTTACATTGAAGAAACAGCAGCTCTCACTTTACGGCACCATTTTCTTTCTTTGCTTTTTCCTAATTGTGGGCTTCTTCTTCTCAAGTCGTGGCGAAGATTATGCCAAAGAATCTGAACAAAAAGTTACAATTGATTCCGCCAAACATGAGAAGCATACGAAAGACAAGGAAGAAAATAATTCAGCAAATACAGTATTTTTTGATAAAATAAATGACCTGCTCGTCGCTTCTGTCAAAGAATTTGAAGGAACGGTCGGGATTAGTTATTTGGATTTAGAAACTGGCGAACAGCGTTCCGTGAATGGCCAACATGAATTTTATACAGCTAGTACTATTAAAGTGCCCCTGACGATGCTAGTCGCCGACACGGTTGCTTCTGGTCAAAAAAAATGGACAGACCTGATTCCCTATAACGCCGAAGAAGATTATGAAGAAGGAACTGGGATCATTGCCTATAATATCCAACCAGAATATCCATTAAAAACGTTACAAGAATATGCCATCACCTATTCTGATAATATCGCTAAAAATATGCTCTATGATACATTGGGTGGTGATGCAAAAGCAAAACGAGAAATGTATCAGCGTTATTTGCACAAGTCACCTTCGATTGAAGAACCACAATTTTCTTCGGAAGATGCGCTAGTTATTCTACAAAAATTATATACTGAAAAAGCAACAAAACCAGATTACCAAGCGATTTATGATTCTATGAAACAAAGTGTTTTCCATGAAAGAATGGAAACTCCCACAACTCAAGGAAAAGTTGCTCATAAAATTGGTTCCTATGATGAATTTATTCATGATATGGGGATTTTAGAAACACCTCACCCCTTTGCTTTAGCAATTTTTACTAAAGGACCTGATAATGCTAAGAGTGCTGCGTTTATTGCTTCAGTGACAGATAAGCTATGGCAATTACAGGTGTCTGAATATCCTAATGATAACCATTGATAATGAAAATAAAAGCATCTTTTTTTAATGACAACGCTCAATAAAAAAGATGCTTTTTTTAGTAGTTATATTAATTAAAATATTTGTATTTCCCATAACCTTTTTAGCAATTATTTCTGAGTATTTTTTAACTCCAACGAACCTAATTCTTTTCCTGCTGCATCATCTTCATAAGAATTTCTAACGATTACTTTATATAATGACTTATGATCCAAACTACTTAAGTCAAAAGAAATGTTAATTGTAGCATCTTCCCCTTTATTAAAGCCACTACCAATTTGACGTGCAATAGGTATCTCAAGACCGTTTTTATAAACTGAAATTAGAATATCACGACTTTTTTTATTTTTTTCTGGATTTGGAACATCCATAATCAGCGTAGTTTGAAGCGCATCACTTTGGGCCTTAATATTTTTAATTTTTTTCACGTTTTTAATGCTAGGTATCGTTTCTTTCATAATGGGTTGGTAAGGAATTTTAAACGTCCAATCGCCTTGATACTCTAATGCATTCTCAACACTAAAAGATCGGCTACTTGCTTTGATTGCTTCTTTTAATTCATTATCATGCTGTTCTTGATCTTCCCAAGCTAATCGGTAGATATGAAGCGTTAATTGATCTTGACTAACAAGTTTTTGCTTATTGAAAGTTGAAATCACTGAACCATAAAAAACATCCTTCTCGATTCTATATAACGATGTTGAACTTACACCCCCAAATAAATCTTCTTTGCTTCCTTCTCTAAATAACCCTAGTTGAATATCTTGAGAATAATTATTTCTAGCGATTTTTTTCTGTAATAACTCTTTTAATTTCTGATCTTTAATCTTAAATTGATAATCAAACGCCATTTTATTTTTTGTCGATACAAATTTTGTTAATACGATTTCTCGCTCATTTTGTACACTCCGCAATTCTAGTTTTGTTGGAACACCAGAAGATTCTACTGTTTGAACACCTGTATCTTGACTAATCCCCAATACCTCTTCTATGGCACGTCCAATGGGTGTTTTTACTATCAAAGTAAAAGTGGTAGCAATACTAATTAGCCCTATAATTAAATGTTTACGCGATATTTTTTTCTTTGGCTGTCTGTATTGTTTTATTTCTCCCATTAATATCTTAGTTCTTTGTGTGTTTAAACGTTCCACTGTTTCTAAAGGCATCTTTTTTTCATATTTTAATATATCACTTCGTTTTCTATCCATTTACCATGTCTCCTTTAAATATGTCCTTAATTTTTTTCGACCACGAGAAAGACGAATTTTGATGGTATTTGTTGAAACATCAAGTTGCTGAGCGATTTCTTTTATACTAAAGCCAACATAATAGTACATAACTAGCGGAACGCGATAATTATCAGGTAATTTATGTAATCCTTTATCCAAATCATATAAATCATCAAAAGCAGGAACAGAAGAATAAGTATCCATCCAGTGAGTTGTTCTCTGCTTTTCTCTAAAAATATTTTGAACTTGGTTTAACATTATTTTAAAAATCCATGAATTAAACGCATGTTCATTTTTTAATGTTGTTATTTTTTCCCATGCACATAGTTCAGTTTCTTGTAAACAATCAGCAACGTCGACTTCGTTTAATAGCATTTTATATGCAGCATTGTATAAAACTGTTTCATATTTTTGACAAAGGTGAACAAATGCTTGTCCATCTCCTTTTTTTGCTTTCTGAACTAATTTTTTTGTTGAAATTTTATCCATAAAACACCTCTTTTCATTTAACTAACTATTAGACGTTAAGTATCTGTAAAAGGTTTCATATTTTTATAAAAAAAATATCTGGGACAAAAGTCATTTTGACTACTGTCCCAGATACTAAAATTCACAATGAGTAGCTGGCTACTTTACAGACAACAACTTCGTAAAACGTTCTGCCAACATTTGGTGGGCATCAATTTTTTTGGTTCCTTGTGCTTTTGCTGCAAAACTAGCAAAGTTTAAGCCGGCCCCAAATAGTTGTAACGCACCGTTGCCTAAATCTCCCTTTTTAAGAGCTTCAAGCCCATCTTCGATAAATTGGTTACTTTCATCTAAATGACACTCAGGAAGATATTTCACGCCGTGATGATATCGTTTTACATTCAGAATGATTTGCTTCGCGGCTTCTTCTGAAATAGCCGCTCCCAAGTTTAACAGTAGCTCATTGATTGGTTCCACCAAGCGAGCATAGTCACTTTCGTATTTTTGACAATTCAGTGCAATCGCTTTGCGGCGTTCTTCATTTTTCATTTTTTCCACTCCCTTTTTTATTAAAAACGAGCACGAAAGCTACCAACTGGCTTCGCACTCGTTCTTCCTAACCACTAATTTTCTTTGTTCATGCTTTTAATTTTAATTAGACGTGTAATTTCGCCACGTTCATTTTCTTCTAATTTCATTTGAATGTAGTAAATTGTTTCTTCTAATTGCGGAATCGTCATATACTCTAAGGCGTTGACACGACGACGCGTTTTTTCAATTTCTTTTGATAATAATTGGCACGTCTTTTCAACATTTGCAAGTGCTAATAATTTCGGTAAAATGCTTGAAATTTTAGCAAAAGCTTGATCAAGCTCGCTGTTTGAATTCACGTAGCCATAATCTAAGGGTGCTTCTTGAACCGATTCATCGTAATCAAAAATCATTTTAGGAACTGGCACACTTAAGATGTTCTGTTCAATAATTTCTAATTCAACTTTTTCGGCTGGAATTGCCACTAACTCTTCAATAAAGGCTTCGTTCAACGTTGCGTTTGCCAATACAAAATTTGATAACGCATCCGTCACTTCTTGTTCAACCTGAATACGTAACTCATTGTTTTCTTTGACTAGCGCAATAAACCGTCGCATCAATTCATCTTGTTTGTCTTTCAGCAACTTATGACCTCTCGTGGCCGTAGTTAACTGTTTTTTCAATCGGGAAAGTTCCATACGGGTTGGATTAACATTTAATCGAGCCATTTTTCTACTTCCCTTCAGTTAAATATTGATCGAGCATATCCTCTTTAATTCGTTTTAGTTCTGTTCTCGGTAGCATACTTAATAGTTCCCACCCAAGATCTAACGTTTCTTCAATCGAACGGTTTGTATCGAATCCTTGATTGACATATTCTTCTTCAAAACGTTGGGCAAAAGCTGCGTAAATTTTATCGACATCGGAAAGAGCTGATTCTCCTAAAATGACAGCTAATTCTTTGGCTTGTTTCCCTTGTGCATAGGCTGAGAACAATTGATTCATCGTCGCTGCATGATCCCCGCGCGTTTTGCCTTCGCCAGTTCCTTTGTCTTTAAGACGGGAAAGTGATGGCAATACATCAATTGGTGGTTGGATACCGCTCTTATATAGTTCCCGGGACAAGATAATTTGCCCTTCTGTAATATAGCCAGTTAAATCGGGAATTGGATGTGTTTTATCCTCCTCTGGCATTGTTAAAATAGGAATCTGTGTTACGGAACCTTTTGAGCCACGAATTCGGCCTGCTCGTTCATACAACGTTGCTAAGTTCGTGTAAAGATAACCTGGGTAACCACGACGTCCTGGAACTTCACGGCGTGCTGCTGAAATTTCTCGCAACGCTTCGCAATAATTGGTCATATCCGTCATGATAACTAAGACATGCATGCCCTTTTCATAAGCTAAATATTCAGCGGCTGTCAAAGCCATTCTAGGTGTTGCAATCCGTTCAATGGCTGGATCATTCGCTAAGTTCATAAACAAGACTGAACGATCAATTGCGCCTGTTTGACGGAAATCTTCCATAAAATATTCCGCTTCTTCAAAGGTAATCCCAATGGCCGCAAAAACTACGGCAAATTCTTCTTCACTATTTAACACGTTGGCTTGTCTGGCAATTTGTGCCGCTAATTCTTTATGAGGTAAGCCAGATGCTGAAAAAACAGGTAATTTTTGACCACGAACTAAGGTATTTAAATGGTCAATCGCTGAAATCCCTGTTTGGATGAACTCATCGGGATAATCACGAGCAACTGGATTGATAACTTCGCCGTTAATATCTAATTTTTTCTCAGGTAATAATTCTGGTCCATTATCTTTTAAGCGACCTAAGCCGTCAAAAACGCGCCCCATCATATCTGGCGAAACCCCTAATTCTAAAGGATGTCCCAGAAAGCGAACTTTTGAATCACGAATATTGATGTTACTCGTTCCTTCAAAAATTTGGACCATCGCTTTATCTCCATTGATTTCTAAAACTTGCCCTTGGCGAATTTCGCCATTTTGCATGCGTACTTCAATTAATTCTTCGTACTTTACGCCTGCCACTTTTTCAACAATCATCAGAGGACCAACGACTTCATTGATTGTACGATATTCTTTAATCATTCGTCATTCCTCCTTCAGCAATGATTTCTTTTATCGTTGTTTTAATTTCTGCTTGTAAACAATCCAATTTTTCTAATTCTTCTTCTGGTAAATACTTGCTACGAGCAATGCGATCGCGGATTTCAACTGTTCCCGCCATTAACTCAGAGAAATAAGTGCCTAAACTTAAGGCTTTTTGACCTTCTTCACCAAAAGTTAGAATCAATTGCAACATTTTCGCTTGTTTGGTTCGAGAAGTGAACGTATCCACGTCATCAAAAGCATTTTGTTGCAAATAGTCTTCCCGTAATGATTTGGCTGTTTCCAACGTTAAACGGTCTTTATCCGACAAGGAATCAATCCCAACCAAGCGAACAATTTCTTCCAGTTGAGATTCTTCTTGTAAAATCCGCATCCCTTCAGCTACCATAGCGGCCCAGTTTCCTTGCAATTCCAAGTCTAAATATTGCCCTACTTCTGTGGAGTAAAGAGAATAACTTTGCAACCAGTTAATAGAAGGAAAATGACGTTTTTGTGCTAATTGAGAATCTAAGCCCCAGAATACTTTAACAACGCGTAACGTATTTTGTGTGACAGGTTCTGATATGTCCCCACCAGATGGCGAAACCGCACTAATCGCCGTAATGCTTCCTTCACGATGATCTTTTCCTAACGCGATGACTTGTCCTGCTCGTTCATAATATTCAGCTAAGCGACTACCTAAATAGGCTGGATAGCCTTCATCACCAGGCATTTCTTCTAACCGACCACTCATTTCTCGTAACGCTTCTGCCCAACGAGAAGTAGAATCCGCCATAATTGCGACTGAGTAACCCATATCACGGAAATATTCTGCAATGGTAATCCCTGTATAAATCGAGGCTTCCCGTGCCGCTACCGGCATATTTGACGTATTCGCAATTAAAATCGTCCGATTCATCAAAGACTCACCAGTTGTTGGATCAATTAATTCTGGAAATTCATTTAAAACATCTGTCATTTCATTCCCGCGTTCCCCACAACCAACGTAAACGACTAAGTCGACATCGGCCCACTTGGCAATTTGGTGCTGAACGACTGTTTTTCCAGCGCCAAATGGTCCTGGAACTGCTGCCGCTCCGCCTTTCGTAATTGGGAAAAAGGTATCAATTACGCGTTGTCCGGTCACCATCGGTACTTTGGGACTTAGTTTTTCTAAAATGGGACGTCCCCGCCGAACGGGCCATTTTTGCATCATGCTAAAACTTTCCGTTCCTTTAGCCGTTTTCACTGAGTAAACTGTTTCATCAATGGCAAAGTCACCTGCTTTAATTTCGGCAATCGTTCCTGAAACGCCGAAAGGCACCATAATTTTATGTTGAATAATCGGTGTTTCTTGAACCACACCGACGATGTCACCTGCCGACACTTCTTCACCAACTGCCACAGTTGGTTCAAACGTCCATTTTTTCTCACGATCTAACGCATCAATTTTAACGCCACGGCCTAAAAAGTTACTGTGGGTTACTTCTTGAAATGTATCCAATGGTCGTTGAATACCATCAAACATTTCGGCAATTAAACCTGGGGCTAATTCAACAGATAATGGTTCTCCTGTTGAAATAACTGGTTCTCCTGGTCCAATGCCTGTTGTTTCTTCATATACTTGAATCGAAGCGACGTCGCCTCGCATTTCAATAATCTCTCCGATAACGCCTAAATCTCCTACATGACAAATGTCTTGGATACTAGCATCTGACATGTTTTCAGCTAAAATCAAAGGACCTGAAACTTTGACAATTTTTCCAATTTGCACGCTCATTCTCCTTTGCATTATAAAATATTTTGTCCAATTGCTTTTTCAACATTTTTTTCAATCTCACTTAAACCGATTCCGATTGTACCATTATGACTTGGGATTAAAATAATCGCTGGTGTCACTTGTTCTTTGTATCGTTCAATCGTTTCTTCTGCTAAAGTAGAGGCTTCTTCCGTTATGAAAATGACCCCAAACTTATTTTTTGCCATAGTTTCAATGGCTTCTCTAACTTGCATTTCTGAAATGGCATGATGGACCTCAAAGCCAAACAGTTTAAATGGTAAGATTGAATTTTTGTCTCCAATGACACCAATTTTATACCCCATTGACTTTTCGCATCCTTTCTCGAATTTTTTCATTTGAAAACCCACTATGTTTTCCGACCAAAATTAAACGTAGATTTTTCCATTCAACCTCTTTCGCATTCAAAAAGGCTAGTAATGGGAGCGGCCCAAAAGCAACCGTTCGACCGTTTTCATACATTGAGGTCAGGTAATCATCTTTGAGTTTTTCAAAAGCCAATAAATTTAATTCATTGGTTTCTTTATTGATAATCTTTTCTAATAGTTGTCCGTAATTCGTTGTTCTGACAAATGCTGTAAATTCTACAAGTGACTTTTCCGCATAGGTCAACAGCTCTTTCTTTGAGAGACTGCCAGCGCTAGAAAGCACGGTTGATAAAAAGTTACTGTTTTGATGTTGAACAATCCCTCTAGCCATCGTTGATAGATTAGTTAAATCAATAAAAGCGATGACTTCCTTCGTTAACTCTTCATAGCCCAATTCATCCGCTAATTTTCGCTGTTGCTGTAAAAATGCTCGATCATAAAGGATATCAATTGCTTGCGGCAAACCGCCTTCTTCCAGATAGGCAAAAACATCACGGATCACTTCTAATAATGCTGGTTCAAGTTCGGAAGAGTTTTTTGTATGAATGGCACTTTTGACTGTGTTTAGAGAATAACGACCATCTTCTAAATAAAGATAATCAAAATCTTTACCTGTTCGCTCAGCTTTCGTCAAAATTTTCAAGTTATGGAAGGTAAAACGCATCGTATACAACGTTACTACAGCTGGTTCTGGAGCCATTTCATATAACCAGCGATAAAGACTTCCCAGCGCTTCAGAAGAATGGTAGTCAAATTTTTCTTCAAAAGTTTCGGTTAAATAAGGTTGATAAACCGTACTTTTTAACATATTTTTAACGTCTTCAACTGTTTCCGCTTCTAAAAGTTGTTGAAACTGTTGCTCAGAAAGCAGCTCCGTTTCTTTTAAACGAATCAGCGGATTAATTTGATGATACGTTGGTTTTCTCATGCTACGTCCTCCCTTCTTAACTGAAAAGTTTTTCTGCCACTTTAAAGCCTTCTGTTTTTTGAATCTCTTCAACTAATGCTGAAAAGAGAAAATTATAATCCAAACCGTCTTTTGCAACGATAAAGCCACTTTCTTTTGGAACAACTTCCTCTGAAAGCTCCCATTGAACAGTAGCATCAGAAAGGGCGGTCAGCCATTCTTGCGTCACTTTCGTTTGAGAATACTCGCCTAAAAGAATGGTCGCTTTTCCTGTTAATTCAAGTGAACCTAATTGTGCTTTCATGAATTGTTGAAATTCTTCCGCTGACCATTCACTCATCTTTAAGACCACTTCGTCAAATAATTGGTTAAGATATGCTTGTTTTTTATTTAATGCATCCTGACGAATTTCTAGTGTTTGCCGTTGTTGGCGTTGTTTAAATTCTTTTAATAATTGTTGTTGTCGTTTTTCTATTTCATGTTCTTGCTTCAGCAAAATTTCTTGTTGTGCTGCTTGGAATTCTTGATCGATGCGCGTTTGTTCACTGGTGACATAGGCTTCGACTTCTTGCTTTCCTTGTTGCTTAATTTCACTGATGATTTTTTCAATGGCATCCATCCATCTGCCTCCTCAATTATTTGACGTTCAATACAAGTAAGAAGGAAATTACAAACCCTAAGATGGCATAAGTTTCAACCATGGCAGCATAGATAATTCCTTTTGTTGCATGTTCTGGTTTCTTCGCTAAAATTTGGATCCCCGCAGCGGCTACACGACCTTGGGCAATCCCAGAGAACAATCCAGCAAAGGCAATCGGTAAAGCTGCTACAAAATAGTTCAATCCTTGAACCATACTCATATCGTTTCCTAAGTTAATATAAATTAAGAAAGCAATAACGAAACCGTATAGTCCTTGTGTACCTGGTAATAACTGTAAAATTAACGCTTGACCAAATTTTTCTGGCTGCTCCGTCGTTAAAGCTGCTGCTGCTTCCCCAGTAAAGCCAACCCCTTTGGCTGATCCAATCCCAGCAAAAATTGTCGCCATCGCCATTCCTAATACTGCAAAAACAATTCCACCATTATTATTAATTAAGTAATCCATCATCTCTATTTTCCTCCAATAAATAATTTTCTATTTTTTCTCAACATTGACATACTTTTCTTTTGTTTTTAGCGGATTAAACGCCCGGCCACCGCCTGTGTAAAATTTTCCAAAGAACTCAACATATTGCAAACGTGCGCCATGAACATAAGCACCTAATAACGATAAGAATATGTTTAACGCATGTAAAACAATTAACAGCAAGATGCCCACGCTAAAACGGGCAACTGGCGGCATGAACTCTACGAGCATATTAAACGCTGAAGCAATACTTCCCCCAGCAATTCCTAACGCCATCAAACGTGTATAACTAACTAAATCACCGACATAACCTGTCACACCGTATAGTCCATACAGTCCTTTGGCTAAGCCTTTTAATTTGGCCTTCGATTGAATCATTGGAATCACAATAATTGCAATGGCAGAAAGGCTAGCTAAAATCGCACCTGCTGTAAATAAGCCTTCATTTTTAACCACTAATTTACCAACGACTAACAATGCTAAACCAAACAAAATCCCTAACCAAGCGTAACTTTCGTTAATACTATCTAAATAGCGCTTTTGTTTTGATAACTGAATCCCATTAATCATTAAACCGACAACCAATTGGATAAACCCAAAAATAACCGATAAAATAAGAATCGTATTTACATCTTCGGTCGTTGATAAAATCGGAAATGGTGATTTGATCCCAAACATTGTTGGCGGTAATGCTGCACCGAAAAACGAACCGTAAATGAAGCCCCAAATAATTGTTGGAAATGATAAAATCAAGAAAAAGTCGGCAAAACGTTTCATGCCTCTCGGTAAAACAAATGCTTTCAAAGCAATAATAGACAAGAGTAGCATCAGTAAGCCATAGCCAATATCCGCTACCATCATGCCAAAAAAGACTAGATAAAACGGCATCATCGCAGGTGTCGGATCAACTTCTTCATATTTTGGTAAGCTATACATCTCTGTTAACATTTCAAACGGCTGCACCAATTTATTATTCGCTAGTTTAACTGGTATATCCGTCTCAATTTCCGCCTTCGTAGGATTTTCAAAAGTAAGAGCTATTTCGTCCTTAGGAACTTTTTCTTCAATCGCTGTCAAAATATCGGCTTTTTCTTCGACTGGAATCCACGTTTGCAAGATGAAAAATGATGAAGCATTTAACAAATGTTGACGTGCTTGTTCTCTTTGGATAACCGCCAATAAGACTTCTTCAGCCAAGCAAAACGTTTCATAAAAATCATGATAAGAAGCCAGTTGTTGCTTTAAGGCTTTTTCTTCTTTTTGTAAAATTTCATATCGTTCTTTGACTTGTTGATATGCCTCTTTAGGCGGAACATCATAACGGTATTGGAGTGGTTCAAAGCTATATTGGTTTAATAACTCGGTTACACTCTGCTGATGTTCCTTCAGGTAAACGAGTGTAAAGTAACTATGATGCATACTTTGATAAATTTCTTCAAAATAAACCGTTGGCCATTGAGACAAAGCGCTCAAGAAACTGGCTTTATTGGCTAGATTTATCGAACCATGAACGACATAACTACTTTTTAACTGCTGTTTATGCGGTAAAATATCCAGATATTGCCAGCGGCCTAATAATTCTTCTTCAGCTTCTAATCCTTGACGATCCGTTTGAATTTGTTTCAAAGATTCTTGAATATTCTTTAATTCCGTCAAATAGCTTTGTAATGTTTCTTCATCAAAGGTTTGTTCCAACTCTTCCAAAGTATAGACTTTTCTTTTTATCTTTAACCCTTTTCCTGAAGAGCGTGTCAAAAATAAAAGAAGCTCTTGCAATTGTTGTAGCATCGTTTCATATTTACGTAGCTGTTCAGTTGACTGTTCTGCTTGTAAAAAAGAATATTGACTCTTTAAGGCTTGTTCTTCTTCAGGCGAATGAAAAATCCGTTTTACTTCGACAATTTGCAAGCCTTGAATGGCTTGTAGAATTGCTGCTTCTTTTTCGGCAGCGGCAATTATTGTCATTTTTTCCATTTTACTAACTGCCATAAACGTCTTTCACCCTCTCAATAATTGAATCAATGACTTGTTCTTTGTTCGCTTCATAACGTTCGTGAAGCGCTTGTTCAGTGCGCTTTGTTTCATCTAAAAGTTGTTCTTTTTCAAGTTGTAACATCTTTTCTTGCGTTGCTAGTGAATCCGTCAGCACTTTTTCAACAGCTTCTTCACTCTCTTGACGTAGTTCAGCTAAACGTTCTTGCTTCTGTTCTTCATATAAACGACAATTCATCTTAGCTTGTTGCCGATGCTCTTCCACCGCATCTTCCGCTGCCTTGATTTGCTCTAGTACTTCTTGTACCATTGTCTCCACCTCCTTAGTTTTTACACCTTTAGCATATAAGAAAAAGGACTAGCGAAATAGAGATACGCTCAGCCCTTTTGTTTTAGGTATGCAAAAAGGCGCAAACTCAAAAATTGTTCTTCTCACCCCTTGAAGAACTGAATCCTTGAAGCTTTCGCCCAACCATTCTTTATTCAATACTCTACCATCTTAGCAAAGTTTTTCGCAAAATTCAATACTTACCCAAATGAATTAAAATAACAAATTTTCACTTTTATAATAGGTAATAAAAAGGCATTATTTTTTTCGCTTTATAATTATTGATCTTGAATTTTTTTCACATAGATGTGCTATACTTACGTAAACAATTAAATTTATTTGGAGGGATCTCTGATGAATATACGATATATTTCAATCTCTGGTAATACACGCTCATTTGTTCAACGTTTAACAACTTATTCTGAAGAGCAACATCAGCACAACGAAAAAAATCCTACGATTACTTTCAAAGAAATTTCGGAAAATTCTCCGTTAGAAGTAGAAACAGAACCATTTTTTACCTTTGTGCCTACCTATTTAGATGGTGGCGATGGCATCAACAATGGCAATACCGAAATTTTAACAGAAGTCATGCGAGAATATCTTGCTTTTGAAAATAATTATCGTTATTGCTCTGGCGTGGTGGGCAGCGGCAATAAAAACTTTAACCACCAATACTGCCTGACAGCTAAACAGTATGCGGAACAATTTAACTTCCCCTTCTTAGCTGATTATGAATTAAGAGGCACCCAAGCGGATATTGAACGAATTTATGCTATTTTAAAGGAAAACCAATAAGCAAGTTTCATTACTAAAAAGCTCACCTATGATAGACTACATTTTGAGGTGAAGAAAAATGAGAAATACATGGTTAGCAGAACAACTTCAGTCAATCAGTGAAGAACCCAATTCTTTTATTATCGAGGAAACCATCAAATATATTGAACAATTAGAAGATGATAATGAAAGTCTTCAAGTTGCATTGGAAGGAACCATTTGGAGTCCTAAAAAATGGAACGAACCATTGGAAAAATAATTTAAACAGAAGAAAAGAGCCAGAAACGTAAGTGTTTCTGGCTCTTTTCTTCTGTTATTTACAAATTATAGACGCGCATTTAAATCTTTTGCTAATTCTTCAAAACCTGGTTTACCTAATAAAGCGAACATGTTGCGTTTGTAAGCTTCAACACCTGGTTGGTCAAATGGATTAACCCCATTTAAGTAACCTGAGATGCCCACCGCAATTTCGAAGAAGTACATAACATAACCTAATGAATAAGCATCCATTGTTGGCACTTTAACGATCATGTTTGGCACACCACCATCTGTGTGAGCAAGCAACGTACCTTCGAACGCTTTTGTATTGACGAAGTCAATTTCTTTTCCTTGTAAATAGCCTAAGCCATCTAGATCTTCATTTTGTTCTGGAATTGAAATGCTATGGCGTGGATTTTCAATTTTAACCACTGTTTCAAATAAGTTACGCATACCTTCTTGAACATATTGACCCATAGAATGTAAGTCAGTTGAAAAGTCTGCGGCTGCTGGGAAAATACCTTTGCCATCTTTTCCTTCTGATTCACCATATAATTGTTTCCACCATTCAGAGAAATAGTGCATACCAGGCTCATAGTTAATTAACATTTCAGTTGTTTTACCTTTACGATATAAAATGTTACGTAACGCAGCATATTGATAGGCTTGGTTTTCTTTTAAGTCGCTCGTTGCGCCGTATTCTTTACGTGCATCATTTGCACCTTCCATTAAACGATCAATATCCGCACCGCTAACAGCGATTGGTAAAAGACCTACTGGCGTTAAAACAGTGAAACGGCCGCCCACATCATCAGGAATCACAAATGTTTCCCAACCTTCCGCATCAGCTTCAACTTTTACTGCTCCTTTAGCACGGTCAGTTGTCGCATAAATACGTTTATTGGCTTCTTCTTTGCCATATTTATTAATTAATAACTCTTTAAAGACGCGGAAAGCAATCGCTGGTTCTGTCGTCGTTCCAGATTTTGAAATAACGTTGACAGAAAAATCACGATCACCAATCACATTGATTAAATCAGCTAAATAAGTTGAGCTGATGCTATTTCCAGCAAAGAAGATTTGTGGCGCTTTCCGTTCTTCTTTTGATAATAGATTATTAAATGAATGTGTCAAAAATTCAATTGCTGCACGGGCACCTAAATATGAACCACCGATACCAATGACTACTAATACCTCAGAGTCAGATTGAATTTTTGCTGCTGCTTTTTTAATGCGCGCGAATTCTTCTTTGTCATAGTTTTCTGGTAAATCAATCCAGCCAGTAAAATCATTACCAGCTCCTGTACCTTCACGTAATGCTTTGTCCACTGCAGTGACTTGTGTTTGCATGTATTCCAATTCATGGTCAGCAACAAATGGTGCTAATTTGGAATAATCTAATTGAATGTGTGACATTCCTTTTCCTCCTCGAAAGTAAACTTACTACATGTATACTTTACGTGTTTTTAGACATTTTTTCAAGCAAATTCTTTTGGATAGACCAATTGTTTAATTTTAACTATTTAATTAGAGATATTTATTCTCTTAATCAAACAAATCAATAAAAAATGCTAGGAAATCCTAGCATTTTTTGTTATTAAACGAGTCCTTGACTTAGCATCGCTGCCGCTACTTTTTCAAAGCCAGCAATATTCGCACCTAAAACAAAGTTATCTCGTGCCTGATATTCGTTAGCTGTATCACGACAAGTCTCATAAATGTTTTGCATAATTTGATCTAGCATACCGTCAACTTTTTCAAAGGACCAAGCTAAACGTTCAGCATTTTGGCTCATCTCTAATGCAGAAACCGCAACACCACCTGCATTAGCGGCTTTACCTGGACAATAAATTACAGCTGATTTAGCAAAAACGGCGACTGCTTCTAGTGTACAAGGCATATTTGCGCCTTCTGCCACGACTTTCACTCCATTTTTCACTAAAATAGCGGCTTGCTTTTTGTTGATTTCATTTTGAGTTGCACATGGTAACGCAATATCATACGCTGTTTCGAAATCCCAAACAGATTCTTTATCATAATAAGTTGCGCCTTTACGTGTTTCAACATATTTTGAAATGCGTTCACGATTTTTTTCTTTTAGTTCTTTTACTAACGCCACATCAATTCCTTCTGGATCATAAACAAAACCAGACGAATCGGAACATGTGATTACTGTGGCGCCTAGCTCAGTTGCTTTTTCCATAGCATAAATTGCGACATTCCCGCTACCAGAAACAGCGACTTTTTTGCCTTCAAACGTATCGTTTTTATCTGCTAATAAATGTTTAACAAAATAAACCGTTCCATAACCCGTCGCTTCTGTTCTTGCTTGGCTTCCCCAGTATCCTAAAGGTTTGCCAGTCAACACTCCTGCATCATAGTTGCGCAAGCGTTTATACATGCCAAACAAATAACCAATTTCACGAGCGCCTACGCCAATATCGCCTGCTGGAACATCTGTACTTGGACCAATATGTTTTTGAAGTTCGGTCATGAAACTTTGACAAAAGCGCATCACTTCAGCATCTGACTTACCTTTTGGATCAAAATCACTACCGCCTTTGCCGCCACCGATTGGCAAACCAGTTAAACTATTTTTAAAAATTTGTTCAAAGGCCAAAAACTTCATCACACTTAAATTCACACTTGGATGAAACCGCAAACCACCTTTGTATGGTCCAATCGCTGAATTATATTGGACACGATAGCCTCTGTTCACATGCCAGTTGCCTTGGTCATCTTGCCACGGCACACGAAATTGAAAAATACGTTCAGGTTCAATCAAGACACCTAAAACATTTGCTTCAATGTATTGAGGATTTTTTTCTAAAAAACCTTCTACGGTTGGTAAAAACTCATCGACTGCTTGTAAATATTCTGTTTGACCTTGGTCTAATTGGTGAATCTTTTCTTGAATATTTTTAACATATTGTTTTGCGTCCATTTAATCATCCTCTCATTGTTATAGGTTTATTTTAACTGAAAATTCAAAAATTACCATAGTCAAACGTTTATTTTTTCCTTAAATCCAGAAAAAATCCCGTAATTATGGTACACTACCTATTGAATTGGAGGAGAACTATGAAGAAATTTGATGTAATTATTGTCGGTGCTGGGACGAGCGGTATGATGGCCACGATTGCGGCCGCCGAAGCAGGCGCTCAAGTATTATTGATTGAAAAAAATCGCCGTGTTGGGAAAAAATTATTAATGACTGGTGGCGGCCGCTGTAATGTAACCAATAATCGGCCCGCAGAAGAAATCATTTCATTTATTCCTGGGAATGGAAAATTTTTATACAGCGCATTTTCACAATTTGATAACTATGATATCATGAACTTTTTTGAATCCAATGGTATTCACTTAAAAGAAGAAGATCACGGACGCATGTTCCCTGTTACAGATAAATCGAAGTCAATTGTTGATGCGCTATTTAACCGCATTAACGAATTAGGAGTCACTGTTTTTACAAAAACACAGGTCACAAAATTACTACGAAAAGACGATCAAATAATTGGCGTTGAAACCGAACTGGAAAAAATTTATGCACCGTGTGTTGTATTAACAACTGGCGGCCGCACTTATCCTTCCACAGGAGCAACTGGTGATGGCTATAAACTAGCCAAAAAAATGGGGCATACCATCAGCCCGCTCTACCCTACCGAATCACCTATTATTTCTGAAGAACCTTTTATCCTTGATAAAACGTTGCAAGGTCTCTCTTTACAAGATGTTAATTTAACTGTTTTGAACCAAAAAGGAAAACCTTTAGTTAATCATCAAATGGATATGCTGTTTACACATTTTGGCATTTCAGGACCTGCCGCGCTCCGCTGTTCTAGTTTTATTAACCAAGAATTAACTCGCAACGGTAATCAACCTGTCACGGTAGCCTTGGATGTGTTTCCGACAAAATCTTTTGAAGAAGTGCTGAAAAACGTTGATTACATGATTGAGGAACAGCCAAATAAAGTGGCAAAAAATGCCTTTCATTCTTTAATACCAGAACGTCTGCTCACTTTTTATCTAGAGAAACTAGCAATTGAAGAAGTGCCTGCCAAACAACTAACAGAAAAGCAACGTCTTTCCTTTGTGGAACTACTGAAAGACTTTCAGTTCACTGTTACGAAAACATTGCCTTTGGAAAAATCTTTTGTCACAGGCGGTGGGATTTCCCTCAAAGAAGTGACCCCTAAAACAATGGAGAGCAAATTAGTCAATGGCTTATTTTTTGCTGGTGAACTTTTAGATATTAATGGCTATACTGGAGGCTACAATGTTACAGCTGCATTTGTCACTGGACATGTTGCTGGCTCCCATGCCGCAGAAATTGCAGAATACACCTATTTACCAATTGAAGAAGTCTAAACAAAAAGTCGCTAAAATAGCGACTTTTTGTTTACTTTTTTTATTTATCAATAATTTTCCCGTTTTCTAAATAAATAGTGCGGGTGGCTACTTTTTCCACAAACGTTTCATCATGCGAAGTGAAAATTACTGTTCCTTGATAGGCACTTATAAATTCTTCAAGTGCTTGGATTGTCTCTAAATCAAGAAAATTGGTGGGTTCATCCAATAAGATGATATTATTTGGTTCTATAAATAATTGAGCCAAAGTAATTTTTATGGCTTCGCCACCACTTAGAGAAGATATCTTTGTCTGTAAATTTTCTTGTTGAAAACCTAGTCGATATAAAAGTGAACGCACAATCTTTTCAGAATAATTTGTCCGCTTCAATAAATAAGTCAACAGTGGTTCATCATTTTTTAATCGATAATCTAATTGATGATATGTTCCTAACCGGACTTTGGGAGAAAAGTAAATGGCCGGGTGACAAGCTTCAATTTGTTGAAGGAAGGTACTCTTCCCAGCACCATTTTTTCCACAAAGTGCTATTTTTTCGTTTAAAGGAATTTGAACGTTCACTTGGTTAAGAATTGTTCGATTCTCATAAGCGAAAGTTAAATTTTCAATTCTAATTGGATATGGATTGTATAAAGAGAACTGATTATTAGTAGGAAAAATAATTTTTCGCTCTTGTTTTGCTTGCGCAACATCGGGTAATCTGTCAATTCTGGCATTAATCGCTTTCGCTTGTTTTTGGAGTGCTTTTTGTACGGTATCTTTTTGTTTAGAACCAGCTAAACGACTAGGTTTAATTTGCTTTTGTTTTTGTTTTTTTGAAACATGACTAGATTTTTGCGCTTGTGCTTGTTTCTTTGTGTAAGATTCCTGTAATTTTTTCTTTTCCTTTTGATACTGATGATAGACATTATATCGTGTTTGCTGTTCCAATTCTTTTTGACGACAATAGGCATCGTAGTTTCCTAAATATTCTTTGACATGTCCATCCGAAACTTCCCAAATTTTCTCTGCTAATTGATTCAAGAAAAAGCGATCATGACTAACAAACAAAACGGTCCCATAATAATACGTTAAATCTGCCACTAACAACTGACGATGTTCTTTATCTAAATGTGTAGTTGGTTCATCTAAAATAACCCCGGTTGGATACTCTGAAAATAATGTTGCTAAGCGTTTTTGGACTTTTTCGCCACCACTTAGTTTTTGATTTTTCTGATTTAGCAAACAGTTTTTGTCAGTTTTCTCTGGTTCATTCGTTATTTCTTCAGCTACTTGTGCCAAGTAATGAAAGTCGTTCAATCTTTGAACTTTTCCTTTGTCTGATTGAATCTTACCCATAATTAAATTGAGCAGTGTTGATTTTCCTGCGCCGTTTTTACCAATAATCCCAATTTTTTCATTTTCATATACAAATAATTCATCAATTTCTAGAATTGGTTTTCCCGAAAAGTGAATACTTACTTCTTTCAGATGAATACTTAATTTTTTCATTTTGCCCTCTTCTTTCATTTCTGAAACGAAAGAATCTTGGGTACGCAAAAAAGGACAGCCTAATCGCTATCCTTGTAGTTTCGTATAAAAGTACACACGTCACCCATGAATTTTAATTTCAGACTTTTTGATAAGATTTATTCAATTTATTTTGTCAAAAAGTCAATCCAAATTCTGATAGATGCCAACATACAATTATACCTCCTCGTTTAATTACTCCCACATTAACACCTCTGCTTTCTTTTGTCAATTCTGACCCTAAAATGAGAGAATCGGACTTTAGTAGGATACAATTTTACCGAAACTATGGCAAAATAAAGACGGAGGTGAAAACCATGAAGATTACATTGACACGAAAAACATCAGCTTGGGGCGCGTTACGCTATTTTACATTTTATAAAAATGGTGTGCATCAAGGGAAACTTTTTACTAATGTACCTATTGAAATTGAGGCTGATCCTGGGGATGTTTTAACGTTCTATGAAGGCTGGTTCCAGTTTTATCGGCGCATTGAAGTTACTGAAGATACCAAAGAAATCACGATTATCAATTCTAAAAAATTGCAACACGTTTTTTATACCTGTGTCGTCTTATTTTTAATTTTAACGCTATTATTCCTTTCCGCACAGAAACTTTCGACGTTTATTATTGCTGAAATTTTAATTTACTCTGGTATTCAGTGGCTGTTCCGGCAACAAACCTATCATTTTACTGTCAAGAAAAAAACGGAATCCTTTGCTTCCTATTCTAAAAAAAGTATCGCACACTAAACGAATCTTTAGCGTGCGATATTTTTTAATTACTTTTCATTAATTCGGCCACATATGTGACTGTTTCTGGTTGTGTTTCTTCAATTTTATTAATCGCATCTGCAAAATTCGGTAAATGCGCTTTGTGGGCAATTAATAATTCGTCCAACAAGGTCTTCGCCATGACGCCGCCAGGAACTAATGGATTAATAGTGAAAGCATGCAATGCTGCGCCGTAATCACCATTGATGGCTGCTCGAATAACCGTTTCTTCCATAGCTTTCATATTTTGAATAATTCCTCGTGCTGCTGGCGGAAAGGCCCCCCAGTTGTAAGGTTCATGGCCATGAGCTGTCACAGGTCCAGATACTTCTACAACACAATCATACGGTAAATCAGTAATTGTCCCATTATTTTCAGTAGAAACAACCATATCCGTTCGTTTATCATTATAAATTGATGCAATCATTTCACAAGCTGCATCGCTATAGTGTGTGCCGCCCCGTTCTTCTAATTCTTTTGGTTTGTAATCTAGTTTGGGATCTTTATACAATTCAAACAGACGACCTTCCGTTTCTTTAACCACTTGTGCTCTTGTTTCGCCCCGTTCATACTCTTCGATGGAATGCTTCAACATCTCATCTTCAATATAATAATAGCGATGATAACCACATGGTAACATTCCTAAATCTTTTAACTGTTCATAATGGAACGGCGCATCAAAAATATTTTTCAAATGACTTTCTTGCTCTTGCTTAGGTCCGTAAATTAAATCAATGAGTTCTTGTGTTCGCTCTTGTCCTTCTTTGTCCCAAACACGGTGCCAATGGAAATGATTAATTCCAGCAAATTTAAAGAATAAGTCTTCTTCTGGAATTCCCAGCATTTCGGCCGCTTGTTTTCTATGACCAATCGGCACATTACATAAGCCAACTGTTTTTTTCCAACCGCCATGTTTAATTGCAGCTTCCGTAACCATTCCAGCTGGATTAGTAAAATTCACTAACCAAGCATCTGGGCAAAGACGTTTCATATCGTCAATAATAGCTAAAATGACAGGAATTGTTCGAAATGCTTTAAACATTCCTCCCGCGCCATTTGTTTCTTGGCCTAATACCCCATGGGACAAAGGAATCCGTTCATCTTTAATGCGGGCATCTAATAATCCTACACGAAACTGTGTTGAAACAAAATCCGCCCCTTTTAAGGCGGCTTCACGGTCCAATGTTAAATGAACTTCCCAATCTAAACCAGCAGCTTTAATCATGCGCTTCGCCATTGCACCTACGATTTCCAATTTTTCTTTACCAGCTTCAATATCGACTAACCAAATTTCCTTAATTGGCAGTTCATCTTTTCTTTTAATGTATCCTTCAATTAATTCAGGTGTATAACTAGAACCGCCACCAATTGTTGCAATTTTTAATGCTCCTCTTGTCATCCGTCTTCTTCCTCCTTGATTAAATTGTTATCGTTTACATCTTTAGGATAAATTATGGGAATGTTCCCATGTCAAGCACTATTTTCAAAAAAATGTATGCTATACTTCTTATAAGAATACATTCCACTTTGGAGGTAAAAAATGACGTCTATCATTGATGTAGCAAAAGTTGCCGGTGTCTCGAAATCGACTGTTTCTCGCTTAATTTCTGGAAAAGGATATGTGAGTGCCGATAGTCAAGAAAAAATTCTCAAAGCAATGAAAGAATTAAATTATACCCCGAATTATGTGGCGCGGAATTTACGAGCAGGTGCCACAAAAACCATTGGCTTTTTAGCCCCTAGCTATTTAGGTTCCTTAGGTATTTTCTTGAATCGCTTTATTTCAATTGCCAAAAAATACAATTATTCCGTAACCTTATTTTTTACAGATGGCGATCAGCAGAAAGAAATTGATGCCTTGAACCAATTAAAATACAAACAATTAGATGGCTTGTTTTTATTGACACGAACAAATGAATGGTCGGTGATTGAGCCTTACAGCGCGTATGGCCCTTTAGCAACCTGGCATCGTATCGATTCACCTAATATATACTCTTCCTACATTGATCATTACTCTGGTTATTATCGTTCCTTAGAATATTTACAACAACAAGGATACCAAAAAATCGGTCATGTCCTCGGTAATCCCGAAAATTTAAACACGCACGCACGAAAACGTGCAATGAAAGATTTTTATGAAAACACTCAGGCACCTTGGCAAGCTGAGTGGCTGATTAATGATCAGTATACTGACCATTCTGGTCGCAAAATTGCCCATTACTGGCAACAATTAACCGACAAGCCAGAAGCTTTAGCCTTTTATAATGATCACGTAGCAGCTGAGTTTATTTCAGAACTTGAAAATCTAAATTATGCCGTTCCTCGCGATGTCGCTGTCATTGGCTTTGATAATAGTTATGTCAGTGAGTTGATGCATATTACGACTGTTGATTATGCCATTCAGTATCAAGCCGAAAACTCATTTATTTACCTATACAACCAATTAAATCAGACGAACATTCCTGAAAAAAAATTAACCGTTCGTCTAGTTGAACGACGAACGGTGCCTAAAAAAGACCCGGCAGATCAGTCACTTTGACTGATTTACCGGGTCCTTTTAGAGTTAAACAAAAATTATTTATGCTTTTGTTCATTTTTTAAAATAGAAATTGACTGTTTTAAGGATTGAATCATGCCGCCTTCGCTGTATACAAGAACGTTTGATTTGTATAAACGAGCAGAGAAGATTGTTAAAATAATTCCAAAGACTGCCAAAATCACTAATGAGACAATTGCTTCCATTGTTGATGCCGTTTCGGTCGCCAAGCGTACTGGCATGATATATGACGAAATCAGTGGAATAAAGGAAGTTACTTTCACCACGATATTCTGTGGATCATTCGTTCCAAACGTAATGCCAATCATATAACCGATTAAACCAATATACATGATGGGCTGAACTGCTTTTGCTGTATCCTCTGGTTTGGAAACAAGAGAACCACAAAGTGCTGCCAAAACAGCAAAAACGAGAATACCAATAATGAAAAAGCCTAATGTAAAAATAAAGGTTGATGAAAAAATACTTTGTGGTGAAATACCACTTAATAGACTTTTCATAAAATCAAGATTTTTCAATTGAGAATAGCCGAGAACAAACGCCACTCCGTAAATGAAAATTTGTGTTAAAGCTACTAGAATAACCCCAGTTAATTTGCCATAAAAATGGGTTTGCGCTTTTGTACTAGAGAGAATAACTTCCATGATTCTAGTGCCTTTTTCAGAAGCAATCTCTTGGGCAATAATTGAAGAATAACTGCTGATGAAGACAAATAACAAAATTGTTATCCCCATTGCTAACGCCATTTGAATCCCTGTGTTATCTTCTCCTGTTTTTATTTTGCCATTTTCATCAAAACTAATTTTGGCTTTTTTAAATGTTGCTTGTTGATTCAACATGGCAACTTGCTCAGCTGTTAGGTTTAAACGATTGGCATTCGCCATTGTTTGTAATTGGTTTAACATTTGAGGGATTAGCATCTCGGTTGCATTTCCTAAAGAGCGTTCAGAGTAAAGCTGACCAGAAATCTGATTATCTGTAGTGTCCAAAAGTAAATAGGCATCAATTTTCTCGTCTTTTAATTGTTCTTGGGCCTTTTTCTCAGAAGAAACAGCTTTGAAAGAAAAGTCCTCTGTTTTATTCTTTGTCAACTCTTTAACCAACGCTTGGTTTTCCGAAACCAGACCAATGGTAGTATCTCCTGAAAAACCGCTAGCTAGAGAGCCCGCTAAGTAAACAATTCCTACAAGAAGAAATGGCGCTAAAATCATGATTAAGAAAGACAGCGACTTCACATTTTTCTTATAGACATCAGTCGCAATAATCCAAAATTTACTCATCTTGCCCACCTACTTTCATTTTGAAAATTTCTTCCAATGTTGGTGGTTGTTGATTAAACATTGGAATGTAGCCGTTGGCTGTCGCTTTATCAAACAACACTTTGCCCACTTCAGCGTTTTCTAATGTCGCTTCTAAGACGCCATCTTGTCGCAAGTGCGCTTCTTTCACACCTGCTGTAGCAGCAACTTCCTCAACAGATAACGGTGATTCTAAAAATAATTTTGTTCGACCAAATTGTTGTCGAATTTCATGAACCTGACCATCTAAAACCATGCGTCCATTTTTTAACATGACTAAATGGTCACAGATTTTCTCCACATTGTCCATATTATGACTGGAAAAAATGACACAAGAACCTTGATTTTTCAATTCAATAATGCCGTCTTTTAATAATTCTGCATTAACTGGATCCAAGCCACTGAATGGTTCGTCTAAAATAATTAACTTCGGTTCATGAATAAGTGTCGCAATCAATTGAACTTTTTGTTGATTTCCTTTTGATAAAGATTTAACTTTATCTGTTTTTTTGCCTTTAACTTGAAATTTTTCCATCCAAAAGTCAATTTTAGGTTCAATTTCTTTTTTAGTTTTCCCCCGCAATGAAGCGAAATAAATTAGTTGGTCTTCAATCGTAATTTTAGGATATAAACCCCGTTCTTCTGGTAAATAACCAATAATATTGTATTCTTTTTCGTTTAATGGTTGACCATTCCATAAAACTGACCCGCTATCTTGTGTTAAAAAATTTAAAATCAAGCGAAATGTAGTTGTTTTCCCGGCACCATTTTGGCCAATTAATCCTAAAATTTTCCCGTCCGGTATCGTAAAGGATACATGATCAACTGCTTTAAAATCCCCAAAGGTTTTGACTAACTCTTTTACCTCTAACACATAAACGCCCCCTTCACTTTTTCTAAACCGCTGTTTAGTTACTCATATCGTATCTTTCCTGTGTTGGCTTGTCAATGACAATTGTTATGGAAAGATGCTGCACTTTAATCAGACGCTTTATTTTCTGCTAAGCGAAAAAGGCCATCCGTCTCGGCAGAAATATGCACTTCATTTGCGGTCAAGCCTGTGCTTTCATAAAATTTATTTTTAAATTCCTTTGCCGATTTTGATGATTGGCAGGCCCAAATTCGACCTGTACGATTCAGCCACGTCCCCAATTCATTCATTAAACGCTCATCAATCAGTAATTGATTTGGTACTTTTTTAAATTTTATTTGATAAACGGGTGTTAGTATTTTCATGATCAGACGTCCTCTCTTTTAAGTTAGTATTAGTATATCACGAAAGAAATCGTTATCATATTTTCTTGAGAGTTCAACTTTTCATGAAAAAATTGAATAAAAAAACCAGACAAATTAGGAAAAGCACCTAATTTGTCTGGTTCATTTTCATTTATTTTTCTATCTCAGAGGTTGTTTCTTGGTGCAAATGACGATACACATTCTTTGCGACAGTTTCAGGTAACCCAGCTTTTCTTAATTCTTCAACACTGGCTGCCGTAATATTTTTAAGCGATTTAAATTCTTTTAAAAGATTTTTTTTGCGTTTTGGTCCCAAACCTTCAATGTTATCTAATTTGGAAGCAAAACTATTTTTACTACGTAATTGACGATGGAATGTGATGGCGAAACGATGGACTTCATCTTGGATTCGTTGCAACAAGAAAAATTCTTGTGAGTTTCTTTCCAATGGTACAACTTCTAAGTTTGGACCAAATAAAAGTTCACTCGTTTTGTGCTTGTCGTTCTTGGCTAATCCAGCTACAGGAATATCGACTCCTAGTTGATTGGCTAACACATCTTTAGCAACATCGACTTGACCTTTACCACCATCGATTAAAATTAAATCAGGAAAAGGCAAGCCTTCTTTTAAAACTCGTGAATATCTGCGATAAATGACTTCTCTCATAGAAGCGTAATCATCAGGACCTTGGACGGTTTTTATTTTATATTTTCGATACTCATTTTTAGCTGGCCGTCCGTCAATAAACACAACCATCGCAGAAACAGGGTTTGTTCCCATAATATTTGAATTATCAAATGCTTCAATTCGAATGGGCGCAGGTATGTTCATCGCATTGCCTAATTTTTCAACTGCGCCAATTGTTCGTTCTTGTTTCCGTACAATCAAATCGAATTTTTCATTTAGAGCAACTGCAGCATTTTTACTGGCTAATTTAACCAGTTTTTTCTTTTCTCCCCGTTGCGGCTGCAAGACTTTCGTAGCTAATAAAGCTTCGACGCTTTCTTTATCAATGTCATCAGGAATCAAGACTTCTTTTGGCACAAAATGCTCATTCTCTTGATAGAATTGTCCAATAAAAGTTAAAAATGCTTCACTGGCATCATCGTAAAATGGGAAAATCGATACATCACGTTCGATTAATTTTCCTTGTCTGACAAAGAATACTTGGACACACATCCAGCCTTTATCAACAGCATAACCAAACACATCACGATCAATTAAATCTACATTCGTCATTTTTTGGCGGGTCATAACTGTTTCAATCGCTTTAATTTGATCGCGAAATTCTGCAGCTTTTTCAAATTCCATATGTGCAGCTGCATAAGCCATTTTTTCTTGTAAGCGGTCCTGAATTTCTGTATGTCCACCAGAGAGAAACCCTTTAATCTCTTCCACCATATCTTTGTAGACTTGCGGATCCACATCAAAAGCATAGGGACACAGACATTGTCCTAAATGATAATACAAACAAGGTGTTTTTTGCGACGGATTACATTTTCGCAAAGGAAAAAGCCGATCTAACAGTTTCTTTGTTTCATTCGCTGCATTTACATCTGGATATGGCCCGAAATATAACGCTTTATCTTTTAAAACCTTTCGAGTAATCATTAAACGAGGATATTTTTCGTTTGTGATTTTAATAAAAGGATAGGTTTTATCGTCTTTTAACATGATGTTATATTTGGGATTATTTTTATGGATTAAATTAATTTCTAATAAAAGTGCTTCAATATTCGATTCTGTCACAATATATTCAAAATCATCGATTTCACTGACTAATCGTTCTGTCTTAGTATCATGGCTACCACGAAAATAAGACCGGACACGGTTTTTCAAAATTTTGGCTTTCCCAACATAGATAATCGTGCCGTTTTTATCTTTCATTAAATAACAACCAGGTTGATCAGGAAGCAGTGCTAATTTATTTTTTATTCGTTCGTTCATACGATACTTCCTTTCTAACAAAATGCTTCATCTATTATACACCTCTTTTTGTAATTAAACAAAAAAAGCCGCTACTTTATGTACGAAAGAAACAGCCTGAAAAGACAATCGCTAATGATTTCTCTTCAGACTGAATCAGACTATTCGTAATGACTAATCAACGTTTATAAGTGTTTGGCAATCATTGCTTGCAATTGGTCTTTTGTATGAACACCGACTGCTTTTTCAACAACTTCGCCATCTTTTTTCAATAGCAATGTTGGGATGCTCATGATTCCAAAACTTGCTGGTGTTGCAGGATTTTCATCCACATCCATTTTGACGATTTTCACTTCGTCTTCATCATATTCTTCAGATAATTGTTCTAAGATGGGTGCTTGCATACGACAAGGGCCACACCAAGTTGCCCAAAAGTCGATTAAGACTAATCCTTCATCTGTTTCTGTTGCAAAATCTTTATCGGTAATTGCTTGTGTCATTTCACAAACCTCCTACTCTTTACTCTTATTACATGCTTAGTATAACACGTCATCTCTAAGATAGCGAATGTTCTGCTTACTTATTGTAAGTCTTTATTTATTGGAATTTCACGACAGTCGCACCATTACCACCTTGGTTTTGTGGCGCAAATTCATAGCTTTTCACACTACGGTGATTTTTTAAAAATTCCGTTATTCCAGTTCTTAATGCACCTGTTCCTTTGCCGTGAACAATGGTTACTTGTGGATAGCCCGCTAGAATCGCAGCATCAATGTATTGGTCAACTTCTGCCAATGCTTCTTCGTAGCGTTTTCCACGTAAGTCTAGTTGTGTGCCAACATGACTGCTTTCTGCAGAACGAACCGTTGTAACTCTTGGTTTTGCTTCTTTTTGTGGAGCGACAGGCGTCATATCCTCTTCAGATACGTTCATTTTTAAAATGCCTAATTGGACTTGCCATTGTCCTTTGCCGTTGTCTTTTAATAAGGTCCCTCGTTGGCCGTAAGTATTGACAATTACTTCATCGCCAGCTTTTAATTTTTTCTGTTCTTTCGCCTTCTTCAGCACTTTGTTTTTAGCAAGCTTGGTTTCTTCGTGGTGTAATTGAGAAAGTTGTGTTTTCGCATCAATTAACTGATGTTCTTTGACACCACCTTGTTGGCCACTTTCCAATTGCATTTTGCGAATATCAGAAATAATGGTTTCTGCGTTTTCTTCCGCTTCTGCAATAATTTTATTCGCTTCTTTCCGCGCTTTTTGTAATTCTTTTTCTCGTTCTTCAAAAAATACTTGATAGGCTTCTTTCAGTTCTTTATGCAAAGCGGCCGATTCATCGACATAGTGGCGAGCTTCTAAATATTCAGTTTCGGCCATTTTGCGACGGTTTTCCAAGTCTTCAATCATTTCGTTTAAATCTTGACTTTCACCGTCCATTATTTGTTTTGCAGCTTCAATAATACTGTTGTCTAATCCAAGACGTTTCGAAATTTCAAAAGCATTACTTCGGCCAGGCACGCCAATTAATAAACGATAGGTTGGACTCAAAGTATCTACATCAAATTCCATACTGGCATTGATTGTTCCAGCTCGATTATAGCCATACACTTTTAATTCAGGATAATGGGTTGTTGCCATCACATAGGCTCCTTTAGCACCCAATGAATCTAAAATGGCAATCGCTAAAGCGGCTCCTTCTTGCGGATCTGTCCCAGCACCTAATTCATCAAATAGTACTAAACTTTGATGATCGACTTTCTTTAAGACAGACACGATATTCGTCATATGTGAAGAGAAAGTACTTAAACTTTGTTCAATCGATTGTTCATCCCCGATATCCGCAAATACTTCTGTAAAAATCCCCATTTTACTTTCTTCTTCAACTGGAATAGGTAATCCAGCTTGACCCATTAATTGTAAAAGACCTAACGTTTTCAGAGTAATGGTTTTCCCGCCGGTATTAGGCCCTGTAATCACAATTGCTTGATATTCTTCTCCAATCACAATGTCATTGGCTACAGCTTTTTCTGGATCCAATAGCGGGTGCCGGGCTTGTTTAAAAACTACATGATTTGCTTGACTAATTTCTGGAACAACTGCTTTTAGTTCTTTTCCTAGTCGTGCCTTAGCATTAATAAAATCAAGTTTACCGATGACATAAGCATTATGCGTAATTTCACGGCGATAAGGGACCAACTCGGCCGACAGTTCTGCCAAGATGCGAGTAATCTCATTTCTTTCGGCAATTTGTTGTTGTCGCAAGCGATTATTCATTTCTAAAATTTGTTTAGGTTCAATAAATAAGGTTTGACCTGAAGCACTTTGGTCGTGAACCACGCCACCAAAAACATTTTTATATTCTTGTTTGACTGGAATCACGTAGCGTTCATTTCGCATAGTAACAAGGGCATCACTCAGATAACGTGCGTTTTTCCCACGAATAATACTATCTAGTTCTTCTCGAATGGTCTGCTCACTACGACGAATATTTTGCCGAATTGCCTTTAAGGCTGGCGAAGCTTCATCTGTGACGTAGCCATCATCATCAATGGCTTGTTTGAGTTGGCGATTTAATTCAGGCAAAACTTCTAGTTGCTCTCGCCACATATATAAACGTTCAAAATCAACTTCATTTTCACTTAACTCATCAAAAAAACGAGTCAGTTCTGAAGTAGTCGACAAGACACGGCCTACTTGTGCTAATTCTATGCCATTTAAATCCGCACCAATTTCAATCCGTTTCATGTGTGGTTGGATATTTTCTAATTTAGGAATGGGGATTCCACCACGTAATCGTTGAACTTTTAAACCATCCTGTGTTTCATTTAGCCATGATTGAATTTTATTTTCATCAGCAATTGGTAATAATTCCGAAACTTCGTTTGTCCCCTGAGCTGTCACAATAAATTGCAACAACTGTTGTTTTACTTTATCAAACCCTAATGTTGATAGAATACGCTGATTCATTTTTCCACCTACTTTTCTAACTTTTTCATTTGTTGAAAAGACTGAGACATAACATAAGAAGTTTCGCTTTGCTCACTTACTTCTTATCTCTATCTCAGTCCCATTCAGCTTTATTTCGTAATTGGTTCAACCCATAATTCATATGCTTGTTTTGTTAGAATTGGGGTATTTTTTACAATGCCTCGTGCCAAGCCACTTGACCGAAACTGATTTTGGACAATATCTGACGGAATCATTGACGCCGTAGCTAACACTAGAAAAAGACCCACGTATAATACAAGAACACTTAATACGCCACCTAATAGTCCATTTACCTGTTTCAAAACTGGAATAAATGTTAATCCATGTAAAAAGATCGCTAAAAAGCGAACGACTAACCAGCCTGCAAACAGCAATAATAGAAACGCAACCGCTGAATAAAAGGCTTTGTCCAAGTCTAAAGAAATCTCTTGATTAAAAAAGACAAGCTTTGACGTTGGCGTAACCGATGGATATGGAATATACAATTCTAAATGAGAAGCGACCTCTTTGTAATAGGTACGAGCAACAAAATATGAAATTAAGTAACCCACTGAATAGAGCACTTGTAAAATCAAGCCTCGTTTAGCTCCTGTATAAAATCCAAAGGCTAAAAGTAATAAAATAAGTATTGTTAACATCTTGTCATCCTTTCAGGAACTACTCCGAAACACCTTTATTTTGAATCTGCTGTTTTCGATTTTCATTCAAAATTTGTTGGGCTTCCACATGATTATGAATTTCTACATCTTCTTGTCCATTCTTTTTCAAAACATCTCGTGCTTCTTCTTCGATAATTTCCATTCGGCGCACACGATTCTCTAATTCAGCCAAACGAATGGTTTTCTGTTTTAAATCTGCTACTTGTTTTTCCAATTTTAAAGCATATTCTTGTTTTTTTAGTTGATCTGAAATTGCATTAATTGCTAATAAAACAGAAGCTTGTTCCGTATCAGTTTGCGGAGAAAGATGTTTAATTTCCGCCAGTTGTTCGTTGACAATTTTTGTGACTAAATCCATATGTTGTTTTGACTCTTGGCCAATAATTGTATACGTATGGTCTGCAATGATTGCTTTATATCGTGTTTTTTCATTTGATGCCATGTTGAGGTTCCCTCCTGTAAATCAATCCATTCTTGCTTATTGTACCATGAAAAAAAAGCGAAGCGCAATTTTCGTACAAATTCTCTCTTATTATATGCCACAAAGCGAAAAATTTAAAGATTTCTTTACAAGAACTCTGGCAATTTAAGAACGAATAGAAATTGTGTAGGAGAAAAAGCGTGGAACAAAAAGTCAAAGTGATTTTTGTCCCACGCTCAAACTCTGATAATCAGCTAAAAATGTTTGTTTCAGCTGTACTTTTTAAGGCTTAGTTATTATCTTTCATCTTTTCTACACGTAAACAACGCATAGCATTTAAAACAGCGATAATAGTTACACCAACATCAGCAAACACTGCTGCTTGCATTGAAGCCAAGCCTAATGCACCTAGTACCAAAACAATGATTTTAACAGCAATCGCAAAGATAATGTTTTGTTTAACAATTCTCAATGTTTTTCTTGATAATTTAATCGCAGAGGCGATACGACTTGGTTCATCATTCATAATCACCACATCAGCAGCTTCAATTGCCGCGTCACTTCCTAAACCACCCATGGCAATCCCAACATCAGCCCGGGCTAAAACAGGTGCATCATTCATGCCGTCACCAACAAAGGCAACTTTGTTTTTAGGTGAGGATGCTTTTAACAACTCTTCTAAACGATCCACTTTGCCATCTGGTAAAAGTTCTGCATAAACTTTGTCAACACCAACTTCTTTTGCAATAGCTTCTGCAACTTGTTGATTGTCTCCAGTCAGCATAACAGTTTGTTTGACCCCTTCAGCTTTTAATTCTTTTATTGCTGAAATGGCGTCTGGTTTCAATTGATCCGCAATCACTAAGTAGCCTGCAAATTGATTATCAATAGCGACAAAAATTAAAGTTCCCGCTTCCTTCACTTCTGGTGCTTCGATACCAAATTGTTTCATTAACTTCGCATTACCGACTAAAACTGTTTTGCCTTCAATTGTGGCTTTGATACCGTGTCCGGCAACCTCTTCAATTGCTGTTGCTGGAACAGTTTCTTTGCCATAGCTTTCTTTAATAGAAATAGCAATAGGATGAGTGGATAATTGTTCTGCTGTTGCTGTTAAACGTAACAACTCTTCTTCAGGTAAAACAACACTAGTTATGTTTTGAACCACAAAATTTCCTTTTGTTAGCGTACCAGTTTTATCAAAAACAATCGTTTCCGTATTCGCTAAAATTTCTAAATAGTTGCTTCCTTTAATTAAAACACCTAGTTTGCTGGCTCCGCCAATTCCACCGAAGAAACTTAAAGGAACAGAAATGACTAGGGCACATGGACAAGAAATAACCAAGAACGTTAATGCCCGATAAACCCATTCATTAATAGAAGTATCAGGGAAAATAAATGGTGGAATCACTGCCAATAGGATAGCTAAAACAACGACAACTGGTGTATAGTAACGAGCAAATTTAGAAATAAAGTTTTCTGCAGGGGCTTTTTTACTGCTAGCATTTTCAACTAAATCTAAAATTTTGCTAACTGTTGAATCCCCAAATTTTTTCGTAACATTAATGGTCAAGGCCCCATTTTTATTGATAAAACCACCTAAGATTTCATCGCCGACTTTGACCGTTCTTGGAACGGATTCACCAGTCAACGCAGAGGTATCTACCATACTTGATCCATCAATAATTTGACCATCTAATGGAACTTTTTCACCTGGTTTCACTAATATTTGTTGCCCAATTTCAATTGTATCTGGAGCGACCGCTTTTATTTGTCCATTTACTAAAAGATTTGCTGAATCTGGACGAATATCCATTAATTTGGCAATTGATTTTCTGGATTGATCAACCGCAGCACTTTGGAACCATTCGCCGACTTGGTAGAATAACATTACTGCCACAGCTTCGGGATATTCCCCAATAAAGAATGCCCCGATCGTTGCCACAGACATTAAGAAATTTTCATCAAACACTTCCCCACGAAAAATATTCGTTACCGCTCGTTTGACAATGTCGCCACCAATTAAGACATAAACGACTAAATAAGATGCCAAAGCAACCCAATTATTACTTGGTTTAATGATAATAAGTGCTAAAAATAAAACAAATGCAATAATGATACGAATTAAGCGATTCTTATTTGGATTACGTCCCTCTTCTTCTTTGACATCTTTTAAAGAAATAACTTTGACATCTGGTTCTAACTTACCAATCACTGCACGCGCTTCATTTTCGACTTCTAAATCATGTCCTGATTCAACTTCCAGTGTCATTTTTTCAGCCATGAAGTCCACACGCGCTTTTTCTACTCCGTGAATTTTTTGGACAGATTTTTCAATTTTGTCTGCACAACTTGCACAATCAAGTCCTTCTAGTTTATAACTCTTTTGCATTTAAACACCTTCACTCCCTATATAATAGCGATTATTCCGTTTACATGAATAATCTTTCATGAATCTATTATAAATGAAGATGCAATCATATGTCAACCGCTTCACGTAATCTTTTTCTATTTTATAGACATAATGGCATAATTGCTGTAGGTGGAATGGATAACTGAGTAATAACTTTCGGATTGAGTCTATTGCTGCCTTTCCACCAAATTTTGGTTTGTTGGTGTTGAAACCAAGCATTTTGTTCAAAAGGTGCTGACAATGTTTGTAAGTGATGCACTTCGATCTGATTGGTTGCCTGCGGTTCTGTTGTGAAATCATGGGCCCGAATACCTATAGAATGACAAGAAATAGGAACTTCTTGTGTAACCATTAGTGTTTGTTGCCAGCCAATCACTTGGACTCTGTGCGCATCTATGCGTTTGACAGGCCAAATATTTTTACAACCAGTGAGTTTAGCTGCTTCAATCGTTTGAGGTTGATTAAATAATTGATTTGTTGCACCAAAAAGTGTTTGGTTTTTTGTGATTATCACTAAACTCTGACATAACTTATACAGTTCATCTAAACTATGACTCACAATTAAGGCATGTTGATTTAAATTACTTAATCGCTGTTGAAGTTCAATTTGCAGCTCTTCCTTTAAGGGTGCATCTAATGCGGAAAATGGCTCATCTAATAACAGGTAAGCCGGCTGAGCCGCTAGCATTCGCGCAAAAGCCACTCGCTGTCTTTGTCCTCCAGAAAGTTGACTAGGATATTGTTGTTGGACTTTAGTTAAGTGAAAAGATGCAAGCAATTGAGTGACCAATTGTAAATCTTTTGTCACGCACGTCAGATTTTCTACTACCGACAAATGAGGAAACAACGCATACTGTTGAAACAAAAGACCAATTTTTCGTTGTTGCGGCGACAAATTGATCTTTTGTTCAGCATCGAATAAGACTTGATCATTTAAAACAATCTGACCTTTATCCGCAGTCTCAACACCCGCAATACATTTTAATAACATACTCTTGCCACAACCAGAAGCACCTAAAATTCCTGTTGTTTGAGTCTTTGTTTCAAACTGAATTTGCAAAGTATGACTTTTCAATTCTTTTTGAATATCAACAATTAATCTCATTCCGATCTTCTCCAAGCGCGCTGACTAAAAAATTCCGTAAAAAATAAAATAATCAGGCAAAGTAATAACATAATTACAACATATTGATTGGCTAAGCGCCAATCCCCACTTGCTACAGCAGAGTAGATAGCTAAAGGAAGCGTTCTTGTTTTGCCAGCAATATTCCCTGCTAACATTGTCGTCGCTCCAAATTCGCCTAACCCACGGGCAAAGGCTAACACGCCACCGGCCAAGAGACCGTTCATCGACAAAGGTAACGCAATTTTTCTAAAATATCGACTTTCCGAAAACCCGAGTGTCTGGGCCACCGCCAACAATTCACTATCCATTTGTTCAAACGCCGTTAAGGCTGAACGATACATTAAAGGAAATGAAACAGCAACGGCAGCAATAACCGTAGCTGGCCACGAAAAAACAACTTGAATGGCAAAAAAATCAAGTAAAAACTGGCCCACTGGTTGCTGAACACCAAAAATAGTTAAGAGAAAAAAACCAAAAACAGTCGGCGGTAAAACTAATGGCAACGTAAATAAACTATTCAAAAGAATTTTTAATTTACGATTTTTCAAACGAAAAACAATATACGCAACGCCTGTTCCTAAAATAAAAGTAAATAAAATGGCGATTATTGCTGTCTGAAAAGATAAAAGAATTGGTCGAACATCCATTTTCCCACCTACTTTGTTAACTTAAAGCCAATATTTTCAAAATATTTTCTGCATTGTTGACTCTGTAAAAAATTTAAAAAAGCATCTGCTGATTTTTGTTTCTTAGAGGCGGCAACTTTACCAACTGGATAGATGATTGGCTTTTTCAAAGCAGCTTCAGGCATGGCCGCAACAATCGCTACTTTTGAATTGGTTGCTGCATCTGTCGCATAAACCAAGCCAGCTTCTGCACTTGCATTAGCCACCCATTCAAGGACTTCTGTTACATTCGTGCCAAAGCTTGCGTGTTTTTCTACATAAGACCAAGCGCCTAAAGCTTTTAAGCCTTCTTCGGCATATTGACCAGCTGGAACACTCGCAGGATCACCAATTGCTATCATTTGGGCCTTTTTTAAATCAGAAAAATCATGCCACTTTGCTTGATCTTGGTTAGGCACAATAAGAACAAGCTGGTTTTCCAATAAAGGAACGACACTTTTCTTATTAATTAGTTTTTCTGCAACCAATGCATTCATTTGTTTTGTCGAAGCTGAGAAAAATACATCGGCTTTTAGGCCTTTTTCAATTTGCATCTGTAATTTTCCAGAACTATCATAGGTTCCAGTTACCTGAATATCTGGATGCTCTTTTTCAAAGGCTGGAATAATTTTCTTCTCCATGACTGATTCTAAGCTAGCTGCTGCCGCAAGGGTTATTTCTTCTTTTTTTGTTGAAACTGTTTCTTTTTGCGGCTGATTTGTACATGCAGCAATTAGGGCAACTAAACTGAATAAACTAAGCAAGAACACAGTCTTTTTTTGTTTAGACATTTGAACGCCTCTTTTCTTTTATAAATACCCGCCATAACTCAAGTCAATAATTTCAGATTTTTTAATCACTTCTTTGGCCATTAATCTTGGTAACAACAAATCAAAAACCGTTTTTTCTGAAAATAAAACACCACCTGGTAAGCCAATGATCGTCTGCTCTCCTTTATAAGCTAGCAAAAACATTGAGCCTGGTAAGACTGGTGTCCCATGGGTTACGATTTCAGCACCTGTCTGCTTAATTGCTAACGGTGTCAAATCATCAGGATCTACACTCATACCACCTGTACAAACAATCAGATCAAGCCCTTGTGCTAACATCTTTTTGATCGCAACAGTAATTTTTTGCGGCTGATCATCGACAATTTCTTGCTTGACAATCGTAACTAAAGGATACGCGGAGAACTTGGCTTTTAACACAGGGTAAAAAGCATCCTCAACCAATCCTGTGTAAACTTCACTGCCAGTAGTTACAATCCCGACCCGTATTTTTTTGAAAGGTTTCACAGAGATTAGTGGCTCAGACGTGCTGAACTGGCGTGCCTTTTCTAATTGGCTTTTAGAAATTGTTAGTGGAATCACTCGAAAGGCTGCAACTTTTTCATCTTTCTGAACTTCTATATTGGTAACTTTAGTTGACAAGGCGAGACCTTCAATTTCATTTAAAGCAATTAATTTTTCTCGATTGACTTTTAAAAGGCCTCTCGTGCTAGCTTTAGCAACAATTTTTCCTTCATGGACTTCACTCGGCTGACATGAGTCATCTGTTAACAGGTTATACAAAAATGTCGCTGCCTCTTCTTCATGTATTTCTGCTGGATCCAAGGAAACAAACAGATGTTTTTTCCCTAATGATAAAAGAATTGGAATATCTTCTTGAACAACTATATGTCCTTTTTTAAAACACACTTCCTTGGTCTTTCCATAGTCAATTCGCGTAATATCATGACTCAACGGAAGGCCAACTGCCTCTTCTGTTCGAATTGTTTTCATGGTTTATTCCTCATCATGTATGATTTTTTTATTTGTGATTAAATCCAAAGCGTGGGGCAAAACAGGCAACAAAAAATGCAAATGTTCTGTTACACTTTTCGGGCTACCAGGCAAATTAACAATGAGCGTGCGTCCTCTTTGAACAGAAACGCCTCGACTTAACATAGCAAATGGTGTTTTTTCCAAGCTAAGTTGACGCAAGCCCTCACTGATCCCAGGAATGATTCGCTCTGCTACACGTAAGGTAGCTTCTGGGGTCCGATCCCGTTCACTCACCCCTGTGCCGCCTGTCGTTAAAATCAAATCACAGGTCTTAGACCACTCTTGCAATAGCTCTACTAATTGATTTTCTTCATCTGGTAAAATGGTTTGTTTGGTTACCTGGTAGAGCACAGGTAACTGTTCACGAATCAAGGGACCCGATTGGTCGACAGCAAGCCCTTGAAAGCAACGATCACTTAATGTTACAATGCCCACTTTAAACAACGTCTAACTGGTCTCCTTTTTTAATATGACCTTCTGTCACAACGACTGCAAAGATTCCTTCTCTAGGCATGATGCAATCGCCCACTCGCGCGTAAATCTGACAGTGTTTATGGCACTCTTTCCCAATTTGAGTAACCACCAATTCGGAATCGCCTATTTTCATTTTCGTTCCAACAGGTAATTGACGTAAATCAATCCCTGAGACGATTATGTTTTCCCCAAAAGCACCATTGCCAACCCGAGCTCCTTTTTCATTGAAAGCCGTTATTTCTTCAAAAGATAACAAACTGACTTGTCGATGCCAATTACCGCCGTGCGCATCATTTTCTAATCCGAAACCTTTAATTAAGTTGACTTCAGGAATTTCCTTTTTCTGTGTGCCTCTTCGCGGGCTAATATTTATTGCAATAATTTCTCCTGTTTTCATACTTACCCTCCTATTTGTGACATAAATCGTTGTTCTCCTTGTTGTTCCAAGAAAAGATGTTTTTCAGGCTTACAGGCAATGCCACTCTTAATAATCCCTAACAATTCTGCTGTTTGTTCCTTAGCTAAAGCTTCTTTTAACGAGTAGCCGTCTGCAGAATGCAGGCACGTTTTTAAATGGCCGTCTGCAGTAATTCGAATTCGATTGCACGTCTCGCAAAAACAATGCCCTAATGCACTAATAAAACCTATTTTTCCTTTAAAATCTTTTAAGGCGTAATAACTAGCAGGGCCATTGCCCAATGGTTTTTGGTATGGTTGTAACGTTCCATAATGTTTGGTTAAAATGTCTTCTACTTCTTCTTGTTGCTTACCTGGATGCTCCTTCCCTAATCCAATTGGCATCATTTCAATGAAACGAAGATGCACAGTCTCTTTCTTAGCGATTTCAGCCAGTTCTACAATTGTTGCTTCACTTAGCTCTTTCCTAGCTACAGTATTAATTTTGATATTAGGTAATCCCACATCAATCGCTTGTTCTAAGCCCGCCAGAACATTCCTTAACTGACCAACTCTTGTTATTTCTCGAAATTCTTCTGGATCCAAAGTGTCTAAGCTAATATTAATGCCGTCCAAGCCCGCCTCTTTTAATCCTTGAGCCTCACGAGCTAACTTCATGCCATTAGTCGTTAAGGTTACTTTTTCGATGCCTGAGATTTGCTTTATCCTTTTAATTAAAGAGAGTAAATTTGGTCTAACAAGCGGTTCACCACCTGTTAATTTAACTTTTTTGATGCCTTCTTTCGCTAATATCCTCAGTAAAAAAATAATCTCATCATCTGTTAGAAGCTGCTCTTTTTTTAAAAAGCAAAGACCTGTTGCTGGCATGCAATACGTGCAACGTAAGTCACAACGATCTGTTAAAGACAAACGAACATAATCAATTTCACGGTTAAATGCATCTTTCATGCTGTTCACTCATCACTTTCCTTTGATTTAATTGAAGAACGAATGAAATGACCACTACGTCCACCATTTTTCTCTAATAAACCAATGTTTGTCATTGTCATTCCTCGATCAATTGCTTTACACATGTCATAAATTGTTAAGAGTGCTGCTTGCACACCTGTTAGCGCTTCCATTTCAACGCCAGTTGAACCCACTGTTTTTGTAAAGCAACGTACTTCTAAACAAGTTTGATTGCGCCAATCAAACTGAATTTCACACTTTGTCAAAGCAACCAAATGACACAAAGGAATCCATTCAAACGTTCGTTTTGCGGCGGTAATCCCAGCTACTCTTGCTACCTGTAATACTTCACCTTTTTTAATCATTTGGGTCTGAACCGCTTCTGCTGTCGCTTCCAACATGTGAATTTCTCCATAAGCGAGGGCTGTTCTTTCAGTGTCATTTTTTTCCGAAATATCAACCATATGCACTTCTCCTTGTGTATTCAAGTGCGTAAATTCCTTACTTTGAACCATTTCTCCACCTCACATTTGACATTTGTTAACGTTTACACAATACTTCTTTTTCAAGTGTATCACTCTTGCATCAAAAAAACAATCTGGCATCCATAATTTTTTTTAGTGAGAAATCGAAGTAAAAAAACGTTAAGTGACAAAAATTACGTGCTTCGCTTAGCCTGACCAGACTTTTGTCTAAGTCTTAAAACTTGATAAGCAATAAGCCACCAGTCGACTCGACTGATGGCTTACTTTCATACTAATCTTAGGTCAGGTTGTCATCAAGTTTGCCAATAATAGACTTTTACAAGCGCGCCTTTTTTGAGTAGTACACCAGCTGGTTGTTCTAGTAGGCAATTTGTTTCTAAAGTATTTGATAAATTGGATGAAAGATGACTTTTTGTCACTAAATTTACTTTGCCATCTATTTCTTTCGCTCGGTAAAATCGACGTAGTCTACTGGGGGCTAATTCATGCGCTAAAATTACTGTTCGTTCCTTGAGATTTAACTCGACACAATTAAAAAAAGTAGCTAATAATGTCCAGTAAAAAAGATGTAAATTAACCATTGCCGCAAACGGATTGCCTGAAACGCTTAAAATGAGTGTTTCTTGAAATTTACTTCCCATAACTGGGGTTCCAGGTTTCATATTTACAAAATGAAACAACTCTGTTCCTCCGATACGTTTAATTGCTAAAGGTAAATTATCCTTTTCACCTACCGAAACACCACCACAAGTAATTAATACATCAAGTTTTGGTGAAATCTCAATCAGCCTCTTCGCTAATTCTTCAGGGTCATCTGAACAATGGTCTAGGTGGATTACTTCATTACCACTCGCTTTGACAAAAGCTGCTAACATGTAGAGATTACTATTATAAATTTTCCCAACTGACAGTGGTTCTTCCAAAGAAACTAACTCACTACCGGTCGCTAAAATCCCCACCTTCATGCGCTTCAAAACAACAACTTTATCAATCCCTTGCATTGCCAACAAACCAATCATGCGACTATTAATCTGTTGATGTTTTGCTAAAATTTTTTGCTGAAAAGCAATATCTTCTCCAATTTCCGCATAGTTTTGGCCCGCAGTGACAGAGCGAAAAATTTTAACATGGTCTTGCCCAAAATCCGTCCATTCTTGTGGCACTACAGCATCAAAATCGGTTGGAATAAAAGCACCTGTTGTTATTTTAATCGCACAGTTATTCGTCTGATTACAATAAAACATGGAATCCCCTGCCACTAAAGAACCGACGACTTTTAAACAACTTGGGCTTTCAGCAGTCGCACCTCGTGTTTCTACTGCACGAACGGCATACCCATCCATTCCGGCACGAGGAAAATGAGGAATCGCTGTCTCTGCAAAAATGGTTTCTCCGCTAATCCGCCCCAAGGAATCAAGCAGCGCCACTTCTTCTGTTTCACATTGACTCTTCATATGTTGGGTCATTTTCTCTCGTGCTTCTTCCAACTCGATCATGTTTTAACCATCCTTTTTTATTTATTCACTGGTTTAATCGCAACGGCACAAACTTTATATTCAGGAATTGTGGCGATATCATCAAATACAGCATTGGTGATTTCGTTAACATTCCCATCTGGAAAATGGAATGTCATAAAGACTTCTTGCGGAAATACTCGATTTCCGACAGCCGCATAGGTTTCAATTTTGCCACGTCGAGAATGAACTTCAACTTTGTCACCTTCTTGGATTCCCAGAGCTTGTGCATCGACTGCATTTATCTCAATATAAGAGTGATTCGCTATTTGGTTAATCCCTTCCGTTCGTCCTGTCATTGCTCGGGTATTGTAATGGTAAAGCATTCGGCCTGTCGACATTAAATACGGGTACTCTTCATCTGGTAATTCTTGTGCTTGCTTATACGGAATTGCTTTAAATAAACCTTTCCCACGAGCAAAACTGCCCACATGCATAATCGGCGTACCTGGATCTGTCAAGCTACGACAAGGCCATTGTAAGCTCTCCTTCTCTAATCGTTCATAATTAATTCCACCAAACGAAGGCGTCACAGCTGAAATTTCTTTCATAATTTCTTTTGCAGATTCATACGCACAAGGATAGCCCATTCGTGTCATGACTTCACAAAAAATTTCATAGTCTTCTCGCGCTTGTCCTCTTGGTTCAACAGCTTTACGAACTCTTTGCACGCGCCGTTCTGTATTTGTAAATGTCCCGTCTTTTTCTGCATAACTGATGCCTGGTAAAACGACATCTGCATAAGCAGCCGTTTCGGTCATAAATAATTCTTGAACAACTAAAAAGTCTAAACTTTCTAAAGCCTGACGAACATGTCCTGTGTCTGGATCCGTAACAATTGGATCTTCTCCAAAAATATAAAGGCCTTTGACGCTTCCTGCCGTTGCTGCTGGTAAGACTTTAGTAGAAGTTAAACCTGTGTTTCGATTTAACGGCACATGCCAAGCTTTTTCAAATTTGTCGATTACTTCTGGATTATTGACTTTTTGATAGCCTGGGAAATCATAAGGCATACAGCCCATATCGCAAGCACCTTGAACATTATTTTGACCTCGCAAAGGATTGACACCACAGCCTGGTTTTCCAACTTTACCAACCAACATTGCCAAATTAGACATACTCATAACACCCTCAGTTCCTGTCGAATGTTCCGTTACGCCTAAACAATAAATGATTGGTGCTTTCTCTGCTTTTGCATACATGCGTGCTGCTTGAATTAAATCTTCTGGATGAATATGACAAATTTCTGCGACTTTTTCCGGCGTATAATCAGCCACCATTTTTTCTAAATCTAAAAATCCTTCTGTCCGTTCTTCAATAAAATGGCGATCTGCTAAACCTTCTTTCAAAATCACATGCATCATGCCATTAGCAAATGCGACATTCGTTCCCGCCTGAACTTGTAAATGCAGCGCACTATCCTTCACTAAGTTAATTTTCCGCGGATCAACAACAACAACTTGCGTTCCTCTTTGGATGGCTTGGCGAATTTGCGCACCAATAACTGGATGAGCTTCTTCTGGATTGGAACCTACTAATAAAATCATGTCGACATCTTCAGTGATATCAGCAATAGGATTAGTCATCGCACCAGAGCCTAAGGTTTGGGCTAAACCATGGACCGAAGCCGAATGACAAACACGGGCACAGTTATCAACATTATTGGTACCAAAAGCAGCACGCACCATTTTTTGAAAGACATAATTATCTTCATTTGTCGCTCTAGAGCACGAAAAACCAGCAAGAGCATCCGGACCGTTTTCTGCTTTAATTTCGTTAAATTTTGACGAAACAAGCGTTAAGGCTTCTTCCCAAGAAGCAGGTTCAAAAATCCCATTCCGTTTAATTAATGGCTCCGTTAAGCGATCTCCTGACCCAACAAATTTATATGAAGCAAATTTTCCTTTCACACAAAGTAAATTTTTATTAGCTGGTCCATCCAGGGGTTCAACACCCACCAAACGATTATTTTTAACGAGTAAATTCATCTGACAGCCTGTCCCACAATGTGGACAAGTTGTAGGAATTTTCTGGGTTTCCCATTTGCGGTACTCTTTTGTATCTTTTGCTGTTAACGCACCTGTAGGACAGGAAGAGACACAATTGCCACATGATTCACAGATAGATTGATCAAACGCCTGCCCATAACTCGGCATCATTTTTGTTTCAAAGCCACGATTAGCAATACTAAGTACATCTCTTCCCTGCCGCAATTGACAGACACGGGCACAACGACGACACATGATACACTTTTCTGGATCATAAGAGAAAAATGGATTACTGGTATCTTCTTGGTGGCAAGGCATTCTTTTCCCCTCGGTAAAGCTAGTGGCATCAATCCCATAATCTAGCGCATACTGTTGTAATTGACAATCCCCGTTTTTTCCACAAGAAAAACAGTCTAATTTATGATTACTCAATAATAAATCAAGAATAAAACGTCTGGAATCAGCAACTTTTTCAGAATGTGTTGACACAACCATGTCCTCTTGACAATGTGCCGTACAAGCAGTTGTTAAGCCACCACGTCGGCCACCTTCCACCTCAACCACGCACATCCGACAAGAACCATCAGGCGCTAATTCCTTTAAATGACAGAGCGTTGGGATTTCAACACCTAGCCCTTTCGCTGCTTCGAGAATGGTAGTCCCTTTAGGCACAGTTACTTCTTGGTTATCAATAGACAATGTAACTGTTTGCGTATGCAACTTTGTTTTCATTTTTACCAACCTCCTTTGCTGGTGACATAGATTTCTGTTTCAGCAGTCGTTTCAAATTCTTCTGGAAACAAAGCCAATGCACTCTTCATTGGATTTGCGACGGATTGTCCCAAACCACAAGCTGATAATCGCGTGACATGCGTGAGCATCTTTTCCAATCGCGGCAAATCACTAGCTGTTGCCTCGTTCCGATTGAATTTACTCAATAATTCCAAAATCCTAGTTGTTCCCAATCGACAAGGGGTGCATTTACCACAGGACTCATGAGCAAAAAAGGCCGCCACGTGTACTAAATAGTCCACAACATTGACTGAATCATCCATTACTACAATTGCGCCAGAGCCGACAGATAAATCATGCGCCCATAAATCTTCGTAAGAATACAAACAATCCCTTAACGTTGCGACAGCACCAATTGGACCGGATTGTCCACCGAAGTGAATAAATTTTAATGGTCGACCAGTTGCAGAGCCTCCGCCGTATTGCTCGCCATAAATTATTTCTTCTAATGGTGTTCCAAGGTTGACCTCGTATAAGCCCCGATTTTTAATATGTCCAGACAAACAAATTAGCTTTGTGCCGCCACCATCGGCAGTACCCATCTCTAAAAAGGCTTGTCCACCTTCTCGTAAAATTACAGGAACACTTGCAAATGATTCAACATTATTTACTAATGTTGGTTGCAAATATAAACCAACATCTGCTAAGTGTGGTGGTTTAACACGCGGCCGCCCCGTTTTTCCTTCAATTGAATTTAAAAGTGCTGAGTTTTCCCCACAAATATAGGCGCCAGCACCAGAAATAATCGTAATATCATAATTGAATCCTTCAATTCCTAAAATGTTTTCCCCTAAAAAGCCAGCTTGTCGTGCATTATCGAGTGCTTCTTGAAATGTTTTTTGAATTCTGCGATATTCTCCTCGCATATAAATATAACCTGCTTTTGCTGAAAATAAATAGCCAGCAATGATCATTCCTTCAATCACACTCAATGGATCTTCAGATAAAAGTACTTTATCCTTAAAGGTCCCTGGTTCGCCTTCATCAGCATTACAAACAATGTACTTTGTGGTTCCTTTTGCATGATAAAGATGGCGCCATTTTTTTCCTAAAGGATAGGCTGCTCCACCGCGACCTCTTAAGTGAGCAACATCCAGTTCGTTTAAAATTTCTTCATCCGATAGTGAAATTGCTCTTTTTAAACCATCAAATCCATCGTATTTACAATATTCAGCAACATCGGTCGCAGATTGCATTTTTCCCATTCTCTCTAATAACATTGGTTGGTTTCTCTTAAGCATTGACTCACCTCCTACAGTCCTTCATAGCAATCATTTTGTAAATGTTGAATTAATTGATAAATTTTCTCTTCGGTTAGTTGACTAAAAACGGTGTCCTTAATTTTAATTACTGGACCTAAATCACAAGCCCCGATACAAGGAATACTGTGATACATAAATAAGCCATCTGGTGTCGGCTGATTCTCTGGCACTTCTAAAATGGTTTCTAAAACTTCGGCAACCATCGCCCCACCAGTATAATGACACGGTGTGCTGTTACAAATCTTCAAGACATACTTCGCTTGCGGTTCCGTCTTTAAAATGGCATAAAAACTGACGATTTCATAGACTCGCGCTTCCGTTAAATGTAGATGCTCTGCAACTAATTGAGCTGTCTCCTGATCGATATACCCTTCTTCTGAAGCAAATTGTAATTCAATTAAAATATTTAAAATTCGTTGTGGATCAGCATCGTTTTCTAGAATAATCGCTTCTTTTTCAATTAAGCTTAATGCACACATTCCTTTTTATTCCCCCTTTTTAGTGAAACTTGAAGTTGTTCTCCTTGATAATAGATACGCAATTCTTTTGGTATTTCAGCAGATAGTAAACAAAAATCGGCTTTATCTATAACATTTTTTGCTGATTCTTTTTGGCGATTCTGGTTATTCATCATAAGAAATAGTCCTGGCTGCACAACATTACGTAATGAATTTGATTCACAAATGATTAATGCTTGGGCCGGCACAGCTTTCAGAAATTGCTGAATGGCTTCCGCCAAATTTTCTTGAAAAACTTTCAATAGAAAAACTTTTTGACAACCTGCAGCTAATAATTTCATGGTATCTTTATTGCCAATCGTCTCTTGCTCTTCTACTAATTCATAACCAGCTGTAATACTGGTACAAATTCCGCATCCTTTTGTGCCTCGTTGACACACCCCTCGTTGACCACTAATCGTAATAATCTTCAAGCCATAAATTGGATAGACTTCTTGGTACTGTTTAATAAGGGCTTCGGCTAATGTCGTTTTGCCACTATTCCGACCAGTAGATCCAATTTGAATCATATTTGGTACCTCAATTGCCATAGAGCTCCTCCGTCTGAATCGTTTTCTCAACTCTTGGTTTGACAGTTGCTGGTTTTGTCATAAAGATCAATGGTACGGCCATAAAAAGACTGCCACCTACTGCATTGCCTAAAAATACCCATAATGTATTCTGCAAATAATCCCACCAACTGATTGTGGTACTTTGTGAAAAAATTGCCGCTGGAATAATAAACGCATTGGCGACCACGTGTTGAAACCCACAAACAACGAAAACCATGACAGGAAACCATAAGCCAAACATTTTACCTAAATATGATTTTGCCAACGCTCCGAGATAAACCGCTAAACAAACAAAAATATTACAGCCAATCCCTGAAACAAAAGCAACTAGCGGTGGATCAGCAATTTTCGCCTGAGCAACTGCGACTGTTTTATCCAGAAACGCACCTTCAGTTAACCCAACAATATGGCCAAATAAATACGCCACAAGAAATCCGCCTAGACAATTGGTCAATAAAACAACTAGCCAGTTATAACAAAGAGCGCCCACTCGAACCTTTTTCTGTAATACGCCTAATGTCATTACCATCATATTGCCTGTTGCTAACTCACCACCAACAAAAGTAAGCGCTATCAATCCAACTGGAAATAAAGCTCCACCCAGAAAGTTGTTAAAACTTCCCCATTCTGTGGGGGCAGTTCCAGTGATACGAATAAACGCCAAGTAACCTAGTGCAATACAAAAACCAGCCATGATGCCTAAAATACAGAGTCGAACAAACGATAATTTCCCTTTCATTTCTGCCTTATCACCTAAGCTTGCAACTATTTCTTCACTACTGAAAAAATCCATTACGATTCCTCCTTTTTATCGATACCACTGAGACAATTCTTCTTTTCGATTGACATTTTTAAGTTGATTCTCTTTTGATAGTTGCACCGTTTTTACAGATAGATGCTCAAATTCTTGCCGAATCTGATAGTTATTTTGCGCAAGCTGTTTTTGAAATGTTGGTAAACAAGAACATCGATAAAAGCCAAATAATGGTTCTTGACGACCTTCAAAGTCAAAGATTGTTACTTGATTTTGTCCACGCTTAGAGGCTAACTGATACACAAGTTTAGGAGAAAAAGTTGGTATATCACAGGCAATTACAAACACTTCAGCTTTCTGAGTATAGTTCATTGCTGTCACAATCCCACCTAATGGCCCCTTTCCAAGATACATATCTTGAATGATTGTGCATTTTCTAAACGCCTTAGGAAATTTTTGACTATCATTCGTTACTAAAATAACCTCTTCGAACAGTTCCATTAACTTTTCAGCTGTTTGCAAGATCACGTATTGGCCTTGAATTTTCAATAATGCTTTATCAAATCCCATCCGTGAACTTTTCCCGCCGCATAACAGCACTGCTGTACAATCAGCAATAATTTTCGCCACCCCTTTACCATAATTTTTATTAGTTCAAAAAAATATTTTTTAGTCATGTATTAAGTCTATTATAAGACATCCCTCGTACAAGTCAATTCCTTTTAAAAAAAAGAACGAGAAAAAGAGTCGCTCTTTTTCTCGTTCTACCTTATTCATCTGTTTGACGTTTTATTTCTTCAATCTCAATGCGTAATGATTTTCGTTTCTCAATGGCGACATAAACCAAGCCAATCAAAAAGGGTAACACAAAGCTACCAAATCGATACAGTAAAACAGATGCTACAGCATCAACATTGCCGACCAATGGTTTAAACAACAATAAGTAAACAAATTCAAATGGACCAATGCCAGCAGGTGTCGGAATAACTCCTGAAAGAATAACAGCAAAACTGGTAAAGGACATCACTAATAATAAATCAATATTCGGGTGATTTTCTACTAAAACAATGTAAGGAATAATGTACCAAAATAATAATTTAAATACATTCCATGAAAAGATTCGAAGCAACGCTGAGCGATCTTGTGTAATTGTTTGGACAGCTGCCCGCAAGGAATAGATTTGTAAATTACAATTATCCACCCAATCTCTTAGTTTTGGTCGTTTAAACCAACGATTGGCAAACTTAACCAATAAAACTTGCAACTTTAAGCTACTAGATAAAATAAGTAATGCTGCAATTATTACTAATGTTAAAATAACACCTGCTAAAATGAATGGAATCATTTTAGGCGCATTTTCATAAAACAGGGAAAATTGAATAATCAAACCAATAATTGCTAAAAAAATCACGGCTGCTTTGTACATAATCATATGTAATGCCGTTATTCCCACACTTTTAGAAACAGGAATTCCTTTTTTCTTATAAAAATAAATTTCTGAAAGCAAGGTTCCCGTGCCAAATGAAATAATCCGATAAAATGCTACATAACAAGAAGTAAAAAAACCATCCACTGTTGTAAAGTCTTTGTTAAAATAACGAGCTATTTCCTTGATTGAGCGCCCTTCTGCAAATTGATAAACTACTCCAAAAAAAATAACAGCAATCAGCACCAGCCAACTCGTTTCCATCAGTTGAGCAAAAATATCACTTAATGAATTATCCATGACATAAAAGATTACGCCTAAAACGATAATCATTAACAACATATTTAAGCCAATTTTTACTTTTCCTTTCATCGCTTCTCCTTTTTTGTTCTTACTTAAACGTTAGATAGATGCAACTAATCATCGCGATTACGCCAATTGAATAACACAATGCAAAAACTGGTTTTTGAGTTTTATGATGAAATTTCTTTTGTCCCATTAGCCCACCTAGACCGCCACCGACAAGTCCTATCGTCAATAAGCGGCGTTCTGGAATACGCCAGTCCCCACGTTTTGCTTGTTTTTTATCATAACCCATCATACTAAACAATACTAAATTAATGACGAGGAAATAAATGATTACTATCCACTGAAGCATTCTTTCTGGCCTCCTAACTAGTTACTGTACTAGGATACCTTGTTCTGATTCTAATTGCAAAAAAATTTTCAACGACTCATGAAACTACAACAGGAAAGTAAGTTCTCGGTTGCCCGTTTTCTTACTTTCCTATTGAGTGCCTCATTTATTTTGCATTTAATTCAGCAATTTTAATAATCACATTGGTCGCTTTTTCCATGGCTTGTAATGAAACAAATTCAAAACGGCCATGCATATTTTCGCCACCAGCAAAGATATTTGGTGTTGGAATCCCTAAATAAGAAATTTTTGAGCCATCCGTTCCACCGCGAACTGGTTCAATAATTGGTTGAATTGACAATTCTTCCATTGCTTGTTTAGCAATTTCGACAATGGACATATCTTTTTCAATCACTTCTCGCATATTATAGTATTGATCAAATAAATCAACTTTGATTCGTTCTTCATCAAATGGTGCATTCAATGTTTGCTGAATTTCTTTAATTTTAGCTTTACGTGCTTCAAAAATCTCGCGATTGTGATCGCGAATAATATACGTCATTGTAGCTTCTTCTGGCGTTCCAGCAAACGCTGCTAAATGATAAAAGCCTTCTTCACCTGCTGTTTTTTCTGGAACTTCGTCAGCAGGTAAGGCATTATGGAAATCAATTCCTAATTGTAACGCATTAATCATTGTATTTTTTGCTGTTCCTGGATGAACGTTTTTCCCTTGAATTGTAATTTCTGCTTGCGCCGCATTAAACGTTTCAAATTGTAATTCACCTACTGGTCCGCCATCCATTGTATAAGCAAAATCCACGTTAAATTGAGCGACATCAAATTTGTCGGCACCTACACCAATTTCTTCGTCAGGACCGAAAGCCACACGAATGGTGCCATGTTTAATTTCTGGGTGATTAATTAAATATTCCATGGCTGTCATTATTTCCGCAATACCTGATTTATCATCAGCCCCTAATAAAGTGGTACCATCTGTTGTGATAAGTGTTTCACCACGATAATTTTTTAAGTTAGGAAAGTCTTTCGTATTTAAAGTGAATTTGCCTTCTTTATCTAAAGGAATCGTTGATTCTCCGTCATAGTTCTCAACAATTTGCGGAGAAACATTCACTGCATTAAAATCAGCGGTATCCATATGGGCAATAAAGCCGATTGAACGAACGTCTTTCTCCACGTTACTAGGTAACGTAGCAATCACAAAACCATTTGTTTCGTTATAAATAACATCGTTCATCCCTAATTCTTCTAATTCTTTTTTTAAGGTTTGTGCAAAGGCTACTTGTGTTTGTGTTGATGGTGTCGTTGTGCTTGTTGCATCTGAGCGTGTTTCTGTTTTCACATAGCGTAAAAAACGAGGTAATAAATTTTCATACATAAAAGAACACTCCTTTAATCTTCATTTTTTTATTTAAAACGAAATGGGTTGGTATTCGCTTCTGATTCAAAAATGGATACAGCCCACTCATTTTCTTGTTTCCATTGATTCATTAATTCCACAAGTTTTGGCTTACAAAGCGCTTCAATGTAATGACCAGGATCGATGACTGGTAAATCTTCAGCAATCATGTCATGTGCCGTATGATAATACACATCACCAGTAATATAGACATCGGCTTGTTTACGTAATGCATCATGATAGAATTTTTCACCACTTCCACCACAAATGGCTACCCGTTGAATCATTTTAGTATCATCTTTTGCAATGACCCGCAAGCCATCCAATTGGAAAGCTTCCTTGACTTGCTGTACAAAATCAGAGAGTCTCACAGGCTTGTCTAATACTCCAACCCGACCTAAACCAAATTCTTTTGATTGATTTTCAATGGTATAAACATCATACGCCGGTTCTTCATAAGGATGCGCTTGTAACATAGCTGCAAGAACTTGTTCTTGTTTAGTTTCAGGGAAAATCACTTCGATTTTTGCTTCTTGGACGACACTTTCTTGACCAATTTCGCCAATCGTGGGATTTGCTCCTTGTGTTGGTGTAAAACGTCCTGTTCCAATTAAAGAGTAACTTGTTTTAGAATAATCACCTTGAGACCCGGCGCCAGCTAGACCTAAAGCTTCTCTCATTTGCGGAGCTTCATCAATTGGCACAAAAACGGCTAATTTTTTATAAGGAACAGTATGTGTTTTAGTTAAAAAGGTGGTCTGTTTAATTCCCAATAATTCACAAAACCAATCATTTAGCCCATTGTCAATAATATCCATATTAGTATGCGCTGCGTAAACAGCAATATCGTGTTTTAATAAATCAGCGTACATTTTTTCTTGAAAATTATCTGTGGTTAATCGCTTAACTGGGCGGAAAATAGGTGGGTGTTTCGCAATAATTAAATCAACCTGCTTCTCAACTGCTTCTGCAACGACCTCAGGACGAACATCTAAGGTAACCATCACATTTTCAATTGGTTTATCTAACGTACCAATGTGCAAGCCCACAGGATCTCCCGTTTCTGCTAACCATTCGGGACAATAGTCATTGAAGCGTCGAATCAATGTCTTACCGTTCACAGCCATTGGCCAGTACCTCCTCAATTAATTGTTGGTCTTGCTGTAGTTTCGCTTGCTTTTCAATATGTTCTCCACTTGCTTTTGCTAGTTGTGCAAGAACAGTTTTGCGCTGTTTTAATTCTCGTTGCCATTTTTTAGTAAAAACCGGTCCTTGTTTTTTAATTAAAACTGGCCCAAATAGTAATTCTTGGTCCGTATAAGAAACGGATTGCTCTGTTTTTTCGGCTACGATAATTTCATACAATTTACGGTTTTCTTCCACGATTGTTTCATCAATAATACTGTAGTCATTTGCCATTAACCAGCGGCGTAAAGTTGGTTCACCAATATTCGGTTGTAAAACAAGGCGTTCCTTCCCTGTTAAACGATTTTTTTTGCGTCCAGCTTCTAAAATATCTCGGATTAATGTGCCGCCCATTCCACAAATACTAATGACGTCTATTTGATCTTCAGGTTCAATTGCATCTAGCCCGTTCGCTAAACGTACGATAATCTTATCCGTCAAATTGGATTTACTGACTTGGGTTTTGGCAGATTGATAAGGGCCTTCTACCACTTCCCCAGCCACAGCAAAAGACAGTTTATTTTCTAACATTAAAGCAACTGGTAAATAAGCATGGTCTGAACCAATGTCTGCTAAGCGACTTCCTCTAGGGATTAAATCACCAACCGTTGCGAGACGTTTTGATAATTGATTTTCATTCATATTTTTGATTCCTCCGTTGCTTATTATACCATTGTCAATTGAAGATGAAAACTTACACATTCGTGCAATCTACTGTTTTCTCTCCCTAATCACTTATAAAAAAGAACCCCCTTCAAAATCAATTTCATAACTTTGAAGAGGGCTGTCATTATTGCTATAAAGAGCATTCTCCTTATATTAATAATAGGGAAAACATTTTTAATTAGGCATTTGCCAACCAGTTTTCAACTTCTGCTAAGGCATCCGCAATCCCTGCTGGATTTTTCCCACCAGCTTGAGCCATATCAGGACGACCACCGCCGCCACCGCCAACTTTTGGCGCAATTGCTTTGATTAAGTCACCGGCTTTTAAGCCTTTTCCGTTCATGTCTTTTGTCATAGCCGCTAACAAGCTTACTTTTTCATCTTGTGCAGTTGCTAGAACTAGTACATCAGACAATTCTTTTTGTTTCCATTGGTCAGCCAATTGGCGTAATTGATTCATGTCTTTAACATTGACTTGAGCGGCAATATAACGAACACCGTTGACGTCTTTGACATCTTTAAAAATGTCACCAGCTTGTTGGTTCGCTAATTTGCCAGCCAATTGTTCGTTTTCTTTTTGTAGATCACGTAATTGTTGTTGCAATTGCTCTGTTTTCGTAACCACTTCTTTTAATTGAGGTGATTTAACTAGTGTAGCAATCTCTTTCAATTGACGTTCTTCTTCTTGTAAAAGTTGATACGCTTCTTTACTCGTCACTGCCTCAATACGGCGTACTCCTGCACCAATCCCAGATTCAGAAACAATTTTGAAAATCCCGATATCTTCTGTATTAGCAACATGTGTTCCACCACATAATTCGATAGAGTAATCCCCAATATTAACTACACGGACTTCTTTGCCATATTTTTCGCCAAATAACGCCATTGCGCCCATGTTTTTCGCTGTATCAATATCTGTTTCAATTGTGACAACAGGAATAGCTTCCCAAATTTTTTCGTTAACGATGGCTTCCATCCGCGCTAGTTCTTCTGATGTAACTTGCCCAAAATGAGTAAAGTCAAAACGTAGATGTCCTGGTGCAACTAATGAGCCTGCTTGGTTGGCATGCTCCCCTAACACATCTTTTAAAGCACGATGCAATAAATGGGTTGCCGTATGATTTTTCAAAATACGTGTCCGCATCCGTTCGTCCACTTGCAATTGATAAATTTGGCCTTCTGCTAATGGCGCCAAAACTTCTACTTTGTGTAAAAATTGACCGTTTGGTGCTTTTTTCACATCCACCACGTTGGCAACGACTTCCCCTGCGGTATTTTTTACATAGCCGCGGTCAGCAATTTGTCCACCCATTTCAGCATAAAATGGTGTTTCAGCAAAAATTAATTCGGCTGTTCCTGCAGATGCTTCATTTACTAGTGCGTCACCTTGAATAATAACAAATAATTCACTATCATGTGTTAATTCTGTATAGCCAACAAATTTACTTTCTACTTTAATATCTGTTAATAAAGCAGATTGAACACCCATTGAAGTTTCTTTACTGCGGGCAGAACGAGCGCGTTCACGCTGTGCTTCCATTTCTGTTTCAAACCCAGCATGATCGACTTTCAAGCCTTCATCTTCCGCAACTTCTTCCGTTAATTCTACGGGGAAGCCAAAAGTATCATAAAGTTTGAAGATAATTTTTCCATCTAATGTATCGCCTTTTGCATCTTTAACTTCTTTAATAACCTCATTTAACATGCTTAAACCTTCATTGATGGTTTCATGGAAACGTTCTTCCTCTGTCCGAACCACTTTTTCGATGAAGTCTTTTTGTTGTAATACTTCTGGATAGTAGCTTACCATGATTTCGCCAACAACAGGCACTAATTTGTATAAAAAGGCTTCATTAATGCCTAATTTTTTCCCGTGCATTACCGCACGACGTAATAAACGACGTAACACATAGCCACGACCTTCATTTGAAGGAAGCGCACCATCACCAATTGCAAAGGATAAGGCACGAATATGGTCAGCAATCACTTTAAAGGAAACATCCGTTTGTGGTGCATCTCCATATTTCACGTTGGTTCCTAAAGCTTCTACCGCATGAATGATTGGCATAAATAAATCAGTTTCAAAATTTGTTGGTGCATCTTGAATAATAGATACAACACGTTCCAAGCCCATGCCCGTATCAATGTTTTTATGTGGTAATGGTTCGTACGTATCTTCTGGTGTATGGTTAAATTCAGAGAACACTAAGTTCCAAATTTCTAAATAGCGTTCATTTTCGCCACCAGGATAATTTTCTGGATCATCTTCTGGAATATCTAAAAATTCTTCGCCGCGATCATAAAAGATTTCCGTATCCGGACCACTTGGACCAGCACCGATATCCCAGAAGTTATCTTCTACATCAATAATATGATCTTCAGATAAACCAACTTCATCACGCCAAATGCGTTTTGCTTCTGTATCTTTCGGATAAACAGTCACATATAATTTTTCTGGGTCAAAAGCAAGCCATTCAGCACCAGTTAAAAATTCCCAGGCCCAGTGAATCGCTTCATTTTTAAAATAATCTCCAATTGAGAAGTTCCCTAACATTTCAAACATTGTATGATGACGAGCCGTTTTCCCAACATTCTCAATATCATTTGTACGAATAGATTTTTGAGCATTCGTAATTCTTGGATTTTCTGGCACAACAGAGCCATCAAAATATTTTTTCAAGGTCGCAACACCAGAGTTAATCCATAATAATGTTGGATCGTTTACTGGTACTAAAGAAGCGCTTGGTTCTACTGAATGTCCTTTAGACTTAAAGAAGTCTAAATACATTTGACGAACTTGACTACTTGTTAATTCTTTCATTGATTTTCCTACTTTCTATTAATAATTAACTATTTATATTTTGTACCCTCTTAAGTGGCAGATTGTGAACACAAAAAACACCATTGCAGTCAAGGACGATTGCTCGCGGTACCACCTTGATTGCAATGATGTTGGATCATTACCTCTTAAGCTCTATAACGCAGAGTCGCGTTGATATTTCTATCAAGTCCATCTAAAGGGAGCAAGTAAATTTATCTGATGCCCTTCTCTCAGCAATGAACGGCTTTCTGTGATCAAAATAAGATTCCTCATATCCTTTAGCTTATAGTCAAAAGTATAAGAAAGATCTGCTAAAAAGTCAATTGTTTTCGTAGGAATCTTTCCTTACTGAGCTGTTTCAAATAACGTTTGCTCTAAATAAGGCAAAATTTGTTCATTTATTTGATACCCTTTTCCCCAAGAGGTTGTAATAATCTCTTCGTTCATACCTGCATCACTAAATTTTTGTTTCACTCGTTTACATACGAAAGACAGCTGCGATTTTGTAGAAGCATCTGGTTCTTTCTGCCAAAGCAAGCGACAAATTTGATCACGATCCAACCCTTCGTGGGCATGCTGATACAAGATTTTTAAAAAGCGTTGTTCGTTTTTTGTAAAGCGAATCTTTTTTACTTGGTCATCAAGTAGCTCGGCTGTGACTTCGGCAAAACTTTGATCGACCGTGTCAATTTTTTCACGAATATCTTCCAATGAATCTTTGAGGCCTAACCACCGGATAATACCTCTTTCCTGCCAAATCTCTGCTTCACGTTTATTACACATCGATTGTGAACGTCGATAAATCGGCTTCTCTAACGATGAAAGACTTCCTAATAATCTCAAGCAATCGTTCTGAGATAGTGTTTCGCTTAATACAATTGCATCAAAATAATTAAAAAAAGTTAACTCATGTTCTATAGTTTCTTCACAGCAGTTCGTACAAAAGACTTCATAATTTAAATGTTGTAATTGCTGCTGAAATGTTTGCTCAACTAAAATGTTCTTTGTTAATACCAAAATCCTTCTCATTTCTTCTTTCCTCCTAGAACTCTTTCTGCTACCAATAACTAAACGCACCAATCAAAATACGTTACCAAATCGCGTGTTTTCTCCATCGATTGGTTAATAAACACCTTTTTATCTTCATCTCTCTTCGCTCCTTTATTCTTTATTTTGGTGGTTATTTATATTATATTAGAAAATGATTTTTTTTGTGTGTAAAATTTTTTTATCCTCCGTAAAAAAAAATGAATTTCCTTTAATATCAACTAATAAAGCTGATTTTTTAACAAAAAAAGTGCCGAAACTTCCTACTTTTTGCTAAAACACGCCAAAAATTCTGTAATTTTATTATTTTTTTCTCGAGAAAACATCAAAATGTTGATGTTTAACACTAACATTTTGATGTTTTCGACAAAAATCTTTACAATTAATCGGTAATTTTCTCTACTTTTAACGATAACTACTTTTAAAAAAGAGTTATTTTAAAAGTGACTTAAATATTTATCATATAAAAAGTAAGGGACTAAAATCTTTACGATTCTAGTCCCTTACTTTTTATAATCCACAACGTTTTTAGTTAGAAGAATTCTTTTTTGCTTTCCTAGCAGAACGATCTTTTTGACGACGTTCAATTTTACGTTTTTTCTTATTGCTGTCTTCAATTGCCCAATTAATTTTTTTCTTGTATCCTGGTTTAATTTTTTTCTTTTTCTTTTTCACTAAACCAATTAACGTTGGGTCTAATTCTTCTCGAGATTTTTCTCGTTTTGTTCGACGATTACGATCATACGTCTCTACAATCTCACCATTTTTAATTTCTTTTGGTTTGAAAGAAACACCTAACTGCTCAATCTGAGTAATCGCTTCATCATCTGCTGGTGAATATAATGTTATGGCAGTCCCATTCAATCCATTACGTCCTGTGCGGCCAACCCGATGGATAAAGAAGTCCAATTCATGTGGAACTTCTGCATTGATGACATGTGAAACCCCTTCAATATCAATCCCACGTGCGGCTAAATCAGTAGCTACTACATATTGGTAGTCAAGATTTTGAACTTGACGCATCACACGTTTTCTTTCGCGTGGTGTAATGTCTCCATGAATTTTGGCAACTTTTAGGCCCTGATCTTTTAAGTAATCGGTGATTTCATCAACTCTTTGTTTAGTATTTGCAAAAACAATCGCTAAATAAGGATGCCCGATAGTCAATAATTGATAAATTATTTGATTGCTGTTTTTTCCTTTGGTGGAAATCAACCAATTGTCAATTGTTTCTGAAATAACTGCTTTTGGTTTGATATGTTCAATCACTGGATTTTCTAAATATTTTTTTAAAAATGGTCGTAATTTTTCTGGAATGGTTGCAGAAAAAACGAGCATTTGTAATTTTTCTGGCAAACGACCCGCAATTTGATCGACTTCTGCTAAAAAGCCCATATCTAATGTCATGTCTGCTTCATCGACAACAAAGGCAAAAGCCGTATGCACTTTCAAGGCTTGTTCATTCATCATATCTAAAATACGCCCTGGTGTACCAATCACCACATGAGGTTGCTGATGCTTTAATTTATTTAATTGACGTTGTTTATCTGTTCCGCCAACAAAATTTGACACTCGAATTTCTGGTTGACTGAAACGAGCCAGTTGCTGCGCTTCTTGATAAATTTGATTGGCTAATTCACGACTAGGCGCAGTAATCACAATTTGTACTTCGTCGATAGTTGGCTTAACTTTATCCATTAATGGAAGTAAAAAAGTATGCGTCTTTCCACTTCCTGTTTGCGATTGTCCAATGACACTTTTCCCTTTCTTAATGATTGGGATTAATTTTTCTTGGACTTCTGTTGGTTCTTCAAACCCTTTTTCTGCGAGTGCTTCGTTGATAAAAGGTTGAAATTGAAATTGTTTAAATGAAGGCACTTGCCTCACCTCTTCTCGTTAAATTCTTTATGCACTTTGGCATTATAACACAAAAACAACTTTTACTCACCTGCTGATTCCTTTGTTTTCGCAACTTCTAATGTACTGACTGTATAAGTATGGCTGGCTTTTTCATAAAACAAACGCCGTTTTTTACGAATCAAGGTTAACAAAACGTTGATCAAAAACAGTAAATATAAAATTAAACAGAACAAATACAGAAGCAGTGACACCATTTGCAACATCCGATTAGAAGAATTCAATAAATCAGTGGCATTGGCTAGATAAATACTAATTAAACCATACACAAAATACAAATAACCGTAGCGAACAAACAAGGCTTTTAAACGAATTTTTTCATGTCCTGTTTCAACCACCCGAATGCGAACAACTTTTTTCCCTAACGTTTGACCATTTGTCAGTTTCATCATGACGATAAAGACCGCAAACACCATGATAAAGAACCACATCCGATCTGAAAAAATCGGATAATTGGTTGCCCAATTTTTATAAGCTGGAATGAAATTTAGTCCAAAAACGAGCAGGCCTTGCACAAAGCCAATCACCAACCAATCAATCCCCCATGCAAAGAAACGTCTCAACAGGCTAACTGTCTGCCCTTTTTCATAAGAGGTGGCATCAATTTCTTCTCTTGTTGGCAATAAAAAGGTAAAGAGCGGCGTCAACCAATAACCAACTATGCCTCCGACGGTATTATTAATTAAATCATTGACATCCGCCAAGCGATACGAACGTGGATAAATAAAATAAAGGCCAGATAACTGTGTTAATTCAAAAAATAATGACAATAAAAAACTCGCAAGAACTGTTTTTAAAAATGAACATTTGAAATAATACCGTAAATACACACCAAAAGGTAAAACTAATAAAACATTAAACAGTGGTTCTAAAACGGCATGCTGTTTTAATGCTGGCAAATACGTACTAGGATCTTTGAGCGAAAAAACAGTTTCGTTTAAAATCCCTGAAATAAAATGAAAAGGCCGCAGTTCCATTGTCGGTCCTGTGTATTGAGCCACTTCTGCCCGAGATGGCAACGGTAAAATTACCAAGAAATAGGCACATAATAAATAAAAAACAAATGAATACAAAATCATTGCTCGTGTCCAAACAAATGAACCATATTTGCGGTATTCATATATTAATAATGCCCCAGAAATAAAAAATGCTAGAAACGGGAAAATAATGATTGCCCATTTAATTGGTTCGCTATATACTGCCATAAAAATTCCTCCAAGATAAACAATTTCAAGTATGAATGCCTCAATAACACTATACTTGTTTCTAAAAAAATGTACCAACAATAAATTTTATTTTGCAAATCCTCTCCTTTGCAGTATCATTAAGAAAAAGGAGGACGTTCTCATGTTACAGCCATATTTTGCGTTTGGAGTGCCGCTATTTTTACTTGTGCTCTACTTACTCTTTGCACTGATTCACCGTCAAACAACGATTCATTATTTACGGTTTATTTTGTTACTTATTTCAACATTTCTCATGGTTTTTAGTTTCCAAGTATTGCAAGAATCATGGACCATCAACCCTGAAACGTTAAAAGATGCCGCTTATTCTCCGCAATGGTTATGGATTCCTTTAGGTATCGGGTTAATCCTCACACTTTACAACGCTTGGCACGGCCTTCGTACAATGATAAAATACAAGACCGATAAACATTAGTAAGAGTCTAGGACGATGGTTGTGTCCTAGACTCTTACTGTCTCATCATTCAAATGAAATTTAATTTTTCTTAACAAACTCTGATTTTAACTTCATTGGACCAAAGCCATCTACCTTACAATCGATGTTATGATCACCTTCCACTAAACGAATGTTTTTCACTTTTGTGCCTTGTTTAATTGCGCCACTGGCACCTTTAACTTTCAAATCTTTGATTACAGTAACACTGTCACCATCCGCTAAAAGATTGCCATTTGAGTCCTTGACTACTAAGCCTTCTTCTGCAACTTCTTCTGTTGGTGACCATTCATGACCGCATTCAGGACAAATAAATAATCCGCGATCTTCATAGGCATATGCCGACCCACATTCAGGGCAGTTTGGTAATTGCTCTGTCATTAACGTTCTCCTTTGTAAAAAATAATTCTTTTTCATTTTACCTTATTTTCTAGTGAATGAAAAGTAGTCCTAATGATTTATCAACGTCCGATAACTACTTTCTAATTACTTATTTATTTTTGAGCCCACTCTTGGCAAGCTGCTTGGATTTCTTGGTAAATCACTTCAATTTCAGCTGCATCACGGGCATTAGCGCCACTTGCCAAAGGATGGCCGCCGCCATGATGTTTTTTAGCAATTGTATTAATGATTGGTCCTTTGGAACGTAACCGAACGCGATAATAACCTTCCGGCTGTTCAACAAAGATTGCCCATGAGAGAACATCTTCAATTTTTCCTGGCATTGAAACAATGGCTGCCGTTTCAGAATCGACAATATCATAACTGTTTAAAATACTTTGTGGTAAAACGACACGAGCAGCGCCATTTGCGTCGATTTCTAAATTTTGATAAATATAACCCGCTAATTTAGCAACCTTTAAAGGCATTTGGTCTAACTCACGATTTAAGTCTGCGGCATTAAAGTTAAACGTACGCAATTGCGCAGCGACAGCGAGTGTATGCGCCGAAGTGGAAGGATAAAGAAAACGTCCTGTATCCCCCACAATCCCAGCATACAATAAACGAGCTGCATTATCTGTCATCGTTAATTCTGCTAAATGCTGTTGCCAAAAATCAACAATAATTTCACTACAACTACTTGCATTTGTATTCACCCAAACTAAATCTCCATAAGGTTCATCATTCGGATGATGATCGATTTTAATTAATTGATCGCCTAAAGAAAAACGCGCATCACTAATTCGTGGAGCATTTGCAGTATCTGTTACAATGACTAATGCACCTCGATAGACATCGTCAGTAATAACGTCCATTTCAGCTAAAAACTCTAAGCCTTCCACTGGTCCGCCTACTTGATAAATATTTTTTTCAGGAAAGCTCGCTCTTAAGAGTTCTGCTAACCCAACCTGTGAGCCAATTGCATCTGGATCGGGCCTTTGATGTCTATGAATAATAATTGTTTCATATTGTTTAATTGCTGCCATAATTTCTTTTACTACGTCCATTCTTTGTAGCCTCCTACGTTCTCTCCATCACTTGGCAAACAACAATTGCTTTTGCCACAATGACATTTTCTAAATAAACTTCAATATCTAATTTTGCAGAGCGACGACCAATTTCTAAAATCCGTGGACGAATGTCCAATTCACTTTCCAACTGGATTAGCCGCAAATAATGTAGATTCACTTGTTCAATTAATACATTTCTTTTTTGATTCATCAACATTGTTCGTTGTGTCACGTTAGAAATAATTTCACTTAGGACACCAAACGAGATGGTACCAACACTGTTAACCATTTGGGGCGCAACCGAAAAACGAAAACGGGTTGTTTCTTTGCCATTTTCTTCAACAGGCATCACTTCCCCGGAAATTTGATCTGAAATTGTATCTGCAATTTGTGGTTGTCGTTGCACCAATTGCATAGCTTTCATCACATCTTGGCGAGAAACAATCCCAACAAGCGCTAAATCATCTTCCACCACCGGCATGACTTCTAGACCATCCCAAATCATTTGATGACTGACACTCGCTACACTCATCATCTTTTTCACAACATTGGGATCCTTTGTCATGACTTTATCCACGGTTAAATGTTCACTTTTACCAATGACATCTTTGGCTGTGACAATCCCCACTAAACGTAATTTCTTATTTACTACTGGGAAACGAGAATGATGGGTACTTTCAGATAATGCCTGATAATCTGCAATCGTCTGAGTTGTCAATAAATAATTGGTTTTTTCAAGCGCTGTATAAATATCACTGACGAGTAAAATGTCTTTTTTAATCAGCTGATCACTTAAAGCACGGTTAATCATAGTAGCCACAGTAAATGTATCATATGTGGTTCTCAAGACAGGCATACCCAGACGATCTGCTAACTGCGCAATCTCTTCAGATGTTTCAAATCCACCTGTAATTAAAACGGCTGCCCCATTTTCTAAAGCAAGCTTTTGCACACCTTGGCGGTTACCAACAATCATTAAGGATCCGGGAGTAATATATCGCGTCATCGCGGTTTCTGTCATCGCACCAATTACAAATTTATTAAGGACTTTGTCTAGACCAGAGCTACCGCCTAACACATCCCCTTCAATAATCCGGACCACTTCACCAAATGTTAATTTTTCAATATGTTTTTTTAACTTCCGCTCAATTCGTATCGTACCAACACGTTGAATGGTGGAAACAAGCCCAATATTTTCTGCATCTTTGATGGCCCGATACGCTGTTCCTTCACTAACACTTAAACTTTTGGCAATACTTCGAACAGAGATTCGATCGCCAATTGGTAATTCTTCAATATGTTTTAAAATTTGATCATGTTTCGTCGCCATAATTTCCTCCTAAACTAGGATCGTCTCTCCTGGGTTTAATACTTTCCCGCCAACTACTTGCTCTACGAATATTGCTGGATTTTGTTGGATAACAGGAAAGGTATTGTAATGAATTGGAATGGTTATTTTGGGATTTAAGTAAGAGACTGCTTCTAGCGCATCCTCTGGTCCCATCGTGTAATTATCACCAATTGGTAAGAACGCTACATCAATGGATTTGTCTTTTGCAAAAAGGCGCATATCTGAAAACAACGCCGTATCACCAGCGTGATAAATTTTTTTATCTTCTGCTTCTAAAATAATCCCACTTGCTTCGCCCATGTAGGTCATTACGCCGTCTATTTCATAACCGGAACTATGCAAAGCTGGCACAAATTTAACCGAACCAAAAGGAAAGACATAACGCCCACCTAGATTCATTCCATGCGCTTTTACCCCTTGCGACTGTGCATACGTAGCCACTTCAGCTATCGCAATAATCGTTGCCTTGTTGGCTTGAGCAATTGCTAGCATATCGCCAATATGATCGCTGTGTCCGTGGGTGATTAAGATGTAATCAGGGTGTAAATCTTCAAGTGAAACGTCCGCTAAAGGGTTGCCATTAATAAAAGGATCAAATAAAAGGTTCGTGCCGTCGTTTAGACGAATTTCAATACATGAATGTCCATGTCCTATCAGTTCCATTTGTATTCCTCCTACGGTATTTTCTACACACTCTTATGATAATTAATCGTCAAATTCATTCTTAAAAGTAGTACAGTTTAGTACAGTTTACTTTCTTTATTGTAACAGAGAATTAGAAATATACAATCGCATTTGCTTATTTTCTTAGCTAGTAAAGAAACAGACGAGAAAAATCATGAATCTTTCTCGTCTGCTTCTTTTTACTTATTTGGTTGTTTTCCGAAAACGTAAAATCGTTAATATAAAGGCCGCCACACATAATAGAAAGGCGACAAAAAAGGTTTCACGCATTCCCACAATAAATATATCTGGGCGATTAGCCAGATACGTGGTTACTCGTTCACCATAGGCTTCGCTCATACCACGATATAAAATGGTCGTTGACAACGCAATCCCAATGACCATTCCTAAGTTTCTAGCAAAAGAATTCATACTTCCTGCTACACCTAAATCTTGCTTTTCAACACTGCTCATAACCATTGTATTGTTTGGAGACTGGAAAAGTGCATTTCCCAAGCCCATAATGGCTGTTGCAATCACATAATACCAGATAGGCGAATTCATATCTAAAAACATATACATTAACGACGTACAGCACAAAAGCAACAATCCGCCAAATGTTAAAATACCTGGGCCAATTTTATCCGTCAAATAGCCACTCAGAGGAGCCCCAACCACCATTAATAACGGAAATACCATCATTAATAGACCAGCATAACTAGCACTTAGTTTGCGTGCATCCTGCAAATAAAATGGAATGACAACATTTACAAAAAAGTTTGAGGCAAAAATTAAAACGGCGGACAATAAACTTAAAGTAAAAATTTTGTTTTTAAAAATTGCGAACTTAATAAGTGGGCTTTTTCTTTTTCGTTCAACCATTATAAATAATCCTAATGCGATTACTGCAATAATGAACAATAAATAGGATTGTAACGAGCCAAACCCGCTCTCTTGTCCGAGGAAAATCCCGCCGAAGAACGTCATAATCGCAATGGCAATACAAGCAAATCCTGAAAAATCGATTTTTTCTTTTGTTTTTGTAATATCTTTTGGTAGAAACTTTTCACCAATTAAAATTGTAACTAGCCCCACAGGAACATTAATCCAAAAAATATACGACCAAGAAAAGTTTGATAAGATCAATCCACCAATCCCAGGACCAGCAATCGCGCCTAAAGAGACAAAGGCTCCTACTGCACCAAGCGCCCGCCCTCTTTCATTTAAAGGGAATACTTCCGTAATAATTCCTGAATTGGTCGCCATGGTCATGCTAGCACCAATACTTTGAACGACTCGCGCAAATAATAGAAAGCTCAGCGATTGATTAAAGCCACAAAGTAACGAACCAATCGTAAAAATAACCGTGCCAATTCGATAAACTTTTATTTTTCCAAAACTGTCGCCAATTTTTCCAAATAATAATAAACAAGCACAGACAACCATTAAATAAATAGATACGACCCATTCCGCTTGATTCATGGGTACGGACATTTCTTTTGAAATAGTCGGTAAAGCAATATTTACAATGCTGGAATCTAATGTAGACATGAAGGTAAACATAGCCACAGAAACTAAGATCCACCAACGATTTTTCTGCACTTCAGAATCCTCTTGGTAACTTTTAATTTTCTCCATTGATTCATCCCCTCTCGCTCCAAAACAGTTTACTTACTAATAATAACTCTATTTCTTCTTTTTTTCATCGGAAATTTTCTAAAAAATCACTCATGAGATGTTCACCTTCTTATTACACGCTCGCAATTGACAACCATTCGCTTTTACGCTAATTTAAAATTAGCAAACGGAAAACGCAAGGAGGACTTGAAATGACCTTAATTTCTCGCATTAAACAACTAGCTCAGTCAAAGCAATTAACCCTCGCCCAATTAGAAAGAAACGTCGGCATTTCCAATGGACAAATTCGTCGTTGGGATACCTCTTCGCCTAAAGTAGAGAATCTTTTAAAAATAGCAGACTATTTTTCTGTTTCCTTGGACTATTTAATGGGCCGCACCCAACAAACAGAGATCAATCATCAGGCACCTATGACAAGCACACAAAAAGAGTTACATATTCACATTACTACGGAAGAGTTAACAGAAGAAGAAATTACTCAGTTAGAGGAAGAAGCAAATCGTTTCTTGCGGTTCCGTAAATTTGAAATGACAAATTCTTAAAGAACGTTCACTTCTCCTAGTCAATTGATAGCAAAAACTAGAACCTAAACAAAAAAAACCACCACGACCGTCGTCTGTGGTGGAAATGAAGGTTGTTATTTACTCTTGGTAGGAGTAAGTATGAAAAAACCAATTCGGGATAATTGGCATAACGTAAGTATAGTGGTTTGTGCCTTTTTTATCATGAGTTTCAGCTATATTTTTTATAAAACTTTTATTAGAACACCATTAACAGTCCTTTATTTAGATTATTTAAAGCGTTTTCTTTTATTGAACATATTGTTTTAAACATTCGATTTCCTGTGCTACACTTACTTTTAGAAGGGGGATTTTATTATGGCAAATCAAAAAAAAGATAGCTTATCAACATTATTTTCTGAAGAAGTTCATGGACCGTTTGTTACTTTCTTGTTTAACACCCATGTCGCTCATCAAAACGTAGAAAAAGATTCGCTTGTTTTGAAAAATTTTGCAAAAGCGGCAAAAACACGCTTTGAAAAAAAATTTCCTGAGGAAAAATGGGCTGTTTTCCAAGAAAAAATTGACGCACTTCTAGCTGATGCTTCCTTCTGGCGCAACGGCACAGCAAGTGTTTCAATCATCTTATCTCCAGAAAACACCTTTGTTCAACGATTAGATGTGCCCGTTGACGATCAATATTACGTGGACACGATTCCTTATTTACTTGGACTAGTCAAAGACAAACAATTTAACTACCATTATTACCTACTTGCTCTAAATCGCGATTCAATGAAACTTTACAAGGTTGATCATACGACTGTGACTCCTGTTGAATTGCCTAAAGACGCGCCAACAGACGTGGTCACAGCTTTAGGTGATGAATTAACGGGTGGTAATTTAAACTTTTCAACTCAAGGTAGTTCTAACGGTTCTAAAGAAGGTGTCGCTTATCATAGCATCAATACTAAAGATAAAGAAGTTGAAATTGATTGGGTGAACTACTATCAAGCAGTCGATACTTTCTTAAAAGATCAACTGGATAATCCTGAAAAATTACCGCTTTATCTTTATGCTTTACCAGAAAACCAAACACTCTTTAAAAAGATTGCTAAAAATCCTTATTATGATTGCTCAATTTCAGTTGCTGCTTCACCTGCACAAGCAACCATTCAAGATATCCGCAGCGCTAGTGAAAAAATAGCAGCAGAGTTAACAGAAAAAGAAACAGCTTCTTATAACAAATTACTAGATCGTAAATTCTTAGATCAATTTACAGATATTTCGCCAGCGGCAGCTGACGGCAAAATTTCCCATCTTTTTATTGCAACGTCACTCTTTGTTACTGAAAACAATGAAATGTCATCTGAAGAGTATGATCGTCGCAAACTTTTAAACACCATTGCTTACCAAGTCATTCAAAACGGCGGTCAAGTTTTTGTTTTAGACCAAAAAGCTGCACCAGATGAAAAATCTTTAGCGGCTATCCTCCGTTATTAAAAACAGGCAAAAAGCCCATTGTAAGAAAGCGCCTTACAATGGGCTTTTTTTCTGAGACTTATTGAAACAGCACTATAACAGCCTTATCTTCACTTTCTAGTTTTTAAAAAACATCCGATAAAAAAGAAAATAAGGTTATCGCTATACAAAAACCAGTTAGTATGCTATAGTAATAGATGTAGTTTTTGTTCGGTAATATGGGTAGCTGTTTCAAATAAACATCTTCCACATTTTTCACCTTTCAAGTAATTGCAAAATATGAATGTGTTATAACACACATCTAGGAGGATATTTATTATGGAAACAGGTACAGTAAAATGGTTTAACTCAGACAAAGGCTTTGGCTTCATCACTGCAGAAAACGGAAACGATGTATTCGTACATTTCTCAGCTATCCAAGGTGACGGCTTCAAAACTTTAGAAGAAGGTCAAGCAGTAACTTTCGAAATCGAAGAAGGTCAACGTGGCCCTCAAGCAACTAACGTTACTAAAGCTTAATTAAACAATACTGACTCAAAAACCTGACGTTAATCGTCAGGTTTTTTTTATAAAAAAAAGAACAAGAAAACTTTCTGAAACTAAGTGCTTCCTCTATTTTTTTTGAAGAGTTTTCGTTATACTGAAGAGGAAAAATGTTTTAAAGGAGTTTATTTATGCAATTTTATGGTGATTTAACCTTTTTAGGTGTTTATTTATTGGGTCTCTTTTTCATTCCCTCGTGGCGGAAAAAGAAAAAAGAACACGATTGGTTGCCGTGGATGTTTGGCTGGACTGTCTTTATGTTCTTCTCATATGTTTTATATTTAGAAATCATTCGTGGCACAGCCTTCTTTTTAATTCCCATTGCTTTTTTTGGCTTGTTTGCGCTCTTCTACTTCAAAGAAAAAAGGCGTTTACTGAATGGAACATTATTTAATATTTTTCTTGTGGTTCTAGCGACTTATTTAGGGATTACTGCGATTCGTACAAACAACTACTTTCTAATCACCTTAGCAATTATTGCCCTGCTGGCAATTTTTATCGCTTTGGCTTTAGGACTCTATGCCTTAATTATTTTCCTCTATTGGAATGCGGTCGTTGTTATGAGAAAAGAAGGTCGGTCTCTAGGGAACTTGTTGACGTTGTTGCTGGCAATTGGCTTAACATTACTATTAATTTATAATTTCTTTTTTCAATCGTTGTTACCAACGTGGCTCTCCTTACCATTAACTATTGCGCCATTTATTTTGACTTATTTCGCGTTTGTTTTTTATAATTTTTTAACTGTTTCTACATTGTATCAATTTAATCAGCCAAAATATACACAGGATTATATTGTTGTGTTAGGTTCGGGGTTAATCAATGGTGAGATTGTGCCGCCGTTATTGCAAGCCCGCATCAACAAAGCCATTCAATTTTACAAGGCTCAAAATCGCGCAACGTTAAATCCACCAAAAATCGTCATGTCTGGTGGCCAAGGCCCTGATGAATTACTTCCTGAAAGTGTCGCGATGAAAATGTATGCTTTGACACAAGGTATTCCTGATGATGATATTTTAGTAGAAGCTCATTCAAAAAACACACTAGAAAATATGCGTTTTTCCAAAGAAACAATGATTGAGGATTTTGGAAATGCTAATTTCCAAGCCATTTTTACTACAAACAATTATCACCTTTTCCGAGCGGGTCTTTTCGCTCGAATGGCTGGCTTAAAAGCTGATGGCATTGGTGCAAAAACCGCTTTTTATTTTTTACCTAACGCGTTTATCCGAGAGTTCATCGCCATTGTAGTGATGTACAAACGCCGCCATATTATTGTTTGCGGCCTAGCTGCCATCGGTATGGTTATGTTATTCTTAACAGGATTGATTATTCAGTAAAGAAGGAGTTTCCCCTATGAGTTTGTATCAAAAATTTATTCAAAATGAACGTTTGCGACGTTTTTGCGTCCTTGCTTTGATTATTTTTGTGCTTTATTTATCCAGAAGTATGATTACAACAATTCTTTTAACATTTATCTTTACCTATTTAGCTGTTCGTTTGGTCCATTTTGTTCAACGCTATATGAAAATCCCGACGATTGTCATCGTTCTCTTAACCTATGCATTGGTTGTTTTTCTCATCTATTTAGCGATTACTAAATATGTTCCCGTTCTAGTTAACCAAACGACTCAAATGATTAATTCTGTAGTTGATTTTTATCAAAGTCCACATACAGATACAAATCAAGTATTGCAATTTATTGATCAATACTTGGAAAAATCTAACTTACTCTCTCAACTCCAGAATGGCGCTTCAATGATTTTACGCTACATTCAAGATATTGGCGCTGTCGGCTTATCATTTGTCATGTCCTTTATTTTAAGTTTCTTCTTTATGATTGAGAAGAAGCAAATGGCTGATTTTTCTAAGTTATTTTTAAAAAGTGATTTTGATTGGTTTTTTCAGGATATCTATTATTTTGCCAACAAGTTCGTCAACACATTTGGTGTCGTAATGGAAGCTCAGTTTTTCATTGCTGTGGTGAATACAGTCATTACTACCTTGGCCTTGGCGATAATCGGCTTTACTCAGTTACCTAGTTTAGCCATTATGATCTTCATTTTGAGCTTAGTCCCAGTTGCTGGTGTGATTATTTCCTGCATTCCGCTAAGTTTCATCGCTTATTCCCAAGGTGGCTTGAACGATGTGATTTATATCTTAGCTTTAATTACAATCGTCCATTTATTTGAATCTTACGTGCTAAATCCTAAATTCATGTCTAGTAAAACAGAGTTACCAATCTTTTATACGTTTGTCATCTTATTAGTTAGTGAGCGTCTCTTTGGTGTATGGGGACTTATTGTAGGAATCCCTGTGTTCACTTTCTTCTTAGATGTCTTAAAAGTAAAACCAATTCGTGGCCTGAAACGGCTACCTAATGTGAAAAAAAACAGTTCAGCAGAATAATTTCTGCTGAACTGTTTTTTTATTGTTTTCTTAAATCATTTAAAATAGCCAAGGCTCGGTCTTGGTTCATCGTTTTTTGACGTTTTAATTGTTGAGCGACTGCCTCAACTTCTTTACCAGTAGCTCCGACCGTCATCGCTAAAGAACGTGCTTGTAGAGCCATGTGTCCTTTTTGAATTCCTTCAGAGACTAAGGCCCGTAACGCCGCTAAATTTTGTGCCAAACCAACAGCCGCTACTACTCGACTTAGTTCTTTTGCATCCGTCACTGCTAACAAATCAGCAGCTGCTTGAGATTTAGGTAAGACTTTTGTGGCACCGCCAACCGTGGCTAACGCAAGCGGAACTGAAATTTCACCAATTAGTTGTTCGCCATCCAGCGTCCAACTAGTCAAACCTTGGTAGCGACCTTCCTTCACCGCAAAAGCATGACAAGAAGCGCTAACAGCGCGTGTATCATTTCCTGTAGCTAAAACGACAGCTTCAATGCCATTCATGATCCCTTTGTTATGCGTGACTGCCCGATAAGGATCTAATGAAGCATAGCGTGAAGCTAAAACAATTTTTTCAGCAATTTCCCGGCCATTGCTCCCCTTACTTAAACGTGAAACTGGAATAGCCGTTTTCATCGTAACAACCGACTCCGTTGCGTAATTGCTTAAAATACTGAATAAAATCTTTTGCTCCGCAAACCATTCACGGAACAACTCGGCCACACCTTCCAACATAGCATTAACGATATTTGCCCCCATTGCATCCTTAACATCTACTAAAAAGTCGACAGATATAAATGATTCATCAAAAGCACGATACTGCAAATCTCTTAAGCCGCCGCCCCGTTTTACGATAGATGGATAACTTAACTCTGCTTGTTGAAAAATTTCCGCTTCTCTTACTTGTAGTTTATCAATCAATGACTCGGGATCTGCAACATCGTAAAAAACGATTTGTCCACGCATTAAGCGTTGTTGATTCACTGTTTTAAATCCTTGTGCTATTTTTGCACCATTACTCAAAGCCGCAATAACTGAGGGCTCTTCTGTCGCCATTGGTACCAAATAATCAGTTTCGTCCACTGTTAAATGTAAGCCAACGCCCATCGGCACTTCTGTTTCACTGATTTGATTTTCAATCATATGATTGGCAATCTGCGAAGATAAAGCCGTATTTTCAAATTCTTTTTTTGTATCAGCAGAAATCTGGCCTTCATTAAGAAGAGAAGCCAGGCGTTCCTCAGGACTCATTTGATAAAATCGGCTGTTTTTTTTTTGCTGAGGTCTCTCTAGTAGCATAGCGAGTCCTAAGCCACCGCCGATACATAAAGAAGCCACGCCATATTTTTTTTCTTTTTGATTTAATTGATAACTTAAACTTGTTAATAAACGAGCACCTGTGGCACCAATCGCATGACCTAATGAAATACCGCCACCATAAATGTTGACCTTTTCCTCTGGTAAAGCCAGTTCTCTTTGGACCACAATTGAAGTTGCTGCAAATGCTTCGTTGATTTCATACAGATCAATTTCTTCCGTAGTAAGTTGATTCCGCGCTAACAGTTTTTGAATGGCTTTAATCGGCGAAATTCCCATATAGGCTGGATCAATACCGACTTCCACACTGTCTCGAATAATAGCTAAATAAGGAAGACCGTGTGCTTCGGCATATTCTTGTGAAGCAATAATCAAAGCAGAAGCTCCATCATTAATGGTTGATGCATTCCCTGCTGTCACGGTACCGTCTTCTTTAAAAACTGTTTTAAGCGTTCCTAGCTTCTCAACGCTCGAATTAGGGCGAATCCCTTCATCTTTCTCCACAAGCGTTCCTGACACTTCTAAGGGAGCTATTTCGTCAGCGAATATTCCTTCTGCTTGTGCTTGAGCTGCTTTTAATTGTGAATGTACAGAAAATTGATCTTGCTCTTCTCTAGTTACATGATACTTTTCGGCCACATTTTCAGCAGTTAAGCCCATTGCTTGACCACTAAAGGCATCCGTTAACCCATCGTACATCATACTAGAAAAAGGCGCATCGTAGCTTTCTGTTTCGTAATTAAATCGTTGTAATTTAGGTGCTTGGGACATATTCTCAATCCCGCCAGCAATTAAAACTTCCGCTTCCCCTAATTGAATCAATTGTTTCGCCAAAATAACGGCCTTCATTCCTGATCCGCAGACCTCATTAACCGTCATTGCGGGAATTTCATGAGACAAACCGCTGTTTATTGCTATTTGTCGTGCGGGATTTTGGCCATTTCCAGCTTGTAAAACATTTCCAAAGATTACTTGATCAATTTCTTCAGAAATAGTGGAATGTCTTTTTAAAAGTTGTGTTGTAACATGTGTTCCTAAGTCTACGGCACTTACTTGACTTAAGCTGCCTTTATATTTTCCAATTGGTGTTCGTAATGCATCAATAATAACTACTGTTTTCAACTAAATGCACCTCCATCTTGAAATATATCATAAAATCCCAGAATCACAAGTGCCAATTACTGAATGTTAACAGACTTATAAGATATTTTTTAATAATCTATGAAGTTAATACAAAAATTCCCCATTTTGGTTCATTTCGTGCTATTTTATATAATGAATCTATTTATCGTAAAGGAGTTAAAGAAATGACAATTGGGATTGATAAAATTAGTTTTTTTGTGCCCCCTTATTATATTGATATGACGGCACTGGCTGAAGCCAGAAATGTAGACCCTGGAAAATTTCATATTGGTATTGGGCAAGACCAAATGGCGGTGAACCCAATCAGCCAAGATATTGTGACATTTGCAGCCAATGCCGCAGAAGCGATCTTGACCAAAGAAGATAAAGAGGCCATTGATATGGTGATTGTCGGGACTGAGTCCAGTATCGATGAGTCAAAAGCGGCCGCAGTTGTCTTACATCGTTTAATGGGGATTCAACCTTTCGCTCGCTCTTTCGAAATCAAGGAAGCTTGTTACGGAGCAACAGCAGGCTTACAGTTAGCTAAGAATCACGTAGCCTTACATCCAGATAAAAAAGTCTTGGTTGTAGCAGCAGATATTGCAAAATATGGATTAAATTCTGGCGGTGAGCCTACACAAGGAGCTGGGGCGGTTGCAATGTTAGTTGCTAGTGAACCGCGCATCTTGGCTTTAAAAGAGGATAATGTGATGCTGACGCAAGATATCTATGACTTTTGGCGTCCAACAGGCCATCCATATCCTATGGTCGATGGTCCTTTGTCAAACGAAACCTACATCCAATCTTTTGCCCAAGTCTGGGATGAACATAAAAAACGAACCGGTCTTGATTTTGTAGATTATGATGCTTTAGCGTTCCATATTCCTTACACAAAAATGGGCAAAAAAGCCTTATTAGCAAAAATCTCCGACCAAACTGAAGCAGAACAGGAACGAATTTTAGCTCGTTATGAAGAAAGCATCATCTATAGTCGTCGCGTAGGAAACTTGTATACGGGTTCACTTTATCTGGGACTCATTTCCCTTTTAGAAAATGCAACGACTTTAACCGCAGGCAATCAAATTGGGTTATTCAGTTATGGTTCTGGTGCTGTCGCTGAATTTTTCACTGGCGAATTAGTAGCTGGTTATCAAAATCATTTACAAAAAGAAACTCATTTAGCACTGCTAGATAATCGGACAGAACTTTCTATCGCTGAATATGAAGCCATGTTTGCAGAAACTTTAGACACAGACATTGATCAAACGTTAGAAGATGAATTAAAATATAGTATTTCTGCTATTAATAATACCGTTCGTTCTTATCGAAACTAAGTATTTAAATCCCCCGATTCAATCAACAAAAGAGCTAGACATTCAAGTTTTTGCTTAAATGTCTAGCTCTTTTTATGAAAGCCAAACTTCTTTGACCCCGTCTGTCACGGCGATACCATCTGTCAAAGCTAAACGTTGTGAATAAGAAACGTAGCCATAATAAACATCAACACCGCCGCCATTGTTCCAAGTAACAGTGATTTTAACATTTGGAGTAATCGATTTTGTAGCTGGTTGGGTCGTCGGGCGATAACTAGTCGTATCATAACTTAAAATAGTGCCCGAAGCTCCACTTATTTCGGCTTTTCCTGTGTAAATTTCGCCATTCGTATTCGTCTGCGTGACCGCTCCATTCGCTTCAATGATTAACCCCGCTTGCTTTTGATCTCCTCGTGGATAATAAAAAAGATACGTGGTTGCCCATTTAGCAAATTCATCTGGAATTGGTTTAAGTGATTCCGTTGGTGCCGGACTCGACTTCGTTTGCTTTTCAACCGCGACTTCTTCTTGTCTTTTTAAGCCTTCATTATTTTGATTATTTAGTTTCTCAACCGTTTCTTTAACGATCGAATAGTGAGGTTTCCCTAAATCGCTAACAGGGATCGTAGCTAATTTTTCTTCTGATTCTTTATATTGCCCCTCTGCCGTTAACTTTTTAGCTTCTGTAATAATGGCATCATACTTGGTTTGGTCTACAGAAGAGGATGTGCTTTGTCCCGTAGCTTCGACTTGTTTTGTGACACTGGTTTTTTCCGTGGTCACGTCTGACGAATTTCCACAAGCACTTACAAACATTGAGCTAACGATTAATAAACATCCCACAATCACATGCTTTTTCATCTTTAAATCCCCCATTTGTCTATCTTTGTTATTTTTTGTTACTTAAATTATCCCATAGATGAACAAAAGAAACCATTATTTATAAAAAAGTTTAGCAAGCGCTTCAAGAGAGGCACTTGCTAAACTTTTTTCTCACTGTTATTGATTGATTACTTTGACTAGTTCTTCAAATAATAATGCACTAGATGCTGCTCCTGGATCAATATGACCAATTGCTCGTTCCCCTAAATAAGAGGCACGTCCTTTTTTCGCCACCCAATCTTTTGTTGCTTCAGCAAATTGTTCAATTTTTTCTTCATTAAATTGTTCCGTTCCAATTACTTCAGCAACAGGTGCCCAGACATCAACCATCGTTTTATCTCCTGGTTCAGCTTTGCCACGCATCTGAATCCCAGCTAGACCTTGCTGAACAATTTCTTTTAATTGCTCTGGCGAACTGATGGTTTCCAAATCTTTTGTCGCTTTAGTCATATTCATAAACGCAGTACCATATAAAGGACCAGAAGCTCCGCCAACTTTTGAAATTAAAGCCATGGATAGGACTTTAAATGTCTCCGTGATTGTTGTTGGTACTTTTTTGTCAAACGCAATTTTGTATTCAGCCATACCACGAGCCATGTTGTTACCGTGATCCCCATCACCAATCGGCGTGTCTAATTCACTTAAATAGTCTTTTTTTTCTTCGATAACTTTTGAATAATTGTCTAACCATGTTTGAATGTCTTTTACTGTTAATTCCATCTTTTATCACCCTTACCAAGAAATTGTTGTTACATTGCTTTCTAGCGCTGTTTGCCAGTCTTTTGTCGCCAAGTCAATCATCGTTAAAGATAATCCTTGCATGTCAATAGACGTCATATAGTTACCCACTTTATGGAAGGTCACTTGAACACCTTTATCTTCTAATAATGTTAGCACGTCGTTCATAAATACAAATTGTTCCATTAATGGCGTGCCGCCCATGCCATTGACAAGTACCCCCACTGTTTGTGGTTGTTGTTCATAGCTACTTAATGTTTTTTCAACTAATTCTTTCGCTAACTCTTTCGATGGTTGGATTTTTTCACGACGATAGCCTGGTTCTCCGTGAATCCCTACGCCAAATTCAATTTCATCTTCTGGTAAAGTAAAACCTGGTTTGCCAACTTCAGGCACAGTGGCTGCTTTTAAAGCCACTCCAATTGTTTTCGTGGCTGCTACAATCTTTTCTCCTAAAGAAACGAGCTCTTCTAAAGAAGCACCTTGGCGGGCATGATGCCCTAAAATTTTATGGACAAGAACAGTCCCGGCAACGCCTCGTTTTCCAGCGGTATAGGTGCTATCTTCGACAGCAATATCGTCATCGACAACGACCATTTCTACATGAATGTCTTCCATATCAGCCATATCTTTGGCCATTTCAAAGTTCAAAATATCGCCTGTATAATTTTTTACGATTAACAGAACACCGGCCCCTTGGTCTGCCGCTTGGATCCCTGTTAAAATTTGATCTGGTGTTGGTGAAGTAAAGACATCACCTAAAACTGCGGCATTTAACATTCCATCACCAACAAACCCAGCATGTGCAGGCTCATGACCACTTCCGCCACCAGATACTAACCCAACTTGTTTGTTTGAGTCGTTGCGAGCAATCACGCGAGAATCTTCGACTTGATGAACAAGGTTTCCATAGCTTTTCACAATTCCTTGGAGCATTTCTTCGACAATTTTACCAGGTTCATTAATAATTTTTTTCATTTAGTTCCACCCTTTCTTACCAGCATTTTGAGCTTCTGCTAAAATTTGCGTCAAATCATCTGAGACACCTGCAGTAATTGCTGCCGCAAAGGCACCTTCAACCAATGGTGCATCGACTAAATGATAATGTTTCTGTTGGTCTTCTTCTAGCATATCAAAAGCTAATTCTGAACTTAAAACGGCACTGCCTAAATCGGCAAAAATTAAAAATTCTCGGTCAGAGTCCGCTTCGTTAATCGTGTCAATGATTTTCATTGGATCTGAACCTAATGAACCATCTGATGTGCCACCAAGTGAATGAATCGTAATTTCTTCACTGGCATTCATCTGTTCAATCATCTCTTTAATACCATCTGTAATCATTTTGCTATGTGAAACGAGTAAAATATCTGCTTTCATGTGGACACTTCCTTAATCTAATTTATGTCTTGTTTTATATTCTTGTCCGACTTTATCTGCAACAATGATTGCATTCGCTACTTCTTCAACGACAATTGGGAATGGCATTGAATGAATTGATTCTTCTGGAATGCAAGCAATTTTGGCTACTTCCAATGCTTCTTCATAAGTGATTTCATCGACACCAATGTCTGAAAGCGTTAATGGTAAACCTACAGAAGCGCTAAAGTCTAAAACAGCTTCTAATTCGTCTTTTGCTGCATCTTCTAATACAAGTTGTGCAATCGTTGCAAAGGCTACTTTTTCACCATGTAAATAACTGTGCGCACCAGGTAAGACTGTCATACCGTTATGAATCGCATGCGCTGCAGCTAAACCACCACTTTCAAAACCTAATCCTGAAAGTAAGATATTTGTTTCAATGATCTTATTCAATGATTCAGTAACCACATTTGCATCACAAGCTAATTTCGCTTTTAACCCATCTTCCTGGAGGTTTTCCCAGCAAAGTTTTGCCATGGCCAAAGCTGCATATGTGCCGCTAGCAGCAGGCGTTAAGCCTTCTCTTGAACCCATTGGCAAACTAGCATTAACCCGAGAATATGAATTGTGTGTTGCGCGTGCTTCAAAATATGTGGATAAGGCATCCCCCATTCCAGCAACTAAAAATCTAGTTGGCGCTTTGGCAACCACTTTTGTATCAACCATCACGACGCTTGGACTTTGTTTAAAGTAAGCATAATCATCAAATGAGCCATCTTCATGATATAGTACAGCTGAATGCGAAGTTGGTGCATCTTGAGCCGCAATCGTTGGTACAATAATTAAGTTTTCACCTTCTGCTACGACTTTTGAAGCATCGATTGCTTTACCGCCACCTAAACCAATGATACAGTCTGCTTGTTCTTTTTGTCCAACGTTTTGCAAGCGCTTTGTTTCTTCACGCGTTACTTCTCCACTAAAGCCACCCTCTACGAAGGTAATGTCAAACTTTTTCGCTGTTTCTTCCAATTGTGGACGTACACGATCAACGTCAGCAGGATTTGCAATTAGTAACGCTTTTTTTCCAAAAGTTGAAACGAAGTAACCTAAGTTTAGTAATTCATCTTCCCCTTGAACATATTTCGTTGGTAAAATCAATGCTTTTCTCATGTTGATAGCCTCCTATATTTTGTTTACATACATAGTATAAAACGCTTTCATTCAAAAAGCATTGAACTTTTGGTATCGTTTTCTTGCAAAAAATGATAGAATTATTTTGTGAAATAATAAAATATTATGATTTTTAAACTTTAGATTGAAGGATTGCCTTATGACTGTAGAATTAAAAAATATTTTAGATTTAGAAAAGTGGGAAAAATTGCAAGAATCATTGGCCTTAAGCACTCGTTTAGCCATTATTTTAGTCGATTATAAAGGTCGTCCTGTGACGAAACATAGTCAAGTTCAACCCTTTTGCCAACTGGTACGTCACTCCCCTGAGCTCTCGAAACTTTGTGAAAAATGTGATGCTCGTGGTGGCTTGGAAGCTGTTCGCACTGGTCAGCCTTTTATCTACCGTTGTCACTTTAACATCGTTGATATGGCCATCCCCATTATTGTTGATGACCAGTATGTAGGAGCCATTATGGCTGGTGAAGTTTTGCTCGAAGATCACCAAGAAGAGTTAGAACAGGTTTTAACCATGAATGATGCCTTCATTCAAGAATTTTTAGTAACACACCAAGAGCTGTATCAACAATACCCTGTTTTAGAACTAGCAGACTTAGAAAAGAGCGCGACATTAATCGCTGATCTAAGCCAATATATTATTTCTGAAGCCATCAAAAAAGATTATTTAATCAATACGTACAAACAATCCTTACAGATTAGTTCGCGAAAAGAAGAGCTGGAGCCATTGAATATGATCCAAAAAGATATTCAACAAACTTTATTAACTGCTCAATTAACTCCTTCAAGTGCCTATCAAACTAAAAATAAGCAATTACAACCGGTTTTAGATGCCCTTTGGGAAAACAAATCGCTGCGTTTAAATTTACAAGAACTGGCAGACCTTGTTCATTTGACACCGACGTATTTAAGTCGTTTATTAAAAGAGGAGTTTGGTATTCCCTTTAGTCAATTTTATCGACAATTAAAAATCACATGGGCTAAACAGCTTCTTTTGGAGACAGATAAAACGATCGCCCAAATCAGTGAAGATTTAGGGTTTGTTGAAGATAGCTATTTTGTCCGGATCTTTAAACAAGAAACGGGTGAAACACCTCTTAAATACCGTAAAAGAAAGAACAGAGCATAAAAAAAACAACGACTCCGAGAAGTCGTTGTTTTTTTACACCTTTTGCTCTTGCTGTGGCTAATGCAACAAGTGCAAAAGGCGCATTATATCTGTCGTGCGACAAAGTGATACTATTAAATATGAATTGGTAAACCTAAAGCCAATTCAGCTGTATCCATAGTAATTTCGCCCAATGATGGGTGTGGGTGGATTGTTAAAGCAATGTCTTCTGCATTCATGCCAGATTCAATAGCTAAAGCTAATTCAGAAATCATGTCACTTGCACCGACACCGGCAATTTGTGCACCGATGATGACATTGTCTTCTACAGTTGTAACTAAACGCATGAATCCTTCAGTTTTATCTAAAGAGATTGCACGGCCGTTACCAGCAAATGGGAATTTGTAGCCTTTTGCTTCGATTCCCGCTTCTTTTGCTTCTGCAACAGTCATACCAACGCTTGCCAATTCTGGATCAGTAAAGGCAACAGCTGGCATTGCTTTGTAATCAACTGCAACTTTCTTACCAGAAATTGCTTCAGCAGCAATTTTTGCTTCGTAGCTTGCTTTATGCGCTAACGCAGCACCTGGTACGATGTCGCCGATTGCGAAGATGTTTTTCACGTTAGTACGTCCTTGGTTGTCAACTGGGATTAAACCACGTTCGCCAATTTCAACGCCCGCTTGTTCTAAGCCTAAGTCGTCTGTGTTTGGACGACGTCCAACAGTGACCATTACGTAATCTGCTTCAACACTTTCTTCTTTTCCGTTAACTTCATATTTAACAGTGACGCTATCGCCATTGTCAACAGCTTCTTTAGCCATTGCTGAAGTCACGATTGTTACGTTTTTCTTCTTGAAGTCGTCTGTGACAACTTTAACCATATCTTTTTCATAAGTTGGTAAAATTGATGGGCTACCTTCTAAAATTGTTACTTCTGAACCTAAGTTAGCATAAGCGCCACCTAATTCAGCACCGATGACACCGCCACCGATAATAACGAATTTTTTAGGAACTTCTTTTAAGTTTAAACCGCCTGTAGAATCTAACACGCGTCCGCCAAATTTGAATCCTGGGATTTCAATTGGACGAGAACCTGTTGCTACAATAGCATTATTGAATGAGTAAGTTTGTGCTGAGTCTGGGTGAATAACACGCAATGTATTTTCGTCAACGAAGAATGCTTCGCCTTCAATAATTTCTACTTTGTGTTTTTTCAATAACATGCCAACGCCGCCTGTTAATGATTTAACAACTGTGTTATCTTTCCAGTCTTGTGTTTTTGCAAAGTCTAATTCGACTCCTTTAGCTGTTACACCAAAAGTTGAAGAATCTTGTGCTTCTTGGTAATGATGTCCAGCAGCAATTAAAGCTTTTGAAGGAATACATCCAACGTTTAAACAAACGCCTCCGATGTATTCACGTTCGATAATCGCAACTTTTTGACCCATTTCTGCGGCACGAATTGCGGCAACGTATCCTCCAGGACCAGCTCCGATTACGACTGTATCTAGTTCAATGGCGAAATCTCCTACTACCATTTGTTAATCATCCTTCCATTAATAGTAATTCTGGATCAGCTAATAAGCGTTTAATGTTGTTCATTGCTTTTTGAGCAGTTGCGCCGTCAACGATACGGTGGTCAAAGCTTAATGATAATTTCATCATGCGTCCCACAACGATTTCGCCGTCTGCATTAACAACTGGTTCTTGTGCAATTGTACCAACGCCTAAAATAGCAACTTCAGGGTAGTTGATTACTGGTGTAAACCAGCCGCCACCGACTGAACCAATGTTACTAATTGTGATTGTACCATCACGCATATCTTGTGCAGTTAATTTACCTTCGATAGCCAATGCTGCTTTTTCGTTGATTTCATCAGCGATAGCAAACATGCTCTTCGTATTAGCATTTTTAACATTTGGTACATATAAGCCATGATCTGTATCAGTAGCGATACCAATGTTAAAGTAATTTTTGTAAACAATTTCTTGTGCTGCGTCATCGATTGATGCATTCAAGATTGGGAATTTTTGAACAGTTGAAGTCAATGCTTTTACAACGTATGGTAAGAATGTTAATTTTGTACCATTTGCAGCAGCAACATCTTTAAATTTCTTACGGTGATCCCATAATTTAGAAACTTCTACTTCATCATGTAATGTTACGTGAGGAGCAGTGTGTTTGCTGTTAACCATTGCTTTAGCAATTGCTTTACGTGTTGGTGTCATTTTTTCACGTGTTTCCATTTCGCCTAAATCAGAAGTAAAGGCTTTTGGCGCTGCTTTAGGTGCAGCTGCTTCCGCTTTAGGTGCTGCTTCTGTTGCGGCAGCTTCAGTAGCTGGGGCTGCTTGAGAACCACCAGAGACAAAGGCATCAATATCCGCTTTAATGACACGGCCACCTTTACCAGTTGCAGTTACTTGTGTAATATCAACGTCTTTTTCACGCGCATACTGACGAACAGATGGCATTGCTAAAACGCGTTTGTTTGGATCAGCGGCTGCAACTACGCCTGTTGAAGCGGCTGGAGCTGATGCTTCCGCTTTAGGAGCGTCAGTAGCTGGTGCTGCGGCTGCCGGTGCTGCTGAATTATGACCAGGTGCGTCAATTTCAACTAACACGTCACCCACATTGGCAACTGTTCCTTCTGGTACAACGATATTCTTTACAGTACCTGTTACTGGTGATGGAATTTCTTCTACTGATTTGTCATTTTGTACTTCTAATAATGAATCATCTTCATTAATTGTGTCGCCCGCTTTAACGAACCATTTAACGATTTCGCCTTCGGCAATTCCTTCACCGATGTCTGGTAATTTGAATTGGAAAAATCCGCCAGCTGCTTCGGTTGTTGGTACAGCAGCAGGTTGTGCTGGTGTTTGTTCTTGTGCAGGAGCTGCTGGTGCTGCATCGTTATCTTCGTGACCAGGTGCGTCGATTTCAATTAACACGTCACCAACGTTTGCAACTGTTCCTTCTGGTACAACGATATTTTTTACAGTACCTGTTACTGGTGATGGAATTTCTTCCACTGATTTGTCATTTTGTACTTCTAATAACGTATCGTCTTCGTTGATTGTATCGCCAGGTTTTACAAACCATTTAACGATTTCGCCTTCGGCAATCCCTTCACCGATATCCGGTAATTTAAACTGATAAGCCATTTTTTAAGTCTTCCCTTCTTCGTTGGATCTGTCTATTTTCTTAGGAGCAAAACGCGGGGAAACGACTATAGTAGCTGAACATTTCATGCCTATAGCCGTAATCCACCTGTTTAATTCTTCGTTTATCTACTTCGAATAACTATTAAAATTCGACGATTTCTCTAGCTTTTGCTTCGATATCTTTCGCATTTGGTAACCAGATATTTTCTGCTTGTCCGAATGGGAAGATTGTATCTGGAGCAGATACACGTCCGATTGGTGCTTCTAATGATAATACGGCACGTTCAGAAATTTCAGAAACAACCATAGCGCCAACGCCAGCTTGTTTTTGTGCTTCTTGAACGACAACCACACGGCCAGTTTTTTCAACAGAGTTAATAATTGTTTCCACATCTAAAGGAGCCACTGTACGTAAGTCAATGATTTCTGCTGAAATATTGTCTTTCGCTAAGCTATCAGCTGCTTTAATCGCTTCACGAACCATAGCACCGTAAGTGATGATTGATACGTCTGTTCCTTCACGAGTTACAGCCGCTTTATCTAAAGGCACTTCATAAGCTTCGTCTGGCACTTCCTCACGGAATGAACGGTATAATTTCATGTGCTCTAAGTAAACAACTGGATCGTTGCTACGAATAGATGAAATTAATAGTCCTTTTGCATCGTAAGGGTTTGATGGAATAACAACACGAACACCTGGTGATTGTGCGATTAATCCTTCTAAGTTATCTGAGTGAAGTTCTGGTGTATGAACACCACCACCAAATGGGGCACGAACAGTAATTGGCATATTACGAGTTCCACCCATACGGTAACGCGTACGAGCCATTTGACCAACGATTTCGTCAAATACTTCAAAAACGAAACCAAAGAATTGGATTTCAGGAACTGGACGGTAACCTTGCAAGGCAAGACCGAAAGCCAATCCACCGATACCAGATTCAGCTAAAGGTGTATCGAAGACGCGGTCTTCACCAAATTTTTCTTGTAAACCTTCAGTTGCACGGAAAACCCCACCGTTGTTACCAACGTCTTCACCGAAGATTAAGACATTTTCGTCTTTCTCTAATTCAAGAGCTAAGGCATCTGTAATTGCTTGGATCATAGTTTTTTGTGCCATTTTTATTTCGACTCCTTCGCTTCATAAAATGCAATTTGTTCTTTAATTGTTTGAGGTTGAACTTCAAACATATTTTTCAAGAAATCAGAAACTTTTTGTTTTGGCGCTTTATCCGCTTCTGCAATCGCTACTTTGATTTCTTCTTTTGTTTTTTCAATAATTTCTTCTTCTTTTGCTTCAGACCATAAGCCTTTATCTGTTAGATATTTACGGAAACGAGTCAATGGATCTTTTTGTACCCATTCGTCATCCATTTCTTTTGAACGGTAACGTGTTGGATCGTCTCCAGATAAAGTATGTGGACCATAACGATAAGTTAATGTTTCAATTAAAACTGGACCGTTTCCTGCAGCTGACCAATCGCGTGCTTCTTTTGCAATTGCGTAAACTGCTAATGGATCCATACCATCAACTTGAATACCAGGAATTCCTGCTGCAACAGCTTTTTGAGCTAAAGTTTTAGCCGCTGTTTGTTTTTCACGAGGTGTAGAAATCGCAAAACCATTGTTTTGGATAATGAAGACACCGTTTGCTTGGTAAGCACCAGCAAAGTTAATTGCTTCATAGAAGTCCCCTTGTGAAGAACCGCCGTCACCAGTATAAGTGAAGACAACATTTTCTTTTCCACGTTTTTTCAATCCTAAAGCAACACCAGCTGCTTGGATGTATTGAGCACCAATGATAATTTGTGGTGGTAATGCATTTAAATCTTCCGCGTAGTAGTTCCCTGCTACGTGACCACGAGACCATAAGAAAGCTTCTCTTAATGGTAAACCATGTTGTACTAATTGAGGTACATCACGGTAACCTGGTAGTAAGTAGTCTTCTTTTTCCATTGCAAATTGACTTGCCAATTGGCTTGCTTCTTGTCCAGCTGTTGGCGCGAAGAATCCTAAGCGTCCTTGACGGTTTAATGCAGTAGAACGTTGGTCTAACACACGAGACCAAACCATGCGTGTCATTAATTCAACTAATTCCTCATCCGATAAATCAGGTACTAAATCTTCATTCACAATTTTTCCATCTTGATCCAAGATTTGGAAAGTTGGGAAATCAGCGTCGACTTTAGCCATTAGCTCTTTAAAGTCAATAGGTTTTTGTTTCTTAGCCTTTGCCATTTTGTCACACAATCCTCTCTATTACGTTTCTTTAATTTCGATAAAAGTAAAACAGAGTGCGAAACTGTATTACTTTTTATCGACTACACTTAACAAATTATCACTAAATTCGAAAAAGCGCAAGAAAAAAACTCTAATTTCTTCATTTTTTCACAAAAGAGCAAAACCGCATGTTTTTGCGGTTTAGTGATAATTTTCACAAACAAGAAAACGGTTTCTGTTCCACACTTCTTCTGTACTATTTTTCTCCCAACTGTTATATTCTATTTTGAAAATATTATATAACAGTTCTATTAATTCGAGCCCCCTCATCCCCGAGCTGGCTAGTAATCTGATTTCCGAACTTTACGTTTTCATGAAAATTATCTTGAAAAAACCAAAAAATAAAAACCGTCAGCCGAGTAACCTACTCAGCATGCGGTTTTTTATTTTTTAGAGAACAAAGTTTTTTTCGTTAATTTTTATTTTTTTTGGCTCGTTTTTTTGCCAAATACTTTACCTTAGGTTTTATCACGAACATTCATTGCTTAAAATCACCAAATTTTCGCAAAACGAGTAATACAGCTTAGCAAATTCTTTTCTCTTTCAGTAGATTTTACTAAATCCATTCCTTGGTAATTTTAATATATAAACGTTTAGCTACTTCAACAGTTAACATGTACGCAATGATGATTCCAAAGAACCATGGCCAGTAGTTAGCCGGAAGTTTCACAAAGTCAAAAACCTCTCTTATAGGCGTTGCTACAATCAGGAAACCGAGTAAAATTGCGCCTAAACTACTTAACATCACAGGCATTGACGCACGACTTTGAATGAATGGTATTTTCCGCGTCCGGACCATATGAACAACTAACGTTTGACTAACAAGTCCCACCATAAACCAACCTGTTTGGAATAAATGTTGAGTTGCCAAACTATTGGCGCTAAACACAAACCACATGACAAGATACGTTAGAATATCGAAAATACTACTTACCGGGCCAATACATACTGTAAATTTCGCTAGTCCGTTCGTTTCCCACCGAACAGGGCTTAATAACTCTTCTTCATCGACATTATCCCAAGGAATTGTCAACTGAGCCACATCATAAATCAAATTTTGAATCAAGAGTTGTAAGGAAAGCATTGGTAGAAATGGTAAAAAGGCACTGGCTACTAAAATTGAAAAGACATTCCCAAAATTGGAACTGATGGTAATTTTAATATATTTCATCATATTGCTAAATACTTTTCGTCCTTCAATCACACCAGATTCCAGTACATTTAAACTTTTTTCCAGTAAAATAATCGAGCTAGCATCTTTAGTAATATCAGCTGCAGTATCTACTGAAATGCCCACATCAGCTTTTCGTAATGCCGGTGCATCATTAATGCCATCCCCCATAAAACCAACCGTATGACCTTTTGCTTGTAGCAATTCAATAATTTTAGATTTTTGCATCGGATTTAATTTGGCAAATAAATTAGTTTCTTCTACTTGCGCCCGCAACTCTTCATCTGTCATTGCTTCAATTTGAGAACCTAATAACACATGGGAAACTTCAATGCCTACATCTTTACAGACTTTTTTGGCGACAATGTCATTATCGCCCGTTAGCACTTTCACGTTGACACCATGTTCATGTAAGGAGCGAATAGCGCTGACGGCTGACTCTTTTGCTGGATCAAGAAAACCCATAAACCCAATCAATGTCATCTCTTTTTCATCTTCAACTGAATAAACTGCTTCTTTATGGACATCTTTTTTTACAGCTACCGCTAACACACGCATCCCTTGTTTGTTCATTTGAACATTCACTCGGCGTAGTTCTTCTCGTACAGCAGTGCTTAATGGTACAATTTCGCCATTAATTTGCGCATGCGTACACACTTCTTCCATTTCTTCCACGGCGCCTTTCGTAATCATCAATTGATGATCATCTGCATTTACGACAACCGTTAAGCGGCGTCTGGAAAAATCAAAAGGAATTTCATCAATTTTAGTGACATTTTTAAACGGCGTTTTCCATTGATGCTCTTCATAAAAATTAATAACGGCAATATCCATTAAATTTTTCCAACCTGTTTGATAAGAAGAATTTAAGTAGGCTAAATTTAGAACCTCGTCACTCAAATCACCTAATGGATTCAAATGTTGAACCAAAACTACACGATCTTCGGTAATCGTTCCAGTCTTATCTGTACAGAGCACATCCATACCACCCAAATTTTGGATAGCCGCTAATTCTTTAACAATGACTTTATGTTTCGATAAGGATAATGCACCCTTGGCTAAGTTACTCGTAACAATCATTGGCAACATTTCTGGTGTCAAACCAACTGCAACGGCAATCGCGAAGAAAAACGCTTCGCCCCAAGCACCTTTAGTTAAACCATTAATCAAGAAAACGATTGGAAACAAAATCATTACCATTCGTAATAAAAACTTACTGACTTTTGCTAAGCCTAAGTCAAAACTAGTTTTTCCTCGTTGTGTTGTAGCATTTTTAGCAATATCACCAAAAAATGTATGTTGCCCAGTTTTTAAAATAATCGCTTTTCCTTGTCCACTCAAGACATCTGTACCCATAAACACTAGGTCTTGCATATCTAATGCAGAAACCTCTGTTTGTTGACGATCCACACCTGCATCCACAAATTTTTCGACAGGCATGGATTCGCCTGTTAGCGACGATTGATTAACGAATAAATCTTTGGTCCAAATCAACACGGCATCTGCAGGAATCATGTCTCCTGTAGCTAAAGTTACAATGTCTCCTGGAACAATTTCGTCCATTGGAATTTCTTTCGTAATCCCTTCCCGTGTCACTGCAGCGGTATTTTCAATTAATTCTTTTAAATCCAAACTCGCTTTTTGAGAACGATACTCTTGTATAAAAGCAATCAAGACACTGGCTAAAATCATCACGCCCATCACGATAGCGGCTTCGAAATCTTTCGTTAAAGTTGAAACGACCATCAATAAGGCTAAGACATAGACAAACGGATCTTTGAATGCACTTAAAAATAAAATAATTGCTGGGGTTGGCTTTTGTGCAGAAACTTCGTTTGGTCCAAATTCCTCTAATCTTTTTTCGGCATCTTCATTCGAGAGTCCTTTTTCAGATGTCCGTAATTCCATCATTAATTCCCGTTCAGAAAGCAAAGCCAATTTACGTAATTCTTGATCTTTGGTTGCTTTTCTCATATCCATTGTTTTTTTGTTCATCATTTTCTTTTCCTCCAAGGTTGTGGTCACCTGCCGAAAAGAGCGCTAAAATCTTCTCCTTTCATTGGTGACTGTATTTTGTTTCTCTGTTCACTTCCAGGGTCTTCCATGACAGTCATCCTTTCTTTTTCTTATTTATACTTCCAGTGAATAATTGCTTTTTTGCCAAACACACAAAAAAGGACCTACTCAACAATAGAGTACGTCCCAAAATACCATCTTTAAATAAGATTCTCTATCGTTGAGCTTTAGCACTATAGGGCGTAGATAACATGTATCAGCTACATTATGAATAACCTTCACGATTATTCCTGTTCAACCAACTAAGGGTCTCTCGATCCTTTCGCGGCAGCAGCATTTGTCCAAATAGGAGCCTCACCTAACAATTATTCAGTTTTTATCCACTTCTTATAATAGAGGAGTTTGACATTCTTGTCAAAAGATTTATGACTTTTTTGTTATAAATAAAAAATAACTACTTTAAAATTTCCTTTATTTCTGCTTTTCGCTCAGGAATAAACCACATGACTAAAACAATCGTATCAATAATCAGGACAGCGATTGGCGCTACCAGTTTGCCCACAATCAACGCAATAATATTCAACACAATCGAAAGCGTTAATTTTGGATAGTGGCCAAACAAACGTTGTACTTCGGATTTGGGCCCATTTGCCTGAATCAATGCCCGCACCACTAGATAATAAGCAACATCAGCTCCTAATACTACTAAGCCATACAAAGCTTGTGGCGGCCAAGAAAACGGATGTTCACCCACCCAACCAGTAACAAACGGGAAAAACGTCAACGTCAAAATTAATAAATTATTCATCCAAAGGACACGTCCATCAATTTTACGGACACTTTGAAATAAATGATGATGATTGTTCCAATAAATCAATAAAGTAACAAAACTAATTAAATAAATAATGATTTTGTGTCCAGATTGAGTCAGAGCAGACCAATCTGCTTTTTCAGGAATTTTTAATTCTAAAATTAATAACGTTAAAATAATCGCAATCACTGCATCTGTAAATGCTTCTACACGTGTTTTCGGCATCATTTCCCCCTACTTTCATAAAAATTAAATAACTTACTCAAAGTAAGTATAACGCATTTCTGTAAAAATTCAATTATTTACGAAGTCTCTCGGTTGTTGAAGTTCCTAAAAACGAGTGCAAGAGCCCCACTTAAAAGTAAGCCTCTTGCACTCGTTATAGAACAAATCAGTTATTGGAATACGCCTGCCTGATAAGGTGCTAACTGCATCCGTTTCTTCACCGTAAAATCTTGATTCCCTAATAATTGTTGCCACTTTCTGCCTAGTAATTTATTCGGCAAGTCAAATTGGCACTTTTCTCCACTTAAATTGACAATCACTAACGCTGTTGCCTCAGTTGTTTTTCTTAAAAAAGCAAAAACAGACGGATGATTGGGCGCTAATAGTTCAAACTGTCCATCTGTAAAGACTGGATTTTCTTTCCGCAACGCAATTAACTTTTTATAATAATTCAACACGGATTGTGCATCCGTTTCTTGGTCAGCCACATTTATTTCTTTGAAATTGGGATGAATTGCTAACCACGGATGCCCCGAGGTGAATGAACTTGCCTCTTGACTCGTCCACTGCATAGGCGTACGCGAATGGTCCCGCGTCCAATGCGCCACTTCTTTTAATGCTTGTTTCGCATCGTAGCCACTTTCTATAAGCAAACGATAATGGTTATGAGAATCTTTAGCATCTAACTCGTCAATCTGTTGAAACGGATAATTAACCATGCCGATTTCCTGTCCTTGATAAATAAACGGTGTTCCTCGCAAGAGCAAGGCGATTGTTCCAATCGCCTTAGCAGAATGAGAGGTTTCATTGCCTAAAATTGAATTGATTCTGGGATTATCATGATTTTCTACATATAATGCATTCCAGCCTTCTGTCCCTAAATGCTTTTGCCAGCGAGCCATTACTTTTTTATAGCCTAAAATATTTAACCGTTCTTCTCCTGGCTTTCCTTCTCGAACATTGTGCTCTAATTCAAAAATCATATTCAGATAGCCCACATCATTGGTCCATTCCACCGCTTTTTTACTTGAAACGCCACTAGCTTCCCCCACTGTCATGATGTCATACTCAGCAAAAATAGCTTTCAAATCCAGCATATAGTCTTCAATCCCTTTTACATTCATAAATGGAGCCCACGGATTCGTGGTAATTTTAAAATCCCAAGGTTCTTTTTGGATATGACTAATCGCATCCAATCGGAAACCATCAATTCCCAAATCTAACCACCAGCGAATCATCGCATAAATCTCTTCACGAACTTTAGGATTTTCCCAGTTCAAATCAGGTTGCTCTTTTGCAAACACATGAAAATATGCTTGTTTTGTACCCGCGTCATACGTCCAAGTCGAGCCACCAAAAAAGCTTTGCCATTCATTCGGCATACGATCTGGTGTCGCATCGGCCCATAAATAATACTCACGATACGGATTATCTAAACTTTTTTTTGCTTCAATAAACCACGGATGTTGATCACTGGTATGATTGACTACCAGATCAAGAATAATCTTCAAACCTAATTGATGCGCTTGGTCCAAAAGTTCTTGAAAATCTTCCATCGTACCAAATTCTGGCTGAATCCCTTGATAATCCGCAATATCATAACCATTGTCAACGTTTGGCGAAGTGTAAATCGGATTTAACCATAAAAAATCGACCCCTAGTTCTTTTAAATACGGTAATTTCTCAATAATTCCCTGCAAATCACCAATGCCATCCCCGTTGCTATCTTTAAAACTCCGAGGATAAATTTGATAACCGACAGCATTTTTCCACCATTGTTCCATCTTATTGACTCACTTTCACAACAAATGCTTGCCAAGGCGCTAACGAATAGTCTGCTAAAGCAGTGACATCTGTCGGCATATTTTCAATCATTACTTGTTCTACATGAACGTCTGCAGAAAATGGCTGAACTTTGTCAGAAAAGTTCGTTACAACAAGCCAGCGTTCCTCACCATAGGTACGATAAAAACTGATCACTTCCTCCACTGTTTCCAGCAATTCAAAGTCGCCCCAAACAATTAAAGGATGTTCTTTTCTCAAACGAATCATTTCTTGGTACGTATAGAATAGTGAATTTTTATCTGCCAAAGCAGCAGCGACGTTAATCGTTTGATAATTGGAATTAACATCAATCCAAGGTGTACCAGTCGTAAAGCCCGCATTTTTTTCAGCGGTCCACTGCATAGGCCGGCGTGCATTGTCGCGACCTTTAGTATTAATTTTCAGCAAAATTTCTTCTTTAGAATATCCTTTTTCTAGATACTCATGGTACATGTTAATCGTTTCGATGTCCCGCGCTTCACGAATATCTGTAATCGGCGTATTTGTCATACCAATTTCTTCCCCTTGATAAATATAAGGTGTGCCTTTCATCATGTGCAGTAAAATAGCGAATAACTTACTACTTTCCAACCAATATTCCTGATCATTTCCCCAACGTGAAATCATTCTCGGTAAATCATGGTTATTCCAAAACAAAGAATTCCAGCCATCATTTCCTAATTCTGTTTGCCATTTTGCAAAAACCTGTTTCAACTTGGCAACTTCCATTGGCTGAAGGTCCCATTTTTCTTTACCTGGTTGTTGATCCAAGCTCATATGTTCAAACTGAAAAATCATAGATAATTCATGACGCTCTGGACTAGAGTACATTTTTGCAATCTCAGGTGTGGCCCCCCATGTTTCACCTACAGTTAACAGCTCTTTGCCGCCAAATGTCGCGGCGTTCATTTCTTGTAAATAACGATGTAAATGAGGCCCATTCGCGGTGATCTCTTCTCCTGGAATTTTACCCACTAAGTCAATTACATCTAAACGGAAACCGCCAATTCCTTTATCAATCCAAAAATTCATCATCTCGTAAACCGACTGACGCATTTGTTGGTTTTCCCAATTTAAATCTGGTTGTTTTTTACTAAACAAATGCAAATAGTATTGCCCACTCGCTTCATCAAACGTCCACGCCGAACCCGAAAAGGCAGATTTCAATCGGTTAGGCACACCGCCATCTGAAGCAGGATCAGCCCATACATAATAGTCTCGGTAGGGGTTCTCCTTGCTTTTTTTTGCTTCAATAAACCAACGATGTTCATCTGAGGTATGGTTAACCACTAAGTCCATAATAATTTCAATCTTTCGCTTTTTCGCTTCCTCAATTAGACGATCCATATCCGCCATCGTCCCAAACTCTGTCATAATCGCTTCATAATCAGAAATGTCATAACCATTGTCATCATTGGGTGATTGATAAACTGGTGATAACCAAATAGCCCCAATGCCTAACGTTTCCAAATAATCCAATTTTTCAATAATTCCTGGTAAATCTCCAATGCCATCTCCATTGCTATCCTTAAAACTGCGAGGATAAATCTGATAAACCACGACTTCTTGCCACCAATGTTTTTCCATTCTTCTTCACATTCCTTTGCTTAATTATTATGCTTCATATAAAAGAAAACCTTTTGGTAAAACCATTATCTGTTCTGAAGCAATTTCGATAGAAGAACTTAGCAAAACTTCTCGATCAGTTCTATCGATAAATTGTGTCTCTTGGCCAGTATTAAAAATCCCATAGATCGTCTGTTCCTCCAAACGACAAGCGAGTCTAATCAACCCCGTTTCAAAAGAAGTGCCTGTCCAATCGATTGTTCCACCAGAAAAAACAGCTGCATACTTTTTGCGAAGGGCAATCAATGATTTTACAAATTCCTTCAAATCCAAATCTTGCTGATTTTCCTCCCAAACCATACAACGACGACAATCAGGATCCATATCACCCGTCATACCAATTTCATCACCATAGTAAAGACAAGGGACACCTGGTTGAATATACGTAAACGCTAATACTTGGCGCATCAACTCTTTATCCTCTTTCGTTTCATGCAATAAGCGTGGTGTATCGTGGGAATCTAAAACATTAAACTGCATTTGATTCGTTTGTTGGCGATAGAGCATTAACTGGTTGTTCATTTCAGAAAGCATCTTTTCCAAGGACAGTTCTTGCTTGACAAAGTAGCCCATAATCGCATCTGTGTATGCATAATTCATCACTGCATGAAATTCGTCTCCTTGGAGCCAGCTTTGCGACGAGTGCCAAATTTCCCCTAAAATATAAAAATCTTCTTTTGCGTCATCACATGTTTGCCGGAATTTTTTCCAGAACGCATGATCCACTTCGTTTGCCACATCTAAACGCCAGGCGTCAATATCATATTCCTCAATCCAATAACGAGCAATTTCTAAAAGATAGGCTTGCACCTCTGGATTTGCTGTATTTAATTTAGGCATATGCGGAGTGAATGCAAAAGTATCATAAGTAATGTTGCTTGCTTCTTCAAAATCAGCACTTTCTTCATAGCTAGCTGGAAACTCATTTACGTGGAACCAATCGGCATAAATTGAGTCCTGGCCATTTTTTAACACATCTTGCCATTGAGGCGAAGTGTCCCCCATATGATTAAAAACGGCGTCCAACATAATCTTAATGCCCCGTCGATGACACTCTTCGACTAAACGCTTAAAGGTAGCGCCATCACCAAAAGCTGGGTCAATTTTTAAATAATCAATCGTATCATATTTGTGATTAGAAAACGCTTCAAAAATCGGGCAAAAATATAAGCCATTAACACCTAAATCTTCAATGTAATCAAGATGATCTAGCACCCCTTGCAAATCCCCACCAAAAAAATCTTGTCGATCTGGTCTTTTAGATCCCCACGGCAACGTCCCTTCAGGATCATTGGCGGGATCACCATTTGCAAAACGCTCTGGAAATATTTGATACCAAACCGTTTCTTTTACCCATTCAGGTGCTTTAAAACGATCGATTTCATGAAAATACGGCATCCGAAAATAATTATTCGCCATCGCTAAATACTTTTCTTCTAAAGGATAAATGCCGTGTTCGCCATAAAACGCCGTCAAGCCATCCGTCCCTACTAAAGTAAAAGCATATGAAAGGCGTTTAAATTTTGCACTTAATGCAATAAACCAGTAATCATATAACTCCGTAGATACTAACTTCTTCATAGTTAACGACTGTTGGTACCACTTTTCTTTCCCTAAAAGATAAGGATCTCCTTGCACTAATTGGACAGAGGCAATGTCGCCTTTTGCCGTACGCAAACGAATATGCATGGTTTCTTCTGTATAAAGATAAGCAAATTCACTTTCTGGACGATGGTAGATTGCAGCAGTGTTCATTTAATTCTCTCCTTTAATTGTCGCTTTTCGTGTATTTTCTAATACTCGAACACATTTTAGCGCAAACGATTGCATTTGTATACCCTTTTTTATTTTTTTATTTAAAATGCTTAATTAGTGGTATACACCACTTTAAATAAACAGTATGTTATTTATAACAAAAAAACTTTTTTAACTTTCTCGATGAAAAACACTTGATTATTTCCGCAATCGGTTGCATAATAAGACTTGTAAAAAATAATTTTTGGAGGGTTCAAAAATGAAAGCGAATTGGAAAAAGATTTTAATGGGCGGTATCCTTTTAAGTGCTTCCGCGGTTTTACTTACTGCCTGTGGTGGCGCAGAAAAAACGAAAGCTGAAAATGAAAGCGGTTCAGCAAATAAAGCAGCTGGTGACGTAAAATTATGGGTTGATACTGAATATATGGGCGTCTTTAAAAAAGTTGTCGCCGATTTTGAAAAAGAAAACCCCGATATTAAAGTTAACTTAACTGCTGGAAATTCGGCAGATGCTAAAAAAGACATTGCAAAAGATCCTAAAGCTGCCGCAGATGTTTTCATGATGCCGCATGATCAAATTGGTCAAATGGCAGAAGCTGGTCTGATTTACCCTAACACAAAATATGAAAAAGAAGTCAAAGAAAACAATATCGATTCGGCAGTAGCAGGAGTCACTTGGAAAGACAAAGTCTATGCCTACCCTTATGCCGTAGAGTCACAAGTTCTTTATTATAACAAAGATACGTATTCTCCAGAGGAAATCAAAACTTGGAAGTCTTTAACTGAAAAAGGCAAAATCGGTACCAATTTTGGCGAAGATGGCGCAAATTATATCTTCGGTCCTCTATTTATGAGTAACGGCGATTACTTATATGGTGAAAATGGCGAAGATCCAAAAGGTACCAACTTTAATAATCAACAAGGCATTGAGGTATTACAATGGATTGCCGATCAAAAAAATAATCCTGGTGTGATCCAATCAAATACAGAAGCATTGTCTAATCTAGGTTCTGGCAAAACGGATGCCTTCCTTTCTGGCCCTTGGTCTAAAAACGATGTAGAAAAAGCTCTTGGCGACAAAATGGGGGCCGCTGCCTACCCAACCATTGATTTTGGCAATGGAGAAAAACAAATGAAAGCTTTCTTGGGCGTTCGTAGTTTTGCTGTCAACCAACAAACACAAGCACCATTGGCCGCAATGACATTAGCAAACTATTTAACCAGCGAAAAAGCACAAATGACTTACTTTAAAGAAATCGGTTTTGTCCCTTCAAACAAAAAATTACAAACAAACGAAGAAATTACACAAGATACTGTTGCAAAAGCTATCTTAGAAATGGCGCAACCAACCCACTCTGTGGTAATGCCAAAAATCCCAGAAATCGTTTCATTCTGGCCTGCGATGGATGCAGTGATCAATGATACGTACAAAGGCAATATCAAACCTGCGGATTATCAAGCAAAATTAGATAAATTAGTCCAAGACACATCAAAAGAAGCAAAAGAATAAAAAGAGTAAAGAAATGGGACGAGCTTCAATCTGCTGTCCCATTTCCTCTATCTTTTTTATTTAAGTAGAAAGTGAGTGAACGAAGATGTTCAAGAAAAAGAAAGCCCAGACGTCATTTCGAGAGGTCTTTAAAAAAGGCGACTTCGCTACAAAACTATCTTTTTTAGTTATGGGTGCTGCAAACTTCGCCAACAAGCAGTGGTTAAAGGGAATCATCTTTTTAACAGCTGAAATTGGCTTTATCTATTGGTTAATCCGTAATGGTTTCCACGCATTAATGATGCTAGGAACACTAGGGACCCAACAGCAAGGATTAGTATATGATGATTCTTTAGGGATTGAAGTTCTAAAAGAAGGCGATAATTCAATGCTCTTATTATTATTCGGAATTGCAGCAATTTTAGTCTGTTTATCGCTAATCATTTTATATGTAATCAATTTAAAAAGCGCCCGTCACCTATATGAATTAAAGACAGCCGGCAAAAAAATTCCAACAACTATGGATGATTTACGTAGCTTGTTAAACGAACGTTTCCATGCAACTTTAATGACGATCCCCTTACTAGGCGTTCTTTTCTTTACCATCTTGCCGTTGTTGTATATGATTTCAATTGCCTTTACCAACTACGACCATAACCATTTGCCACCGAAAAACCTTTTTACTTGGGTTGGATTGGCAAATCTAGGCAATGTAATCACAGGCGATATGGCTTCAACGTTCTTTCCAGTACTTGGCTGGACCTTGATTTGGGCTGTTTTCGCAACCGCAACTTGTTTCTTTTTTGGAATCATTTTAGCCTTGCTTATCAATACAAAAGGCTTAAAATATAAAGCATTTTGGCGGACTATTTTTGTTATCACGATGGCCGTACCTCCGTTTGTTTCACTTTTAATTATGCGAAACCTCTTAAATGGTTCTGGACCTATCAATGCTCTGTTGTTAAACTGGGGCTTAATCGATTCTTCTATCCCCTTCTTAACAGATCCGAATTGGGCAAAATTAACCATTATTGTTGTCAATATGTGGATTGGTATTCCTGCTACGATGTTAATCTCTACAGGGATTATCCAAAACCTTCCTGAAGATCAAATCGAAGCAGCTAGAATTGACGGTGCCAATAAATGGCAAATTTTTAAAAGTATTACGTTTCCACAAATTCTATTTGTGATGACCCCGGCGCTGATTCAACAGTTTATTGGCAACATCAATAACTTCAATGTCATTTATCTATTAACAGGTGGTGGGCCAGCCAATTCTAACTTCTACGGTGCAGGCTCAACTGACCTTTTAGTTACCTGGCTATACAAATTGACTGTCGATACAATGGATTACAATTTAGCCTCTGTGATTGGTATTTTAATCTTCATTCTCTCCGCAGTCTTCAGTTTAATTGCCTATACACGGACGAATTCATTTAAGGAGGCGTAACTTATGGCTAAAGCAAAAAGTTACCAGAAAAAACAACGCACTGCACTTACCAGCGTTTACATCATTCTAACCATTTTAGCAGTTTTTTGGATGTTCCCCATTGTGTGGATTATCTTAACAAGTTTTCGTGGCGAAGGCGGTGCATTTGTTCCCTATATCATTCCCAAAACATTCACTTTAGAAAATTATAAAGTATTATTAACAAATCAGACTGGCAACTTCCCCTTTGTCCTTTGGTTTTTGAACACCTTGTTCGTCTCCATCGCAAGCTGTCTGTTATCAACTTTTATTACAATCGCAATGGCTTATGCGCTGTCACGGTTGCGTTTCCGCTTAAGAAAACCATTTTTAAAAGTGGCGCTCGTTTTAAATATGTTCCCTGGTTTTATGAGCATGATTGCCGTTTACTATATTTTAAAAGCCTTAAATTTAACTGAAAGTTTATTCGCTTTAATTCTGGTTTACTCTGCAGGCTCGGCGCTAGGTTTTTACATCGCCAAAGGGTTCTTCGATACCATTCCGATGGCTTTAGACGAATCGGCTATGATTGACGGTGCCAACAAGTGGCAAATTTTCACAAAAATTACGTTGCCATTGTCGAAACCAATTATTGTCTATACTTCTTTAACCGCCTTCATGGGCCCTTGGATGGATTTTATTTTCGCAAAAGTTATTATGGGTGATAAAGTTGAAAATTACACCGTTGCAATTGGTCTCTTTTCGATGATGACCAAATCAACAGCCAATTCACTATTCATGGCTTTTACAGCAGGATGTGTGCTAATTGCCATTCCAATTACTATTTTATTTATATTAATGCAACGTTTCTATGTAGAAGGCGTGACTTCTGGCTCTGTCAAAGGCTAGAAAAAACATCGTTTGGTTTATAGCCAAACGATGTTTTTTATTTTTTGGCGTTGTTTTCCTTACACGTTTTTCTTCGTAGCGCTTGATAATTGGACAAAATTTTCATGACCGCCAAAAAGTGTTGATTGACCTCTTGATAATCCTCTAAGGAAAGAACACTAAGCGTTTCAGATAGTTGCTGTTTTACTTGATTTTCTTTTTGCTTAAAGAGCTTCTCGCCTTCTTTTGTCGTATAAACATTAACCACGCGGCGATTTTCTTGATTATGGCGACGTTGAACAATCGCTCGTTCTTCTAACCCCGCAATAGAGCGACTCACTTGAACTTTCGACGTTCCTACTTGGTTGGCTAACTCCGTCATACTAATTCCTTCATTTGTTGCCACAATTAATAAAATTAACATGTCTAACTTGGTTAATTTTAGATCCTCCAAGTCTAGGTCTTTAAAAAGCAATTGGCTCATATATGAAAAAATTTCAGTAAAGACACTAATATCTAAATTTGATGAATGCTTCTCTTTATCCATATGTTCTCCCTCGTTTCCCACCTAGTGTATACTAAATTCACTTGATTATCAAATGGTAATGATTGATTTTTGTTAACTATTATGTTACGTTATACACTAACTTAAGGTTGTGTTGTTGATAAATTGGAAGAAGGATGCGAAAAATATGCTAGAACTCAAAGAGATAAAAAAATATTATACTGTCGGCGGAACGACCACTAAAGCTTTAGATGGCGTCTCTGTCGCTTTTCGAAAACAAGAATTTGTAGCCATTCTGGGTCCCAGCGGCTCTGGTAAAACGACGATGTTGAATGTGATTGGCGGATTGGACAATTACGATTCTGGTGACTTAATCATTAACGGCAAATCAACAAAAAATTTTAAAGAAGCCGACTGGGATGCTTATCGGAATAACTCAATTGGTTTTATTTTTCAAAGTTACAACTTAATTAGTCATCAAGGGATTTTGGATAATGTCGAGCTTGGTATGACACTAAGTGGTATTTCAAAAGCAGAAAGACGCCAAAAAGCCGAAGATGCACTCATCCGTGTCGGTTTGAAGGACCATATCCATAAAAAACCTTCCCAATTATCTGGTGGTCAAATGCAACGGGTTGCCATTGCTCGCGCTTTAGCTAATGATCCCGATATTTTACTTTGTGATGAACCAACTGGTGCATTGGATTCAGAAACCAGTCTGCAAATTATGGCACTTATCCAAGAACTTTCGAAAGAAAAATTAGTTATTATGGTGACCCACAATCCTGAATTAGCTCACGAATACGCTGATCGAATTATTGAATTTTCAGATGGCCAAATTCGTCATGACTCGCGTCCTCATATTGAACATGAAAAAAAAGAACCTTTCGAATTGAAACGCACCAAAATGAAATTCACGACTGCGCTGCGTTTATCTTTTAATAATATCCGCACTAAAAAAGGGCGAACTTTTTTAACCGCCTTTGCTTCAAGTATCGGAATTATCAGTATTGCGATTGTCCTTTCTCTTTCAACAGGATTCCAGAAACAAATTGATAAAACTCAGTCGGAAACGTTAGCGCAATTTCCGATTACCATTTCTAAAATAGCGACAGATCAAGATCCAGAAAGTTTCAATAATCAGGACAAAAAAGGCACCTTCCCGAAAGAAAAAGAAGTGACTGCTAAAATTAGCGATGCGGACCGTGCGCAACACACGAATTTAATTGATCAAAAGTTTATTGACTATGTCAATCACATTGATCCTGAATTAAGTAATAATATCGGCTATACTCGTCTAGTCAATATGAACTTATTAAGAGAAATCAACGGGAAAGCACAAGCTGTCAAATTTTCAAACGATGCACCCGACGGCCAATCAAACGCGATGGCTTCTATGATGGCTGCCCAAACTGGCGTCGGCGTTTCTGCTTTTCCTAAACAACTAGAAAATGGAAAAAACAATTTCTTAAAAGACAATTACTCGTTGCTTGAAGGAAATTATCCAGAAAAAGAAACCGATGTCGTTTTAATCGTCGATAGTAACAATACCACCAATATTAATGCTTTAAAAAATCTTGGCTTTGACGTGAAAGATAATCAAAAGATTGCCTTTTCAGACATTGTTGGCACAAAAATGAAATTAGCCAATAATAATGCATTTTACACCAAATTACCGACAGGCAACTTCATTCCTAACCAAGATTTGCAAGCTGTTTACGATAATCCAGAAAATACCGAATTAACAATTTCAGGGATTTTGCGAATTAAAGATTCTTCAACAATGAATCTATTAGCACCTGGAATTGCTTATAGCGATGCACTTTCAACTAATATGATTGCCAAAAACAAAACCTCTGATATTGTTAAAGCGCAAGAAGCCAGCAACACTAACGTTATGACTAACGAAACATTAGATGCTTCCGCGAAAGAAAACCTGTTGTCTTATTTAGGAGCGAATGAAATCCCTTCAAGTATTATGATTTATCCAAACGATTTCAAATCAAAAGATAAAATTCTTGATTATTTAGATGCTTATAACAAAGGAAAAGATAAAAAAGACCAAATCATCTATTCTGATTTAGCTGGAACAATGACCCGCTTAACAGGTGGTTTAATGGATGCCATCACTTATGTGCTGATTGCATTTGCTGGGATTTCCCTTGTTACAAGTATGATTATGATTGGGATTATCACCTATACTTCTGTCATTGAGCGGACCAAAGAAATCGGTATCCTGAAAGCGTTAGGAGCTCGTAAAAAAGATATTACCCGGGTGTTCGATGCCGAAACTGCTATTTTAGGCGTTGCCTCTGGTATTCTTGGTGTTGTGATTGCCTTTCTCGCAACATTTCCGATCAATGCAGTGCTCTATAACCTGACTGATTTAGAAAATGTTGCCACCTTAAATCCAATTCACGGGATTATTTTGATTGTAATTAGCACAATCTTAACCATGATTGGTGGCCATATTCCTGCCCGAATGGCAGCGAAAAAAGATGCGGCAGTTGCTTTACGTGCAGAATAAATAACAAAAAATAATCCTTTAATTTCTCTTAAAGGATTATTTTTTGTTTGTAATTTTTATAAAACCACCGTATACTAAATGATTGTGAATGCTTAATAAAAAGAAACGAGGTAATTTCATGTTAAAAAAACCATTTTTACTATTTTTTTCACTTTTAGGAGCTATTTTTATTTTAGCTAGTTGTGGCATAGGAAAAGATGCTGTCACTGATACTAAGTACAAAGTTAGTTTGCAGCAAGCTGCTGAAATCTATGAAAAAGAAGCTGGCAACAGCAAACCATTAGTAAATGTCCAATTTGATACAGAACCAGCAAGTGACTACAGCTATATCTTTACTAACGATACAGAAACACTTTACGTGAATCCTGAAACAGGAAAAGTCACCAAAAATACTGAAGCAAATCAACTTGGAGAAAACGAGACAGCCTTTTCAGCTGCTGAAGTCAAAGAATTAGGCGCTGTTAACGACGTTTTAGCCAAAGCAAAAAAAGAAGTTGGAGGACTTTCTCCACGTATTTTGACTTGGAAGTTAACCAAAAATAACAATAAACTTGTTTATACAGTAGATGTTAAAACAACTACGGCAGATGAAAAAGTTACCTTAGATGCCAACAAATAAGCACAAGCGTATAACTTATCACGAAATAACCAAATCTTAAAATACTCTTTGGGACAGAACCTACGCATTCGGAAACCTTAACATTTTCCGAAGCCGATCGTTCTGTCCCAATTTCATTCTTTTAAGTAATAATAATTGTTCGTTACCCCTGCTACCGTTATACTTAGTTTAAAAGAAAAGATGGGAGTATCAATTCATGGTTTATACAGTTGATTTTAAAGAAGTAGCCACTATTGGTTTAGAAAGTTCACCAGTGGCACCTGCCCTTGCTGGACTAAGAGCGAATGAAGCTCGCTATTTTTGGAATAAATACAAACATCGCTTTACGACCGTCCCTGCCTCTGAAGCTCCAGAAACATTGGCCTGGATTGAAAAAATTTTATTAGAACGAGAATTACATTTCCCTTACAAGCCACTTGAAATTTCTTCTTTCACTTTAGATGGCATAAAAATGGCCTATGTATTTTATGAAAACGGCTTAGCAGTTAACGTGATGTACACATTAGCTGAGGAAGGCAAACGCGCCGTTGGGTTTAAACTTTCAGATGGTATGGCAATCCCTGCAGAATTTGAAGGAAAATTCAAATTTGCTCGTCAAAAATCAAAATTAGCTGGAACCATTCGCGGCTCTTATTTTGTCATTAAAGGAACCTATTAAAAAAATGCTTTTGCCCTTATTATTAAAGGCAAAAGCATTTTTTTATTTTAATTCTTCAATATAGTTAAATACTTGTTGTCCAGCAATACCGCCTTCACCGACCGCTGTCGTGATTTGACGCAATGTTTTTTCACGGACATCACCAATGGCATAAACACCAGGAATTTTTGTTCTCATTTCTTGGTCTGTTTCAATCCAACCAGCCTCATTCGTAATACCAGCTTTTTTAAATGGTTCTGTTAATGGATCTAGCCCCACGTAAATGAACACGCCGTTTGCTTCAATTTCAGAAACTTCATCTGTTTTGACATTCCGTGCTTTCACACCTGTCACGACCATTTCATTGCCAACAATTTCTTCGACAACTGTATCCCAAACAAAGGAAATCTTTTCATTTGCAAAGGCACGATCTTGAATGATTTTTTGCGCACGCAATTCATCACGACGGTGAACAATCACTACTTCAGAAGCAAATTGCGTTAAATAGATTGCTTCTTCAACTGCAGAATCGCCGCCGCCAACGACTACTAAGCGTTTATTTTTAAAGAAAGCACCGTCACAAACAGCACAATAAGAAACACCACGGCCAGCAAATTCTTCTTCGCCTTTTACACCCAATTTTCGGTGTTCACAGCCTGTTGCAATAATTACCGCTTTAGCTTCATAAGATTTGTCATCACAAATCACTTCTTTATAGGATCCGTGGTCTTCAATGCCCATCACAATACCATACGCATTTTCCGTACCAAATTTTTCTACATTTTCATACATTTTATAGGCCAATTCTGGACCCATAATAGAATCAAAGCCTGGGTAATTCTCTACCTCAGCAGTGTTGTTCATTTGCCCACCAGGCGCACCGCGTTCAATCATTAATACAGAAAGATTGGACCGTGATGCATAAAGTGCTGCCGTCATCCCAGCAGGACCGGCACCAATGATAATTACATCATACATTTTATTTCCCCCAAAATTTTAAGTAAGTTTACTTTACTCCTTAAACAATTTCTTGTCTACTTTTCTGCCCTTTTTTGACATTCGGAGTAGGTGTGTCTATTACGTAAGTTATTGTACCACGGTTTTGTGTTTTCTAGGAGGGGGAAAAGAAAAGTTTAAAAATAACGATCACAACGAATCATTGATTTTTAGAAGCCGTTGTACTGCCGCATCAGAGAATTCTTCTTTATCATTTTTTATGCATTCTTGTTGATTTTGCCCTTGTGGAACAAAACGAAATACTGTAAATGATGCAGATAACGTATCAGGATTACTAATCCGATGAAGACTTTTATGCATCCGAATAAGTTCTCCTTCTGCACAAATTCTTGAAATAATTTGCTAATTTTCTAGCTCTTCTATTTTCACTTTTCCCGACTGCACAAGTAAAACTTCTTCGATTTCGTGATGCTTATGCCAACCTTGCACAGTTTTTCCTGGCAAGCTATTTATATGTATTTCAAACTCTGGAAATAGAAAATAATTTACTTCTGTTCCATCTGGCTTTTTACGAAAGATGACCTCGTCTCTTGTTAAAATTTCTATATATTTCTGTAACATGGCAGGCTCCTTTTAACTTTTTTTATAGCCGAAAGCTATTCTTTCAAACTAAGTTTGAAGCTACTTTCTGAAAATTCGAGTTCCTTTAAATATACTTTTATTACCATTTGAAAATCACTTTTTTTAAAACAATTGACTGTTCAGTATCAATCTTCACTAATCCATCTGTTCACCAGAAAAAATATAGTATTTCCGATTATTCACGAACTTATTATTCAACTTCAAAGGAAAATCAGTCAACATACAGCCCACATATCTAACATCAGAAACACTTCTACTTTTCTCAAGTACTGCTATGGTATACATTGACCTTACTAGTAACATTATAGCATCAAGTTTTAATCATATGTAGATTTAAAAAAAACTGATAGCACCCTAACAGATGTTTTCGTTGCTCATTTAATTTACATGATTATTTTTTAGATGCTAATTAAATGTTTGTCAGTAACCTGAATTTTTGATATTTTTATCCAGATTACTTATGTCGGTTTATCAGTTGTGCTAACAAAAAATGATTGTTTTTAAAGATAATTTAATTCATAATATATATAGAATGAAAAAAAGGAGGTTTTATTGTTGAAAGTTGCTATTTGTGATGACAATCCAACGTTAACCGAAAAAATAAACACGATGCTATTTAATTATAACCCAAATATATTTGAAACCTATACCTACTACAATCCTCTCAAGTTAGTCAATCAACTTGACCAAGAAAATTTTGACTTTTTTATTTTAGATATAGAAATGAGTGAAATGAGCGGAATAGACTTGGCAAAAAAAATCCGAGAACGTGATATTTTATCACCTATCGTTTTTTTGACGAGTTACAAAGAATACATGGAAGAAGTCTTCCAAGTACAAACTTTTGATTATTTATTGAAACCGCCTACGGAAGATCGGTTGCACCAAGTTTTGGAAAAACTGAGACAACAGCTAGAAAAAAAAAGAAATTACTTTGTATTTTCTAGTAACAAAGTTACTTATAAAATACCAACCAAAGATATCATTTATTTCGAAAAAGATAAAAGACAAGTATTGATTCATACAGTTGGAGAAATCTACAAACCCTATATGTCAACGAATCAGATAAACGAACAACTTGATACGAATTTTGTGCAAGTCCACTCTTCTTTCATAATAAATTGCGCTTATATAAAAGAGTTAGGAAAAAATTTCCTATTAATGGATTCTAAAGAAAAATGTATTGAAATACCAATAAGTAGGCGCTTCAAAGCCGCCGCTCATAAAAGTATAGTTATGTCCATGAGAGGAAAGATATAATGCTTGATATAACATTACGAAGCCTAAGTTTGTTAGTTTATTTATTTCTTATCTCTTATTTTTTTTCTAATTGGTCAACAGCTATTAAAAGTCATAGAGAATTTTATAATGTCATCTGGATTGTTATAATCATATCAGCCATGGTTACGATTATATTATCCAATGCTTACATACCGAACATTTATTTACCGTATCTTAACTTATTACTAAGTTTCATTTTAACTTACACTATTGCTATGCTACACTCGGTCCCTTATCTCGACTCGGCCGTATGGACAATGACACTTATATCAATAAATTTAATCTGTGAAGTATTGTCGTTACACTTTACGAAAATAATTTTAAATGCAGAATTAACATCCTATGGTAGCCCTACTTTTTTCATAACTTCAATAACAATTACAACTTTGATTGGGGTAGCCTGGATAGTCATACTTAAATTTTCAATAGTTAAAGAAGCAAAGTCTGAATTATCGACAAACTTATCATTTATTGTGATTTTATTACCTATTCCCATACTATCAATAATCATTTTATTTGGGCTTTTAATAGGAAACAACAATGACAAAATTTCTGAGATTACTATTACGATTAGTGTCATATTTTTAAACATCTGTGTAATTTTTCTTTATAAAATCACTATAGAATATCAAAAAAATCAATATGATCTTACTTTGAGAAAAAAAAATATCGAAGTGGAGTATAGAATTTTAAATGAAATAAAGAGAAACAGAACTAACGTTTTAAAATTAAAACATGATTTGAAGAATCAATACTTAACAATCCTCGGACTTATCGAAAATGAAGAAGTTAATGAAGCTATCGATTATATTAAGAGTAGTTTTGATATTTTAGAACCACCAACAAAAACTTATGCTGCCGATGGAGTATTAAACTACCTATTGAATGAAAAGCTTGCTGAAGCAAGAAAGAATCAAATTAATGTTGATCATCAGATATTTGTCTCTAAAAATATAAAAATTAATAATGACGTTCTAACTATTGTAATTGGAAATATAATTGATAACGCCATACAAGCATCGAAGAGAATCAAGCCGATTGACAGATATGTCAATATAATTATCAAGCAAGTCAATAATGATTTATTTATTGAAGTATCTAATAACTATAATTCTGAAGAAATTTTTACAAGAAAACATAGAAAAAATAAAGGTTTAGGAATGAAAAACATTGATGATCTCTTACAACAATTAGGTGGTATTCAACGTCACTGGACGAAAGAACGTAGATATTTTGTAACTATAGTTATATTTAATGTATACAAAGGAAACAAATGCGGTGATAACTAATCAAGTAAATCACCGCATTTTTTAGTATACTTCCATGTCGCATAATTTATCAGAAAATTTCAAAAATAACCAAACAAGCATCAATCCCATAATCGTTGAAAATAGGAACGTTATAGTTGGAAAATTCATAAGACCCATAGCAGAAAAATTCGAATATATTAGCATTAGTACCACTGACGTTATTATTGAAGCAATTTCCGATTGTTTCCAAATTGAAATTATTTCTGACAATATCAAAATTACGAATAGTAGACTACAACTTGTAACTATGGTAATAAGACCAAGGTAAATTTCAAAAAATAAATTTGAACTATGAAACTTCAAAATTAAGTTAAGCAAAACCTCAGTCACAAATGAAATAAGAAGCGCACTTCCAAAGCTAGATAAGATTATTACGTAAAAAGAACTTGTTTTTTTTACGAGAAGCTCTTTTCGATCAATCGGAAAAAGAAACGTTCTATTCCGGTGATTGCCAACATAAAATCGTACAAGCTCTTTCCTTAGTAATACAGCTCCATAAATTGATATGCCGCACATAGAAACAGTGTTCGATAATGCTATAATTCCTTGAAATGACGAGATCGTATCAGCACTTTCATCAAATATTCCCACAAATGAGAAAAACATAAAAAATAACATTTGGATTACCAGTGTAATTAAGAAAACTTTAAACCAAACATTTTTAATTTTATCTAATTCATATCTATAAACATTCAATTTTGAGTCACTAATCATGTTTTCTCTTTTGTTCATCATAATACTCTTTCAACCCCTCTCTATACTCTTCTCGAATCTCAACCATTGATTTTGGTTCTTGTACATTGCCTTTCTCTATAAATATAACGTCATCAAGAAATGTTTCCATATCTCTCAATATATGACTACTAATTATCAACACTCTATTTTCGGACAAGGTCTTAACATTCTCAATAAATAACTCTACACCATCAGGATCTAAACCGTTAAATGGCTCATCTAATAATACTAATGAAGGGTTGTGAGCTGTAGCAAGACCTAGCAAAAACCTTTGTTTCATTCCTAAAGACATTGTATTAAACTTTCTTTTTTTATTTACATTTAGACCAACATCCATTAATAGAGTCTCTATCATTAACAAATTTTTTAACTTGTAATAAAAAGCATGGTCATTATATATATCTTCAAGCATAAATCCATTTAAACTATCTGAGTTAACAAAGTTAGTACCCACCTGCAATAATATTTTAGGGTCTGCTATTTCTACTTGCCGATTGTCTATTTTAAGTATTCCACTATCAGGTCTAAGCAAACTACATAGACATTTCATCAAAGTTGTTTTACCTGCACCATTCGGACCAACTAATCCATAAATTTTCCCTACTTCTAAATCTAATTGATCAACCTTTAAATTGAATGTATCACTTACTTTTTTATATAAATTATTTATATTTATTGTTTGCATTTTGCAATTCAGTCCCTTCTTGACAATGAAATAAGTGAAAGTAATGTAGTTAACACGAACCAAAAACAAACTACAATAATATTAGAAACATTAACAGTATTCTGTTCATAAAACAGTGATCTTATCAAATTACTCGATGGAACAAATGGTAAAAATTCAAAAAAGTTCACTAAAGCAGAAGGCAATCTATCTGTTGGATAAGTAATAGGCGAGAATAAAAGTCCACCTATCATAATTATCTGAGTTGCTAATCCTACTACATTAGGTGTTAGCCAATATGCCAAAGCAAAACCTATAGAGATCATACATAATTGAATTAGACTAAGAATAGCTAGGGCCTTCATTGAGAATCTAATTTGGACATCGAATCTTAAATATGCCGCTAAAAATGACATAAACACCCCAGGTAGTGAGGCCATTCCCCAAATTATAAAGTCGGAAATTAATATGTTCAACCGAGAAACTGGCAATGTCCTTTGATAGTCCACAATGCCCTCTTGTTTTGCTGTACTTACTATTTGAGCAGCAAGAACGCGCCCTACCGCAATAATCCCAAGAGTAGTTGCTCCAGATGACAGATAGATAGCTGTCTGATTATTCACATCTGGTATTAGAAGTGCTAACCCGTAGACAATTGCTAATGATAGAAATACTTGAGTTAATGTAAAAACAGGCAATAAGTATTTATGTCTTAATAAACTCCACCCTACTAAAGCAAATAATTCCTTAATCATTGATTTTCTTCTATAATTTTTTATCATTTTCATCTATTAACTCTCCATAGGTTTCATTTAAGGATTTTGGGGAAACTTTATAATTTTGAATTTTTCTTTCTATTACTAATTTCATGACCCAGTCAACTGCTTCTAACACTTGACTGTTCTCTAATTCCATTTCTATCATTAATTCCTCATCGTTTATGTTAGTCTGAATTGCACTCGGTACTATTACACTCTTCAAATCACTTAGATTAAGAAAGTTAACAGTCATATAATTTCGATCGTTTATTTTTATAGACTGTTTTTTTAAGTTCTTATCCTCAAGAACCTTTCCATGATTCATTAAAATATATCTATCAGCATATTTTTCAACTTCTAAAATATTGTGTGTGACCACGATGATTATATGCCCCTTATTAGATAATTCTTTCAGATATCTCCATATTTTTTGCCGTCTAATAGGATCCACATCATTAGTAGGTTCGTCAAGGACTATTATTGGAGAAGGATATACAACGGCCATTGCAAATGAAGTGAGCCTTCTAAGTCCGCCTGAAAGTTTCTGTCCTGGTATATCTTTCCATCCATCTATTTTTAATTCTTTTAAAATTTTAATACACTCTTCTTCAGCTATTTTCTGACTGCCTCCTCTTATTCTTATTATTGACTCGACAGATTGAGCCATCGTTATACCTGCCAAGGGAGCATGTAGTTGAGGCATCATAGAGACATATTCTCTTGCAATTTTACTATCTCTCGCAAATGATAGACCATTAAATGTTATAGAGCCCTTTGTTGATTTCGTTATACCTATAATCTGATTCAACATTGTTGTTTTACCAGCGCCGTTATGTCCAGCTATGGCAGTTATTTCACCTTTATTAAAGCGCAAATTTATATTATCATTTGCATAGCTCTCTGATTTCTTGTACTTTTTACTTAGCGAATGTAATTCTAACTGTTGATTCAAAGCAAACCTCCTATATTTAGACTTAATTAAATTGATTGATAACAGGTTGGAACCATAACCAAATTATCATTGCTAGCACACTTATGCTTATTACTTTAATAATGATTAATTTCATAATTGCGACCTCTTCAAAGTAGAAAGGATTATCAACCACAAAAGAAATCAAAATGTTAATATCTGTTTTTTGTATAATGATAAATTGCCACAATATCCTTGTTATAAGTATTGATGCCGCAATAGAATTAACTCCAACACTTTTATTATTCATAATCAAAAAAAATAACAAGAATATTGCATCCGACGACATTCCAGAGGTGATCGCCGTGATTCGTCATAGGTATCGTAGCAACGGCTTTAGCTATGTTTAAATTGATTTTCCTTGAATTCCTTGAAAATATAATGTGCATAAATTCATGAAAAGTTGTAGATACGATTGAGACAAGAATAGCAATTAGAAGAAATTTTAAAGGATTTGTAAACAAAACATTTACTGCACTTCCAAAAGGAGACCCCTTGATTACGAATAAAAATATGCTAATCGTAAACGCAACAATACCGTTAACATCAATCAGGAAAGAGGAGCTTTTAAATAAGATATTCTTAGGCTCGACAAATAGCGGCTTATAATCATCTCTCTGATCGGCTTTTTTTATCATAATTTTATTTTCAACTAATTCATTAAGTACCTCTTCTTCGATTAGTTCGGATGAATTAATTTGTCTCGCCACTTCATCACTCAACACTAATAGTTGATTTTCTTCTGATACATAAACCCAATCGCCATTGTTTAGCTTACGTTTTAACGTACGAGCTTCGGTATAGTCTCGGCCTATTTCTTCTCTTGATAATATTGAAATATTTCCCATTGGGAGACATCTCCTTTACCACAAGTTGGACATTCACTCTCAAACCTTGGCCAAGTTTTATGCGTGAACGAGTTTCCGTCCTCATAGTTAATTTCATATTGCGTTCCCAAACTTTTTGGCTCAGCATATCTTGTTACCACTCTTATTAACTCATCTACAATTGATGCTGTTAATTGAAAGATACCAGGACCATAAGCTATGGATGGGGGAGCAAATTGAATATTTCTAAAACCTACAAATTGTTCAACAAATTTAGGGTCATTTTTACTGAAGTTCAAATTCATGCAATCAAAGCATCCTGTTTTCTGGGGTATTACAGTGTATACTCTTCCTCGGCTAACCTGTGAGGCACCAAACACGCACGGCAAACCAACTTTTACAATAGCTTCATTCACAATTCTATGTATAAGGAAAGGGGGTTCATCAATAGCGCAAACAATGATATCTATTCCTTCTGTCAATTCAACAACATCATTCACATCTATTATTTTTTTATCTACAGTTTCAACGTTAATATTTGAGTTCATTTCATTAATGGATCTTTTAGCAACTACAGTTTTCTTCTCACCAATATCTGCTTCTCTATATAGTAATTGACGACCTAAATTACTTGCTTCAACTCGGTCATAGTCCACCATTCTGATCATCTTGGGGCCAAGACCCGCTAGTAAAGTTAGAATATTTGATCCTCCTCCACCAAGACCTAATAATAGTATTTTCAAGTTATTTATCTTTTCCTGTATTTCAAATCTATCATCATCAGCTTTACAGTACCTACTAAAGTAATTCACATTAGCTAAGTATCTATCTTCAATCATTCTACCAGGAAACGTCTCCTCGATTAGACCTTCATCATCATCAAATTCAATAGTGATTCCTAATTGGGCCCAACTCTAAATCTCTCTTTATTTAATTGATATAATGGATAGATTGGTTTTATTCTGGGATATTTATACTTCATTTTTTTCACTCCTTATTAAAAAAATGACGAGATATTTCTATCTCGTCTAACCGTTATTTGGTTATCAAATTAGATAATAATCCACCATGCTGTTGCATCAACTGTATCGGCTTTACGTACGTTAATTTTTTTCATTCCGCATCACTCCTTCCGCTAAACTTTTTATTGAAAAAGAAAATAAATTTCTCTTTCAGTATATCTATATAATAACTTTGACAATCATAAGTATTATTGATTGGTAATAACTAACAATTTCAATGTAACAATTTGCAAAACAACTGCTGATTTTGCAACTATTTGATTAAAGCGTTGAACGGGTATATCTTATATTAGGTTACAGTTTAAAAAAGAAATGTAAAAAATGGACAAAAATGAACTACAGCCAAAAAAAGAATAAAAGCAAATAAACTAGCAGCTATTATAAGTTTATTTTTTAACAATATTTATAGCGGGACAAACCATCTCACTTTTCTGGTATTCAGACTTGCTACTCTATTCAATATTTATTTGAATTGAGATGCTTTCACTAATTTTAATTTGAATTCTACCTGATAAGTTCATAAAAAATAACCTCCAAAAATTGTATTTTTCAGATACAACTTTTGGAGGTTAAAATATCTTACCTCAGCCTATTTCTTGGCATTTTTCCATACTTATCATTTCTCTACTTCTCTAAATAAAACTCAAATCGACTTCCTGCATACTGCGTACGAACATATTCAAAAGGTAGTCCGTTTTCAAAATAGGATACTTGGCGCACACGCAGAATCGCATCGCCTCGTTTAATCTCTAAATATTCTGCGATCTGTTCCGATGCTTGAACAGCAGAGATTGTTTGGTTAGAATGGCCAATTTTGTGGCCAGATTTGGCTTCAAGTGTTTTATAAAAAGAGTTCGTGATTTCAGATTTGCCATATTGCGAGACCAATGAATAAGGAATGCTCGCCACCTCAAAACAAATCGGAATGTCATCCGCAAAACGAATTCTTTCCATTCGTAAAATTGAATCTTCTGGACCTAGTTGTAATTTTTCCATCTCACTAGAACTAGGTTTCGCTACAAAATAAGACACCGTCCGACTAGAAGGAACGCGATTTTGAGACAAGGTAATTTCTGTAAAACTAGTGGTACCTGTCATTGTTTCTTGAACTTTCTTACGTGCTACATACGTTCCTGAACCAATTTTTCGTTCTAAAATCCCTTCGTCTGCTAAAGTCTGGATGGCTTGGCGTAAGGTCATTCGACTAACATCAAATTTCAAGGCTAATTCTCGCTCAGAGGGCAAACGATCCCCGATGCTCCAGACACCTTTTTCAATATCTTCTTTGATTTTATCGTGAATTTGAATATAAATTGGTATATTTTGAACCATTTACGCTTCCTCCTCTTCGTTCATCTCCTCTTCTATTATAACTGGTATAGACCGTGTAAACAACCAAAAAATGATAAATAAAAGAGGAATTGGAATTTTTATCAAAGTTGGTCTAGTTGCATGCTTTCTTTTTATAACAAAAACATTTGGCTTAGTCAGTAAAAAGTGACCAAGTCAAATGTTTTTAAACGAATTTCTATTAGTTATTATCTTTTTACATTTTCTTCTTTCAACAACTTGTTCGCTGTGGCCATCATCAAACGGATTCGGTTCAACTGATTAACCAAAGATACCCCTGGATCATAATCCACCGCCGCAATGTTTGCTTGCGGATATTGACGTCGTAGCTCTTTCACGACCCCTTTTCCAACAATATGGTTTGGTAAACATCCAAACGGCTGCATACAAACGATGTTATTCACCTCGTGTTTTAAGAGCTCAATCATTTCAGCTGTTAAAAACCAACCTTCACCCGTATGATTTCCAATTGATAAAATTTTACTTGCGTCTGCTGCCATATCATAAATGGAATGAATACCATCAAAACGGACCGATTTTCTCAATGCCTTATCCATTGGTTTTTCTACCAATTCAATGATTTTTATCGCAAATTCTGCTAAACGTTTGCTTTGTTTTGACATGCCCATATTTTCGTATTTCCAAATTTGATTGTACAAAGAATAGTTCATAAAGCCAACAATATCTGGCACAACTGCTTCAGCACCTTCTTCTTCTAGCAAACGCACAATATCATTATTCGCTGTCGGCGAATATTTCACTAAAATTTCCCCGACCACACCGACTTTTGGTTTTTTTATCTCTTGTAAAGGAATTTCATCAAACGTCCGAATAATTTTTTTCATGAAGTGATTAAATTGTGTCAGCGAACCATTCCGGACATTGGCTTCCACTCTTTTTAGCCAATCTTGGTGCAGTTGATCCACCATTCCTTTTTCTGTTTCATAAGGTCTTGTTCGATAAACTACTCGTTCGAATAAGTCACCATATAAAAAGGCAACTACTAAGCGCTTGATCATTGGCAACGTAAATTTAAATCCTGGATTGGATTCGACTCCTTTATTGCCCATCGAAACTGAAACTACAGGAACTTGAGAAAAACCAGCATCATTTAAGGCTTTTCGTAATAATGGAATGTAATTCGTTGCGCGACAACCGCCCCCTGTTTGCGTCATTAAGACACTGACATTATCCAAATCATATTGACCACTTTCCAAAGCTTCAACTAGTTGTCCGATGGAAATAATTGCTGGGTAACACGCATCATTATTGACATATTTTAACCCGACATTCACAGCTTCTTTGTCTTGCGCAGGCAAACAGACGACATGATAGCCAGAAGCTTGTAATGCTACATCGACTAATCCAGATTGATGAATCGGGCTAAGCATTGGTAACAGTAAAGTATGTGTTTTTTTCATTTGTTTTGTAAACACAATTTTCTCTGGCTCTTCCATTTGCATATGCGGAACAAACTGTTGCTTCTCCCGCTCATTGACAGCCGCTTTCAAGGAGCGCAACCGAATACGAATTGCGCCCAAATTCGCGCCTTCATCGATTTTGAGGACTGTATAAATTTTGCCAGACCGATCCATGATTTCTTCTACTTGATCGGTTGTCACAGCATCTAAGCCGCAACCAAAGGAATTCAGTTGGACAAGTTCTAAATTTTTCGTCTTAGCCACTACTTTAGCCGCCGCATATAAGCGAGAATGATAGACCCATTGATTCACCACACGTAAATTCTGCACGTCTCCAAGATGCGAGATACTGTCTTCTGTCAAGACATGGAATCCTTCCTGTGTAATGACTTCGGCAATGCCGTGATTAATCTCTGGATCCAAGTGATACGGTCGCCCCGATAAGACAATCCCTCTCTGGCCTTTTTCAGTTAACATGGCTAACGTTTCTTCGCCTTTTTCTTGAATTTCTTTTTTAAAGGCTGCTAATTCTTGATAACCATGATGCAGCGCTGTTTGAATTTCTTCTAAGGAAATCCCTAAATCAGCAAAATTTTCAGCTAAAACTTTGGCAACTGCAGTTTCATTCGCTAAATTAAGATAGGGATTTCGATAATCCACTTGGCCCTCTCTGATGGCATCCACATTATTTCGAATAACATCTGGGTAGCTTTGCACAATTGGACAATTAAAATGATTATCTGCTTCCACTGTTTCTTGCTGTTCAAAAACGACACCAGGATAAAAGATGATTGGCACGTGCGCATCAATTAATGCTTGAATATGTCCATGCGCCATTTTCGCTGGGTAACAAACCGTATCACTGGGAATCGTTTCAAGGCCTTGTTCATAGATTTGTTTATTAGAACGTGGCGATAATTCGACCCGAAAGCCTAAGTCAGTAAAAAATGTATGCCACAAAGGATAATTTTCATACATGTTTAGGACTCTAGGGATACCCACGCGCCCACGAAACGCTTTACTTTCCCGCAAAGGTCGGTACTTAAATAACTTGCGGTACTTATAATCAACCAAATTCACTTTGCGTTCTTCTCGTTTAATTTTAATTCGTGCACCACGTTCACAGCGATTTCCCGTAATAAATTGGCGCCCATCTGAAAACACTGTGACCGTTAATTGACAATTGTTTTCACACAAGCCGCAATGAGTAAATTCCTTTTCAGAGGTAAATGCCGCTAACTCTTCTAAAGAAAGAAGCGTGGTTTCTTCCCCAATTTCATAAGCGTCCAAAGCAATCAGCGCTGCTCCATAGGCCCCCATCAAACCAGCAATAGATGGACGAACCACTTCACGACCGCTAATTTTTTCAAAAGCTCTCAAGACCGCTTCATTGTAAAATGTTCCTCCCTGGCAGACAATCTTTTCTCCCAACTCTTCAGGTCGGCGAACTTTAATGACTTTATAAATGGCATTTTTGATGACTGAATAAGATAGTCCAGCAGAAATATCGCCGACAGAGGCCCCTTCTTTTTGAACCTGTTTCACTTTTGAGTTCATAAAAACAGTACACCGAGAACCTAAATCAACAGGCGCTTGCGATTCTAAAGCCGCCAAAGCAAAATCCTTCACATTATATTTTAAAGATTGCGCAAAGGTTTCGATAAAGGAACCGCACCCAGAAGAACAAGCTTCATTTAATTGTATCGAGGAAAGCACGCCATTTTTAATGGTCATCGCTTTCATATCTTGTCCTCCGATATCCAAAATAAAATCCACACCTGGCTGAAAATGGTTGGCTGCTTTGTAATGGGCCATCGTTTCAACTTCACCAATATCGACTTTTAACGCATTTTTTATTAGCTGTTCTCCATATCCTGTAACAGCCGCTTTTCCGATAAAAACTTCTTCAGGCAGTTGTTGATAAAGTGATTTCAGTACTGTCATGGCGGTTTCTAAAGGTTGCCCTTGGTTATTACCATAAAAAGAAAACAACAAATGACCATCTTCATCAATCAATGTGACTTTTGTCGTTGTAGAGCCTGCATCAATCCCTAAAAAGGTCACGCCAGTATGTTGAGATAAAGGTTTCTCCGTTGCTTGAGCTTGCGCGTGTCTTTCTCGAAAATCTGCCAAATCTTCTGCGCTGTTAAATAACGGTGGTAACGTGTCGCTCGGCTGTAAATCAGTAGCCTGGCTGTTCACTAAGCGCTGAATTAATTCTTCCAATGTACATTCGGCTGCATCTTCTGAATAAAGTGCTGCACCCATTGCTACAAACAGTTGCGGTTGTTCTGGAAAAATAACATCTTCTGGCTGAATTGCTAAGGTTTCAACAAACCGTTTTCTCAATTCTGACATGAAAAATAAAGGTCCCCCTAAAAATGCTACTTTACCTTTAATTTTGCGACCAGCAGCTAACCCGGCGATTGTTTGATTAACTACCGCTTGAAAAATACTCGCCGCGATATCTTCTTTCGCTGCTCCTTCATTGATTAAAGGTTGAACATCCGTTTTAGCAAAAACCCCACAGCGGGAAGCAATCGGATAAATAGTTTGATAATTCTTCGCCAATTCATTCACTCCATTGGCATCCGTTTTAAGTAAAACAGCCATTTGATCGATGAAGGCGCCTGTCCCACCTGCACAACTACCATTCATTCGTTGCTCTAAAGCACCATCAAAAAAAGTGATTTTTGCATCTTCTCCGCCAAGTTCAATAGCAACATCCGTTTCTGGGATTATTGTTTCAACAGTTCGTGTACACGCGATAACTTCTTGAACAAAGGGAATCCCTAATACCTCAGCCAGCCCCATACCACCAGAGCCAGTTATGCTCATTGTCACAGGTTGGTCTGCACCGATCCTTGCTAGCCCTTCTTTTAAAATGCGTTCCGTTGCTGCTTTGACATCTGAAAAATGGCGTTCATATTTTGTAAAAATAGGCTGATTTTGTTTATTTAAAAATACTAATTTTACTGTCGTTGACCCAACATCAATCCCTGCTCTCATAACCATCAATTAAAATACCCCTTCATTTCCCAACAGTTTGTTGATTATTATACAAACTGTTTGTTATAATAGATATACCTATTTTAGAAAGGTTCTAAATGATTTGCAACAAGCAATTTACCCTATTTTGTGAGATAAACAACAAAGTTTCCGCGAATGTTGACTATCTCGAAAGGAATTTATGATGGCAAAGAAAACAGACCTTAGAGTACAACGAACCAGAAAAATGATTATTGAAGCTTTTTTTAAACTTGTAGAAACGAAAGGCTACGAAGCGGTGACGATTCAAGATATTGCTGATGAAGCTATGATTAATCGTGCGACTTTTTATGCTCATTTTAAAGACAAACAGCATTTATATGATGCAATCTTCACCTTTACGCTTAGTGCTTTTACCGCTATTCTTGATTCGCAACAACTGGTTAATGGCAACCGTGTCCGCGTGAAGCACATTGAAGAACTTCTGACGCAACTCTATATTAATATTCAAGAGAACAAATCTTTCTTCTTAACTATCATGGACAATAATTTCAACGAACACTTTCGAAAACGCTTAGCTGAAATTATCGAAGAAAAATATGCGACGATTTTTTCGCAGTTGCGTATTACCGAAAATGATATTGATGTACCGATAGATTTTGTTATTGAATATATGACCTCTATCTTCATCGGTACCCTTCATTGGTGGATTACTAGCGAAACGGATATGACACCCAACCACTTAGCCCAATTAGTTATCAAATTAGTTGGTAATGGTCATTTAACTGTCTTAGGCATCGAATTAGAAAAATAAAAACACCGGAGTAGACAATAATTTTGTCTGCTCCGGTGTTTCTGTTAAAGACGAATTAGTTTTTTGAACGCCATTTGATATTGTGGGCTGTATTTCTTGAAGAAGTGACTTTAACACCACTTTTGATGTTGCCTTTTTTACGAGGAATTAAGTCAACTTTGACATCATACTTACCATCGCGTGCTAAATCGTAAACATTTTCAACCATTTCTGTAATTTTTTCTTTAAAGTTCATTCTTATCAACTCCAGACTATTCTTTCTTAATACTTTAGCATATTCTTATATAAATGAAAACTTTTCTAGCCTGTACATGAGGAAAATCTTACCTCATTTTTGTTATATAATTATACAAAAAAAGAACATCTCTCTACCAGAAATGTTCTGAAAACTGGGGTAGCTGGATTCGAACCAACGCATGACGGAGTCAAAGTCCGTTGCCTTACCGCTTGGCTATACCCCAAAAAGAAAATGGAGGAAAGTGGATTCGAACCACTGAACCCTAAGGAACGGATTTACAGTCCGTCGCGTTTAGCCACTTCGCTATTCCTCCAAAAAGTCATTGTCGCTGTAACGACCTGACTTAGTTATAATACAATCTTTTCCAGAAAAAAGCAACCCTTTTTTTAAAAAAATTGTTATTTATTTTTTATTCACTTAAATTCCATTGACGAATAATTGTTTCAAAGGCTTCGTCCAGATTTTTTGCTGTACCTTCTTGCTTGCCATCAATTTCAATGATGAATTTTTTATCATTTTGCGGAATGACACGACCGATTTCTTTTTTACCAATAAATAATTTGTTCATTAAAACATTTGCTCCATTGTATTGGGCTTTTTCTTCTTCGACACGTACTTCAATATCTTTATTCTTTTTTGACATCTCTATCCCTCCAAGAACTCTATGTTATCAGAATCTTTGAAACAAAACAAGCACTCGCTATTTCTCTGTCAGCTTGTTCGTTTATCGTTTCAATGCAGCATTAAGGAGTAACGAAATGCGATTCGCTACTCCTTAAAGGCTGATTTCTATTCTTTTTCTGAACCTTCTGTTGCATGATAGTTCACGCTATTTGAGGTACCTTTTTTAGAAAAGTTTTCAATTAGCTCTTTCACGTCGAGGCCCGTTGTTTCTTTTAGTGTTTCTTGTGTACCAGCCAACAAGTTTGTTGCATAATTGGTAATACGGTTGGCGCCAGAATTTTCGCCACCTGCGCCTGTATCTACCACTGAAATCTTGTCGATGTTGCCCAATGGTTGTGCTGCTTCTTTCATTAATTGTGGTAACATTTCCATCACCATACTTAACACAGCTGCTTCACCATATTCTTTGAAGGCATCAGCAATCTTTTGTTTGGCTTCGGCTTCCGCTGCACCACGAGCTAAAATAGCTTCGGCTTGCGCTTGACCTGTTAAACGCGTTTTGTTGGCTTCCGCTTCGGCTAATGCTTCAACTTTGAAGCGTTCTGCTTCGGCTTCTGCCACTTCGCGTGCCTTTTGAGCAAGAGCTTCTTGTTCGCGTGCGTAACGATCTGCATCGGCTTTTTTCTTCACTTCTGAGTCGTATTGTTTTTCACGACGCGTAATTTCTTTTTCTTCTAACTCAATTTGTTTTTGACGTTCAACGACTTTGACTTCCATTTCTTGTTCCACCACGTGTTGTTGTGCACGCGCGCTTTCCAAGTTATAGGCTTGGTCTGCTTTGGCTTTGGCAATATCTTGTTCTTGTTTGTATAACGCTAATTTCAATTCTTTTTCTTTTGAAGCTTCTGCAATTTCTGTTTGACGTTGCAATTCCGCTTGTTGTGATTCTTTTTCTGCTTCCGCTTTTTTGATGCGAGTTTCTTTCAAGGCTTCTGCTTCAGCAATATCTGCATCACGTTTAACTTGAGCGATTCTTGGTTTCCCTAATGAATCCAAGTATCCATTTTTATCACGAACTTCTTTAATTGTGAACGACACAATAACTAAGCCCATTTTAGCTAAGTCAACACTGGCAACTTCTTGTACACTTTGGCTAAATTTATCACGATTTTGGTAAATTTCTTCCACTGTCATTGAACCTAAAATCGAACGTAAATGTCCTTCTAATACTTCACGTGCTTCATTTTCTAATTCTTCTGTTGTTTTTCCTAAAAATTGTTCCGCTGCTGTCGCAATTTCTTCAACTGACGAACCAATTTTAATGATTGATGTCCCATCACACATTACAGGAACCCCTTGTTCTGTGTACACTTCTGGTGTAGAAACATCTAATTTACTTGAAAGCAAACTAATTCGATTTGAACGTTGGAACACTGGTAAGACAAACGCACCACCGCCACGAACGATTTTAATTTTGTTGCCACCTTCGTCTACATGAACATTTTTAGAGCCTAGATAGCTCCCGCTGATAATTAACGCTTCATCAGGTTTGGCTGTCTGATATTTAGAAACAAACACAATTAATAACATTAATAATACTAAAACTGCAATAATAATCGGTAACAAAATCCCCATTTTCTTCTCTCCTACTCTATATTTTTAGACTGCCTTCGTAAGGAATGACATAACAAACCCGTTCTTTCAATTCAATAATCAATACCTCACTACCTCTTGGCGCAGCCACTTCTTGTGGCACATAAAATGCTGCTGGTCGACTTAACGAACCTGTGACACTCTTCAATTGAATCTCGCCCATTCCCCGGACAGGGATTGGGGTAATCACAGTAGCAACACGACCCTCCATGTCTTTTTCCGAAATAGAAATTGTGGCCTCCGAATTTTTCAAAGGGACCAACACATAAAAATTTAGGAAGAAAACAATAATGGTTGAAAGAATACCACTGACAATTAAAATAAGCCAACTATTCACCGCTGTTAATTCTTCCCCAAGGTACCCAAACAGCGAGGTAAAAGCAATCCATGGAATAATCAGCATTGGGTCCACCGGTCCATCAAAATTAAAAACATCCCCAAAAATAATTAGTAAAAAAGCGAGGACCGCGCTCCCCACTAATGCATAAAAATAAACCGTTTCCAATGGTAGACCTTCTAACACTTTTCCCACACTCCTTTCTGTGCTATAACCTAGTAATAGTGTACCAATTTTTAAATAAAAAGAGTAGTAATTTCCAAATAAATCTCAAAAGATACATCTTAAGACCTATTTTTTCTTAATAAAAGAAGCAACAATAAACGAGCAGCCCTAGAATTATCGAACTTCTACGGACTCCTCGTTTTTTAAAATGTTCTATTCATTTGATTTTAACGCTTCAATCATATTGATTTTCTTCAATTTTCGATGCATAATGACCATCACAAACAACGTGAAACACATGGTGATGACTGCGGAATACAGATAACTTGGCCAATGAATAATTGGCGAAAACATAATTAAATCAACTTCAACGGTTGCTAAAATATACTGATGCAAAATTTTCCCAAAGAAGCAGCCAACAATAATACCAATGAACGTTAAAATAATGTTTTCACGGTAAACATAGGTGGTGACTTCACGATCGTAAAACCCTAAAACCTTAATCGTGGAAAGTTCTCGAATCCGTTCAGAAACATTAATGTTGGTTAAATTATATAACACAATTAACGCTAAAGAACCAGAAACAGCAATTAGTACCCAAATGACAATATCAAGGCTTTTCAGCATATCATCAAACGAACCTTTCATCGCAGTTAAAAACGTAATGTTCAACACTTTCGGCTGTTTTGTCAACGCCTCTCCGATTGAGGTTTCTTGTTTTGAGGATAACTTTTTGTCAAAAAGTAGGAATTCTGTATTATACTCCGGCTTCTGTTTCGTCATCGTCTGGTAGAGTTTCGGCGTCATATAGACAAAATGACCCGTGTAGTTCTCTGCAATCGCGGCAATTTTCACGTGATAGGTTTGATTATCACTATTTTCTAAATTTAATTGATCTCCGACTTTATAGCCAAATAATTTAGCTAATTTTTCATTAATGATTACACCGTCATCGTTGAGGGAATATTTTTCTCCAGTGACTCGATCATTAAATAACTGAAAATCAGCCATTTTCGAAGGATCTTGTGGCACATAAAGAGTAATATTTTGAGTTGGTGCGCCTTTGCCCTTCGTTTTAAAGATTTCTGAATATAACGGAATTGTTTTATTCAAACCATCCAGTTTGCGCAACGTTTCTTGATACTCTTTTGTCTCTTCAGGTGTTGTTTGCTCTTTAAAAGTCACGACTGCTTGGTAATGCCAGATTTTATTAAATTGAATTGTAGCGACATCCACAATTGAATCGCGTAAACCAAAACCAACAATTAACAGCCCCATACAACCAGCTATTCCGATAACGGTCATCAGCATCCGTCGTTTATAGCGGAACAGATTTCTAGCGGTCACTTTTTGAATAAAGCTCATGCGTTGCCATAAAGGGCGGATTCGTTCTAATAAAATCCGTTGGCCTGCTTTCGGCGCTTTGGGTCTTAGCAAGGTAGCTGGGGTACTTAATAAATCGATTCTTAATGTCACTAAGGCCGCTCCCACAGTACAAGCTAAGGCTACAATGATGCCCCATAAACTGTAATTTAAGTACCACGGTGTAACTAAATCAGGAATATTGTACATTTGACCGTAGGCATCAAAAATTATTTTAGGGAATAGATAATAGCCAACTGCCAATCCTAATAATGCACCTGTTAGGCTGGCAACCGTTGCATAGGTAATAAAAATCGAAGCAATTTCACGATTACGATAACCTAAAGCTTTCAAACTACCAATTTCCATTCTTTTTTCTTCCACCATACGTGTCATGGTAGTTAAGCTGACTAATGCCGCAATTAGGAAAAAGAACAACGGGAACAGCGTGGCTAAAGAAGAAATCCGATCAGCGTTATCTTGATATTCAGAAAATCCTGGATTGTCTTCCCTAGTAAAATAATAATACGTTGGGGCTTTCAAATTGGCTAGCTCTGTTTCTTTTTCAGCCAACAGTTGTTCTTGTTTAGCCAATTCGTCTTTTTGCTTTTCAAGCATCTCAGCTGGAATTCCTGGTTGTTGCTCCAACTGCGCAAGCGCTTGTTTTCCCGTTTCCAGCGCTTGCCGACCTTGGTTAATGTCCGGCTGAGCCGAATCACGCAGAGCCGCAATCTGTTCTTCTGGCCGATTTTTCAGTGCCTCTTTTACCTGATTCAAGGCCTGCTCTCTTTTCTTTTCATAATCAGAGAAATACGTATTTTGATGTTTTAATGAACGAAATGAGATTAGCAATTCTGGATATCGTTGACTGTCAAAGGCTTTTTCCGAAACCACGCCAAAAAAGTTTAACGTTCCAGAACCGACCGTTGTGGTTCCCCTGGATGTATTATCAATATATTCTGCTGAATTGATAAATCCAACAACAGTAAAATGAGTTTGCGTCAGTCCTTTTTCTTTAATCGCTACATCGTTTAAAGTGATTTTATCACCCATTTTATAGTCATATCTAGTTTTCGCTAATGTATCTAATGCAATTTCATTTGTTTGTTTAGGTAACCGACCGTCAACTACTTGATAGTTAACCGATCCTGCTTGATTTTTTCGATAGCCAAACAATTTTACTGCATTATTTTGCGGCCCAATCGTGGCATCTATTGTATACCGCGGCACAACTGTTTCGACATCTTTTAAAGACTGTAATGTTGTTAAATCTTTCTTTTCCAGTCCCATTGTAGAAATTATTCGCGCATCTGGAAGCTGCTCTTTCTGGTAATAATTATTCGCGGTTTTAATCATATCTGGTCCAGTAGCTTTCAAACCAACAAAAACCATTACACCAAGGAAAATAATTCCCATAATCGATAAAAACCGTGTAGTAGATTGTCTAATTTCACGTAAGCTTGTTTTAATTAGCGCTGTTTTCTTCATTTTAGGCACCTACCATTCAATTTCAGCAACCAATTTAGGCTGATCATTCACAGTCATTTCGCGAACTTTCGCATCATTAATTCGAATTACCCGATCGGCCATTTCTGCAATGGCTGAATTGTGGGTAATAATTAAGACGGTCGTTCCAGTTTCACGAGCAGTGTTTTGCAAAATGGTTAAAATTTGTTTCCCTGTTTCATAATCCAGTGCTCCTGTCGGTTCATCACATAAAAGTAACTTGGGCTTTTTAGCAATCGCACGGGCGATGGTCACTCGTTGTTGTTCACCACCAGAAAGTTGCGCTGGAAAATTATCTAAACGTTCCCCTAAACCCACCGATTGTAAAACAGTGGTCGAATCCAACGCATCCGCAACGATTTGCGAAGCCAATTCGACATTTTCTTTTGCCGTTAAATTTGGGACTAAATTGTAAAATTGGAAAACAAACCCGACATCATTGCGTCGATAAGTGGTTAATTGTTTCTCTGAAAACTGAGCGATATCTGTGCCATCAATAATAATTTCCCCTTCATCACAGCTGTCCATTCCACCAAGAATATTTAAAACAGTTGATTTTCCAGCACCGCTGGGGCCTAAAATAACCGCTACTTCTCCTTTTTCCACTTCAAAAGAAATGCCGTCATTCGCAGTAATAGTTGTCTCTCCCATTTGGTAACGCTTGTATTCATTTTTGACTTCAATATAGGCCATCCACTATCCCTTCCCTTCTACATTAAAATAGTAACATATCTGAGAAAACAAGTCTTTCAAAGAAAAGCCTTTTTTGATTTTTTAGCAAATTTACGTATAATAGAAAAGATGGTCCACTTAAATTTGGACTATTGCAAGTATAAAATTAGAGGAGCACGTTATGGCAAACAGAAAGAAGAAACCACCATTTAATTCAACCATCATGCTGATTGGCGCATTAATCATTTTAATTTTAGGCGCGGTTGGCGTTAAAGTTCCTGATGCTTTACAAGATTTATTTAATGTTCAACCACAAACAACCACCCCCTCAAGCACACCAGCACCAAAAGGAGATAATCCTGGACCCATTGAAAATGGTAAAGCCACATTTTCAGCAGAGGAATTAAAGGATAGCTCAAACGGCTGGATTACTTATCATTCTCTAGATCGTCTAAAACGAGCGACAGGCGCTGATGCGCTATTAAAACCCGCAATGGTCAATACAGGAACTTCCGCTAATAAAGATATTCGACCAGCTGGTTTCATTTCAGGAAAAGCTAATCATTCGCGTGGCCACCTAATCGGCCGTCAAATGGGAGGCAGTGGTGATGATCCACGTAACTTAACCACCTTGTATCAGAATCCTGTCAACACTCCTTATATGACGAAATATGAAAATCAGATTCGGGCAGCTCTTGATCGCGGCGAAACCGTTCGTTATCGCGTGACACCTGTATATAACGGAAACGATTTGTTGGCTGAAAAAATCATCTTAGAAGCCAAAAGCCTTAAAACAAATTCACCCATTGATTTTTCAGTAACTATTTTAAACAAACAATAAGGAGGAACTTTCATTGGATTTTGAACAGCTAAAAGAAACATTACCCGATGCAAAACCACAAACATTTTTGCAAGCAATCCTCTCTCAACCTCAAGAAGAGGATGCTGAATTAACTTTCAGTGAAGAAATTGATGAACAGTTTGTCGAAAATTGTAAATTTTTAGCCTCTCCAGAAACCATTTCTGAAACAGATGTGGAACATTGGCGCAAACAAGAATTTTTAGTTGTCGCCCAAAGTTTAGATGGCGATTATCTAGCAGGCACCCTAGAGCAAACCTTTGTGATTCCCAGCTCCCTTTACAAAGAGGATATTGAGCAATTTGACAAGCAATTAATCGATTTTTTTATTGCCTACGAGAACAAAGAAATCACTTCTGCGATTTTACCAAAAGAATTATAAAAAAAAGCTTGCGGATAAATTTCCGCAAGCTTTTTCTTGTGTCTTATGCTCGATAACGTTCTACGCCATCTAAATAAGTGGCTGCTAATTCCATGGTTGGTTCTAATACGATAAAGTCAGCATCGCGACCATTTGCAATCATGCCGCATTGATCATCAATTTTACAGCTAATCGCAGGAACTAATGAAGCCATCATAATTGCTTGTGCAGGTGTTGCAATACCCCAATCAACTACATTTTTAATTGCTTCTTTTAGTTTTAAAATACTTCCTGCTAAGTTCCCAGTATCCAAACGAGCCGTTCCTTCTGCTACCACAACAGGAAATTCACCTAAATTGTAGTTGCCATCTGGCATACCGCCAGCCATCATGCAGTCTGTAATTAACGCAACGTGATCATGGCCCGCTTTTTCCATCAATACTTCAGCCGCTTGCGGATGTACATGGTGTCCATCACAAATTAATTCAGAGAAAACGTGTTGTAACGTTAACAATGCACCAACCATCCCTGGTTCACGGTGATTTAAGCCACGCATCCCATTATAGGCATGAACAAAAACGCTAGCGCCTGCTTCAACTGCCACATCAGCTTCTTCTAAGGTCGCATTACTATGGCCTAAAGCAACAACGACACCTTCATCTGTAACGGTTTCAACAAATTCTTTCACACCATTACGTTCTGGAGCCAACGCAATTTTCTTAATAATTCCGCCTGAAGCTTCTTGCCATTCGTGGAATGTATCAAGGTCTGGATCTCCAAAATAACTTGGATTTTGTGCGCCTTTATGTTCTTCAGTAAAGAAAGGTCCTTCAAAGTAAATCCCTTGAATTTTTGCACCAGGTACTTCTTGGTAGACTTGACCAATCGTACGTGCAACGTCTGTTAAACGTTCTTTACTTGAAGTTAATGTTGTTGGTAAAAATGAAGTTACACCACAAGATAACAAGCCTTCAGACATCACTTTAATGCCTTCTGCATCGTTATCCATTACGTCATGATTCATGTAACCATGAATATGAGTATCGACTAAACCTGGGGCAATCCATTTGCCTTCCTCACGAATAATTTTTACGTCCCCTTGCGGTTCATCCTTTGTATAATTACCAAAGATACCATCCGTGATTTCTAAATAACCAGGTCCTTTAACATCGCTTTTTAAAAAGAACTTGTCTGCAAAGATAAATGTTTTCATCTTCATCCTTCTTTCTTTATTTTACTTACTTCAAAAGTACTCTTAATCAGTACAAAAGTCAAGAAATGGTGTAGACCTTTTAAGCAATTCTGAGGATTTTTTAAAGATTGCCACTTTCCACGTTTTTCATTTGTTGTGCTAAGTTCAGATAACGTTCTGCTTCTTCATGTTTATTCTTTCTCATTAAAACTAAATATTTTAGATTTAATAATTCACTTAAATAATAATAACTATTTTTTTTGCGGGCCCAAGTAATTCCTTGATCCACATAAATTTCGGCATCTTTTTCTGTATAATTTTTGAATAAGAAATCAGCATAATTAAAAAATATTTTCGTTAATTCTGCATTACTGCGTTCATTTGGCAATTGATTAAAATAATGAATACTCAAACTTAAAAATCGTTCTGCTTCTACTCGATTGCCCATGTAACCATAAGTAGCACCTAGACAACTAATTAATTGAATCTCTAAATCAGAAACATTTAACTTATCAGCTTTATAGGTGAAAGATAACCCTTTACGCAAGCTAGCAATAGCTTTTTCATAATCATTTAGAACAAACAATTCACAACTACCTAAATAATAATAATATTTTTGCCAGTCCGTATCTAAATACAATTGTTCTTCAATACGATTTTCCTTTAAATAATTTAATAATAATTGATATTTTTTATGGCGAAAATATTCAGCCATTTTTTCAAATGAATACGTAACAACGTGCACATCACCAGATTTATAACGCATAATCTGGTCAACAGTCACACCTAAACGATCACAAAGTTGTTGCATTACGAGAACGTTTGGCAACTCTTCATTGTTTTCAATGCGACTTAAAACACTTTGCGAACAGATGTCTTCAGATAACATTTTCTGTGTCAATTTTCTATTTTTTCTAATTTCTTTAATAACTGCACCTAAAGAATTCATCACAATAGCTCCTATTTATATCGGCCATTTTCCTTGCAAAATGGGGATTTTGTCAAAATATGCGAATTCGCATTATGCTTTTATTGTACTTTATTGCATAATATACTGCAAGAACATTATCTAAGGTTTTCTTAGAAAATAAATAGGTTCATTTTTATTAAAAAGGAGTGTTATTGTATGGCCGAAGAGAAAAAGGTTCACTTCATTTGGGAAAAAACAAATTATTCAGGCTTTGTGGAGAAGGAGTATGAAAATTCTTATCTCATCGTAGTAGCAAATCCTAGTCCTGATATGGAAGAAAAATATACCAACCGAATGATTATTAGTAAAAAAGCATGTGAAACCGCAGAATAGTATTGTTGATAAAACAAGAACTACCAAAAAATAGCTTCGTTAGAGGCTATTTTTTGGTAGTTCTTTTATTTTTGTTTGTAGGTACTTAAAAATTCACGCATTTTATCTGCTGTAGTTTTTAAGTCTTCCATCTTCGGTAAATAAACAATACGGAAGTGATCTGGTTGTTGCCAGTTGAACCCACCACCATGGACTAATAAAATATGATGTTTGTGTAAGAAATCTAAAACAAATTTTTCATCATCATAAATGTCAAATTTGGCCGTATCAATTTTCGGGAAAATATAGAAAGCTGCTTTAGGCTTCACGGCTGATAAACCAGGAATATCATTTATCGCATTGTAAATAAATTCTCGTTGTTCGTAAATTCTGCCACCTGGCAAAAGTAAATCATCGACACTTTGATAGCCACCTAATGCGGTTTGAATGATTTGTTGTGACAATACATTCGAGCATAACCGCATGGAAGCAAGCATATTTAGCCCTTCGATATACCCTTTTACTCGTGATTTATCTCCACTTAACACCATCCAACCGCATCGGAAGCCTGCCACTCGATGTGATTTTGACAAACCATTCAATGTTACGACAAATAAATCAGGTGCTAATGTAGCAATCGGTACATGAACCAAACCGTCCATGACCAAACGATCATAAATTTCATCGGAGTAAATAATTAAATCATTTTGACGTGCCACTTCGACAATTTCTAGTAATAACTCTTTCGGATATAAAGCACCAGTCGGATTATTGGGATTGATAATAACGATTGCTTTTGTATTCGAAGTTATTTTTGATTTTATATCATCAATGTCTGGATACCATTCTGCTTGCTCATCACAAATATAATGAACGGGTGTACCGCCCGCCAAAGAAACAGAAGCAGTCCATAAAGGATAGTCTGGCATTGGCACAAGTACTTCATCGCCGTTATTTAACAAGCCTTGCATACACATGGTAATTAGTTCACTCACGCCATTACCAGTGTAAATATCATTAATCGTTACATTAGGAAATTTTTTTAATTGGCAATATTGTTCAATCGCTTTTCTTGCAGAAAAAATACCTTTTGAATCGGAATAACCTTCTGAATCGCGAACATTCACAATCATGTCGCGCACAATTTCATTTGGGGCATCAAAACCAAATGGCGCTGGATTCCCTGTATTTAATTTCAAAATACGTATGCCCTCTTCTTGCATGCGTTCTGCTTCTTCTAAAACAGGACCACGGACATCGTAACTTACGTTATTTAATTTATCGGATTTTTTAAAATTTCTCACACGGACTCCCTCGCTTCACAAATTTATACTCTAAAGTTACGCCAACTATAATGAAAAAGCAATAATAAATATCAGAATTTAATAAAAAATTGATGGTTTTTCCGTAATAAACAAGAGCGTGGGACAAAAATCACTTTGGATTTTTGCTCCACGCTCAAAAACTGATAAACGGCGGGAACAGAAGCAACTCCTTCTTATTTCTCGGAGTTAAACACTTCTGTCCCGACCTCTTGTTATACTAGTTGATGCAGATGATGGGACTCGAACCCACACGGACATCTGTCCACATGACCCTCAATCATGCTTGTCTGCCAATTCCAACACATCTGCATTTTAAGAGCACTTATTTATCCTAAAATAATTACTGGTCTTTGTCAAGATAACAAAGACCAGAATCGTTAGATTTGTTCTTTTTTCACTTGCCAGGACAAACGCCCATGACATTTTCCGCAGACATATCGTGTCGTATCAATTCGTCGTTTTCTGAGGATGACTTCTCCACAAGACTGACATTGGTACTGATGAAAAACTGCTTTTTTCCGTTCTACTAGAGGCGGTGCATAACGGGCACCGCCAGTCTTAGCCAATAACTCTTTAAAGTCCTTATCTTTATGCTGATAGCCTTTGCCAGCTAAATGTAAATGATAATGACATAACTCATGCTTAATGACTTTTTCCAGTTCCTCTTGTCCATACTTTAAAAAGACAGTTGGATTAAAATCCAGGTGATGCGAAGCTAAATGATAGCGACCGCCCGTAGTTTTTAACCGCCGATTAAATGTAGCTTGATGCAGAAAAGGTTTCTGAAAAAATACGATTGAAATTTTTTCCACTAGCGTTTGAAGCGCTTGATCTGTCATCAAGACTGGTTGAGACTCTTTCATTGTTACTCTTTTCTATCAGCACGAGGCAACATGGTTAAACTAATACGCCCCTTTTTCAAGTCAACATCTTCTACCCAAACTGTGACTACATCCCCCACCGCAACAACATCCGTTGGGTGCTTAACAAATTTAGTACTTAACTTAGAAATGTGGACTAAGCCATCTTGCTTCACACCAATATCGACAAACGCACCAAAGTCAATTACGTTTCGAACAGTCCCTTGCATTTCCATTCCTGGTTTCAAATCTTCCATCGTCAACACGTCTTTACGTAAAAGTGGTGCTGACATCTCATCGCGCATATCACGACCTGGTTGGATTAAACTAGCAATAATATCCGTGAGTGTTTCTGAACCTACTTCTAACTCAGTAGCTAATTGATTCACTGGTAACTGTTTCAATTTTTCGATAGCTTCTGCTGTCCCTAATTCTTTAGAAGCAATCTCTGCTTTTTCTAAAATTGCTTGTGCTACTGGATAACTTTCTGGGTGAATGCCAGTGTTATCTAACACATTTTTGCCATTAGGAATTCGTAAAAAGCCAATTGCTTGTTCAAATGCTTTTGGTCCTAAACGAGGTACTTTTTTGACTTGATTTCGTGCTGTAAAGACACCATTTTCATCACGATAAGTGACTAAGTTTTGCGCCGTTGTTTTATTTAAGCCAGAAATATGTTGTAAAAGTTGAGCACTCGCTGTATTCACATCAACACCAACTTGGTTTACCGCAGTTTCTACAACAAAATCCAATTGCTCGGCAAGACGTTTTTGCGATACGTCATGCTGATATTGACCAACCCCGACTGCTTTGGGATCAATTTTTACTAATTCTGCCAACGGATCTTGTAAACGACGTGCAATGCTGACCGCACTTCGTTCTTCGACTTGTAAATCAGGAAACTCTTTACGAGCTACTTCACTCGCAGAGTAAACGGAAGCCCCTGCTTCATTAACAATCACGTAAAAGACGTCCCGTTTCACCGCTTTTAATTGCTCTGCCACAAACAATTCAGATTCACGACTTGCCGTTCCGTTTCCAATAGCTACCATGTCCACTTGATAGTCTTCAATGATCTTTTTAAAGGCTGGACCAGCGGCTTCACGTTTCGCAGCAGTCGCTGGTTTATGTGGATAAATCACTTGAATTGCTAAAACTTTACCAGTTTCATCGACAACTGCTAATTTACAGCCTGTCCGATAAGCCGGGTCAAATCCTAGAACAACTTTTCCTTTAAGTGGTGACTGTAATAATAAATTACGTAAATTTTCACCGAAAATTGCAATCGCTTGTTCATCAGCTTTTTCTGTTAATTCATTGCGGATCTCCCGTTCAATCGCTGGTCCAATAAATCGTTTATAGCTATCTAAATAAGCAGCTTCAATGTATGGAGCAGCTAAACTTGTTGCTTGTTTGCCGATTAGTTGACGTTGGAAATAATCATTAATTTTTGTTTCATCAGCGACAAGGGAAACCTTTAAAATGTCTTCTTTTTCACCACGATTCGTTGCTAAGACACGGTGCGGCACCATTTTGCTAACTGGTTCTGCAAAATCGTAATACATTTCATAGGTCCGCTTTTCGTCTTTTTCTTCGTCCTTAACTACGCTAACGTATTGCGCATGTTTAACCATATAATCACGTAACCATGTTCGGTATTTTGGTTCATCGCTAATACGTTCTGCTAAAATTTCATGAGCACCTTGCAAGGCTATCTCGGCGGTTGCAACTTCTTTTTCTTCATTAATAAAAGTAGCCGCTTTGGCTAAGATATCCGCGTTTTCAGGTAAAGAGAGCAACCAATCTGCTAATGGTTCCAACCCTTTTTCTTTCGCGATAGTCGCTTTAGTCCGACGTTTTTGTTTATATGGTCGATATAAATCTTCCACTTGTTGCATTTTTACTGCTTTTTGAATATCTGTTTTGAGTTCTTTTGTTAGTTTTCCTTGCTCTTCAATTAAACGGAGAACTTCTTCTTTCCGCTTTTTCAAGTTTTGTAAATAATGATAACGTTCTTCTATTTCACGGATTTGGACTTCATCTAAACTTCCAGTCATTTCTTTCCGGTAACGGGCAATAAAAGGAACTGTATTTCCTTCATTTAATAAAGTTAAAACCGTTGTTATTTGTTTTGAACGATACGTTGTCAATTCTTTTTGAAGTAGCGCTACTACTTCTTCGTTATAAGCTTCTGCCATTAACTAGATACCTCTTTTCTTATGCATACTTATCTATTTTAGCATATTTTTGCTTCTAAATATAGAAGTGAGGTAACTGATTCGTGCGATTAAGGAATCAAAATTCTGGTTGCCATGCAGGGGTGCGTTTTTGATATTCGATATCTTGGACAATGCCTTTTTCATTAAAAATCACACCATGCACAGAGCCACCAAAAATAGCACCACCATCTATGCCAATTTTTCCATCACTTTGCCAAAGGTCCGTGGTCTGCATATCACCATGTAACATCGGAGTAATGGTATGACCAAAAACAATGGTCTTGCCTGTATTATTTTTCCCTTGATGAAAGGGTTCGCGAATCCACAAAAAATCCTTAGGTGCTGTTTGCCGCCAATCTTCCATCGTTAAATCAACCCCAGCATGCACAAATAAGTAATGCTGCCATTCAAAATAAAGCGGTCGTTTTGTTAAAAAATCAACTAACTCTGGATAGCGACTACGGATCATTAAGGCCATTTCTGTTGGTGAGTATTCTGCAGTAGCTCCTGGATGCAAGAGACTTTCAATTGTTTCCTTGCCACCATTGCGAACATATCCTGCAAACCAGTCCTCTGGATTTTGAAGAAACTGCAAAAAATATTCTTCATGATTGCCTCGCAAATAAACAGCGTCGTGTTGCTCGACAAGTTCTTTTCCTTTGAGAAAACAGGCTTTAGAATGCGGACCACGGTCGTTTAAATCACCAATTAAAACTAGCTGATGCTCGACTGGGTCATAGTCTGTGAGTAAGGCATCAAACAAATCTGCTTGTCCATGAATATCACTGATTACATAAACATATGGTTTCATAAATAAGCCCTCCTAACTTGCTTATATTAAGTATACGCTAAATTTTAAAATATTCTCGTAAAATGTTTGGAAATAAAAAACGAAAATAGGACATAAGTCAAAACGACTTATGTCCCACTCTCTAAATCTTAAAATAATCAGTTGAACAAAAGCAGCACCTGCAATTACTCGCTGCAATTTAGCTTTCAAGAGTGATGAACACTTGGAGCTAACTGCTTTTGTCTCTGACTCGTTTGGTTTATTTTTTCTTCTTACCGCCAAACGCATCTTTCATTTTATCAAAGAAGCCTTCTTCTTGTTGTTCAGTTACATTTTGTCCGCCAGCTTTTGCAAAAGCTCGTAGGGCATCCTTTTGTTCTTCATTAAGATTTTTTGGTGTTATTAATTTCACTTTCACGTGTTGATCACCATTGCCCCCACCACGTAAACGTGGCGCACCTTTGCCTCTTAAGCGGAAGTTTGTGCCAGTTTGTGTTCCAGCCGGAATTTTTAATTTCACGTCACCATGAACAGTTGGGACAGTTACTTCGTCCCCTAGAGCCGCTTGGACGAAACTTACTGGTAAATCATAGTAGATTTCTGCGCCATCTCGATCGAAAATATCACTATCTTCAACACGAAAGACTACATATAAATCACCATAAGGTCCACCATTGGTACCCGCTTCTCCTTGGTTAGCTAAGCGCATTTGTTGACCGTCTTCTACTCCAGCAGGCACATTTACTTTGACAGTATGTGCTTTTTTCTCATGACCTGTGCCATGACAAGTTGGACATGGTTCTTTGATTTCTTTCCCTGTGCCATGACACACATCACAAGTTTGACGACTCATCATACGACCTAATGGCGTTTGACGTTCAACATTGATTGTTCCAGAGCCATGACATTTATGACAAGTTTCTGGGTGTGTGCCTGGTTTGGCGCCATTACCGCCACAGGTTGCACAAGTATCTTCTCGATTGTACTTAATCTCTTTTTCGACACCGAAAATAGCTTCTTCAAATTTCAATTGAATTGTATATTGTAAATCGGCGCCTTGTCTTGGTGCATTTGGATCAACAGAACGGCCACCGCCGCCACCAAAGAATGAATCGAAAATATCTTCGAATCCACCAAAACCACTACTGCTAAATCCGCCGCCACCGAAACCGCCAAAGCCACCAGCGCCGCCACCGTAATTAGGATCAGTTCCTGCATGGCCATATTGGTCATAGGCCGCTTTTTTCTGTGGATCACTTAATACTTCATACGCTTCAGAAACTTCTTTAAATTTTTCTTCCGCATCGGCTTCTTTGTTAATATCTGGATGGTACTTTTTGGAAAGTTTGCGGTATGCTTTTTTAATTTCATCATCTGAAGCACCTTTTGCTAATCCTAGCACTTCATAATAATCTCGTTTCGTCGCCATTGACTTCCCTCCAACTTTCTTCAAACTTTACAATGTGTTTAGAACCAGCCAAATTCATCGATTGCTTTCGGTCTCTCTGGTTGGATTATCTGTCACACCTTGAATCAGTGTTACTAGCTGTGAATAGGTATTTTCAGCTTGTTTAACATCGTTGTAATCATACCACAGTTCTTTCAAAACCTAAATAGTTTCTTGCTAACTTGATTGTGGTTGATTTTCTCACAAAAGACAAGGGACTGGGACATTAGTCATTGTACTAATGATCCAGTCCCTAAAATCAATTGTTATTGATTATTTGTCATCACCATTTACTTCTTCAAAATCAGCATCAACAACATCATCAGCGCCACCTTGGGCAGCTTCAGGATTTTCTTGTGCTTGTTGTTGCGCAGCTTGTTCGTAAAGTTTTACTGTTAAGTTTTGGACGATTTCATTCAATGAATCACGTTTTGCTTTCATTTGTTCGATATCGTTTGCTTCGATGGCTGCTTTTAATTCATCACGCGCATCTTCTGCTTTTTTCACTTCTTCAGCGTCTACTTTGCCTTCTAATTCTTTCAATGTTTTATCAACAGTGAATAATAAAGCATCTGCATCGTTACGTAAGTCAACTTCTTCTTTACGTTGTTTATCTGCTTCAGCGTTTGCTTCAGCATCTTTCACCATACGTTCGATTTCATCATCAGATAAACCTGAAGAAGATTTAATCGTGATTGTTTGTTCTTTTTGAGTGCCTAAGTCTTTCGCACGAACATTTACAATCCCGTTTTTATCAATGTCAAAGCTTACTTCAATTTGTGGCACACCACGAGGAGCTGCAGGAATATCTGTTAATTGGAAACGACCTAATGTTTTATTATCAGCGGCCATTGGACGTTCACCTTGTAAAACGTGAATATCAACAGCTGGTTGATTGTCAGCAGCAGTTGAGAAGACTTGTGATTTACTTGTTGGAATCGTAGTGTTACGATCAATTAATTTTGTAAATACGCCACCCATTGTTTCAATCCCTAATGACAACGGTGTTACGTCTAATAAGACAACGTCTTTAACATCACCAGTGATTACGCCACCTTGGATTGCAGCACCCATTGCTACTACTTCGTCAGGGTTAACTGATTTGTTTGGTTCTTTGTTTGTTTCTTTGCGAACAGCTTCAACTACAGCTGGAATACGTGTTGAACCACCAACTAGGATAACTTCGTCGATTTCAGAAGGATTTAAACCAGCATCTTTCAAGGCTTGACGTACTGGTACTTTTGTACGTTCAACTAAATCACTTGTTAATTCATCAAATTTTGCACGAGTTAAGTTCATTTCTAAGTGCAATGGTCCTGCTTCGCCAGCAGTAATAAATGGCAAGCTGATTTGTGTGCTTGTTACACCTGATAAGTCTTTTTTCGCTTTTTCAGCAGCATCTTTCAAACGTTGTAATGCCATTTTATCGTTAGCTAAGTCAATGCCATTTTCTTTTTTAAATTCTGCAACCATGTAGTCAATGATTTTATTATCAAAGTCATCCCCACCTAGGTTGTTATCACCGGCTGTTGATAATACATCGAAAACGCCATCGCCTAATTCAAGGATTGACACGTCGAATGTACCACCACCAAGGTCAAAGACAAGAATTTTTTCATCTTTGTCTGTTTTATCTAAGCCATAAGCTAAAGCTGCTGCTGTTGGTTCGTTAACGATCCGTTCTACTTCTAAACCAGCAATTTTACCAGCATCTTTTGTTGCTTGACGTTGCGCATCGTTGAAATATGCAGGAACTGTAATAACTGCTTTTTCAACTTTTTCACCTAAATAGTCTTCAGCAAAACCTTTTAAATATTGTAAGATCATTGCAGAAACTTCTTGTGGTGTATATGATTTTCCTTCAACATCAACTTTGTATCCAGCTTCACCCATGTGACGTTTAATAGATGAAATCGTGTTAGGATTTGTAACAGCTTGACGTTTTGCTACTTCGCCCACTTGAATTTCACCGTTTTTGAATGAAACGACCGAAGGAGTTGTGCGGTTACCTTCTGGGTTTGCAATAATTTTCGCTTCGCCGCCTTCTAGCACTGCGACAGCTGAGTTTGTTGTTCCTAAGTCAATACCAATAATTTTACTCATAGTGAATATCTCCAATCTGTATTAGTTTTCTATAATAATATATTTTTAATTAACGTTTGTTATTGTGCAACAATGACCATTGATGGTCGCAACACACGATCTTGTAATTTGTACCCTTTTTGTAGAACTTCAACAATGGTATCTGCTGGGGTTTCTTCAGAAGCAGGGACTGTTTGAACGGCTTGATGTAAATTTGGATCAAAGGTTTCACCCATTGCTGGGATTTCTTCAATTCCTTCTTCTTTTAAAGCCACAGTAATACTTTCTAGCACCATCGAAATACCTTTTTTCAAGCTTTCGCCTTGTTCATCTGATACTTCAATAGCCATTGCTCGTTCTAAATTATCAATGGATGGTAAAATCTTTTTACCTAAATCTTGTGAGCGGTAACGAACTAATAATTCTCGTTCGTTTTTATTTCGATTGCTCATATTAGCAATTTCGGCTCTTGCCCGCAAGAACTTGTCTTCCATTTCGGAAAGCTCTGCTTTAAGATTTTCAATCTCTGTTGCTTCAACTTCTACTTCAGAAACGCCAGCAGCATCAACAGCTTCCATTTCTTCTTGTAATTCTTCTTGCTTCTCTTCTTTTTTACTCACTTCAGCAACTTCCTTTCTCTTTATGCATCTACTTCTTATCCTAACAAGGTTTGCTTAATTACCTAAAAAACGGTAATAGTCACCTAGTTGTGAAGCTAGCTCATGTCGAAACGTGTCTACCAAACCGAATATTTTTGAATACGGCATACTGGTTGGTCCTAGCAGGGCAATTGTTCCTTTGCCATGTCCTGATACTTCATACGTAGCAGTGATCATGCTCATATCTTCTAAGAGATTGTTGCCAATTTCTGAGCCGATACGAAAAACAATTGGATTTTCTGTTGTTGCAGAACCATTTAATAAATGCGTCAGCTCATCAGAATTTTGCATAAAGGAATAGACAGATTTCAATTGTTCAATATCTTGTTTGATGCCAAAATCTAACAAATTCATGCGACCACCGACAAAGACTTTTTCTTCAAAGGCATGTCCTAACATCTCATCGAATAAGTTCATCATTCCTTCTGGCGTTTGGAAATAGCGATGTAAAATCATCGGAATCTCCGTCCGCAAACGATGATAAACGGTCAACAAAGGTTGTCCAACCAACTTATCATTGATGATTTGTGTCATTTTTTCAAGATCTTGGCTAGAAACAGCGGCAGGAATGGCAAATACTTGGTTTTCAACATTGCCTTTATCTGTCACTATAATAGCAAGGACTTGCCGATCATTCAAAGGAACCATTCGAAAGCCGGTTAATTTCCGTTCTTTCACTTCAGGTCCTAATGAAAAAGCAGTATAACTTGTCAATTCTGATAGAATTTCAGCTGATTGTCGAATAATATCATTAATCTCATGAAATTCTTTTCCAAAAGATTGACGGATTCTTCTAAGTTCGTTCTCTTCTACTTGTGTTGGTTGTAAAAGATGATCCACGTAGTAACGATAACCAGCCATTGAGGGGATTCGCCCTGAAGAAGAATGGGTCTTAGCTAATAAGCCGTATTCCTCTAATGCTTTCATATCATTACGAATTGTGGCAGAACTAGAGGCAATGCCATCCTCCATCAATTTCTTAGAACCGACAGGTAAGCCCGTGTTCGTGTAATTTTGGATGATAAGTCTCAAGATATTTTGTTGTCTTTCTGTAATCATCGTTATTACCACCCTTCATTAGCACTCTTAACATCTAAGTGCTAACTACATATACTAATATAACAAGTCCTTACCTTTTTGTCAAGGGAAATACGCAACTTTTTAGCACTCTTCACACAAGAGTGCTAATCGCTGCAAACCACCTTCAAAAACCATCAATACCAACTTTTGTAATAAAAAAATCATCGAAATGCTTTGTCACACTTCGATGATTTTTTTATTTTTTTACTCTTTTTCACTTAACAAAAATGCTTCAAAAACATTATTCCCCACAAATAGTCCTTTTTTCGTTAAATGTAAGATATCTGCTTCTTCAATTAATAATTCTTCTTTGATTAAGCGTTGAATGACCTCTCCATAAATTGCTTCAATTGGTTCATGAAATTTTTGTTGGAATTTTTGTTTAGAAATGCCTACTTTTTTACGTAAGCCTAAAAATAGCTCTTCTTCTATTTGATTTAGACGAGTTAATTCTTCAGTCTCCACAATTGGCAATTGATTTTCTCGCAAGGGTTTCAAATAATGTTGGATTGGACCGTGATTTTTGTAACGAGTTTGCCCAAGATAGCCGCTGGCACCTGCGCCAAATCCATAGTAGTGGTCATTATTCCAATAAGCCAGATTATGCTGGCTTTCTTTTCCTGTTAAAGCAAAATTACTGACTTCATATTGGTGACGTCCTTTTTTCTCCATTGCTTCAATCGTTTCGTCAAACATTTGTGCTTCGATTTCTTCTTCAGGCAGCTGTAACCGTCCTTGACGAACCCAGTTCATGAACATTGTTTTATTTTCAAGAATTAATGAATAAAGCGAATAGTGCGGCAAGTCCAATGCTAAGGCTCTTGTCAAAGTATCGCGAAAACTTTCCAATGTTTGTCCAGGTAAAGCATAGATTAAGTCAATACTGACATTGGTAAAATTTTCTTTCTCTAAAAATTTCATTGTTTCATAAACATCTGCGGCGGTGTGCTTGCGACCGATTTTTTTGAGCAAGCGATCATCAAATGTCTGAACGCCCATCGAAAGACGATTGACGCCATAGTTTTTCATGACTTGTAATTTTTCTTGGGTTAAATCACCAGGGTTTGCTTCCACCGTAAATTCATTTCGGTCATCAAACGTTAGCTGTTCGCGAACCCCTTTTAGTAGCACATCTAACTGTTTCGCTGATAATGAAGTTGGCGTGCCTCCGCCAATATAGATGGTTTTCATTTCTTGTTCTGGATACAATGCTTGCGTAAGTTGAATTTCTTTTAATAAACTCTGAATATATTCATCAACTGGTTGTCCTTCTAAAAAGACCTTGTTAAAATCGCAATAATAACAAATATGCTCACAAAATGGAATATGAATATAGGCCGACCGATCGAACATCGGCGTTGAAGTTGAAAGTTGGTTTGTTTTGGTCATTAGCTCGTTTTATCTCCTTATTACCAAAAAGCTCGTTCTTTTTGGAAAGTCTCTACTAGCCATACTAACTGTAAATGACAAATAAATCCATAAAAAAATTCGCACAGTCACTTAAAACAACAACGAGGAGCTGTCATAAAAACCGACACCTCCTCAACCTTGAAAGAAAAGTAAAAAAATTTTTCTATATATAATAGTACAAATCAGTTACAGTAATTGACCGTAACGTTTGACGTATAAAACTTTAATGAACGCAACCAGTGCTAAATAAGCAATAATTGTCGGGATTAAATACAAGAAATAGCTTGGTGATAAACCGACAAATCCTAGTTCTGCACCGAAAGCGGTAAAGGGTAAAACAGTTCCGAGAACAATCCCTGCTGTAGTGACTAACGTCATAATTCCAGAAGCACTACTTTGAAGGAAAGGCATTTTTTCTGTTCGTAGGAAATGCAAGACGAGCATTTGGGACCATAAGGACTCAATGAACCACCCTGCATGGAAAATACCGATAAAGAGCAATTGATCTGCTCCATTTAATTCAAAGAATGAGCCACCTAGGATAGCCGGACACACAATGAAATACATAAATAAATAGGTAACAATATCAAAAATAGAACTCGTTGGGCCAAACCAACGCATAAAATTACCAATTGATTTTGGTTCCCATTTTTTTGGTTTTTCTACGTATTCTTCATCTACTTTGTCCCAAGGAACTGACATACACGAAGTATCGTAAATTAGATTTAATAATAGCGATTGAATCGGAGCAATCGGTAAAAATGGTAAAAAGATACTTGCTGGGATCACGGAAAAAACATTGCCAAAATTAGAACTTGCTGTTAATTTGACGTACTTCATCGTGTTCGTAAACACGCGCCGTCCAGATAAAATTCCTTTTTCCAAAACCATTAAATCTTTTCTCAATAAAATTACATCCGCCGATTCTTTCGCCACATCGACAGCTGTATCAACAGAGATTCCTACATCAGCAGCACGCATTGCTCCAGCATCATTTATTCCATCACCTAAAAAGCCAACAGTTTGACCATTTTCAGTTAACGCATTTACAATACGAACTTTTTGGTCAGGCGTAATTTTGGCGAAAATATTATACGCTTGAACGGTTTTTCTTAATTCTTCTTGGTTTAATTGTTGAAGTTCATTTCCTGTAATAATTTTTTCGCCAGCCAGACCAACTTCTTTACAAACAGAATGCGTCACATACTGATTGTCCCCCGTTAATACTTTCACAGCTACATTATGTTGATGCAAGGCGTGAATAGCTGCCGCCGCTGTTTCTTTTGGTGGATCTAAGAAAGCAAGATAGCCTTGTAAAATCAACTCTGATTCATCTTTAGTTGTATACTCCCATTCAGCCGCTTCGACTTTTTTATCGGCAATTGCTAGAACGCGCAAACCATCTCGATTTAAAGCTTCAACGTCTTTGGTAATTTTTTGACGCAGCGTCTCTGTTAAGGGCACAATTTCGCCATCTAAAAGTACCTGTGTGCAGACCAAGAGCATTTCTTCAACCGCACCTTTGGTAATTAAGCGTGTTTCTCGCGTTTTAAACTCTTTGATAATCACGCTCATTCGACGTCGATTGAAATCGAAAGGAATTTCATCTACTTTATAAAAATCATCTGATTGTATATCACTTTCTTGTGTCGCCGCTTGAATAACGGCGTTATCCATTAAATTACGCAAACCTGTTTGAAAATAACTGTTTAGAAATGCTAAATCCAAGACTTTTTGATCTTCTTGGCACCCAATATTATAGTGGTATTCTAAAATTACTTTATCTTGTGTTAAGGTACCTGTTTTATCCGTACAAAGTACATCCATCCCGCCAAAATTTTGAATGGCATTGACATTTTTCATAATCGTGCCTTCTTTAGCCATTTCTCGAGAACCTTTGACTAAATTGGTTGTTACAATCATGGGTAACATTTCTGGTGTCAAGCCGACAGCTGTGGCAATCGCAAACATTAACGCTTCCACCCAATCGCCTTTTGTTAACCCATTAATTAGAAAAACAGTTGGCGTAATAACCAACATAAAGCGAATCAGCACCCACGTTGTTTTATTAATTCCTGTTTCAAAACTCGTCTGCTGCTGCTCTTCTCCGTTATCAGAAGCCATCCGTCCGAATAAAGTTTGATTACCAACTTTAATGACAATGCCCAAACCAGTGCCACTAATGACATTTGTTCCTAAAAACAAAAGATTGTCGTATTCTGTATCAATTTGATCACTATCTTTTTGATGAGTCGCGTGTTTTTCAATGGGAAAACTCTCTCCAGTCAAGGATGATTGGGAAACAAATAAGTCCTTAGATTGGATTAAACGTAAATCGGCTGGAATCATATCGCCAGCGGATAGTTGGACTAAGTCGCCACACACAACTTCCTCAATAGGAATTTCCATTTGCTTCTTGTCACGAATGACTGTCGCTGTAACTTTAATCATATTTTGTAATTTTTCAACTGCATTGCTTGATTTGACTGATTGGACAAAACTCATCGTGCCGCTTAAGATGACCATCGCTAACATAATTAACACGCCAGTAACATCTTTTTCCTCTGGCGCAGCATAGACATATTCTGTAAAAAATGAAATTGTGGCTAGTGCTAATAACACCAAAGTAAACGGCGTGATATACGATTTTATAAAAAGTCGCAGCCGTGAAGCTTTTTTTTCATTCATAATTTTGTTGCGGCCATAACGTTCTTGTAATTCTTCAATATCTTGGTGTTTAATGCCATCCCAAGTTGAGCCGAAACGTTGTAAAACTTTTTCTACTTCTGAATGGGCAAACTTTTTGTAACTATAGTCATGGCCCAAGTGACGCATTTTCTTTTCCATTTTCTTTCACCTCATTTATCTGTTGTTGACTTGAATTGACGATCGGTTCATCTTCCATTTTCCTCACCCTTTCCACAAAAAAAGACACGCTGAAAACTCAACGTGTCAAAGAATAATCGTTCTTATCGTTGAGCTTTAGCACTATACAACGTAAAAAGCGATTGCTTTTAGCTACCTTAAGAAAAGCCTTCATTCGACAGTTCCTGTTCTACCCATTGGCGTCTCTCGACATTTTTGGGCAGTAGCCTATGTTTGTATAGGAGCCTCACCTAACAAATCTTATTTAATTACAACAGCAAGTATAATTCTTCCTTGAAAAAATAACGATATAGAAAAAGTTTTTAGCAGATAACTTTTTGTCCATTCAGTAACAAAAAGAAAAATAATCCGCTTATTTACTATGGTTTTCTGGTATGATTCGTATTTATTCATAGAATCATAACTGGTTAAATTAATCTAAAGACCGTCAGATAGCCTTGTCGAGAAGCTTTTCTTCTGCTATTTTTTGTATAGTTAAAGAAACGGCGGTGAGGAAAATGAAATTACAACAACTAGAATATTTTATGGCAGTTTCAAAGTATGCGAGCTTTACTTTAGCTTCTCAAAAGCTCCATACGAGTCAACCTTATTTAAGTACCCAGCTCAAGGAGTTGGAACGTGAATTAGGTGCTTCATTAATTTTAAGAGACAAGAAACATTGTCGGCTTTCTCCAGCAGGCGAAGTCGTCGCCAAGCGAACAGAAATGATTTTTGCACTCATTAAGGAAGCGCAAGAAGAGATTAATGAATTAGTGACCCAAGGATCGACAACGACCATTCGGATTGGAACAAACTTAATTGATATAGATAAAGCATTTGGAGAAGTCTTGTTGTTATTTAATCAATCCTATCCGTATGTAAGTATTGATTTTAAGTATTATTACGATCTTGAAACAGCCTTGGAAACAGATTTAATTGACATTGGGATTGGGATATTTTTGGATACCTCGATTCCATTAGAGAAAGAATTAATTTATACAGAAAGCTATCTCCTTTGTGTCAATAAAAATCATCCTTTAGCCCATGCCGATAGCGTAACGATTGACGAAATTCGTTCTTTACCTTTTGCTGCATATTCCGATCAAGTATATGAAAAAAAAGTGTTTAAACGTTGGGAACGTAAAATCAATTGGGAAAATCGGCAAATCGTCATCGAACTTCCTTCTCTTCATTTAGTCTTAGACATGGTCCAACGAGAAAAAGCCTGTAGCATCCTTCCCTATTCACTCACTGATGAACTAAACAGACGTAACTTAGTTGGTATTCCTCTGGAAGATAGTCCAGAACGAGCCATCTATTTAGTTCAGAATAATCATCACGGACATTGTGAAGCACACCGTTATTTATTCGAACAATTACGTTATTTATTCTAGGAATAGAAAAAGGAGGAATTCCCATGGAACTATTTCGTTTACATTATTTTTTAGAGTTATGCAAAGTGAAACAATTTACTAAAGCAGCCGAAAATTTAGCAATTTCTCAAGCTGCATTAAGTAAGCAAATAAAAATTCTTGAAGCAACGTTAGGCGCGGAACTTTTTAATCGCCAAGGTCAAACTACCACCTTAACACCAGCTGGATTAATTTTAGAAAAATATTGTTGGCGCATCACCAATGAGTTGGTCTCAATTGAAGAAGAGCTAAAAGAAATTAATCATTCTTCCAACCATATTTATGTAGCCACTTATCTCTGTGATTTAGAATATAAATTGAATGACTTACTAATGACAACATTAACGGATCGTTCATCCAACTTACAAGTCCACACTATTATTACAGAAAATATTCTTCAATCCTTGGAAACAATGGATGCAGATTTTGGTATTTCCTTTGCTGACTTACCATTACCTGAACATATTGGTAAAATTGATTTATTTACAGCAAATTATCAATTCATTTTAAGAAATGATCATCCAGCTTTGGCCAAAGCCACGACGGAAGAAATTTTAAAAGAACTAACAATGTACCCCTTCGTCCGTTTAAATACCGAATTTTCCGAGCAAAACAAATTAACCAATTGGCTAGATACTACGTTTTCTAATTTTTCTCCAGAGAAAGTCATTCAAGTGGATACTCTTTCACTTATTACTCACTTGGTGTCTCATTCCGATAGTTTCGCTATTGTCCCCGAATACACAAATATTCAACTTTTAGACAATTCGATCCATACACTAACTTACCAAGAACTACCTAAACGAAACATGGCAGTTTATTATTTAAAAGAACGTTACATGAGTCGACAACTTCAACAACTTTTGGCTGAATGCCAAAAACAATTTCAATAGTAAAAACCAAGACTAGAGCTTGTCGGCAAGCGAGTTCCAGTCTTGGTTTTTATTTGTGTTTTCAGGTAGCGGCTTCTCTTCCTTTGACAAATCCTAAAGAAGTGATAGCCATCACTAACGAAGTGCCTCCTTGACTTAAAAACGGAAGCGGAATACCTTTTAACGGCAACAGTCCAATCACCGCACCGATATTCTCCACCGTTTGAAAAACCAGCGAAAAAATGAGGGCGACACAGATGTACATACAAAAACGCGAATTGCTCCGCAAGCCAGCTACTAAAACTTGATAAAACAAGTAAAAATAGAGAAAAACAACAGTGGCACTGCCCACAAAGCCCCAGGCTTCCCCGATAAAAGTAAAAACCATATCAGACTCACGAACAGGAACATACACTTCAATCCCATGCACACCCTTGCCAAATAAACCACCCGAACCAATTGCCAATAAACCTTGTACTTGTTGATAGGAGATTTTATCGACATAATCATAGGGATGAATCCATGCTAAAATTCGATCCAATTGATATTGTTTAAAATGTAAAAAGAAGAGTACTTTGTGCCCCCACTCTGTAAAGACTAACAGAATCAAGACCACGCCTAACGTTGCTAAAGCACTGAAAATAATGATTAAAATTTTGCGATCAATTCCTGAAATAACTAAAAGAGATAGAATAATCGTTACGAAAACAAGGGATGTCCCAAAATCTTTTTGTACCGCCATCAAGAAAAAAACAGGGACACTAACCGCAACGATTTTTTTTAGAAGTTGCTTGTCTGAACGCCATTTATCGGACCAGTCTTGTTGCTCATGTTGGACAATAATTTTTGCCAACATTAAAATAAACGCAATTTTCGCAATTTCTGATGGCTGAAATTTAATAAACCCTAAATCTAACCAGCGCTTTGTGCCCGTCAATAAATACATTCCTTTGTCATAGGAAAAATACAAAGCGCTCATTAAGATTAATGAAAACCCATAGAAAAAAGGAGCTACTTTCCAAATAAACTTCTGTGACAGCCGACTAGCTAAAAACATGCCTGCATAGCCAACAAAAATAAAGAAGAGTTGTTTTAATGCTGGCACAGTTCCGTCTTTTCCTTCATTAACGGCAATCCAATATTGCACACCAGAAGATAAAAGTGTGAGTAAAAAAATGGGCAATAATAAATCATAATTAAGATGTAAGTTGAATTTTTTTGTATTGACCATTTAACTGCCGCCTTTCGTTTGCAATAATTTTAATGACGATTCCTAATGCCACTGAAAAGATTAAATAACTTGTCCCACCGTAACTAACAAACGGTAAAGGAATTCCCGTCATTGGAATCAAACCCAAAACGCCACCAATGTTAATCGCCGTTTGAGCTAAAATCAAGGTCCCGACCCCTAACAAAAACAAGCCGTAACAATGATTCTTTATTACACAACTACTCCGCAAAATCGAGGCCGCTAAAAATAACAAAAGAAATAGTAATAGTAAGCCGCCAATCAAACCAAGTTCTTCCACAATCACCGCAAAAATAAAATCGGTTTGACCTTCTGGCAAGCCACCTTTTTTTACCATACCATTGGCTAATCCAGTGCCCCAAAACCCACCGTTATACATTGCTAAATAGGCCATTGAAGGCTGAAATCCGCGATCATGAAAGGATAAAAACGGATTTTTCAAAACAACTAAGCGGTCATACACATGCGCAAAAAAATGTGGTAAGTAGCGGTGATCCCCTAGAAAAATAATTATTTTAGAAAGAAGCGCCGCGCTAGCAACGACAATCCCCGCAGCAATTACACTAAATTTTGCATGAATACTTGCTGAGAAAATCAAGACACTGCCAATAACTAAAATAAGAATGGCCCCGCCAACTTTGGGTTGAATCAAAACTAAAAATGCAACGACCAAAACAAACAGCCATTGTTTCCTTAACTGCTTCATTGTCAAGCCATTTTCTTTTTCACCTAAATAACAGCTCAAGTAATAAATAATCGCAAAATTACAAAGTTCTGATGGCTGAAACTGGATTCCAAAGAGAGAAATCCAACGTTGTGCGCCATTCGCTGCTACACCAAAAAAAGGTAGTCGAACCATTAACAGTAATAGTACCGAAACTAAAAGCAGTCCAATCGCAATTTTCTTATTAAATAACACTTCTAGTCGAACTTTGTAAATCACGAACATTAGCACCCAGCTGAGACACATAATAATGCCTTGTTTAATAAACACAGCAGTGGGCTTCACGCCTTGCATCAGCAAGTCATAGCTACTGGCGCTATAAATCATTAACGCGCCAATAATACTTAATATAATAAAGGTCAAAAGAATTTTTGTTAGACCTAAAGTACGTAGATTCATTCTCTCACCTCTATCTTTTTCTAATTAAATCAATCTTACCAGTCTGAGTTAGAAAACAAATAGAGAGTTTTTTATAGAACTATTACTAAGCTTACATAACAAAAAGTAGCTAGACTTGGTTCATTTCACCTAGTTTCGCTACTTTTAAAAAAAGCCATTTATATAATTTTTGTGTGTTGCTCACATTTCTGATAAATTTTTCCAAACTTATCTCTTTCTAAATACTGATAATCTACTAAATACCGTCTCAAAAGTGCATAATCTTCATAGATTTCTCTAAGTCGCTGATTGACTTCTTTTTCCGTATATTCTTTCCCAAATTCAAATTGGTTGGCCCCACGTTGAAACACTTGGACTTTTTTCGCATTTTTCTTGGGAATAACTAGCAACTTTCCTTCTTTAAAAAAATTTTCAACCATGTTTATTCTCTTTTTTTTGTTTTGACTATTGTTTAGAAAATTGATGATTCAGTTTTTCTTTCTGTTTATCGGTCCATTTGCCAGCGACTTCATTGACAATTGTTTCAGCAAAATCACCTACTTTTTCTCCCGTAATATTTTTGATAGGTGTTCCGTTAGCAGCTCCTTCTTCAAACAAATCAAGTAAATCAGTCAACGCATTGAACATATTGGCTCCGCTATGATCTGAAAAATGCCATGCATATTTTTCAATTTCTTGAAATACTTGTCGATACTCTGCTGGTAATGCTGCAATCCGTCGTTTATATTCTTTGTACTCTTTTTTATCCCCCACAACTTTTTTGATCAACGCTTTAAAATTTGACATGCTCTATCCCTCCATTTTTTTCATCTTGTTTACTTGTTTTGAAAGCAACGTCCACCGCTGCCAAAAATCAGCGAGTTCTGCTTCTCCTGATGAGGTTAAGCGATAGAACTTCCGCATTGGCCCTTTTTCTGAAGGCTTTTTTTCAGCTATAACCCATTGATTTTTTTCTAAACGCAGTAAAATCGTATAAACGGTTCCTTCAACAATTTCAGTAAACCCTTGGTCATTTAAAATTTTTGTAATTTCATAACCATATGTTTCTTTCCTTTGGATGATGGCTAAAACTAAACCTTCTAAAATGCCTTTTAGCAACTCTGTCTGCTTCACTGCTTTTCCTCCCTAAACTACTCTTTAGTACTATGTACCACTACATAATAATACTGAGTACCGGTTCTGTCAACTACTTTGTAATAAAAAGTAGTAAAGACGCGACAACCACCAGTACTTAACTAGTAGTTGTCGCGTCTTATTATTCTTTATTCATTTATTCCGAGTTCTGCTTCAAAGGCTTCTAATTCTACAAGGTGTGTTTCTGGATAAGCAAAGCATGTTGAAAAATGCCACTCCCCACCACTTGTGCCAAAATAACCTGGCAGTAATTCCAAAGCCAATAATGCTTCTGATGTTTCTTTTTCCGGTAACGTAATCTGAAAAGTAGTCGCTGGAACAAAACCAAACTTCGTATAGTAAGTTGGATGGCCCAGGATAATCAATCCGCCGACGCCTAATTCTTTGGCCTTCTGCACAGAATGCTTAATTAACGCTGAGCCTACGCCCGTGTTCTGTGCTTCTGGATGGACACTTAGCGGCCCAACGGTCAAAACAGCCTTTTCTGTATGATCAGGTAATCGTAGTTTGGCTTTTGAAGACATAATATGACCCGTTAATTTTCCTTGATCAGTTTCTGAAACTAAGGACAACTCCGGAATAAAGTCGGCACTTTCTCTTAATAAATGCACGATAAAATGCTCTGTGGGACGCCAGTTTTCGGTCAAATTTAATTCCTTGAACGCTTGATACGTTAAACGTTCTACAGCTTGATACTCTGCAGGTTTTTCTTGACGAATCTTCATTATTTATCCTCAGATTGTTGGAAATAGTCAGCCGTATCTCGTTCATCTTGTTTTAATTGGTCGATCAAGGCTTCAGCCCCATTGAATTTCACTTGGTCACGTAAATAATGATTCCAACGAACCACCACTTGCTCACCATAGATGTCTTGATGGAAGTCCAAAATATAGACTTCCACGGTTAAATCGCGTCCTTCTCCAAAGGTGTCATTATGACCAATCGAGCCCATGCCGACATACCATTTGCCACCAACTTCGATTTGCACAGCATAGACGCCAATTCTTGGTAAGCGCACGGTGCTTTTCACTTTGACGTTAGCAGTCGGGAAACCCAATAAACGGCCACGAGCATCGCCATGGACAACTGTTCCTTCTGTTTCATAAATATATCCTAACAACTCCGTGACCTCCTCCATTTCGCCGGCTTCCATTTTTTCGCGAATTCTTGTTGAGCTAATTTTGGCACCAGTCATTTCTTCTTTTGGTACTGTCACCACTTCAAAACGGCCTTGCGCATAAGTTGGTAACTGTTTGACTCCAGCGATTTCTTTAGGACCATACGTATAATCAAACCCAGAGACTGCCACTGCACTATTTAAATTAACGATATACTGATCGACAAAATCTTGCGGTTTTAATTGAGCAAACGCTGAAGTAAATTCGACAATATATAAAATATCAACGCCCAAGTTGGCCATTAGGCGTTCTTTTTGTTCCAAGCTAGTTAAATATTTCATATTTTCTGGTAAAACTTTTTGAAAAACGATTGATGGGTGTTGGTTGAAGGTCATCACAGCTAACTTCAAGCCTTTTTCCTCAGCAATCTTTTTACCTGTTTCGATTACTTTTTGGTGGCCTTTGTGAACACCGTCAAAGAAGCCTAGGACCATCACGACTTCTTCATTAGGAATTTGATTGGGTTCATAGGGATGATGTAGTTGAATAACTTGCATGTGCAAAAACTTCCTTCTTTTTTATTTAATTATTCCGTAGAACTTTACTTGGTTTCAATAATTTATCATGCGTTGGGTGTGGCATGTATAAACTAACCACTTGATTTTGGTAAAATAAGGCAACTAAGGATTCTGGCATTGCCTTTATTCCTAATTCTTTTTTGTGCAAACGCATGCCATTTTTTACTTTTTGATACAATTCATCTGATAAATCAATTCGTGGGAATTGTTCTACTGCTGTCTCAATGGGCAACAGGCATTGATCGATTGTTTCAGCAGCCATTTGTTTGGCTACTTCTTCTAACGTTAAGCATTGCGCAGCTTGCAAACCGCCACTTGCCGTTCTCGTTAAATCCGACATATGGGCAGGATAGCCTAATTTTTTGCCAGTATCCACGGATAGTGTCCGCACATAGGTTCCTTTGCCACAGACCACTTTAAACCGCCAACTTTGTGTTTGAGCAGATTCATTAAAAATTGGATCACTAGTGCGTTCAAATGAATAAATCATTGCTTTTCGTTGGGGCCGTTCAACTTCTTCCCCGTTCCGCGCATATTCATATAAACGTTTACCATTGACTTTCACCGCAGAAAACATCGGTGGGATTTGTGTGATTTCACCTGTCATTTCGGCCATTGCTTGATCAATTTGTTCAGTTGACAGAGGTGTTGTAACTGGTTTTTTTTCAACAATTTCACCACTAACATCTTCGGTTGTCGTAGCAAATCCAAGTGTAATTTCACCTTCATAGGTTTTGCCAGAATCTACCATGTATTCGATCACTTTCGTTCCTTTGCCAACGCAGATGGGTAAGACCCCTTCGACATCTGGATCTAACGTACCACCATGACCAATTTTTTTGGTATGTAAAATTTTTCTCAATTTAAATACGCAGTCATGACTTGTCATGCCACGTTCCTTCCATAACGGTAAAATGCCGTCCATTATAGTTCCTCCAGTTCCGATAATACTAACTTTGTCATTATAGCATAAAAGTACCTAGCTTCGCAGTCTCCATTGCTTATTCCCTTTGGCAAAATCTCTGCTAAATGCACAAAAAGCCACAAACTCTGCTTTTATCAGAGTTTGTGGCTTTTTTTTAGCTAGTAAATGATCCCCATGTATTCTGTGCGTTGCCATCGTTTGGTCCGATTGGCAAATAAATTCTCGCGCCTGTCGTATCTGTTCCACCAATAAAAACATACCCATCTGCAATATAAAATGCATCGTAATAAAAGCGAGTATTTTGGGGCCAGATACCATAAATGGGTGCTGACAAACTAGGTTGGTCCGCTCTTAAAACAATGCCTTCGTCCACACCAATTAGAAATGATTTCTTCGTTTGCGGGCGCCAAAGTTCAGCAATGTCGCCGTCGTTCACATAGCCTAACAAATGTCCGCTATTTTCAATACGGTAAAGGTTTTGTCGGTCGGGTAATTTCGCTGTAATTGTTCCTACTTGTGTCCAAAGTGCCTCTGCTGATAGATGTTCATTGATTAAAGCATCTGGTGTTGGATAGATTGAAGTGAAACGAATTGCTTGTCCTACTTGATATTTTGGCGCATTAGGTTTACCTGGCTGAATAATGACAGTCTCACCTGTTTCAGAAACGCCCGTTTGTAAATCTTGTGCCAACTGCGCTTTACTAATCCCCCAACGCGCTAAATAACCATAAGGATCTGTATGATCTCCCCACCAATTTTTTGTAATCCAATCATGAGTGACTATGCCATAACCTGTTCCATCGTCCAGCGAAAAATCAGCACCAATGTTCTGAGCCAAATCACGGGCCAAATTAACATAGGCAGCATAATCTTTTTTAAACGTCGTCGCATTATTCGTTCGAGCCAATTCGATTTGCGCATAGGCTTTTTGATTAGCTAAAGAACCTGCGCCATATTGAATTTGGCCAGCAGGAGCTAATTGTTTCACTCGTCCACCAGATCCGACAAAATATGAGACATAAGCATTTGACCAATTTCGTTTCATATAGGCCACTTCATTGTCTAAACTGTGTGGTCCTAGGTTCCGCTCGTTTCCTGATTCATGTAAAACAATTAATTCATTGGTTGCAGAGCCGGGAAAATAAGTAAAGTTGATTGGATCCGCTTCGATGGTGTAAGCGCAAGCCGTCATCGGAATCGTTAAACTTAAGCCAATTACTAAAGCAAGTTGAATCATTAATTTTTTAAACATAGCATGCTCCTTTCTTAAAAAAGCCATGAAAAGAAAGTCAAAACAAATTCCCTTCCACGGCTTAAACCCGCAGATAAATGGCGGGACAGAAGTAATTTCTTCGGCAATCAGCCGAAAGTTCTACGTTTGTCCCGACCACTTCTACTTAATCATCTTTATTTTTTAACTGAATAAATAACTCTTTTAACTTTTTCGGCATAGGAATAAAGGTCGCAATGTTTTCAAAAAAAGAAAGTCCTTCGTTCGCAATGTAAAAAATCAGAACCATTTCCCGAATTGGCAAATTGTTCCCCACAACTTTTTCAACACGAACCGCTACGGCAACCACAAATAACATCGTCACTTTTTTCGCAATTCCGAGCATACCAATCCGACTGGACAATTCTTTTGTGGCGATTGCCTTAATCCAACCTGTGATGAAATCGACAATAATTAAAAAGAGGAAGACATCCAACAATTGATCTAATCCACCTAATAAACGTACGACAATCCCACCGAAAATGCTTAAAAGCATTGTTATTGTGTTGAGATAACGTTCCATAAAAAGTCTCCTAAACTAGCTTGTTATTTTGTCGGAAACGGATCGTCCGTGTACCAACTTCCTTGTAGGTAAACATTTCCGGCTCTGCTTGAGGCAAAAATTATCCCTTGATTTCCAATTTCATATAGTGCATTACAATTAGGATACGGAAAAGCGGCAGGTGCAACTGACAGCGGAATATTCCAGACACTAGCACTTATTTTTGAGGACATTTTGTACCCAGTTGGTATATTAAATATTTTAGGCATGTGGGTATTCAATTTCGTTGGATCACTCAAATTACATCTTACAAATGCATCGACACGATTTCCCACCCTGATTAATACAAATTTCATATTATCCTTATTAAAGGCCGCCTGATATTTTGCCTCGACTTCACCGACTCCACTAGCTTCATAAATGGCCATTCTAGAGGATTCCAAAGGCACACCATTGACGGTTGGCATAGTCACAAAATTCTTCACCCCAGCAATCTCTTGATCACCTGTTTGTGTCACAGCTTGACCTTTAATCGCTTCCGCAACGTTTTTCGGGTGCATATATTTACTCGTTAAAGTTCCCGCGACTGCTTCGCTGTCTGATGCGAAGCCATAATTTTCTACATTGCCTAGCCCCACTTGTTCAGCGGTTACTTGGTGCGGGTTATCTTGATTTTCCATATGGGTATTGAGTTGCTCTGCTTGAACAAAACCACTCTTCGCTAAAACCGCTTGGGCATCAACAGACAGCCCAATATGAAGCCCCACGTAATCAACTTCTACGCTGGCTGGCGTTACCCCATTTGATGAATCTGTATAGCTCATTAAATAAATGAAACCTTCATCTGTGATAAAATTCTGATCATTGATTTGAATTGAAAAATCGCCGAACTCTTTTGCTGATTCTTGGATTTGAGTTACCCAATTATCCGTAGTTGGTAAATACGTAGCGATTTTAATCGTTTGATTATTGGGCGCAGCGGCTTTCACACGTTGATTAATCGTAAAAAATTGAACGTTCTGGCGAATAAATGCCACCGACTCGTCAGTTGTGAATGTTTCAAACATTTGTGGAATTAATTTTTTTGCGGCTTCAACGAGATTGAAGGCCGCTAACTGTTGTGGAATTACACCGCTTTGGGTGGAACCTGTTTTCACACCCTCATCATCACGGCTGGCCATTTTATTGTAGTCCGCTTGGGAAACTTCCTCCCAAACGTCTGTTGGCTTCTTAAGAATTTTAGCCGTAAAATCAGTGGAATAACTGTTTGCATTGGTGGCTGTATTGCCGGCCGTTTTACCGTTAAAGTCTAACTTCAATTTGACAGTGGTTGGCTTAGCCAATAAAGAAATACCGTCTGCTTTTGTCATACGGTCATTCAAATCAATTTGAAGACGATTCGCTAAGGTAGCTTGTTTGATGCCTTGTGTATCTGTGCGTGCTTGGACAATTTCTGGATTACTATCACCCGCTTCTGCTACTAATTGATTGAAATCATTTCGCAAAGTATCAAATTCTTGTTTATTATTATTTGCCGTTGAAACTGCATTTCCTGCAATCGTAATTGCTGTTTTGGCATTGTTCATCGCTTGGTTGGCTGTTTCATTTGCTTGATTGCCTGCATCGGTGGCAATTTGTACGGCTTCTTTGCCAGCTTCATCTGCGATGTTTTTCGCTTCAGAAATTCCATTCGTTAACTGGACTTGATAAGCATCTACTTTCTCAGCTGATGCATTCGACTGATCCAAGATTGCATTGATTTTAAGGCGACCTTGGTTCAGGGTATCTAATTCTTCAATATGTTCTACTGACATTTCGTCACACTCCTCTAGTTTTCATTATTTTATTAAAACTGGCCACCCAATTGGGATTGAATATACACACGACAGATGACCGAAGCATCCAACCATAGTGGCTGATGAGAGAAAAATTGAAGCGTGTGATTGCCGCGTTCGATTTTTCCATCTGTTGTTTTTCGTAAATAACTCAAAATGTTTAGCCGTTGTTGTTGCAATGATAGTTGGGGTGATTTTTTGCCATCTACTACCAAATCAATGTTCGTTACAGAATGCGAAGGTCCTTTAGCAGTTGCCTTGAACGTTAATTCTGCGGTGTTTATATAAAGAATGTCCTCGTCAAAGTATAAATTCAGCTCCACTGGCTGTGTCTTGCTAAGTTCTCCTTGTATTGAACGATTTAAAAGTGTCGTCGCCCCTTGTGCGTAAGTTTCGCTAATCTCTTGTTTCCGACTGAAAGCTGTCATGGTACTATGAATTGTTTCTTGCAGATTTCCCAACTCTAGCTGAATGTCTTGGGGGGCACCAAAGACATCTTTTTTACTTTCTTTTTTGATACGAAGGTTGACACTCCCAAACTCATTCGTATTAATCATGATAACCGTGCCCAACCGCAAACGATCGATTGCTAAAGGTTGATCTGTTAATTTAATTAAATCAGCTGCAGTCACTACCCAAGAAACTTGTGGCTTGGTCCATTCTTCTAACATTCGCAAAGCATTTTCCTTTAATGCCTTGGGATCAGAAAAACGCTGTTCCACCCAAATTGACTCTAATAAACCATAGCGGTCAATTGCGGCCTTGTTCTCTAAATACGGAACCCCTTGATTGACCGAGCGAATATTGACTTTGTTAACACCTTCGCCTGAACCTAATGGATAAATCCGATTGATTAGCATCTTGGGATTACGTTCTATTTCAAATCCTTGCATGTTGTAACCTTCTTGAATTCGCGCAACTGGTTCTGTTGGCGGTTTGACTAATGAAATTTCAAAAGGATAGACCTCTGTATTCCATTGCCAAAGATATTCCTCTTCGAAATCGGCTGGGATGCTAAATAAAGGCTCGACTAGCCCGTTTTCATTCTCCCATTTATAGGTTAATTTCCTTGAAAAATCACATTTTTTTAGGACCCAATGCTTTGTTTTTTGTTTATTCAATAAAAATTGAATGGCCTCTTTCGTTGTTTTGTTTTTAATTTCGTGACAACCAAAAAGGACAGTATCACCTAAGGTACATAATGCTTCTGTGGCAGAGTAATGAATTTGATTATTGTTCGCATCTTTCTTAATTGTGGTTGGCATCACGCGATATAAACCAATATATTCATTCTCATTGTCGGTCAGTTCCACCCATTGCATTTCTGCAATAAATTCATTTTTAGGATCATCTAGTGGCATGGTAAAATCTAAACTGCCAATTTTGTTCTCTATTTTTTCATAACTGACTTGATAGGCATTATCCAAGATTGCCGTATATGTTCTTTTCAAATCCAGCGCCATTAACATTTAATCACCCTCCTACACAAATCGGTTAGGATAGCGAATCGTCAAGCGGAAGTCGCTATCTTTGGCTTGAATATACAGCGGTTCATTAGGATATAGATAAAAATCGTTCATTGGTCGAATCATCGGTGCACCATTTTTTGTCAGATAAAAATTTTCAGTATCGATAATAATTTCCGAACGATCAAAGTCTCCTAAGTTAATTGTATCGTTCCGTGTTTTAATCCAAACACCACGTCCGGTTCCTGTTAAAATAATGGTCGGTTTGACTTTTAATCCTTCGACCGTAGGATAAATTTCAATTGGCCGAACTTCTTTGCCTAAATCCCCCATCGTGTAGGCCCGATTTTGAAAGGTAATCATGGTTGATCCCCAATAAGCCCCGCCTTCAATTAAAATTGGAAAATCAACTGCACCTGAGCCTGTATTCCCCATTAAGTAATTCGCTTGAAATGTAATGGTTGGCGAACCCCACATCACACTAGTCGCATCACTCCGTGTGTATTTATACGGATCAGAAAGCAATAAAGTAAAGGTGCCTGTTACTTGGTTAACACCTTCGGGTACATCACTCACTGAAGACTTACTGCCAAACCACAGCATTTCCGGTTCATCGTTAAACCAAATAGAAACGTCTTTTTCCGTAAACAAAGCAACGTTTAAATGATTAAATGCATCTCGAAATGCTTCATTATTCACAGCTGAAAGGCGATATTTGACTGTTAATTCTCGTTCTGGAATTCGCGCATAAACGTGACGTTTACCATCACGAATCCCTAATTGATAGCTTTCAATTTCGCTTGGAACTAATTCTCGTCCTGAAACTGATAATGTTTGATAGCCAGGGATGACTTTTTCTAAAAATTGACCGTTAAAATTCAACGCTTCTGAAGGAAGAGGCGTTGAATGAGTTGCTTGATTGGTATCAACAAATTTATACATGTTATCCTCTCCTTCCTAAGCGGTTATTTTGTTTCACTTGTTGTCGTTGTAACTCTGTTGCTAAATAAGGCGCCGTAGTTGCTGCGACAACTTTTCCATCTAACGTTGACTCTACTGTCACAAATAATGGTCGATTGTATGCATCATTTTCTAAACGATGGTCAATCGTTGCCGTGAAGTTTCCTCGACCAGCTAAGTCCAAGGCAAAATCATTTAACAGCGGTAAATCTAAAATAGAAGCCATTGCTCTACTAACGGCTGTTTCGCCTGCATAAATCCCCGTGGCAATCGTGCCGCCGAAATTCAATTTATGCAAATCAGATAAGGGACCTTCTTTTGCTGGTGAAAATGGTAAAAAGTTACGAATTTTACTGACGACCCCATCGATTGCTTCTTTGGCTTTTCCAATTGCGCCTGTAATTCCATCAGCAATCATACCGACAATATTCGCACCGGCATCGGTGAATTTTGAAAACCAACCTTGGATTGCTTGCCAAGCACCTTCAATTACAGAACCAATGGCAGTTTTTACCTGATCGGCTGCATTGGTAACCCCATTTTTGATATTTTCAACTAACTGTCCGCCCGAAGCTAACAGTTGACCAAAATAAGAACCAATCTTCGTGATCATTTGTGAGATTAATGTTCCTGCTGCGGACAGCAAGGCACCCAATAGACTGAGTACACCATTAATTAAGGCTTGAATCAGTTGAATCCCAGCACTTAACAACTGTGGCAACGCATTGATTAACGCACCCATTAAAGCGGTAATTAGCGTAATTGCTGCAGTAACCAGTTGCGGTAAAATTGAAATAATCCCTTGGATCAAAGCCATTAGCAATTTGACGCCTGCGCTGATGATTTGTGGCAAGGCACCAATTAAGGCATTTACCAATGTCAAAATTAAGGTAATAGCTGCCGCAACTAAGGTTGGTAAAATCGAAATAATCCCTTGAATTAACGCCATTAACAATTTGACACCTGCGCTGATAATCTGTGGCAAGGCACCTACCAACGCAGTCACTAACGCTAGAATAATCGTCAGCGCTGATTGAATTAACTGAGGTAAAATCGTCATAATCCCAGTGATTAATGCCATCAAAATTTGTAAACCAGCAGTCAAAATCAACGGTAACATCGTAACAAATGCATTGACTAAGGCTGTGATAATTGAAACACCTGCAGTAACTAGCATTGGTAACGCTGTGACAAAAGCTGTCACTAATGTAGTGATGATATTAATCGCTGCAGTTGTAATTGTTGGCAAGGCGGTGACAATCGCATTAACTAAAGTCATTAATAAGCTCAAACCAACTTCTATCAACATTGGTAAGACTGTTGTAATCCCCTGAATCAACGTAGTAATAATTTGTGTTGCCGCTTCAATTAAGACTGGCAAATTGGCAACAATCGCACCAACAATTAACGTAATTAAACTAGATAACGCGGTTACGATGCTTGGAATAGCTTCTGTTATTTTCCCGAGAATACTGGTTAAGACTGTTGTAAAAAGTTGTATAACTTTCGGTAGATTAGCCGCAAGCATTGTTGTAACAGATGTAATCGTGTTACCTAAATTATCAAAGACTTGGGTAATACCACCCGCACTCAAATCACCGGTTTTCATCCAGGCCGTCACGAATGAAACAATCAAGGAAATAATTAGACCAAACGGCCCAGAAATTCCTAATGCAGCCAGTGCAACCTTTGTCAGAACTTTTACCAAAAGACCAACCGCTAAACCAGCTTTGTCAAAGGTGCCACCAAATTGCCCTAATAAGTTACTACCTAATTGCAAACCGCTGGCAAAAACGCCTGCTAGCACACGACCAATTGTTGAAAAAATAGTCGCCATTTTCTCTAAGCCTACTGCAAAAAATTGTTTAAAAACTGCCATTACTTGCTGAAAGGCCGGCTGGATCTGTTGTAGCAGTCCTACCAATTTGCCAAACGCCGCTGAAACAGCTCCTTGAATGGCACTAGCTAAGCTATTGATACTATTTCTAAATGTTTCATTGGTTTTATAGAAATAAATAAACGCTGCTACCGCTGCTAAAACGGCTGCTACAATTAAAATTAATGGTCCTCCACCTAAGGCACTAAAACTAGCACTTAGTTTTGATAAGCCACCACCTAACTTCCCAATGTTTCCTTGTACAAGAGCCAAACCAGCACTAAACTGTTGAAATTTTTGCTGAGCCATCGTTACCATAATCAACATGGGCCCAATGGCGGCTAAAATGCCCATAATGGCAACAATAAAAACTTGGACGGGTTTTGGTAATTTGATAAATAAATTCACCAAAGCTGTAATGCCTTTGACGACTGTGATAACCACTTGAACCAAAATTTCCATTCCTGGAGCCATCACGCTTTGAATCACTTGTGCCGCCGCTTCAAATGATTGATTCATCTGAGTCAATGCCCCTTGCAACTCGCCTTGCAATGAATCAGAAATCCCTCCTGCACTGGCCATAATCAGTCCTTGCATTCCTTGAAATTCGCCACTGACCCCAGCACCGACGCCCATAGCTGTTTTTAAAACGTTCAGCATAGGTAAGGAAACGGCACTAGTCATGGCCGTCCCAAAGCTCAGCATATTATTTTGTGCATTAGTAAAGCCATCAGAGGTTTCTTTCCCCGCTTTTTTAGCTGCTTCACCGGCTTGTTCAGCAGAATCTGTTAACTCTGTGTTCATTTGATCTGCTGCCTTTGCTGTTTCGTCTCCTGTTTTTTTCACTGTTTCTCCAGATTGTTGCATGACGGTTTTAAATGTGTTCATGACCGTGGCTGACTGATTGACACCCGCACTAATTTTCCCTAAATATCCACTTAATAAGGCATACTCACCGCTCATACTTTTTAATGCTTGTTGGACGCCTGCAAGGCTTTTCTTTGCCTCCGACAACGGCGTTTTTTCTTTGTCATTCTCCATCTACTCTCCTCCCTTCTCGATAGCGGCGTAGACGCTCTGCCACAGTGGCAAGTTGCGTTTTTTTCCGCTCATTTAATTTCGTTCGTTGTGGCTGGTTAGCTGCCAGAACTTCAGCAACTCGTTTTTCATAATCATAAAAACTTTTAAAGCTTTCAAAAACGGGTTTTCCTTTTTTGTTCGTCGCTTGCGCTTTAACATTTAAGTAGGCAAGCTCGTGCCTTTTCCGCTCTTCATCTACTTCTGCTAAATTAAAAGCAATCATTCGTAATTCAAATTCAGACATGGTCATCCGATCCACTTCTTCAAATGAATGACAGCCTAAGTAGCGAAAAGCAGAAAGAGCGATGTCGTGATACACGTCATCGCTCGTTTTAATTAGTTGGTCGCTTGCGCTTCTGCTTTCTTCGCTTCTTTGCTGAACTGATCGATCATTGGTTTTGTAAGAGGTTGCTTTCCCATTTCTTTAAGCAAATCATCTGAAAGTTTTTTGACATCTTGGGTCATTAACCATGCTTCAATTTCCGACTTACCTATTTTTAATTGCCCACTTTGTAAAGCTTCCATGATGTCAACTAAGATTACTGGATTGTATTGGCGTAAATAAATCATTGCTGAACTGATGCCCATGCCGAATTTGGCAGCGCCATTTTCAATTTGGTAACGTTTATCTAATTCGCGAATCGCGCCAATCGTAAATTTCACTTCAATTGTTTTTCCGTTAATCTCTAAATTCATTTTTTATCCTCCTAAAATTCAACACTTTTTGATTATTCGCCAGGTTGTGGTACTTTATCTGGAACAGTATCTTGGAACGCATATTGTGCTTCCGCAATAATATCTGCTTCTACTGTTGCAAAACCATCTTGTGGTTTGCCATTAATAGAGGCTTCTGTTTCAATTTCTACTAATTCTTCTACATTGGCTGGTAAACTCCATGAATTTACATAACCTTGGGCATAAATTGCTGGATATTTACCTTCCGCATTTTTTTCACCTTTTAAATCAACATCCCAAAATTCCATTAAGATGCCATCTTCAACTGCGTCTTTCATGTATAAATTTTCATCATCTCGAGAGGCTAAACCGCTTAACGATAACGTAACTTCTAAACCAGAAACAGCATTCGCAACGCCATCTTTTGTTTGCGTACCGCTCGATTCACGTGAGAATTCCCATTCATGTTCAATTTGAAATAAGGGTTTCATTGCTTTCTTTGTCGCTGCTTCATCCAAGCGACGAACTAATAAAATACGGTCTTTTCCTTGCATAACTTCTCCCATTGATAATTCCTCCTAGTAAAATTGCATGTGTAATGGTAGTACAGCATGCCAAATTGTTTTTTTCATTTGTTTGGTATCTTTTACCATTTGTGCTTTGACTTCTTGATGTTTGATACCCCAATTAAAATGAGCCGTTCGTTTTAAGTTACTGGTTGCCTGCCGTAAAATCGTTCCTTTAATTGTAGAAATTTGTTGTCGTTCAGATAACGCACCGTAAACATGCATTATTAATTCAATTTCTCCCAAAATAGCTGATTTAGTTGGCTTAGGTAATTCTTTACTATCACCTAAGTAAACAAATGGCTGATCTGGTAAATCTGTCGGCAGTTCCTCTAGCAACAAAAATCCTGACGTCTGGCAGATTGTAACAAGGGCTTCATATAACTCTTGTTCCGCTTCATTCATTTTTAGCGCCACCTTTCCATTCAAAAAATTCAGGATTGGTTAACAAATTGGCTCTCTTCTAGTCAAAATGAAGGATCTTGAAAGTAGCCGGCATTTTCTGCTCCTTCATAGCTGACACAAGAAAGCAGTCAAAATCATAGAATTCCGTGTCTTCATTTTTTTGGTTGCCTCACGTTTATCTATCTCTTTCGACACTATTAATTTACCATGTTGACACCTGAAAAAATTCCACGCTTTTTCCATGTTTACATCCCTAGTTCATCCGCCACCGCTTCAAAGAAATGATTTCTTAATTTATAGGCTTGGCTTTTACTAATAAATAATTGCTGGGCAAGTCCAATTAATGTTAAAGAGGGCCGTTTTTTCATATATAGTTCTTCAATAATCACGCGCGTTTGTTCATCCGCTTCGGCTAAACAATTTTTGATAATGTCTCGATTTCTCTCTAAGTTCCACAGACGACGATCCATAGCTATCGTAATCGCCATTCGTTCGGTCACTACAGAGTGAAGTCCTTGTCCTCTAATACCAGCATTTAAATCTGCTTCTTGATAAGGGTGCCGTAATTCTTCTTCCCGTTGACGGATATACTCTTCTGTTTTATAAAAGTCTGCTAAAATATCTTTGATATAATTAAATGTTGACGTACGCATTGGTTAATCTCCTTTACTTTTATTCATTTAAAAGTGTTAATCGATAAATAAAATAACACTCTTTCGACATATCTAAGCCGTGACGAATCGCTTCATCTGAATAACCGAGCCAAATTAAATAGAGATACTCGCTTTTTGTAAACGATGCGGCCTTGATGGATTGGATGGGTCTTGATTGATCCATCGACCAATTACCGATTGCTTGTCCTAATTCTTGAATTTCCTGCATAATAAGTTTATTTTTTTGACTTGCCCAATCGGGATATTGATTCATTAGTTGTAAGAGTCGTTTTCTTTTTTGTGCTTTTTCGCTTTGTTGCTTTGAAATATCTTTAAATACAACGCTTTTCATTTCAAATAAATCTTTTTTACGTTTTGTTAAATTACTCATGTTTACGGCCTTCTCTTTCACCAATTAGATAACCTAACATTAGTGTCATTGTCCAAAAGATAAACCCAATAATAATTGTTAACATATTTATTTCACACTCCTCATTCGTTTGTCTGTTGTGTCTTTATATTGGAAAACATAGCCACTGGCGTGCTTCATTAGACGAGAAATAATGCGTGTTCCATAGGCCTCCACCAGTTGTTTTCCAGAAAAATTAGTAGTAAAAATAGTTGCTTTATTCTGTCTAGCTTCTAAAATTCGGTTTAAGATGTCATTATTAAAATCCGTACTAACTTTATTTTTAATTCCTAATTCAGCACCTAAATCATCTAAAACCAAAACGTCTGCTTTTTTCATTCTAGTAATATACGCTTGAGCCTTTGCTTGGCTTTTGGCCGATTCATTCATGGACATTTTTAGTTTTTCTAATAACTCAGAGTAGCTGACAAATAAACAATACTTTTGATATGCAGAGCGTTCTAAGACTTCAACTAAAATACTGATAGCCAAATGACTTTTACCGACACCAGGTTTCCCTGAAAAAATAACGTGGATTGGCTTTCCTTCAACAATCGCTGAAACTGCTGCTAAGGCCCGTTCTTTTGCTTGTCTTGTTTCTAATTCAGTGGTTTGGTAATTGGTTAAACGACATTGCCGTAGCGCATCATCAGCAATTAAGGACCCTTGATGAAAAAATTTTTGTGTACGTGCCATAAAACTCTCTTGAGAACGTTGTTGATTGGCTTGTTGTTCATGTTTTTTTAGCATTTTATACCCACACGACCAACAAGTTGGGGCACAACGTTCTGTGCCATCTTTATTTTTTTGTTGCCAAACATATTGTTCACTGCCACATTCAGGACAACGGTCTTCAACTTTTTCTAACAATTGACTCAATAGTATTTGAAAAGTTTGATCTGTCGCATGCATACTGATTTCCTCCTTTCTTTAAAAACCTAACTCTTGATATTCTTCTGTCATTTGCGGCGCATGCTCCAACACTTGTTTTTTATCATTTACCAGAACTTCATGTACGGATAAATAATTTTGTTGCTCCCAACTTTTCAAAATAGCATTTACATAGCCGTAATTCCGTTTATTTCGATCGACGGCAATTCCTAAAGCATGCAAGATTAATTGGCATGCTTCCTCTTGGCTAGCCCCTTTTTGTATAAAATCTTGCAACCAATACTTAAAATCTTGGCTTGTTTTTGAGGCCAGTGTACCAAAGCCGTTTTCCTCATAAAAATGATAAATCGTCTTTAAACAATCGTTTTCTGAACTACTACCTTGACTCTGACCTAACTTAGACTGGACTATGCTTTCCTGTGGTAACCGTTGGTAGTCAGCTGGTTGACCACTGACAGACGATTCTGCTTTAAACGTATAAGCTTTGCTATTTTTTTCAACAATCTGATTTTTCTCTTCTTGATACAAGGTTGGTTTGTAACGATCACTGCGAATATAATTATGAATTTTCCAATGTTTGATAACGATCACACCACTTTCAAATACTAGAATAAATTTTTTAACCATTAGCAATTTTAGATCGTCTTCCCCACAACCAACCATTCGCTGCAATTTTTTGGGATTATTGATAAATCCATCATCATCGGCACGCATCGCTAAATGAAAATACAGGGCCTGACTTGATAAGGGCATATCTAAAAACGCATCACTATCAATAATCGTTTTTGCAAACATGCGTCGTTCTGCCAATCCGCTTCTCTCCTTTTGACTAAATTATTGTTACTCTGTTAGTAATTCCATGAGGCCAATCATACCAATCACGATGGCCCCAATTTTTATTGAGACACTGCTTATTAATAAAATAATTGCTAAAAGTAACATATCCGACAACGTTTTTTTATAATTCCGACTCATTTCTTCACCCTTTCTACAAAAATACGGTTTTCCGAACAAAATGTTCAAAAAATAGTTCAGTTAACCGAACATTTGAATGGCTCTATCTTAGCATCAAATATTTTCACTGTCAACTCATAAGTTCGGTTTTATGAACATCTAATTTTAATTGCGATTGTTACTTGCCTTCTCTAAACAGATATAGTATACTTTGAGGCAATAGGAGGTTCGGAAATATGAACATTTTTGCTGTCCGTTTAAAAGAGGCTTTAACAGCCAAGAACATCAAACCTAGTGAATTAGCGAAAAAAACTGGCATCGGTAAATCTTCGATCAGCGATTGGCTAGCTGGTCGTTACGAAGCAAAACAAGACAAAGTTTATCGCATTGCAGATGCATTAGACATTAATGAGGCCTGGTTGATGGGACAAGAGGTTCCCATGGAAAAAAATGCCTCAACTATCGACCGCATTTATAAAAAATTAGAACCCCAACGACAAGCCATCGTTTATCAATTTGCCGAACAACAATTACACGAACAACAAACGCAAGAAGAAATTCTCTCATTCCCTCGCCGTGACGAAATGACACTGGCTGCCCACGCTGGGGATCCAGAAAAGATATTTTCAAAAGAAGAGATCGAGAAAATTCACGATTACTTGGATGAAATTGATGCCAAATATCAACAATCGATTTCTTCTGACAAAAAAGAGGATTAACTTCCCATCTACTCTTTTTATTAAGTAATGGCAGGTGAATGGTAAAGTGAATGATTATGAAAAACTCGTCAGTTCCATTCAAAAGGATGTGACGGTTTTAGAAATTGATTTATACAATCAAACAGGTTGTTATGGGTTGTATCGAAATGGCAAAATTTATATTGAAAAAACATTGAGTACCCGTCAAAAGAAGAACATTTTAGCCGAGGAATACGGGCATTATCAAACATCCGTTGGCACTATTTTAAATCAAAATTGTACAGAAAATCGGAAGCAAGAGTTGAAAGCTCGCAATGTGGCCTTAGAGCAATTAGTTACATTAGACGATTTAATTCGTTGCTCTGAAGCTGGCTTAAGTAACCATTATTCTTGTGCTGAATTTTTGGAAATCGATGTTGAAACATTAAAAAATGTGATTACGTACTATCGACAAAAGTATGGCGCCACTTATCTTTATAAAGGACGGATTTTTGAATTTAGGGATTATTCTGTGATGGTATTAAATACTGGGTTAACTTAAAAAGCATGGAACAAAATCAATAAGGATTTTGTTCCATGCTTAAAAGTATTCTGGAAAATTCAAGAGCGGTTTTGGTACCAATGGTTAATATGTCCGACGCCAAGCATAAGATTTGGGACAAGTATGAGGACGAATATAAATGACGGCCAAAATCCGATGAACTGAATAATATGTTCCCGCATACTATGTAGTACAAAGAAGAAAAGAAAAAAGTACAGGGAACTCTTGCCTGAACCCATTTCTTTTAAATAACGATCTCCATTTTTATAGAAAACAACAATTCTTTTCATCTTTGCACCTCCATGACTATTTTATCAAGAAATCATGAAAAGAAAAAGCACACCATTCGTCTGGTGTGCTTTTTCTTTTTAATTATTCACCTTGATTCAACTTACGAATCAACTCATCAATGTGATTTCCGTATTGGACAGATTCGTCTCTTTCAAAAATCAACTCTGGTGTTTTATACAAGGTTAACCGTTGTCCTAATTCTTTACGAATCAGTCCTTTGGCTTTGTCTAAGCCTTGTTGAGCTTTTTGTTGTTCGGAAGCTAAATCAGATAACAAGCTGTAATAAATCGTTGCTTGTTGTAAATCACCGGTCACACGAACATCTGTAATAGTGATGCCTTGGACGCGTGGATCTCTGATGCGTTTGTTCAAGATATCATTCACTTCACGCATGATTTCTTGACCTACACGACGGTCACGATAATTTGCCATAGTGTCTTCCTCCAATTACTAAAATTATTGTTTGATTTCTTCCATAATGAAGCCTTCAATCGCATCATCTACACGTAAATCATTGAAGTTTTCAATCATAGCGCCACATTCAAAACCAAGTTTGACTTCTTTCACGTCATCTTTAAAGCGTTTCAAGCTTGCTAATTTACCTTCATAAATAACAATACCATCACGAATGACACGCACGCCACTATCGCGGCGAATAAAGCCTTCTGTAACATAACAGCCAGCGATTGTGCCAACTTTAGATACTTTGTACAATTCACGAACCGTCATTTGACCCGTAATTTTTTCTTCAAATTCTGGATCTAATAACCCTTTCATCGCTGTTTCGATTTCTTCTAGGGCTTTATAGATAATACGGTGTAAACGAATATCAACTTCTTCTTGTTCTGCTTGTTGTTTCGCTTGTGGTGTTGGGCGAACGTTAAAGCCGATAATAATCGCATTACTTGCTGCGGCTAAAGTTACGTCGCTTTCATTGATGGCCCCAACTGCCGCGTGAACAATTTTCACACGAACGCCTTCTACATCAATTTTTTGTAAACTTGCTGAAACGGCTTCGGCAGATCCTTGTACGTCTGCTTTGACAATGATATTAACTTCTTTTAATTCGCCTTCTTTTAGGCTTTCAAATAAGTTATCCAATGTCACACGGCTACTTGCTGAACGTTGTTCAAGCAACGCACGTTTAGCCCGTTCTTCCCCTGCTTGACGTGCTGTTTTTTCATCTTCAAAGACCACAAAACGATCACCCGCTTGAGGAACATCATTTAATCCGGTAATTTCCACAGGAGTTGCTGGTCCTGCTTCTTTATCACGGCGGCCCATGTCATTGGTCATCACACGAACACGTCCGTAAGTATTACCAACAACGATTGGATCACCAACATGTAAAGTTCCTTGTTGAACGAGTAATGTCGCAACCGGACCTTTACCTTTATCTAAGCGCGCTTCAATCACTGTTCCAATTGCTTTTTGCGTTGGATCAGCTTTTAAGTCTTCTACTTCAGCAATCAATAAAATATTTTCCAATAGCTCATCAATGTTTTGATTGAATTTCGCTGAAATATTGACGAAAATCGTATCTCCGCCCCATTCTTCAGGAATTAATTCATGTTCACTTAATTCTTGTTTCACATGATCAGGGTTCGCACCAGGCTTATCAATTTTGTTAACTGCTACAATAATCGGCACTTTTGCCGCTTTCGCATGGTTAATCGCCTCGATTGTTTGTGGCATTACTCCATCGTCCGCTGCAACAACTAAGATGGTAATATCAGTGATGCTGGCACCACGTGCGCGCATACTTGTAAAGGCCGCATGTCCTGGTGTATCTAAGAACGTAATTGGTTTGCCATCAATATCTAACTGATAGGCACCAATATGCTGCGTGATACCGCCCGCTTCACCTGAAGTCACACGAGAATGGCGCAATGTATCTAATAATGTCGTTTTCCCGTGGTCTACGTGTCCCATGATTGTGACAACAGGGGGACGTGTAGTTAAGTTTTCTTCAACAACTGCTTCCGGTTCGAAGAATTTATCAATGTCCGCAATATCAACTTGGACTTTTTCTTGCGGTTCCATGCCATAGTCCACAGCTAATAATTCAATTGTATCTTTATCTAAGGCTTGGTTTTGGTTAACCATGACACCCATCATAAATAATTTTTTGATGATTTCCGCTGGTTCGCGGTGGATTTTTTTCGCAATATCCGCCACGTTCATACCTTCTGTATATTCTAAAACATCTGGTAATTCACGGAATTTACGTGCTGGTACTGCTGGCTTCGCTGATTCTTGTTGATGTTTGCCTTTTTTCCCTTTTTTGTTGAAACGATTGCGGTTTTGGTTATTAAAGTTATTCCGGTTATTACGATTTTGACCGCCACCAAAATTGTTGTTGCGGTTTTGGCCGCCACGGTTTTGGTTGTTCCCGCCATTGTTATTTTGGCTGGTCCGATTTTGATTCGTTGTAGAACCGTTATTGTTTTGGGTATTGCGGTTTTGATTGTTTGTATTTGTTTGATTGCTACGGTTTTGTGTGTTGCTTTGGCCGTGACGATTTTGGTTGTTGTTTCTTTGTTGTCCATTCGTTGATTGATTGTTTGGACGATTTTGGTTATTTCTTTGTTCACCAGGTTTATTGTTCATTGGTTTCTTATTGGCTGGTTTATTTTGTGTTGTTTGTTGCTTTTGGTTGTTTGTTGCTTTTGATTGAGTATTTACGGTACTTCCTCCTCCGAATGCTTGACGAAGCTTTGTTTCTTGCTCGGAACTAATTGCGCCCATATGGTTTTTAACATCCATACCTAATTGATGCGCTTTATCGACAACGTCTTTGCTTGCTTTATTCATTTCTTTTGCTAGTTCATAAATTCTTTTTTTTCCCATGCAATCACCTTCCTAACCTTTTAGTAATTCCTTGATTTTGGTGGCAAATCCTGCATCAGTTACTCCGATAACCATTCGTGGTCGCCCAATCGCTTGGCTGAGCTCGAATTGACTGAACAGTTCGCTAACAGGAACATTATAATAAGAACTTTTGTCCTTGATTTTCTTTCTAGTATTCTCACTGGCATCTTGCGCAACAAACACAAATTTCGCTTTGTTTGCACGAATATCTTTAAGAGTTAATTCCTCGCCTGTGACTAATTTACCGGCGCGCATTGCTAAACCTAAAAGGTTCAAAATTTTGGTTTTATTTTCCATCGCCAAACAACTCTTTGCGGGCTTTTTGATGTGTTACATAATCCAATAGTTCTTGATAAAATTCATCACTTAATTTTGTTTCTAAGACACGATCAAGAATTTTTTTATCCCAAGCTTTTTGGACTTCCGCAGGATCCAAATCAACGTAAGCGCCACGTCCTGGTAATTTACCAGTTGGATCTATGGCCACTTCGCCTTCTTTGGAGCGAGTAATTCTGACTAATTCTTTTTTCGGTTTCATTTCGCCTGAAACAACCGATTTACGCATTGGAATTTTTCTCTTTTTCATTTTTTCACCCTCCAAAAACGTTATTCTTGTTCAGGTAATTCTTCTGTAATTTCTGCTTCAACAACTGCTTCTTCAGCAGCCAAGTTTTCGTAATCATCTGCCGTCATATCTGAATGGATAATTGCTTCATCCATTTCTTCTGCCACTTCGGCAACTTCTTGATTGGCTTGTTGTTCATAAAATTCAGCCATATCAGATTCTGATTTGATATCAATTTTATGGCCCGTTAATTTAGCAGCTAAGCGCGCATTTTGACCACGTTTACCAATTGCTAATGACAATTGATAATCAGGTACAACAACTGTACATGCTTTGCTATTTTCTGGATCAAAAATAACATCTAATACTTGAGCTGGATTCAAGGCATTACTAATATAAATAGCTGGATCTTCGTTCCATTCCACAATATCCATATTTTCGCCTTTTAATTCATTCACAATCGCTTGGACACGTTGGCCTTTTGGACCAACACAGGTACCCACTGGGTCAATATTAGGATCTGTTGAACGAACGGCTACTTTTGAACGATCGCCAGCTTCACGAGCGACGCTTACGATTTCAACAATTCCATCATAAACTTCTGGAATTTCTTGTTCAAAAAGACGTTTTAGTAAATCTGGATGACTACGGCTTACAAAAACTTGTGGGCCTTTTGATGTGTTTTCAACACGTGATACGTAAACTTTAATCCGATCATGCGGTTGGTAAAATTCATTTGGCATTTGATCTTGTTTTGATAAGACTGCTTCGATTTTACCTAAGTTTACATAGATATAACGACGATCTTGACGTTCAACAATTCCTTGCATGATGTCATTTTCGTATTCGCTAAATTCATTATAAATAATTGTTCTTTCTGCTTCACGGACACGTTGTAAAATTACTTGCTTTGCTGTTTGGGCAGCAATGCGGCCAAAGTCTTTTGGCGTAACTTCAAAACGAATTTTGTCGCCGATTTCATATGCCCCATTTAATGCAACGGCATCTTTTAATGAAACTTCCAATTGTGAATCAAATACTTCTTCTGTTACTTCTTTGACAGCATACACGTGAATATTGCCTTTTTTTGGTTCAAATTCAACTTCGACGTTGCTTGCTTGTCCATAATGTCTTTTATATGCAGAAACTAAAGCTGCTTGTAACGCTTCAATCACCGTATCTTTAGGAATCCCTTTTTCAGCTTCTAATACGTCTAATGCATTTAACATTTCTTTGCTCATTGTTTTTCTTTTCCTCCTATGGATTCGTTAAAGCTGAACGAGTGGTTCTTCTTCCAAGGGAAAAACTTCTCGTTAAAACTTGTCACAGGCCTAGCTAAAAGTAAAACTTTTAGTGGACCCTTTTTTACATTCGAGTCTGTTGATTAAAATTGAATGGCTAAACGAGCTTTTGCGATATTTTTACGTTCAAAAGTCATTTCCTTCACTCTGGTTTTAATTTTTACACTTAATGTTAATTGTTCTGAATCAAGATGGACTAAGGTACCCTCAATCTGTTTTTCTCCATCAACTGCTTGATAAAGAGAAATATGAATGTACTTACCTACCGCTTGTTCATAATCGCTTTCTTTCTTTAACGGACGTTCTGCTCCCGGAGAAGAAACTTCCAGAAAGTACGCTTGCGGAATTGGATCTGGATCCATTGCATCTAGTTTTTCACTTAATTTTTCGCTGACAAAGGCACATTCCTCAATATCAATGCCACCTTCTTTATCGATAAATACTCGTAAAAACCAATTTTTTCCTTCCTTAACAAACTCTACTTCCACAAGTTCAAAATTTTGTTCTTCTAAGATTGGTGTGACTAACTTTGTTACAGTTTCCACAGCACTACTCAAAATTTTCGCCTCCTTCGAGATTGATGTAACGAACCGTGTCCTGATGACTTTTCCATCAAAAAGAGTGAGCAGAAATCCGCTCACTCCCAACTAGTATCATTACGCTAAAGATAGTATAGCACAGAACCACTCCAAACTCAAATGAACAAGCTAAATCTCTCGAAATTTGCACATTTTGTCTCGATTACTGAAACTATCTAAGCGATTATTTTTTCGTTTTAAAATAGATAAATAATCCTTGAATCAAAAGAAGGCTACCTAAGAAAAGAAACGCGTTTTCTTTTTTTTCTCCTGTTTTTGGCAATTCCTTATTACGAATCGCCTGTTTTTCAATGGTTATTGAAGTAGTTTCTGTGGTTGAATTCGTGGTAGTATCTGTTGTCCCACTCGTTGGTGGTGTGGTACTTTCTATAGGTTTTTCTGGCGTATAGTGATTAGTAAATACTTGACCTCCATCATACTGAGTAGTTGCTACAAGATTTCCTAAAAGCGCCTCGACGGTTACTTGAACTTGAAGGTTGTGCGTATCGTAGGAAACACCTGTCTGTTGCGTGTTTACTTCCCGAATGGTGTATTGATAGTTTCCAGGAGTTTCAAAGGTTAATGGTGAAAATTGAATTTTCCCTAAAGTATCGTTACTAACCGTTTCTAGTACTGTGCCTTTCTCATCTAACAATTCAAATTGAAATTCAGCATCCTTCAGTGGTTTTCCTAAAAGAACTTTTCCAGCTAAAAATGAAGCAGCGACTGGTTGATATGAAATCTTATGATTCACAACAGTTTTCAGTGCAACTAAGTTTTTACCAAAGTCTTCAGGTGTTATTGGAATCTTGTTTTGCGAAAGTTGGTAACCGGTAGGTGCTTTGGTTTCTACTAAAGTATAGTTATCTTTTAACAAGCCTTTAACAATCGCTGTTCCGTTTTGATCTGTTGTGATTTTAGCCACTGTTTGATTGGTTGAGTTTCGAATGAGTTCAAATTCTGCACCTGCTAAACGCTGGCCTGCTTCATCTTCTTTATGAATTTCAACAACATATTGTTCACCATTAGCTTCTCCACCACCCGTTTGTGAGACACGACTCACTTCGACTTCTTCCACCACCGTTTGATTTTCTGTTAATTTTGCATAATTTGTGAAGGTTTCACCTTTTTCGGGAAGATGATCGATTTTGGTTTTATAGGTGATACGATATTCATTAGTCCCAATATTGCCAAAATGCACCGAAAAATTACGGTCATCAGGACCATACTGGACAGCCAACTGACCAGTTATATCTTCCTCTGGCGTGAACTGCCAAATAGCATTTCCATCCAGTGTCCATTGTCCTCGTTCAATTTTCATAGTGTCTTTCATATAACTTAAACTTTCTGTTTTTAGCACATCTTCCACTTCTAAATCAGTATACGTTTGCCCTGTTGGATTAATCCGTAGTACATTGTAAATTTCGGTTGGATCGTCTTCGATAAACCACGAATACTTGCTAAATTTTTCGTTAACATCATCGCCTTCACCTTGGTAATCAAGATCGCCAGCAAATATTTTTTCCCCTTCAACCGTGACGTAAATAGGAATCTTGGATTCATTTTCGACATTTTCGAAATCAATCAAACTTGTAAAATATAAAGACCCACTAATATTGGCATGGTTTTCTACGTAATCTGTATACGTTAACGTGACCGTTTTATTTGCTACATCGGTCTGTGCGATTGCAACCACAGCACCTGTATCATCTACTACATTAAAGGTCATATTTTTCTCGAGACGTAGCTCTTCGGGTAAAGTAATCACACTCGTATCCCCACTATTAACGGTATTATCCGGTAAGTTGAACTCAATTCGGAGGTAGATGTCTGTATATTGATTAATGGTCCCAAGTGGGTTTCCCTCTTTATCCGTTAGCTGAATCGCTGTCACAATGTTGCCCACTTGCTTACGCGGCACTACGTTTGGCGTAGCAGAAATTTGATTGGTTTCACTGGTACTAGTTGGTTCCGTTTGCGCATATCCTGTTTCAAGTTTCAGAAAAGGCGTTATCAGCATCGACAAAAGAATGAAAAACATTCCCCAATAGACAAAACTTCTTTTTTTCATTTTTATTCAATCCTTCCTATCTAAAATAATTGGTTAGGTTTATACTATCAAGGATTAACTAGGTACAAGTGTTTTTATTTTTCCCAACAATAAAAAACAAAAAACACCGAACCAAAATAATTTTGGCTCGGTGTTTTGCTCCTAATGTCTTTTCTTATAAAACCATAATTGAACTTTTTCAGAAATGGTTGATAAATGTTGGAAAGTTGAGTCTGCTGCAAAGAAAAGAATGGCTAAAAGTAACAAGGCTGTTGGCGATACCGAAGTTAACGAGAACAAGTTTTTCATGGAAATACTTGTAACAACCATTCCGATTAAACAGCCAATCATTACGCGCTTGCGGTAACGATTCATTGGTGAACTAATTTTATAAAGAACCATAAAGCCGACTGAAACTAGCAACAATGTTGCAGTCGTTGAAATGTCCGTTTTTTGAAGTGCAAGAATATCACCACAAATTAGTAAGGCACCGACTACTAACATATCCGTTAACCCACCAGGAATTGCTTTTGATAACACATTGAAAAGAAATTTCCCTTCAATGCGACGATGATTTGGTTCCAAAGCTAGAAATGTCGAAGGAATCCCAATTGTAAATAAACTAATCAATGTGACTTGTGTCGGTTGTAAAGGATATGTCACGGCAAAAATCATAGCAAAGACAGACATTAGCAAGGAGAAAATATTTTTTACAAGGAATAAACTTGAAGAGCGTTCAATGTTATTAACTACTTGGCGGCCTTCAAAGACAACCTCCGGCATCGTTGAAAAATCAGAATCCAACAACACAACTTGCGAGGCTTGTGCTGTAGCTTGATTTCCTGAAGCCATGGCAATACTACAATCTGCTTCTTTCATGGCTAAAATATCATTGACTCCATCCCCTGTCATCGCCACTGTATGATCTAATTTTTTCAACAATAGTACAAATTGTTTCTTTTGTTCTGGCGTGACACGACCAAAAACGGTGTATTTTTCTAAAGCTTCTGTCTGGGCTTCCATTGTAGTTAATGTTCGCGCGTCCACATAATTTTCAGCACCAATAATGCCTGCCGCTTGTGCTACATTGGATACTGTTAAAGGATTATCGCCAGAAATGACCTTAATGGCCACATTTTGTTCAGCGAAATATTCAAAAGTTGCTTTGGCTTCTTTACGAATCGGATTCCAAAGAAGAATGTAGCCTAGAGGTTGAACCTCTGCTGCCAACGTTTCCTGAAATTCTCCTAAATACTTTCCGAACACCAATAAGCGATAGCCTTGACTTGTATAATGTTCCACTTCAGATTGATACATTTCATAATTGTCTCTCAAAATCATCTCTGGCGCCCCAAGAATATACGTCGCTTCTGGGAAAGTCACGCTACTAAATTTTTCGACAGACGAAAACGAGGTATAGCTAACGGCTTCCCTCTGATTATTAGTAACAAAAAATTCTTTCATCGCTTTCATCGTATCATTGTCAGCTGACATTGTTCGGCAAAAATCGCCAATTAATTTTTCGACATTGGTTAAGTCTGTACCATCATTTTCGATACTCACCACAGGAACCAACTCTTGGACTTCCATCGTGTTTTCAGTAATTGTTCCTGTTTTATCTACACATAACACATCGACACGTGCTAAGGATTCGATACTTTTCATGTTGTGCAATAAAACGCCGCGCTTCGCTAAGCGCATTGTGCTGGCAGCTAATGCAACGGTTGTTAAAAGGTACAACCCTTCTGGAATCATCCCAATCAAGGCAGCTTCCATGGAGACAATGCTGTCATGAAGCCCTTGATGGTTGATGAAATAACTTTGGAAAAATAGAACACAGCCGATCGGGATAATAATAATCCCTACCCATTTCACCAAACGGTTAATGGAACCGACCATCTCTGATTGTTCCCCTTTTTTAATTGACTTCGCTTCAAGCGTTAATTGATGAACATAGGCCTCAGCGCCAATTTTATCAATTCTTGCATAACAAGAACCTGACACAATAAAGCTACCTGACAAAAGTTGGCTATCTGCTACTTTGGTAATCTCATCAGATTCCCCAGTTAACAAGGATTCATTCACACGGACTTCACCAGATAAGACAATTGCATCCCCAGAAATCTGTTCACCCGATTTAAAGAGCACCACATCGTCCAAAACCAGTTCATCTGGCGAAATTTCTTGTTCTTGGCCATCCCTCACAACGGTTACTTTTGTAGCATTTAGAATATTTAAGCTATCTAATACTTTCTTCGACTTAATTTCTTGGTAAATTCCAATGACCGTATTAATGATTACTACTGGCAAAAAGGTCATATTTTTATAAGATTGTACCAGCATTAATAACACACCTAGTACCACAAAAATTAAGTTGAAATACGTAAATACGTTATTAATAACAATCTGTTTCGTTGTGATAAATTCTGTATCGACGGCGGCATTGACTAAGCCTTTTCGCTGTCTTTCTTCAACTTGTGCGGCCGTCAAGCCTTGTTTATCTTCTGGATAATAGCGTTCCGCGTTAGCAGTCACTGCTATTGGTTCATTTTCTTGCATTTCTTTTTTTCTTCTCAAACACATCACCCCTTGTTCTAGTCGACTCTTTCATCGTCTCCTTCTCTCCCACAGTATAGCACTGAATAAAAATTTAGATAACAACTAGCGCCCAACTATAGAAAAAAATTATACATTTCCTAAACATTGTCATTTTCAGGAACAAGCTAACGCAAAACCTTTTCATTTACTTGTTTTTCCTTTACTATAGTAAAGAAGAAATATCAAGAAATGAGGAACAATTGATGGCACAGAATCACGTAATTAAAGTTAGTAAAAAAACATTAGCAGAGATGACCACTGTTTATCAACCCAATCGTTTAAATAAAACGGTCCCTTATACTGTCTTTGTGGCCAAGGTTGGCACCACTACCATCACTGCTTATCAATCAGGTAAAGTCATGTTTCAGGGAGCTCAAGCTGAAAAAGAGGCCGCTCGTTGGGAAGGAACGAGTACCACACCAAAGAAAAAAATTTCTCCCCAGACTACTACACTGCCTGCTGATTTTGGCAACTGGTCTGTGATAGGTTCCGATGAAGTCGGTAATGGTAGCTATTTTGGTCCAGTAACTGTCTGTGCTGCCTATGTTGATAAAAGCATGATTAGCAAACTAAAAGCATTAGGTGTTCGTGATTCCAAAGAATTAACCGACCCACAAATTATTCAATTGTCACATGTCATTAAAGAACTGATTCCTTACAAGTTATTAATCGTTGAACCAAAAAAATACAATGAGATCCAACCAAACTACAATGCTGTACACATGAAAGTCGCTTTGCATAACCAAGCGATTTATCTGTTGCTACAAGAATTGGCTCCCACAAAACCAGAAGGGATTTTGATTGACCAGTTCACCCCTGAAAATAATTATCGGAAATATGTTCGTAATGAAAAAAATCAAGTCACTGAAAAATTGTTCTTCGTCACTAAAGGAGAGCAGTATCATGTTGCTGTTGCTGCCGCCTCTATTATTAGCCGCGCTGCTTTTTTAGAAGAGTTAGACAAAGAATCTGCAGAATTGGGTTTCTCTGTGCCCTCTGGTGCCGGCAGCAAATCAGACCAAGTAGCCGCCCGTATTTTGAAAAAAGGCGGCCTAGACTTATTAGCGAACTACGCGAAGCTGCATTTTGCAAACACCCAAAAAGCCCAAAAGTTACTATAAAATAAACACCAAGCAAAAGTCCCAATGCCGATTAGCGGCGCTGGGACTTTTGCTTGGTGTAAAAAATTATTTTTCAATTTCGATAAACAGGACTTTTAAGTAATTACCTTCTGGAAAATTAGGATTCACTTGAAAGTCTGCCGGTAATTGATACGTGTCCGTAATCTTGTAACGGACATTTTTCTCTTGCAAGGCAGTAATCACCATTTTTTGATATTTGGCTAAGGATAAATTTGCCGCATTGGTTGAGGCAATAAGCGTTCCCTTATCCGTTAAAATATCAATAGAATCTTTCACTAGCTCCCCATAATTTTTAGCAACGGAAAAAACTTTCTTTTTGTTGCGAGCAAAACTCGGCGGATCCAAAATGATCATGTCATAACTCAAGCCTTTACGTGAAGCATATTTAAAGTAGTCAAAAACATCCATGACAATAATCTTTTGCGCGGCAAGATTTAAATGATTGACTTCAAATTGCTCAGTCGTTTTCGGTAAGCTTCGTTTAGCTAAATCCACACTAGTGGTGGCCACGGCACCTCCCATAGCGGCAGCTACTGAAAAAGCACCTGTATAACTAAACATATTTAAGACTGTTTTACCTACTGCAAAACCATCTACTAATCGACCACGAACTTCTTTTTGATCTAAAAAGATGCCTGTCATTAATCCTTCGTTTAAATAGGTAGCAAATTGAACGCCATTTTCAGTGACAAGTAATGGCTCGGGTGCTTGTTCGCCATACAAAAACTGTGATTCTGGTAAATCTTTTGTGGAAAAGCGAATCTTTTCGTAGGCACCAATAATGTCAGGGTAAACTGTGCGAAACGCCGTCAAAAGTTCGGCTTTTTTCTGATAAAGGGTTTCATTATACCATGAAAAAACGGCGTAATCTGCATAGCGATCGATGATCACTCCCCCAATGCCATCCCCTTCTCCATTAAATAATCGATAAGCGGTTGTCAGCGAATCCTTTTCAAAAGACGTCCGCTTCTCACGACTTATTTCAAAAAGTTGCTGAAAAAAAGATTGATTAATTGGTCCATGCCATGACAGCAACCAACCAATTCCTTTATTTTGTTCGCCTAAATATCCTTCGGCTAAACGCTGGCCTTTACTATCAATCAAAGTAAGCCAATCTGTTGGCAACGGCGCTGGCACTTGTTGCAAATCTTCTTTCTGAATTAAAGGATATCCTTTTTTAAATTTATGTTCTGCTTTTTTAGTTACTTGAAGTTTCATTCTGTACACCTACTTTTCAAAGTCCTATCTAGTATAGCAAAAAAAGGCCCATCTGTCTTTAAAGGATTCAAGCTTCACGTCATTTAACGAACTAAAAAGTTTAAGGAAATAGTAAGTTTTCTTTAACATCCCCATTCCTCACTTCGGTAAGAATTGACATAAAATTTGTGAAAGAGTAAAATTAAAGCGATATTGTAAAATACGAAATTTACCTAATTTTACTTTTATAGAATCATCGTTTAGAAAGGACGTTTATTTTGAAAAAATTATTTAAAACAAATATTTTGAACACGCGACTGGGGTTATTCTCGCTAATCGCCATCTTACTGTGGCTAAAAAACCTCTTTGCGTACGCCGTTGATTTCCATTTACGTTTGGAAAATATTAACGAGTATTTCATACTCTTAATTAATCCAATTGCCACAACGGTCTTTTTATTAGCCATCGCTTTGTATGTTCGCCGTAAAAAAGCTTCTTATATTACAATGATGATTATTTACTTCTTGATGAGTTTACTGCTCTTCTCAAATGTCGTGTATTATCGAGAATTTACTGACTTCATCACAGTTAATACGATGCTTGGTGCTGGCAAAGTAGCTAGCGGTCTTGGCGAAAGTGCCTTACGTCTCTTTAGACCTTATGACGTCATTTATTTCTTAGACTTCATTATTATTGGCGTATTATTATTAACGAAAAAAATTAAAACAGATGCGCGTCCAGTCCGCGCACGTGTAGCAGTCTCTGTCACACTCCTTTCTGTTGTCTTTTTCTTATTCAATCTATTTATGGCTGAAACAGAACGTCCCCAATTATTAGGACGTCAATTCTCTCGTGACTATATCGTGAAATTCTTAGGCTTAAATGCCTTTACCGTATACGATGGCATTACAACTTACCAAACAAACCAAGTCCGTGCCGAAGCCAGTGCTAACGATATGAAACAAGTTGAAGATTACGTGAAACAACAATATGCGGCACCCGATGATAGTAAGTTTGGTATTGCAAAAGGCAAAAATGTAATTTATATCCATTTAGAGAGTTTCCAACAATTTTTAGTTAATTACAAATTAAAAGATGAAAATGGCGTAGAACACGAAGTCACACCATTTATCAATAGTCTTTACAATAGTAAAAGTACCTTTAGCTTTGATAACTTCTTCCACCAAGTTGGTCAAGGAAAAACAAGTGATGCCGAAACGTTACTTGAAAATTCACTATTTGGTTTAGACCAAGGTTCACTCTTTACACAAGTTGGTGGGAAAAATACGTTTGAAGCAGCACCCGATATTTTAAAACAAACGCAAGGATACACTAGCGCTGCTTTCCACGGAAATGCCGGTAACTTCTGGAATCGAAATGAAACCTATAAACGTTTAGGCTATGACTATTTCTTTGATGCTAGTTATTATGATGTTAATTCAGATAACTCATTCCAATATGGGTTACACGATAAACCATTCTTTAATCAATCCGTTCAATATTTAGAACATTTACAACAACCGTTCTATTCTAAATTTATTGCTGTGTCCAATCATTATCCTTATTCTCAATTTACAAACGATGAAGCAGGATTCCCAATTGCAAAAACCTCTGACGAAACAATTAATGGTTACTTTGCAACAGCGAATTATTTAGATAAAGCGGTCGAAGAATTCTTTAACTACTTGAAATCTTCAGGTCTCTATGAAAACTCAGTCATTGTTCTTTATGGCGATCACTATGGGGTTTCTAATTCAAGAAACCAAAACTTAGCAGAGTTAGTAGGTAAAACCAAAGCAGATTGGAACGATTTTGACAACGCCAATATGCAACGTGTTCCTTATATGATTCACGTTCCTGGTCAAGAAAATGGCGGTGTGAACCATACGTATGGCGGCCAAGTTGATGCCTTACCAACCCTTCTACACTTGCTTGGTGTCGATACGAAAAACTACATTCAGTTAGGCCAAGATTTATTCTCTAAACAACACAATCAAATCGTTGCTTTCCGGAACGGCAATGTTGTAACACCTAAATATACTATTTTAGGTTCTAGCATTTACGATACTAAAACAGGCACTTTAATTACAGAGCCAACCGAAGAAGTTAAGAAAGAAGTCGCTGATTTAAAAGCCAAAGCGACGAAACAATTAGAAACGTCTGACCAAATTACTAACGGTGACTTGCTTCGTTTCTATACCAATAGCGGCTTAAAACCAGTTAATCCAGAAGACTATGATTACAAGAACCAATTGCAACAACTGGAAGCAATTGAAAAAGAAAAAGGTGAAAAATCAACGAGTGTTTACAGTAAAAACAATAATAAATCCACCGTTGATGAATATCACACTGACAGTTATCAAGGCTATCAAAAAACTGGTAAATAAATCTTCAAAAAGCTTGAGCAATTTGCTCAAGCTTTTTTGCTACTTTTTCATAATTAATTCATATTATTTCACTATACTAAAGATAGTTTAGAGAGGTGAAAGTTGATGAGAAGTGTCCGTTACGCTACAGCTAGTAGTTTTTATCATAAAAAAATCACGTTAATCACCGCACTCTTCTTCTTCCTGTTCTCTTTCTTATTGACTGGGCTGTTTAACTTAATTGATTTTGAAAAAGAGTTTTTACGAACGATGCCAGACTTTGTCGATATTGAAAAACAAACTAGTTACCATTACCAACTGATCCAATACTATTGGCACCTCTATCTAGGTAGTGTCATTTTCTTTGGTGTTACTTTTCTTCTGTTGATGTATGTGACATTACGCATAAAAAAGGAAGAAATACATACATGGTATCACATGCACTTTTCAAATATGTATGTCACAAAACAGCTCTTACTAGAGTTATGTTTACCGGCTCTATTAGGAATTTTCAGTTTTTTACTTTTCACTTTAATGTTTCAAGAAACGTATAATACTGTTCTTTGGGCTGCTCGTGATGCTATTTTACAGTGGTCTCATTTGGAAACTCCAGCATTTTTAGCTAAAAGTACCGACCAGGATGTCACGATTACAAATATCCAGCATTTAGGGATTCAAACGATCCAAGCGTTTTCTTTTGATTTTAAAAGTATGCAGTCACTTTATACAATCCGTAATTGCTTTGTTAACTGCTTAATCTTGCTTGGTATTCCTCTTGTTTGCGGGACTCCTTTTACATTGATTTATTTACGCACACATCAGAAATAAGGGAGGGATTTTCTATGAATGTCACACCATCATTCAAAAAAACAACCGAAAAAAAATCCTCATTCGACGCGTTAGCTTTGCGAGAAGTTTATGGAATCATTTATTCTGCTCCAGAACAAGAACTCGCATTGGCCGATGTTTTCCAAACAAACCAACTAACCATTACTAGGCTTTCTTCTAGTGAAACCTTTCTGCCCTACTTGCCATTAGAAGAAAATTTATTTATCGCTAGTACGATCAAAGAACGGGATCGAAAAGTAGTTCTAGCCGAAGCTTTCCAGGTGTTCCAATTAGAACCTGCCTTACTTGGTCGTTCATTTACTTCTTTTACGACTTTTGAAAAAATTAAAATGCGCATAATACAACTTTTGCTTTCAAAAACAAGTACGTTAGTGATTGATGACATCTTTTCTTCATTAACGATTGGACAACGTCAAGAAATTTTACCTCAATTAAAAATAGCAGTTCAAAAAAGAAACAAGCGCTTGCTATTTCTGACAAAAGATCCACAAATTATTGATAGTCCCTATGTGCACCCTCTGTCTCTACATGCGTTATTAAACTAAAAAAACGTCTGGCACTGATTGTGACCAGACGTTTTCTTTAGTTTTCAGTAATTTCAACATCAGGAAATGAAATAATAAATGTGGTGCCTTTACCAAGTTCACTTTCAACATTGATTTTTCCTTTATGCAAACGGACCAATTGTTGAACGATTGGTAAGCCTAATCCTGATTCTCCATATTTCGTATTTTTACGGGATGGATCTACTTTGTAATAACGATCCCAGATATTCAGAATTTGCTCTTCCGTCATGCCGATTCCTGTATCAGAAATACGGACAATAGTTTCTAAATAGCCTTTTTCTAAAGCAATATGAATTTCGCCATTTTCAGTAAATTGGATGGCATTTTGAACAATATTGACAACTACTTGAACGAAACGATCATAATCGGCATACACATCAATTGGTTCGGTGGTGTCTAAATACAATTGATTACCGGCGGCTTCAGCTTTGGCCGTTAGTTGAGTCACAATATTTTCTAAAGCTTCTGTTCCGTTGAACTTCTTCACAACAATTTGAATCTGGTTGGTCCGAATTTTTTCATAATCAAGATTTTCATTGACTAAGCGAATCAAGCGAGCGGTCTCATTTTGCATCAGTTTAATCGCATTCTCTTTTTGATTTTCAGGAATAGCATTATACTGCAATCCCTCTAACAAGCCATTAATAGTTGTTAAAGGCGTCCGCATTTCATGAGAGGCATCCGCCATAAATTGACGACGGCGCTCTTCTTGCCGATTGATTTCTTCTTGTGATTCTTTTAAAGACGCAGCCATTTTATTAAAATCTTCTGCTAGGTCATCAAATTCATCTTTGTCATGAACCGGTAATTGAATATCAAAATTTCCACTAGTGATTTCTTTGGTGGCTTTGCGCATCCGATTAATTCGTTTCACTTGGAAAGTCGCAAATAGATAACTTAGTAACAAGGCAATCACACCAGAAAAAATAAAGCCTTTAATCAAGTTTTGTGTCACGGACTGAACACTTCGGTCAACGTTTTTGGCAGGTTGTGTAATAACGAGTGAACCAATAATCACTTTTTTATCAGAAGACTGATTTGATGCATACACCGGTAACATTACATAGGACGAAGTATTTCGGGCCCCGTAAATATCAATGTTTTCTGTTGCATAAACACGATTGCCTTTCATGATTTGATCCCAATTTTTATCGATTAAGGAAAAGTCTAATTTTTTTGTGCTATCAACTGGTGGGTACTGCACTTCGCGGTCCTTGTTAATAAACACAAATTGCACATCTTGCTTCTGGAGTACACGCTCAGTCAACTGAAATGAATAGGATAAAACATCTCGATCCGAAACGCCTGCGACATTAATAAAAAAGTCACGTGTTTCTAAAGCCGATTCTGCATAACCATATAGCTGTTCATAGTTATTTTCTTGCATTGTGCGCTTGGTCAATTGTGTGAAAGACGTTCCGACAATGAGAATAATCAGAGCGATCACACCTATAAAAGCAAGTAATTGTTGATACAAATACTTCATTAAGCAACACCTGAATCGTCGAATTTATACCCTACGCCCCAAACCGTTTGGATGACTTGAGGACCTACTTTTTCAATTTTTTGTCGTAATTTTTTGATATGGGCATCAACTGTCCGTTCATCGCCAAAGTATTGATAGTCCCAAACCAATTCTAGTAGTTGTTCGCGTGAAAAGACTTGGCGTGGTTTTTTTGCTAAAGTGTATAGCAAATCAAATTCTTTAGGTGTTAAGCCTTCAATTAATTGATTATCTAAATATGTTTCTCGTGTTTTCGTATTCATTTTAAAATGATCCGTAATCACATCAAACGTTTCATCTGTATTCTCAGACGTATCATGCGCAGCCTCTGCCACCTCGGCACGACGATGTAGAGCTTTCATCCGTGCAATCAAAGTTAATGGACTAAATGGTTTTGTCACATAATCATCCGCACCCATTTCAAGGCCAATTACTTGGTCACTTTCAGAATCACGAGCGGTCAACATAATAATGGGAACATTGGCTGAAACTTTGCGAATTTCACGACAAACAGCCATCCCATCCATACTAGGTAAGTTTAAGTCTAACGTAATCATGTCCCATTTTTCTGGCGAAGCAAGAAAAGTCGCCAATCCTTCTTTGCCATCATCTTTAAAGGTAGCTTCCCACCCTTCATTTAAGAAAAACATTTGCATCATTTCTGAGACGGATTCATTGTCTTCAATCATTAATATATTCATTTCATTCACTCCTTATTCACTTTTCATAAAACTGCTCTATTGTAGTATACTCTAAAATTGAATTTGTACCAACCGATTCTATATTTCTTCAAAAATCCTTTACAGAACCATCAAAAATCACTTTTTTTCCTGCTCTTTTAAAGAAAACGAAAGGAACCCATTGTCTTTTCAGAAAAGTTTGTTAAAATAACAAGCGTAGAGAGGATGTTAGGGTATGGATAAAATGAAAGCTATTACTTTTTTTGATTTAGATGGAACTTTGTTAGATGGAACATCGCAAATAACTCCTGAGATTACCGCAGCAGTGGCGGCCTTGAAAGACAATCAAATTTTACCTTTAATTGCGACAGGACGGACCTTGTGTGAGATTCAGCCAATTATGAAAGACAGTGGCATTGATTCTGCGATTGTAATGAACGGGCAATTTATTCATTATGAAGGAAAAACGATTTATTCAGATGAATTTACAACAGAGGAATGTGTTTCACTGCATGAACATGTCAAACAGCGTGGTCATGAATTGGCTTTTTACAATGAGCGCCGTATTTTTTGTACAGGGCATACTGGCACAGTGAAACAAGCCTATGATTATATTCATTCAGCTGTTCCAGAAATTGATCCCACAGGTTATGAGAATGATGCCGTCAACATGATGTTGGTCTTAAGTCAACATGGCGATGATGATGAATATTACTATGAGCGGTTTCCTGAATTGACCTTTTATCGCAATGGTCCTTTTTCAATTGATATTGTTCGTAAAGGGGTTTCTAAAGGCTCTGGTGTCAAAAATCTTTTTAACACCTTGGGATTAAACGGCATTCCGACTTATGCCTTTGGTGATGGCATCAATGATTTGGCGCTGTTTGAGGCCTGTGATTATGGAATTGCCATGGGTAATGCGCGAGAAGAACTAAAAGAAAAAGCCACCTTTATTTCAACTAAAAATACTGAGAATGGCATTGTTAATGGCTTGAAAAAATTTGATTTACTATAAGAGAAAACTACCTTCTTCTATTGATGTACTTTAGAAGAAGGTAGTTCTTTTGTATGTTCATTTTTCTTTTTCTGCTGTGCACAGAGAGCTACTCCCACTACTTGAATCAGCAAAATCGCTCCCAACAAACAACTTAATACGATGTTTCCTGATAGGATTGTTCTTCTGATTAAAATAATTAATACGACACTGCTAATTCCGTAGAGTAACCATTGGTTGTCCATTTTTATTGACCCCTTTGTTTTTCTATGTTTAGGATAGGATGTTTCCTACTAAAATGCAAGGAAAGATCCTAGATTCTTACAACTAAGCCATAATTTTTACTAATTCCTTATTTGTTTTCATTTATTCTTAAGATTCGTTTCATTTTTGTAAAAAATCACACTTTTTTTCTATCTCTGTTTTAAATTGCGTACAGTTCTTAAAAAAAATGATACACTAAAAGTGAACTCGAAATGAAAGGAGCCATTCCTTTGGTTAATAGCGAAAAAAGAAAACAATTAATTATTGATACATGCATTTTAGCTGGAAAAATTATGCTGGAAAGCGGATCTGAAGTATATAGAACCGAAGATACAATTACTCGGATTGCAGCAAATGCTGGCGAGCCAGAGAGCGTTTGTTACACGACGGCTACAGGGATTTTCGTGGGCTTTCGTTCCAGTAATTATACGCAATTAGAAAACATCCCCCAGCGCTCGATTAATTTGGAAAAAGTTAGCCTTGTCAATCAGTTATCAAGAGAATTTGCGCAAAAAGAGATTACTTTACCAGAGCTTTATCAGCGCTTAACTCTATTAGAAACAGATACCCCCACTTTTTCAATTTCGTTACGCTTGTTAGCAGCCGGGATTGTTAGTTGTACGTTAATGTACATTTTTGGTGGCACTTGGCAAGATTTTATTGCAACTTTTTTTGTTGGCGTGATTGGGTATGCCAGTTATCTTTTTACCCAAAAGTTATTCCAAGTTCCTTACCTCGATTCATTCGCAGCCGCTTTTGTCATTGGTTTGTTGGCCTATTTGGCTGTGCATTTTCACTTAGCGGTCAACATCGATAATATTATTATTGGTGCGGTGATGCCGTTAGTTCCAGGTGTGGCGATTACGAACTCTTTTCGCGACATTTTAGCCGGCCACCTCATCAGCGGGACGGCGCGAGGAACAGAAGCTATTTTTATTGCTGGGTCTGTTGGCCTAGGGATTGCCTTGATTTTTAAATTATTTATGTAAGGAGTGTTCAAATGGAACTAATTTTTCATCTTCTCTTTAGTTTTTTAGCGACTGTGACGTTTGGTATTATTACGAACATTCCTCGTAAAGCACTGGTGGCTTGTGGCATTACTGGCATGACAGGCTGGATGATTTATTATGTCTTAACGCAAACTTTTGATGCTAGTCAAACCTTTGCAAACTTTTTAGGAACGGTCGGGTTAGGAATCGCTAGTATCTTTTTTTCCCGTTACAAAAAAATGCCGATGATTATTTTTTATATTCCAAGTTTGGTTCCTTTAGTGCCAGGAGGCCCTGCCTATCAAGCGGTTCGGAGCATTTTGTTAGGAAATATTGATGACGGTTTGCAGTTGATTTTAAAAGTTGTCTTTACTGCTGCAGCTATCGCAGCGGGCTTTATGGTGACCTCGCTACTGGAACGAATTGTCAAACGTTTTTTCCCCAAGCGACTCTTCCGATTGGTCAAAAAATAAAAAAAAACAAGCTCAGAAAACGAGCTTGTTTTTTATTCTACTTCTTCAAAGAACAGCAACAAATCTTGTAGCGTTAATTGTGCTTTTTCAGCAGCGTTTAAATCTTGAACAATTTTACCTTTTTGTAAAACAATTAAACGATTGCCATATCGTAAAGCATCTTCCATTCGATGGGTAATCATCAAACAAGTTAAGTTCCCTTCTTCAATCCGTTGTTCCGTTAAGTGCATCAGCTGCTTGGATGTTTTGGGATCTAAGGCAGCAGTATGTTCATCTAAAAGTAATAATTCTGGTTTTGTGATAGTGGCCATTAATAAACTTAAGGCTTGGCGTTGACCGCCAGAAAGGTTACCTGTCGGTGTATCCAGATGATTTTCTAAGCCATTGCCAACTTCTTGGCAGATTTTTGTAAACAAGGCGCGTTGCTCATTTATCTTCCGTAATGTTAAGGGACGTTTTTGTCCGCGTTTCATGGCAAGCAATAAATTTTCTGCCACAGTCATTCTTGGTGCTGTCCCCATTTTAGGATCTTGAAAAACACGCGCTAAAGATTTAGCCCGTTTGACTTCAGAAAGATTGGTGCGATTGACTCCTTCAATTAAAAATTGTCCCTCTGTTAGTGTCAAAGTTCCTGCTAAACTATTGAACAGCGTACTCTTGCCTGCGCCATTTCCACCTAAAACAGTAATGAAGTCCCCAGGATAAATGGCTAAGTTCACATGATCCAAAATCACTTTTTTTTCGTTCATCCCATTATCAATGATTTTTGTCGCATTTTTTAATTCAACAACTGGTTTCATTTCGTTTCCCCCTTATCAGAAAAGCCATGTAGTCGTAATGCTTTTTTCAATTGTGGGATCATTAAACAGATTGCTAAAATCACTGCTGAAAAGATTTTCAAATATGTCGTATCAAAGCCTAATTTAATCACTAATAAAATCAATAGTTGATAAATAATACTCCCTACAACAATCGCCATCAACCGTTCACCAAACGTTAATTCTCCAAACAGTACTTCACCAATAATGAGTGAAGCCAAGCCAATCACAATGACGCCGGTTCCTTTACTTACATCCGCATATCCATCATTTTGGGCAATCAAAGCGCCAGATAAGCCAATCAAGCCATTCGATAAAACCAATCCTAAAATTTTCATGCGATCCGTTTGAATGCCAATCGAGCGAGCCATTTCTTCATTGTCACCTGTCGCAATATAGGCTTGTCCTAAACTAGTGTTAAAGAAAAATAACAGTAAAATCATTACCACAGCCAAAACACTAATCCCTAAAAAAATAGTATCATAATAATCTGGTAAGGCCATTTTTTGAAAAACATCTTGAATCTTCGGTTGGTTTAATAAAGACTTATTTGGCGATTTCATCACAAATAAAATCACGGAATTTAAACCAGACATCACTAAAATTCCTGCTAAAATAATTGGAATTTTTCCTTTTGTAAATAGTAAACCAGTCACTAAACCGGCAAGCATTCCTGCTCCGACCCCTAAAAGAGTCGCTACAAATGGTGAAACCCCTGTTGTAATGGCAGTTACACAAACCGCCCCTCCTAACGGAAATGAACCTTCTGTGGTCATATCTGGAAAATTTAAAATACGATAAGTCATAAAAATACCTAGTCCTAACAAGGCCCATAACATTCCTTGTCCAATTGCTGAAACAATCATCGCTTCTCCTACTTTCTTTGATAATTAGTTAATCAATTTCGATTTTTTTGCTAACTCTGCGGGAATCGTAATTCCTAACTTTTGAGCTTGTTTTTCATTGATAATTGTGTCGCCTGTATTAAAGGTATAAATGGGTGTAGTTGCTGGTTGACTTTTTCCAGACAGAACCTCTGCTGCCATTTTGCCGGCTTGTACCCCCAACGCATGTTGATTAATCCCAACAGTTGCTAAACCGCCTTGTTCTACCATCGTATCCACCGAAGGAATAATCGGCGTCTTGGTTCGATTTGCTTCTCCGACTACCGTTTGCATGGCATTAGCAATCGTATTATCAGTTGGTATATAAATCACATCTGTTTCCTTAGTCATCACTTGAACCGTTTGTGCAATTTCATTACTTGATGGCACAGCATATGTTTTCACTGTCAATCCTTTGGCTTCAGCTGCTTTCTGCGCTTCAGCTACTTGGTATCGAGAGTTTTCTTCTGAGGAAGCATAGAGAATACCTATTTTTTTGGCAGCTGGTATCAATTCTTTTAGTAAATCCATCTGGGCTGACAAAGGTGATTGATCACTAACACCCGTGATGTTACCGCCTGGCTTTTGATTGTCTTTCACCAATCCTGCACTAACAGGGTCCGTAATGGCGCCTAAAATGATTGGGATTTCTTGGGTAGTGTTGGCTAACGCTTGCGCAGCTGGCGTGGCGATGCCAATTAAAACGTCTGCCTTTTTTTGTACTAATTGTTGACTCATGATTGCTAACTTACTCTGGTCGGCTTGACCATTTTGAAAAATAATTTCTAAGTTTTTGCCTTTGTCATAACCATTTTCCTTTAATCCTTCTTCGACACCTTTATAAATTTCGTCCAATGCGGGGTGACTGACAAACTGCAAAACCCCTACAGTAACTGTTTCTTTCTTTGAATTCGTCTCTTTTTGATTCACAAAAAAAGCACCAATTAAATAAATAGCTAATAAAGACACGACAACCGTTAAACGTTTATTTTTCATTTTGCATTCTCCTAACTGCCCTTTTGTTTGGCAACTTTTTCTTTTTAATAATATAACCATTATCTATAGGGCGTTTCTTCCGTTGAAAGTGAAACTGAGATTCGTAATCCTCTACTTAGTCAAAATCCTAGGAACACTTTTTTACAAATGTCAGGATTTAACTGCGACGAGAATCGCAACTTTGGTGAGAACCGCAGGAGCACTTTTCTACGATTGTGACAACGTTCTCTTCGTTCACCTTGTGCTACTCATCACTCTTGAAGGCCAAACTGCGGCGAGTATGCGCAGCCTGCATCTACTCTGTCACTTCGTGCCAATCGTAGTGCTTGTCAGGATTTAACTGCGACGAGGATCGCAACTTTGGTGAGAATCGCAGGAGCACTTTTCTACGAATGGGACAACGTTCTCTTCGCTCACCTTGTGCTACTCATCATCTACTCTGTCACTTCGTGCCAATCGTAGTGATTCGTAGCAAAAAAACAACGACTTATCCTAAGTGTTTAGGAGTGGTCGTTGTTTTTATGCAAAACAAAAACCACATAGATGGGTCCTCTATGTGGTCGTTTTTTCTTCTTGAATATAACCAGCATAGATACACTTTTTAGAATAAGTCTTCTAAAGTTGTATCTATGAAAGAATCATACATACAACTATCTACGCCAGTTTTGCCATGATTGGTGCATTTCTTTTACGTTAGATAATTGTGTCATGTATTTTCCCTCCTAGTTATGTTGTTAAAGGTAGTCTACACTATATTGATTTTGTTCGTCAAGAAAAAGTTTTTATTTTCTTGCATTTCTTTTACTTCTAAAAAACGAGCCACTCTTATGAGAGGCTCGTTTTTCTTTATTTCAGCATATTTACCACTTAATTGTTTCGGTTTCTTTCAATTTTCACGGGAACTTTAACTGCTTGTTTTTGCGATTGAATCAGCCATAAACTTACTAAAATCGTCATTGAAATTACTAATGCCATCGAAAATCCCCTCTTTCTAATTCCTTAAAACTTTCTACAATCTAAGTTTAACATAGCTAGCTATTATTCACCAGTTTCTGGTACTGTATCAGTGCTTTCTGTCGTCGTTTCAGTAGATTGAGCAACGCCAGTCGTGCTGGTCGTCGTCTGTGTTTCCGCGGTCTTTGCTGCTTCTTTTTCAGCTTCTTGCGCCGCTTTTTGCTGGTCTTTCAAAACGCCAGCCATTGGTAATCGATTTAATTCTGGTATTAATTGTGTTTTTAAATCCATAGATTTTTCGACAACCGTCCGTGTCTTTTCTTTGCCGTTTTCAAAGAAAACAAGCGTAATCTCATCGCCGCTAACATTGTATTGCTCTTGTGCTTTGCCAGCATTATAAATTAACGGATAGATATACAGCGAACGATGAAATTCATTCATTTTATCTGAATTAAACAGCTTCACCATTTGATCGTATTGCTTGCCAGATGGTTTAGCAAACATGACTGACATGGCTCCTGTTTCTTGGATTTTCTTGTCTGCTGTTTTGTAATCTAAGACACTGACTTTCTCTGATTTGATGGGTCCTGCGACTAACGATTCAACTTGAGCAGCTCGAATATTTTTTTGCATCGTTGGAATAAAAATGATTGAGCCAATTATTAATACTAATGCTACAATAGCGGTAATCATTAACAGTTTTCTTTGTCTTAATTCATAAAGTGCCTCTTTTAGTTCTTCCATAAAATTATTCAACTTCTAATCGCTCCTCGCTTTTAGTTCTTATCTATTATACTAATCATTTTCTTTCTTGCCTACCCTTGCGCTTTAATTACTAAAAAAACCAGCAAACTTCCCCAGCTTTCTAAGGAAAACCCAACTCCTTTTTAACAAGCTTCTTTCTTAAATTCAAAAACTCCGCTATAATAAAGCTATTAGTCGGAAAGAAACGAGGGATTTATTATGTCATTTGATGGCGTATTTACTCATAGCATGGTTCATGAGTTGACAGAAACACTCGTAAGTGGCCGGATTTCAAAAATCCATCAGCCTTATGAAAACGAAGTCGTTTTAGTCATTCGTGCGAAAGGTAAAAACCATAAATTATTATTATCAGCACATCCTAGTTATGCGCGCATACAACTATCTACAATTACCTATAGCAATCCAGAAACACCTCCTAATTTTGTGATGATGTTACGAAAATTTCTAGACGGTGCCATTTTAGAAACGATTCAACAAATAGAAAATGATCGCGTGATTCACTTCACCTTTTCAAAAAGAGATGAACTAGGTGACTTACAAAATATTGTTTTGATTGTTGAATTAATGGGACGTCACAGTACAATCGTTTTAGTTAACCAATCTTCTGGAAAAATCTTAGATGCAATAAAACACATTGGAATGAGCCAAAATAGTTATCGTTCGTTGCTTCCTGGAGCAACTTATATTGAACCGCCAAAACCAATGGGACTTAATCCGCTCACGGCCTCAAAAGAAGAAGTCTTTGCGCTTCTTTCTACAGCTCCTGAATTAAACGGACGCTATTTACAACAACATTTCCAAGGTCTAGGCAAAGATACAGCAGACGAATTAAGTGCCCGTTTACTTGCACAACCAAATGAAAAAATGGCCATCTGGACGGAATTTTGGTCCTCAGTCACTGAAGCTGTTGTACCGACATTAACAGTCACTGAAAAAAAAGAATATTTTACGCCCATTCCTTATCAATCATTAGTTGGTGAACAAACAACGTATCCGACACTCAGTGAATTACTAGATGCCTTTTATTCTGGTAAAGCAGAGAAAGACCGTGTCAAACAACAAGGCGGCGAACTAATTCGCAAAATTGAAAATGAACTAAAAAGAAATCAAAAGAAACTTAAAAAATTACAACAAACCTTAGCCGATACAGAAAACGCTGAAAATTACCGTCGCGACGGAGAACTATTAACAACCTTCATGGCACAAGTCCCAAAAGGAGCCACCGAGGTGGAATTACCAAATTATTATGAAGAAAATGCACCGTTGCGTATCTCGCTAAATCCTGCACTTTCACCTAATCAAAATGCACAAAAATATTTTCAAAAATACCAAAAATTGAAAAATGCTGTTCGAGTTGTTAAGACACAAATTCAGCAAACGCAACAAGAAATTTCTTATTTAGAGTCAGTTGTGGCACAACTTGAAATTGCGACACCAATGGACATTGAAGTGATTCGTGAAGAACTGATTGAGCAAGGCTATTTAAAACGAAAAAAAAATAAAAAACAAAAACAGCCGAAAAAAAGCCAACCCGATCTTTTTTATGCCACAGATGGCACACCTATTCTCGTTGGAAAAAACAATTTGCAAAATGATCAATTGACTTTACGAACCGCTAAAAAAACTGATTATTGGCTCCATGCCAAAGATATTCCTGGATCTCATGTAATTATTCGTGACGCACATCCTAGCGAAGAAACCCTTACTGAAGCCGCACTTCTAGCAGCTTATTTTTCAAAATATCGACTTTCTTCACAAGTGCCTGTTGACTATGTCCAAGTAAAACATGTGCATAAACCCAATGGAGCAAAACCAGGTTATGTGATTTATGAAAACCAACGAACGTTATATGTGACGCCAACAGAAGAATCGATCAAAAAAATCCAGCAAAATAAGGATTCTACTTCCTAATTATATTAAACTAAAAAACAACGTACTGCCGATTGATCGTACGTTGTTTTTTTGCATTGGCAAAAACATTTATCAAGTGATAAATAACACAAGTAAGCTCAATTAGTTTACAAACTAGCTATTTCTCTCTATACTGACTGTTGGAGGTGAAATTCATGGTCTTTTTACACATTATTTTTGGGATGTTTGCCTTTATTGGCGCTTTAGGTTTAGGTGTCGCCTTCCGCGATAGCTTTACAGAACTTTCAACACCAAAGAAAGCAGCGATTATTTTATCTTACGTAGGTGCGATTGGTTCAACAGTCCTAGGGTTCACATCAGCAACAAAAAATCCATTTGTTTTAGCTGCAACAGTTGTCTTAGTTGTCGCCTTTTCTATTGCTCTTTTCAAAAAAAGCAGTAAAGAAACAAGCAAATAACAAAACCTTTGAAGAGCGGCATAGCGACAAGCTACCCTCTTCCTTTTACATACTATTTAAAGGAGTGAGGCAAATGTCTCTGACTATTTCTGAAGAAGCAAAACAACGTTTAGCCCCTTTCTTAACTGAAGCGAACACCTTCTTGTTGGTAGCAAATGACGGCTCTAATCCTTATTCTTCCGCAGAAGGTTGTTGTATGATTGGCGATCGTTTCATTATCGTTCCTGTTGATCAAGCGGAAGCGCCTTATACCGAAACAATTGCTAATGATTCTTTTCACGTCTACACTTCGACGTATGACCAAATGTTTTTAACAGGGCATTTACAGCTAGTGATTCATCCGAATGCGGGAACCATTACTTTAAAAAATGAAAGTGGCATATTAGATAGTAATGTGGACATTTATCAACACTAAAAAAGCAAACAAAACGCGTAAACGTTTTGTTTGCTTTTTTAGTGTTGAAAGGCTTGAAAGGTAGTAATGATTACGTACATCATGCCCGATGCAATAATCGGACCAGCTGCAATTCCTTTTAAAAAAACGACGCCAAGAATCGTTCCAAAAACTAAGGCCACCGTAATCTCTGGCGATTGATTAATTAAACCTACTCCTTTTGAGGATAAAACAGCCACCAGAATTCCACAAAGTATCCCCAGCCATCCCATCGGTGTTTTGAATGATTGGATTAAATCCTTTAAGCCAATTTGTCCTGTAGCAATCGGGACTAAAATGGTAATTGAAATAATTGTGACGCCTAAATTAATGCCTTTATCTGACAACCACGACATGATTTTCGCACTATTTGGTAAAGCTTTTAAAGCAAGCACAACAACTGACGCAATTAATAAACTTTGATTTTTTGCAACAAACGCAATCAAGGCAATCAGTAGTAAAAAAAGCCAACTTTCCACTGGTTGTCCTCCTTTCTGATTTGGTTCTTTCGTTAACCAAACTTTCTTGTCTTTCCTATTTTAGCAAAGAACCTCTTTAATTACCATTCAGCTTCAGTAATTATTGTCTTTTTCACACGAATCTTGCTTAGAAAAAACGAGTTAAAAATTAATTTTTTCTCATAACAAGCCTTTTTCTCTTTGAAAAATTATTTTATGAAGTATACTAATATTAACTATAAAGTAGTTTACTTGCATTTATACTGGATATTCGATATCCTATTTAAGGCTCTTCAATTGAGCGAGCATCACAAAAGACATTTTAGTAGCAATTCTTGGGGAAGTAGTGCTACTAAGATGTCTTTCCTTTTTTTATTTTCACTAACGATATACGTTTCTTATATTAAAATTCACAACTCTTTATAAATAAAAGCGCCTGCCCCACAGTTGTCTGGACTGTGGGGCAGGCGCTTTTCAAGTCATTTAAACAAGCTTTAGTTTTCTTTCAAGCGATAAATACTTGGACTTGGGTTAAGAAAACCTGCTTCTAAAATTTCGATGTTAGTTAATGCTTGCTCTTTAGTTACTAGTTGCGGTGCACCATTTTTCAACGTTTCATAGACGGCATCATAATAACGACCGTAATCACCTACAGGCGTTTTAATTTGTTTTTTAATCCAGTCGCCATTGCCATTACGGTAGGTCACTTCTCCATAATACATTGGTGAATCTTCTCCAAAGCCTGGTGCATCCGGCATGATTCCGGCTTTTAAATCATTTTCTTGTTGATCTTCGCCATATTTGATGAACGAGCCATTGCTGCCATGAACAATAAAACGTGGATACGGACTAGCGACAGAATGATTCGTTTTAACTTTTACTTTTAATTTTGAACCATAATGTAAATCAACGTCAAAATAATTATCGACTGCCTCGCTCACTTCATTATTACGAATATCATAAGTGACTTGATCTGGACGCCCGAAAAGAGCAATCATGCGATCCATTAAATGAATGCCTAGTCCGTAAAACGAACCATTTTCTTTAGGTCCTTGTTCCGTGATACTTCCTGGTCGATAATAATCAATATGCGTTTCCACTTCATTGATTTCTCCTAAAAAGCCTTGCTCTACTACTTGCTTCATCGCTAGGTAATCGCCGTCGAAACGTCGATTTTGATAAGGCATCACTACTACCCCTTTTTCTTGCCCTAAAGCAAATAATTCCTCTGCATGTTCTAACGTATCACAGAATGGTTTTTCCACAATCACTGATTTACCAGCTAAAATGGCTTGTTTGGCTAAATCATAATGTGTATGCGCAGGCGTACAGATTGTGACCAATTCAATTTCTGGATCCGTCAATAATTCATTAAGGTCAGTGGTAAAATTTACGCCTTTTTCTTTAAAGGGCGCTGCTGCTTTTTCATTAACATGTAAATCGAAAATCGTTTTCACTTCTAGTGTTTCTCGAATCATTACGTAAGGTAAATGGTAGCGGTTGGCACTTTTACCAAATCCAATAAACCCCATTTTTACTGTCATATTTTCCACACTCTTTTCTTATAATTAGATAAGTCCATTTGTTTCAATGACTTTTTGATACCAATAATAACTGTCTTTCGGGATTCTTTCTAAGGAACCTTTTTGTGTTTCATCTTGATCCACATAGACAAAACCATAACGCTTCTGATAGCCGTTGAGCCACGACAGTAAATCGGTGTAACTCCATGTACAATAACCAATAACTGAAACGCCATCCGTAATCGCCTCTTGAATCGCTTGGATATGGCTTCGTAAATAATCAATGCGATACGTATCATGAATTTGTTTATCTTCTGTTAAGGTATCATATTCGCCTAACCCATTTTCAGTAATTAAAATAGGCACTTGATAGCGACTAGCTAATCGTCGTAAGGCAATTCTCAAACCTTGCGGGTCAATGGCCCAATCCCAGTTCGTTCGTTCAACATATGGATTATTTACTTTTTTAAATAAACCCGGTACCCCAGATTCCGTTTCAGAACCCTTTTCACCCGTTGTATTCATCTTCCCTATTCCAACACCATCTAATGGATTAGCAGCAACCGTATCCGTCCGATAATAATTAATACCTAGAAAATCAGGTTTGGCTGAACGTAGTAACGCTAAATCGCCCTCTTTTATCGTTGGGGCCACACCTTGCTCCTGTAAGTAATTTAATGCGGCAATTGGGTATTCTCCCCAAAGATAGACATCTAACCAAAAATGCGACAGCAAATCTTCTGCATTTTCAGCCGCTAAAACATTGGCAGGATGCGCATCAACGGCATAAACAGGCGTATAAGCAAAGCTAGGGCCAATTTTGCCAGGCATTTCTAATTCATGAAACGCATTAATCACTGCTGCATTGGCTAAATTAGCAATATGATTGGCCTCATACATCCGTTTATTGTCTGTTACGCCGGGAGGATGCACGGCTAATTGATAACCTAACGAAGTAAACACATTTTGTTCGTTTAAACTAATCCAATAGCGAACTTTGCCACGGAAAGCGTCAAATAAAATTTTCGCATAGGCCACAAAATCAGCAATAATTTTTCTTGATTCCCAGCCACCATATTCTTTTTGCAAAACAGCTGGTAAATCCCAATGATATAAAGTTACCATTGGTTCAATTCCTGCCGCTAATAACTCATCAATTAAATCTGAATAAAATTTCAGTCCCGCTTGATTTACTTGACCACGCCCTTCAGGTAAAATTCGTGTCCATGCAATCGAGAAACGATATGCTTTTAAACCTTGTTGTTTCATTAAAGCCACATCTTCTTTGAAACGATGATAATGATCGACGGCTAAATCGCCAGTTGTCTCTTTGAACGTTTTTCCTGGTAGCCGAACAAATTCATCCCAAACAGATGCGCCTTTGCCGTCTTCATTCCAAGCACCTTCCACTTGATAAGCTGCCGAAGCAGAGCCCCATAAAAAATCTTGCGGAAATGCTTTTAGTTGATGATGTTCCATTGTCATACCTCCCTCTTTTCTGTGCTACCCTTTTATTGTAAAAGGTTTTCACAAAAAGTACCAATCAGATCAATAAGTTCTTCTGTTTACTTTTAAAACTATATAGTTTTAAAAAGAATAAGTCAACTACTTTTATTTAAGCACTTGATTATTAAGTGGTTACGTTAAAAATAAATATATAGTTTTAATACGTTAAATTCATGGTATAATGAGAGAAATACTGGTGATAAAGGAGGACTCTGATGCGGACAAATACACGTTATAAAGAAATTTATGCAGCTATAAAACAGGATATTGAAGCAGGTGTTTATCCAATTAATCAAAAGTTACCCCAAGGTCGTCTTCTTGCAGAAAAATATCAGGTCAGCGAACTAACCATTACAAAAGCCTTACATTTGCTTGTGCAAGAAGGTTATGTTGTCAGACGACGTGGCTCGGGCAGCTTTGTTCAAGACTTTCAAAATCGAACCATTACTAAATTTTCTCCGTTAACCGGCACTTACTCAACCTACGATGGAAAAGTTGAATCCGTGGTTTTAGGCTTTGCAACAGAAGTACCTGAGCCTTGGGTGACTGAAAAATTAAGTATTACAGAAGAAGAGTTAGTCTACAAAATTATTCGCTTACGGATTATCGAAGATGTGCCCTCAATTATTGAATACACTTGGATGCCCGTTGCTTTAATTCCGAACTTGACAATGAAAGAATTGAAAGTCTCCATTTATCAATATATTTCGGAACAATTGCATCAAAAAATTCAAAGTGCGCGGGTCAGCATTTCTGGGATTCGTCCTTCTCCGTTGGAAAAAAAATATTTAAACTTAACCGATAATGATTTCCTGATGCGTGCAGAACAAATTGCTTACCTAGGCAATGGGCATATTTTTGAATACTCAATTGCGAATCATATTCCTAGTGAATTCACTTTTGAAACTGTCTTAATTGCAGAAAAATAGAAAACTTTTATGTTGCCATTTCTCATTTCTAACAAAACGATCTCTTTACTTTGAGCCAATACTTTTTGTTAGAAATGTTTTTCTGCTAGTTAAAAATATTTTTCAAATTATATTTCCAAACATGAATTTTGATAAAAGTATTGCTATTTACTAGAACTACGATTAAAATATTGCTTGTAGCACTCTTTTTAATATAGATACAAGCAATTTGTTTTTTACATAGTCAATTAACCAAAGTGAGGACTTTATATGAGGAAACCCTACATTTTAATGAGCTTACTCGTTCTAAGTACCTTATTAAGTGCTTGTTCAACTGTAAGTGGCAGCCCAGCAAGTCAAAGTGCGCCCGCACCTGATGAAGTGTTGGCGACAAGTATTGGGACGTATGAAAATCGAACATTGTTGGTTCCAGATGGGCGTTTAGCCTTAACTGCCTTGCATAAAGGAAAAGATTATCAAGGCAAACCAATGTTTTATGTCCTGTTTGAATTAACCAATACAACCGAAAAAACACAAAATATTCAGCTAATGATTCAAAGTTTTATGGAAGTTAGTCAAACTGTCCACGGAAAAGCCCAAAATTTACAATATGCAGTCTTAACAGATTCACCTTTCCAAGACAAATTAGATCGTTTAGCAGATGAAATCAATCCTGGTGAAACAATCCAAGGCGCTTACCCGTATGAATTTATTAATGAGAACAAGCCGGTCCATTTTAAATTTAGAGATCGCCTTCTCAGTCTGGATGAACCCATTGCATCAGAAGAAATTACCATTACAGAAAAAAGTTTGGTCCGCTAGCTTAGCTAGCATTGGACCAAACTTTTTATTTATTATTCAGATGGAAAAGATTCTCCTTCTATAAAACGTGTGTAAATGTGTTCGCTCTCAGCAAGTTCTCCCCGCATTAAATGAATAATTTTCTCTGCAGCCACCATGCCCCATCGATGTTTAGAATAGGCAATTGTTGCTAATCGCGGTTGCACAAACGCACCTAGTTCAGAATTATCAAAACCAATAATCCGAATGTCTTTCCCCATTTGGTAATTTGTTTCTGCAACATATTTATAGACACCGATCGCCATTTCATCATTAAAAGCAAAAACATCGACTGGTTCTGTCTGTGGTTGACTCAAAATTTTTTTAGCAGCAGCATAACCAGAAGGTTCGGTAAAATCGCCTTGGATAATTTCATAAGGTATCCCAAAACGAGTTAATTCTCGTGTACTAACAGCCAATCGTTCTTGGCTATCATAACCTTTTTCTGGTCCAGAAAGCAGAAGAACCTTTTTTGAACCCACATTGACAAATTGCTCAATTGCCTGCGTGGCACCGCCACGATTATCCAAGAGAACTTGCCGAATATTCCTATGCTCAGTGGTTCGATCAAGGACAACGATCGAATGGCCACGTTCAGCAAACTTTTCAATTTCTTTTGTTGGAAATGTCCAATCTAAAATAATTGCCCCATCCACCATTTTTTCAGGAATGAAAAGATGTGACTTTTTACCGCTGCAGACAATCATCTCATAATCAAACAGTGCTAAGCCTTTCTTAATCCCCTCCAACAATTCACCATAAAAACTACCGCCATAATCGGCCAAATAGACACCAATAATATTGGTTTGACGGCGTTTTAATGTGCGAGCGGCCATGTTAGGAACATAGTTTAGCTCTTCAGCAATTGCTTGGATGCGCGTTCGTGTTTCTTCAGTTACCTTTGAACTACCATTCAATGCGTAAGAAACGGTCGAGATTGATACGCCTGCTTTTTTTGCAATATCTTTAATTCCTACCATGGACTACTCTCCTTTCTAATGGTAAATTTCAATAACACTTGCTTCATTTAATAATGAAAGCACCTCGTCTTTTTGAACTTCCATTCCCCCTTCTCGATAAGGGTTTTCTTCAAACTTAAACGGAACTTCTTGACCATCGATAACTATTTTCGCTGACTGATTTGGATAAAATTTATATGTGACAGGTTTATCAAACAATTGGTAAGTTAGTGTTAAACCAGACAATTTTTCTGGTAACATGGGATCAAAAACCACGCTTTGGGCCTTTTGCCGAATCCCTAAAACAGCTGTAATTAATTGATTTAAATAAATTCCTGGCCCACTTGAATAAATTCGCCAACCACCTTTTACCCCAATACTTCCATCTTTTAGTTTACCAAAATTTTCTTGTGATTCATACCTTGTTTTAAAATCGCCATCGGAACTACTAAAATAGGCATTGGCTTGGCGTAACTCTGCATTGTGAACCACTTCTTTTAATTGAACTGGATTGATTTGCATTAATGCTTGCCAGGTTTTGTCTCGCTGACCAATTTTCGCCATCGCTTCTGTATAGCGAATGTGCGCATGAACATACTGTAAGCCAATTTCGCGACCAAAATTAGCCGCCTGTTCTGCTCGTTTAAAATTAGTGCTCACACCGCCTCGATAGTTCGCTGGTTTGTTCATTAAACGCACGCCATCAGGAAACGTTAATTCTTTTTCAATAATTTCTAAATGATGACTTACTTGTTCCGGTGTTAATAATTCAGCTAACATACTACGGGTCATTGGCAATAATCGATATTGAATCCCTGTTTTTTGGTCATTTGGGTGAATCATTTGTTCAAAAGTTTCTGGTGTTTCCATATAAATAAACCCTGGAATCGTTTCATCCGCCAACATATATTTTTGAAAATCGTTCTTTATTCCTGCGACTAAAATTGCTAAGTGCTGACTATAAGTAGCATCGATTTCCGTAATTAAAGCCGCAAATTTTTTCAACACTTGATACGTTAAGGCAACGGTCCAACTACTAGCCATTTGCTCTTTAAGACGATTATCATAAGGTTGTAACGTGTCATCCCAATCGCCGTCACCGTAACAGGATAGAAAAGTTTCTGGTAAAAAATGTTGTTCAATATAATTTATTTCTTTTTTCAAATGTTCAAATAAAGATGCTGTTTCTTTTGTTTTGTGATTATCTTTGCGACTTGTATAAGGGATTTCCGTAGCTAAGATTGAATAATCTGCGGTTTGTTCCAAATAATCAGTCACTACTTTCAACGGCCAGACGATAATATCGCCATGGCTTTCACTGGCTTTTTGTTCTTCGTATCGGTCAAACATAAACCATTGCGGCCAGTTGCCATCGTCCTCAAATTGATTTTCAAATAGATGCTGAATAATGGAGGCCACGATCTTAGGCTGTTGCGTCGCAAAGAAAAATTCTGTCGGTCCTTGCGACACATCTCGTGTGCCCCAAGCTGCTCCACCATATTGTTCTAAGCCATGTGGCGACAAATAATGAACGAGCATATTATGAGTATACCAACGAGTTAATTGATTCATTTGCTGCACACTTGAGTCTGTGTGTGTTAACTCAAAATGATGCAACAAGCCATTAATGAATGCCAAATATTGACTTTCTGCTTTTTCAAAATCTAATGGTGTATTAACTAATGCTTGGTCCTCTATACTGCCCGTAATAAGTAGTGAAAATTTTTGGGTCTTTTCGATTGCCAAGACTAATAAGTCCGCTTCAGCTCCACCAAATAATGTGCTATCGGTTACTTGAAATGATTTATCAACTGTCAATGTATAGGTTAGTTCTGGGTAATAATTTTCTGTAGCAGAATGATTTCCCGTCACTCGAAGCGTTTTACCAGTTTGTTCTAATTGATAGGTTGGTACTTCTTCCGGTCCTAATAACAAATGGTTAGAAACAGCCCACATATATGCATCCTTTTGACTGGTCACTTCCAATTGAATCACTCTTGAATCAGGCGAAGTGAAGGTGCGTACACGAATTGTGTCCTTTGGCAACTTATAATACCACGTAGCAGAGTTCAACCCCATTTCAAAAGCAGAAGGCATTGTTAGTAAGCGCCATAAGCCATTCTCTAAAATGTAGATTCGTTGACCAGAGCGTTTCATAACGTTTAAAGCGTTTCGGCTATTACTCATTAATTTGTTCATGGTCGTATTTCCTAAAACTACTTGTGAATTGAAAATGCCATACATATACACTGTCGTACTAAGCAAAGGTTCGTCAACCGTTAAGCCTTTACCACTTAATAAAATGTGGCCATGCGCTCTTTCCATGGCAATTTCTTTTTCTTGAAGAACAACATGATGGTAATTTTCCGTGAAAAAGGAATACGTCTGACCTGCTACTTTTTCAATTTGTGTCTGAAGGGGATAAAGTGCGGCCAACTCTTCTTCTGTTAATGGATTTCCTGTGATAGGTTCTCCTAAAAGTTTCGTAGGAGAGTCCTGTGTTTCTTCTAATGAATCGAATGTCACAGTTTCATAAATAGCTTGGAAGGCTTCTTTCGATAAAAAAGGTTCAGCTAATGCTTGCGGATGTGTTTCTGTTACCGCACCATAAAAAACAAATTCCTTACTTTCATTCGTTAATTGGACGGCTTCCGTTTGTAAAGCGGTGTAAGCAAATTCATATTGATAGACTTCATTTGCTAAATATCTTTTCCCCAATGCTTCTGGTGTGTTTGTTTGTTTAAATGAACGTCCGAAAAATTGATAGCCGTCCGTTGAGTAGCCTACTAATTTTTGAAAACTCCCTTGAATAAGGGCTGGAAACTTCTCATTTTGCGGTTGATTTTGTCTCGATAAAACAACAAGCTCTTCGCCCTCTTGCCAAATGTGATGATCAAGATACTGCGACACATACGCTTCATTTGACTGAACGGCTCCTTTGGTCGCTAAGCCAATATCTTGACCATAAACAATATCTACTAAGCCAGTTCCAGTGACATTAACCCGCCAGAACCATTGATTGCTTGGCCCCAAACGAAAGTCAACTTGGTAACGAACCGCTTCAAATTCGCCCCGCCATGTCAATTGGTTATCTGAAAGATAAAAATCACTTTGACTGTTGGAACCAATCATTGGTCGATAATTAATTGTGTCCCCTGTAATTATCCGCAAATAGAGTTGGTTCATACTGCCGTCTAAAGGATTACCTTCTAATTGATTAATCATCATGCCATAGCTATTCAATTCTTTTAAATCACCTGTCTCTAGAAATGTAGCAACTGTGTCTGCTTGCTTAAGCTTCTTTATCTGCATAACTTATCCTTCCCATCTTATTCATTTAACGTGACTGTTGCGGTTTGTACATCGCGACTATTTCCACCAATCATTACGATAAATTCACCTGCATCACTGGTTACCTGATTGTCTGAATGAACATAGCGCACCATATCCTCTGAAAGAAGAAACTGAACTTCTTTTTCTTCCTTTGGTTCCAGCCAAACTTTTTGAAAATCTTTTAACTCTTTAATTGGGCGAACCACTTGTCCCACCAAATCACGTACATAAAATTGCACGGTTTCCTCTCCAGCGATTGGACTGTCATTTCTTACTAAAACAGAGACCGTGACTGGTTGTTCTTTGGTAAATGTTAATGCACTTAGTTGAATTGGTTGATAAGAGAAATGACTATAACTTAAGCCAAATCCAAAGGGATATTTAGCGTAATTAGAGACATCTAAATATTTAGAAACATATTTTTCTTCTGGTGCTGACTCATAAGGACGCCCAGTATTGTCGACATTGTAAAAAATTGGCACTTGACCAACCGTTTCTGGAAACGACATACTTAAACGACCACTTGGATTGTACTGTCCCCACAAAATTTCTGCTAGCGCATTGCCCCCTTCTGTTCCAGGTTGCCAAGCTTGCACAATTCCTTTTGCAACATCTATCCCTTGTAAATCTAAGGGCCGGCCACTGTAGACCGTGACAACAACATTGGGATTTTTCTCAATAATTTGTGCCACTACTGCTAATTGTTTTTCGGGTAGACGAATATCACTGCGACTGGCAGCTTCCCCACTCATCCAATCTGTTTCGCCTAGTGCCACTACTACTTTATCTGCTTGACTAGCTAATGTTAAAGCCTCTTCAATGGCCGCCGCGGTCGGTTCAAAGTAATCAAAGGGTTCTTGGGCAACTAGAAGATTTGTGGTTAATTTTTGGGCCCCAGCCACGAGGGAAATGGCTTCTTCTTTCTTTCCTTGCCATGACCAAGCCCCTAAAATATCTTGTGATTGGGCCCCTGGACCGACAAGCGCGATTTTTTCTTGCGGTGTAAAAGGCAAAATATTTTCATTTTTTAAAAGAACCATTGATTTTTGAGCAATCTTTTTAGCTATTTCTCGATGTTCTTTGCTTAAAATCACTTCTGCTTCCGCTTGTTCATCCGCACCACGATAGGGATTTTCAAATAAGCCTAGCTCATTTTTTAGTTTTAAAATTCGCATAACTGCTTCATCAATAAGTGTTTCAGCAATCCGGCCTTCTTCAAGTAATTCTTTTAAATAATCTGGATAACACGTGGTCATCATTTCAATATCTACACCAGCCTTGATAGCCAATTCTGCTGCCTGTTTTTCATCTTTGGCAACACCATGAGGAATTAATTCTTTAATCGCTCCCCAGTCTGAAATCACAACTCCTTCAAAGCCAAATTCATTTCGTAATACGTCTCTAAACAGCCATTGGTTGCCTGTAGCAGGAATCCCATCCACTGTATTGAAGGACGTCATGACAAGTTTTGCACCCGCATCTAATCCAGCTTTATAGCCAGGTAAATACATTTCTCTTAGCTGCCGTTCAGACATATCTACCGTATTATAATCCCGACCAGCTAAGGCACCACCATATGCCGCAAAGTGCTTCACGCACGCGGCTACTCGCCAATTGTCTTCTTTTAAATTTTCTCCTTGGTAACCTCTAACCATTGCAGCAGCTAAGCGGCTGTTGAGTAATGGATCTTCACCTGTAGACTCCATGACACGTCCCCAACGTGGATCGCGCACTAAATCAACCATTGGCGAAAAGGTTACATGTAATCCTGAAACAGCAGCTTCTTTTGCTGAAATCTCCGCCATTTTTTCAACCGCTGCTTCATCCCAAGTGCTTCCTAAAGCCAAAGGAATCGGAAAGATGGTTCTGAAACCATGAATAATATCCGCCATTAAAAGTGTTGGAATATTTAATCGATGATTTTGCATATATTCTTTTTGAACACGTTTTGCTTCGTTTGCACCAGAAACACCCAGTGTTGTCCCAGCCGTATCAATCGTTTCTTGACTTAGTCCTAGCTCTGACATAGGGCCGGTCTTTTCTTCTGCTTTATCTGAATAAAACGCTGCTGCTAATTGTAATAATTGATTAATTTTCTCATCAATTGTCATTTCTTCGACTAATTGAATCAGTTGATTTTCTTTCATACTCTCACCTTTCTTCAATACATACTTCTGCTTCTAAAGGAAAATGGTCGGAGGGAAAACGTCCATCGATACTATCTGTTAAACTTGCGGTTTGCTGTACTTGCCAACCTTTTACATAAATATAATCAATTTCTTCTAATTCCGCCCAAGGTTTTGTGTAAGTAAAATTTTGAAATGTTCCTCTTGGGCCATAATGAGTAGCTAAATTTTTGCTATCTTGAAATTTTTTTTGAACAAGTTGATGAACCGCTTCCCCCGATTCTGCATTAAAATCGCCCATTAATAAAGTTGGATACTGTGCAATTTTGTCATGTAACTCCTCTAAGATAACGGTCATTCCTGCTAAACGAGCATGAGCTGAAATATGATCCAAATGAACATTGATGACTAAAAAAGGCGTATTTTGAGTCGTTTCCTTAAATAGTCCCCACAAAGCAATTCTTGGACAGCCAGCTTCAGGATGGATACTTGGCTGCTGAGGTGTTTCAGATAACCAAAAATACCCTGTATCAATAGCCTTAACTTTTTGTTCGTTATAGAGAATCGCTAGTCCTTCTCCTTGACCATCCCCTTCTCTTTCCGCAGAAAGACAGGTGAATGTTGTATACGCCTTTAAATCCCTGACTTGATTCGGTCGTACTTCTTGAATACAACAAAGGCTCCAATCATGAAAATTAATTAACTGACAAACAGCCTCTTTACGAAAAAACCATTGCCAATCTTGGTCATACTCTGTATCTACCCGGACATTATACGTAGCTATTTTCATTTTTAACCTCCTGCAATAGTTGTTGAATTTGACGCATCTCACGACGGATCTGGGTTGTTTCACCGCCGCCATGGCCTTTTTTCCAATACACTCTGACTGCTTTTCTTGCCTTTATCTGATGATAAGAAGGGAAAAAATCTTTCATTGGACATATCGGATCGTGACTCCCAACAGAAGCAAAGACTGGATTTTTAATTTGCGAAACAAAGTGACGACTATCAAAATAAGGAAGGACCGCGGCAATTTTTTCATGCGCTTGAGGATGCTCTTGTAAGTACTGATGAATAATTTGATACGAACCCGTTCCTTCTGCTACTCGATTTTCTAAACAAGAATGACTTGGAACATCTGCAAAAGTAGCTAAAATCGGGAAGTCGACTAAACTGTTCACCATTAACACTACGCCACCCCCTTGGGAACCACCACGAAGAATGATTTGGTCCTGATTAATTTCAGTAAAGGTCCGCACCACTTCTACGCTACGTAAATGGTCGGCAAACAAGCGGCGTTGGTACCAATCTTCTTTGTCTAGAAATCCTCGTCCCATTGGTGCTTCATGCCAAATTGTTTGATATGGCACGCGATCTTTGGTTAATCCCCCTTGACCTCGATTATCAATGACAAAACAAGCACAACCAATTTGTGTCCAATGAGCAAATTGCCAAGGTTCTTGAATATGATTCATATAGCCTAAACAGTCAATCACTATTGGCTGTTTCCCCGCCGTTTTAGGAAGTAACAAATAGCCAAAGATGCGCTCACCTAGGAAACTTAAAAAGTCGACCTGTTCCACTTGAACATTTTCCAATGGATAGTCAATGACCCGCCGATGGATATCTAGCGGTATTTTTTGAAGTTCTTCCTTTGTCTTTTCCCAAAACTCAAAATACTCATTCATGTTCCACACCTAACACTTTCTGAAAAAACGCAACTTGAAGAAAAGCCGTTGTCCCGAATCCTAACGCAATATATAAAAACAAATTAAGCTTATAGAAAAAAACAAACGTTAAAAGAGGTAAAATAAACAAAATAATCGCATTTGCACTATTACTTAAGACCACATAAACCGTCTCACCTAGTGTCTTTTTAACGGACCAATTAAAAACGGAAAAGAGAAAAAGAAAACTCGTCAAAAATAATGCAACAAAACTTAATAGAAAAATAGCTAAGAAACCTAAACTAGTGGCTATTTTAAATAAACTTGTTACGACAATACCGCCCAGTAAAAAAGCAACGAACAAGACACCTGTTAAAATAAAACCTCGCATGATGTTATTTTTTAATGCTGTCCAAAACGTTCGCAAAACAGGAATATCTTTTTCACGATACAAACGATAGATCGTTCGATACAACGCAATTAAGCCGACACCGCTAAAGATGCCTGTTATACAGGTAATTAAAAAGAGAAAATTAATAATGATCAAGTTGGCAATAAAAGAAAAAATCCGATAATACCAACCTTCATATGCAAATAGCTTATTCATATTAAAAGAGAAAAGCGGATTTCTCGTTGCTTTATCCGCTTTTCTCTCCTCCTCTCTTACTTAAGTTTGTCTCTGTTTTCTGCCATTTTCTCAGATTTTATTTTTTCAATTGCATCCCATTTATTTGATTTTAAGAATGCTTTGTAGTCTTCTAAAGATTTGTCAAAGGCTTTATCATCTTTCGCACGAATCATTGAAATAACGGTTGTATTTAGTTTGGTTTCAATCGCTTCATTCGCCCGAGCTTCCGGCGTTCCCGCATCTGGATTAATATTTTCAATTACGAAATGTGGGACTAATTTTCCTTTGCCCCATTCTTGCATTTGCGTTAAAGCACTTTCCATTGGCACTTTTAGTTTATTAACACGGTCATTGTTAAAGTATAGGAAACGACTAATGCCATATTTTTTGTTATAGGCATCATTGTCTGTTTGTTCTAATTTTTTCACTTCTGGTAAATAATCAATTTTTCCTTGATCATTGTACGCATAAGTAACTCCTTCAACGCCATATTTTGTTAAAATTTGTCCCGGTTCATCAATTAAATATGTGAACAGTTGAGTGACTTTCGCTGGATCTTTCGCATCTTTCGTAATGTAATTACTTAACCAACCTGAAATGCCGGTTTGATTTAATGTTGGTTTTCGGCCAGAAGTGCTACTTGGTCCATCAATGGCTATATAACGTGTGCCAGATTTTTTCATAAATTCTGTAAAGTTCCCACCTTGACCGCTGGTTCCAGCAACGAGCATGGTTGCATAATTTCCTTGTTTCACTTTTTCATCAAACGTTGCCCCATCATCTGTGAAGCTATCATCACTAATATTTCCTGCTCGGTAAACATCATTAAATGTTTTTAACCATTCTAAATATTCTTTATCTAAATTTCGATCATAGTATTTACCATTTTTATCCTCTAAAGGAACACCTAAGAAGTCTTGTAATTTGTCTAAAAATGGTCCTGCACCATCGCCCACTGTGGTGAAGCCCATTGGGGTCATCTCAGGATATTTTTCTTTAATCTGTTGCATGACTTTTTCAAAATTTTCTGGTGTTGAAACGTCTGGCTTGCCTAATGCATTATAGACATCTTCACGAATAACAAAATTATCATTTACTGGGATATTTCCACTTTCATAATCCGCTTTTGTATTAGAGTAATTAGGGTAACCATATGTTTTTCCATCCTCTAAGGCATACCATTTAAACGTATCTTGGTTAACAACTTTCATTAAATAGGGGTCATATTTTTTAGCTAAATCGTTTAAAGAATAGGCCCAAGAATCTGCTTTCAACGCTGCTTGTCCAGTTTTTTCAGTTAATGTCACAATATCAGGCATATCTCCACTTGAAATCATGGCATTTAATTTTGAATCATCGCCGGAAATAAATTCAATATCCACATTTAAATCTTTTTTAATCTGCGCAGTGGTCACATCTTTCCCAAAAGGTAGCGCCGTCCAATCTGAGTTAATATACCATTTAATCTTGGTCGGTTCTTTCTTCTTATCTAACTTCCAAGCAGGCGTCTTTTCATCTAATTCATACCGATCCTTAATTGAGACATCTGAGCTAGCTTTCTTTTCCCCTCCGCTACAGGCCGCTAAACTAACGACCGCCGTTGCCACCAATAAACCGCCTAAAACTTTTTTCATATTGTTCCCTACTTTCTTTATTCTTTTACTGCACCGGCCATCATACCGCCGATAAAGTGTTTTTGTAGTAATGGATAAATGATTAAAATTGGTATCGTTGTAATGACAATTGTTGCCAGCTGAACACCACGTGTCGTTGCCTGCACCACCATATCTGTACTGCCGCTCTCTGTCATGGTACTCAAGTTGGATTGAACAATAATTTCATAAATTTTCATCTGCAATGGATACAGATATTCTTTGGTAATGTATAATTTCGTGGTCATAAAGTCATTCCATTGACCTACCCCATTAAATAAAATAATGGTGGCTAATGCCGGTTTTGTTAAAGGTAAAAAGATTTTATAAAAAATTTGAAATTCACTGGCGCCGTCTATTTTGGCAGATTCTTCTAAAGATGGTGGAATTTCTCGGAAAAAGTTCATTAAGATAACTACATCATAATAGCTAAATAAAGCTGGAATGATATATACCCAGAAGGTATCTAAGAGTCCTAATGACTTAATCAAAAGATACGTGGGAATCATGCCCCCACCAAAGTACATTGTAATGACACCCATCGTTGTATAAATATTACGCCCGACTAGTCTAGATTTACTAAGTCCATAAGCGACAATTGCACAGAACAGCGTATGCGTCGACGCACCGATGACTGTTTTTAAAACAGAAATCAAAAACGCTCGCGGAATGCTACTATCCGAAAAAACTTTCCGGTAATTTTCTAACGTAAATCCTTTCGGCCATAAAACCAAGCCTTTACCAGCTAAACCCGAACTTGACGAAACTGAGGAAACTAAAATATTCCAAATTGGCACGATAATTAATAAAGAAAACAACACAAGAATTAACGTATTGAAAAAGTAAAACCATTTGTTTTCTTTTGATTTTCTTTTAATCACAGCTGTTGCCTCCTTTATAAAATAACCGACCGACCATTGTTCATTTTTCTAGTAATGCGATCTGTAATGACTAATAAAACAATTGAAATAACAGAAATCCCTAAACCAACTGCCGTCGCATAAGAAAAGTCCCCTTGCGTTAGCCCCATACGATAAACAAATGAATTAATTACTTCTGATTTGTTTTGGTTTTGAGCATTCATTAAAACCAACGTTTGATCTAAGTTCGATCCCAATAAACCGCTAACATTTAGAATTAAGTTCAACGAAATAATCGGCGCTAATAAGGGCAAAGTAATCGTTCGGATTTGTGTTAATTTTGAAGCACCATCAATTCTCGCCGCTTCATAAAACGTTGGATCAATGCGAGACATGCCAGCAAGATAGAGAATCGTGCCCCAACCTACTTCTTTCCACAAATCAGAAAGAACAGCAATCCACCAATACTTATCAGGATCTAACAAATGATTGACGCCCTGATTCATTAAGCCTAACGACATCATGACTTGGTTGATAAAGCCATTTGTTGAAAGCCACGAAATCAACATCCCGCCTAAAACGATCCAAGAAAAAAAGTGCGGAATATAAGAAATTGTCTGAATCACTTTTTTTAAATGTCCATCTCTCATTTCAAAAATCATTACCGCTAAGATAATCGGAATAGCGAATCCTAAAAAAAGTTTCATTAAACTAATCGCTAAGGTATTACGAACTGCTTCCCAAAAAAAACTATCTTCCATAATGATTCGAAAATTTTCAAGTCCAACCCATGGTGCAGAAGAAACCGTGTCAACAATCGTATAATTTTTAAAAGCAATGATAATTCCATAAATTGGAATGTAGTTAAAGACAATCATGAATGCTACACCCGGAAGTACCATCCAATGCAATTGCCGCTGATCATAAAACTTTTTTAGTTTTTTCATAAGCAGGGTTCCTTTCTTTTTAGTGAAACGTTTCTACAAACAGATTATACATTCACTTCAAACTGTTGTAAACCCTTACATTGTGGTTTTATTTAAAAATAACAGCATTAAAAAGCGCTATAGACCATTTATAAAGAAATTATTTTTCCTACTTCTTTTTCCATAAAAATACTCTTTTCTAGATATTTTAAAGCATTTTATAGAAACGTTTCACCAAAATATGAACATCTTTTTCTTAAAAATAATTCTGTTAAATAACAGAAAAAAGTCTGGTCGGATTGACCAGACTTTTTAAATATAGATAGTAAAATGTGTAATTTCAGGGATCACCCCAAAACGGGCATGAATGGCGGTCGTCCCTAAGCCTGTATTAACATATAGTTGCGTTTCTTGGTCCAACTGATACAATCCTCTGGTATACTTTTCTGCTAAAACATTTGTGATTGGATAAAAAGGAATCCAAATTTGTCCGCCATGGCTATGTCCTGCTAAAACTAACTGTGTACCCGTACCAACAAATGCATCCGCGACATCTGGTTCATGGGTCATTAATAACGCATAGTCATACGTTTCTCGATAGGATAATGTTTCTGAAACGGAAGGATTTCCTAATAACGAGTCATCTAAACCACCAATAAAAAGACGGCGTCCATCTGCTAAGGTTACTGTTTCTCCTTGGTTTTTCATAACGGTAAATCCACTGGCCTCCATGACTTCATCATACACCGCAGAAGCACCGCCACCATAATCATGATTTCCCCAAACTGCATATTTTCCAATTGTCGCTTGTAACTGTTTTAACTTTTCAATCATCGGTTCTTTTTGTTGCGGATTTTTGGCATAATTGTCAAATAAATCACCTGTAAAAACGATAATATCTGGTTTTTCACGATTGACTTTTTTTATGACTTTATCTAACCGCTTCGTCTCATAAAATTCTGAAACTTGTATATCCGAAAGTTGCACAACATTCAATGGTTCTCGTTGATTTTTCTTTCCCAAAGTCACCTGATTAACGTGAACTAAATTCGGCTCAATCTTCCACGCATAGATTGGGAGTGCGATAATTAAGAAAAAAAATAAGAGCATTATACTTAAACCAATTTTTTTTACCACATCACTCGCTCCTTTCTTTTCTTTGATTTCCGAAGACTTAGTATAGAGAAAAATCTTCTTAACCACAATCTAAAACAAAGGAAATTAAGGCTTTGTTAAACAACCTAAAGAATTTCCACAATCTCTTATCCTTTTCTTAGCTTTTTTATAAAAAAAGCTAGATAATTTCATCTGTCGATGAAATTATCTAGCTAGAACATTCTTCTCTTAATGATGATGTTTTCGAAACGTTTGATAACCAATTAAGCAAAATAAAATCCCCAATAAAATCATTCCAGTTACTGAAAATAAGCCTGCTAACATCTTTCGCATCCTCTCTGTTGCTAATCTTCCTTATTTATAGTCACTATTTCTTGTTGTAAAATTGGTTGAAATAGACGACGTTCTGCTAATTTTCTTGCTAAAATTGCTTCACTTTTTTTCGTAAAGATACCTAAGTTATGACGCTTGCCTTTCAAAGAGATATAAGCCAGCCATTTCCCAGAAGCGGTCTGGCTCACTCCTTTGTGTCCGCTGCTATTATTTTTGGGGCGTTTACTTTGTAACTTCCCTGGAATTACGCCAGCAACTCTTTGTCGGTAATCCTTCTTTTTACGATGACCGCAACTTTTGGTATGGCCATTCAACAAATTTTCACAGCGAACCCAGCAAGATTGTCCGCACGAACACAGACAATACGCTTTCATTGTCTGTTGAATACTTTCGATCCGTACCACGACTAATTCATGATAGTTTTTTTTCAACATTGTTTGATAGCGATGGTGCGCACATTTGGTTCGATACCCACGAATTAGTTGTCTTCTTGAAGCTTCTGTATAGCTCCCACAAGAACAGCGACAGGCCCAAACAATTAGCCCTTCTTTTCTTTTTACCGTTGGTGCTACTACTGTCAACTCACCAAACTTTTGACCAGTTAAGTCTTTATAGTTACCTGCATGTCTCAATTGACTATCCTTCGTATTCTTGTTCTCGCCACATCTCGATTGGGTCTCTCTCATAGTGCTCATTTTTCTGAGTCTCTCCCTTTCTTAGTTCTCTGACCACCTCAGCAAATACTTGCCAATCTTTTGTTTCCGGCAAATGACGCCATGTCAATTGACGACACCGTACTTTCGAACTATAAAAATCGGACAAATACAAATCGGTTTCTAAGGTTAATTTGTGATCAATCATGACATCCATATAATTGAAAGAAGCAATAATTTTTGCAATAAAGCGGTTATAATCCTCCCCACCAGAAAAATCAACAAATACATGAATCGTTTTTTCAATTGCGCAAAAAGACCGATCATTTAACAAACAAAACATAAAATCATAGTATAGATGCACGCGTTCATACATTAAAAATCGTTTTTGATACAGCGACTCTGTCTTTTGTATAAAACCATCTAAGGCGCGATGAATTTGAGGAAACCGCTCTTCAAAGAAACTGCTCTGCTTGGCGGGAATAAATGCAGCCACTGAAAAGTATAGGCGGTCCCAGCGATAACAAATCAACTTTAATTTTTCTTTTGTTTCCACCGTAATTCGCTTTTCAAAGAAAGGAATAACACTATTCATATGATCAATAAATTCGTCTAACATGGTTAACTTATCTGGAAAAACAATCGGACTATCAATGTATTCATTTAAACTTAAAAAAAGAAAAATATATGAAGTCTCTTTGCCAAAATCCTCTTTAAAAAGAGGGGTTTCGCTTGTATAAATTTTTTCAAACGCATGCTGTAAACAGCTAGGCACATGAACTTCCGTAAAAGAGTCCACTACATGATCAGAAAATACACGAAAACGTTGGATCGTTAAAAGAATAAATAGTTGTGCGCTTTGATTAAGACTAAACGTTCTTTGATACATCAGTTGTAAATCGTTTATAAATCGTTTAATGCCAGGACTATTTTCCAGCAAAATGTTAGGCAGCCTTTCTTGATTACTTCCATAAAAATAATACAAGCATTGAAAACAAAAACTTCGGATATTTTTCTCTTCTCCAACCAAGCCTGTTGACTTTAATTTAATACGCCAATTAGCTAAAATCAGATTTAGCTTATACGAGAAGGCATAAATTTTGCTTTTGCTCATAAAATGAATTTGAGAAAACTCTTGAATCGTATGCTTTTGATAGAGACCCACATCAAGAAGCAACTTGGCCATTAGTGATTGATCAAAATAATATTTTCTTAAGGCTTGATAATCAATTTGCGATAATTTTTGCGCACTAATCAGTCCTTTAGCTGGAAAAAGAATTTGACTCCTTGAAGAAATCTGTGTACATTCATAATTTATTTGACGGCACAACGATTCTAACTTTTGAGTGGATAAATCAAAATATCCATAAAATTCTTCTTTTAATAATGGACCTTCACTATTCATAAAAGTTTGATAAATAAGTAATTTATCTCGGAATTCTTGGTCTAATAATTCATCTAACAAAGTAGTCACATTTTCAACTCCAAACTATCACGCCTTAAGTATCTATTTTTTTAACAAGACGTGAGTGTCAATCTTGCTTATTTTTTCCACAAATTTAAAAATGATTCTTTCAATATTTAGGAATCTTCATAGAAAAGTATTATTTTAACCAAAAAAAGCCCCCTTGCGTCACCAAGGAGGCTTTTTTTGTTATTTTTTTACTTTAAATTTAAAGAAAAGCTGATTTGTTTGACTAATTTTCTGTTTCTTTTCTAGCCTATTCGTCAAAAATGATTGAAACTTTTGGTTCGTCTTCTATACTATCTTCCTATAAAGTTCTTACTCTTTTAAGTATCAGCTTCTGTCAATAAAAGTCCTCATTTGGCATTGCTAATCTGAATACAGTATGACTACTTGTTGCCGCTATTTTTTGCTGTTATTTTACTCTTTAATTGAAGCGCTAGAAACGCTGTCAACTGTTGGCTTTTCGGTCGCTGACTCTTCTTCATGGACTGATGCACTTGAGACACTATCTGCCGTTTCTGGCGCTTCTTTTTTGGAGGCACCACTGACTGCATCGACGTTTTTTCCACCGACTAATTCTTGCCCAGTTTGTTTTAAATACCAATCAACAATTGGTTTAAAGTCTAAAATATACTCATTAATTCCCGCGTAATTTCCATTATCATCATACATCGCTTGATAATTATGCACTACATAGGTATCTGGTCCGTGCATTGGAACATGAACGCGAATAGCATCTGTTTTTCCTGACCGTAATTGTTGAATCACCCATTCTACATTTTTCAATGCTTTTGGCGGATGGCAATTCGCTAATGGATTACCAACTTGTCCTGGTTGCCGTTTAGCAAACATTTCTTCAGCAGCCATTTTTTTATTGTAATATAAAAATTGATTGTTACTGTCTGCATAAGTCAATTCCATTGGCATTGATTTTAAGAAATAATTTAGCTGATCTACGGTTAAAATGCCTCGATCTAATTTTACGTATGTGTCGCCTTCCACAGCCTGAACCGCTTCTGCTGCTTGTTCTACCCAATCATCTGCTGCCATATCAACCCCTTCGATCGTTGTTTCAATGGTTCCTTTTGCATGTAAATCTTCAGGTAAGTCTTTTGGCTTAGCCCCTTCTAATTTTGAAATCACATCAATGAATTCGACGAATTTTTGTAATGTGCTTTCTAAAAATTGACGTGTTCCCTCCGCAATTAAGTTGCCGTTTTCATCAAATGCTTCTTTAGCTTTTCCTAATAAAAACTCGTTTCCAGGCATCACGATTGCATTGACACCAGGTGCATCAAGAATTTGACGGAGATGTAATTGCGCACGTGAGGTTCCTTGATCATAATAAGAGCAACCAACAATCATTACTGGTTTATTTTCCAGCGGATGAATTTTGAAAGATAACCATTCTAACACACTTTTCAAACCGGCAGGAATGGTATGGTTATGTTCGGGCGTCGCAATAATTACGCCGTCTGCTTGTAAAATTTTGCGATTCATATTCTGAATCAAGACACTGTTCGTTTGATCCTTACTTTGATTAAACATTGGAATATCTTTAATTTCTAAAATTTCCAAGTCGAACATTTTATAAAACTCTTTGCCAATATATTGCAGTAGTAACCGATTATAAGAAGAATCAGCGTTTGATCCGACGATCCCAATTAATTTCATTTTATTCACTCCATTTCGTTAAATCGTTTCCCATGAGAAATTTTCTGCTTCTTTTTTATTTTGCGCATGCGCATGTTTCAGCTGTTCTGTAATTTCAATAAATACACAAAAATCTGCAAACAAACCAGCTAGTTTATCTATTTGTTCTGAATCTTTTAACGCATTGTTTTCATCAAAAGCTTGTAAGGAATGCGCTAATAGAAATTCAGAGCTTGGCATAATTCGTGCTTTCAATTCAGGAGCATCTAAAATTTGACGCAGATGCGCTTGTGCTCTAGAGGAACCTAACGTGCCATAGGATGCACCAGTAATCATAACTGGTTTATCAACAAACGGAAAAATCCCGTAAGATAACCAACTTAGGGCATTCATCAAAGAAGCCGGCACCGCATGGTCATATTCAGGCGTACTGATAATGACGCCATCTGCTGCTTCAATTTTTTCAGCAACCGTTTTAACTATTTCTGGCAAAGCTTTGTCTTCTGGCTTGTTAAACATAGGAAAGTCAACAATTTCAACTAGTTCAATGTCAGCCTCCTGCGCAAAATAGTGTTGCATAAATTGCAAAAGTTGACGATTGGTTGATTGCTCTGAGTTCGTTCCTACTAAGCCGATAATTTTTTTCATAATGAGCTGTCCTTTCTTTTTCGGTTCTATGAATGGATAATGTGAAGAGTATCTGCTAACCCGCTGCTATATAAAATTTGCTGGTCTTGTGTAATGATGACTCCTTCAATCCCATCTAGTTGATTGAGGATTTCAAGCGCTTCTGGAATTGGATAACCAAATAAACGCGTTGTCCAAATCTCACCATCCACTGAAGCATCCGAGATAATTGTGATGCTGGCCATTTCAGTTTCCAATGGGTATCCGGTTGTCGGATCCAACAAATGGTGATAGACTCGCCCAGCTTCGGTTAAACTTCTTTCATAAATGCCCGACGTCACAACCGATTGATTAGCCACTTCGACAAGTAAGCTGATTGTTTCTCTGGATTTTTGCGGATTGCGAATACCAATTCGCCATTTTTTGTTTTGATGCGTAGAGGGCCCCAATGTCACAATATTGCCGCCCAGATTAATCAAAGCAGACGTCACATGGACTTCTTTCAAATAGGCAATTAGTAAATCAGCGATATAGCCCTTTGCTAAAGCCCCCAGATCTAATTTCATTCCTTCTTCTTCCAAAAAAACCGTTTGTTTTAATGGATTTAAGTGAATCTTTTCTGGATTAATTTTTTTCAAACAGGCTTTAATCTCCTTTTCTGACGGGACACGGGCATCTTTAAAACCGATTCGCCACGTTTGAACTAGTGGGCCAATGGTAACATTCAAATGACTAGCTGGATCACAACTATGCTTTTTCCCTAATGCAATTAATTGATACAACTCTGGATGAACGCTGACTGGTTTTTGCCCAGCTTGTTGATTGACAGCCATCAGTTCCGAAGTTGAATCATTTGCACTAAAGCGTTGTTCATAAGTGATCAATCGTTGATGCACTTCTTCTAGAATTTTTTCAGGTTCTTCATGGTCTACAAATACATCTATTACTGTGCCCATCAAATAAATAGTTTGACTTTGTTGCACCTCAAGACTTCCTCTCCACGAAAGATTGTGTTTTATTTCACATTTATTCACAAATGAATCATACGCCTTTATTTGATGCCAGTCAAGTCGTTTATATATTTTTTTATATAAAATAACGACCTTAAAATTTTCATTTAAGGTCGTAACGCGTCTTGAACTCTTTTAAAAAACGCTTTTTTTATTATATTTTGAAAATAAATATATAATTTTCTATATAAACTAATTATTCTTAGATAAAATTGTTTCTTTCAATGTTTGAATTGCTTCCAACAAGATGCGGTTTTTATTGATTTTTGCATACGCGCGGGCATCTTGTAGTAGTTCTAAAATTTGCTCTTGCGGCTTTTCTTCAGCTAAGGCATTTTTCGCAAGCTGGAAAGCTGCTCTTGCCAAGTAATACGTGACGTGATTATCAGAACAGATGGAAATCGCATACTCTAACAAAGCATCACTTGTTTCTAAATCGCCTTTTTCTGCATAAAAAACACCACAGTGAAAGACAACATTTAATACTCGCCAAGTATCTTCCATTGATTGAATAGTATAAAGATAAATTTCCTTGAAGACCTTATTGAAATAAAATTCGGCTTTCTCAATTTCGCCTTCTTTGGCATAGGCCATGCCAATTCCAGTAAAAGCTAACAAACGGTAAATATCGCTCGTGTATTTTTGCTCTTCAAACAGAAGTTTTTCAAAGGTAAATAAGCAATCCATCAACGAAGCATTTTGAAAAATCATGACAAAGCCTTGTAAATAATAATATTCTAATAACAGTTGGGAATCTTTGATTTCATCAAAAGGAATATTTTTTAAAATTGTTTGCAATTGGTCATGTTCGCTGGTAATCAAGAAGAATTCTGCTTCTTCCATTTTTTCAAGAATTTCAGGTTGTTTAATCCCTACGCGCGGGAAGAGTTCCCCCAAAGGTAGCTCTAAACGATTACATAGTTGGATCAATATTTTTAAAGTTGGGACTTGACCATTCTTTTCAAAGCGACTAACCGTAACTTGCGTACAAATCCCTTTAGCTAATTCACTTTGCGACAAACCACGTGCTTTGCGTTTTTCTATAAACCGTTGTATATTCATTGCTTTTCCTCTCATTCTCATCTTCTCAAACTTACTATAATACAACTTACCTTAAAAATATATATAGAAAAAGAAAAATGTTTATAACAAAAAAGAACACAGACAACTCTTTCATTAAAAGTTTGTCTGCGCTCTATTAGAACCTGAATCACTAAACGTCAATTCAGCGTTATTTAATCAATCCGATACGTCATACTTGCTTTGTTTAGAGAGCAGCTCTTTTTTTAGCTTCTTTCACAAACGTATTCATGGCCTGATATAATTTTTCCTTGATTTCTTTGAGATTAGCTTGTTGTAATTCTTTATTGGCAACTAACTGTTGACCGTTCACCCAAACGGCTTCAACATTGCTAGCATTTGCTGAATAAACCAATGCTGAATAGGCATCAAAAATCGGAAACATATTAACTGATTGCGTTTCAATTAATGTTATATCCGCTTTTTTGCCCACTTCCAATGAACCGACTTGCTCCGCCAAGCCTAACGTTTTAGCGCCCCCCATCGTTGCCAGATAAACAATTTCTTTAGCAGGAAACAAGGAGCGATCTTGGTGTGCTGTCTTATGAAAATTCGCAACCATGCGCATTTGGGTGAATAAATCTAATGTATTCCCACTACTAGGTCCATCCGTTCCTAAACCGACAATAATCCCTTGATCAAGCATTTGCTTAATCGGCGCTACGCCTTTGGCTGATTTAGTATTCGCACCGATACAATGAGCGACACGCGCTTTTCCATTAGTAGCAGCTAAACTCGCAAGATCTTCATCTGTTGCCAAAATACAATGAGCTAAAATAAACGGCTCGCTCAAATAACCCAGTTCTTCTAAGAAAGCAATTGGTGTTTTTTGATAGGCTTTTTCAAACTCAGCCATTTCATAAGTCATTTCAGCAACGTGCATGGTCACAGGAACTTGGTATCGCCGACTAAGTTCAATAATTTTCGCCAACACTTCTGGTGAATTGGTATTCGGTGCATGTGGCGCAAGTATAGGCGTAATCAACGGATGGCCTTGCCACTTGCGAATAAAGGTTTCCGCGTAAAAAAGACCGCCTGAAGGCTCCGGACTATCACAAGTGGGCATATCAATGATCGTCTCTCCGAGCAAAGCACGAACACTCATTTTTTTACAACTTTTAGCAATTTCATCTTCAAAATAATACATATCACAAAAGCTCGTAATACCACTCAGTAACATTTCAGCAATTGCATAATCACTACTGCATCCTACTAATTCTTTTGTCATGAATTGTTCTAATGGAAAAAGAAAACGCCGGAGTCGATCTGGCACATCGTCTCCTAACGAACGAAACGGAATCATGCCTACATGGGTATGGGTGTTAATCATCCCAGGCATTAAAATTCCATTTTGACCATCGATTACTTGATTTACAGCCATTCGCTTTTCATCAAGTGTGGTCATTGGTGCTAATTCCACAATTGTATCTTCTTCAATCACTAAATAGCCGGCTTTGATTTCTGAAAATTGCTCATCCATTGTTAGTATATGCACATTTTTAATGAGTGTTTTCATGCAAAAGAACTCCATCCTCTGGAAAAACTAATGGATAGAAACGTTGTGACTTCGTATCCATCATCCCAAAATCTGTCACTTTAATGGCTGGCGAGACAGGTAATGATAGTGTAGAAAAGGACATGATTTCATTCATATTTTGATAACCTAACGCTTGCATAGCTTGTCGGACTTTTTGTAAAGAAGCGCCTAATTGTTCAATCGGTGCTTGCGATAAAATCCCACCAATTGGTAAAGGACAAGTTGCCATCACTTGCTGATCCGAAGCAACCAAATAGCCGCCTTGCATCGCTAATAATTCATTCTGCGCTAACAGAATATCCTCAATCGTATTACCCATCACCATTAAATTATGATGATCATGGGCCCAGGTTGTCGCAATGGCTCCTTTCTCGGAAAGGGGTTGATCCATTAAAGAAAAAGAAATATTACCATTTTTTCCGTAACGTTCCATCACAATTAATAAGGCGCAGTTGGCTTTTTGCCATTGCAACAATCCATTTTCAACAGGAATTTCTTTTGTAATTCGCTCTGTAAATGTACCAATTTCTTGTTTTTGAATCACATTACAACGAACTGTTTCTTTTGTTGTAGCCACCTTTAAAAGTAAATCTTCTTCTGTTAACTTTTTACATTGGATGGTTTGTTGGTAAGCGCCTGGAAACTCTTCAATTTTTTCTGGATAATGGAAGGGCTCACCTTTTTCAAAAACGACCTTTCCAGATTTATAAACCGTATTAATATCAAAACTTTCTAAGTCATTTAATAACAAAAAGTCAGCTTTTTTACCAGGTGCAATTTCGCCACGATCATGGAGACCCATTCGTTTGGCCGGCGTATAAGTTGCCATATAAATGGCTTTTTCGATAGGCAATCCTGCATGAACGGCTTTTTTGACATTTTCATTTAGATGACCTTTTAGCAAATCATCAGCCATCACGTCATCCGTGATAATACTTGCATAATTGTAGAAGTCATTGTCTACTATCACCTGAATGTTTTCAGGAGTGATTGATTTATTTTGAAATTGAATAAAGACGCCCGCTTCAATTTTTTCTTTTAACGTTTTAGGAAATTGATGGGTATGATCTGAAGTGATACCACTATATAGAAAATCTGCTAACTCTTGATCTTCGATTTTAGGACAGTGGCCTTCTAAAGGCATGGTTGGTCGTTGTTTTTGACACAAATCGATAATTTGACGAATTAAAGAATCTGGCTCATAGGAAATCCCTTTAAAATTCATGGCTTCCCCTAAACAAATCACTTTTGGCTCTTTGAGTAATTCTGCTACTTCTGCTAAGCCGATAATCCCACCAGTTGTTTCTAATTCGGGAGTGGTCGAAGGAACCGAGGAAGGAATTGCGTGAAAGATATCTAGTTCTGTTTCAGCGGCCATAAAAGCTTTTAAGCCTTCTAAGCCAAATACGTTAGCCATTTCATGGGCATCGGCAATCACCGTTGTCACACCGTAACGCACTACTGCTTTGGAAAAAATAGTAGGTGTCGTCATGGAACTTTCAATATGCATGTGTGCATCAATTAAGCCGGGAATCATCCATTGATTCTCGGCATTAATTGTTTTTTTGGGCTGCAAATTGACGTTCTCTTCTTCATAAATGTAATAAAATTTATCATTTTTAATCGCAACATTTCGTTGAACGAATGTTTGAGTGACTGTTTGATACAGCCACACATTTTTTAGTAATACATCGACGTTCATTTTGTCCCTCTTTTCTAAAACTATTGATTCATCGTCCGATTCCATTGATCAATCCAATCCGCTAGTTGACTATTAATAAAATTAAAATCGACTGTTTTGGCACGTTCGGCAATGGCACCATATGTTTTATTTTTCGCTTCTTTTTCGCTTAACGTTACTTGTTGATTTGTAGGTCCTTCATTTAATGAAATCGCTTTGGCCTTTTGTGATTCTTCACTAATCCGTGCGTTAACAAATTTAAAGGCGGTTTCTTTGTTTTGTGCTTTTTTAGGAATATTGACTGTATTATAGTTGGCATACGTGCCGCTTTCTGGGACGACATACGTCACGTTTTCTGCTGCGCCTTGAATAATATCAACCGCAAAATCAGCAACCACAGCTGCTTCAATTTCACCAGATTGGAACATATTAGCTAAGTCTGACGATTTTGAATACGTTTTAACAACGTTTGGTTTTAATTCTTTCATCGCTTCAAAAGCGGCCTTCCCGTTATCTTTTGTAATATCTTGACCAGCATGTTCACTGGCAACGTATAACATTAAAGGACCTGCCGTCGTGGCAACGTCTGGAACAGAAATTTTACCTTTCAAATCAGCTGACCATAAGTCATCCCAGTTCTTAATTTCTTTGCCTAATTTTTCTTTGTTGTAAACAATCCCGATACTGTTTACAGCGATTGGTACGCCAGCACCACTTTCAAAAACCTCTTTTGCTCCCGGCGTTAACTGACTTAAATTAGGTACTTCTTTTTCTGTAATTTTTTCAAATAACCCTTCTTTTCCACCTTGTGCTGCATTTGCTTGTGCTAATTCAATGACATCAATTCCCGCATTGGGATTATTTTTTAATTTCGTAAAGCGGTCTGCGCTATTGCCTACTTCTAAGGTAACTTTCGCTTCATTCTCTTTTTCAAACGGAGCGATAATGTCTTTTTTGACAATATCTTCACTTAATCCGAAAGTTGAAACGACTAAAGCATTACTTCCACCTTTGCTCTCGCTTTTCGTAGTTGCTTCGCTGTTTCCACAAGCAGTCATTAATAACGTTGCAGCGACTAATGTCCCTAAAATTACGCGTTTTTTCATTTTTAAATCTTCCTCCAAAATGGTTTTTATTTTTCTAAAATAACTAATTTCTCAGCTGGAAAAGCCAAGTGAATGGTTTCGTTTGTTTCATATAACTGTTCACTTGTTCCATTAACCAGCAATGTACCTAACGCTGTTTCCACTTCATATTGATAGCTTTTCCCTAAAAATGTTCGGACAGCGACAGTACCTGCGACAGTATTAGTAGCAGCTTCTGAAACAATCTCAATGTCCTCTGGACGAATCGTTGCCACCGTCGTTGTAACATTTGGTTCAGGATTAGTCGTTTTCACTATTTGATTTGTTTGTGTCCGATAATGACCAGCTTCCATTTTTTCGACAGAGAAAAAGTTTTCAAAACCGATAAATTCAGCGACAAACTTAGTACGAGGCAAACGATAAATCGTTTCTGGTGAATCATATTGTTCAATCACGCCATTATTCATAATGGCCACTTTATCTGAAATAGAAAAACATTCTTCTTGGTCATGTGTGACAAAAACTGTCGTAATGCCTAATTGTTGTTGAATCCGTTTGATTTCAATCCGCATTGCCACTCGCAATTTTGCATCTAAATTACTCAACGGTTCATCTAGTAGTAATAGTTTAGGTTCAATAATCAGAGCACGTGCTAGCGCAACCCGCTGTCTTTGACCACCAGATAATTGTTTTGGATAACGGTCGCCCAAGCTTTCTAAACCACATACTTTTAGCATTTCCGTGACTTTTTGGTCCATGGTTTGTTTGCTTTCTTTGCGTAATTTCAACCCAAAAGCGACATTTTCTGCAATCGTTAAATGGGGAAATAACGCATAGCTTTGAAAAACCATCCCGAAGTTTCTTTTATGGACAGGAACCTTTGTTAGTTCTTCTTGGTCAACGAAAAACTGTCCGTCGTTTGGCTTAATTAATCCAGCAATCACTCTTAACGTAGTCGTTTTACCACAACCACTCGGTCCTAATAAAGAAACTAACTCTCCTTTTTCCATTGAAATATTTAAATCTTTTAAAATATCTTGTTTTCCGTCATAGCTGACGCGAATATCTTTTAAATCCACAAAAGTCAAAATTTTCTCCTCTTTCTATCTCGTGCTTCTTCCATGTTTTAAGCAATGGAAGCTAGTCCCAACGTTTTTTCAATTAAAAACATTAAGCCCATTGTTAGTAGCATCAACAATACAGAAATTGCTGAAACAGTTGGATCATAATTGTATTCCATATAACTTAATAAAGAAGTAGGCAGCATCGTCACACCGGGACCTGATAAAAACATCGATACAGGAACATTGTTAAACGAATTGACAAATGCTAACATAAAGGCTGCAAAAATTCCTGAAGACACATTGGGTAAAACAATTTGAATAAAAGCTCGCAATCTTGTACAACCTAATGTCCAAGCTACTTCTTCCATTGAATAATCTAGTTGTTCCATACTTGACCCAACCACTCGAATAATATAAGGCAAACTAATTAAAAAATGCCCCATTAATAATCCTTGAAAGACAGGCAAACCTAATTTAATAACAATATATTGAAATAACGTATACCCGACCACAATTCCTGGAATCACAGTTGGGGATAAGAAAAAGCTTTTAATAAAGTTGCGCCCGCGAACGGAATAACGTGCCAGCGCATAGGAAGCCGGAATCCCTACTATTAATGCTAAAACAGTCGCTAATACCCCAATCAACAAGCTTAACTTAAAACTGTCCATAAACGTTTCCGATTGTAATGCTTTGGCGTACCAATCTAAAGTAAATCCTTTAATCGGAAATTGAATCGCTGCGGCTGTTCCAAAAGAAGTCACCACAATCAAACATAATGGTAAAAATAAAAACAGAAAAACTAGAATTGCAATAACAGATAGTCCTTTTTGCTTACGCATGATTTGCTTCTCTCCGATCTACTTTCTTAGCGACCATGTCTAGGCCTTTCATCACAATTAATGTTGTTAAAATCATAATAAATGCAAGAACACTCGCCGATTGCCAATCACCTAAAGTATTAGCCTTTTGATATAAGAAGGTCGACATCATCATTTTTTGGTTACCACCTAACAGCTGTGGCGTCGTATAAGCCGTTAAAGTTCCTGTAAACACTAATATACTTCCTACGATGGTGCCTGGAATTGATAAAGGTAAAACAATTTTCCGAAAAGCCGTCATTGGATTGGCGCCTAGCGTCTCAGCCGCTTCTAGCATTTCTCCTTCAATGTTTTCCATAACCCCAACTAAGGTCATAATCATTGTTGGTAAAAATAAATACACTGAACCGATAATAATTGCAAATTCTGTATACAATAAATTCAGCGGTTGCTCAATTAAGCCTGTTTTTAATAACAACGTATTCACTACACCGTTTTTTCCTAAAATGTTAATCCAAGCAAAACTTCGAATAACTGAATTGGTTAATAGTGGAAACAAGGTCATAGCCATTAAAAACCCACGCCATTTTTTGGAAACCCCAGCAATAAAGTATGCCGTTGGAATGCCCAACACGATTGAAATACCCGTCACAATTAACGAAACTCTTATCGTTCGCCAGAAAATTGAAACATTATAGTCATCTTTAAAAAAAGTAACATACTGATTTAGTGTCAAGCCATGATCAGTAAAAATGGTTGGCAAAATGCTAGTAATTAATGGAATCATTAAGAAAAATAATAATAGTACTAGCCCCGGTGCCACAATTAAATAAGGAACTTTCTTGTTCATTCGTACACTCCTCGTTCGTTTTTTCACTTCATCAGTATACGCAAGGAAAACGTATATTTCAACACATTTTCATCTTTTTGTTCGTTTTTAAACCCGAACGTTCGTATATTTTTTCGAAAAAGGTTATTAAAAAATAAAACACGAACATTAAACAAAAAAACACAAACAAGACTGTTTGTGTTTTTTGTCAACTTTTTTATTTATCACTTAATTTTCTTGGAACGTTTGATCCTTTTCCATCATTTTCACTATAATACCATCTTGATACACCTGATAATATCCGAACAATTCATTCTCTTTTGAGACACTATTCTTTTCAGATATAATTTGAACAACATAACTTCCTTTATTTGACTGCTTAAACGTATAATGAAACGCCGAGTCATTCGTTGGTATCCCTAAACCATTTTGTAAAAATTCAATCGCTTCCTGTTTAGTATAAGATTCTGCTTCTAATTGCGTTCCTAAATGCGGATTTTTTTGATCAACAAATTGTCTTGCTTTGTCATTATTAGCAGACTTTTCTATAACGACTTCCTGTTGCGAATTCCTACTTCCTGAACAGCCAGATAATACAAATAAAATCATCAACAACCCGAAACACTTACTCAAAGTTTTCTCCTCCTCTCCATTTTGATTAGTGATACTTGATGATTTCTTTTATATTTTAGCATGCTTGATATAACGAATTGTGCTCAAAAAAGACAGAATCAACAAGTAAAAATTGTCGACTCATCTTTCTCTACTAATATTAAACACTATCTGTCTCAATATTTTCGAATTCCCTGTAAATTACTGATAAATAAAAACAGCTCCTTTTGCGTATACTTATATTATCAGCCCCTAAAGGAGGAACTTTCTTGAATAAAAAAAATCTACTCACTTATCAATCAATGGCAGCCTTGTTGCTAGTATTCAGTCTCTTTAGTTTTGACCCATCGGTTTCTTTTGCCACCCGTTCTGGAAAAACGCCTGTTTCAGTTGAACTAGAACTTGGAGGGCTGCCTGGTGATGAATCGGTTGACGATGCCATTTATCCTGATTTAGAAAATCCTAACACTAGTTTTGACTTGCTCTTTATTCCGAAAGAATTTACTTTTGAAACCCAAGCGATTTCTGGTGATTTAACGGCAGTTCCTATACGACCTTCTGAAGGCAATACTCATACAATGAGACACTTCGGGATGGGGGATGTTCGCGGAGCCTTAACTGGTTGGCATGTCACTGCTGAAATCCCACACATGCGAAACGAAGCTCATTCTTTACTAGGCATCATTACGTTTCAATTAACAGGCGGCTATGCTCGCTATGACAAAACGTTAAGGCGTTTCTTTATGACAAATACAATGTATGGACTGGATTTTTCAGAAGATCCTGCTGCACCCGACTTCCCGACCAACCCAATTATTATCGGTAACGGTGCGACTTTAATGAGTAACGCTGGTGATAGAAAAGGACAAGGAATGTGGAGCGGCCGCATGACCGATATTTCTCTTGCAATCCAAACCCCTGTTTCACAATTATTTCCTGGCGCATATACAGGTTCGATTATCTGGAATTTAATCTCTGGACCTGCATAAAATAAAAAAAACGCTTAGAAAACTAGCGGAATCACTACTCTTCTAAGCGTTTTTTTATATCATAAGGACTATTTGCTCCTTCTATTTGTCTAAGCATGCTTTACCACTTTTCGTTTAACGAATCACTTGGCCCCAACGGTAATCAAACTGATACTCTTGATTACCATTATTCAGGTTAATTTTGTATAAATAACGCGGGACTTTAATGAATAACGCATCCTCTACTTGAAAAGCATCAATAGGTACATTTTCTTTAGTTAAAAGCAACGGTGTTTGCCACTCGTATGTTTTTTTCTGCCAATTGTATAAGCCAACTATCGCTTGATTACTTTGTCTTTTCTTATATGACAGAACATAATAATTTGTTTCATTTTTCTTGCCTAATAAGACTGGTGCTATTAGTTGCTCTTCTAGTTTTCCTTGCACTGTTGCACGTTCTTCCGATGACAGCTCTTGACCAATTTGACTCTCATTTGAATCTACCGTCCATTTAGGCGCTTCTTGTGTTTGAAAGACTTCTTTGAAAGTTGGGTCTTGTTTTAACTGCCAATTTTTCAAATCTAATTGATAATATCGATTGTTTAATCCATAAATATAGAGATAGCGATTATCCATAAAACGATAATCAACGAAATCAGAGCTTAAATAGTCTTTTAATTCAGGGAATTTCTTCACTAAATCCGCTTCGGAAAACTCTTTTTTCCCTGTTTTTGTATCTAGTAAGTAAATGGCCTCGTTATCAGCATTATTCAAAACCACATATTGATCTGTTTGACCAATTAAATAATCACGCCAACCTAAACGTTTACTCCACATTCGTTCGCCCGTCTGACTATTAACAGAAATCACTTGGAACAATGAGTTACTGGTGCTAATGCCATTCGTTCGTCCATTTGGAATAATCATTCGCTCGATTGAAGTTAAGCCTTTCGTTTTTTCAGAATAAAACGTCGCACTTTTCTCTTCAATCGTTACTGAACGAAACATTCCGAAAAAGATTAAACCAGCAAAATGTACCACTGCAAGATAAACCAATAAAATTAACGCATAGGGAACCAGTCTCCTTGTACTCCGCCTTCTTATTAAGGAAATAACCAAAATACCACTAATTACTATAAAAATAATTGCTACAATGATAACAAAAATATCATGATAGAGCCAACCAGACAATTGCCAACTTCTATAAAGTGTGTCCATTACGCCATCCTTTCCAATTGTTATTTGCTTATTATAAAAAGGATACTATTTTTTTTTGAAAAATAACAACAAAAAGCGACGAACAGCAATAAGCCCATTCAAGTTGACTAACTAGGTCAACTTGAATGGGCGTGGAGAAATGTGCCTTGTTATTCAGTTATTCCGCTTCTTCAATTGCGGACAAAGCTTTTGCAATATCAATTTCTTTATTCCGATAATCAGCATCATGAACTGGAAAATGCTGTCGCAATTCTGCTGTTTCCATCCACGAAACAGTCCCTTGTTTAATGCCAAAATCAAGAATGTGCCCACCAAATTGGTGATCCTCACTGATAAAGTGCAAATGAAATCCTGCAGCAGAAGCACCATGAAATAATTTAGGTGTAAAGAACCCTACAACTGTTCCCTGAATATTATCCGCTGTAAATTCAGGTTGATTGCGTGCTGCTTCTACAAATGGTGGATACGGTTTTTCTTGTTTAGGTGCCACACGGACATGCATCTTCGCAAAAAGACCGCTAATTTTAATTGCCGCAAAAAAATTAGGACTAATTTTTTCTAAAATTTGTGCTTTAATATTTTCATCGGTTTCCGTTGATACAGGGAATGCGCCATCTTCTTGAAAACGAGTAACTGCGGCATATGGCGTTAATTCTTCGCCTTCTAAAATAGTAATTTCGCCAGTTTGATTCGCATGATACAATATACCGTCCAATAAAATAATTTCGCCATTTGAGCCTTCTAATGTCCCAATTCCAAAATCACCTTGCGTGAGTAACGTACCAATTTCTGCCGTTCCTGCCATCAAACTTTCCATTAAACCGCCTAGCGTACCATGTTGATAAACATATTGTTCGCTCATTTTTCCATCTCCTAATAAAGTTGATCTGGTAACAATGTTTTACCTAATTCTTGATTATCTGAATAATCCACAGGAACATCAATAATCACTGGGCCTTCTGTTTGCATTCCTTCTTCTAAAGCTGCGGCAAATTCTGCTTGTGAATGAACTCGAACCCCTTTGGCTCCAAAAGCTTCAGCATACTTCACAAAATCAACTGGACCAAAATCTACGCCAGAGGATCGATTATATTTCATTTCTTCTTGGAATTTAACCATATCATAACTACCATCATTCCAAATAATATGCACGATATTTTGCTTTAAACGAACCGCTGTTTCTAATTCTTGCGCCGAAAATAGGAAACCGCCGTCCCCAGAAACAGAGATAATTTGTGTATTTGGACGAACTAGTGCAGCTGAGATTGCCCAAGGCAAAGCGACACCTAATGTTTGCATACCGTTACTAAATAATAAATGACGCGGTTCATAACTTCTAAAGTGGCGAGCCATCCAAATGTAGTGGCTCCCTACATCAACAGTAACTGTCATTTCATTCGTGGTTTTTTCTTGAAGCGTTTGAACAATTTCTAATGGATGTAACCGATTTTCAATTGTACTTGTTTTTACTTCTTTAATCGTTAATTTTTCTTGAAGCGTTTCTAAATAATCTTGCGCATCTTCTGTTAATATTGGTTCACTAAATGCTTCTGATAATTTCAAAATATTTTTAGACATATCACCAATTAGCTCTTCTTCCGGTTGCATATATTGATCAATTTCCATTTGAACTTCATCAATAACAATAACGCGCGCATCTTTTTCTGCATTCCAATTACGTGCCTCATATTCAATTGGGTCATAACCAATCGCAATCACTAAATCACTTCTTTTTAACAAACGATCCCCAGGTTGGTTTCGAAATAAACCAACACGCCCAAAGAAATGTTCTTCTAATTCTTTTGAAATAATTCCTGCTCCTTGGAACGTTTCCACGACTGGCAAACCAGTTATAGCAACCAATTCACGAATGGCTGCGGTAACTTTTCGTGCAGAGGCCCGCATTCCTAAAAGTAAAACAGGTAATTTCGCTTGCTTGATTCGTTCAGCTAAAGCTGCGATTGTTTCTGCTGATGCATGGCCCAGTTTCGGAGCCGACAAAGGCTTAATCGCTTCGCCTGTCACCGGACTATCTGTGACATCTTGTGGGATCGATAAGAATGTTGCGCCTTTTTTCGCTGTTTTGGCGATACGGTAAGCATTGGCAATATTTTCAGATAATGTTTCTGGATCTTGAATTTCTGTACTGAATTTTGTTATTGGACTAAATAATGCAGCATTATTCATGCTTTGGTGAGTTAATTTTGACAAATCGGACCGTTTCACCTGTCCAGCCAATGCTAAAACAGGGTCCCCTTCTGCAGTCGCAGTTACTAACCCAGTTGCTAAATTGCTGGCACCAGGTCCACTAGTTGCAATAACTAAGCCAGGCTCTCCCGTCAAACGACCAATCCCTTGTGCCATAAAGGCAGCGTTTTGTTCATGTCGAGCTAAAATTAATTCTGGTCCTTTATCAACTAATGCATCAAAAACCCCATCAATTTTTGCACCGGGAATCCCAAAAATATAGGGCACTTCGTGATTGATTAAACTTTCTACTATGATATCTGATCCTTTTTTACTCACTGTTATACCTCCGATTAAAATCTGTACTAATTACAAATACAAAAATACCACTAAAATTCTAATTAATCAACAATGAAACACTTTGAAAACGTGTAATATACTAATTCGCATATTTTAATAGAATTGAGATATTTCAAAAGATTAAGCAAAAATAATGCAAAATACCTTAAAGTTTTATAGTCTTTCAACAATTATTATATACTTCTTCACTAAAAATTAGTAAGATTAACCTATAAGAAAAAAATCACAACCTGTGATAAATTATTGGAGGAAAAATATGTCAAAAGGGAAGAAAATTTTTGCCATTATCTTTGGAATTATCTTGGTTCTATTTCTTGCAGTTGTTGGAATGGGAGCAAAACTTTATTGGGATGTTTCTAAATCAATGGATAAAACCTATGAAACAGTAGAACGATCTAAAAAAAGTCAGGTCAATTTAAACAATAAGGAGCCTTTTTCTGTTTTATTATTAGGGATTGATACAGGCGATGATGGGCGTGTCGAGCAAGGTCGTTCGGATACAACAATTGTTGCAACAGTTAATCCTCGTGACAAGCAAACAACCTTAGTCAGTCTTGCTCGCGATACCTATGTTGATATTCCAGGTCAAGGAAAACAAGATAAATTGAATCACGCCTATGCTTTTGGTGGCGCATCTTTAGCAATGGATACAGTTGAAAACTATTTAAATATACCTATTAATCATTATGTTTCAATTAATATGGCTGGTTTAAAAGAATTAGTCAACGCGGTTGGCGGAATCGAAGTGAACAATAATCTGACTTTTTCTCAAGACGGGTATGATTTTACGATTGGTAAAATTTCATTGGATGGTGAACAAGCACTCTCCTATTCAAGAATGCGTTACGAAGATCCTAATGGTGACTACGGCCGCCAAGAACGTCAAAGAAAAGTGATTGAAGGCATCGTCCAAAAAGTCTTAAGTCTTAATAGCGTGAGCAACTATCAAGAAATTTTAACAGCTGTTTCTGATAATATGAAGACAGATTTAAGTTTTGATGACATGAAAAAAATTGCCTTAGATTATCGCAGTGCCTTTGGTAAAGTGAAACAAGACCAACTTCAAGGTACTGGTTTTATGCAAGATGGTGTTTCCTATCAACGTGTGGATGAACAAGAATTAACTCGTGTCCAACAAGAGTTGAAAAATCAATTGAATACAAAATAAAAATAAAACCCACGAGTACTATAAATACTCATGGGTTTTATTTTCTCTTCTATTAACGTTCTTGTTTCACCGCTTCTAAAGCCGCTGTATTAATAATATTCCAAGGTTTGTCAAACGCTGGTTGGAAGAAGAAATCCGCATAGGCTAAGTCTTCAATCGTCATTTTGGCTTGAATCGCTAATGAAATAGCATTAATGTTTGCAGTTAAATCTGCTTTTGACATTAATTGAGCGCCTAAAATTTGTGTTGTTTCAGGATCATACACTAATTTAAACCAAGCTTTTTGTTTGTCTGGATTAAAGTCCATCAAGTAGTCTTCTACTACTGTCACCGCTTTTGTTTCTTTTCCTAATTTTTGAGCCATGACTTCGTTAATCCCTGTTGAAGCAAATTTATAATCAAAGACGGCCAAGCCAGAAGATCCTTGAACACCAGGGAAAGGTTTAACTGGTTCCTCTAGGTTTTTCACAGCAAAGCGACCTTGTTTACGAGCATTCGTTGCTAAGGCAATATTTACTTCTGTGTCTGCAGGATTGTATTTAATTAACGTAGCATCCCCTACTGCAAATACATCCGGCTCACTTGTCCGCATGTATTCATCCGTCTTGATTAGGCCATTCGGATGTAATTCCAAGGTACCTTTTAACCAAGCAGTGTTTGGACGGACACCAACCGCTACAACGACCAAATCAGCATCGTACGCATTTTTATCTGTAACGACTTTTTGCACACGACCGTCGCCTTCGTAACGTTCAACTGTTTCACCAGTTGCAATGGTAATGTTATTGGCTTCCATCTCTTCTGTTAAAATATCTGTAAATTCTTTATCTAGATACACCCCTAATGGACGATCTAAAATGTCAATAACGGTAACCTTTTTACCGGCTTTTGCAAATGCTTCGGCAGCTTCAATCCCAATATAACCACTACCAATCACAACCACATTATTGACTTCTGGATCTACTGTTTTTTGTTTTAATTTAATGGCCCATTGACGACCACGCATCAAGTAAATATTATCCAAATCTTTACCTGGAATATCTAATTCAAATGGGACAGCTCCGGGACTGATGATTAATTTATCATAATTTTCAACACGTTCTTCACCTGACACTAAATCTTTCACTGTCACTTGATGTTCTTTTGGTTGAATCGCTGTAATTTCAGTATTAGAAAAGACATTTACACCACGGCTCTCCATTTTTTCGCCAGTCATATAGCGAACAGAATTAACATCTTTCACTTTTCCTTCTAGGTACAACTGCATGCCACAAGACAAGAATGAGATAAAATCACCTTTCTCATACCATTGAATTTCTGCATCAGGATGAAGATTTAGTAATTCCTCTACCGCTTCATAACCTCCATGTGATGATCCTAAAACAATAACTTTCATCGCTCGTTCCTCCCATATAATATTATTTCTTACATAATAAAGAATATCATATATTCTCAAAAAATAACAAATAATATCCTCTTTTCCATTCTCAATTAAGTTCTTTAAATGAGAATAAAAAGGAGTATCCTCTGTATTTCGCCACTTTTCAATTACTTTTTTTATTTACTAAAAAATAAAAAATACTAAATTCTCCGATACGATTGATAGGGACGCCCCACTTTTAAATAGCTATTTTTACTTTCTAAAAAGTTATTTTTTTCTAGAAACAACACATATTTGCGAACAGAAACATGTGAAAGCTGACTCGCTTCTGATAATTCTTGAATCGTAAAATAGTCGGTAAATTCGTCTATTTTTTTTAACAATAATTGTAATGTTGCTTGTGTTAGTCCTTTTTCTAAGGACATGTTTTGAAGAGCTTGTTCATTTTTACGTGCGTTTGTCTGTGAAGAATGAAACAATTGGTCCACTTTTGTTTGCGAAAGCTCCTTCGTTTCCAGCGTGAATTGAGCAGCTTTTTTCTGATAGTTTTCGATACTTTGTTGAAATCGCTCAAAAGAAAAGGGTTTAACTAAATAGTCTAAAACGCCTAAATGTAAGCTTCGTTTAACATTTTCCAACTCGTTGGCAGCCGTAATCAGGATAACTTCTGTATCAATTTTTTCATCTCTAATTGTTGCCAGATAGGTCAAGCCGTTGCCATCTTTTAAATGAACGTCTAATAAAACAAGTACTGGTTGTTTTTCTTTCGTTAATTGTAGACCTTCAGCAATTGTTGCAACCGTAAAAATAGTCGGTTGGTGAATTAATTTTTCAAGATATTTTTGATGTATATATGCAACCATAGGATCGTCTTCAATAATCAATAGGTTCATTTTCCTCTGCTCCTTCGTAATGAACATTTATGCGAAGGACAAGCCAATTGTTTTGTTGGTTTTCCCAAGTCAATGTCGCTTCCGCATTCTCTAATAATCTTGCCAAATAAGAAGTGAAAAACTCTTGCTCAAAGCGTTCCAGTTGTTCTTTTGGATAAGCAAACGAATAAGTCGTCGTCAAACTTCCTGGCTGATAATCAATGGTTTCAATGATCTCTTCTGGCAACGTTTGCTCCATCAGGAAACGATGAATATAACGGTAGATAGCAATCAAATTTTGCGTATCTTCATCTCGTTTATTTGGTGGAATTTCTGGATAAATTTCAATAGCTAATTGTGTTTTAATTTCTGCAAACTTGATTCTTTCCCCACTTAAAAAACCTGCTAGAATAGGATTTCTGACCAAAATAGCTAAGCGCTGTGCAAATTCCTTTTCTGGTTTCAATAAATCGGCTAGATAATGTTTTAGCGCCTCATAATCTTCTAAATCGACTAAGCCATAAATGACATGCATCTTATTCATAAATTCGTGTGATTGACTTTGTAATGCCGAAGCATATGTTGTTGTGCTGACAAGCTGTTCTGCGACAATAAACGTTTCCGTCGCATTTTTCAGAAAGATAACATGCCCAATTGTTTTTTTACGGACATTAATCGGGGCGATTGAGACGAAATAATCCTGGCCATTTTGGCGATAGAATTGCTCTGTTTTTGAATGTACGATTAATTTTTCAGGAGATAAAACCAATGCTGAAAGTTTCTTTCCTAGTAAATTTTCTTCACTATTTGTTATATTATGATACATTTTAGTTGCTTCAATATTTGCTAATAAAATATTTTGATCGGTATCAATCACAAGGATTGCGTCTTTCGTTTCCTCAAGCATGGCGTTTCGCTCTTCTAATAGACGAGCAATTTCTCTTGGCTCTAAATCGTGAAGTTGTTTTTTTAAATAATAAGAAACTACGATGGCTAATATAAAGCCAAAACCAACACTTAAAAGGACACTCACTGTGTAATCATTTTTTGTTCGTTCAATCAATTGTGAAAGCGAGGTCATTTTAATGCCCATTGCCACAACCCCAATTTGTTTTCCTTGATCATAGACTGGGACAAAACCTCGTAATGATTCTCCTAAACTCCCTTGACTAACAGACAAATGTTCCTCCCCTTTTAATGCTCGCACTTCATCGCCACCTTCAAAATGCTTACCTATTTTTTGGCGATCAGGATGTGTTAAACGAATCCCCTGCATATTCATAATCACGATAAAATCCAACTGATGGATTTCACCTAAACGAACCGTATACGCTTCCAATTCATCTGAATAGTGATCATTCTTTAAGGCTTCAATAACATTCGGTTCAATAGCCAACTGTTCCCCGACGGCTAAAAGTGCTTGCTCTTGGTTTTTACGAACTTCTTTAATTGTTTGAACCGTCGTTACTCCGTAAAAGAAAGTAATCATAATAATTAATGTTGCAATAAAAATCACTGATAAGAAACACCATAATTTCCCGCCACGCTTCATTCCATCCCTCTTTTCTCTTCAAATAAAGTATAGCATAGGAAGATTTGGTTAAAAAACTTTTCTTTAGTTAAATTAATTAAATAATCTACTCTACAGAAAACGTTTACATTATGATGAATATAGATTAAAGTTATAGGAGGAAATAGCATGGAAAAGAAATTGCACGCAACAGCTGCTAATGAAACAGATTGGCGCAACAAATTAACCAAAACGAGGATTGGTTCGGTTACGTTACCTGTTTATCTTGTAACAGCTAGCATTATTCTTGTTACGGCTCTATTAGAACAACTACCAGTCAATATGTTAGGTGGTTTTGCCGTAATTTTAACAATGGGTTGGTTACTTGGAACAATTGGTGGAAATATTCCTATTTTGAAACATTTTGGCGGTCCCGCAATTTTATCTTTATTAGTACCATCAATTATGGTCTTTTTCAATTTACTCAACCAAAATGTCTTAGACTCAACAAATATTTTAATGAAACAAGCAAACTTTCTCTATTTCTATATTGCTTGTTTAGTTTGTGGAAGTATCCTTGGAATGAACCGCAAAATTTTAGTCCAAGGTTTAATGCGCATGATTGTCCCGATGGCATTAGGAATGATTTTAGCAATGGGTGTTGGGACCCTTGTTGGAACGCTGTTAGGTCTCGGTTGGAAACATAGCCTTTTCTATATTGTCACTCCTGTTTTAGCTGGTGGAATCGGTGAAGGCATTCTTCCTTTATCCCTTGGTTATAGTGCCATTACTGGATTGCCAAGTGAACAATTAGTGGGGCAATTAATTCCCGCAACCATTATTGGTAATTTTTTTGCTATTATGTGTTCAGGTTTACTTAGTCGTTTAGGAGAAAAACGCCCTGAACTTTCTGGACAAGGTCAGTTGATTAAAATTACCAATTCAGATGATTTAAGTGATGCTTTAGAAGAAGATAAAGCACCAATTGATGTAAAATTAATGGGCGCTGGTGTTTTAATTGCGTGTACCTTATTTATTACAGGTGGTTTATTGCAACACTTAACAGGCTTTCCTGGTCCTGTTTTGATGATTGTTGTCGCAGCCTTTTTAAAATACTTAAACGTAGTACCGAAAGAAACCCAACGCGGATCAAAACAGCTTTATAAATTTATCTCTGGCAATTTTACGTTCCCGTTAATGGTCGGCTTAGGTATGTTATATATTCCTTTAAAAGATGTCGTAGGAATGCTTAGCTGGCAATATTTTGTTGTGGTAATTAGTGTCGTTTTCACTGTTATTGCTACAGGATTTTTCGTTTCACGCTTCATGAATATGAATCCCGTTGAGGCTGCCATTGTCTCCGCTTGCCAGAGTGGTATGGGTGGGACTGGCGATGTGGCTATTTTAAGTACAGCCAATCGAATGAACTTAATGCCGTTTGCACAAGTTGCGACACGTTTAGGCGGTGCCATTACAGTAATAACAATGACTGCTATTTTTAGAATGCTTTTTTAACTATAAGTGAATTATTTAGGAGGAAAATGATATGTCAACAAAAGATGTAAAAGAATTAGCGATTGAGCAAGCAAAAAAATTTGGGGGGAAATTAGAAGTCTGCCCTAAAGTTCCGATTGAAACAAAAGCAGATTTAGGAATTGCCTACACACCAGGTGTTGCGGCTGTTTCTTCTGCCATACATGAAAAAAAAGAACGCGCTTACGAATTAACAACAAAGAAAAACACCGTCGCCGTTATCAGTGATGGTTCAGCAGTTTTAGGTTTAGGTAACATTGGTCCTGAAGCAGCGATGCCTGTCATGGAAGGAAAAGCTGCATTGTTTAAACGCTTTGCTGGTGTGGATTCGATTCCCCTTGTTTTAGATACACAAGATACCGAAGAAATTATTCAAACGGTGAAATTTTTGGCCCCAACCTTTGGGGGAATTAACTTGGAAGATATCAGCGCTCCTCGTTGTTTTGAAATTGAACAGCGTTTAATCGATGAACTAGATATTCCCGTTTTCCATGATGATCAACACGGGACAGCGATTGTTGTTCTAGCGGCTTTGTACAACAGCTTAAAATTAATCAACAAGAAAATAGAGGACATTCATGTGGTAATCAACGGCGGTGGCTCCGCTGGTCTTTCGATCACAAGAAAATTTTTAGCTGCTGGTGTAAAACATATTATCATTGTTGACCGTGCAGGGATTCTGAGCGAAACAGATACAGCTCTGCCACCACACCACGCAGAAATTGCGAAGCTAACCAATCGGGAACACCGTACCGGTGATTTAGCTACTGCTCTTGAAGGCGCTGATGTCTTTGTTGGTGTTTCGGCACCAGGTGTTTTAAAACCCGAGTGGATTCAACAGATGAATGAGCAGCCAGTTATTTTTGCAATGGCTAACCCGATTCCTGAAATTTTTCCTGATGAAGCTTTAGCGGCAGGCGCTTATATTGTCGGAACTGGTCGTAGTGACTTTCCGAATCAAATTAATAATGTGTTGGCCTTCCCTGGTATCTTCCGCGGTGCCTTAGATGCTCGGGCGAAAAAGATTACGATTGAAATGCAAATTGCCGCTGCCAAAGGTATTGCAAAATTGATTCCCGATAACGAACTCACGCCGACCAATATTATTCCCGATCCATTCCAAGAAGGAGTCGCAAAAGTCGTCGCCGAAAGCGTCCGTAACGCTGTCAAAGAAACAAATTAAAAAGAGAAAAAAAGAACAACCTAACTCCTCTTGAGTTAGGTTGTTCTTTTTAAAATCTGAAACGATAATTCATTATTTAAAACTGATGTTAAACTCTTGCATATCTTTTTCAATATAAGTAAGTAATTTTTTATTTTCAAAGAAACGTGTAAAGTAGTACGCAATACGATAATCTTCAACAGCATCTAGTCCTAGCATTTGTTTATTAAACGCTTTTTCGTATAATAAGCAATCTAAAGAGTAAATAGAACTGTGCGTCCGATTAATTTCGATTCCTTTATCACTTAATTCAATACTCTTTGCATAGTCTTTAATTAATGAATAGAATTTTGCGGTATTATAATAAATACGGCATTGCTCTAATGGATAATCTAATTTGAATTCGCTTAGCAATTGTAAAGATTTATCGTAATAAACTTTTGCTTTTTCAATATCATCTTCTAATTCATATAAAATACCGATCGCATTCATACTCAAAATATTATAAATATTAATATCACGACTAATTTCAGAACCACGATGTAAATAGAACAATGCTTCGCTATTATTTTTCTTACCTAATAAACTCGTAATTCCTTTATAATAGAAAAATTTTGTTTCTAAAATTCTGTTTGAACTTTCGATATCATCTGGATAGTCTTTCAACAAATCATAGGCTTCATCGTGCTTAAAGTAAAAGCATAATTCTTCTACTTTATTTAATAAGCTTTCGAGTTTTTTCTCACTAGAACCTTCGATACATTCTTCTACTTGTAAGTCTAAACGTAGACATACAGATGAGAAAATGTCTAAACTGTCACACACATTTTTGTTTTCAATGTTACTAATTGTTGCTTGTGTACAAATTCCTTTTGCCAATTCAGCTTGCGATAATTTTTTCTTTTTACGCGCTGTTTTGATTTTTTCTCCCGCTACTCTCACAGTCAAAACTCCAATCTTTCTATTTTTTTTGTATTAAACATACCATCATTTTACAGATAATGTTATAATGAAGCTATCATAATAAAGGAGGTGAAATATATGTTTGATTTACTTGCTTTATTAACTGGAATTTCAGTTCGTGGCAATGCACCACACCAATAATTACGTGTTTGTTTAACTGAATTTCTGACGGCTCTACCTATGCCAGTAGGTGGAGCCATTTTTTTATTTAATATTATAAAATTAACAGTATTTCTAAAACCTCACACTTAGTATAACACAAATTATAAATTATGCTAGATAGTTACCAAATTAACGTCATTACAAGGATGTTACGTTTTTACAACATCTTGTAAAACTAGATAATGCTGTCCTTCTTTATCCACCACACTCAATGATAGCGATAGTATCTTATGATAGAAACAACATGTACATTATAACAATTATTATTAAGAAAGCTACTTCTCAATAGGAGAAGTAGCGCTTCTCTCGTTACAGTTTTACTCTTCTTCTTCAGCCATGAATGTATTGAAAACTTCTTCAATCATATCCCATTCAGCGTCTGTTTCGATTTGCTGTAAATCGCCTTCTGTACCTTCTGCGTTTTCCACATATGAGTAAGCTTGCAATTCAACATCTTCATCCTCAGGAATTCCTGCTGGATATAATAAAACATAATTTTTACCGAATTCTTCTTGACCGTCAACAGTTAGTAAGATCTCGTATAATGTTTCATTTCCTTGTTCGTCTACTAAAGTAATGTGTTCATGTCCTTCGTGATCATGATCGTGGTTATGTTCTGTCATTCTTCTTCTCTCCCTTGATGTATTCAAAGCTCGATAATTATCGGCTATGTGCATCTAAATAATTTTGTAGAATCATTACTGCCGCTAGTTTATCAATGACTTTTTTTCTTTTGGCTCTTGAAGCATCTGCTTGCTCCACCAAGAAACGCTCTGCTTGGACAGTTGTTAATCGTTCATCTTGATAGTCAACAGGTAATTGAAATAATTCTTGAATCTTATCACCATATGCCATGGATGCTTCAGCTCTAGGACCGATGGAATTATTCATGTTTTTCGGTAAACCTACGACAAATTTTGTGACTTCGTATTCTTTCACCAATTCACCTAATCGCTCAAAACCGAAGTTCTCTTCCTCTTCATTGATGCGAATAATTTCGATGCCTTGTGCTGTCCAACCTAATAAATCACTAACAGCCACACCGACTGTCCGTGAACCTACATCTAGCCCCATGATCCTCATTTGATATCGATTCCGTGGTTCGCTAAGTAATATTTGGTTAATTCTTCCATGATTTCATCACGTTCATGACGACGAATTAAGTTTCGAGCATCTTGATAACGAGGAATGTAAGCCGGGTCCCCAGAAAGTAAATACCCTACTATTTGGTTAATAGGATTGTATCCCTTTTCTTCTAATGCCCGATATACGGTTTCTAACGTTTCACTGATTGCTTTTTTTCGATTATCATCAAAATCAAAGCGTACTGTTTCGTCTGTAAAACCCATTTTACTACACCTCACTTCTACTTTTATACAATTTCATTTTACTAGAAAAGAACCGAAACTACAAACAAAATTTCTTCTCCTTCTCTCTTTTTTGTTATTTCTTAGTCTTTTATTAATAAAGGCTTCGTAAAAAAATGACAGCCATCGATAATTTTAAAATTATAAAAACAAATACACAACTTTATAAAACAAGAATAAAACTCTGCTAAATCGCCAGAATATCATCTTTCCCTCCAATTCATTTTGCGAAAAAATCGACGTTTTTCTTTTAAAAACTTTTAAATATCTATGATTAAATAATATCAGCCTTTTAATGTTACAATTCGCTAACAATCTGTTTACGATGTAAATTTTCGATTGCAGCTGTTATTTATTTCCTCTTTTTGGTTCGTTTGTAGTACACTAGAAGAAAATACATAAAGTGAGGCTTGCTCAATGACTCCTGCTCATTTGGATTTACTTTTAGAAACCTGTTTGTTAGCTGGTAAAATTATGATAGAAAGCGATGCAGAAATGTACCGTGTTGAAGATACAATGAGCCGAATTGCGCTTGCTTCTGGCAACTATCGAATGGTTAGCTATGTGACACAAACCGGGTTATTTGTTGGCATAGATGGAACCTCCACGATTCGTATGGTTCAAGTAATGAAACGTGGCATTGATTTAGAAAAAATCTCTCGTGTGAATCAGCTGTCTCGTGCTTATGTGGCTGGTGATTTTTCTTTAGAGGAATTACTGAATAAACTAAAAGTGATAGATAGTGAACACCGACATTTTCCAATTAGCGCACGCATTGTTAGTGCGGCCGTTGTCAGCGCTACAATTATGATTCTTTTTGGTGGTGTCTGGTCCGATTTATTCTTGACTTTTCTGATTGGTGGTTGCGGCTATAGTCTTTATTATTTTAGTTTAAAGTTTCTCAAGATTAAATTTTTATCTGAATTTTTAGCTTCGCTGTTCATTGGTGCAGCCGCTATTCTTTCAGTCAAATTGGGACTCGGACAATCACAAGATTTAATCATCATTGGTTGTGTCATGCCTTTAGTGCCTGGTGTGCAAATTACCAATGCTCTTCGCGATTTGCTAGCTGGACACTACTTATCGGGTGTTTCTCGTGGGACTGAAGCATTAATGACTTCAGGAATGATTGGTTTTGGCATTGCTTTTGTCTTTCAACTTTTCTATTAAAAGGAGTGACTTACTTGCTAGGAATCGTTTTGGTACAATTTATCTTTAGTTTTTTAGCTTCTGCGGCGTTTGCAATTATTATTAATGTTCCTCGACGATCACTGGTGGCTTGTGGTCTAACTGGTAGTGTAAGCTGGATGCTTTATTGGGTAATCGTTGAAGTTTTTAGTGGAAATGCGGCATTAGGTTCCCTCATCGGTGCTGTCGGTGTTGCGGCAGTAAGCTACCTATTCTCAAAAATATTGAAAATGCCTGTCACGATTTTTAATATTCCTGGTATTGTTCCATTGGTACCTGGTGGCTTAGCTTATCAAGCTGTTCGGAATATCGTAATTGGCAATTATGAAAAAGGTGCCTATTTTACCGTGCAAGCTGTAATGATTGCTGGGGCAATTGCGTTAGGCTTAGTCGCTTCCGAGGTTTTCAATCAGAATATCCGCAGCTTTCGGGAAAAAAGAGAATCTTTGGGTTTTATTCGTCGTAAGCGCAACAAAATTAAAAAATAGACAGCAAAAAAGTTGGTTGCTTCCATTTGATAAGGAAGCAACCAACTTTTTTTAAAAGGAACGATAGACATATTGATTTTTAGGTGCTTGATCTGCTTTGACTTTCTCCACTTGCACAGTTGGTATTTGTCGTTTAAACGGTGGATAATAGGACAACTCAACCGTTCCGGTAATCGTTACCCAATCATTGTTTTGAAATTGAGTATGTTCAGGAAAATGAACCAACAAGCCAAAAACGCCAGAATCAGCGACACAATGAATAATCCCAAAACGGAAAACAAATTGGTCAACACTTTCTTCTCGTTTTGAATTATAGACAAAGCCTTTATAAGAAATCCTTTTCCCTGCAAATTGACTTGGATAATTATAGATTAGTTCCATAATTTCCAAATAGTTTTCATCCGTAATTGAAATCACAGATTGGCCATCATATTGTTTCATGGCTTTTGCCATCTGCTTGTCATAATCCGTCTTATTGAAATACATACTTGTATCAGGTTTCAAATATTGCGTTTGCATATCAGGATCCCCTACTGATTCTTTACTTACTGGAAAGTTAAATCCTTTTGCTTCAACAATTGTTGTGTCTAAACTAACTGTCGGAAATAATAAGCCAACAATCAACGGTAAAGAAAGTAGTAAATAGGCAAGCCCTCTTTGGCTGGGTTTTTCCAAATTATGCTGATGGCCATGATGTTCATGTCCCCCATGTTGGTGCATGTCTTCATGTTTTTTTTGCATTGATGGATCTGCTTGGTTCCACAAAATCAATTGGACAATCGCCATAATAAAAGCTAAAACCATTGATAAAACAGCTAAGTAATTATAATGAATATTGATATATTGGTTCAGTTCACCTGAAATTTGAAGATACATCATCAACCCCATATATCCAATTAAAATAATAAATCGTATCATCGATTGTAGGCCTCCTTTCTAAACTACTGCCGCATAAATAGTTACGACAAGCGCCACTATCAAAACAAATTGTACAATGAATGACATCTTAAAATAACGTTTCATCATCAATAAATTTTTAATATCTACCATTGGACCAAAAACTAAGAAGGCGACAATTGGTCCTGTGCCAAATAAACTCAAAAGAGAAGAACCAATAAATGCATCTGCTTCTGAACAAAGTGATAGAGTGGCAGCGATGACTAACATGACTAGAATCGCTAAAATCTTTGAATGGCCCAATTGCATAAGCGCACCAGTTGGGATATAGGTTTGCATGATTGCTGCTAACAAAGAACCAAAAATTAAATAACGACCCGTATCAAAAAATTCATCAATACTATGGGTTAACGCTGACCAGCCGTTTTTCCAAAATGAACGAGCTTCATCAACGTGTTCATGCGTATGAGCAACCTGCTCTTCTTTAATCTGCGCCAACTCTTTTTCTGTTAAAATTGATTCTTTTCGAAAATAAGCTAACCAAATGCCGATAACCCACGCGACAATCATACTACCTAAAACTCGCCAAATCACAAATTTTGTTGCGCCACTAAAAGCTACGTATGTTGAGAATAGCACAATTGGATTAATGATTGGTGCCGTTAACATAAAAGCAAAAGCGGTATGTGTTGGTACATCTTTTTTAACAAATTGGTGCACAATGGGTACGATCCCACATTCACAAGAAGGAAAGAAAAACCCTAGGAAACTACCTACACAAATTGATAAAAATTTATTTTTAGGTAACACTTTTTTTACTCGTTCTGGTGTTAAAAAAACATGTAAAGCGCCTGAAATCAAGCAACCTAACATGACAAAAGGCAATGCTTCGATAATAATCGAAAGAAAAATAGTGCTCATCTGTAAAACAGAGTTTGGTAAAAATTGAAACATTATAGACCTCCCACTAGTAAAAATCTAGTTAACTATACTCCTAACACCAGACAAACACAAGTATTTGTCAAAAAATTAACTAAGAGTTTAAAAGTATTATCACAGATGTCTCTGTCAAACCAGCTGGATAAAAGAACAAAAAATGAGCATGGGACAAAAATCACTTTGGATTTTTGCTCCACGCTCAAAAACTGATAAACCACCATTATTCTAAATTTGAAATAACTCTGAGGCTGAATCGGGGTCTGTATCATATACCTTAAATGCTTCACCGACGCCTAAATCTTTTTGCTTCAAAGTAGACTCCATTGCCATTCGCGCATGAAGTTTCGTATTATTTTCTTTGCTAAGATGACCTAAATAAATGCGTTTTGTTTTATCACCTAACACATCCGCCATCACAAGAGCACCATCGTCATTGGATAGATGGCCTTTATCTCCTAAAATCCGTTGTTTAAGACTCCATGGATAAGGTCCTGCTCGCAAAATTTCAATTTCATGATTGCTTTCGACTAAATAAGCATCTGCATTTTCAATCGTACCACGAATATGATCGCTACAATAACCTGTATCCGTTAGAACAACAAAGGAACGATTATTGCGATGAAAACGATAAAATTGAGGCGCAATCGCATCATGTGAGACACCAAAACTTTCAATGTCCATATCTCCCAAGGTCAAAACTTTGCCCATTTCAAAAATATGTTTTTGAGCGACATCGACTTTGCCAATCATGGGATCCATCGCTTGCCACGTTTTTTCATTAGCATAGACATCTAACTTATATTTTCGCGCTAACACGCCAACGCCATGAATGTGATCCCGATGTTCATGTGTAACTAAAATCGCATCTAAATCTTCTGGTTTGCGATTGACTTCTGCTAACAGTGAAGTGATTTTTTTGCCACTTAAACCCGCATCTACTAATACTTTCTTTTGGTTGGTTTCAATAAAAAGGGAATTGCCTGTACTGCCACTGGCAAGAACACTGATATTAAAAGCAAACTCTGAATCCATTTAAAACTCTTCCCTTCTACATTACAACATTAACGTGTTTCATTATACAACGGACCTTAATGTTTTTCCACCTTTGGCACAGTATTATTTGTGATGATGGTATTACTTACGGCATTCACCTGTTCAATTTCAACTGAATCTTCACCAGTAGAAATTCCTACAAACCAGACTGGAACGTATACATTTTTCTCACGAATTTTATAAATTCTTGAATAGGCCAATTTAATGAATGTTATTTTGGAATTACTAGGAATCCGGTTATTCATATAGAGCGTGTCTATCGCATCACGATTGGAATATAAATCCGTTTTGTCTCGTAATTCTTCAATATTTTCAATGTGCGTTTGCGAATATTTACTAATTTTCCATAATTCACCTGACGTATCTGCTAAAATACTTAATTTTGCCGTGTCGTCTCTAAAGGGAATTCCTTTATACGATTGTGCAGCCACAATTTCTGCCGTCGGCTCTTTTAAATGAGAAAATTCTGGTAAGTATTGATATTCGTCTCCGAATAATAAAGCATTTTTTTCATTTAAAAAGGTACTTAAATCTTTATCAATTTTCTTAGGATCAATAAAATAGTTTTTACTAGGTACACTCGTTAAAGTATTATCCGCAATTTGCAGCCCATTTCTCAAAAAATTTTTATTCTTTTCACGTTGGATTTTTAAAGCAGCAGAAAAATTGGTTTGTTCGCCACTTAAATAATAACCTTCCAATCGTTCTGAAGAAAGTGTCCCTTTATACGAGATGTTATCTTTTTCCAACCGACTTTCAATCGATTCTGTTTGGCTGGAAGAAGAGACGTTGCTCTCCTCTTGTTGACCTTCCCGATAAATTCCAAATAAAAAGATATTTAATCCTAAAAACGCTAAGAAGAAAATCCACTCAATTCGTTTAAAATCCATTAGCCCACCTCCAAGCTTGGTAATTGTTTTACCAAGTCCGTTGCAGTGTACCAATTGTTGTTATAAAGGACATACCATTCCGGACTTAAATCAACGACTTGTTTGACTTCTTCAATTGTCTGCCACGTATAACCGATAACAGCCGATTGGATTTTTTCCTTTTTAGCACCAGCCGTTTCTAAACGCTTAATCAATTTTTCCGTGCTTTCCAGCGTCACTTCTTCTTCTGAAGGAATCGGCACTTGGATCGTATTCACACTTGTGTTAATGGTTACGCTTGGCGCAGCACCATCGTTGTTCGTGATGCGAATATCCACTTGGCCTTTTAAATCATTACTGAACACTGGGAAACCTTCCACAAAAGTCCGATAATTGACACTATCTTTCGTTCGATCAAAGTAACGTAAATTTCCCATATTGGTTCCTAAACGTTTTACATAAGAAAAGCTTTGATTATAGATTGAGTCCCGTTTATTCTCTTCTGGCAAGGTCCCTTTAAAATCGATTTTTCCCAGTTTTTCTTCTGCAAACAATCGTTCTTCTTTACTCGTGTAGGTTAAGTCTTGACTGTCTTCATTGGTTTGGATATCTTCCGTTTCATTGAAAAAAGCATTCCTAAAACGAGTAACTGGTTGCGAAGCTAAGATATAACTGTACTTTTTCAACTTCATATCATTGGTTAAATAACATTGCCCTTGTTTGGTTAGCGTATTTTCGGAAACGTCTTGATATTGTAATCCCTCTTTATTGATAATTCCCATTAAGCGCGCCTTATTGACAGTCATGGGCGCTTCATAGACGTTGGCTTGGTCATAATCTAAAAAACGTATCTTATTTTCGTTAAAATCCAATTGAATTTTCGTAAAATACTGGTCCGTCAACTCATTAAAGTTAGTAAAATTAATGGATAGATTATAAATCGAAGCATAGTCCGAGATTAAAAAGGGACCTTGATAAAGAAGTTCAATACCTTGGTCCATTTGATTGTAGCGCTTAAGTTGCTCTGCATTTTTTGTCACAACTTGTGTCAATTTACCAAACGTAGCCATTTTAATATCATTTTGAACATTACTAATTAATGTTTCACGATTACTTTGCATCGCTTTTCCATCAGTTATTCGAATCAATTGCAAAGGTAAATAGACATCGCCAATGGCTTTTTCATTGACAGCTGTTGTGACTTGGCTTCCCGACTTCATTTCTGGTATTTTTTTGGCAGAATTCAGCCAGATATTGACTGAAAAATATATACTTAAAATGACCATTAAAATCAAGCCAATTCTTGTAATCCATTCTGATAATTTCATCATTCCCACCAATCCTCTTCATAAGGTTCATATGGTAGTGAAATATAGAAAGTCGATCCTTCACCTTCTGTACTTTCCACCCAAATACTCCCGTTATGGGCCCGAATTACTTCTTTAGAAATTGCTAAACCTAAACCAGTCCCACCTTGTGCTCGCGCACGGGCTTTATCCACACGATAAAAACGCTCGAAGACTTTCCCGAGATCTTTTTTAGGGATGCCCAAACCTTGGTCCGAGATACTAAAGACGACATTATTATGTGTTTCAACTAGTCGGCAGGTAATGACGCCGCCATCTGGCGAATACTTAATCGCATTGTTCAAAATGTTGTCTAAAACCTGAATTACTTTGTCTGTATCTAACTCTACCCATAAATCGCGTTTAGTAAATTCACGGCGAATTTTGTAATTTTTTTGCTCATTTTCAATCATCATATCAAAGCGATCCAAGACAAAATTAATCAATTCGTTAAAATTCACATACTCTAATTGAAGATGTGTATTCCCAGAGTCCATCCGAGATAGATTCAACAAATCATTAATCATACGAATCATTCGGTCGGTTTCTTCTAACGTGACTTTTAAGAAATTCGGCGCAATCTCAGGGTTTTCCCAAGCTCCTTCACTCAAAGCCTCTATATAACTACGCATACTTGTCAAAGGCGTTCGCAACTCATGAGAAACATTGGAAACAAATTCCCGTCTTTCCCGTTCGTTTTTTTCCTGTTCTGTGACGTCATGAAGTACGCAAACTAAGCCAGTAATAAATCCTGATTCCCGACGAATCATCGTAAAGTCTACCCGGATAATCATTTGGTCTTCTTCACGATCAGACGTTGAGCGATCAATCAGCAGTTCATCTGGCTCTTCTAACAGCTTCCGCAATGTGTAGTCTTCTTCAATATCTAACAACTCTAATAACGAGGTCCCAATCACATTTTCATTTTTTACATTTAATAATGAAAGGGCCATTTCATTAATCGTAATCACCTTTCCGCGGCGATCCGTCGCAATGACGCCATCTGTCATATGCGTTAGGACACTATCTAAACGATTTCTTTCTGCTTCCATTGTTTCTTGTGCTTCTTCAATCCGTTCTGATAATTGATTAAATGTTTCTGCTAATTGGCCTAATTCATCTTTTCCATGGACTTCTACTTTTCCAGCGTAATCACCACGAGCGATTCGAATGGCTTGCTCGCGCATTTCACCAATCGGCTTCGTGATTGATCGTGCAATCAGTAAGGTCACAATAATCGAAATTGCTGCGGCAATAATAGAAGCAGTGAAAAAGATACTTGCTGTGTTGGTAATTTCTTGGTATTTATTTTCTAAATTACTTTTCACATAAAGGACACCAATCACTGTTTCTCCAGTAGGCGATTGAATCGGCTGAACATTCACATACACGCGTTTATCATTATCTAAAGCTTGATATTTTTTACTCGTAAAGTCATTTAAATCACGATAATCATTCTTTTTCCCAATAATATTTTGTTGATTTAAATCATTGGTTGCCCGAATAATCCCTTTATCATCGACAATTCTCGCTTCAGAAATGTCTGCATTTGAAAAATCAGATAACGCTTTTTTTAAATTTGCATCAACGTCACTACGTTCGAGATCTTTATTGCTCATCTGCGTGCTTAACGTATTTGACAATTGGACAACCTGGGAATCCATATTTTTCTTAAAATCGGAAATTGTAGTGGCTTCCAATTCACGAATGAAGTAGCCACCAATGATTTGAATCGCAATCAGTAACAGCAGAATAAATGATAAAGCAATCTTAAAATTAACAGATTGAAAAAAGTGAACTTTTTTCTTCATACCTGATTACTCCTGTTCAGGATTTCTTAGATAATAACCAACCCCACGACGAGTAACTAAATACGTTGGATGACTTGGACTATCTTCAATTTTTTCTCTTAAACGACGTACGGTTACGTCCACTGTCCGCACATCCCCAAAATAATCATAACCCCAAACGGTTTGTAATAAATGTTCACGAGTCATCACTTGTCCGATATGTTTTGCTAAGTAATAAAGTAACTCAAATTCACGGTGGGTTAATTCAATTTTTTCACCCCGTTTTGAGACCATGTATGCATCAGGATGAATGGTTAAATCACCAATCGTTAATTCAGATTGCGTTGTCACCTCGGCTTCTTTCGCATTGGTTGCACCTCGCCGTAAATTGGCTTTTACACGAGCAACTAATTCACGATTTGAAAATGGTTTCGTTACATAGTCATCGGCTCCTAATTCTAATCCTAAAACCTTATCAATTTCAGAATCTTTGGCGGTCACCATAATGATTGGCATATCATGTGTTTTGCGCACTTCTCGCGCGACTTCTAAGCCATCCATTTTAGGGAGCATTAAGTCTAAAATAATTAAGTCTGGTTCCACTTCTTCCACTTTTTCAAGTGCTTCTTCTCCATCGTAAGCAGTAAATACTTCATATCCTTCTTTAACCAAATTATATTTAACGATCTCTGAAATTGGCTTCTCGTCATCAACTACTAAAATTTTCTTCACAAAGAGACACCTCTTTTTCCTTCTAATCTTATTTGATACTTTCCTATTATACCTTATTTTGATGATGTTTTCATCTTTGGTTAAAAATGCGCCTTCAGGTTCTCCTAGTATAACAAAAAAAGAATCTCTGACAACAATTGACGCTTGTTATCAAAGATTCTTCTTCTGCTAATCTATTCTTCCGTATCTAAGACGAATTTTGCTACAAGAGCGGCTAATAATCCACCAATTAATGGCGCAACGATAAAAATCCACAACTCAGATAACGCTGAACCACCCGCAAAAACGGCTGGCGCGATGCTACGAGCTGGGTTGACAGAAGTTCCTGTCAAAGGAATGCCGACTAAGTGAATCATTGTTAGTGTCAACCCAATTACGATTCCTGCTAATGAAGCATTGCCTTTCTTAGCACTTGTAACTGTCATGACAACTAAAACAAAAATAAATGTTAAAATAATTTCGACTGTCAATGCACCAGCAACACTTAATTCCCCTACGCCATTTTGACCTAAGTTCTCAATACTTTTACCAGCACCTTTTAGAATGCTTAATAATGCAAATGAGGCAATCAAGCCACCAACAATTTGTCCCACTACATAGTAGATTAGTTCCATTGTTGTTATTCGTTTATTAAGCCACATTCCTATAGAAACAGCTGGATTTAGATGTGCACCTGAAATTGTGCCAATACTATAGGCAGCAGCAACAATTGTTAACCCAAATGCTAAGGCAATCCCCGTTGTTCCAATCCCTTCCATACCATTTCCTAGAACGGCTGTTCCTGTCCCAAAAAAGACAAGAATAAATGTTCCTAAACATTCTGCTATTGCTTTTTTCACAAAAAATTCCCCCTTTGTAGACAAATTGTAACACATTCGTGAAATTTTCAATATAATTTTCGTTGTTTTTCCAGCAAAATGATATTTCTATGAAAAAGAGAAATCTTAAATGAAAAATCCCCTCAAAAAAATTTGAGGGGATTTTTCATTTAATTAATCATTTAATAACTGTATACCAACACCTAAAAGTCCTGGTCCTGTATGAACAACTAATGCCGGACTAATCGTTCCAAAGTAAATTTCTTCTGCTTGTGGAAAAGCCGCTTTCAAGCGTTCCATCATTGCTTTTGCTTCTTCCTCTGCCGCACCGTGAGCGACTGCCAAACGAAAACGGGGTGCCTCACCTATAAAGTTCGTCACCAACTCAAACGTTTTATCAAGACTTTTTTTACGGCCGCGAGACTTAGCCACCGTATAGTAAATGCCTTCTTCATTACAAGAAATAATGGGGTTTAATTTTAGCGCATTCCCTAAAATAGAAGTGACTAAACCAATTCGTCCACCTTTTTGTAAATATTCTAAAGTGGCTACATTAAAAAATACTTTTGCGTTGGCTACTTCTTCTGTTAATTTTTGTTGTAATTCTTGCCATCCTAATCCTGTTTCAATTAATTCTGCTGCTCGTATCGCCTGAATGCCAGCCCCGATACCAATGTTCTTTGTATCTAAAACAAATACATCTAGTCCTTCGGTTTGTTCTCCAAGCAAGCGAACCACATTATACGTTCCACTTAAACCACTAGAAATGGTCACCGCTAAGACTTTTTCGTAACCCGCTTCTTTAATTTTGTCAAAAATAGCTTGGATTGTTGCACCATCAGGTAATGAAGTACTAGGGATTTCTTTCTCTAAACGTTGATACACTTCTTCTGGTGTAATATCTACCTTATCTGTATAGGTTTTTTCAGGATAAATAATCTGTAAAGGCAAGACATACATGCCGTATTGTTTGACTAATGCCTCTGGAACATCTGTCCCAGAATCAACCAGTAGTGCGATTTTTTCTTTATTCATGTGTCATCTCATCCATTTCTTTTAAGTATTCTTGTTCCAATTCAATCACTTTTTCACTAAACATTTTAGTAGCAAAAGACATTGTCGCTGCTTTTACAGCCAAATATTCAATCCCCATAGGTTCTTGTGATTTGGCCTGAACTTCTTTTTCTTGCGCTTGAGCAGCAATCACATAAATCGCTCGTTCCTGTTCTTGACAAAATAAATTGTACGCTTCACGAATACCAACCGTGGCTCCTTGGAATAAAATGCCTTGCTTAATTTCTGGCAATGTTAACACTTGTTTCAACAACGTAATCGCAATTAAAAACGCTAAATGCTTTTGATTGTAGCGCTTTTTCACTGGGGCCGGGATTAACCCGTGTTTGACATAATTATTAACCATTGAGGACGTTAACAAAGTATGTTTTTCCAGTGTAATCAATGGGGATAAGTATTTTTCTATCAGAGTAATCACTTGATCCATATATAATTCAATGTCTGGTAACTCATGCCATCTTGGCAAATGAACGTTTTCCAATTGTTGGCCCCAATCTTGTAGTGATTTTTCTATCTCGTCCATAAAAACCCTCCTAACCATTTCTAAAAAAGAATATCATACTTTTGACAATTATTCAATCTAGTTTTTAAAACTAGATTGAATAAAAAAGAAAAGCGAGCAATTTTGGAATTGTTCACTTTTCTCTCTTTATTTTTTTAAAGAACGTTTTCCGATTAAAACACCTATCAAAAACAGGCCTTCTAATAAAACAAAAAACAAGATAAAACAATGCATAAAGTAGGCTTCAGGCAAGGCATTGATAATCGGATCAGTCAGCGGATTAAATAACCAAGCATCGTTGTTAAAAAATAATCCATGAAACGCAATAAAAAATTGATCAAAGCCAATCAGCATGAAAAAGCCAAAAAGCACAGGCAAAAACATTCCCCACTGAAATGGCCGTATCAATGTCCATAAACGCTGATTTTTCACCAAATATTTTAAATAAAGGACACTAGGCATCAACGTAACTAGTAATACGCCATAGCACAATAAAAACAATTTTTTCACTTCATAAAAATGAAAAGCCGCGCTATCAGACATTGGAAAATCAGGAAATACTAATGTTTTTTCAAAAGGATTGTTTAAGTACATCATTAAATGATCGTAATTTTTAATCAAGGTCACACGATCAACCTCTACGTCTTTTAAAATATTTAAGTGTTGGATATCAAAAAGATACAATGGACGAAAATTGATCGTGATCGTGATACTTAAAGCCACAATCGTTAAAAACAAACAAATGAGTCCAAGTGTTTCCCTTAAACGCAATTTCGACCTCATCATACTCAAAAAGTCCATTCATCTAAGGAATCAACAACATAAGTTGGAGGCGTTGGCAAAGTTGGAACAGCGGACTTAGGGGTAAAACCCGATGTAACTAACAAGCTATCAATACCATTTTGAATCCCTGATTGAATATCGGTTTCATAATTATCTCCAACCATAATTACTTGCTCTTTTTCTACGCCTAAATGCGCAATCGCTCGTTCCATGATAATCGCTTTTGGTTTGCCAATATAAACTGGTTTTGTTTGAGTAGCTGTCTCCACAAACGTCACAACTGAACCTGCACCAGGTAATAAGCCTCTTTCTGTCGGAATGTTCTTATCTGGATTGGTCCCAATAAACAACGCCCCTTTTTGAATGGCTAAGGTAGCTAAAACCACTTTTTCGTAAGATAATTCTGTATCAAGTCCCACGACAACATAATCAGGGTTTGTTTCATCCCATTCAAAACCTGCTTCTAAAATTAAGTCAATTAAACCAGCCTCGCCGATGACAAAGACTTTCTTGCCTCGATTGGTTTCTTTCATGTAATCAATCGTCGCTAAAGTCGCTGTATAAACAAGGGATGCTGGGACATGAATATCAAATTCATTTGCTAAACGTTGTGCCACTGTTTCAGGAGATTTAGTGGTATTATTCGTTACAAATAAAAAAGGCAAATCTTTTTCCTGTAACTGCTCGACAAAACGTTTTCCGGCTGGAATTGGTTCTTTTCCTAAATAAATCGTTCCATCTAAATCAATTAAATATCCTTGATAGTCTTTTTTCACTCTGTTTACTCCTCACGTTGACGAATCGTAAAGCCTTTGCCAGATTTTTTGGAACTAGGCTGTTTGGGTGTAGTCGTTTTTTTATTTTCTTCTTTTCGCGTACGAATCACTGGCTTGCTATTTTTATTAGCGGGCGCACTCTTTTCCTCGACAAACGCGTTAGAACGATTATTCTTTTTATGGCGACGACGACGATGCGTTGTTTTTTCTTTACGTTCCCCTGTTCGTTCAATTACAAAATAGGCACAGCCAAAATTACAATATTCATACAAATAGTCTTCTAGTGTATCAATGCGTTGATCCGGCGCTGCCCGACGATTAGAAGTATCAAAAAAGCCACGCAAGCGTAACTGTTCATAGCCCCAGTCTCCTACGATATAATCATAACGCGCTAATACTTCACTAAACCGTTCACCTAAGCGTTCAGGATCAAAGGCATCACGATGATTTTTAACAATTCGGTACTCTCTTTCACCAATTTGAATATCTGTTTCATTCACAATGGTGACAATTTCCCCTTTTTTCTTTTCTTTTACAGGTTCTTCTTTTATTTCTTCAAGAACTGCTGTTAGTTCTTCTGTAAAGGTTGCAGCAGTTTCTGTTTCTTTTTCTTTTTTTTCGGTTGTCTTTTTGTCTGTCATTTTTTCACCACCTAGTTTTTATTATACCTTGTTTTTATTTGATTGGATAGTGGGCATGCAGATAGTTCGCCACGACAGTTCTTAAAACGTCTGGAAATAAAAATTCGACTTCTCCAACTAACTCAATCGTTGGGAAAAACGGAACAAATTGAAAGTGATCCACTGTTGTCAGCGTATATTTCTGCTCTGGCTGAATAGGTTTCCCTTGCCAAAAAACGGTCTGGCTATTTCGCTCAAAACGAATCCCATCATAACATAATTCGCCAAAAATTTTCCCGCGGAAGCCCATCCCGCGAATCGGAAATTTCCGCAGAAATTGACGACTTTTTTCCATTTCACGAATCAAACGGCTCATGTCTGACCCTTTCAAGGTAACCTTGATTAAATGCATTGGATGAGGCAAGGCCTCATGTAATTGGTCTGCATTGATTATTCCTTCTGGTAAATCTGCTAAAAATAACCCGTTGTTCAACACAGCCGCTTCGGTCTGCCCCGCTTCTTTTAACGCCTTCAAGGCAACAGTTATAAAGGCATGCGGTTGCCGTAAGTCCGTTGACAAGGTTTCAGGGATTTGTGCAATTTGCTGCGCTTGCAATAGTCGATGACCTTCCGTTAAGTAACCCGCAATTTCCTTGGCATCAGTTGCTTGCTCTTCTAAACTTGCTGTTTCAATCGTTTTTGCATAACTTGTGACTTGCTTCGTGTCGGCATCCACAAACAGATGCACTTCACCAATATACTGTCCATATTTGCCAGCAGCTGCTAGTTGCACATGATTAATTTTTTCACCATCTTTAAATAAATGATGTGTATGGGAACCTAAAATCACTTGAATTTCAGGATAATTCGCCGCAATCATAAAATCAGTATCTATCCCCAAGTGACTAAGCAAAATGAGAACATCACATTGAGGCGCAACTTCTGTAATCAGTTGAGGAAGGACTGCTTCCACTTGTTTGATTGTCCAGCCATTGGGATTATACGTTAAAGGAAATGGTGCGGTTAAGCCAATAAACCCTAACTTCGTGCCTTCTTTAGTTGTCATAATTTTATATGCTTGACAAAAATCTGGTAACGTTTGGGTTTTTGGATCTTCTAAATTAGCTAAGACCACTTCAAATGTTGCCTGATCATATAAATGCTCTAATTGTTTCTTTGAATTGCCGATTCCTTCATTATTTCCAATTGTAACCAGGTCATACGCTAATGTATTCATTATAGCTACATTTGCTCGACCATCTGTTGCTTCGGTCAAAGGATGACACCGATCTGAAAAGTCACCTAAATCAATGGTTACGACTGTTTTGCCCTCTTTTTGGTACAGCGAACGTTTGGATTTAACCAGACGCCGTATTTTGGGCCAATTTTCAAAGTGAGAATGAAGATCATTGGTATGGAACAACACAATCTCTTCCACTAAAATCGCCTCCTTTATTCAGCGCTCTGATTAATAGTACCATATTTATAGAAGAAAGTTACAAAAAAGAACAGATGACTTTAGAAGAATTTCTCCTAAAATCACCTGCTTTTATCAGGACGAACTATGCATTATTTTTGGGACGCTTGCGTTGCGTCGCTTCCATGATAACTGGTAAGATCACAGGACGACGTTTGGTTTGTTCAAATAAATAACGGCTTAAGTTTTCGCGGATTTCTTGTTTCAGTTTGCTCCATTCAAAATCGTCACTTTCTAAATGCTTTTCAACAATTTCTGTAACAATATTGCTACTTTCTTTCATTAGGTCTTTACTTGTTTTAACGTAAACAAAACCTCTAGAAGTAATTTTAGCTGGTGAAACAATTCGTTTTTCTCGGCGATTAATTGTCACAACAGCCACAAAAATACCATCTTCGGAAAGAATACGACGATCTCGTAAAACGATATTACCAATATCGCCGACACCAATCCCGTCAATCATAATATTTTCGGCCGTTGTGCTGCCAGCTACCGACATTCTACCTTTTGTATACTCTAGAATGTCCCCACGACCTGTAATAAAGATATCTTTATAAGGCATGCCAATTTCGTGTGCTAAGTCCGCATGCGCAGCTAACTGGCGGTATTCACCTTGGACAGGAATGAAATATTTTGGTTTCATTAAGTTCAACATCAATTGCAAGTCATTCGGATTAGCGTGACCAGACACACGTAAATTGTCGGAAATTTGCTTCACCGTAGCACCGGCCCGATAGACAATATCCTCTGTTTTGGCAACCGTTGTTTCCATGGCCGTTGTCGGCGTTGTCGTAATATAAACTAAATCGCCTTCTTCAATTCGAACGACACCATGTGTATTATTAGCCATTTTTTGAAGTGACTTAATCGGTTCTCCCATCCGGCCTGTTTCTAAAATTAATAACTGTTCGGGTGCATATTTTTTCATTTCTTTTGGTTTCACTAATAGATCTTCGCTTGGCAATTGTAATTTTTCCAATTTCATCGCCGTCCGAATAATCCGTTCAAAATCTTGGCCTGTCAAAACGACTTTACGACCAGAACGATCCGCTGCATTCAATACTTGTTGGACCCGTTGCAAATTACTTGCCACACATGCCACGATGATTCGTCCTTCCCAATAGCGAATCGTGTCGAACACTTCATCAGCGATTTGGGCTTCCGATGCAACTTGGGCTGGGTTTTCAGCATTTGATGAATCACTAAGTAACGCCAAGACGCCTTCTTTCCCAATTTCAGCCAAGCGGCCATAATCGGTTTGATACATCTCAATCGCACTTTGATCAAATTTAAAATCACCAGTATAAACAATGTTGCCTTCTTTTGTTTTGATGCTAACGCCAATCGAATCTGGAATGGTGTGCGTTGTTTTAAAGAAGCTCACCGTTGCTTGACCAAAATCAATTTCTGTATGCGGGTCAATCACATGGAAATCTTTAAATTTCTTCGTTTCCGCATGACTGTTGACACTTAGTTTTGCTAGTTCAATCGTTAATTCTGTCCCAAAAACAGGCACTTGAATTTTTGAAAGCAAATACGGCAAGGCCCCAATTGCATCTGCATGGCCATGTGTTAAAAAGACCCCTGCAATTCGTTCACTATTTTCTTCTAAATACGTAAAATCCGGAATGACAACGTCAATTCCTAAAAGTTCGTTCTCTGGATATTGTAATCCACAATCCAGTACAAAAATTTCATCTTCCACTTCAGCAACGTACATATTTTTTCCATTTTCACGAACGCCGCCTAATGGAACGATTTTTATTGTACTCACTCTTTTCACCTCTCTATGATTACACGTTCTTTAAATCTCTAACGTGCGAATAATTCTTTGCTCTTCTTCTGGTGTACAAGCAACTAGAGGTAAACGTAAATTTCCAACAGGAATACCTAAATGATTTAAGGCCGCTTTCACGGGTGCCGGCGAAGGCACTGAAAACAATGCGTTCATTTTTGGTAATAACTGTCGTTGAATTTTAGCCGCTTCCGGCAAGTTTCCCTGCTCCAGCGCTTGATACATCTCATACATTGACGAACCGAAGACATGACTGGCTACCGAAATAACCCCTTGTCCGCCAAGTGCCTTGGTGGCAAAAGCCAACCCGTCTTCTCCAGTATACACTAGAAAGTCTTTTGGCGCTCTTTCAATCAACTCAGTAATTGCATCTAACCCTGCACATTCTTTAATTGCCACAATTTTTTCCAATTGTGCTAAGCGCAAAGTAGTTTCCACTTCTAGGCATGCAGCCGTTCTACCAGGAACATTGTACAAAATAATTGGCAGTTCACTTGCTTCTGCGATGGTTTTAAAATGTTGATACATACCTTCTTGATTTGGTTTATTATAATAAGGAACAACCGCCAAAACAGCATCGATACCAGCGATTGTCGCTAACTCTTTCACAAAAGCGACTGAGTCACGTGTATCATTCGTACCTACACCACAAATAATCGGAATACGTCCATCGATCAGTTCAATAATTCGCTGGAATAATTGTAATTCTTCTTCATGAGTTAACGTGGGTGATTCACCAGTTGTTCCTGCTAAAATAACGCCTTCTGTATGATTGGCCAATAAATAGTCTACCAATTGCGGTAGTTTATCAAAATCTATTTCTCCCGATTCTTGAAACGGCGTAACCATTGCCGTAATAATTGTTGCATTCGTTAAATCCATCCTATTCCCTCCCGAGTATACAATACAAACCTTCTAGTCGTTTTCAGGTACACGAAGCAAATTCATTTCGTGTAGCGTTTCAGCAATTTGGACCGAGTTCCAAGCAGCTCCTTTTAATAGGTTGTCTGATACAATCCATAAATGGAAACCGTTCTTCACGTCAACGTCTTGACGAATACGGCCGACAAATGTTTCTTTCTGGTTGACGCTATTTAGCGCTTGTGGATATAGTTGTTCACTTGGCTCATCTTGCAAAATTACACCTGGAGCTTGCGCCATTAATTCTTGGATGGCTGAGACCGATGCATCTGCTTGTTTCACTTCTATATAAACAGATTCAGAATGTCCTGAAATTACCGGAATACGGACACAGGTGGCAACAACTTTTAGCTTGTTGTCTCCCATGATTTTTTTTGTTTCATTCATCATTTTCCATTCTTCGTAGGTATACCCTGCTTCTGAAAAAACATCAATTTGAGGCAACGCATTAAAAGCAATTGGATAATGTTTTTCGTCACTGCCAGCTGGTAAAATTTCAGCTGACCATTCACTGACAGGTTTTCCCTCTAAAAAATCTTCGGCTTGTTCTTTTAGCTCATTAATTGCACGGATACCTGCGCCACTCACAGCTTGATACGTTGAAACGATGATTCGTTCTAAGCCAAACGCTTGCCGAATTGGTTCCAAGGCCACCATCATTTGAATCGTAGAACAATTGGGATTTGCGATGATTCCCTGATGATTTTTCAAGGCTTCCGGGTTCACTTCTGGAACAACTAAAGGAACATCTTTTGCCATTCTAAAATGGCTAGTGTTGTCAACAACAACAGCTCCGCGCTTAACTGCTTCTGGTGCAAACTTTTCGGAAATACTCCCACCAGCACTAAATAATGCTAAATCGATTCCTTCAAATGATTCCGGGACTAATTCTTCCACGATAAGAGGTTGCCCTTTAAACTGAATCTCTTGTCCAGCAGAACGCTTAGACGCCAATAACCTCACACTGGCAATTGGCAAACTTGTTTCTGCTAACAATTCAATCATTCTTGTCCCGACAGCACCTGTTGCTCCTACCACGGCAACATGATATTCTTTTCCCATATTTTCATACTCCCCTCTTACCTTCTTGTAAAAGCTACTTGTCCTATTTTACCATAGTATTGAAAAAACCTACATAGTCAAAAAAATGATTTTTTTATTTTCCCATGATATTTTAAAACTATTACCCATCAAAGGACTATCCATTGACTTTTGACTTAAATTTGTTATAGTTAAAACGAATTTAATTATAAAGGGAGCGAAATTTCATGGCACGCGTAGAAAGTTTTGAATTAGATCACAACACAGTAAAAGCACCATATGTTCGCCTTGCTGGCACAGAACAAAATGGTGATGCGTTAGTCGAAAAATATGACTTACGTTTCTTACAACCAAACAAAGATGCCCTACCAACAGGCGCATTACACACGTTGGAACATTTATTAGCAGTTAACATGCGTGATGAATTAAAAGGAATCATTGACATTTCGCCAATGGGTTGCCGCACTGGTTTTTATATGATTATGTGGGATCAACATTCACCACAAGAAATCCGTGATGCATTAGTCAACGTTTTAAACAAAGTAATCAATACAGAAGTTGTTCCAGCAGTCTCTGCAAAAGAGTGCGGAAACTACAAAGATCATTCTTTATTTGCAGCGAAAGAATACGCAAAAATCGTCTTAGACCAAGGAATTAGTTTAGATCCATTTGAACGTATTCTGTAATCTTTAGCAATTAACGACAGAGAAACCCACTATTAAGCTGTGGGTTTTTCTGTTCTCTTTCTTAATTTAAACGGAGGTTTTTTATGAATCAAACAATCGAACAATTACTAAGTCACCGTTCCGTTCGTCATTTTAAAAAGCAAGCGTTAACGGACAAGCAGAAACAACAGTTAATTACTGCAGCTCAAGCAGGATCAAGCTCCAATTTTTTACAAGCTTATACAATTATAGAAATCAAAGATCCTGAGCTACGCAGAGAATTGGGACGTTTAGCGAATTGTGAAGACTATGTCGTTAACACTGGTGTGTTCTATGTTTTTGTTGCTGATTTGTATCGTCATGCAACGATTTTGTCAAAAGAGGGGCAATCATTGGAACCCTTAAAGACACCAGAATCATTATTAGTAGCTGCCGTTGATACAACGATTGCTGCGCAAAACATGGCCATTGCGGCTGAATCTATGGATTTAGGGATTTGTTATATTGGCGGCATTCGAAATGACTTAGACACAGTAGCCAAACGCTTATCTTTGCCTGAATTAACTGTACCACTTTTCGGATTAACAATCGGTGTACCAGAAACGTTAAATGGTGTAAAACCACGGATGCCTTTTGAAAATATTTTAAGTGAAAATCACTACCAATCAGACAAATTGACAGATATGCACACATATGATGAATTATTAAAAGATTATTATGCCAGCCGCTCAAGTAACGCCCAAACAGCGGATTGGTCACAGAAGTCTTTGTCCTATTTTTCTTATAATCGTCGGCCAGAAGTAAAAACATTTTTACAGAAGCAAGGATTTGATATCTAAACAAAAGAGCGTGGGCTTACGTTATTTCAACGTAAGCCCACGCTCTTTTGTTAATTTTTATTTATCTTTACTAAATTTGTCTTTTAAGTCTTCAAAGCCTTCTTTAACTTTATCAGTTAATTTTTCAGCGCCTTCTTTAAGGTCGTCGCCGGCATCACGTGCTTTGTCTTTTACGTCAGCAAAGGTTGATTGAGCTTTTCCTTCAAGTTCTTTGCCTTTATCATCCGTAACTTTGCCTTGCGCTTCTTTTGCAGTACCTTCTACTTTATCTTTTGCATCGTCAAAACGTCCTTTTAAATCTGCCATGCTAATCCCTCCTAAATAATTAATTACATAATAAGAGTATCATTCTTAGCCATTTCCTTCAAATATAATGCATGAACTGCGAGTAAATGGTTATTTTTGAGCTATTAAAGCTTTTTTTGCCAAGGCAAAGCAACCAATTGTTCCTGGATTATCTTCTAAAAGAGGCGTCACCAAGTATTTTTCTAAAGGCGGTGTTTCCACATATCCATTGACTAATTCAGCAAATTTTTCACGAACTTTCGGCATCAAATGACGTTGTTTCATGACGCCGCCACCTAAAATGATCACTTCTGGCGCTAATAATAAAGTAGTATTGTACGCCGCTTGCGCTAAATAATAAGCTTCTAGTTCCCAAGTTTTATGATCCTCTTCCAATAAATGACCTTTTTTACCAGAACGACCTTCAACTGCTGGTCCTGCTGCAATCCCTTCTAAACAATCTCCATGATAAGGACAATTTCCTGCATACGTATCTTCAGGATGACGACGGACTAACGCATGCCCCATTTCTGGATGGCTAAAGCCTTCAATAAACTCACCGTTTTGAATCGCTCCAGCGCCAACACCAGTTCCAATTGTATAATATACACAACTAGATGTATGTTGCCCATTTCCAGCAACATACTCACCATATGCCGCAGCATTCACATCCGTTGTCCAAGCCATTGGCACATCAAAATGTTGTTTCATAGTTCCTAACAAGTCAAAGTTACGCCAAGCTAATTTTGGTGTAGAAGTGATATAACCATACGTAGGAGAATCAACGTGAATATCAATCGGACCAAACGAACCAATCCCAATCGCTTTTAAAGGATATTGTTGGAAAAATTCTATTACTTTTTTCATTGTTTCTTCTGGGGTTGTTGTGGGAAAACTGACACGTTCTACGATGGTCAAATCATCTGTCCCAACGCCACATACAAATTTTGTGCCACCGGCTTCGATACTTCCTAAAAGTTTTTCTGTCATTGCAATATGCTCCTTCGTTTCCATTTTATAAGTAAGCGGATACATTACTTTTGATTAAATAACTAACATACACGTTTAGTTTACCACTTTTTTGTCGTTTCGACAGAACAATTTAACAATTTCAGTCAGATTGCCCAATGAAATCTGGCAAGTTGCTAAAGAGCATTTTCCTAAAACAAAAAAACGAGCATTCACGGTTATCTAACAATGAATGCTCGTTTTTTGTTTATTGATTCTTTAGCGAAAAATATAACAATAGTCCGATTGTAATCCACCCACCACTAAGTAAAAGCATTAACCAACTTAAAAGCGTTTCTTTTAGAATACTTCTGGGTTCTTTTGCATGCTGAATAAAACTCATACTAGTCAGCAAAGAAAAGAGGAAAAACATAAAACAAATGACCGCTAAACCGCCAGACAACCAAAACCAACTAGCCATTATTCTCACTCTCCTTTTCGCTTGTTTTTTGATAATTATTGCGCCAAATGACACTATAAATTGCCCCAATTGTGATTACTAACAACGTGTAGAAAGTCGGTAACCACCATGTGGGTAGGACCCATTTGATCGTAGCTTCTTGATTCAATTTTTTTGCTTCACGAGTGTTAATCGTAAATTCTTGTTGAAAAGGCCAAGACCGTTGTTCATCTTGTTGTAAAATAGCACGTCCTGTAAATATATAAGTCCCAGCATCTAGCGGTTGTTTGCCCAAATCAAGATGAAAATTCATGGAACTATTTGGGGCAAAGCGAACATTTTTTAGTGTCCGTTGTGCAATTTTTTTAGAGGACCCTTTTTTTATCACTTGACCTTCTAAACGAACTTCTGGAAAAATAGCAGCACACGGATTTTGAATGACCGCCTTTAGCGATTTGGCCCCTAAAGCAATTGTAGGTGTTACTTTCGCTAATTTCAGTTGGTTCACCTCTGTTAAAGGAGCATTCTCAGCACTCCTCATGGCAATCGCAACATTAAACCCGTAGCGACTGGTTAATCCCGTTGCTTGGTTCTCTTCCTCTGTTTTTTCATCTTTGAGATGCGCATAAACCCCGCCTAAAACAACTCCTTTGATAGGCTGATCAAGTCCCTTCACCTTCATCTTTGCTGATACTGTTTGATGAGGCGGCACACTCACTTCCTCATTTTCTAAAGTAACCAAGTCTGTCAGCGGAACCTTTAACGATGAATCAAGTGGTTTATCAAAATCATTGTACACAATCAACCCATTATCATTTGTTGATGCATTTGCTAGAGTCAATACGATGGACAATTTTTCGTCTGTCTTATTTTTTATATCTAAGACAATAGTGGAAGATTGCTTTGGTGCCAGAATTAAATCATAATAACTAGATGTTCCTGACACTTGATTTTCTGGTAAAACAGGCGTTACTGTAAATTTAGTCTTCATTTCTTCTGTAGCTTCTACTTTTGGAACAATAATAAAAAATGTGAAAAACAGAAATAGACAGAAAACACCGACTTTTTTTCTACTCATTTCTTCAAGATCTCCTTTATAAAGCTGAATGTACCTACTAGTCTAACAAATCAGCAAAACAATGCTGATCAATCTTTGACTTTTGGGAAGGATAATCTTGAAAAAAGTCTCCTTGAAAAATACCAAGGAGACTTTTTATTATTCACTATAATATAATTCTTTTTTTATCTGTGTGGTTGATACTTCTGGCGTTCGTGGCAAATAAAGAACCTTTGCGGTTGTTTCAACTTCTAGAAAATCAAAAGCCCCTTGCCAATCATCGCCCATGACTAACGTATCAATTTTAAATTCAGCAATATCGGAAACTTTTTGTTTCCAACTAGTTTCAGGAATAACTAAATCAACATAACGAATTGCCTCTAATAATTGTTTACGTTTTTCATATGAAAAATAACTTTGTTTCTTTTTTTCTAAATTAAAAGCATCTGTTGAAAGTCCAACAATCAGGTAGTCCCCTTGTTGTTTCGCTTTTTTCAACAAATTAATATGACCATAGTGCAGGAGGTCAAATGTGCCGTAAGTAAGTATTTTTTTCATAAAAACCTCCATTGTACTTTGATATTTCTTCGTTAATTATCAATTTTTGTGAATAGAAAAAAGGCTACTCTTGATTGACTTTGATGGTTTTTCGATCAAATTTTTTATTTTCTGTAGCAGTATAAATTAGTAATAACTTACTCAGAGATTTTATAGAGAAAGACGTTGTTGTAGCTTTTTTTAATTGCTTTAACTGCTTTTGCAATTTTAACGGATTTTTATCTTTTAATAATTTAATTTTCGTTAAACGAAAAATGTGTTCCTGATGCTCAAATGAACGTTCAGCATCTGAATGACTAAAACGAAGATATTCTGAAAGCACCTCTTGATTTACAGCAACTTTTCCTTTTGGTAAAAACCATTCTTTGCCATTTTGATCTATTAGATGCCGCTCACTTTGATTTGAAATAACAATTTCTTTATCGTCTTCAAAAAGATACGAAAAAAGCATTGCTTTTTTTATAATTATGTACTCAGTTACTTCATATGAAGACAATTTTCTTAATTCTTCTATCAAACTATTCCATTGATTATTTTGAACAAATTTACTTAGTTTGTGAATAGGTGGTACTCGTAAAATGAACTTCTCATCTTTCTCTATTTTCACGATATAAAAAGTTGTGTCTACGTCATTTTCCCAAATAAACAAAATAATCATTTACTGCCCCCTAGACTTGTTGTTCCGATACTTAATAGTCAAATAAATATATTTAGGAATTTGCATTAACCGATCGTATCTCTTCATTGTCAAACAACGATATAACCATTCCAAATTGTGATTTATATAAAATTCTGGCGCTCTTTTTACTGATCCAGCTAATACGTCAAAAGTACCGCCTACGTCTAAAAATACATTAGCTGTCAGGTGATCAATTGTTTGTTCCAAAAAAATCTCTTGTTTCGGTGAACCTAATGCTACAAAGACAAACCTTGGTTCAGCTTTGTTAATTTGTTCCACAATTTCTTGCTGTTTTTTCTTTGTATAGCCATGTAAAATACCGCTAATAACAATCCCTGGATATTGTCGTTGAATATTTTTAGCTGCTGCTTCAACTACTTCTTGCTTTGCACCATACAAGAAGATTCGTTCCTTATGTTGATTTGCATACTCTAAAAAATTATCCATGACATCAATTCCTGTAACTCTTTCACGAATAGACCCACCCATTAGCTTCGATGCCTTGACCACACCTATCCCATCTGCAATCCGATGAGTTGCTCTTTTCAAATATAACTTAACTTCTGGATGTTCAAATGCTAACAATGAAATCTGCGGATTAACGCTAGTTACAATCATTTTCTCTTTAGCTTTGAGATAACTTTCTAAGTCATCCATAATTTCTTGATGTGTTAATACGTCAACTGGTAATCCCCCAATATATTCAGTGCGTACCTTACTTTTCACAAAATCCCCCCAAGATTCTCTCTACCAACTCTACTATTTTATTAATGGTCTCTTTTGACTGATATTGATTCCATTCTTCGTTAATTCTAGTAATATTATCTTTATAACTATTTATTGAAAAATTTGACAATGCCACAATCAACTGTTTTTCATTTTCAACTAACGGTCCTGGTAAATATTCAAAAAAATCAGGCTCAATTCCAGGATTTAATGCGTATTTTTCTAAATCTGGACAAAAAAATAAAATGTTCGGTTGCTCTTTAACATGCATGTATTCAAAGACCACACTCGAATAATCAGTAATCAAGTAGCCTATTTCACTAAAGCTTTCAAAAATATGCTTTTCCCAAATAGAAACATTTCTCGGTAGTTCAATGGCATCTAACTGGATTGATGGATGTAATTTCATATAAAAATGAAAATTTGGCATAGCAGAAAAAGCCTTTATTGCTTGATTTATCACAAGCATCATTTCATTCATTCCCTCTCGGTAAGTTGGTGCATATAAAACTTTATTATTCTGATTTGTTTCTCCTACCTCTAATTTTTCAAGATAAGCAAGACGCGGCGAACCAAAATGACAAAATTGAGCATTCTCGAGACGATAATTGTTTCTAAAAATTGCTTCCATTTTTAGTGAATTAACGATAAAATAATTCATTTTATCGTAAACTTTTTGAAACCTGATTTGATCCTTGCTACTTCTATGTTTCGTGTGATAAGCACCCCAGCCAAACTGTTTTAAAGCCCCATTAGCATGCCATAATTGGATAACTACTTGCTTTTTTTTTAAAATTGCCAATTCTGGAAAATAATTATCTACAAAAATTAACGGCGCTGACTTCAAGTATGAAATCGCCGTTGTAATCAACAAAGTTTTCTTATCAAAAAGTATCGTCTTTATGCCTTTTTGATTTAAGGATGCTGCGTATGATTGACAATTTTTTGTATAAAGTACTATTATCATTCCGTGATATTGTTGTTCTAATTGTTCAATTAAATGTCCATCATTTCTTGGGAAACTCATTATGTACACAATTTTTACTTTTTTATGCTTGTACGGTCTCCATCTTAATACTGTTAAGTACAATTGTTTTAGCACTTTTATATCCTTTCACAAACAATAGTTTTCTTATAAAAAAGATATGATCAAAGTCTTTAAAAAGAAAAAGCTTACATATAAACTCATTAAAACAAATTATACCTTAAAGATTCTAAAAAGACAATTGCACTTTACAATATGTATACTATCCAAATAATTTAAATTATACGGTATACGGACTAGCTATACTTTCAGTTAAATAAAATAATATTTAAATAATTTCTCTGAATTTAAAACTGCCTATCCAACAAAAATAGAGGTTTCCCACCACAGTGGAAAACCTCTATAAACCTTGTCATAACAATGTTTTGAAAGACTATGCGTCTGGATTTGCGTTTTCGTCTTTGAGACCGTATTTTTTGTTGAAACGGTCCACACGTCCGTCGGCTTGTGTGAATTTTTGACGACCAGTGTAGAATGGGTGTGAGTCTGAAGTAACCTCAACACGTAATAATGGATAAGTATTGCCATCTTCCCATTCAACAGTTTCTGAAGATCCTTTAGTTGAACCTGAAAGGAATTTGAAACCTGTTGTTGAATCCATGAATACTACTGGTTGGTAATTTGGATGGATATCTTGTTTCATACGTTTTTTCGCTCCTTTGCCCTGATCCATTTGCTGTATCAGAGTTATTTTGTCGGTATACAACAATGCTATCTTACCATGTTTTCAGTTGGTATGCAATTATCTTTTTGGATTTCTTTTAATTTGTTTACCAAACGAAACATCATGGAAAACTTCAAATAATTGTTGATTATTTTGGGTCCGTTTTAACATTTTTATGAATTGATCCGTATATTCCAGCGAGTCTCCTGACATATTATTTCTCAATTTCCACGTTTCTTCTAGTTGTTCTGGTGTCATTAGCAACTCTTCTTTTCGCGTACTTGATTTTTTAATATCAATTGCTGGGAAAATACGGCGCTCTGCTAATTCACGAGATAAATGGAGCTCCATGTTGCCTGTACCTTTGAATTCTTCATAGATGACATCATCCATTCGGCTACCTGTATCCACCAATGCCGTGGCTAAAATAGTCAGACTGCCCCCTTCTTCGATATTTCTGGCAGCACCAAAAAATCGTTTAGGTTTGAAAAACGCAGCTGGATCTATTCCGCCACTTAAGGTTCGACCACTAGGCGGGACCACTAAATTATAGGCCCTTGCTAAACGAGTGATGCTGTCCATTAAAATAACTACGTCCCGTTTGTCTTCAACTAAGCGCATTGCTCGATCCAGAACCAATTCAGCAACTCGCGTATGATTTTGTGGTTGTTGATCAAAAGTTGAAGAAACCACATCGCCTTTAACACTTCGCTCTAAATCAGTCACTTCTTCAGGACGCTCGTCAATTAACAACAGAATCAATTCCACATCAGGATGATTTTCTGTAATCCCATTAGCAATTTCCTTTAAAACACTTGTTTTCCCCGCTTTTGGCGGCGCTACAATTAAACCACGTTGCCCAAAACCAATTGGGGCAAATACATCAATCATTCGTGTTGATAATCTGCCAGCCGTTGTTTCTAACGTTAATTGTTTTTCAGGATACAACGGTGTTAGCGCTGGAAAATGTGGCCGCTCTTTCGCTTCTTCAGGATCTTTCCCATTGACACTTTCAACATGCATGAGTCCATAGTAACGTTCTGATTCCTTTGGCGGACGCGCCTTGCCAGCTACTTTGTCCCCATTTCTCAATCCGAAACGACGAATTTGAGAAGAAGAAATATAAATGTCTTCTGCACTTGGTCCATAATTAATTGGCCGCAAAAAGCCATAACCATCCTGAGAAACAATATCTAAAATTCCTTCCATGAAGAAAAACCCTTGCTTCTCAGCTTGTGCACGAATCACAGCTAAAGACAATTCTTTTTTGTTCATTTGGCTATAATAAGGAATTTTAAACTCTTTCGCGTACGCATAAATATCTTTTAACGTACTGTTTTCCAATTCAGCCATTGTTAAATAGTCGCTCATTGATCCACCTCAAACGGACCTTCTTGTTCTTCGGTTTCTAGCATTTGAATATCAGCGCCTAAAGCAGTTAACTTTTCGATAATGTGGTCGTACCCACGTAAAATATATTCTACATTATAAATAGTGGTCGTACCTTCAGCCATCAAGCCGGCAGTGACTAGGCAAGCGCCTGCCCGTAAATCAGAGGCGACTACTTCTGCACCGTGCAATTGATTTGGGCCATTTAAGATAATCATATTGCCTTCAACCGAAGCATCAGCCCCCATCCGCACCAACTCAGGGATATGCTTATTTCGTTGAGCATAAATCGTATCAATAATTTCACCAGTTCCTTGTGCTTTTAAAAGTAATGGCGTTAACGGTTGTTGCAAGTCTGTGGCAAAACCAGGATACGGATAGGTTTTCACCGTCGTCATTTTCAGATCATGTGATGGATGAACTTCAATCATGTCTTCTTCAATTGTCATCTTAACGCCCATTTCTTGCAATTTCGCAATGAAGCTTTCTAAATGCTCATAAATAACATTTCGAACCTTGATTCCTTCACCCATAGCTGCTGCCATAGCTAAATAAGTCCCAGCTTCAATTCGATCTGGAATAATCGAGTGACGACAGCCATGTAATTCTTCGACACCTTCAATCCGAATAACGTCCGTTCCAGCTCCTCGAACTTTTGCACCCATGTTATTTAATAATGTAGCAATATCAATAATTTCTGGCTCACGCGCAGCATTTTCAATAATCGTTTTGCCTTTGGCTTTAACTGCGGCTAACATGACATTGATTGTAGCGCCAATAGATACCATATCCATAAAAATTCGTGTTCCTTGTAAGCCAGCTTCGTCTGTTCTCAAGTACATCGCCCCATGTTCGTTGGTTACATGAGCGCCTAATGCTTCAAATCCTTTGATATGTAAATCAATTGGACGAGGGCCTAAGTAACAACCGCCAGGTAAGCCGACAACGCCTTCCCCAAATCGACCAAGAAGTGAGCCCATAAAATAATAGGACGCACGTAAGCTATTGATTTTTCCTTTTGGCATTGGCACAGAAACAACTTCTGTTGGGTCAATAATTAATGTATTATTTTCAAAAGTAATTTTAGCACCCATAATTTCTAAAATTTCAATTAATGAGTGAACATCCTGAATGTCAGGAACGCCATCTAAAGTCACGGGCGAATCTGCTAAAATAGCAGCTGGAATTAAAGCGACCACACTATTTTTAGCGCCGCTAATGGTTACTTCGCCTTTTAATGGACGATTCCCATTGATTACAATTTTTTTCATTTATATTCTCACCTATCTGTAATATACGTTTTCTAAATAAACTACCCAATCATTCTATCATAATCAAGCTTAAGAAAAAAGAAAACTTCTCAGGTATTTTAATAGAATGAAAAAATAACAAAAAATAAAAAAGACAGCCACGTGCTGTGGCTGTCTTTAACGTAACTAGTTGATTAAGCTTTGTTAGCTGAACCGAACCAATCAATGTGTTCTTCTGCATCTTTGATGATTGCAGCTTTACCTGGTGCTAATAATTTACGAGGGTCAAATCCTTTACCTTCTAAATCTTTACCAGCTTCAATATATTCGCGCGTTGCTTTAGCGAATGATAATTGGAATTCTGTATTTACGTTAACTTTTGAGATACCCATTGAAATTGCTTTTTCAATTTGTTCTTGAGGAATACCAGAACCTCCGTGTAATACTAGAGGTACATCAGAACCGACAGCTTCAGCAATTGCTTGTAAGTGATCAAATGCTAAACCTTTCCAGTTTTCTGGATATTGACCATGGATGTTACCGATACCACATGCTAAGTAGTCAATACCTGTAGCAACCATTTGTTTACATTCTTCGATATCAGCTAATTCGCCAGTACCGATGATTCCGTCTTCTTCACCACCGATTGAACCAACTTCACATTCGACAGAAATACCTTTAGCGTGCGCTTTTTCAACTACATCTTTCGCTAATTTTAAGTTTTCTTCGAATGGTAAGTGAGAACCATCAAACATGATTGAAGTATAGCCAACTTCGATACATTCTAAAGCAGCTTCGTAGTCACCGTGGTCTAAGTGAATTGCTACTGGAACTGTGATATTCATTGAGTCTACTAAATTAGTAATCATGTCTTTAGCTACTTTGTAGCCGCCCATGTATTTAGCAGCGCCCATTGATGTTTGGATTAGAACTGGTGCTTTTTTAGCTTCTGCTGCTTCTAAAATCGCTTGTGTCCATTCTAAGTTATTTGTGTTATAGCCACCTACTGCATAGCCGCCTTTACGTGCTGCTTTTAAGAATTCTGCTCCTGATACTACTGGCATAAAAAATTCCTCCTAAGTTTTTAAAAACTTTATTTGTTAGGTGTTCCCTAACCAACGGTTCTATTTTAGCAGAATTCCTGACACTTTTCTAGTAAAATTCCCTTTTTCAGAAAATTTTTGTCTATTCTTTCACATAACCTTCATTTTTATAAAAAAACCTCCAGTTTTCCCGTTAAGACTTTGGGACCTGAAGGCCGACTTGCTATTTTAATTTTTTCTTTGGCGGATAACGTTTCACCTTGTAAGATTGAAGCTCAGGAAATGTTCCTGTACTATGAAAAATCCGTTGTTCATCTTCATTGGCAAAACGCCCTAAAACCGATTGTGTTGGTAAAATATTTACAAAGGCATTCTCATCGATACTGTAAACTGCTTGTTCTAAATCATAGAGCTCGTAGCGAGTAATGACCATCATAATCATCCGACCTTCTGCACCTGAATAGCCGCCGATTGAAGGCAACAAGGTCATGCCACGAGCGATTTGTTGAGAAACTTCTAAGGCAACAGCTTCTGGTCTCGTGGTGACAATCATTGCTGTGACTTTTTGGTGACTGGTATGAATCATGTCGACCACCTGACTCAAACAGTAAATAGAAATAATAGTATACAACGCACTTTCCCAGTTAAATACAAAACCAGCCAACAGCACAATAATACCATTTAATAAGAACATAAAATTACCAACGGTTTTCCCTGTTGTTTTTGAAAGAATCAGTGAAATAATATCCATGCCGCCAGTGTTAAAGCCCATTTTCAATGAAAGCCCTGCGCCAACGCCGACTAAGACACCACCCATAATTGCGTTCATCAAAGGATTCGTTGTGACTGTTACGATTGGCACAAACATAGTGACAACGGAAATACCAATAACATTGATGAAACTAAGAATCATTGATTGTTTCCCTAATTTTACAAACCCTAGAATGAAGACGGGAATGTTTAAAAATAAAATGAAGATCCCTGTATTAATATGGATTCCTAAATTTGTATATAATAATGTAGCAATGATTTGCGCAATTCCGTTCATCCCTGCCGAAAAAACTTTTGCCGGAATCAAAAAGAAATTCAAACCGACCGCAGAAGTCAAAGCGGTTATCGCCATCACTGCTATTTTTTTTATCGATTCATTTCTTTGGTAAGTACTAACCAATCGACTCATTTTTCTTCGCTCCTTCGCTATTCTTCTGACTTAGAATAACAGGTTCTATCCTAAAAGAAAAGGGGCTAAAAGCGAACATTGAAAATTTTTTTTGCAACGTTTCCATGAAAGAATGCGGGAAGATATCCCTAAAATTGATCTTCTTATTTCTCTATTCAAAATGATTCTAGCCTAACCTTTTTTACTATTTCATGATATGATGAAGCAAAGAATATTTTAGGAGGTTTTTACATGGCTGCAAAAGAAGCAAGTTTTGATGTAGTTTCAGAGGTCAATATGGAGGAAGTCAAAAACGCAATTCAAATTGCCTTGAAAGAATTGAAAAATCGTTTTGACTTTAAAGGGTCAATTGCTGATATTAAATTGGAAAACGATAAACTAGTAGTCGTAGCTGAAGATGATTATAAAGTCGAGCAAGTGAAGGATATTTTATTTGGAAAATTAGTCAAACGCAATGTTCCGATTAAAAATATTCATTTCTCAGAAAGTGAAAAAGCCTTAGGCGGTACTGCTCGCCAATATGGTGATTTAATCAGTGGTATTGATAAAGAAAATGCAAAAAAAATCAACACAGCTATCAAAAACTCTGGGATTAAAGTTAAGTCACAAATCCAAGAAGACAAAATTCGGGTAACTGGAAAAAGTCGGGATGATTTACAAAAAGTCATGGCTCTTTTACGAGAATTAGATTTACCAATGGCTCTTGAGTTTAACAATTATCGCTAAAAAAATCCTTCAACTGTTAATGAACAGTTGAAGGATTTTTTTGTTTTGGTACCGGCCATTCTTGATTATTCAATAAAACGATTGGTCGGCGTTGAATTTTTTCTGAAAAAGCGGCAATTGCTTTGAAGACCTTTGGCATAAAATAAAACGCATTTAATTCTTCTAAATCCAGTTCTTCTTCTGCCGTAAACGCGACACAAACCTCTTGTTCTGAAAGCATAATTTCAATTTTCTTTAAAAATTGAAATTGCCGCATTCCTGGCACGAAATAACCAGCCTTTGCAACACGAGAGGTTGTAATATCTAACTTATCACTAATGATTAGCGCTAGTGTCATTAACTCTTCCGAATCAAAGCCATTACTATGATTTTCTATAGAAGATAAAATTTCTTCTTGATAAGGCAAACAAATCTTTTGCTTACGAAAATATGCTTCTGCAAATTGTTTCCCACGAAGTGCATGTCCTGCTTTTCCTTGTAGCGCACCCACATCATGGAGCAGTGCCGCAATTTTTGCCGCCTCTAAATACTCCTCTGAAACAGCAAGTTGTTTCAAAATCATTTCCGTCATGGCTACGACATTGGTTACATGAAACCAATTATGGTATGCCCACCCAGCTTCTTCATCTTCCATTTGACCAATTGCATCATAAATTTGTCGAATTTCAGTATCTTGATGAATGCGTTCAAACAACTTCATTTATTTTCTCCTTAAAATTAGTTACTGTTCCAAAAATTCTTTTAACTCTGCAGGATTTTTTTCGCTGTTTAAACCAACAATTAAACGAATCCGCGCTTTCGGTCCGTTTAAACCACGGGCAAAAACGACCCCCATTTTTTTCAAGCCAACGCCACCACCAGCATAATCATAGATATCTTCAGCAATGCCATTGGAACAACGAGAAACTAAAACGACTGGAATCCCGTTGTCTAGCATCTTTTGTAATGCTGGGAGCGTTTCTGGCGGTAAATTACCCGCGCCTAGCGCTTCAATTACTAACCCATCCGTTTCTGGGGTGTTTAATAATTCAAACATCCGTTCACCCATCCCCGCATAGGCCTTCACTACGTGAACATTTCCTTTCACAGAAGAAACATCGCAAACTTCTTGTGGTAAGACCTCTTTCGCAAAAAAAGCACGTTCTTTCGCAATGGTTCCAATTGGTCCAAAAGTTGGCGTCCGAAACGTTGCTACGTTCGTTGTATGTGTTTTTGTCACATAACGCGCCGTATGAATTTCATCATTCATCACGACTAAAACACCTTTATCGTACGATTCGTCTGAACAAGCAGTCCAAATAGCACTGATGAAATTATACAAGCCATCACTACCGATTTCGTTACTTGACCGCATTGCTCCTGTTAAAACAATGGGAATTTTTTTCTCTAAGGTTATATCTAAAAAATAAGCTGTTTCTTCTAATGTATCTGTTCCATGCGTAATAACCACGCCATCAATTGGTTCAGAATAAGCTTTTTGAATCCGTTCTTTTAATTGAAACATCCGTTCTAAGGTCATGTGTGGTGAGGGAATATTAAAAATATCTTCGACAACTAAATGAACCTTGCCAGAAAATAATGCTTCTTGTTCCATCAACGGATTTTTTTTATTCGGGGCAACACTTCCTCCTGCTACTTTCGACATGGAAATGGTCCCACCTGTATGAAGGACTAAAATGGTCTTCATTTGTTTCCTCCTTTGTTTTCTTTATTTTTTAACCAAAATTGTTTCACTTGTTGAATGAGTTGTTCATTGGTGTTTGCCTTTCGATGCGCCAACCAATGCGGCGGAAAGAAACGCTGGACACTTGGTAATTCAAATCGTTCGTCTAATAACAACACAAAGCCTTTATCTTCCGCATCTCGAATGACACGTCCAGCCGCTTGCAAGACTTTATTCATGCCAGGAATTTGATACGCAAATTGAAACCCTTGCCCTCGCTCTTCTTGATAAAAAGTGCGAATCAGTTCTTGCTCCGGATTCATTTGTGGTAGCCCGACACTAACAATTATCGTACCAATCAATCGGGTACCTTTCAAGTCAATTCCTTCTGAAAATATACCACCTAAAACACAAAAACCGATGAAAGTTTCTTGAGGATTCTCTTTAAATTCAGCTAAAAATGCTTCTCGCTCTTTTTCGTTTAAGTCCGTTCCCTGAATTTGAGTTTTTACTTGCGGGTAACGTTGGCTAAATACTTGATAGACATCATCCATATAGGCATAAGAAGGGAAGAAAATTAAATAATTACCTGTTTTTGTTTCACTTAACTTTCCTAAAAGTTCACTAATCTGTGGATAACTTTTTTCACGGTTTTTATAGGTTGTTTGAAGATGACTACCGATCATCAACAATTGATTTTCTTCTGGAAAAGGATACGGAATCCGATAACGTAGGCTTTCTTCACCTCCACCAAGCACTTCTTGATAATAATTCAGAGGTGTTAAACTTGCCGAAAATAAGATACTCGCTTTCCCTTTATCTAATCGTTGTGACAATAAATAAGCCGGATCGACACAAAATTGTTTCACAACGCAGTCATAGTTTCGCAAAGAAATAGACGTATAAAAACCGTTGTCGTAATACTCGCTGATTCGAAGATAACTTAAACAATCAAAATAAAAACTGAGAATCGACGCCAATTCCTCAATGTGTTGATTTTCTGGCAACCATTCTGCAATTACTTCTGTTAATCGCTGTATCTGTTTAACTAATGAATCAATTGGCGCGCGTTGGGCAAAAAAATCCGTGTCTTTTTCTTCACAGATTGCTTCAATATCATCAAACGTAGTTAAGACTTTTTGACAAGCTCTTTTTAATTGAATAGATTCTTTTTGCAATCTTTTTTGAATTTGCAAAACCGCATTCCTAGAAATAGCGGCCGAATACATCTCCCGTGAACGATTAACCAAATTATGGGTTTCATCCACTAAAAAAATATTCTCTTCTGCACTTTGGGGTTCTTCAAAGAAGCGCCGTAAATAAACCGTTGGATCAAATAGATAATTGTAATCGCCAATAATTAAATCACACCAAAGACTTGCATCTAGCGACAACTCGAATGGACACAATTGGTGCTTTTGTGCATACCGTTCAATAACCTCTCTCGTTAAATGATTTTCATGTTGCAATAAATCCCACAGTCCCTCATTTAAACGATCATAATAGCCGTCAGCAAACGGGCAATGTTCTGGTGTACAATTTCGTTCAGTTAAAAAACAAATTTTATCTTTTGCTGTTAACGTAATACTCTTAGTTTGCGCTTGTTTTTCGGACAGCGCTTTGACGGCATCTTCAGCCACTTGCCGCGTGATGGTCTTAGCTGTTAAATAAAAAATCCGTTCACCTTCTTCTTCACCAATTGCTTTCATTGCTGGAAAAAGAGTGGACATTGTCTTGCCTGTTCCAGTTGGTGCTTCCACGAAGAGCCGCTGTTTACTAAGAATTGTTTTATAGACGGCTACCGCCAATTCTCGTTGCCCTTTGCGATACTCCCCGTAAGGAAAACTAAGATTTTTTAATGATTTATTTCTCAAAATACGCCACTCTTCTTTAAAAATTACCCACTGTTCATAGCGCTTCATCAAATCAGTAAAAAACTCCGCTAATGCAGCTTCTGTAAAATGGCGTTCTTGTCGTGTGATTTGTTTTGTGGTGGTCTGATAATAAGTGAGTTGAAGCGTTATTTCAGAAAGTTGTTCTTGTTGGCAATACATGTGACCATAACACATCGCTTGATACCAAAACAATTCGACCTTTTCTGGCGGCAATTCTTCAAACGCTGGTTCGGATGTTTTAATTTCATCAATGACCACTTGCCCAGTTTCTTTCACAAAAATGCCGTCTGCACGACCTTCTACACAATAATTATGGCCATTTAAAGGCACCTCAATTTTTAAAGATACTTCCTTTTGATAAAGGCTCCCCGCTTCCTTTTGCAACATTCGATGAAGGCGACTACCTTCTTGTGGTGTATGTTCACTCACATGGCGAGAATCGATACTTCCCCGCCTTAAAATAAATTCGACCACTTGACGAACCGCAATTTTTCTCGTTGATTTCACGTAATCCCACCTATCTGCCTCCCTATTATAGAACATACATTCGCTAAACAAAAGCAAAAAATCCAAAACGAACACAATCATGTGTTCATTCTGGATTTCTCTTTAGATTATCAACAATTAAAAACAACTTTTTTCTTCTAACTGTTTGGTTTCTTTTCCATTTGCTTTTGCCACGACCAATTGCGCCATTTGTTTAAACGAATTATTTAAACCAATGCCGCCCTTTTTGGGCATCTTCACAATCGGTACTTGCTGATAATAGTGACTAACTGCTGGATTTTCTTCTGCCATCGCTGCAATTGCAGGAATGCCTGCAGCATTAAACTTACAAGCTAGATGAGCGGCCATTTCTCCAAAATTAGGATAATGCATGGCAGGTCCGCAAAGAACCGCATCGGCATGAAACTTTTTTGCAAAGCCAATAAATTTCTTTGCTACCTCTTCCTCGTTTTCCAAATAATATTGGTCACCACAATAAAGTGTCGCAACAATTTCCGCTCCTTGCTTCTGTAAAAATGGTAGCAATGTTACCCCTGGACCTAAGGGAGCTTTTTTACCACTTGGTTTCAGCTGAGCTTGTTCATCACTGCCAAATCCTGCTAAACTGTGGTTTAAGACTAAAAGGATTTTTTTCACGCCTATTTCCTCCTTTTTTATAAATCATCGAAGTCAAAGGAATCAAAATCAATTTCTTCACTCTCTTCTTCTTGTGCTTTCCATTCTTCACGTAAATATTGGTCATCCATAACTCGAATAAAAGGATAGTAAATGAACATTCCTAGTACCAATAAGAGAGCTTGCAGAATTGATCCTTGCCAACCGCTGACTAAAAATCCTGAGATAATTGGCGGGGTCGTCCACGGCAATTGAATACCGTTCGTCAATGGAACTAAGCCCCAATCCATAGCAAAATAGGCAATAATAATATTAATTGCGGGTACTAAAACAAATGGAATTAAAAGGATTGGATTTAAAACAATTGGTAACCCAAAAATGATTGGTTCGTTAATCCCAAAAACACCAGGAATTAGTGAAAGTTGCGAAAGCTTTTTAATTCGTTGACTTTTACAGAATAAGACCATCACAATGATTAATGAGAGTGTGGAACCGGCGCCACCAAATGTTGCAAACATATCTTGAAATTGTCCAGTGATGATGTTGGGAATTTCATGACCGTCTTTAAATGCTTGTAAATTTTCAACAGACAATGCCCGCAAAACAGGATTAAAGACTGCGCCAACCACACTACCTCCGTTAATGCCAAAGAACCAAAAGAAGTGTAAAAATAAATAAGCAATGCTCATCGCACCTAAGGTATTACCAAGACTCAATAAGGGCGTTTGTAGAAATTCAAAAATAACATCTTGTAAATTACCATAAGGAGTTAAAGCAGCCAGCCAATTGACTAAAAACATGAGAGTAACAACTAAAAAACTCGGAATCAGGGCCTCAAAAGACTTAACCACTGTTGGTGGCACTCCTTCTGGCATTTTTATTGTCCACCCTTTACGAACAATGGCCACAAATAAACGAGTCGCAATTAATGCGACAATCATTCCTAAAAACAAGCCACTGGAACCCATCCATTTTAAAGGTAAACTAGTAACTTCATAAACCTTTGAACTATTTTCCGGTGTAAATAATGTTTGATAAGGCGTTACAATAAAAAATGAAACCAATGCGATAATTCCTGCTTGCATTGCATCCACATTGAATTGTTTTCCTAAACTATAGGCAATACCGACAACGGCCAGAATAGTCATTACATCAAAACTAGCACTAGCTGGAACAGACATCATTGTCGCCCAGTCTTTACCAAGCAAATGAGACATCCAAGTATCCCATTGTGGCAAAGGAAAATTAGCAATTAATAAGAAGACCGAACCAACAATCAACAAGGGCGTTGATAAAAGGAAGCCATCACGAATCGCTACTAAATACTTATTTTCTCCTATCACTTTTGCCAAAGGGGTCAATACGCGCTCTAACCAATCCAAAAATTTTTGCACGGTCGTCACTCCTATCTATTATTTTTTATTTTGCTTAATTAACCGCAGCGCTTCTTTCAATGCTTTTTCGCCATCCATCATGCCATAAATTTCTGGCGCAATTGCAGCGACAGGAATCCCTTGAGGAGCAAATTGTTCTTTTGTTTTTTCTAATAAAAAACGGACTTGTGGTCCTAATAAAATAGCAACAGGCTTCTCTGCTTCAACCACTTCTTGTGCTCTTGCAATAGGAAAAGCAGTAATCATTAAAGGCATTTGATGTTTTTCCACCACTTCCATCATTTTATTCACCATAATACTTGTAGACATCCCTGCATCACAAAAAAGATAAATTTGTTTTTTACTCATGTTCCTTCACTCTCCTCATTTATTCAATTGGTGCTTTGATTCTTTTTTCATAGGCCGCTAACCATTCTTGTGAAATCGGCTGAATCTCTGTGGTATGATTCTTGCCTGGATTTGCAATATAGATTTCTGGTTGCTGCATATCAGTACCAACCGTAAAAGTAAATTCCACATTCGTAGCTACGCCCCAGTCTCCCTGTTTGTTCATGGCCACTAGTGAAAAAGCTCCTGCTTTCCCATAACGTTGGGTCAATTTTTCATGAAAAGCATAGACGGCTTGATCACATGCTTGTTGTGGCGAGCGCCCTTCCCCCATTAAACGAACGATTTCATAAGAAAGACAGCCTTTCATTAAATCTTCACCTAAGCCTGTAGCCGCAGCACCACCAATTTCGCTATCAACATAAAAACCAGAACCTGACAGTGGTGAATCACCAACACGTCCTGCTTTTTTCATAAAGAGTCCCGAACTGGAAGTGCCAGCTGCCATTGATCCTGTTTGGTCTAACGTAATAGCGCCGACAGTATCATGCCCATCATAGGGGTTCAACTGATTTTCCTGAATTTCTTTTAAACGCTTTTGCCACCATTGATTAGCGCGTTCTGTCAACATATTCTTTCTTTCAAAACCGTGCAACATTGAATATTTCGTTGCACCTGCGCCAACACGAAAACTATTAAACTTCTCTTTACTTAATGCTTTAGCCACTGAAATCGGATTTTTAACATCTGTAATTCCCGCCACAGCACCAATTGCAAATGTGTCTCCATCCATATAGGCAGCATCCATTTCTAAAATCCCTTCCTCATTAGGTAAACCGCCGTAGCCCACTGACTTATAAAAAGGATAGTCTTCTACTTCTTTAATTAATTGTTCCACGGCCGTGCCTGCAGCACCTCCTTGTTGTAATTCTTCTGTAGCTTTTAGTAACCCATCATGTGCCATCCGCCATGTCGCAATTGCACCCCAAGTCATTTTCCATCCGCCCTTTCGTTAACGCTTACATTTCTCCACCATTATAAACTAGTATATACTGTTTTGTATATACTGAAAATGAAATTTTATACAGAAAAATAGAAGATACACGTATGCGACCTCTACGAAAAACATTGGCTTCTTCTCATACGTGTATCTTCTATTGGTTTTATGCTTCTGTTAATGCAATCATCGCTTGCATATAGATTTCCAGATTAAGCAGTAAATCTTTTTCATCCATATATTCATCTTGGTTATGCGCAATGCCTTTTTGACCAGGAAATGATGGACCAAAAGCAACGATATTCGGCATAAAGCGAGCATACGTAGCACCTGTAGTTGTGACTGGCGTCCCATCTAAGCCAGTAATTTGTTCATAAACCTTGGTTAATTTTTGAACATTGCGCTCATCTTTTGGAAACAGCGTACTAGGGAGGCGGCGGATGACGGTCACTTCACTTTCTGGAAATAGTGCCTTCGTTAGCTGCGTGGTTACTTCGTTTTCTGTAATAGAAACAGGATAACGCACGGCCAATGATAACACCAATTGCTGTCCTCTTTTTTCCAACGCATAGGGCGTTAAAATCAATTGCCCACTATCCTGATCCTTAAAGTCCAGAGCTACTCCTTCGCCATAGTGCTTTTCGTGAAAACTAGCGGTTAACCAGTCGAAATACTGTAATAAATTTCCTTTGACTAACTGTTCCTCGCTAATTTTCTGTGCCAATAAAGTAATCGCGTTCTTGCCTAGTTCTGGCGCATTGGAAGGAGCACGTTTTCCCGTGATTGCTGTTGTTTTTCCCGCAATCACCACACTTAATTGATCAGGTACGTGGTCTTTTGCTTGATCACCTATAATCTGACCAATTTGTTCACTTGAATCATCTGGGATGGTCGTTGTGATCTCATAATTAACAATCCCTCGCTCCCCATAAACTACTGGATATTTACAATCTGGAGTAAATCCAAAAACGGGTGCGTTTTCCTTCTCTAAATATAAGGGGATATCTCCACTCCCACTTTCTTCATCCGTGCCAAACATTAAGCGAATGGTTTTCTTTGGTTGGTAACCAAGTTCTTTCAGTAATTTCATTCCATACAGGCAAGCCAAGATAGGACCTTTATTATCTAGAATTCCTCTACCATACAAACGTTGATTTTTTTTCGTTAATTGAAAGGGCGGCACTGACCAACCAGAACCTTCTGGTACTACATCTAAATGACCAATAATTCCCAGATATTCTTCCGCTGTTCCCCATTGCGCATAGCCAACTGCGTCATTGACAATCCCAGTTTGAAAACCATAACGCTCTGCCAGTTTCAGCGTTTCTTCCAAGGCTCTTTTCGGTCCTTCGCCAAAAGGTGCCTCTTTTTTAGGCGACCCTTTCACACTTCGAATCGCGATAATTTTGTTTAAGTCTTCATAAAATAAATCTTTTTGAGCGGCTATTTCTTCTTTGATTTTCATTCGTTCCAAGAACCTCCTAGCTCCACTTGGTTGTTTTCAGACGGGCTATAGCGGGTCAGTGTGTTTTTAAATGTGTACCGATCTGCTCGATATAAAGAGACATCATATAAAATAGGGGTTGCATCAAGCGCATAGGTGATAGAGTGGACTTGTAAAAGTGGCTGGCCCACAGGAACATTCAATAATTCGGAAATTTCCGCTTCAACTAAGATTGCTTCAATTTCTTGATGCGAATAAGCAATCTCGACGTTCTTCTCGATTAAGCAGAAAAGAGAGCCCTCGAAGTCTTGCTTCGTATGGCCTTGTACGTATGCCTGTGGCAAATAAATTTTTTCAACTGTCATTGGCTCGCCGTCTAACATTCGGCGGCGAATCAGTTCATAAATTGCCTCATTTTTGCCCACTTGGAGCGCCTCCCGAATTTTCTCATCGGGATGTACTACTTCTTCAAAGGAAATGACTTCTGTCTGGCTTTTTTTCCCGTAAGCTTTGGCTGCCTCAGTAAAACCTTGTAAGCCAGCGCGGCCACTTTGAATTTTCGCTTGCGACATCACATAACTACCTTTACCATGTCGTTTTACCAAAATATTTTTGCGGATCAAATCATCAATCGCTTTACGAATGGTCAAGCGACTGCAGTTGTATTCTTTAGCTAAATCATACTCTGAAGGTAATTTTTGTGCACTTACATACAGACCGTCTCGAATCTTCTTTTCAATTTCTGCAGAAATTTGCTTAAATTTGGGTGCATTTTCTGTCATTTCATCGCCTATCTTTCTTCAAAAAAATAAATTTCCTAGTATATACCACACTGTCTATACTAAATCAATTTTTAAGAAACCGCAATCATTTGTTGCGTTTCTTAAACATCAAAAAAGAAAGCGAGCCACAAGTCGGTTGGACTTGTGGCTCGCTTTTTTAGGAAAAAAATATGTTATTTCCCTTTCATCCGTTCTTTGCCTTCTTGACACATATAGAGTAGCGGACAGGCTTCACATTTAGGCGCTCTTGCTAGGCAGTGATAACGCCCAAAGAAAATCATGGTATGGTGCGTTTTCACCCAGAGTTCTTTCGGAACTTTACGCATTAAGGTTTGCTCAACTTCAGTAACATTCGCATTTAGCTTACAAATTCTAAGGCGCTTGGACACTCGTTCCACATGTGTATCTACTGCAAAAGCCGGTTCGCCGAAAGCATCTCCCATTACTACATTGGCTGTTTTTCTCCCCACGCCAGGTAAACTGACCAGTTCATCTCTGGTTTGCGGAACTTCTCCATTGAAACGTTCTAAAAGTTGTTGTGCGCACGCTTTAATATTTTTTGCTTTATTGCGATATAAGCCAATGGTTTTTATTTTAGCAATAATCTCCTCCACCGGTGCAGCTGCTAAAGCTTCTGGAGTTGGAAAAGCTGCGAATAAACCAGGAGTAGCTTTATTTACCGATACATCGGTTGCTTGCGCACTTAAAATCACAGCAATTAATAATTCAAAAGGATTCTTATGTTTTAATTCACATTCTGCATTTGGAAACATCTCATACATAATTTCAATAGCTTCCATCGTTTTCTCTTTTGATAGCATGGCCCACCTCCTTTTTATTCACTGTCTTCTGGATTTAACCAATTGTGTAATGTAACCTTTGGTAGCGCTTCTTGTGTCTGACCTTGTTGTTCAATCTCATTTTGAATCATAGAATCTTTTCGTTTTTTCTGATCAGCAGCCACTTGTTCTTTGGTGGTAATATTTTTACGCTCCCACGCAAGTAAAATACGATCAATATATTTCAAACTATAGGCCTGATTTAAAACGGCTTCTCGCAACGCTAACCGGATTAATTCAGGGGAATAATGGTCCGTGTTCAACCACTGACCAATCATTTCTAATTCAATGGGTGAAAGTGGACGTCCGAATTCTTTTTCAAAGCCTTGGTAAAGCTGTTTAATTTCATCTTCGTGGTTTGCGACAACTTGTTTTTCTTTGCTCGTTTGTAAAAATAATTGAATCTTTTGAAAAACAGGCAGTAAATCATACGTATCCATCATTTGACCTTTTTGGTTTTGTTGTGTTTCAATTCGAATAAAACCGCGAGAAACCAATTGATTTAATAACTTATAAATCGTATCTGGCGTTTTACCCATCGTCTCTGCAATCGCCATTAAGTCTGGAAATAAATCGCCTGCATTTTGCGAACGAAAAAGTTGCAGTAAAAAGAGAAATTCATCATCTTTCAAACCAATTTTTTGGTAATGATCAAATAGTAAGTTTGAGATTGTTGTTTCACCAGCTTCTAAATATTCACGAATTGATAACATTGTTGTTGTCCACTTCCCCTTGCTTGTTTCACTTATTGCACTTGATAAACATCAAAATAAATAGCTTTCATATAATCAATTAAATAACTAGGATTCAATTCTTCTCCCGTTGCATCATAAATTAATTGATTTGGTTTACGTGAAGCGCCGTACTGATGAATATGTTGTGTTAACCATTTACGGATATCAGAATAATCCTCCGAAGCTAAAATTTCATCAACAGATAATTCTTGTTTCATTGCGTGAAATAGTTGCGCGGCGTACATATAACCCAAGGCATAAGATGGGAAATAACCAAAGCTACCTCCAGACCAATGAACATCTTGAAGGACACCTTCTAAATCATTTTCAGGTGATACGCCTAAGTACTCTTGGTATTTTTCGTTCCACACTTTTGGCAAATCAGCGACTTCCAAAGAACCATTAAATAACATTTTTTCAATTTCATAACGAATAATGATATGCAAAGGATAGGTGAGACTATCGGAATCAATCCGAATCAAACTTGCTTTCGTTTCTTTTAAAGAAGCATAGAAATCTTCAAAAGCAATATCATCAAAAGTACCTTCTGCGCATTCTTGGAAAAACGGGTATTGTTTTTGCCAAAAAGCCCGGTTGCTACCAATGATAATTTCATTAAAGAGCGATTGTGATTCGTGAATCCCCATAGAGGCACCTTCGCTTAGCGGCGTAAAGTCAAATTTAGGATCAAAATTTTGTTCGTACATCCCATGACCCGCTTCATGAATCACACCAAATGTTGCCATTGAGAAATTATTTTCTTCCCAGCGCGTAGTAATCCGCGCATCATTTCGATTTAGAGCTGTCATAAATGGATGAACTGTATCATCTAATCGGCCTTTTGAAAAATCATAGCCTAATTGCTCAACCACACCAATCACAAAACGGCGTTGTTGTTCTTTGGTCATTTTTCTAGATAAAAAGTCAGTTCTAGGCGGCGTACCTTTTTCTGCTAAAACGGTCCGAATCTCTTGAATCCCTTGTTTTACTTGGTCGAATACTTGGTCTAGTTTCTCAACCGTCATCCCTGGTTCAAATTGATTTAATAACACATCATACGGAGTTTTTTCTTCTTTTTGCCAATAAGGAATGAACTCTTTTTGGAACGCAACGACCTTCGTTAAGGTTTCTTCTAACAAGCCGAAATCTTGTGCAGCGCGTGCTTTTAGCCAATCTGTATGTGCTTGGTTTAATACTTTAACATATTCTTGCATACGTTCAGCTGGAACATTTTTATTCAAAGCATATTCTTCTTTTACTTTTTCAAAAACCAGTTTCCCTAATTCAGATAATTCTTCAGGGCGTGTCTCAAAATAGGCCAATGCTTCTTGAATAACTGGGCCAATACTTCGTTCAAAATATAATCCGGTTAAATACCCTTCTACTTCTCCTCGAAAAGGACTACTTTTTTCTGGCATCCCAGTTGATGAATCCCAGTCTAATAATGTCAAGGCATTTTTTAGTAATTGAATTTCTTTCACTTCTTGTAAAAATACAGCTTCCTTCATTTTTTTACACCAGCTTTCTTAGTCTTCCCGTGGTTTTCTTGGTGGACGTGTTCCCCAGTATTGGAATAAATCTGTTCGTAAGGCTCCGTTGTAAAGCTTCCGTTTTTTAGTAGCTTTGGCACCATAATATTCTTCAAAAGCAAGATCACTCGTCAGTATATACTTGCTCCAAGTAGTTAACGGACGGAAAACATGGCCCATTTCTTTATACAAACGACGAACACTTTCCTCTTCTCCTAAACGCTCACCATAAGGCGGGTTAGCTACCATTACACCATATTCCTTCTCGGTTGTAAAATCTTTTAATGCCAATTGTTTAAAGGTAATTGAATCACCTAAACCAACTTCCTCAGCATTCGCTCGTGCGACTTCAATCATTCGCCCATCAACATCTGAACCACAGATATCTAATTCAACATCGTAGTCTGCCTTTGCCTCGGCTTCGTTACGTACTTTTTCAAAAATCGCTGGATCAACCCAATCCCATGTTTCACAAGTGAAACTACGATTAAAGCCAGGGGCAATGTTATGGCCAATTAATGCTGCTTCAATACAAATTGTTCCAGAACCACAAACTGGATCATAAAAAGGACGATCTTTGCGCCAATTGGTCAACATCACTAAAGCAGCTGCCATGTTTTCCTTAAGAGGTGCGCCCCCCTTTTCAATGCGATAGCCTCGTTTAAATAAACTTGGTCCAGTCGTGTCCAACGTCAACGTCACTTTATCTTTTAACAGAGCCACTTCTAATTTAAACAAAGCTCCTGTTTCGGTTAAAGGCACCGTCGCTGGACGATGGTAAACTTCTCTTAAACGGTTAACAATGGCTTTTTTGGTGATGGCTTGGCAATCAGGAACACTATACAATTTTGACTTAATTGATTTACCTGCAACTGGAAATTCTGCATCTAAAGGCAAATAATCTTCCCAAGGAAGTGCTTTAACTTTTTCAAATAATTCATCAAAACTATAGGCGTTAAATTCGCCAACGACGATTTTAATCCGATCTGCTGTCCGTAGCCATAAATTGGCAGTAGCAATTGTTTCAACAGTGCCTTCAAAGACGGCCCGGCCATTTTCTACTTCACAGGGAATCCCTAAATCACGCAATTCTTTTCCAACTAATGCTTCTAAGCCACTAGCAGCCGTTGCAACAAGTTTGAATGTTTTTTCTTTCGTCATAAAAACTCCTTCTTGACTCTTTTTTATTGTCTGGAGCTAACAGTCCTGCCGACTACTGCTCCGCTTGTTTTTTATAATTGTCCGCTTTCTCTGAACTAAACGGTCCTGTCCCGGCCTCTTTAGAACAGACAGCTTACTACTTTTATCTCAGTTTCTTTATTTTAACATTTTTTTATTCTTTTCGTAAAAAAAGCCTTCACAACTACGTTGGAAGGTCTTCCTGAATTACTTGTAATTTTCTATAAGCCATGTTCTGTATCACCAATTCTTCAGGAAAAATTGGTGACGGTCATCATCTATCTGCAGAGTAAACTCTGCCTCTTCTACTCGTTCATTTCCTTTAGAAGAGCGCCCCTACCATTGTTTGGGTTGCTCGCTCGAGGGGTTTACCGCGTTCCACCGATGGAGTTTCCCACATCGCTTCGTCACTGTGGCACTTTCAAGGATACTTTGACATAGTCGAAACCTTAGTCATTTTTCCTGCCGTTACTCTAAAAGAGTACCTTAGCTTATGATTTCGCTAAGCACGAACACTACAAGCATCTCAGCTTGTGCGAGCATGGACTTTCCTCAGCTTGCAAAAGCAAACCGCGATCACCCGAAAATTACAAATCTGTTTAAACGAACAGCAAAAATTTATACACTAAAACAAGTGTCCGCTATTCTAACAAATGCTTTCTGTTCCTCGTGAAAACTTGACTTAAATTGTCTTGTTAAAATTGACGTGTTTGTGCATTATCAACATCATGATTCGCTGGTTCTGCAGGCATTGACGGTGCAGAAGGAGTTACAGGTGTTGAAGGTGTTTCATCTAACTTTTTACCAAAAACTTCACGCTCTAAGTTTGATAAACGTTTTAAAATATCAAAGTTGGTCACTGCTGCACTTTTTGGTACTTCTTGAGCAACACGAGGCGTTGGTTGGGCTTTTGATAATTGGTCTAATTTTGCCATTAAGCGGCTGTTTTCTTCTTGCAAGCTTAATAATTCTTTATTATAAGCTTCGTAGTCTTTAATAACATTGTCTAAAAATTCGTCTACTTCAATTGGGTCATACCCGTTCATCATTTTCGTTTTAAATTCTTTTTGTAAAATGTCTTTAGGACTATATACTAAATTTGCCATGTTTACACCTCATTTGTTTATTTACGATAGAAAATTTCATAGTTCCACAAATACTATTGTAACGAAAAATAGCTAGAAAATCAAACAGATTCTCTAATCAATCACCGAGTTTTGTAAATCATCCATTGTAATTAAGCGAATATCATAGGGTTCTCGTTCCGAAAAATGTTGTGCGTCCTTTAAAAAATACTCCGTTTTGCCAGGGTACTCTTTGTCATAAATAAGTAAGCTGCCCCCAGAATGTTCCAAAAGAAATTTTGTATGCATTTTTAATTGTGCTGGCGATTGATAGGGCTGGTGACTTACTGAGTTGATATAATCAGCCAAACTTTCCGCTTTCGTTAACAGTTCTCGATTTTGTTCATTCCAATTATTGCCAAAGTCTTTAAATGGATAAAGCAAACCTAGCTGGATTTCTGGATATTCCGTTTTTAATTCCCCAACTACTTCAGCTGTCCAAAGTTCAACACCTAAATTGCCAGAAATCAAAATCCATTCTACTCCCGCTTCAATATAACTGGCTAACTCTTTTTTTAAGACATTTTTAATAACTGTGATTTTCGGGTCTTTTCCTTGAAATATCCCCAATTCAAAGCTGCGATAACCGGTGACATAGAGGGTTTTTATCATTTCCATAAGTCATCCCTTTTCTTTCAGGTCTTTTTTTTGGTATAATACAGGCTAGGAGTGTGATAAACGTGACGTTCCATTATCCTAACGGAATACCTTATAATCATCATGAAGCACAATCACCAAAAAAACAAGTAAAAAAGAAACGCCCCGTTGAATTTGGTAATCGTGGGATGGATTTCGAAGAAGCGATCAATCAAAGCAATCAATATTATCTATTGAATAAGCAAGCAGTCGTTCATAAGAAACCCACTCCTGTTCAAATTGTTAAAGTAGATTATCCCAAACGAAGTGCGGCTGTTATTAAGGAGGCCTACTTTAGACAAGCTTCAACGACTGATTATAACGGTGTATATCAAGGCCGTTACATAGATTTTGAAGCGAAAGAAACGAAAAATACCACGTCCTTTCCCTTTAAAAATTTTCATCAACATCAAATTGATCATATGGAACAATGTATAGCACAACAAGGGATTTGTTTTGTGCTATTATGGTTTTCAAGCTTAAAACGCTGCTTCTTTTTTAGTGGTGAAAATCTAATAACGCATTGGAAAAACCAAGCAGTTACTGGAAAAAAATCTATGCCGCTTGCACTCATCGAGAAAGAAGGAATTGAATTATCTTTTGGAATCGCACCGCGAATCCCTTATCTCGACGCAGTGGAACAATATATTCAGACACACTAGATTCATAAAGTTTTGAAAGTATAACAAAGGAGTTGCTATTTATGCCAACCGCAAATTCAGGCTCGCGAGCTGCTAGACATGCATCCAACACCTCATCGAAGTCGAGTTACAAGAAAAAGACACAACCGCCGAAAAAGAAAAAACGGCTTGTTTTAAAAATCTTTCTTGGCTTACTTATCGCTGGGATGGTCGCTTTTTTAGCAGGCGTTGGTCTTTTTTGGTTCTATGCACGACAAGCCCCAAAATTAGAAGATGACAAACTGAATGCGACAGTTTCATCGAAGCTTTACGATATTAATAATGAAATTTTTGAGGATTTAGGCGCAGAAAAGCGTGAATTAATTCAACCAAATGATGTGCCTCAATTATTAAAAGATGCCATTGTTTCTGTCGAAGACCGTCGTTTCTATAAACACATTGGTGTGGATCCGATTCGGATTATCGGTTCTGCCCTTTCAAATGTCAAAAATGGTGGATTACAAGGCGGAAGTACCTTAACCCAACAATTAATTAAATTGTCTTACTTCTCTACAAAAGAATCTGACCAAACCTTGAAACGGAAAGCACAAGAAGCATGGATGGCTGTTCGTTTAGAACGTGAAAAATCAAAAGAAGAAATTTTAACTTACTACATTAACAAAGTCTACATGGCGAATGGTTTTTATGGAATGGAAACAGCGGCTGAAAATTATTATGGTAAACATTTATCTGAACTTGATTTACCACAAACGGCCCTACTGGCAGGAATGCCACAAGCGCCAAACTCATACGATCCCTATACAAAACCAGATACTGCTAAAGAACGTCGGGATGTTGTACTTTACACAATGTACGACAATAAAAAAATCTCGAAAGCAGAGTACGAAAAAGCTAAAGCTACCCCAATCGATGAAGGCTTAGTGCCATTAAAAGCCAGTGATGACAATCGAAAAGTCGTAGATAATTATGTCAAAGAAGTAATCAATGAAGTGAAAGCCAAAACTGGTAAAAATGTTTACACAGACGGACTAGATATCTACACAAACTTAGATATGAATGCCCAAAAACAACTTTACGATATTGTCAACAGTGATCAATACGTTGCGTTTCCAGATGATAAAATGCAAGTAGCTTCAACCGTTATTGATGTTGCATCTGGACAGGTCCGAGCACAAATTGGTGGTCGTCACATTCCTGATGATGTGCAATTAGGAAACAATTTAGCTGTTAACACCCAACGTGATGTTGGTTCAACCGTGAAACCAATCATGGATTATGGTCCCGCAATTGAGAATTTAAATTATTCGACAGGTCGCCTCATGGTGGATAAACCAACGAAATATCCTGGTACCGACATTGATGTCTTCAACTCTGATTTAACATATCAAGGCGTCATTACTATGCGCCGTGCGATTATGGGTTCTCGTAACACCACCGCGGTCCAGACGTTTGATGAAGTTGGTAAAGAAAACATCATGCCTTTCATTAAAGGGCTAGGAATTGACTATAAAAACTTAGAAGCGTCGAATGCCATTTCAAGTAACACAAGCGATGTAGATGGCGATAAATACGGGATTTCCTCATTGAAGTTAGCAGCAGCTTATGCGGCTTTCGCCAATAACGGGATTTACAACAAACCGTATTACGTAAACAAAGTCGTTTTCAATGATGGAACTAGCGTTGATTATCAACCTGATGGTAAACGTGCGATGAAAGACTCTACCGCCTATATGATGACGGATATGTTAAAAGATGTTTTAAACGGCGGAACAGGATTTAACGGCGCCATTCCAGGCTTAATCCAAGCGGCCAAAACAGGGACTTCTAACTATACTGATGAAGATTTAGCACGAATGGGGACAACAGAAAAAGGAATTGCCCCGGATAGTACCTTTGTTGGTTATACAACACACTATGCCGTTTCTGTTTGGACTGGATACAATGATCGAAATACACCAATCTATCAAGAATACTATGGGATTGCCTCGGATGTTTATCGTGAAATAATGAGTTACTTGTCTCAAAATGTTTCAAACGATGACTGGGTGCAGCCAGACAGTGTTGTGCGGGTAGGTAATGAATTATACGTGAAAGATGCCTATGAGGTACCAAATGTACAAGTTTTACCAAGTACTACCTCTTCAGCACCACAGCCGGAATCTAGCAGTACGGTGGAATCCTCTTCCACAAAAGAAGCGGAAAGTTCATCAAGTTCTAGTTCAGAAAGTGCGCCTTCTTCCTCTGAAGCGCCACCCTCAACCGAACAACCGGCAAGCTCTTCCTCAGCAGAGCAACCGGCAACATCGGAACAACCACCTGAACCATCAAGTTCTAGTTCACAAGAACCGCCGCAACCACCTGAAAGTAGTTCTAAACCAGATGAAAATAAAGCAGCATAAAAAGTACGGGGCTCACCATGAGCCCCGTACTTTTTTAGATTAAAAATGGACGAAGTGAACTGAATCACTTCGTCCATTTTTGCTTATTTACTTTCTTTATTTGCCAAAGCTGCACCAACAAATCCTTTGATTAAGCGTTGTGGGCGATTTGGACGAGAAATTAATTCTGGGTGGAATTGACAAGCCACAAAGAATTGTTTTTCAGGAATTTCAACAATCTCAACTAAACGATTATCTGGTGAAACTCCAGAGAAAACTAAGCCATTTTCTTCAAATAATTGACGATATTTGTTGTTAAATTCATAACGATGACGGTGACGTTCTTGGACAACATCTTCATTTCCGTATGCTGCCGCAGTTTTCGTTCCTTTTTTCAATTTACATGGATATAAACCTAAACGTAGTGTGCCACCTAAATTCTCGATGTTTTCTTGATCTGCCATTAAATCAATAATGTTATTTGTCACGTCAGGATTAGTTTCTGCAGAACCAGCATCTTCTAAGCCCACAACGTTACGACCAAATTCTACACAGGCCATTTGCATACCTAAACAAATACCAAGGAATGGTACGTCATTTTCGCGAGCAAAACGAATCGCTTCAATTTTTCCTTCAATTCCACGATCACCAAAACCACCAGGAACCAAAATACCATCTGCTGAACCAATTCTTTCAGCGACATTTTCAGCAGTTAATTCTTGTGAATCAACCCAATCAATTTCGATATCTGAATCAAAATCAAACCCAGCATGTTTTAATGCTTCTACAACAGAAATATAGGCATCTGGTAATTCAACATATTTACCAACCAGCGCAATTTTTGTTTTCTTTTTCAAGTTAAGAACTTTCTCTTCTAATGCACGCCACTCAGTCATATCTGCAGCCGGTGCGTCCAATTTTAAATGATCACAAACAATTTGATCCATGTTTTGTGCTTGAAGTGCTAATGGAATGGAGTATAATGTTTCAACATCCCGAGATTCAATTACCGCTTCTGGATTAACATCACAGAATTGTGCTAATTTGTTTTTAGTGTTTTGAGAAACAGGTAATTCCGTACGGACCACTAAAATATTTGGTTGAATCCCTAAACTTCTTAATTCTTTGACACTATGTTGTGTTGGTTTAGTTTTCATTTCGCCAGCCGCTTTTAAGTAAGGAATCAAGGTTGTATGGATGTACATTACGTTGTCACTACCCATATCAGCTTTCATTTGACGCAACGCTTCTAGGAAAGGTAATGATTCGATGTCGCCGACAGTACCACCTACTTCTGTGATAATCACATCGGCATCCGTCATTTTCGCTGCACGCATGATTTTTTCTTTGATTTCATTGGTAATGTGTGGAATAACTTGCACTGTTGCACCTAAGTATTCCCCTTTACGTTCTTTACGTAAGACTTCTGAATAAATTTTCCCAGTGGTTACGTTTGAGTATTTATTTAAGTTAATATCAATAAAACGTTCATAGTGACCTAAGTCCAAATCTGTTTCGGCACCATCATCTGTGACAAAAACCTCTCCATGTTGGTAAGGACTCATTGTCCCCGGATCCACATTAATATATGGATCGAATTTTTGAATCGTTACTTTTAATCCACGATTTTTTAATAATCGTCCTAAAGATGCTGCGACAATCCCTTTTCCGATAGAAGAAACCACGCCACCTGTAACAAAGATGTATTTTGTCATAATAGTTAAAAACCCTTTCTTTGATAATATTTTGTAGAGAGAAGTAAAACAACTTTGAGACTCTTACGTTTCTCCAAATAAAAAAGAAACAAAAATAGAAAAGCTCCCTATCCATTACGAATAGGGAGCTTGTAAGTTCGTTCAAACTTCTGACCTTCTTAAAGGTGCCCAAGTAGTATAATACAAGCAAACGGACATCAGGTCAAGTACTTCTATTCAAGAAAATAATTTTTTCTATTTTCTCATTTTTCTTAAGCATTCAACTAAAAAGCTTGACTCCTTCTTAGGAATCAAGCTTTTTGGTTTCTTACTCTTCAGAATATTCGTCATCAAAATCGTCTTCATCTTCAACATCATCGTCATCAATGATCGTTAAATCTTCTTCGATTTGCGGAATGTCTTCTTCATCATCGTCTGAATCTGCACCAATCTCTTGTAAGTCAGAGTTGTATGCTTTGATTTCTTCATCTTCATCTTCTTCATCATCGTACAAGATGTCTTCTTCATCATCATTTGTTAATTCAGCATCTTCTGGATCGTCATCGTTATAGTCAATTACATCTTCATCGTTTGGATTAGTGATGAAGGCATTTACTTTTTTACGTTTTCTACGACGTGGTGCATCTTCTTCGTCTTCTTCCAAGCCATGTGTAACTTCTTCATCGATTGAATCGATTGGATACCATGAACGTAAGCCCCAACGATTGTCTCCCAATGAGATAAAGCTACCGTCGATGTTTAAATCTGTATAAAATTGTGCTAATTGGTCACGAATTTCACTATCAGACTTGCCAAGATAATTTTGGATTTGGTTAACTAAATCAGAAAAATCCATTACATCTGCATGTTGTTCTAAAATAGCGTGTGCTACTTCAATCATGGATAATTCTTTTTTGTTTAACCCTTCAAATACATTAATTTCCAAGAGGTACACGTCCTTTCACAGTCTACTCCTTATCATACAAAAACATTGAAAAAAAATCAATTCTATTCTGCAATATTTATGCAGTAAATTCTAATTCTAAATGATATTCTCCGATTCGCTCTGTTTGAGAGTATAAATCATAATCAACTAAAATCTTACCAGACATTGGTTGATCTTTTAAACTAACACGTAAATTATGTGTAAACGTACTAATCTGTAGCAAGCCATAAGGGGTTCGATAACTTGTATCTAATTTTTCCTGATAGCCAAATCTTAAACGCATCCGTAATTCGCCGGCACGAATCAGCTGAACATGCCCGTCTGGTTCAATTTTAATGGTTACGGGGGTTGGTTCTGTATCCTCTAATAATTCTTCTTTGTAACGAATGTATAATGTATCACCCATTTTTACTAATTGACCTTCTAAGTCAAAGAAAAAATCTTTTTGTTCATTGCCTTGTTGGACAATCGTTTTTAGTTGAATCGATACAGGAACGCCTGTTGATAAATCCATAATGGTCACTCCTTTTCCAAAATATAACTTTCTTATTGTTGACTTTTTCAATGTATTTGTCAACTAAAGTCAATTTTTCCTTGTTTATGTACCTTTTCTTATTGTATAAGCTCTTTTCACGGGTTGCAAGCATTTGTTTCATCTATTTAATAAGAAAACCGTTTACTATTTTAGAGAATTCCTTCAGAATTCGTTTATATAACATGCTTTTTTGCGTTTTTTGTATATAATATAAGAGAGAGTAAGAAAATAAACGTATTAAATGACGTAATTATAAATAGACAGGACGTTTTTTATGAGCACAACTTTTCCCCTTCACACCGAATCATTTATGCTCCTTGATTCAGGTTGTTTAACAAACAGTGACTATTTTTTACCTTTTGCCTTGACCGATGTTTTAACTACTTTTTCAGGAATGCAGCACCAACCAATCATTCATTTCTGGCAATTGGATCAAGCAATGATTCTTGGCATGAAAGATACCCGTGTACCACATCTAAAAGAAGGCATCACTTCTCTGCAAGAAAACGATTATTCTGTAGTCGTTCGCAATGCCGGCGGTTTAGGGGTGATTGCCGATTCGGGTATTTTAAATGTTTCACTTATTTTACCAAATAATTCTGAACACAAATTAAGTATCGATGCGGCTTATGAATTAATGTGGGCTTGGCTCCGTCAGAGTTTTCCGGAGAAAGAGATTGACGCCTTTGAAATTACTACATCCTATTGTCCCGGTACTTATGATTTAAGTATTGGCGGTCAAAAGTTTGCTGGGATTGCCCAACGACGCGTCAAAGACGGTATTGCTGTCATGATTTACATCAGCGTTAACGGCAATCAACTTGCTCGTGGAGAAGTGGTTCGAAACTTTTACCTTGCTGGCTTACAAGAACAATTTGGTGAAAATGGCTATCCACCCGTTGATCCAACAGTGATGGCAAATTTAGAAACCCTGATAGAGACTCCATTAACAATAGACGCCGTAAAAACCCGTTTAATCGAAGCATTACCTCAACAATTTGAAAAATCTATTGATCCAAACTTAACCGAACTAATTATAACCTCAGAATGGTTTCAAACAAATTTAACTGTCCAGCTGGAAAAAATGGCGCAACGAAACGCCTTAATTAAAGGAGAGATCGTATGACGATTCCGTATAAAGAGCAACGATTACCAATCGAAAAAGTTTTCCGTGATCCCGTCCATAATTATATTCATGTCCAACATCAAGTGATTTTAGACCTTATTAATTCTGCTGAAGTGCAACGATTACGTCGCATTAAGCAACTAGGTACTTCTTCTTTTACGTTTCACGGTGCCGAACATAGTCGTTTTTCCCATTCTTTGGGTGTTTACGAAATTACACGTCGGATTTGTGAGATTTTCCAACGTAACTACTCTGTGGAACGATTAGGTGAAAACGGCTGGAATGACGACGAGCGCCTGATTACACTTTGCGCAGCTTTATTACATGATGTCGGTCATGGTCCTTATTCACATACATTCGAGCATATTTTTGATACAAACCATGAAGCAATCACGGTCCAAATCATCACCTCACCAGAAACGGAAGTCTATCAAATTTTAAATCGTGTTTCGGCAGATTTTCCTGAAAAAGTCGCCAGCGTTATTACTAAACAATACCCAAATCCTCAAGTGGTGCAAATGATTTCTAGTCAAATTGATGCCGATCGCATGGACTATCTGTTACGTGATGCTTACTTTACAGGGACGGAATACGGAACTTTCGATTTAACTAGAATTTTACGTGTGATTCGACCCTACAAAGGAGGCATTGCCTTTGCTATGAATGGGATGCATGCAGTGGAAGACTATATCGTTAGTCGTTACCAAATGTATGTCCAAGTCTATTTCCACCCTGTTTCTCGTGGGATGGAAGTGATTCTTGATCATTTATTGCATCGGGCGAAAGAATTATTTGAAAACCCCGAATTTGACTATGATTTACAAGCCTCTCTGCTTGTACCATTCTTTAAAGGGGACTTCACCTTACAAGAATATTTAAAATTAGATGATGGCGTCCTCTCTACGTACTTTACACAATGGATGGATGTGCCTGATTCAATTCTAGGTGATTTAGCCAAACGTTTCCTTATGCGTAAGCCTCTGAAGTCAGCCACCTTTACGAACGAAAAAGAGAGCGCAGCAACGATTGCTTATTTAAGGGAATTGATTGAAAAAGTTGGTTTCAACCCTAAATATTATACTGCCATTAATTCAAGCTATGATTTACCTTACGATTTTTATCGTCCAAATAAAGACCGTCATCGTACACAAATTGAATTAATGCAAAAAGATGGCTCATTAGTGGAATTGGCAACGGTCAGTCCCCTAGTTGCAGCACTTGCTGGTCAAAGTCAAGGAGATGAACGTTTCTATTTCCCTAAAGAAATGCTTGACCAAGGAAATAAAAAACATTACGATTTATTTGATGAGACGTATCGTGAGTTTTCAAGTTACATTCATAATGGTGCGTTAGTTTTAAAAAAATAGGTTTTCTAGGAGGATTCTATGTCAATTAAGTTAGTTGCTATTGATATCGACGGAACATTGCTAAATTCACAACACAAGATTACCCCACGGGTCAAAGAAGCGCTCCAAAAAGCAAATGATCAAGGCGTTCGTATTGTTTTATGTACAGGCCGTCCTTTGCCAGGCGTGAAAGAACAATTGGATGAATTAGCCTTATATGGTGAAAATGATTTCGTGATTACCTACAACGGTTCGCTTGTCCAAGCAACCAAAGATAATGCGATTATTTCACGCTATACCTTGAGTTATGAGGATTTTTTAGAAATTGAAATGTATTCTCGTAAAGTCGGCGCTCACTTGCATACAATTGATGATTCCGCTATTTACACTGCCAATCGCAATATTGGTAAATATACGATTCACGAAGCATCTTTAGTGAACATGCCTTTGAAATATCGTACGGTGGATGAAATGACACCAGAGATGAACATTATTAAAATGATGATGATTGATGAGCCGGAAGTTTTAGATCCTGCCATTGCAAAATTACCATTACATTTTACCGAAAAATATACGACTGTTAAAAGTACGCCTTTTTACTATGAAATCATGAATAAAAATGCTAGCAAAGGTAATGCTCTAGCAAAATTGGCAGACCATTTAGGCTTAAATAAAGACGAAGTGATGGCCATTGGTGACAATGAAAATGACTTATCCATGATTGATTACGCTGGGATTGGTGTTGCGATGGGCAATGCGACAGAAAATGTTAAAACAATTGCCGATGTGCATACCACTAGTAATGACGAAGATGGTGTCGCTCAAATTATTGAAAAAATGGTTTTAATTTAAACATTCTTTTCAATAACAATAACCCTCAATCTAATCAACATAGATTGAGGGTTATTCGTTGTTATTTTATGATGCTGCCGCTAGCCATTTTTCAACGGCCCAACGGTGGCTTCCTCTTTTTAATAAACGGACTGCTTCTTCTGGTGCAACCCAGTGTAAAGTATTGGTCCTTTCTAAGGGTTCGCTAAGTTGCCGCCAAGTATTCGCTACATAAAAATAGCCAGGATTATAATAGGCAGTTTGGCGATGGTTCGAATAAAAATATTCATCAGCTTCCCCTAAATAACGGCCAATTTCTACACTAATTCCTAATTCTTCTAGCACTTCTCGATGGATCGCTTCTTCTTTCGTTTCGGTGCCTTCAATTTCGCCTCCTGGTAAAAAATAAGCTCCATTTGGCGCTTGTACCAGAACCATTGTGTTATTTTCTGGCTTTGAAACAATAATGTATGCAGCATATCTTGTTTGATAGGTCAATGTCTCTTCTCTTTTTCCAAACGTTGGCGTTTTCATTGGCGCACCTCTTCTCTTTTCATCTATTTTACCTGAGAAATTCCTTTAGAACAAGTCAGAAACCAAGCGTTTTTCTCTACATTTCACGTTTATCTATGCTACTATTAACGTTGGAAATATAATTAAGTTTGAAAGGGAGTTTTTAACTATGAAAATGGCTCATACATGTGTGCGTGTAAAAGATTTAGAGGCATCATTAGATTTCTATCAAAAAGCCTTCAATTTTGAAGAAAGTCGCCGTCGTGATTTTCCAGAAAATAAATTTACTTTGGTTTATCTAACTTTACCAGGAGACGACTACGAACTAGAACTAACTTATAATTATGATCATGAAGCATACGATTTAGGAAACGGTTATGGTCATATCGCCATCAGTACAGATGATTTAGAAGGATTACACGAAAAACATCAAGCGGCTGGCTTAACTGTCACTGACTTAAAAGGCTTACCTGGAACTGCACCATCTTATTACTTTGTTGTCGACCCAGATGGTTATAAAATCGAAGTCATTCGTGAACGTTAAAAAGTTTCACTTGTTCACTTACTGAGCTTTTTGTGTTTGAGAGCTGTCCGAGACAAAACTTGTCTCGACTTCTTCTCAAACACTTTTTTCAAAAAAAGTGCTACAATAGAACGTATGAATTTATTGAGGATGTGATGTTATTATGACAAAAAAAATTATTGGAATCGCTGGCAATCAACTTTTGCAGGCAGCTGAAGTGTTTCACGGTAACCAAGTGACTTACACCCCACAAGGTTTTGTTAGCGCTGTTCAAGCCGCAGGTGGCGTTCCTCTCGTTTTGCCAATTGGCCCCAAAGAATTAGCCGCTACGTATATACAACAAATTGATAAACTACTTTTAGCAGGCGGTCAAGATGTTGCCCCTGAATTTTACGGACAAGAACCCCATATAAAATTAGAAGAAACGAATCGTGATCGTGACGAGTTTGAGTTAGCCCTAATTGAAGAAGCCTTAAAACAAAACAAACCTATTTTTGCGGTTTGTCGTGGAATGCAATTAGTCAATGTTGCTTTAGGTGGCACATTATATCAAGATTTATCGATGTATCCTCAATGGTCAGTTAAGCACGGACAACAACCCACTCAACCAATCTTTGCGACGCATCGTATTGATGTTGAACCAGACAGTCAATTATCAAACATATATGGTACAACTGGTCAAGTCAACTCGTACCATCACCAAGCACTACATACTTTAGGAAAAGATTTACGCGTTACTGCTTGGTCCTCTGATGGCCTTGCAGAAGCAGTGGAATCAACAAATGAACAGCAGCCTTTATTAGCTGTTCAATGGCATCCTGAACTAATGTACGCACGTGATGCCAAATCCCAAGCACTCTTTAACTACTTTGTTCAAAAATTATAGTAAAAACGGAGGGACGTCTTTCGCCCCTCCGTTTTTACTTGCTATCATACTTAAAAATCAAAATTATCTGGATCTGCACCAAAACGATGATCCTTATTTAACTGATTAATTGCGGTTATTTCTTCTGGTGTTAATTCAAAATCAAAGACAGCAAAATTTTCCTGAATTCTTTTTTCGTGAACAGATTTGGGAATCACGATAATATCATTTTGTAAGTGCCAACGAATAATCACTTGAGCCGCTGATTTACCATATTTTTCACCAATTTTCACTAGTACTGGTTCAGATAATAAATTACCTTGTCCTAGAGGAGACCAAGCCTCCACGGCAATCTTATTTTCGGCTAAATATTTTCGTAGCGGTTCTTGTGTTAACGTAGGATGTAATTCAATTTGATCCACCATTGGCACAACATTTGCTTCTGTTAATAAATCTTCCAAATGATGTTGATGAAAATTGGAAACGCCAATTGCTTTGGCACGACCACTTGCGTAAATTTCTTCTAATGCTTTCCATGATTCTTTATATTTACCAGCAACAGGCCAGTGAATTAAATATAAATCAACATAGTCTAACCCTAATTTTTCTAAGCTTTTATCAAATGCTTTAATCGCATTTTCATAGCCTTGATCTTCATTCCATAATTTCGTCGTCACGAAAATTTCTTCGCGGGGAATACCCGATTGACGAATGCCTTCGCCCACCCCTGCTTCGTTTTTATAAACGGCTGCCGTATCAATCAAGCGATAACCCGCTTCTAAAGCCCATTTTACTGAATTGGTTGCTTCTGAGCCATCTTCTACACGCCAAACGCCTAAACCTAGGCGTGGCATTTCATTGCCGTTTGCTAATTTTTTTGTTTTATCCAAAGTCATGTGTTTCTTCAGTCCCTTCATTTTCATTACTTTTAGTATACTACGCATTCTTCTTTCACGAAACAATCACGACTCGTCAGGTCATTTTCTTTATTTTCAATAAATAACGACGCCAATAGGTCAGCACTCCGATTAGTGCCACAACTACAATTGTTCGACCGCTAACGCTTCCAATCCACAGTTTAACTGCAAGTAACCAGATACAAAAGAGATAAACACAGGACCAATTAAAGGAAACTTTCAATGTACATGATTCCGCAATTTCGATTATCTGACTACTAAAAAAACGACTCCCTAATCGTAAAGCGACTGGATTATGGAAGATGAATGTTCGTCGCTTGTCAGCCGTTAAGCGAGTAGCACATCGCTCATCAATAAAAATTGTTACAGGTAATTTAGAAAGTAAATCATTTTTTGCCCATTCAATTGAAACTTTCACGCAGCACTCACAACCTTTAACAAAATTATAAAATATATTATTTATTTACAAAATTATAACATTCCTAAAAAAACATGTTAAGTCTTTAAAAAAACTTTCTATTTTCTTCCCCTTTCGCCGAGAGATTTAGTATACTAAAAGAAGAAATTTTAGAGAAAGTTGGATTTTTATGTTGATACTTGGTTTAGCCAGTACTGAAACAGTCGATTCTTCTGCTCCTGATTTAGCAGAAGCGACCGTAAAAAAAGTGAGCGCGCTACAACGCTTTTGGAACAATATTAATTGGGATGCCATTGTCGCTACCTTAATTGAAAAAAGTTTATCAATTTTATTTTTAATTTTTCTATTTTTTATCATTCAGCGAATCGGGAAATATTTAATTGATCGCACCTATGCAAATTATAGTAAAAAGCAACATTTTAGTGAAAGCCGTTTAAAAACATTACACACTTTAATCATTAATGCATTTCAATATACGCTGTTCTTTTTCTTCATCTATTCTCTTTTGACCATTGTCGGTGTGCCTGTTGGCTCATTATTAGCCGGAGCGGGAATTGCCGGTGTTGCCATTGGTTTAGGGGCTCAAGGATTCATGAATGACTTAATTACCGGATTTTTCATTATTTTAGAACAACAAATGGATGTAGGCGATTATATTCGCTTATTGGCGTTAAATATTGAAGGAACTGTTACTTCTGTCGGATTACGAACCACTCAAATTAAAGCGGTTGATGGAACTGTTCATTTTATTCCAAACCGAAACATCACCACAATCAGTAACCTGTCTCGTGCCAATATGCAAGTATTAATTGATGTCCGCATCAATCCTGAAGAAGGTTATGAAAAAATTTGTGAAGTGATTACAGAAGTCAATGAAACGTTAAAAGAAAAGTATATCGAAAGTATTCAAACTGGGCCAGATATTTTTGGTATGGTCGATTTAGGCAATGGCAACTTTGCGGTACGAACGACCATGTATGTACTAAACGGCAAACAATTTGCGGTCAAAGAAGAATTTCTAGCTCAATATATCAAAGCATTAACAGAGGCCGGTTTTACGATTCCCAATACGCCCATTATTGCAAAATAAAAAACAGCCACCAGATACTTATTAGTTATCTGGTGGCTATTTTTCTAATTGTCCAATGATTTTAAAAGGCCACTAACTGCCTCCACTCCAAACAATAACGCCTCTTCGTTCGGTTCAAACTTAGCAGAATGAAGGCTATAAGGACTTGCCACGCCTAACCAAAACATCGTGCCTGGGACTTTAGACAATAGATAGCCAAAATCTTCACCTGTCATTGCAACCGATGCTTGTTGAAATTGAACTGTTGCTTGTTTGCTCATGTATTCAATCAAATTCGTGGTACATGCTGGCTCATTCACTACAGGTAAATACCCTTTCTGATCAAGATGAACAGTTACTTCACATTGAAAAGATTGCGCAATACCTTCACTAATTTCGCGAATTCTTCGCTGCGTTTGTTCATTAGTTTCTGCTGTCAATGTGCGAATTGTACCAGATAAAGTTGCTTCTTCGGCAATCACATTACAGGCAGTCCCTGCATGAAAAGTCCCAAAGGTAACGACTGCCCCGACCACAGGATCAACATTTCGACTAACGATCGTTTGCGCTTGCTGAATTAAATTGGTGGCCGCCAAGACCATATCATTTGCTTGATGCGGAAAAGCCGCATGTCCACCTTTTCCTTTTAAGGTAATGTTCACTTCACAAGTGGCAGCAAACAATGTCCCTACTCTGGTACTAATAGTTCCGACTGGCAAATCAGGATTAACATGAAGCGCATAAAATTCATCAGGTAACCACTCACCAAACGCGTGATCTTCATACATCAACATCCCCCCTGCTTCATTTTCTTCAGCAGGTTGAAACAAAAATAAAAAGTTATTGTCTGGTTGCTGTTGACTTAATTCTTTCAAAACCCCTAAGCCGATTGTCATGTGAAAATCGTGCCCACAGGCATGCATAAACCCTGGTCGTTTTGATTGAAAAGCAGAAACCACTTCCTCTTGAATAGGCAAACCATCAATATCAGCACGCCAGCCGATGGTTTTCTGAGGATTTTTGCCTTCTATGAATACTAAAATCCCCGTTTGCCATGTTCGAACTTGCAGATAAGGTTGCTTCATTTTATCAATTTCATTAAGTAAAAAGGCTTGTGTTTCCTTTTCTTCTAAACCGATTTCAGGTATTTGATGTAGTTGCCGTCTAATAGCAATTAATTCTTCTTGCTCCACAAAAGCCACTCCTTCATTTTTTGGGTAATCGAAAGCCGCCATGAAGAAGTTTCTTCATCGCGACTGACTAATTTATTTTTAGAGTTTACGTAATTCTTCTAAAATCTCTGTTTTACTCTTGGTTTTATCATCAATTTGTTTAATTACTTTTGCTGGCACGCCTGCGACAACGGTATGCGCTGGAACGTCTTCCACAACTACTGCCCCAGCAGCCACAACGGCACCTTCACCAACACGAACCCCTTCTAGTACGACCGCATTCGCTCCAATGACAACCTCGTTTTCAATAACCACAGGTGCGGCACTTGGTGGTTCAATGACACCAGCTAAAACCGTTCCTGCGCCAATATGACAATGCTTCCCTACAGTTGCACGACCGCCTAAAACAGCGCCCATATCAATCATAGTCCCTGCACCAACGACGGCGCCAATATTTAGAATAGCCCCCATCATAATCACCGCTTGATCGCCAATTTCAACTTTTTCGCGAATCAAAGCACCTGGTTCAATCCGAGCATTAATGTCTTTCAAATCAAGAAAAGGAATTGCTGAGTTACGTGCATCGTTTTCTACAACATAATCCTCAATTTTTTCTTTGTTTGCTTCTAAAAAAGGTTTTACGTCAGCCCAATCGCCAAACAATGTCCCAGTTTTACAATTATTAAAGACCTTAATTGTTTCCGGAAACGTGACTTCTTTTAATTGCCCTTTCAGTGTTACTTTAACAGGCGTTTGCTTTTTGGCATCGCCAATATACTGAATAATCTCATATGCGTCCAATCACAGCACTCCTTTACTTCGTGTTATCATACAGAATAACGCATTTATGAGAAAAAAGTAAAGAGTTTCTTGCGTTTTATTTAAATTACTTTCATTTCTTCTTCTGATTTAGGCAGAACAAGATGATGTTTTTCTAATTCATGCGCCATATGATTGACCGCTTTTAAAATTTCTTTGCGTGTAATGATACCTTTAAAGCGTTGATTATCATCAACCACTGGTAAAAAAGAAGCATCTACTAATAAATGTAACACTTCTTCTAAATCCCACGATTCACCAATTACAGGAACATTGACTTCCATTACATCGGCCACAGTAAATTCATTCAATTTTTCAAAATCCACTGAAGTCAAATCAAACATTTTATCTACAACGTCTGTCAAGCCGATTAAGCCAACAAAGCGATCTCCCTTATCTAACACAGGAATCTTGGAATAGCGAACTTGCGATAAGACTAATGCCGCATGACTTAATGGATTTAAACACATTACGTTGGCGACATTTTCGGCGGGTACTAAAAACGTTTCTTGTTTTTCTAATAATAATTCTTTTACAGCAGTCCCTATCATGATTGGGTTGCCTCCATTTCTAATTCTTTAACACGTAACTTATTGTACCTAATTCTGCGGAAAAAGTCTTGGAATTCGCAAATTCTTCATAACTTAACAAACGAAAATTAACGTTTTGTTCTATTCTCCCCCAAAATAAGAGAACGCTTTCTTAAAAAAACAAAAACTTAGTTGTCCCATAACAGACAACTAAGTTTTTATAAAAGACCAATTAATCAGTCAATTATCCTTCTTTTTCACACGTTTCATCACAGCCATCACTGACCATAATAAGCGGAAATCCCATGTTTTCTAAGATAGTGTTTATCCAATAAAAAATGATCAATTGGTTCAACAGCTGGGTTAATTATTTCCGTCAAACGTGCCATTGAACAGATTTCATCTAAAATCAAGCTGTTTTCAACTGCTTTTTCCGGAGTCATTCCCCAAGTAAATGGGCCATGTCCATAAACTAGCACTCCTGGAACTGCTAAAGGATCTAGTTCTTGTTCATGAAATGTTTCAACAATGACTTTGCCAGTCTCTTCTTCATAGTTTTCTTTAATTTCACTTTCATAGAGCGCTCTTGTGCAAGGTACAGCGCCATAAAAAGCATCCGCATGGGTGGTACCGTAAGGAGGTAAGGCTCGCCCTGCTTGAGCCCACGTAACACTATTCAGGGAGTGCGTGTGCGCAATCGCTCCAATTTCTGGCATTTTTTGATAGAGATAAAGATGCGTGGGTAAATCAGAAGACGGCTTTAATGCATTGGTTTCCAATAGTTGTCCCTTTAAATCAGTCACTACCATCTGTTCCTTGGTCATTTCTTGATATTTGACGCCGCTTGGTTTAATTACGATAATTCCTAATGACCGATTGATTTCACTAACATTGCCCCACGTTAATTTGACTAAGCCCAGTTTTGGCAAAGCCAGATTCGCTTCATAAACACGTTGTTTCATTGCTTGGATGATCGCTTTATTGTTCATAATAACCCACCTCTGCTAATTTGGGATAGAGATACTGCTGCGCGGCTTGAATTTTTTCTTGAAAATTCAAATCCGTTTCATTCCACATTTCAATTAAAAAAGGACCACTATAGTTTAACCGCTTGAGTGTTTTCAATAAGCCTGTAAAATCAACACAGCCTTCTCCAAAAGTAACTTCCCGAAACTTCCCTTCAAATGTGTCTGTTACAGCGAAGGTATCTTTTAAGTGAATAGCAGCGATTTCAGCAATTCCCTTTTCAAGCTCAACCGCCGGATTATTTTCCGGCCAAGCAGACAAATTACCTAAATCAGGATAAACATGCAAAAAAGGGGACGGAATTTGTTCCTTAATTTCTAGAAATTTTTGTATGCTATTCATAAAAGGGTCATCCATAATCTCAACAGCCAGAATGACACCGTATTGTGCAGCTTCCTCAACGCCCTTTTTCAGACCTTGAAGAAAAAATTCCCTTGTTTCAGCAGTTTTTTCTTCGTAAAAGACGTCATAGCCAGCTATTTGAATTACCCGTATGTTTAATTGATGAGCCAAACGAATCGCTTGAGATAAAATTTTCCGCCCTTTTTCACGTGTTTCTTTATTTAAAGAGCCTAAAGGGAACCGCCGATGACCACTTAAACACAAAGAATGGATAAAAAAATCTTCTTTCACCATTAATTGAGAAAGTTCTTGTAACTGGCTTGGTGTCCAAGCCAATCGTGCTAAACGTTCATCGGATTCATCAATTGACATTTCTAAAAAATCAAACCCTAACTTTTTGGCCCATGTTAATCGTTCTGCCCAAGTTAAATTTTGCGGGAGTGCTTTTTCATACAGTCCAATTCGTGCCATTTTATCACTTCCAAATCTGATCGATTTTTTTTTGAAAATCTTTGGCTGCTTGTTCAGGATTTTTTGATTCAGTAATCCCACGGCCCGCAATAAATGTTGCGACTGCCATTGTTTGAAACAATTCAAGCGTTTCGACAGTTAAACCACCTGTGACGGACACTTCAAAGCCTAAGTCAATTAGTTCTTGAACTTTATTCAAATCTTTCTCTCCCCAGCTGCCGCCAGCTAAAAGAGCATCTCTACTTTGATGATAAATCACCTGATTAATCCCTAATTCTCGCCATTGTCGAGCTTGTTGCATTGTCCAATCTCCATATAGTTCTACTTGTAATTCTCGGACTTCTTTTTGAGCTGCAGCCATCGTTGGCAAGGTGGCGCAACAAATGACCGTCATGAAATCAGCGCCTGCTTGTGCGACATTACGAGCAACTGTACCGCCCGCATCAGCACATTTTGTATCAGCAACAATCGTTTTATTAGGAAACATGCGTTTTAAACAACGAATTGCTTTTTGGCCTTCTTGTAAACACAAAATAGTGCCAACTTCGATAATATCGACAATTTCTCCAACTTTCATACAATCTGCTAAAGCGTCTTCTAAGCTATTATGATCTAAAGCGATTTGTAAGTTTGGTCTTTTCATCTTTCCCACCCTTTTATTCAGATTTTTGATAACGATCTGAAGCCATATATTTTTCTTGAATTTCTTTTGCAGACATTACATTTTTAATGCCAATCACTGTGACTCCACGTTTTTCTGCTTGCTGAAACATTTGTAAAAAATTGACTGGAGTAAAAACAACGTCGTATTGGCTAGCAGAGCTTTTTCCTTCTGAAATGGCGCAATGATGAATTTTTGTAATCGGTACGCCTAGTTCTTTCATTGCTTTTTCAACACTCCGCATCATCATTAGACTCGTGCCAGAACCATTGGCACAGGAAACAAGTATTCTCATTTTAAATTCCTCCTTTAATTCTCTTGAAATTTTTTAGCATATTGTTCATAATCATTGACAATCATAAAGTAACCTTCTGGATTTCTACGATACTGAAGTTGCGGAATTATTAGTAACCCAATCACCACCACTGCTACGCCAACATAGCCTAGAACTTTCATAATGATTGTAAATAACGGCCAAGCTGTTGCCCAATCGAACATGCCCAAATAACCGCCATATTGAGATAATCCAATCCATGTAGCAAATAAAGCTGAGCCACCTACTTGGATTAAACCTGAAAGGAAGGGGAATAAACAAGCAGCTTTTACTCCACCACGATTATTTGCATAAACAGCTATGACAGCGTTATCAAAAAACAATGGGATAAAACCCGCAATAACGATTGTCGGAGACTTTAATAGAATCAGTAAGCCAATCATTAAAAACTGGCCTAATGCGCCAAAGAGAAACCCAATTGTTACTGCGTTGGGCGAGCCAAATCCGAAAGTCGCTGCTACATCAATCCCAGGAACAGCGCCTGGTAAAATGGTATTTGAAATCCCTTGGAATGACTGCGTCAACTCGTCGACAAAGGTTCTAACGCCTAATTGTAAGATAGCTAAATAGACAGCAAAATTTAATGAAGTGGTCATGATATAAAAGAAGAAACTCTGCCCTTCTTGCATAAATTTAGCTTGAATTAAATAATCTTGTCCCAAAACAAGCAAGATAATGCCAAAGAAAAAGAGCATCAAAATGGACGTAGCAACCATATTTTCATTAAAAATGGATAGAAATCCTGGTAATTCGATATCTTCCAATTTTTTATCGACCTTCTCTGAACGATGTTTCTTTTGATCACGTTTTTTCAACCATTCTGCTAATTTTGCAAAAATAAATATGCCAAACATTTGTTGATGGGCTACCGCAAAACCAGCACCTTCTGTTAATTCCTGCGTAATCCCTACCGTTAAATTTGAAGCAACTGCCCAATAACACCCAAGAATTAAGCCCATAAAAATTAGTACTTCGATTCTACCTAAGTTAGGAAAACAAAAGAGTAAAATCCAGAAAGCGGTAGCTGCTTGTTGAATCTGAACATTCCCTGTTGTAAAAACGGCTCTCAATTTTGTATATTTTTGAAAACGAACCAACAAAATATTCATAATAAATGCGATCAATAACAAAATCATCACATCACCAAAGGTTCGTCCAAAGGTTTTCATCAATCCAGCATCGACTGCATTTTGCCCGAAATATGGATCGGTAACCATTGCCTGTAAATTAAATCGCTCTTTCAAGCCTACTAGAATAGGGCGAAAATTATTAACCAAACCACCAGAACCAACACTCAAAATAAAATAACCAACTGTTGCTTTCAGAAAACCTGCTAAACATTCATAAAAGGGCCTCCGTAACAAGAGATAACCTAATAACACAATGAAACCAATCAAATATGCTGGCTGTGTTAAAACGTTCGTAGCAAAATAAGTCCAACTATTTAACAAGAACTCCCCCATTGATTTTTCCCCCTATAATTGATATTTCTCCATAACTTCTTTAAAATCCATTGGCGTGTTTGTTTCTAACAAGTCAGCAATCACGCTATCCGTCATCAATAAATCCATCAATTGCTGAATATTTTCAAGATGTTCGGCGGGATTTTGGGCTGCCAATGTAAAAAATAATGTTGCTGTTTTCGCTTCTTGATCGCCAGCAAAAGTGACTGCTTGCTTAAATTTTGTAAAAGAAATGGCCGTTCCAAAAATGCCTGCGCTTTCCTCTGATGAATGTGGCATGGCTACTTCAGGAGCAATGATGATATAAGGTCCAAACGTTTCGACACACTGAATAATCTCATCGACATAACTCTGATCGATGATGTGTTTTTGGAGTAAAATCAAACAACTTTCCTGAATCGCCTCTTGCCAACTAACCGGTTCTTTATCAGGGTAATGAATAAGCTCTTGCTCCCAAAAATAAGTTAACATTGTACATCCAGCCTTTCTTACAAGAATGAAGGAAATGGTGTATCATTTTCTTTAACAAAAACATCATCAAAGCCACGATCAAAGTTAAATTCTAAGTTGTCTTTGTCATCTGGATAAACAAATTTGCCACCCACTTGCCAAATATATGGTTTAAATTGATAATGTAAACGATCTTTTTTAAATTTCCAAATTTCCATGATTTCTTTTGGATCCGCCATAAAATTAGACCAAATATCATAATGAACAGGAATGACTACTTTCGCATTTAAAGATTCGGCCATTCTCAACATATCAACAGAAGTTATTTTATCTGTGATACCGCGAGGATTTTCGCCATATGCTCCTAAGCAAACATCAATTGCATATTGATTACCATGTTTCGCAAACAAGTTAGAATAATGAGAGTCTCCGGCGTGATATACCGTACCACCTGAGGTTTCAAATAGATAATTGACAGCTAGTTCATTCATGTCCTGAGGCATTTTACCTTTAAATGTATTTTCAGGATCATCAGAAGTAATTAGCGCGGTTCGATCAAAAGCTTCCAAGGCCACTACATTCACATCATTCACTTTTATTTCTTGACCAGGCTCTATAACCCGTGTTTTTTCTGCCGGAACACCCCAACGTTGCCATGTTTTCACTACTTCTTTTGGACCAATAAATAGAGCCTTAGGACAATTTTGATGAACAGCAGCAGCTGTGTGAATATCCAAATGGTCTGAATGAATATGTGTGACAACTAAAGCATCAACCTCTTTTATTTCAAAAGGATCAATCACAAAAGGTTGTGTTCTTAAATTAGGTTGCATTTTTTGGCAACCACTCATGCGCATCATTTGATGGCCATTTTTCATTAAGCCGTTCCCGTGCGTTTGTTTTCCTGTTCCACACCATAAATCACATAAAATATTCGTGTTCTCATGCGTTTTCAGCCAAATGCCTGTACAACCAAGCCACCAGAGTGCAACCGTTCCTTGAAGCACAGTTGTCTGATTAATTTCTTCGTTTAAATAAGTACCCCATTCTGGAAATGTCGCCTTCAACCAACTTTCTTTTGTAATTTCATGAATCGATTTGCTCATGCTACCACTCCTCTTCTCAAATGATTGTGTTATGCTTTATAAGAAAATCATAGCCGCAAAAAATCACAATGAAAACCCTTTTATATGATTGTTTGCACTTTTAATGATTCTTTTACGTGTTTTCTTTTCCTATGAGTTATACTATTTCATGGGGGACCGTGTCCAAAAAAATAACTAAAGGAGGTTGTATTACTTGAAAAGTTCATTAGAAACCATTGAAAAAAGGCAACAAAACATTCTCGCGCTGCTGCAAAAAAACAAACAAATGACTACCTATAAATTAGCAGATGTTTTAAATGTTTCCTTAAGCACAATTCGTCGTGATTTAAATGTCTTAGAAACTAAGAATGACATCATTCGAAAATATGGGTATTGTATTTACAACGACCAAAATCAGAAAGACTTTGATCAATCAGGACCGGAGTTATTAAAACAAGCCATTGCTCGTGTTGCTTGTAGCTATCTAAGTGATTATGATACCGTTTTCATCAATTCAAGTTCCACTGCTTTGAATATTCTCCATTATTTAAAGGCCGACCATCTGACCATCGTAACGAATAATTTAAAAATTGCCACCAAGCCTCATGTTTCTCAATACAATTATATTTTGACCGGAGGCGAATTACGTTTTCCCAAAGAAGTTCTGGTAGGAGATATTGCCATTAACACAATCACCGCAACGCATGCCGATGTTTGCGTAATTGGCTGTAGCGGGGTCAGTTTAGAACATGGCGTCACTACAAAAATTTTCAATGAAGCAAAAATTAATGAGCTTATGATAAAACAAACAACAAAAGTAAAAATTCTGGTCGCGGACCATCGAAAAATCGGCTTGACATCTAAATTTAAAATTGCTGATATTACCGCTTTTGATTGTTTGATTACAGACAAACATTGCTCATCAACTTTAATTACAGAACTTCGTAAGACCGGCTTAAAGGTTATCCAAGTCGACTAAAAAAAGAGCGTAGGACAAAAATCAAAAAGAGATTTTTGTCCTACACTCAAAATCTGATAAATAAAAAAGTAGCACTTATTTCTTAACATTCACTTACTTCGTAAACGTTGCCTTTAATCGTTCCAATGGTTGGTGCTCTTTGTTATAGTACTGAACGAGATATTGTTCAGGTGTACTTTCAATTATGGCATATGTTTTCTCTTGAACTGGTCCACGAGGTAAACGAATACTTCCCGGATTAACAAAGAGAATGTTATTGTGTCGCTCTGCGCCCAGTACATGAGTGTGACCAAATAAGGCAATTGTCGCTCCTGCTTCTTCCGCTTGTAAAGCAAGTGTCGTGAGCCCCATTCTAACATTGGCCAAATGACCATGTGTCATATAAATAACTTGATCCCCCACTTTTTTAGTCACAGTTTTGGGAAATTCATCATAAAAATCACAATTTCCTTGGACTACAATTAATTTCTGCCAAAGTTCATCTGTCGGTTCTAATTCAGAATCACCACAGTGAAAGAGTGCATCGACTTGTCCTTCATAATGATTCACTAAGTCAACTAAACAGTCACGGTCGCCATGATTATCGCTTACTACCAAGATTTTCATACGTTTCAACTCCTATTTTTTTAGCCATTCTTCCCATTGTTCTTTTAATTTTGCCACTGCTTGTCCACGATGACTAACTTTATTTTTCTCTTCTCCAGACAATTCAGCTGCCGTCTTACCAAGCTCTGGGACATAGAAAAGTGAATCGTACCCAAAGCCTCCTTCACCACGAGGAATCGTGCCGACTTCTCCTGGCCATTCAGCTTCGACCACCAGACTTTCTTTCTTTGGTTCAGCAAAAACCAATGTACAATGGAAACGCGCTTGTCTTTTTTCTTTTGGCACGCCCGTTAACTCGTGCAATAGTTTCGCATTATTTGAAGCATCATTAGTTGGTTCACCAGCAAAACGAGCAGAATAGATTCCTGGCATTCCCCCTAACGCATCAACAATTAATCCCGAATCATCTGCTAATACTGGTTTCTGTAAAATTTCTGCAATTGTTTCAGCTTTTAGACGAGCATTTTCTTCAAATGTTCGACCAGTTTCTTCTACATCTGGCAAATTCGGATAATCTAATAACGTCTTAACTGTATATCCTTTTTCACCAAAAATTGAACTAAACTCTTTCGCTTTACCAGGATTTCTAGTTGCAATGACAATCACTTTCTCCTCTGAATCTTGCGAAGGGACTTCTTCAGAGGCTAAAGCATAAAGCGCTTCTTTCTGATACGCAATTAATTCCTCAATCCCTGTTTTTCCATAAAAGAGCATGGCATTTAACTCATCTCCTGAGAAGGTAGCTTCTTCACCCGTTCCTTGAATTTCCACAAATTCACCAGACTCGGTCATCACGATGTTCATATCCACTGCAGCATTCGAGTCCTCTGCGTAATCTAAGTCCAGCACACAATAACCATCGGGTAAAATACCCACGCTGACAGCAGCTAAATGCTCTTTAATTGGGTCTTCCGCTAGCGCACCAGTCATCAATAAATGATTGACTGCTAAGCGTAGAGCAACAAAAGCGCCTGTAATACTAGCTGTACGGGTTCCCCCATCTGCTTGAATCACATCACAATCGACAACAATGCTCCGTTCCCCTAACTTTTCTAAGTCAACAACAGCTCGCAATGACCGCCCAATCAAGCGTTGAATCTCCATTGTTCGCCCTGTTAATTTTCCTTTCGCACTTTCCCGAATATTTCTTGTGTTCGTCGCGCGAGGGAGCATGCTATATTCAGCTGCTACCCAACCTGTTCCCGCGCCTCTTAAAAATGGGGGGACCTTTTCTTCGACAGTGGCTGAGCAAATTACTTTTGTATCGCCAAACGAAATAACCACCGAACCTTCTGGATGTTTAAAAACATTGGTTTCAATAGTGATCTTTCGCAATTCTTTTGGTGCACGACTATCATGTCTAATCATTTTCGTTTCCTCCTAAGTGAATCTGTTGTGCTTTTAAGTTCTCTATACCAAGCCAACTGCTTGCAATCTCTTCAAACATTTTTGCAGAACCAGTTGTATAAAATTCATGGGGCTGTGTAGGCGCTTCAGGCGTGTGGGCAATGTCAAAATAATCGAGAAGCATGCTGACTTCGCCAACTGTTTCGGCTCCTGAGTCAATTAATGTCACATGACTCCCCATCACATTTTGAATCACCGGACGTAACAACGGGTAATGGGTACAACCTAAAATCAACGTATCAAGTCCTTTTAATTGTAGTGCTTGAAGTGTTTCTGCCACAATTTTTTTTGCTACGGAAGAACGATATTGATTACTTTCAACAATGGGGACAAATTTAGGGCAAGCTAAACTAGTCACCTCAATTGTTGGTGCCTTACTTTTAATGGCGATTTCATAGGAAGCACTTTTGATTGTCCCTAACGTACCTATGACACCAATTTTGTTATTTTTTGTGACTTTAACGGCTGCTCGTGCGCCAGGTAAAATAACACCGACAACTGGAATTGGCAAGGCAGCTTTAATTTCTTCTAATGCGACAGCCGTCGCGGTATTACATGCGATTACTAGCATTTTTATTCGTTTTTTCAATAAAAAATCGGCCATTTCCCAAGTAAACTGAACGACTTGTTCGGCTGGTCGTGGACCATATGGGCAACGGGCTGTATCTCCTAAATAAATTAATCGTTCATTTGGTAATTGTTTTAGCGCTTCCTTTAAAACAGTTAATCCACCAACGCCAGAATCAATTAATCCAATGGCTTCTTGATTGCTCATTCTCATCCTACCTTTGCCTTTTATTCACTGCCTTTATTTTCTACTTTTTAAGGACTATTGTCAATTTTTCCTGTTTTGCTCTCATTTATTTCTTTTTTTGAAGGAAATCTTTTTCGATTAAAAAACTAGTAATTCATTTTTTTGTATGTTATAATTCCTAACATTGAGAATACAATTAGAAATACATTTGGTTAATTTAATTTAAATAACACGTTTCTCACCGAATCCTCTGTTATCTTTTCTGCCAAATGATTGCAAAGGAGACTGCCTATGATTTCTTTAGAACATGTAAATAAGTATTTTGGGGAGCATCACGTTTTAAAAGATATTACTTTGAATGTAGAGCAAGGAGAAAAAATTGTCATTATCGGACCCTCCGGCTCTGGCAAAAGTACATTAATTCGGTGTATGAACCAATTGGAAAAAGTCAATGATGGTTCCGTCGTAATTGATAACATTGACATCACCAAACCGAAGGCACCGATTCAAAAGGTTCGCCAGAAAGTTGCCATGGTCTTTCAAAATTTTAACTTATATGCTCACAAAACGATTATTGATAATTTAACGTTAGCACCGATTAAAGTGATGGGCGTTTCCAAAGAAGAAGCGGTTCGTACTGGCATGGAGTATTTAGAACGAGTCGGTTTGGCTGATAAAGCTTCTGCTTATCCTTCGCAGCTTTCTGGCGGGCAGCAACAACGGGTCGCTATTGCTCGTGCCTTAAATATGCATCCTGAGATTATCCTTTTTGATGAACCGACTTCGGCACTTGATCCAGAAATGATTCAAGAAGTTTTAGATGTAATGGTCGATCTTTCCAAACAAAATATTACCATGGTTTGTGTCACACATGAGATGGGCTTTGCTCGTCAAGTGGCTGACCGTGTAATCTTCATGGACCAAGGACAGATTATTGAACAAGGAACGCCTGAACATTTCTTTACAAGCACTGAAAACCCTCGTGCAAAAGAATTTCTAAGTAAAATTATTCATAACGGGTAATGAATAAAAAACAAAAAATTGGAGGAATGAAGGAATGAAAAAACAAAATAAATGGCTGGCTGGACTCTCCTTACTTGTATTAGCAGGCATCATTGTGGGCTGTGGTAGCGGCAACAATGACTCAACTTCCAAAAGTGCTTCATCAAACAAAACGGTCACAGTAGAACAATTAAAAAAAGCAGGGAAAATTAAAGTAGGTGTCAAAGAAGACATTCCTAATTTTGGCTATATGAATCCTGATACAAACAAAAATGAAGGAATGGAACCAGATATTGCACGCTTGATTGCGAAAGAAATTACCGGCAGCGAAGAGAATGTGGAATTTGTGGGCGTGACAGCGAAAACGCGCGGTCCCCTTTTAGACAATGGTGAACTAGATATGGTAATTGCTACATTTACAATTACTGATGAACGTAAAAAGACTTATAATTTTACAACTCCCTATTATACAGATGAGATTGGTTTCCTTGTGCGCAAAGAGGATAACTTCTCCAGTATGAAAGATTTAGACGGAAAAACAATCGGCGTTGCACAATCTGCTACGACAAAAGAAAACTTAGAGAAAAAAGCGCAAGAGGAAGGAATCAAATTTACTTATCAAGAATTAGGTTCCTATCCAGAATTAAAAACAGCGTTAACTTCTAAACGAATTGATGCATTTTCAGTGGATAAATCAATCCTATCTGGCTATGTGGATGGCAAGACAGAAATTTTAAAAGATGGTTTTTCGCCACAAGAATATGGAATTACCACAAAGAAAGCAAATACTGAATTAAATGATTATCTAAATGGTTTAATTGAAAAATGGGAAAAAGACGGCACACTAGAAAAAATTTATCAAGACTGGGGCTTAAAAAATTAATCATTCCTAAGACTTGAAGAATCAAAAATTTTAGGAGGGATTTTTATGTTTTTGTTAGCCAATATTTCCTGGCTTGAAGAAGGGCCATTTGCCTTATATCGTTGGGAGGCTTTATTTCAAGATTGGCGAATTTTTGGTCAGGCATTTCTCTATACTATTCTGCTTTCTTTAGGAGCGATCTTAGTTGCCTTTGCTTTAGGCATTTTCTTTGGCAGTTTATCAGCGACCAAAAGTAAACTTTTACACGCAATTAGTCGTGTCTATGTAGAATTTTTTCAAAACACACCTTTGTTGATTCAATTTATCGTAGTCTATTATGGCTTTCCTCTGCTAAGCCCGCTGCTTTCATTTTCTATTACTACGATTGCCATTCTGTGTGTAGGCCTCTATCATGGCGCCTACATTTCTGAAGTGGTTCGCTCAGGAATCGGAGCTGTCCCAAGAGGGCAATTTGAAGCGGCTTACTCCCAAGGATTAACGTATGGTCAAACGATGCGGTATGTGATTTTACCACAAGCATGGCGGATTATGTTACCGCCTTTAACCAATCAAGTAGTGAACCTAATTAAAAATACGTCAACAGTTGCCATTATTTCTGGCGCTGACGTAATGTTTGCTGCCAATAGTTGGTCGTCTGTCAACTTGAACTATATTCCCGCCTTTGCGCTTGCTGGTTTCTTATATTTCATTCTTTGCTTCCCATTAGCGAATTTGGCTAGAAAAATGGAAGAAAAAAATAAGAAAGCATATAGCAGATAGGAGGAAAACAGATGCCTTTTTCAGAAGAAATGCGTCAATTACTGACAGCAAATAATTTTCAATTTCTATTTAACGGCTTAAAATTGACTCTCTATATTTCCTTCGTCTCAATTATTTTGAGTACGATTTTTGGCACCATTCTAGCCGTTTTGCGAAATCAAACCCATGGACCACTGAAGTTACTTGCCAGTATTTATGTAGAAGTGGTGCGTAATATTCCAAACTTATTGTGGATTTATGTTATTTTTTTGATTTTCAAAATTAAATCCACACCTGCTGGAATTGTGAGTTTTACTGTGTTTACCACCGCTGCTTTAGCGGAAATTATTCGTGGTGGTTTAAATGGGGTCGATAAAGGCCAAATTGAAGCGGCACGTTCTCAAGGTTTTTCAAATTGGCAAATTCTTTATCATATTGTTTTGCCTCAAGCCATTCGCAATGTTTTACCAGCGATCGTTTCTCAGTTTGTTACTGTCATCAAGGATACAAGTTTCTTGTATTCCGTAATTGCTTTACAAGAACTCTTTGGCAAATCTTATATCTTAATGGGGCGCTACGCACAAACAGGACAAGTATTCACTATTTACGGAATCGTCGCCCTAATTTATTTCATTATTAACTTTAGTATCTCACAATTTTCACGTTGGCTTTCACGAAATTGGGCGAAAAGTTATTAATGTAGTTAAAAACAGGAGGCTGAGACAAAAGTGTTTAGCTCCAAGAAATAAGAAGGAATTTCCGAAAATTGTTCTTTAATTTTTGGAGAATTTCGGCTTATTTCCGAAGGAGCTGCTTTTGTTCAGCTGATTATCTTAAGATTTAGAAAGTGGGGCATAAGTCATTTCGACTTATGCCCCACTTTCCTGTTTTTATTTTATCTTACTTCTACTTGATGTTTTTCAATTAGCGCTTTTTCAACCTTTTCCATTGAACGGTTAATTTCTTCATCCACTAATGTCGCTTCTGCATTAACGAAAGTTAAACTATACGCCATTGATTTTTTGCCAGCACCTAGTTTTTCACCTTGATATACATCAAATAAATGAATCTCTTTCAAATATTTACCTGCGTTATCTGAAATAGTTTTAACTAGTTCTTGATTGGTAACTGTTTCATCGACTAATAAAGCAATATCTCGAGAAACTGCTGGGAATTTAGAAACTGCTTCATAAGTAACCCCGCCTGCTTCTGTGGCTACTAATTGTTGCAAGTTTAATTCAGCTACATATGTTTCAGGAATATCGTACGCTTTTGCTGTCGTTGGGTGAACTTGTCCGACAAAACCAACCACTTCATCTTCTAAATAAATCCATGCTGTCCGGCCTGGATGCATTTCTGGAATCGCCGTTGTCGCTTGATAACTGATTTTTTCTGTTAATCCTAAAACAGCTACAATACTTTCCACTAAGCCTTTTACTGTATAAAAATCAACGGCTGTTGCTTTTGTTTGCCAATCTTTAACCATTGTATTACCAGTTAAAGCAAGTGCTAAGTGATTTTCTTCTGTAGGTAAATTTTTTGTTGGATCTTCTGTTTGGTAGAAAACGCGTCCTACTTCGTAGAAGGCGATATTATTATTTTTACGTGCCACATTGTATGCGACATCATCTAATAAACCAGAAATTAAGTTCATACGTAACACAGAACGCTCTTCACTCATTGGCCATTGCAAACGTGTTGTTTGACTTTCTTTCATCATAAATTGACGGGATTTTTCTTCTGTTGTCAATGCATAGCTGATGGCTTCACTCGTACCATGACCTTCCAGTAAGCTCTTTAATTGGCGCGTAACATGTTGTGCTTTGGTTAGACTTCCAGCAACTGTTTCTCCACTTGGCAATGTTGAAGGTAAATGATCATATCCATAAATGCGCGCCACTTCTTCAATAATATCTGCTTCAATTGCAATATCCCAACGTCTTGGTGGAATCGTAATTTCATATGCGCCTTGATTTACTTCATAAGCAAAACCGAGTGCTTCAAAAATTTCATTCACCGTTGCTTCATCTAATGCAGTGCCTAAATATTGGTTGATTCGCTCTAAAGTCACAGCTACCTGCGCTTCTTTAACGGCCACTTCAGAACCAACTGCAGTGCCTGAGACCACTGTTCCGTTGGCTAACTCTGCAATCATCGCGGCTGCCACATCACAAGCTAGCCCAACTGTCGCTTGGTTGATGCCTTTTTCAAATCTACTTGAAGATTCACTCCGTAAATTGAATTGTTTAGACGTTTTGCGAATAGACAATGGATTGAACAATGCCGCTTCTAAAGCCACAGTTGTTGTTTCTTGACTGATTTCAGAATTAGCCCCACCCATTACTCCGGCTAAGCCGACAGGCGTTTTTCCATTCGTAATGACGATATTTTCTTCTGTTAATTGACGTGTTTCACCATCTAATGTAATTAGTTCTTCTGCTGCTGTTGCTCGACGAACCAAGATTTCTTTGCTATCTAATTTTTGATAATCAAATGCATGCAATGGTTGACCAAATAATAATAAAATATAATTTGTCACGTCCACCACATTGTTAATCGGACGGATTCCTTCATTCATCAATCGATTTTGCAACCACTGAGGACTTTCTGCAATCGTCACATCTTTAATGACACGAATTTGATACGCTGGTGCATCTTGTGAATCTTCAACAGTCACTGTTGCGTAATTTCCCACGTTATCTGAAGCATCTTCTTTGAGTTCGGGATCATTAAACTGAGGCGTTTGACGATAAATTGCGCCAACTTCATAGGCTACCCCTCTCATACTTAGTGCATCTGCACGGTTTGGTGTAATTGATAATTCAATAATCGCATCATCCATGTCTAAATAAGGGAAAACAGGTGTCCCATTCACTGCTTCTTGAGGTAAATAATAAATCCCTTCAGCGTAGGCTTTTGGTACGACATTATCTGAATACCCTAGCTCTTCTAACGAACAAATCATTCCGTTAGAGACTTCGCCACGCATTTTACCTTTTTTAATTTTTTGATTTCCTGCAATTCTTGAACCAGGTAACGCTACGATGACTTTAATTCCGGCTTTTACATTTGGTGCTCCACAAACAATTTGTGACAATTCTTCTTCACCGATGTCTACTTGGCAAATTGATAAGTGGTCAGAGTTTGGATGAGGAACACATTCTTTTACTTCACCGACAACAATTTTCTTTAATCCTTCTTCAGGTACAGCAACTCCCTCAACTTCGATACCTGTCACAGACATTTTGTCCGCTAATTCTTGCGGAGTAACGTTTGAAAGATTAACATATTCATTTAACCATTTATAAGAAACTAACATTTTTCAACTACTCCTTTACCTTGAATTGATTTAAGAAACGTAAATCATTTTGATAAAAATTACGGATATCATTTACACCGTAACGTAACATAGCAACGCGATCTGGTCCTAAGCCAAAGGCAAATCCTGAGTACTCTGTTGGATCAATCCCTGACATTTGTAATACATCTGGATGAACCATCCCCGCACCTAAAATTTCAATCCAACCTGTATGTTTGCAGACGTTACAACCTGCGCCGCCACATTTAAAACAGCTAACATCTACTTCGACTGAAGGTTCTGTAAAAGGGAAATAGCTAGGACGTAAACGAATTTTACGATCTTCACCAAACATTTTTTTCATCATGACTTCTAACGTCCCTTTTAAATCACCCATTGTGACATTTTTATCGACAACAAGGCCTTCAATCTGATGGAATTGGTGACTATGTGTCGCATCATCTGTATCACGACGGAATACTTTCCCAGGAGAAATCATTCGTAATGCACCTTTTGAAAAATCGTGTTTTTCCATTGTTCGAGCTTGAACTGGTGAAGTATGCGTACGAATTAACATCTCATCTGAAATATAAAACGTATCTTGCATGTCGCGTGCCGGATGATCTTTTGGTAGATTCATGCGTTCGAAATTATAATGATCGGATTCTACTTCGTATCCTTCCACTACTTGATAACCCATGCCTAAGAAAATATCTTCAATCTCTTCCATAACTTGTGTCAAAATATGACGTGTACCTTGAGGCATTTGTTTTCCAGGTAAAGTTACATCTAAACTTTCTTCTTTTAGTGCCGCATTTAACGCTTCGTTTTCTAAAACAACTTTGCGCGCTTCAATTGCTTCAGTTAATAAATCACGAATTTCATTTGCAAAGCCCCCCACCACTGGTCGTTCTTCTGGTGAAAGGTTTTTCATGCCTCTTAATACTTCGGTGATTGGCCCTTTTTTCCCTAATGTTTCTACGCGAATTTGGTTTAATTCTTTTAAAGTAGCAACTTGTGCGATTTCTTTGAGCGTATTGTCTCTAAGAGCTTCTAATTGCGCTTGTAATGTCATTATGCGTTCCCCTCTATCTTTTATTTAAACTAAAAAAAACGATAACCCATTCCTTTCAAAGGAACGAGCTATCGTGTTACCATCCTAATTCATAACAAATTGTTGTCATGCACTCATTTCATTTAACGGCAATTACCGGTTTGCTTTCTTCTTGAAAACAAACAAACTCAGGAAGTGAATTTCGCTTGGTGACTGTGTAAATCAGCTTCCAGTCTCTGGCTGACTCTCCCTAAAACACGTCAATTCAAACTACTTGTTTCCATCACTGTTTTTTTAGTTATTTAATTACGTTTAGTTTACAAGAAGTTTTGCTTGCGGTCAACTGCATTCTTCGTCTTTTACCCATTTTTCTGCCCAATGTTGAATTTGTTCCATTGCTAATTGCAAGTCTTCGCCTTTTTCGGTTAGGAAATATTCTAAGCGATTTCCTTCACCGCAACGAACAGCTTTGGTGATAATTCCTTCAGCTTCTAGTTCCTTCAATCGCTCTACTAAGACACGATCACTTAACATTGGAATTTTTTCTTTTAATTCGCCAAAACGTTGAGGACCTCGTTCTAATAAAACATCAATAATTAAACCATTCCATTTTTTACCAAGTATTGAAAATGATTTTTCAAATTTGGGACAAAGTACAAACGATTCTGTTTTTACTTTTTCCATCTTCCTCACCTCTTCAATGAGTATAGCACATCCCTTACAAAATGTAAGTGTTTCTGCTTCTAATTTTTTCTACTTTATAAAATCTACAACATTTCCTGTCTGCATGTCAATAATTACTCCTCCATTTAATAAAATTAAATAGACGTGCGACACCTCTTTATGCGTTGCCTCTTGTAGTGCTCTACGATAAAGATTCATCTGTCCGCGATACCGTTCGACAATTTCAGAAATCGCTTGGGGAGAGGTGCCTTTTACATGATCGGTTTTATAGTCATACAAAATGCATTGATTGTCTAATTCGATATAGCCATCAATAATCCCATGAATTAATAAATCATCTTGTGTCGTTTCTGGATAATTTTGAATGAGCTCTTCTGCTTCAATCAGCATAGAAAAAGGTTGTTCCCTTCTAACGGTTTGATGGTGTTGAATCAATTGTTTTCCTAAAGCGGTGTCAAAGAAGGCCACGATTTGTTCCAGATTCATTTTTTCAGCAATTGCTGGTAAAATCAATTTATTTTCCACTAAGCGTTCTTGAACAGCTCGCACTTCCTCGTAAGAAGGTTGCGTACTTAAATCAATTAGTTGTAATAAATAATGGGTTGCTGTCCCAATTTCAGCTGCTGAGGGCGCTTGAACCGTATCTAAAAATTTAGGCTTACTTAAATCTCCTTCAATCATTCGATTGACAATCAACGGTTGCGCTTGAATAGTATTGTCTTCCCGAACCTCAATTTTACCAATTTCTTTGTTATCGGGGTCATCAAATACTCGCTTGATTTCAGAAACAGACTGATAACTGGTGGTCCGAGTAGCCACTTCAAACGGATAATTGAAACTTAACCGTGCAAGGCCACGATTGATTTTGTCAGCAGATAATTGCGCTTTTTCGGCTAAATCCTCTGCTTGTCTTTCTGGCAATTGTAATTGCTGAATGGCTGCTCGTAGTTGTTCTTCGTTGAACCACTGAATATGAAAGTTAGCTGGGTGCTTTTTGACTTGCGAAACGTTACTTACTACTACTTCTTGCTGATATTCATCGGCTTTTTGATGGCGTACCAATGTCATCCCAACCCAATTCATTAAACTACTTTTACTTTGCAAGCGATTTTCAGCTGGTAGCACCAGTGTTTCTACATCGCCAACTTTCAGCCACTCTTTCCACATCGCCGCTTGGTCTTTATAGGAGCCCACCAGAAAAAGTTTCTGTTCTGCACGTGTCAACGCCACATATAACTTCCGCATTTCTTCAGATAGTAATTTTCTCAATCGTACTTGTTTAATCGCCAAAAATGGTAAAGTATCGTACATAACTCGTTCTTCAGGTTGTAAATAACGAATGCCTACCCCTAAATTTTCTTCAAAGATATAGCGTTCATTCAAATCACTGACATTAAATTCTTTGGTCATATCTAAAACGAATACCACCGGAAATTCTAACCCTTTACTAGCGTGAATCGTCATGACGCGTACGGCATTCTCTTCACTTAAAACGACTGGTTCCGCTAAATCTTTGTCTTTTTCTTGCATTTTTTCGATGAAGCGAACAAATTGAAATAATCCGCGGAAGGTTGTTTTTTCATACGCCGCGGCCCGATCGACCAACGCATATAAATTGGCTTGGCGTTGTTTGCCAACAGGCAACCCACCAACATAATCAAGGTAGGCCGTTTCCCGATAAATCGTCCACAGCAAGGTACTAATCTGGTTGCGTCGAGCCTGTTCCCGCCATTTTTCTAATGATTCAGCAAAACGTATAGTTTTTTCCTGAACAACTGCTTCCTCCATGGTTGGTTCCATCTTTTGATTAAACGTTAAAAATGCTTCGTAGTAACTGGTTTCCTTATTAGCCAAACGAATAAGCACTAATTCGTTTTCTTTTAATCCAACAATTGGTGAACGTAACACAGCTGCCAAAGGAATGTCTTGATAGGGATTATCAATCAATTGAAGCAAGGCAATCATTGTACGAATTTCCGTTGCTTGGAAATAATTTTGAGCATCATTGACTTGAACTGGAATTTCTAATGATTTAAAAACATCTAAAATAGTTAAATTATTTTTCTTCGTAGGCGTTAATAAGACAATATCTTGATAAGTAATCGGTCGATCCGTTTTCAGCTTTTTATCATAAATTAAGAAATTTTGGTCAATTAATTCACGAATTTTCAAAGCAGTAACGTAAAGTTCCCCTTCTGTCTTATCTTCAATCAACAACTCAGGAGATTGTAATTCTGGAAATTCAACTGATTCTGTTGCTTTTTTTTCATAAATTAGCAATTCAGTTGAATAATCAGCCGCCTCCGAAAATTGATCAAAACCATGAACCAAAGCGGCTGACTCATCGTAAGCAATTTGACCCACTCGCTCATCCATTAATTGACTAAATACTAAATTCGTAAAGTCTAAAACGTCTTTGCGGGAACGAAAATTTTCAGCTAGAATGATTCGTTTACCCTCTTTGCCTTGCCCATACTGATTGTATTTTTCAATAAACAATGTAGGATCTGCCAAGCGGAAAGAATAAATAGACTGTTTCACATCTCCTACCATAAAAAGGTTTCCTTCTGCGCTAAGCGGGCGGCGCAACCAATACAAAATAGATTCTTGTAATTGATTGATATCTTGGTATTCATCGACTAACACTTCATCAAATTTTTCGCGATAGTAAACCGAGGCTTCTGATGCTTGCCAGCCATCTGCCTGATTTTTCGCTAAAATAGCTAACGTATAATGTTCTAAATCGTTAAAATCCACTAAATTTTTAAGCCGTTTTTCTGCGCCATAGGCCTCCATAAATTGTTTCCCCACGTGAGCCATTTCTTGAACAATGGGCGTGGCCTCTTTCAAGACTTGTTTCATGGCATCTGGGGAAAGTGTAAACAGTTGCTTTTTCAAATCATTTAACGCTTTTTTATTTTGTTCTCGTAACTGTTTGGCTTGTTCCGCGGTTGGTTTCAACTCTTCGGCACGAACCGTTGGGTAGCGGTCAAAGCTCAACAATTCAGTCAAATTATAGGCGCTTTCTAAATCATTTCTCTCTAAAAATTGTAAAAATTGTTTTGTTTGTTCCTTTTCATTTTGAGCTAAATACCAAATCTTTTGAAGTTTCTCTTCGCCCTCTGTTAAGGTCACCATTTCTTCGTAACGCTGAAGAGTTCGTTGTAACGTCTCAACAGCTAGCGGTTTTAAATACGTCTGAAATAACGTTGATTCGCCTAGCTGATCCCCTACTTCGTAGGCTTGTGTTAAGCCATTAATCCACGCCTCTGGATCAGGATTGGCTTTGGCAAATTCATAAAAAGAAAAAATTAAGTTAGTGAGTCCGTCATCACTACGATCATTGGAAAAATTCGCTGTTAATTGGTAAAATTCTTCTTGATTTTCCGCATAAAATTGTTCACGTAATGCATCCCAAACATCTTCTTTTAATAACAATGTTTCTGTTTCATCTGTTAACATCCGAAAAACTGGATCTATGTCAATTAAATAATAAAAACGACGAATAACAGTTAAACAAAAGGCATGTAACGTGCTGATATTGGCTGTTGGCAAAAGAGCAATTTGACGAGAAAAATGCCGTCTTCTTTCTGGATCTTGTTCTTCATTCATTGCCTTTTGTAAAGCCACTTGGATACGTTCTTTCATCTCACGGGCGGCGGCTTCAGTGTACGTCACAATCAAGAGACGATCGATATCGACGCCGCTTTTGACTTTTTCAATGACACGGCGGACTAAAACAGTGGTTTTTCCTGAGCCAGCCGAAGCAGAAACTAAGATATTTTCATCGCCATCAAACACCGCTTGCCATTGACTGTCGGTGAATTGCTCATTGGCTGGACGTAGTGGAATTGTTTTACTCATCTTCGGTTGCTCCTTCCTCATCTTTGTTTAACAAGCGCGCCATAATTTCCTCTTTGGATAAATTCTCAATACGATGATAATTATTTTCTTTTAGCATCACATCAAAATCACAGACACTTCGAAACGGACAATAGCGACAAGCAATCCGTTCCTTGCCTTGATAAGCGGGATTAAGTTGAACTTCGCCGCCAATAATTTGATTCCCCGCTTCAATAAATTTATTTCGGTTATGGGAAAGCAACGCGCCTAATTCTGGTTCTGTCACAAATTTATCTTCTTGGCGACGACCAGGTTTAATTTGTTCTTTGGCGGATTCTTCAATCGGAAACAGCAACGAACTTTGTTTAGCTTGCAGACTCGTATCTAAATGATCCAATAAATCTGGGTCTTTCATCAAAAGACCATCAAACTGATATTTTTTAAGCATTTGTTGTTCAATGTCGTCTTTGCCTTCATAAGATAACGTAGGATTGTGTACATGCAGATAAAGTGAGCCAGCAGGTTTAGCTTCTTGACCAACTAATTGCACAGCATCCATTAAAGCCACATCCAAGTACGTCAGCATTTGCATGGCTAAGCCGTAATACGCTTCTGTCATATTAAATTTACGGTGACTCGATTTATAATCAATCACACCTAAATAGGTTGATTCGGGTGTAACCAATTGATCAATCCGGTCGATTTTCCCCCGAACATGAATTTTCCCTTGATTTTTTAATGGTAATTCCAAACCAGAAATTCCTTTTTTAGCGGCAATTTGGCCAAATAACACTTCTGTTTGAACAGTCGTCATGCCACTTCGTTGGCTTTGACGTTTCAGCGCCCAACTGACTTTTTTAATTGTTTGACTCAATTGATAGCGAATATAGTTCATGCGACTAGAGGTCGTTAATACAGAAAAACGTGCATCCCCTAAAATACTATTTAGTACTTCCTCCGCCAATAAATTGACTTCCTGATCGGTTAATTCAGATAAGTTCCGTTGATTCATAATCAATAATTTAAAGAACTGATCCAATGCTTCATGGAAAAATTCCCCTGTAGCTGCTGGCGAAAGCCCAAAGACATCTCTTTCTTTCAAACGTAAGCCATAGCGAGAAAAGTATTGATATTGACACCGATAAAAACTCTCCATCCGAGAAACGGACGTATAAATATCTTTACCATATAAAGGTTCTGCTAAGACCTCATCAATCTTTTCAGGAATATTTTGATGCGTTAAACTTTCGAAAACTTGCTTGGCTAGCGGCGCAATTGATTGGTTCATTAGCGCTTTTTCCATATTTAACCAGAAAGGCAACAATGCTTCTTGTGTTTCTTTCCGTTGTCTTTTCAAACGCGTTAATTCACCGATTAACGTCCGATACGTACTAATATGGGCTAAACTGGTCGTTTCATCATCGAAAATGGTTGTTTCATTTTTTTCAAAAACGGGCAAATTTAAATCTTTTTGGATATTTTTAAAATAAGGAGACGGTTTGACTTCTTGAGCGGTGTCTTTAACACTTGGATAGGTTAAATATAACCGTTCTCGCGCTGAAGAAAAGACGAGATACGCAACAAACGGTTCTTGCGCAATTTTGCGCCCAGTTGTCCCACGTAAATATTGGTTTTCCGTTAAAGTATCATTGATTGTCTGACGTTCTTCATCAGACAATAGTGTTTTATTTTCAATCTTTTGTGGAAAAATTTCTTCCGTCATCCCAATAGCAAAAGTAACCTTGGCAGCGCCAGGTCGAGTTAAATCCATTGCGCGAACTTGTACTTGGTCAATCGCTGTCGGCACTTTACTATAGTGCAAACCTTCCAAGCCACTAACAAATATTTCTTGAAACGTTGTAAAATCAAACGAACTTTCTCCGTAAACAGTGACGTATTCATCTAGTAATGACATCAATGCATCCCAAGTCTGTTCATGGTTACGAGCTGTTTCTAGTTGACCTGCTTCGATAGCTTGTAAGCGCCACATTTTTAATTGTGTTGCCACACCACTTTGCAGTAAAAAGTGATAGAAGACGGTCGCTGCTTCCAAACCAGTTTTGGCACTTATCATTGCTTGAAAGTAACTAGGTAACAGCCGTTGAAGCGATTGACGAATCGCATTTGACTCTTCTTCCATCGTAGCGACATCTTCTTGCTCTTCCGCTTCAAAATCATACCGAATAAATTCCCAATCTTTTTCTTGTGACCAATAATAACCTTCATAGCCGTATGCCAGGACTACATTTTCGGTAATATCAACTTTTCTGCGCCAAGCGTTCCGTTGGTTTAACCAATCAGTCAAGCTTTCTTCAGAAGTAGCGAGTTGATTCATTGGCATAAATAATTCCGTTCTCAAAAAACGGAGCACATCGCGATAACGATAATTGTACGAATGAATAGCAAATAAAGATTCAATCCATTCGACTAAAGGATGCCGATCCATAGCCATATCTCGGTCGACATAAACAGGAATCTCGTGTTCCGCAAAAATCGGTTCTAATAAATTTTCATAACAATCTAAATCACGAGTCAACACCTGAATTTCTTTGTACCGATACCCTTCTTCCACCACTAAACGGCGAATTTCGGTTGCAACATGTGTTAATTCTTCTTTAACGTTTTCAGCACGCCACAGAAATAAGCCATCGCCACTCCAGTCAGTTGTGCTTAATGGAGGCAGGTGTTCTTGCGATTGAATCCAATAATCATTTAATCCTTGCAAGTCTGGGTTTGTAATTAATACCTCTTTCTTTTCCACATAATCTGAAAGAATCGGGATTTGCTTCTGTCTTGCTAGTTGATAAAGCTGATGATAGGTTTGTCCCGCTTCATAAAATAACGACCGCGGATCAGGTAAGTCATGCGGATATTGTTTGTCCAATAAAAGGGCTACTTTCACAGAACCTGCTTGCGCCATTAGTACTTCAATCAACTTTAATTCTCTGGCAGTAAACTGCTGATAGCCTGAAATAACGAATTGGACATTCGACAAATCAACCGTTTGTAAATACTCGCTTAAATGTTGAATAATCTCCGCTGATTCATAGCCATACTGACTCATTTGCAATTGGAATCGCGTAAAAATTAACGTTAAATCTTGAAACTTAAGTTGTAAATCTTGTCCTTTAGGGTTCTCCATTTGTTTTTCTAAAAATGGATAAAGCTCCGCAATCTCAATATTGCCTTCGCGCATTTCTTGATAAAGCTGAAATAGTTGCTGAATAAAGCCAGGCTTGTTAATTTCACCTCTAAAAATTTGTAACTCTTCTTCTGCTTCTACTAAAATTTTGCGAAAAATCATCGCAGCACCTGCATCAGATAAAACATCTGCCGAGTAAAAAGGTGTATGTTGTAAATAGTACCAAGCCAAACGATAAAAACTAAAAACCTGCAGACGGGTACTGGTTATTGAATCAGACGTAGTTGTCTGTAATTGACGTAACTTTTGCAAGACTTGAATTTCTTGCTCAAACTTAATATGGTTCGGGACTAAATAGAATACTTCATGCTGTGCGTCTTCCTCTAGCCATTGTTTTGTCGCCTGTATAAGTGGCGCTTCTAAGTCTGCCACGGCGGTTCCTCTAATAAACTGCACACTCATGGTTTCACATCCTTTTCCTTTGCACTGCCTTTATTTTACCACAAAAGAAGGACGGAAACATGTGTTTGTTTTTACACATTTCCGTCCTTCTCTTTTACTCATTGTCTCTTTTATTGTTTTGACACTTCTGGTATTGGACCAAACCGTGAGAATGGCCACATCACAAATTTCACTTCACCCAAAATATCTTTTTTATGAATAAAACCAATGACACGACCGTCTTTTGAATTCCGTCGATTATCACCTAAAACAAAGTAGCTATCTGCTGGTACTTTTTCTTTTAATGAAAAATCGCCTGTCAAAGGTTGACCATCTGTTAAGGCTTTTTTAAATTCATCTAAATAGGGTTCGTCAACTTCTTTTCCATTGATGTACAACGTATCATCCTTGTACGCAATTGTATCTCCAGGTAAACCAATCACACGTTTAATATAATTTTTATCTGGTTCATCTGGCGCTGGGAAAGTAATAATATCGAAACGATTAATTTCTGTGTTTTTTAACGTAATTACCCGTTCACCATCTGCTAACGTTGGATCCATTGAATGACCTCTCACTACGACAGGCGTAAATACAAATTGTCTCAGTAAAAACAGACCCAAAGCTAAACAGGCAAAAAAGACGACTGTTTTAATTAATTCTTTTGATTTCAAACTCATTCCTCCAAAAACCTTATTATCTTATGTCTCATATTCTACCACAAAGTAAATCAATCCTATAGTGCTTAACACCCAATTAATTTTTATGTACGCTTTTTTTACAAAATGGTCAGAAAAAAAACGTATTTCTTTCAAATTTGATTCTTACTTTTTTGATCCTGCTCATAAAAAAAGCATAATCAATTCTAAAAAGGGCTGAATTGATTATGCTTCTAGCGTTTTAGCGATCCATCACAACCACGTAACAAACTTCTAAAGGACCATGCAACCCGACAACCAGTTGCATTTCAATATCTCCTGAATTAGAAGGCCCTGAAATAAAGTGAATCGCTGAGCCGATTTTTTCACCTTTTTCTATTTTTTCTGTATAAAAAGCTGCTGGCTGAGTCGAACGTGGAACGAGTTTGCTAAACGGTATAATTGAAATGTAATGCTTCGGTAAAAAGTGTAAAGCTCTGCCTTGCCCCGCATTGGACTCCACCACAATCGTTCCTGATTCAGCTAGTAAAAACTCAGCAAAGGCAATCGCGATATTTGCCTGAGCAGCTGTTTGAATATTCGCTTCTCGTTGCTCACTTCCAGGTTGCCATTGCTTAACAGAAACAGCCTCTAATGACTTAGCTAAATCAGCTAATCCATAGGCTTCAAAACGTGCATCTGTTGGCAATAAAAGATTGCCCCCACCAAACTCAGCAACAATTTGCTGAATCGTCGTCAGTAAATTTTCTTGTGTGGTTTCCACTAAGTTCGTGTGAATCGTTTCCACACGTTCTTTCACAATCGTTAATAGCTCTGCTGGTGTTTTATCTGCCAACTGTTCTTCTGGTAAATGATTAACTGGCTCAAATGGATGGGCCGAAACAGGCTGTTTTTCTACGCCTAATTTTTCTCGTAGATTTTGTAAAAAAGGTTCTCGATTTTGAATCGCTTCATTAGTCATTTTTTTCACCTTCTTGATGTTTTTTGAACCAACTTCTGAAGTTTTCTGAAGATTTTGGTGGTCTTGGCAAATCACGAACATCGGTCCAACCTTTTACTAACCCTGGTCCTTTATCAAGGTAGCCCCCATGATTATACATGTTTTCAACAGTAATGTCTTTTTGTTTACTTAAAATGCCCGCTGCAGCATGATCGACTTTCATGGCTGCTTTAAACATTGCTGGTGAAGCAGTGGCTTTACCTACCATACGCATTTGGAAATCTTCAAATCCATGTTTCATTTTCAGATCATCGGTCATCACTTTACGATGTTCAATTAATAATTCGTGCAATGGAATTTTCACAGGACACGTTTCCGTACATGCCCCACAAAGACTAGATGCATAAGGCAATTCCCCAAACTGTTTATATCCACCTAAAATTGGAGAAAGCACAGCACCAATTGGTCCTGGATAAATAGAGCCATAACCGTGCCCTCCAATATGGCGATAGACCGGACAAACATTCAGACAAGACCCACAACGAATACACTGTAAGACTGGCTGAAAGGCTGTTCCTAACGCTTTTGAACGTCCGTTATCCAAAATGACCACGTGAAATTCTTCTGGACCATCGGATTCATCCGCATTTTTTTGCCCGGCAAACGTCACATACGTTGTTAAATTTTGACCAACGGCACTTCTGGCTAAAAGGTTATCTAAAACCTCTGCTTCACGCATTGTTGGTACGATTCTTTCCATCCCCATTAACACGATTTGTGTCTTAGGAATACTGATGGTCAAATCAGCATTTCCTTCATTTGTATTTAAGTTAATTAAGCCGCTATCCGCAATAGCGAAATTACAACCTGTAATGCCAATCTCCGCTTCCAAAAAGAATTTGCGCATCACTTCTCGTGCACAGCGTGCCAAATTTACCGGGTCATTATCTCCTTGATACCCTAATTTTTTCGCAAAAACCTGACGAATCTGTTCGCGATTTTTATGAATACTTGGGAAAACAATATGTGACGGCTCATCCCAGTCATCCATTTGTAAAATGAATTCCGCCAAATCTGTTTCCATCACACTAACATCGTCTAATCCCAATAACATTGGATCTATATCGACTTCGGTCGTCACCATTGATTTAGATTTCACAATTTTTTTCGCCTTTTTTTCTAGAACCACTTGTTTCACATATTCATTGGCCTCTTCGGCGGTTTGAGCAAAAAAGACTTTGCCACCTCGTTTGGCGACGTTATCACTGAACTCTTCTAAATAGTCAGGCAGATACTGAATTGTATGTTGGCGAATTTGTTCTCCCAGTTCACGCCATTGTGGCCAATTGCCTAAAACTTCCCGCGCACCTTCTCGTTTCTCCCATTGGGCATCTTGTGCTTTGGCGACAGCCTTTTGCATAAACACATCTTTTTTACTTTCTTCAATTCGTTCACTTAACGGCTTATTGCTCGTTGATAATCCCACAGTTCTTCCCCCTTACCCTACCGATATGATTTGCGGTTGGTCCATGCGTGCTTCATCCACTTCGTGATTAAGGACTTCTGCAATATGCATAATCTTAATCTTTTTCCCATCACGATTGAATTTACCCCCGATATTCATCAGGCAACCCATATCCGCACTAATTAAAATTTCTGCGCCTGTATCAATCACATCGTTCATTTTTTCCGTCACCATTTGTTCAGAAATAGCTGGCATTTTCACTGAAAACGTTCCGCCAAATCCGCAACAATTTTCAAGATGTCCTAAAGGAATCATTTCTAATCCTTTCACATGATCCAACAAAACAAAGGGTGATTCTCGTTCATTTAAAATTCGCGTCATATGACAAGAACGATGATAAGTGGCTTTCCCATGTAACGTTGCGCCAACATCTTTGACCCCTAAGACACGATAAAGAAACTGACTAAACTCGTAAGTTCGCTCAGCTAAACGTTGTGCTTTTGGTCCATAAATAGGATCATCTGCTAAAAATTTGTGGTATTCTTTCATCATGCCGACACAAGACCCCGCAGGTCCCACCACATAATCGGCACCGTCAAAACTATCAATTTGATTCTTAAGCGTTGTCGTGCTCTCTGTCACATAGCCACTATTGTACGTTGGCTGACCACAACACGTTTGGCTTGTTGGTAAAACCGTCTCACAGCCATAACGTTCCAAAACCTCTACCATTGCTTGCCCTACATTTGGAAAAAGTAGATCCACCACGCATGTCGAAAATATACTCACTTTCACGCAAAATAACCTCCTCGTTTTCTACGAAAAGGCTCCATGAAATTAATTGGGCGGCTGTCATTAAAAGTCACTTGGCTGTCGTCTCTAACTACTTCACAGTGCCTTTTCAACAAATACGTTATTTGTAACAAAAATCGTTTTTTAAAATGATTCTTATACAATAATTATTTTACCAGTATCTGGTTTTAACAGCAAACGATTCCAGAAATTTTGTGCATTTTCACACAAAAAAGGAGGCTTTTTTATAAAAGTTTCTTTTAACCCCTTTGAAATTCGTTTTTTCTGAAGAAAAGAGTGACGAAATTTTGAAATTTTGGTAAACTAAGAAAAAACGAGAAACGAGGGCCATGCATGTTCATTTCATTTAACATGTTTATTCTATTAATTGTTGCAACGATCCTAATGATTTTTCTGATTATCTATTTGACAGTCACTGGAAATGATAAAAATAATAAAAAGAAACAAAAGAAAGAAACAAAAAGAACTACGCCAACTTTAAACAAAAAAACAACCGTTCCCCCTTCTCAGAAGCCAAATGTTGTGACTGATGTTGCAAAAAAGAGCGAGCCGGAAAAGCAAGCCGTACAACGAACACAACAACCAACCACTAGAGAGGACGAGACTTCTCAATTTACACGAAGCCAACGTCATAAATAAAAATGGGACATAAGTCGAAATGACTTATGTCCCATTTTCTAATTCTTAAGATAATCAGCTGAACAAAAAATCCGCTAGTGGTTTCACTTTTTCTTTTAATTAATGATAGTTTATTCTTCTTTTCAGGTGTATACTAAATGATTGAAAAGAGACTTTAACTAATTAGGAAGAGGTGATTTTTTGTCTGCAAAGCGGTTTATTCAATTATTCATTTGTTATGCTATTTCAATGATTGTCGCAATACTTTTAACGGACTTATTTAATTTCTCGAGTCCTATAGCTTATTTAGTAGTGGCTAGTATCATCGGCTATGTAGTCATTACTGTTCCATTAACAATTATGACTCTATTAAAAAATAAAAATTAATAAAAAAATTGAGCGATTTTAATCACTTAAATTGCTCAATTTTTTTATTTTCATAATATTTTTCACTTATTTTTTCATTTTCATTGACAGAATAGTTGTAATTGTCAGAAAATTGTATATAATAAAGAAAGTTATTTTCATATTATTTTTTTTCAATTAAAGGAGAATCCTATGAGTGAAACACAACAAACAACCTTAAAAAAACAATTAAGCTCGCGCCACATTACGATGTTAGCCTTAGGGGGAGCGATTGGCGCAGGTCTTTTTAAAGGAAGTGGCGAAGCAATTGGTATTGCCGGTCCTTCTGTTTTAATCGCCTTTCTAATTGGCGGTGCTGTTCTCTTCATCGTCATGAGTGGTTTAGGAAAACTTGTTTTAGATGGCGGAGACACACATCATGGTTTGTCTGGCTTAGTTCGACCATTTTTAGGTGCACATTCTGCTGACTTTATTGATTGGGTTTATTATTCCATGTGGACAATTAATATTATCGCAGAAGCGGTTGCCGCAGCTTCCTTTTTACAACTTTGGTTTCCTAATATTCCTGCTTGGTTTTTTGTTTTTATTTTAGCTATTTTAACGACGCTCATTAATCTTTACTCGGTTCGTTTATTTGCAGAAACAGAATATTGGTTGGCGTTTGCTAAAATTAGTGTCATCATTTTGTTAATTATTTTTGGTGTTTATCTGGTGGGACAACAAATGCTAGGCAGTGGTGTCTTCCCTACTTTACAAAGTATCACCGATCATGGTGGCTTCGCCCCACATGGCATGAAAGGTATAGTTAATTCTTTATTAGTAGTTATTTATTCTTATGGCGGTTCAGAATTAATCGCGATCACTGTCAGTGAAGCAGATGATCCTAAAAAAGCCATTCCTAAAGCGATTCGTGGTGTGATGGGACGGATTATTTCCTTCTATATCATTCCATTATTCTTACTTTTGATTATTTTCCCTTGGAATACCTTAGCAGGCACAACGGTGAGCCCATTTGTTATGGTTTTTGAAAAAATGAATATTCCTTTTGCTGCTGACATCGTAAATTTTGTGATTATTTTAGCCTTGTTTTCTTCTATTAATTCTGGGGTATACGCCTCTTCTCGCCTTTTATATTTTCGCTTAAAAGATAAAAAAGGACCCATGAGTAAACTTGCGGTTTTAAACAAGCACCAAGTACCTCAACGTTCAGTTTTCTTCTGCGCCAGTGTTTTATATCTGGGCGTTATTCTTTCTTATTTTGTTGGCGATGAATTATTTGGTTACTTAGCCGGTTCTCTCTCTTACACTGTCTTGCTAATTTGGATTTTAATTAGCGCTGCGGCGTTTGTTCTTTCTTTAAAACGAGGATCTCTCTTTGAAAAAAGTATTAATCTCCTTGCTTTAATCATTTTAGGCCTCATCTTTATTGGCATCTTATTTACAAATTCGTTAGGCGTCACTCTTTTAACAGGCCTACTGTACTTTGTTATTTTCTTTAGTTATCGTAAGAAAAATGATTCCTTTCTACTCTCTGATGAAAGCTAAATAGACCAAAAAAACGAACAGTTTTGTAAGACAACTGTTCGTTTTTTCGATGTTCCATCTCCTTCTTCTTTTGCTATGCTATTTTTGTAAATTGTTAGGAGGAGAAAAAATGAAAAAAATCGGCGCTATTTTATTGATTGGCGTATTGATTGTTGGTGGTTATACAGGCTATCGTTATTATGCAGATACATATAAGGGTGAAAAAGCCTATGCACAAGTTCCTCTAGAAATTCCTGAACGAAAACAAACAGTAGATGACAATCAAAAAAGCATAGATGGCCAATATTCTTTACACTATCGACTAACTTTTGTTAAAAGTAATGGAAAAACACAAGTCATGGATTACGAACGGACAGACAAAAATCCTCAACCTTTGGAACCAAATGCTTACATAGAAGCAACCATTAGTAAAAAAAGAATCATCCAATCTCCTGTCAAAATTGATAAAAAAGAGATTCCAGAAAAAGCTTTCGCACAATTAAATAACCGAAAAACAACCAGCGATAATTAGTCATCGCTGGTTGTTTTTTTACATGGAATAACAATTAATTCATAAATAATGGTACGCTGATTTTGCTTAATTTCATGAGAACCAAAAATTTCTTGTACGCGTTGTTCTAAAATTGGAACTGACCATTGTTCTTCAAAATAGCTGCGGAAAAAGTCTTTTGAAATAGTTTCTGATGCTTCAAAGAAAAATTTTTTTGTGAAAAAGGGTCGCTGTTCTTTTTTTAGAAATGCTTTGTATTTTGCCATCCAATTTAACTGCGGGTTGCTCTCTTGCTCAAAAGGAGAAAATAACGAATCTTGCTCTTCCACTAGCCGAAATATAAGACACCATTCCTCACTTAATTGGCACAATGCATTAACTTTTTCCGGCGTATCCAAAGCAGGATTCATGGCTGAAAAAACGACTTGAAATTTTTTCCCAGTCTCAATCAGTCTTTCTTGGCTTTGGTGAAGAAAAACAACGTTGCTTTGTGCTTTTGCTTCCGCAATCTCCAACATTCTCTGAGAAATATCGGCTAGCGTATACTCCGTGACTTGCTCTTGAAAAAAAGGTAAGTATCGTCCCGTCCCACCTGCGATATCCAGAAATGTCTGACACGGAAAAATGCCTTCTTGGACCAAGAAATCACGTAATTCTCGAGCAATTGGAAATGGCGATTCTTGTTGAATTTCTTCATATTCTTCTGCAAATTCATCCCAAAATTCCGCTAATTCTTGCTCATTATTATTCATCAACAATTGCCCCTTTCTCTCAATTCTTATAAAAAGTGTAGCAAAAGAAGCGCCAAAGAGCTAACAAGTTCACTCATTTAAATCAATAATTTCATCTACAAATCGCAGGGTTTTAGGTCGATGAGTAACCAAAATAGTCAACTTATTGTGGGTAAATTTTTGTACTTCTTGTAACACTTTTTCTTCGGTCTTTTCGTCCAATGCAGAAGTCGCCTCATCTAAAATAAGGATCTCTGCTTGTGTAAATGCTAAGCGTGTGAAAGCAATCCGTTGTTTTTCACCACCAGAAAAATTCATTCCTTTTTCACTCACAATAGTGTTTAAACTTTCCGGTAACCGTTCATAAAGTTCCCCCAACTGAAAACGATACATAGCTTCAATTACTTGTTCATCAGAAATTTCTTGATTAAATACAATATTTTCTTTCAACGTTCCTTGAAATATTGGCACATCTTGAGATAAATAAAAAACTTTTTCATAATAATCTTCCAAATTGAATTGTGTTAGAGGAAATTGATTCACATAAACTGTCCCCTCTGTCGGCTTCAATAATCCTAAAATCAATTTAATCAGGGTAGATTTGCCTGTCCCACTTTTTCCAATCAAGCCATAGGTTTTGTTCATTGAAAATTGTCGATTTTGTTGGGATATAATCGTTTGACTATCTACGCTAAAACACACCTATTTTAATGAAATTGTTTGAATTTCAGGTAACGCTTTGCCAGGAACCGCTAAGTCAGGATCATCTTCTTTTTTATAAAAATCTTCCAAGCGCTGATAGGCTACTTTATCCAAATTATATTGAACAAATAAAACATTAAATATGGCTATCGGCGTATAAATTCGATCGATATACATCACTATCGCTACAAGTCCACCTAAACTCAATGTCACAACGTTAGTAAAACTAAGTACGACAATGCTTACTTTGATAAGTGCGACTAACAAGGCAAAAAAGCCAAAGAAAAATTCATGGATCATAGTCATTTTTGTTATATTTTGACTATTTTCCTCTGCCATTAACGCGTAATTTTCAATCTCTTTTTTATATTTTCGATTAATTCTAAAAGTTACTAGTTCTGTCATCCCTCGTATCAAAGTAGCATTCATTGCTTCTTCAGAAATAAGTGTTTTTTCTTTCATTTTTTGTAGCGTTTTCAAAAGTATTTTGGTTAAAATAAATACAATCACATAACCAATTAGAATTGCTGGCAGTAATTTTTTATCAATCAATGCTATGAAAAACAAATTAAATAACGTCTCTGGAATTAGCTCTCGAAATAAGCGTCCATAAAAATTCAAGTGGATATTTCTCCCAGCTGCTGCACCAACTTCTACTTTTTGTAGTAAAGCTCCCGCTCCCAGTTTTAGATATTCTTCATAGGAAATCTTGCTCATTTTTATTAAACTTAATTTCTTCAAATAGAAATAGATGCCATTAGTTAAGTAAGCTTTCGGTTTCTGTTCACAGTAAGACAATAGCGGAATTAAAATAATTGTCGTTCCATACGCTACTAACAACCCTAGTTGGAAACTTTTTTGATAATGATCTAACAACTGTTGAAAAAAATAAATTGCTAAAGCACTACATAATGAAACAATCACACCAATCAAAATGTACCAAGTGAAGCTTTTCTGAAAGTGCGACCATATTTTTTTAGTCATTTACTCCCTCCTTTTCGAGCATTATATACCTTACTGTAGCATAGTTTTTGATTGGCGCCTATCAGCAATTTATCTCCAGAAAATAGAAAAGCCCCCCAGCGAAAGCTGGATGGCTTTTCTATTGTTAATTCTTTCTGATTTGTAGATAACTTACACCTAAAACGGCAAATGTACTTGCCAGTATTCCTGCTATTAGCATAAACGGTGTTTTTGTTGTGCCTGTTTCGGGAAGTTCTCGTTGCCCGTTTGCTTCATTTAATTTTTGAATTGGTTCACTAAGCAGTTGTGGAGCCAACTGTGGTCTTCCTTCATTTTTCAATGTATTTAATGGAGCGTTTAGTATTTGTGGTTGATTTTTTAATGTAACATTTTTATTTTTCTCCACAGTTGTTTCTGTGGATGGCTGTTTTTTCTCAGTTGTAGTAATTTCTTTTGTTGGTGAGACATGAACTTCTGGCTGGCTGCTTTCTGCAGTTTCCGTTATACCATTCTCTTCAGTTGTTACGCTTGGTTTTTCAGGTAGGATTGGTGCAATCGTGCCTAGTGTTTCACTTTCATCTGGATTTTCTTCTTTTGTTGGCGACACATGAACTTCTGGTTGACTGCTTTCTGCCGTTTCCGTTGTGCCATTCTCTTCAGTTGTCACACTTGGTTTTTCAGGTAGGATTGGCTCAATCGTGCCTAGTGTTTCACCTTCATCTGGATTTTCTTCTTCTGTTGGTGAAACATGAACTTCTGGTTGGCTGCTTTCTGCAGTTTCTGTTACGCCATTCTCTTCAGTTGTCACACTTGGTTTTTCAGGTATGATTGGTTCAATTGTACCTAACGTTTCACTTTCATCTGGATTCTCTTCTTCTGTTGGAGAGACATGAACTTCTGGTTGGCTGCTTTCTGCAGTTTCTGTTGCGCCTGTCTTTTCACTTGTTTCTGTTGCCTGTTCCGAAGTAGGTGTCTTTGGTTCCCATTCATCTATTGTCTCTAAAGGAATGTCTAGACTTTCTTCTGTTGGCATTTCCACATTTTGATTACCGCTTGCCTCGCCTTCTACAAAAACATTTTTAACCTGTGATGTATTTTTTTCATTCGTTGCGTCTTGATTGTTTAGTTGATAATTGATGTCATAACTATTTTCAAATGTTGCTTGATGTTGGCCTGCTTCTGTGATTGTCGAAGTGTAACGGACGATAAAGGAAGTAAAGCGTGCTTTATCCTGATAAAAACGTAAATTAAAGTCGTTATCTGTCACAAAGTCAATTTTGCCATAACCTTGTTGCTCAAACTCGGCAAGTGAAATATATTTAGTTTCTTTGTCATTCACAATATCAAATGTAAAACTCTCTTTATTTAATTGTTGACCACTTCCTTGTCGATCCGCAATTGAAATATCTTCTGTGACATCGGATTTATTGAGGTTCACATTTAAAAACCAACGTACTTGATTTGACTCTCCAGCCAAATCGCCTACTTTATAAAAAAACGGATAGTCTCGCTCAATTTGGCCAGTCTCTGTGTTAGTCACTCCTTCAATCGTCAAACGTTGAGTCGCCGTTGCTGTTCCGAAATCCGTTTCTATCACGTTCGGTTGCGAACTATTGGTGATAAGCGTTTTAATCCCGAAAGAAAAATGCCCATTCACATTATGTAAAGATTCAACTTTTTCATTAAATGTTGCTACAACATGATCTTTATAGATAAAAACTTCCCCTAAACCATTTAAATTGATTTTTCGTGGTGAGCCATCGTTCTCGGTCATTCCAACTAATGCATTTGGTAAAGTTAAAGTAATAGTATCTCCAGGTTTTATTTTCTGATTTTCTTTGTCACTAAAAGATACTTTAATGGAGGTCATCTCTCCTTGATATAAAGTAGTATGATCCAATTCTACTTTGTCAACGATTGGACTTTTGCTCAATTCGGCGCCAAACGAAATTGGACCAATCAATAACGCCCCCGCAATTGGTAGAATCATTACCAACAGTAACACTAAAAATTTTACACTTTTTGTCATAAAAAATTATTCACCCTTCTTTTCTCTTATTTTTTCCACTTAGTGGTCTTTTTCAGAAGTTGACAATAGCAAAAAGATATGTCTCGTACAATATTAATGCTCATTTAAGTAGCCTTTTTTTTAAATTTCTAATTCACTTCCTAAGGAAAACGTTTTATTATGGTAGTTACATTAGATAACATTTGTTACAAAATATCTAATGCTGCCAAGTTTGAGTTGCATAAATAACATATTTCGAACCAATAATGAATAAAAATACTTATTTCATCCTCATTTTGTTTCCCCGGCCATTTATTCTTGTTATAATAAAGTTTATGAGATAAGGAGGAAAAGAATGAAAAATTCATATTTTGACGGTGGTTTAGCCACGTATATCGGGACTTCAATTTTAGCAACCTTGATTACTGTCTTTACATTAGGCATTTGCGCACCTTGGGGAATTTGTATGATGTACAACTGGAAAATCAAGCATACCGTTATTGATGGTAAACGCCTTTATTTTGACGGTACAGCTATGCAATTATTCGGTCATTGGATTAAATGGCTTTTATTAACTATAATTACTTTAGGAATTTATGGTTTTTGGTTGAATATCCGTTTGCAACAATGGATTACAAAACATACCCACACACTTTCATAAAAAGAGGATGGATGAACTGAGTTACGGTCCATCCTTCCTCTTTTTATGAATATCTAACAGAGTGTTATCCTACTCTTTGAAAAAACAAGGAATTTATGCTATACTTTGATAAGTATCAAGGGATACTTATGTTATTTCGGGGGCGTTACGGATTCGACAGGCATAGTTGAGCTTGAATTGCGTTTCGTAGGTTACGGCTACGTTAAAACGTTACAGTTAAATATAACTGCTAAAAACGAAAACAATTCTTTCGCTTTAGCTGCCTAAAAACCAGCTAGCGAAGATCCTCCCGGCATCGCCCATGTGCTCGGGTCAGGGTCCTAATCGAAGTGGGATACGCTAAATTTTTCCGTCTGTAAAATTTAGAAGAGCTTACCAGACTAGCAATACAGAATGCCTGTCACTCGGCACGCTGTAAAGCGAACCTTTAAATGAGTGTCTATGAACGTAGAGATTTAAGTGGCAATATGTTTGGACGCGGGTTCGACTCCCGCCGTCTCCATTAAAAAGGAACTTGCTAAACGTTGTTAAATCAACGATTTAGTAAGTTCCTTATTTTCTTGGGAGTTGGACTGAACTCGGACTTTTGAGAAAAATCATAAAGAAAATAGAAAAAGGTATCAACTAATAATCAAAATTTGGTGAATACTTTCAAGAAAACATTATTAAAAAGGTAATCTTTTACATAACGAACCAATTTTCTGCTGAATAATTTCAATTTATTTAAATTATACTTGATTCGATTAGCTTCACATGGATATCCACTTTTTCTAAAATGAATCTCCATTGTAATTATTTCATATTTATGAATAGATATTCTAATGGATAAACCTGTAGAAATTTCGATTTATATTACCTTATAGAATCCAGATAACAAATTTGTATAATAAAAATAGATTCAATATTTTTGTATTTTATGTGGTAAAATTAATTAAATAATGTCAAAGGAGATTCTCAAAATGGGTTACGTAAATTTCACTATAAAAAATTTAATTAAGAAAATAGATAACAATGAATATGTACTACCTGCGCTTCAAAGAGAATTTGTATGGAAACCAGAACAAATTGAAAGATTATTCGATTCCATTATGAAAGGATATCCCATCGGCTCGTTCTTATTTTGGAACGTCCAAAATGAAAATATAAATAAATATGAATTTTATAACATATTAAAAGAATACCATCAAAGAGATGCTAGACATAATACAAAAATCAATATTTCACATAAAGATAGTGTTACAGCAATACTAGATGGGCAACAAAGAATAACATCTATCTATATAGCTTTGAAAGGTACCTACAGCTACAAAATAAAAGGAGCATGGAAAAATAATGACAATGCTTATCCTTCGAGACAGCTTTATTTAAATATCGTTTCTCCAAATTTAGATACCAACAAAGATGTTCAATTTGATTTTAGATTTTTAACTAATGAGGAAGCAGAAGATTTTACCGAAGATACTCTTTGGTACCCTGTCTCCGATATTTTGCAATTTGAAGTAGGTGAAATGTTTACTGTGATTGCTAGATATCAAGAGCTTTATCGGAAAAATTTTCCTAATGAATCCGTTGAAAAAACAAGTTATATTATGAATTCTTTAGGAACTTTACATCAAATGATGGAAAAAGATATATTGGCATATTATGAAGAAAACTCACAAGAAATTGATAAGGTTTTAGATATCTTTATCAGAATGAATAGCGGTGGTACTACGCTAACTTATTCTGACCTTTTGCTTTCTTTAGCGACTGCTAAATGGCAAAATCTGAATGCTCGAGAAGAAATTTATTCATTAGTTGATGAACTAAATATGATAGGAAACGGTTTCAATTTTAACAAAGATAATATTTTAAAGGCTGCTTTAGTTTTAACTGATAAAAAGAATATTAAATTTAGAGCTTCCAATTTTGACAAACAAACCACAAACCTAATCGAAACTAACTGGGAAAAGACAAAAAAAGCAATATCTTTAGCAGTGAATTTACTTTCAAATTTTGGGTTTAATGGAGATACTTTAATTGCTAATAGTGTAATCATCCCTGTTGTTTATTACCTATACAAAATTGATTGCCCAAATAACTATTTAGAAGCTGATAGATACTTAAATGATAGGAATAAAATAAAATATTTTGTTCAGATTTCTTTGTTAAAAAGAATCTTTGGAGGAACTCCAGACTCAATATTACTTAAAATGAGAGAAAATATGCAGGATTTATCCGAAGGGTTCCCATTGTCAAAACTTCTTAAAGTTAGAGATACAAACAAATCTTTAATCCTAACGGATGAAGACATTGATTATTTACTAGATACAAAAATTGGAAAGTACTCTTTCACACTTTTATCGGTAATTTTTCCAGCCATAGATTTAAAAAATAAGTTTCACCAAGATCATATATTCCCTTCAAGCAAATATAAAAATAAAAAGAATTTAAGAGAAATAGGTTATTCAGAAGAAGAAATAACATTTATTGTTGAACACATCGATACAATTGTAAATTTACAATTACTAGAAGGCATTCCTAATACAGAAAAAAATAATAAGTATTTCGATGATTGGGTATTAAAAAGATATAATTCTAACGAGGAACTGGATTATTATCTAAATAGGAATTTACTAAATAAAGTTTATAAAAAGAATGAATTCATCCAAATGTATACAGATAGGAAGGAAGAATTAAGAAAAAGACTGCTACAAAACTTATCTTTTTAGCCATCTTTTCAATTACTAATAACTATGTTTTATATCAAATCTAGATAGTATAGAAATAAACTAACCCTATTATTCTTGCTAGTATTCCCTTCTCTATAGAATAATTCTAGCAAGAATAACATGAATAATAAAAATTATGTATTACTATTATTAACTATCGTGTTAGTCGGTTTAGTACTGACACTTTTTACTGTAATTAATTGGATTACTTACTCAGTGATCTTGTTAATTGTAGGCATATTAAGCAAAAGAAAGTAGTTGATTAAATGACTTACACTGAAAAAATCGAAAAATTAATAGACCTAGATTTAACGAGCTATCGTATTGCAAAAGAAACTGGAATCAGCACGCAATACATTGACAAAATCAGAAGTGGAAAAACAGCTATTGAAAATATTGGACTTGGAAAAGCGGAAATATTAGTAAAGTATTTTGATGATTTAGAAAAAAACATATCTTGATATGATGTAGTTTTTAGCTTCTATATTTCTAATATCAATATTTTTTTCAACATCTTTTTTGATTCACAAAAAAAGACCCCCAAAAATTCTGTAGAATTAAAGTTACTGAACCCATTCTAAGTAGGAATCAAGTTATGCTAAGCTTATCAAAGAAACATTGAATAGTTTAAACCTGAATGTTATATAGGATACTTATATTTCTACCTTAAGTGTAATGAAATTTCTATGGCTTTTTTATAAGTATTACCTCTTAAACTGTTAATGTGGTTGTCGTGAACCAAACTTCATTTTAACGGTTTGGTAGGCTTTTTAGCTATCTTGAACCATCTACATAGCAAGTCAATAAAAAAATAAAGAGAAGGCTCGTTACCTCCTCTTACACTTCCTATCACATTATCTTTCTAAAACCACTTCATTTTCTTTTTCTATTGGTGATTTTGGGTATTGCATAGAACATGGCTAAAAATATTATTGTTATCAAAAGAGTTTTTAAGATTTCAATTTCTCCTGAATCTATCCAAGTATACACAAAAGCGATGATAAAAGTAATTACTATTTCCGTAACATGATCTTTTAAATTCATTAGCTTAGCCCACATTGAACTGCCCATAAAGCTAGTTGTCCAGCCACAATAATAGCATTCGTCTTTAACCCATTGGCTTTAGCGAAGCGTAATACAGTCACTGCTAATTCTTTCCAGGCTTTCTTTTGTGCAGCTTTTACAATTGCGCTGATACTAATCATTGCAAAAAACTCATCTTTGATTTTGTTAGCAACGCAACTTCCTAATGCATTCCAATTAAAACGTGCTTGAACTACTGTTGAAGCATCAGAAATATTTACATTTAATTCTTCCTCAACTGAAGAAATCTCTTGCTGAGCAAAATTATTTTTGACATAGTTTTTAAAGTTATCTTCCGTCACTCCATTCGCATACATTTCTTCCAGTCCTTTTGCTACAGCCTCAACTTCTGAATCCTCTAGCTGGTCAGATGCATAAACACTTGTACCAGCGCTGATAAAAATACCTAATGTCATTAGTAATGCCATCGCCAAACAAAAAAATTTAGCCTTTTTTGTCACCTGTAATTCCATAAATAAATCCCTACTTTCTTTTTCCTTGTTATAATCATAACAAGGAAAAAGATAATTTATCATCAAAATCCCTATTTGATGCTTATATTTTCCTATATATCCTAGAGCTGATTTTTCTCACTAGTGATCACATCAATTTGAACTAATGATTCAAAAAAAGACACAGGTTATTTGAGGTACGTTCGAGGTAATGCTAGGTTCTATTTTGAAAACAACGCAGCTCTCTTGAAATATTTTTTGAGCTTGTCTAAACCTTCTGAAACGAATATAGAAAATAAAAAAAGAGTCCCCTTTCTCAAGGAAACTCTCAATTGCTAAGTCAAAATAACTTCACGTTATCTAAATCTTTTAAATCAATCCTATGGTTCGCGGAACAAAGGAGCTAAAAACTTAATAGAATAAATCGCACAAATTCCGACAATAATATAGATAATTTTTGCTAATGGTGTGGTTGCACCGCCACTAATTGTTGCAACTAAATCAAAATTAAATGCACCAACTAATAACCAGTTTAAACCTCCGACAATCAATAAAATTAAAGCAATAATATCCAGATATTTCATTTTTAACACTCCTTCCAAATTTGATAAGCCAAGAGTAACACGTTTATTCTTTATTTACGAAAATAATGATTCAGGAAAAAAAACTTTTTTTCAATTATTTTCTCGAATCATTTTTTCATTATTAAGAATTTTATGATATAACTAAAGAGTAGACAAAAACAGATTCATTATCTCTGATAAGAAATGGTGGTTTATTATGCGTGCTAAGTTATTTTTAATTTTGCGGAATCGAGTGTTATCCCGTGTTGTCTTTGTCATTCTATTTTTACATGTGCTTTTTACCACAAATGATTTCACGGTGTTACTGCTCCTCTTACTATTGAATTATTTACTCACGCTTGAGGATAGCGCGAAAAAAAACAGAAAAATCCAAACTTGGCAGGAATTTAAACAGTCGATTGATTGGCCCTTTGTCGCTTTTTATTCAGGGCTTGCTCTTTTAGTTATTTCGTTAATACTTCTGTTTCTCTGGTTCAATTATGCACGATAAGGAGGATTAAAAATTGAAAAGCTATTTTTTTACTCTTTTTTTTAGTATGTTTAGCCTTTTCGTCATACTACTTTGGTTTTCTGGATATGATAGTAAGGGATTTCTATTGGCCCTTACAGATTTTCTAGGTTTTTCTATTATTCACCAAACTCCTGTGCTGGATACTTATTATTCCCAGCAGCCTTTAACAACCAAAATGTTGATTTCTTCTGGGCTTCATTTTTGTACTTATTTTTGCTTAGGTTTGGTCATTGATTTACTACGTAAAGGGTTTAAAAAAATAAAAACATAGTCACTTTTATTATACGAATCGTTAATTTCCATGCTTTCTGGTCGTCTTTTTCCGTCGCTTGTACCAGATAATGAAGCCGCTAATAATTAACGCACAGGCAATTAAAAGTAATGTCCATAATAGTAAATTTTGTTGTTGTACCACTTTTTTCATCCCCGCTGCTGCTTTTTCTGGTTGATATGGGATACGATGTCCTCGAACTAATAACCGATGACTGTTTATCATATACGGTGTGCAAGTTAATAAAGTGACGAGATCTTGGCCAGACTCAATGTGTAAATCTTTTGTATCAGTTGGTTCAACGGTTTTTATTTGATCTACTTGATAAGCAAGTGTCTTCCCATTAACTTCGATATAAAATTCATCGCCTTTTTTTAATTCTGGCAAATCTGTAAATAATTTGGCTTGTGGGAGACCACGATGGCCTGAAATGACCGCATGTGTATTCGCACCACCTGTAGGATAGGAGGTTCCTTCTAACAAGGAGCTTCCTTTTTCCAATAGCAATGCATTCGTTTTATCAAAAATTGGTAAACGGACATTTATTTTTGGAATGGTTAAAACACCAATCGTATGACTTTCAAAATAGGATTTGTCTGGTTTTTTCGTTGTTTTTTGCGTTTCAGAAAAAGGATCTAATCCAGGATTGCTGCCTTTTTTCGCTAATTCATGGTTTTTCTTTTCCATTTTTTCTTGAAGTTCAGCCATTTCTTTGGTGTTTTCTTGGCTTGCTTTTGCTTGATAATGAGCGATAATTTGTTGATCCAGATAGTTATTTAATGCATCGCTAACAAAAGGATACGCAAATGCACCTATTCCAATAATCAGTAAAAGAATCATAAAACCATCAATGATACGACGTTTCTTTTTTGACTTCATTGCTTCCTCCTTAAAAATAAAGCATGAGAGCCTGGGACAGTGATTGGCCCAGGCTCTTTGTTTTTCTAAAAATTTCTTCGGTGATGCTAGAAATTAAGCATTTTCTTTTCTACGTCTAGCAAAGTAGACTCCTGCAATAAGTAGCAAGACTGCGCCACTTCCTAAGTAAACGTAGATTCCTTTGCCACCTGTTGAAGGTAAGGTACCTTTGTGTTTGTTTGGTACTTTTTCTGGTGAAACTAGGTTTTCTGTTGTGCCATATGATTGTTCATTGACCACAAATTCAATCCGATTTGTTAACAAGACATAATCATCAGGAGCTACAGTTTCTTCTAAATAATAGGTACCGTATTTAAGCCCTGTGATATCAACTAATCCATCAGCCGTTGTTGTAAAAGTAGTTGCTTCAGCTTTTGTTTTCACCCAAGTTGCTGCTTTCGTTGTTTCATCGATTTTCAAATAATTTGCTGTGTCGCTGTTTTGATCACGGACGACAAAGGAAGCTCCCGCCAAGGCTTGTGTCGCTGTCACATCGCCATCGACTTTAATGAAACGTTTCCCACCTGTCACAACTTCAACAGTTGGTGGTGTTTGGTCGTCGGTATGACCGTTATCAACATTCGCCTCATTTTTAAAGCCTTTCGTAGGATCTGCTTTTTCATTTAAATGCATAAAGTAAACGAATTTTAGTGTGCCGCCTGGTGTTAGCGTAGGAATATACGCTGGATTAACGGCGACAGTGAAGCCATTTGCTTGTTCAGTCACTTGATAATTTTCAGGAGCAATCACTGTATCCCCATCATATAACGCATAGGCATACTCTCCAGAAGTCACGTTATCAAAAGTTAAGGCTGCATCATGTTTATCAACTAAATTGAATTTGACGTATTTATTAGCGTCGCCTTCTTTGTCTGCAATCCCCAATGGAATATTTACAGAAATTTGATATTTAATTTTTTCGCCAATTGCCACATCTTTACCATCTAAGTTTGGTGTTGTTTTATCAACTTTAGAGGTATCATTTTTGACTGTTTTTTCAACAGGTGTTTGATTGTTTGCTTCAATTGTAAATGGTGTTTTTGTTTGATTTTCAATTAATTCTGCATTATTTGGAGCTTTTACTTCTTCTAAAATATACGAACCAACCTCAAGATTTTTAACTGTTAATTCTCCCGTTCCATTCTCTGCTTCTGTGAAATCATTTTCGCCAATTTCATAACTTTTCCCAGTAATAAAGCGTTTTGCTTGTTCTTTATCCGTTGTCCATGTATATAATCCATCTTTGACTCCTTGGATATATTTTACTGTGCCTGGTGAGCCTTCGCTTTTGGAAATAACAAATTCTGCGCCATTTAATCCTTCATTTTCAGCAGTTCCTACTTTTTTCACATGTAAACTACCATCATTGGCTACCACATTTTTAGGATAAATATGAACAACCGCTAATTCTTCTGTTCCATATTTATAGGAACCATCTGCTTGCTTGATCATTTCGTAAACTGGGAACGCCACCACCATATTCGTAGCAGCAACTACACCCTCTTTTGGTTCTTCTTTAATGGTATACACTGCATCTTTACCATTTTGTTTTTTAGGTAACTGAACAGTGACATTCCCATTTGCATCGGTGGTTCCTTGAGCAACAGGTTTCCCAGGAGTTAAACTTTGGACAGCTTGTTTAGCTGCATCAACGCTTGCGCCTGCCGCTCGTTGCTCGTAAAATTCGCTCGTCACGTTATAAATACTAAACGTCACATCTGCCAGTCCTTGATATTTATCAAACTCGCTCATTTCTTTCCCGCTATTTTGAATAAGCGGATCTGGTAAATCCGTCATTTTCTTTTTGTGAATCACGAGCTGTGCGCTCTCCCCATTTTCTTCTGCAAATGCAGTTGTTGTCCCTAATACACTTGTGAAAAGTGGCAAAATTAGTAACAAGGTACTAACGGCGTACCAAACTTTTTTTAATTGCTTCATTTTCTCTCTCCTCTTTTTTGTTTTTGATAAAATAGCCAAATGACTACCAGCCCAATGATTAGCAGGCCTGCAATCGTCAACCAAATAGAACGTTCTTCATTTGTTTTTGGTAAGAAGCCTGACTCTTTTACTTTTTTATTGATTACATGTAACGGTGCTGTTCGTTGTCCGTTCGTTGCATAAGAATTTTTTTCCACCGTAAAAGGAATTTCTGTTTGATTCAGAAGATAACCTTTTGGTGCAGAGATTTCTTCCAAGAAGTACTGGCCATCTTTTAAGCCTTTAACTGAAAATTCACCGGCTTGATTAGACGTGAATTTTTTAGCTAATGCTTTTTCTTTTTGCCAACGATACCCGTTTGCTGTTTCATTGAGGTATTCCCCCGCTTGATTTTTGACGATAAAAACAGCCTCTGGCAAGGTGATTTTCGCATTTTCACTATCAACTTTGACAAAAGACTTGCCGCCTGTACGAACTGCGGCTCTTTTAGTCAAGGTATGCTTGTCCGTGACTAATTGTCCTTCGTTGTTAATCGCAGTGTCTGGTTCAGCGGTCTTTTCTAAACGCATTTGATAGGACACAGTCATTGTTTGATTTGCAAATTTTTGTAAGTCTTTAATTGAAAAATCAAGCGTAAATCCATGCTTTTGCGTCGTCAGTGTGTAACCTGTAGTAACTGTTTTTCCAGCCACTTTTACCTCAATTGATTCTGGTAAAAGTGTCAACGTTGTATCCGCCTTATCTGACAAACGGAATTCCTGATATCCTAAAATATTCGCTGGAATCTGAGTCGTTAACTGATAGTTAATGTGCTCTCCTTGATTAAAGCCTTGTTGCTTATCGAGTACCGTTTTTTCAAGTGGTGGTAAGTCATAGGCATTTTCTTCATTTTTTGGATATAAATGAATATGCGTTAACGATTGCCCTTGTGGATCTTGAACAGGCAAAATCACTACTAGGTTGCTAGCTTTTTCCTTTACCACTTCTGGTGCTTCCGCTTCAACAAATAAATAGGCTTTATCTCGTTGCTGCGAATCTTTGCTAGCTAATGAAAAAGAAACCACTCCATCTTCTCCATTTATTGTCTGTGTTTTATCTTCTGCGATCGGTTTTCTATTTGTTGCACCGGTTTCTGCTAATTGACGCTGTGCCTCTTGGACCGTTTTTCCTTCAGAACGAAGCTGATAAAACGGATCCGTCACATCATAGACTTGATAAGTGACGTCATTTAAGCCCCGATAATTTTGAAGCAGCGTTCCCTCTTCCCCTGTGTTTTGCTGCTGTTCTGGTAATTGACCATCAGGGAACAATAATTTGTGCAACGTAACTTGAACGCTTGCTTGCGATGCCTCTGCTAATGCTTGATGTGAAAACCCGAAAAGAGCGAGTAGCATGACGCAAATACTTAACCAACGTGCGTTTTTCATTGATTACACACTCCCTTCTGGTCGTCTAATAAAGAGATAAACACCCGCTATCACGAATGTACTAATCGCTATCAAGTAAAACCACAAGCGTCCTATGCCACCAGTTTCAGGTAAAGGAACCTTTGCTTGGTTAGTAACATCTAAAGTAATTTGATTATTCTTCTCTCCAGAAATTAAAACATCTGCTACTTTTTCCCCATCTATCGTGACTGAACCATCTTCACGAATTATTAATTCGATTGGTTCTTTTAACCCCTGATATCCTTCTGGCGTAAAGGTTTCTGTTAGAACATATTTCCCTGGTTTTAAGTTTTCAAAAACAAAAGTATCCGTTTCTTTGCCATCTTTTGGTAATTCAATATCCGTATCTGGTCCTGTTAAACGGAATTTCGCTCCTTTAAGTGGCGTCTGATTATCGGCTTTTTTATGAACCGTTAAGTCAAAAGGTTTCAAATGATTTTGATGTGTCAGTGTCCATTCTGGCGCATTTTCTTCAATATTTTTGCCTGCATAGTGAATTTCCCCATATTTATCAACAGTAAATTCATAATTTCCAGAAAGAGTGTCGTATCCTAATGGTCCTGATTGTTCCACCATTCGATACTCACCAGGTTCACTAATTTTAAAATAGCTCAATCCTGCAGTATCTGTTTTTTGAGTTGCCACAGTTTGGTAACTTCCTTGAGCATTTTTTCTTTGCAACGCAAAAGTCGCCTCTGCTAAGTTCACTTGTTTGCCATTTTGCATGGTGTATTTTCTAATTCTGATTGGCAAAGAAGAAAATTTATTTTCAATTTCCAATGGAATAACTTGATTTGTGGTGGTCACTTCTTGTCCATCGATGCTTACTTTGCCTTGCTCATTCACCTCAATTTGCCAAGTCGTTTTCTTACCTAACTCATGTCCTGCAGGTGCTTTTACTTCAGTTAATATATAGCGTTCCCCTTTTTGTAGGCGCACATCTTTTGGCAAGGAATAGCTACCATCTTTATTGTCCACTAATGTTGTCTGAACATTTTTACCACTCAATTCAAAAACGGCTCCCACTAAGTTTTTCTCACCTGAGGAAGAATTTTTGATTACTTTTAAATCTAATGGCTTGAACTGCTTCGTGTTTTTCCAAGTAGTATCGTCGATTTTTTCTTGACTGTAACCAGGAACTGCTAATTCACGGGTTGTTTGATAATTGAAAGCTTGTCCTTGATTGTTGTATTGGGGAAGTCCAAGAACTTCTTGATAGCTTTCATCCGCGGTTTTGGAAAGTTGGGTTACATTTTTGCGCTCCCAACTATTGCTGGTATCATTTTCTGGTTTTGATAATTTAATATACCCAGTTTGCCAGTTGGCTGTGTCAGTTACTTGCTTTCTACTAATTTCATAAATCACATTATCTGGCCGACTTGTCGGGTCTTGATCATACTCTTCCCAGATTTTTTTCACGTTTAACTTCACGCCAGGTGCTTTTCCCGAAGGAACCCCAAAATCAACTTTTTCAGGGGCCGTGGCTAATGGCTGAAACGTTGTCCGACCATTCATTTGATACCAAAAATCAGGTTTGAAGTTTTCTGACTCTGTTTGAATACGTACTTGATAATGAATTTGAATTTCTTGCCCTTTACCCAAATAAATCTCATTACTATTAATTGTAGCGCCTGTTAGCGACACTTCTGGTAATGTTTGAACCTGAACAGGACCCACACTTTTCATTGATAATGTATTTGGCTCGTATTTAAAAGGTTCAGCAATTGGATCAACTACTTTTCCGTTTACAACCGTTCCTGAAATCTGAACGGCTTTTTTCGCTAAATAATCAGAAATGTCTGGTGCATAATCCGCGGATTCATAATAAAGGTCTCCATTTTCATCGGCTGACACCATCTCACGCATTTTATCTTCAACTTGTTGTTTAGATAAATTAGCTCGTGGATCGCTTTGCAATTGAATGCCCAATCCATGTATTTCAATCCCACGTTGTTTTAAGGCCATTGCCTCACCTATCGTGGCGATAAACGTACTGTTAATCCGTTTATTGATATTGTTTTGATCTGGCGCATTATAGCTACCAGAGATATAAGAAGTGCTACCTGGTTGATCTTGTCGATTCGTAAATTGTGTCCCGTAAAAGCGACCATCCGCCTCTGTTTGAACTCGACTCACTTTATAAGAGAAGGTTGGGACGCCATCCGTTAAAAGTACAATGACTTTCTTATGTCCATTTGGCGTTGCTAACATATCACCAGCATCTCTTAATGCTTTTTGAGTGAAAGTTCCTCCTCTAGTGCTACTTGGCGTAATATTTTTAATTGGATTTTTGACTGTATCAAACGGCCCCATTTGAATGGCGTTGTTATTATAACCGTCACTTGAGTAGCCAACATAGCCCATGTTGATGTTATTGGTAATACCGCTATCTGCCAATGTATCAACAAAACGGTTCACTCCTTTTTGAACTTCACCAATCCGATTGTTTTCATTCATACTACCGGACCAGTCAACGACTAAGACCAAATCCAATGGCGTGATTTCTTTCTGAACATTCCCACGCACATTAAGATATACATCAAAAAGCCCTGGTGTTGTTGTTTCTCTAGCATATTTTCGGATGGCATAATCGGCTTGGTCTCCTGTACCGCCATACTCAATATAAGAATTTGTGCGATTAGTAGGGTCCCCATTCCAACTCGTTTGGCCGTCCCATTGTGCACTACCGTCTTTATTCCCTTGATGGTTTAACACATTTTGATTGCCTGTGGGCTGCCAATTAGCTGTCGGATAAGTCCCAGAATTATCCGTCGTGTATTGTGGTGCAATTAAAGGCAGTGCCAGATTCGCTCTCAAAGTAGCTGGCGCCATTCTTGCTTCTGCAAATGGATTGGTTACCTCTTCTGTTGCGGTCGGCTGTTCTGTTTTTTCTGGAGCCGAATCATTTTTGTTAGTTTCTTTCGTATTTTCTGGTACAGTTATTTTTTCTGGTTCAGTTGATTCTTTAGCAGAATCCTCTACTGTTATTTTTTCAGAAGTAACTGAAACATCATATTCGTTGTTTTCATACAATAACTTAGGTGGCTGAGCTGTTTGAAGCGAACTTTGCTCAACAGCTAACGAAAGCTGTACCGGCTTTTTTACTTGTGCGTCCAAAGTCAGATAAAGCGTACCATTAGTCACTTGGTAAGAATATCCGTCTTTTTCAATTACAGCAGTATCCATGAACTGTGCATTTTTCAATTGAATTTCTCGTTGTAATGGCTGCTCTGTTTGGTTGAGAAGATTTAACTCGATATTAATATTCGTTTTATCATTCTCATCTGTTATCATTTGAGCGGATGTAATTTCAACTTCTTTGGCTGTTTCTGCATAGCCAATGAGCGGTATGAAATAGGATGAGACAAGTAAAAAGACTACGCCGAAAACCCCAAATTTCTTTAGTAATTTAATGTCTGTTCTCTCCTTTCTTTTATGAATTAACAGTTAAATTAGAATTGCCTAGCACGTAAAATTTCATTATTCTAATCTGATAATTATTATACAGAGAAGGAGCTCATTAAATCACACCAGCTTTCATACCAAGCGGTTTCATTTCTGAAATTGCGTTATTGTTTCGATGATTGTTTCATTAAAGTAAAGGACTTGGGAGGAAACAATATGATTAGGTTTTTAGAAAAAAATTATCGGAAAATGGAAGAAATCATTCGTGTCTTATCCATTTCTGATAAATGGATGACTAAAAAAGAACTTGCAAAATATATTGGTAGTTCTGAGTCTACTTTTATTCGTTATATTGAGGAGATTAAACAGCGTTGGGGCGAAAGTTTAACCATTAAAACATCGCATAAATTAGGCTATCGTTTAGAAAACTTTAATGTGTCCTTATATTTAAACGTGCTGACGGATATGGCAAAAACGTCAACGACCACCCAATTGCTCCATGAGTTTATCCAAAATCCTGGCAAAACCATCGAATATTATTGCGATACCATCAATATTAGTCGCTCTTCTTTTGCTCGAAAATTGAAGCAGTGTAATCAGGTCTTGGAAACTTACTCTCTTCGCGTTATCGTTGATCAAGGCTATCAATTAACTAGCCAAACAGAAGAATTGCCTTTACGTATTTTTACAACCTTTTTCTTTTTAATGTATTATGGTCATTATGAATTGCCTTATCAATTAGATAAGCAGGAAATCAAACAATTAATGCGTCGTAATCAATGCCAATTAAATATTATTAGTATGGATAACAGTTATGAACACGATTTCTTTATTATGTATTTTATTGTTGATTTATTAAGAGAGCATCAAGGATTTCAACAACGTTTCCAGAAAAAAACAGATAAAAAGAGTCCGATTAAAATGGAAGATTATCTTTTACTCAGTCGTCATTTTACTGGGCTCAGCCGTGAAACCTATCGGGAAGTTCTCCGATATTTTCAAAGAGGCGCTTTTCAGCAATACTACTCCGAAGACCAAGAAGTCATCAGTCAAAGAATACGTGAAAATTTAAAATTTAATGCTTTTTCACAGATTGAACAATTAGCAGAAGAAGTCGTCGACTTCGCTGTTCACTTGTTAACCTGTCTTTATTTGTTTTCTCAATTAGTGCCTTTTGACACCTCCGAATTGACACAAAGGGCCACCTTTTTCACTCGACAAATTCATTTTACTCAGCTTCACTTATATGCACGATTAAAAGCAGAATTGCATTTCTTTTCCGCTCTTTTAGAAACAAATCTATTAAACTATTCATCTTCTTATATTTTTTGGTTGCTTAATACTTTTCCAGAAATTAACCAGAGTTTCGACTCAAAAAAGATTTTGATTATTAGCGACATGGGCCTGAATCATAGTCAATATATTGGAAACTATGTCCACGATATTTTAGCTTTGCATCGGATTCGTTCAAATACGTTAGCAATTACGGAAGAACAATTAGGTGACCATCGACTCGAAGAATTTGACTTGATTATTACCAATCAACCAATTATTGAAACCAGTGTTCCAAGTATTTTAATTAATGATGCTATCTTATTTTCTAACAAAAGAGAATTGCTCGATTTATTAAACTTTTAACGTCTTAATGGTTTTCCCTATCTACCAAAAAGATAGCCCTTTTATCAAGAACCGCGTAATGTGAGGTGCCATCATACAGAAGATATTTTTATTTTTCTGAAATAAAAAAGAAAATAGGACATAAGTCGAAATGACTTATGTCCTATTTTCACTCTTAAGATAATCAGCTAAACGAAACCAGCAAATTAAATTTCTGATTGATTCACTGGCCATCTTGTGTGACTTTTACTTGGCAAAATTAATGTAATGAAGATCACTAAAGTACCGATAAAAGGAAGTAAATAGAATAAAATCCACCAGTTACTGTGGTCGCGATCATGCAATCTTCTTGCTCGAACAGTAAAGTTTGCCAACCAAATTAAAGCAGTCAGCAAGAAAAAGATAATGGTCACAGTATTCCATTCTTTAATGATTGTTCCATCATTGGGTGTTACTTCAATATATCTGTAAACGCCCGTAATTGCTGAATAAATCCCTAACACCAAATAATTAATTAATTGTGGCCACCAATATTGTGCTCGTGTTGCTGACGCATTCATTGTTGTAATATTATTCCAGTATTCTCTATACGCGTTAAACATATTATCACCCCCGCATTAACTATTACAGAAGTCTTTCGTTTTGTCAAAGAATAACGTTATTTTATGCCGCTTAATGACACGTCCATGTGCCTTCCTTAAACTCACACGAAGCTGACTCTTCAGAAGAAGGAGTTAATGAAACTAACGGTTGCTGTTGTTTTTCTTCTGCGAGAATTTTTTGAATAGTTTGGCTGATTTGCTGTTTCGGTACTGCACCATTAATTAAATATTTTTGATTAATGATTAGTGCGGGAACTCCTTGTAGACCATAAGCAGAAGCTAGCGCGAAATCTTCTTGAACCGCCGTCCAAACAGCCTCGGAAGCAACAGCTTCTTTCCATAAAGCAAAATCAATCGTTGTCTCTTTTACTAGCTCCTCAATTACTTCTGGCTCTTCAATATTTAAACTTCTCATAAATAAACCTTCTTGTAACTTATCAAACAGTAACCAATAGGTGTCTTGATTGCCAATGTATCCAGCTGCTTTTGCTGCTAATAATGCATTCTTTGATGTTGGAAAATCAAATCGTTGCTTCCTCATCCCTTCAATATTAAAACGATGCTTTGAATCGTTTTGATTGGCATGCACCCAATGCGTCAAAACTTCTTCTTTTACTGCTGCTCGTGAGCCAAACATTGTTTCAAAATCGTTTGCTGACCATCCCAACGCAAACGACCGATGAATCAATTCAATTTCAGGAAATTCTTGTTGAATCTCATGCATGCGGTCAGACATTGGAAAACAAAAACTACAAATAACATCATGGAAAAATTCTATTTTCATCCTTACCCTCCAGTAACTCTTTTTTCAAAACAGATTGAACTAAATTTACCATTTTACTTACTAAAAGTAAAGAAATGAAGCCAATTAAAAGAAAAAGGTGAAACAAAATGCGCTTTGGCTTTTGTCTCACCTGTTCTATCTACTTATTCTGATATGTCCATTCCATTACCCGCTCGCCATTCGTATCTAATTCACCATTAAATACAAAACCAAGTTGTTGATACAACCGAATTGCTGAGCTGTTCGTATCATAAACACTCAAGTATAGCTTGTTTGTTTGGTATTTTTCTATTAGCATTAACATTAAAAGTCGACAGGCTGCTTTCCCATAACCTTGTCCTTGGAACCGTTGATCAATTAAAAAGCGGTCTAACCAAACGCGCCCATCTTGCCAACGTCCATACATGGCATAGCCGATTAATTGATTGCCGTCATAAATACCTGCCGATTCCCATTCTGGAAATTGGTCCGATTCTTTTAGATTTTCTGCCATTGATTCAATGAAGGTTTGTTGTTCAGCGAAAACTTGTAAGTTTTCCACTGCTTTACGATTATCGCTTGTTACTTTTTCAAAATGTATTTCCATTGTTTTCACCTAATTAGTTGTTATTTTCTGCATACTTATCTTCTTTCTTGCTTCTTATTTTAACATACTTATTTCCCTTTGCTTTCTCTAACTCTCTGTGATTATACGTTTCTCTTTTTTATGGGAAATCTTCCCTATAAATGGAGACTCTTTTCAAGAGATTTCTTTTTACACTACCCGTTTCAAATGATATAAATGATATATAGAGTGTTTTAACTATGTGCAACATGATTAAAAGTTAACTGTTGGGGAGCAGTTAACTTTTTCTTTTTAACCACAAAAGAGAGGATCCGCTGTGAGAAATAACTGCAGTGGATGCTCCCTTTTGTATATTATTTATTTATTTACTAGCCGATAGTTGAAAGCTTTCCCGTTACTCAGTAGTATCGATTTTGTCTTCTTGACTATCTAAAGAACGGTCAACTTTTTCGTCGTAACTTTCCATGGAATTTTCATTTTTATGTTTCTGCTTATCGACCGTTTTATCGACTTTTTCTTTCTGTCGATCAATTGTTTTTTCCATCTCTTCGCCAGCCGACGTACAACCACTCAGTAAAAGGAAACTTGTGAATAAAAACGCTGACAAGATAACTGTTTTTCCGATTTTTGTTTTCATAAACTCACCTCTCGTTTAATTAAAAAAACGTCCCGATAAAACATTGTTCCCTTGATTATTTACTCACAATTAGCGAACGACTAAGACATTGCACAAAGCATGGTTAACCACATAATCTGTAGTAGAACCAATCAAGGTTCGTTGAATAGCACCTCTTCCCGTGGCACCTAGCACAATTAAATCTATGGCATAATTTTCAGAAATCGTGTTGGCAAGATAACGTTTTGGGCTCCCAAGCTCAACAATTTTTTTGACTGTTTTTACACCAATTTCACTCGCTTGTTTTGCCTTTTCAGTGAGCATCTCTTCTGACTTGTGTTTTTCTAAATCATACAATTCTTCAAAAGAAAATGGACTCGTCGTAAATTCAGCATCATTAATAATTGTAGCTAAATAAAGAGTGGCTTGTTCCTCTTTGGCAATCCTGACAGCTTCATGAAAAGCTTTTTCAGATTGATCTGAGCCATCAAGAGCAACCAAAATATGTTGATATACTGACATTTTATCCGCCTCCTTAACCAAATTAAGAATCAAAACTAACACAACAGCTGTGTTACATTTTAGTAGCTATCTGTTGTAATTTTTCCACAGTTAATGCTTGATAATTTGTTTCTTCAAGTAGTCCCGTTTGAATTTCAACAGAAACATCTTCCGTACATGTTTCTAAAAACATTGTGGTATAATCAAACTGTTGCTCTAAGAATATTTCATATTCCAGTCGACAACGTAAAAATTCTTTCGCGGTATCTGAAACATGTAAACACATGCGGCGCTTATTCGCTTTCTTGGTTATCACAAAATAGGTTCCTTCTAAAATCGTGGTAATCTCTTCAATAATATACGCTGCATCTTTTACCATTCCGTCAATCCAGTCCTTTATTTGTTTTCAGTGTCGTTGCTTTTTTCTTTGTCGTCACTTAATAGCTCTTTAATTTTTTCACGATTATCGTATAACTTTTTTCCTACACCCACTAAGGCGCCGCCTGCCAATAACTTTGTTAAAAAACCGCCATTTGCGTTTGTTTTTTTGCCGTGGTGTCCTTTTAAATGATGTCCCATCCTAGCCACCTCCATAATTTTTATTTCTATTACCTATGAACATTATCTCATATGTTTTCACAAAACGCACGTATAACAATAGTTTTTTAATCAAGGCTCGACCACTTTGTAAACTCATGACTTTTAATATGCCGAATCTCTTCAAATAAAATATGTGTATGTCCAACTTTTGCATACTCCATTGAACTCATCCCTTCAAAAACACCAACAATTGGCGGTTGAACACGGCCAAAATCATCCAATGTATTCAATTGGATTTCTAAAACCTGGTTATTTTTTAAAGACTGCTCTAAGTATTCTTCAATTTCTTCTGTTGTCTGTTGCGGTAAGCGTTCAAACGCTCTCTTAGAATATTCGTCAGAAGCTTCGATTCCTTCTTGTAACTCCCCCAATGCAAAAGCGGTCGCCCATTTCAGTTCAAAGGGCCGATCATGGTACTCATTATAAGGTGTAAATTCTTTTTTTGTTCGTTTCATGATGTTATCCTCCTAAACCGACATTTCCTCCAGCATGTCCACCGACTAATCCTGAACGATGAATTGCCGTCGCGCCTTCCAACAAAGAAGAGGCGTGGATTAAAGCTTGAAAGCCAAATTTTTGTCGGATTTTATCAATCAGATAGTTTAACTCCATTTCACTAATTTGCTCTTCTGGTTCCGAAAATAAATCTAATTGTAAAGATTCATTCCAAACTAATTTCCCATAAGAAAGCCCTAATTGCCGGACATCGGTTCCCGCTAGATAATGTTCTCTAAAAAGGGCTAATACATAGGTAATCAAAACTTTTGTATTGTTTGTTGCAGGAATCGTTTGTTGTTTTCGCCAACCAGTTCGTCCTTCACGGTCAATTTGACCTTTGGAATAACCAACGTAGACTGTGATACATTCCGTTTGACAATGCGCTTTTCTTAAACGAGCAGCCACTTGTTCTGTCAGTTCCTTTAAGACTAGTTCAATCTGATCTCTTCGCGCATAATCTCTCGGTAAAATCTGACTATTCCCAAATGATTTTTCAGCTTTATGTTGCGCTTTTTTCCCTAAAAAGGTACGATCAATCCCCCATGAATGAGCATACAATTGAAGCCCCATCACGCCAAATGTTTCTTGTAAAAGATGCGGATTCGCTTGCGCTAACTCATATACAGAATCAATTCCTAAACGATTCAGTCGTTTAGCCATTCTGCGACCAATCCCACAAAAATCTGTCAAAGAAGGCAACTGCCAGACAGTATCTGGTACACGATCATACCGCCATTCTGCAATAAAATCTGGCGAATGTTTGGCGCCATTGTCCAACGCCAATTTAGCCAGTAACGGATTGTCCCCTATCCCAACGGTCACATAAATACCCACATGATTATAAACGACTCTTTGGATAATCCGAGCCATCTTATAGGCGGTTTCACAATGAAAATAACTTAAAGAAGCCGTTACATCAAGAAATGATTCATCTACACTAAACACAGAGTGATCTTCATCTGCGACAAACTTTTTATATAAATTATTGATTTCTTGATTTTTTTTCATGTACAAATTCATTCGTGGCGGAACCACATATAAATCAGGATGAGCGGGCACTTGATTTTTACGCGTAACATTTGAAACACCTAAAACTTTTTTTGCCATTGGCGATGCTGATAAAACTAATCCCCCCGCATTTTCGGCATTACTCATCACTACTAACATCGTTTTCAACGGATCTAACCCACGTTCTGCGCATTCTACACTAGCGTAAAAACTTTTGCAATCAATACAAAGAATATCGCGACTAGGTTCTTTTTCATAATCAAATTTCACAAACATCACCTCACTTGCAAAACCATTATACGAACAAACGTTCGATTAATCAAGCGAATACTGTTTATTTTTTTGTTTTTTTCAAGAACGGTCGGTGATCAAAAAAATAAGTATTCGGAATTATTATATTCCAAATACTTATTTTTTATTTTACATCTTATTTCGATTTAAAAATAACGATAAAAAGCCCGTTCCTAACAGAATTACTGCTGAAACATAATAAGGGAAAAAGTGATTGATATCAAATAAAGCTCCTGCTGCCATTGGTCCTAAAATATTACCAAAACTTGTAAATGTCGAATTTAGTCCGTTGATGGTTCCTTGTTGATCTCCAGCATGTTTGGATAAATAAGTAGTTACTGCTGGTCTAAACAAGTCAAACGCTAAAAAGACAATAAACGTTGAAAATACAACAACTAAATTATTTTTTGTAAAGGCAATCACGGCAATAAAAATGGCACTTGCAAAAAAGGTTAATTGGATTAAACCCATTTCACCTATTTTTTGGACGATTGCATCAAAGAAAAACAACTGACAAATCAACGCTAAAATACCACTAACCGTAATCACGATTGCTATTTCACTTGTGGTAAAGCCAAAATTAATAGTCGCCATAATACTATAAATAGATTCGAACGCTTGCAGGCCAAAAGAGGAAATTAAGATAATCACAAATAATGAGGTAAACATTGGATTTCTTAAAATATCCATAAATGAACCTTTTTTCGCTTCAACAGCGGCTAAAATTCGTTTCTCTGGCTCCTTCAAAACAGTTAATGTCAAAATAAAACCAATAAACGCTAAAAATGCGGCCGCAAAAAATGGAGCGCGAATACCTAAATAAGCAATAAAACCACCAACTCCTGGTCCGATAATAAAACCACCACTAATTGCAGCTGACACAAGCCCCATCGCTTTCGGACGTTCAGAAATCGTGGTCATATCTGCCACAAAGGCTGTCACTGACGGCATTAATAACGCGGCGGCAATCCCACCTAAACCACGAGAAATATAAAAACCGCTTTTCGCTTGGGCTAAACCAAATAATAACTCAGAAATTGAAAAAACCAACATGCCCGTCGCAATCATTTTTTTCCGACCAATTTTATCCGAAAGGACACCTGCGATTGGCGATGTGATTAATTGGGCAATCGCAAAAATAGAAATCATCATTCCCATTGTGGTACCAGAAAAATGCATTTCTTCTTTTAATTGGGGAATTACGGGAATGACTAGGCCTACGCCTAGAAAAACAAGAAATAAGTTAGAAATTGCTAAGTACATCATACTATTTTTTTTCGTCATAATTTGCCTCCTCCATAAAAAAACAGCCATCAAAAATGGCTATTTCTGTTTCTTTGTATGTACTTTCTTTGACAGTGTTTCGGCTGAAACACTCGTTGAGTCATTGAGATACATTTTACACTAATTCACTGAAAATTTCACTAGTTTTTACTTATTTTTTTAAAGGAAATTGTTATTTTTTAAAGACATAACTTAAGTATCCAAGTATTTAATGAATCGCTTTTGTTTTTTATCAGAAACATAGCCAATGTGTTCATAAAATTGATGTGCTGCTGTACGCTGTTCCCCTGAATTTAAGCGAATCGCAGACAAGTTATACTTTTTAGCTTCCGTTTCTAGTTTCGTCATTAATTGTTTGCCAATTCCACGGCCTTCTGCTTCTTTTGCCACTGCTAACCCCAGAACGTTCAATAACGTTTGGGAATAAATTGTTTCATACAGTTGCGCATGCACATAGCCTAAAATCTTGCCTGTCTTCGTTTCTTCATAAACATATAAAAACTCTCTGTCACTGGCTAGTAGTAATTTCTCAATCTGTTTACAGGTCACGTCAACGGGAACTTCATAGCCCAATTGTTCTTTATTAATGATAGTTAACGCCGCTGCATCTGTTGGCTTCATTTTTCTAATCAAGGGTAACAACCTCCTAAATGATATTTATAGAGTATTACTTTGGCTACTCTATAGTTTTTTCGATAAATAAAGAACTAACTCATCATCATTAACACACCGTTCGTTTGGTTTCAGCTGCTTATTTTGAAACCAAACTCCTGAACCATCTGGCACATATCCTTGTTTGATATATAATCTTTGCGCTGCACCATAACCAGGATGCAGGCCTACTCCCAAGGAAACAGTATCTGCATAACTTTTGGCAACATTTTCTGCACGATTTAATAATAACCGCCCCACTCCTTGTTTTTGAAATGGCAAGAATACATTGAAATCAGCTATTTCAGGATATAAATTTTTAAAAGGTCCTTCCTTAGCTAATGGCAGTAACGTCACATAACCTAACAGCGTTGCCTTTTTCTCCGCTACAAAAACCGTTCGTTGCTTGACTAATTGTTCTTCTAAATAGTTCATTAAAATCTCTTGGCGACTTGGCCAACCTTGTTGGACAAATTGAGTATCCAGCGCTAAGATATCTTTCTCTTGCATTTCTCTAATAACCACTAGCTCAGACATTAGCATTTCCTCCCGAAAAGCGTTTTCATTTTATAAAACGAAGCGAATACTTCTTCGCTCCCTTATTCATTTTCAAAAACCATCGAGTTGATGATATTTGGGCAAAACAGCAACACATGTTTTTTCTGAATTAACAGCAATAACGAACCCTTGCCATAAGGACCACGTCACCGCTTCACCTAATTTCTCTTTCACTCGTTGAATCATTTCAGCTTGCGTTAAGTCTCGTGCAGGAAAATGTTGAACTTTATCGTTACTGATTAAAAAAATAAATGATTCTGAAAAAGCTGTCATGACTTCAGGTGGTAAATTTTTTAATCGTTCTTGGTAATCCATTGAAACCACTCCTTCTTTTTTATCATACCACAACATCCATTTCTCTAAAAAGCGCAGCACTTACTACTGAATATCTGCTAAAATTTGCCTGATAATCTGCTTTTCAGACAGTTGTTCAGATAACCGCTGTTCTCCCGCAAGCCCTAAATAATCTTCTGGTAGCCACCAACGTTTCATTTCCACGACACCAAATTCTTGATTCTTGTTTCTCTGGCTATGTCTTTTCAACGTTTCTTCAAAAGAAATATCAAAATAATAAACCTGAACGTTTCCTTCAAAGAGATGGATTATTTCCTGAAAAAAGGAATGATAAATGGCTTTTTGAAAAATCCCTTCAACAATCACATACTGGCATTCTTGATACCCAAAAGCTACCAACTGTTTTAACAAAGCAATACTTAGATTACCTGTTTCATCTTTAACACGAAGCATTTCTCTGCGCACCACATCTTGAGAAATCAATAACGATTGTTCTTTAAGACACTGATGAAGCGCGTTAGCTATCGTTGTTTTACCACTACCAGAATTACCACGTAAAATAATTAATTTCGGTTGCATCTGTTTCCCTCCATTTTCTTGATTGTTGAAAACCAGCACAAAAGAGCAAAAAACTTGGAAAAAACTCTCCAAGTTTTGCTGTTATTTTGATGAATGTTTCGTTGAATCTCGCTGAATGAATTCCGTTCCGACAATAATTTTTCTAGGAACTGGGGGGGTATTCAAGCATAACTCTTTCATTGTCTCAACGGCTAGCTCACCCATCCATTCAGTATGAACTTTAACTGTTGTTAATGTTGGTGAAACATATTTTGCGACACTAATATCATTAAAACCAATGATAGAAATATCTTCTGGCACACGAATGGCTGCTTCTTGTAACGCCCGCATTGCACCAATCGCCAATGTATCACTTGCAGCGAAAAAAGCGGTTGGACGAGTGTCCGCTTCTTCAATAAAGTCTTTCATCGCTTGATAGCCTTCTTCAACAGAAAAAGCTGCTTCGACAACCCATTCTTGATGATAAAGGTCCAGATCTTTTAAGGTTTCTTTAAAAGCGACAAAACGTGGATCAACCAATGCCACGTGGGACTCTTTCGTATATTCTTGCCCAGAAAGCATACCAATTTTCTGATGCCCTTGCGCCAAAAATTCTTGCACAATTGTTTTAACACTTCCAGCAAAATCAACAACAATGGAGTTTTGGCCAAAAGCCATTGCATCAAAGTCTACAAATAGAAGAGGTGCGCCTAAGGCGGCTAAGGCCGCCACTTGCTTTTCATCAAATTTTCCTAGGGCAATTGTCCCATCAAATCTTTTTTGAGACAGGTTTGTCAGAGATTCTTTGACTAAAAGAAAACCCAATTCCTCTGCCCGCTTTTCAACACCTAAACGAATCGATAAATAGTAAATATCATCCAGTTCTTCTGGATCGCTGAACCATTGGACAAACCGAATTTTCTTTTTGCCTGCTTGTTTTTTTCTGGCTCGCTTTTTATAATTTAACGTTTCTGCTGTTTCAAATATTTTCTTCTTCGTTTCATCACTAACTGATAATGTTTCATCATAGTTCAAAACTCTCGAAACTGTCGCTGAAGAAACACCGACTTGCTCTGCTATATCTTTAATGGTTACGATGTTCCTCACCTCAAACTAATCATTTTCTATACATTGAATAAATCGTTCAAAAGCACGACGACCTTCTTCGTCACGTTTAAAGACGCCGGCATCTGTTAAAATTTGAACAAAAATTGTCCCAATTCCTTGTTGGATCACTTCTTTGACATTGGCTTCAGTGATGGTTTGCTGACTGAGTTCATCCGCCCAAGCTCGATGACTTTCAGCAATTTGATTGGGTTGCTTTAATAAATACTTTTCGACTTCTCTTAATTCTTGTGCCAGCCTTGGTGGCAAAATAGCTAGTCCCATTACTTCAATTAAGCCAATATTTTCTTGCTTAATATGTTGTACTTCTGGATGTGGATGAAAAATGCCATCTGGAAATTCCTCCGAAACATTATTATCTCGTAAAACTAAATCCAATTCAAATAATGACCCTTTGCGTCGAGCAATTGGCGTAATCGTATGATGCGGTGTGCCATCTTCTGAATAGGCCCGAACTGAGACTCGTTCATCAGAATAATTGCGCCATTTGGTCAAAATTAATTCGGCCGCCTCAACTAGTTCCTCTTGACGATCACTTTGAAGACGAATCACAGACATCGGCCATTTTAAAATACCCGCAGTTATCTCAGGATATTTTTTCAAAGAAAATCTTTTTTCCATTGGCGCTAAATCCATTGGAAATGTATGACGTCCTGCTTGGTAATGATCATGAGATAAAATAGAACCACCAACAATTGGCAAATCTGCATTAGAGCCCACAAAATATTCAGGGAATAACTCCGTAATTTTAAGGAGCCGCTGGAACGTTTTTTTCTCGATTTTCATTTCTCGATGTTGTTGGTCCAAGAAAATCGCATGCTCATTATAGTAAGCATATGGCGAATATTGAAAGCCCCAAGCTTCGTCCTCTAAATTTAGTCGGATAATCCGATGGTTTGTACGTGCTGGATAATTTACACGGCCATAATAGCCTTCATTCTCCATACATAACATACACGCTGGATATTTTTTTTGACTCATTTTCTTTTCAGCCAAAATTTTTCGAGCATCCTTTTCTGGCTTCGATAAGTTAATGGTAATTTCTAGTTTACCATAGGGTGAGTCCATTGGGAAAATAATATTTTTGGCGATTGCTTTCGTTTTAATGTAGTTATTCGTTTTACATAACTGATAAAAATAATCCGTTGCTTTTCGTGGAGACTCTTGATAATAATCCATAAACTTCTGATTAATGATGGTTGGGGTCGGCGTAATAAAATCCATTAACTCCGCTTCTAGTTGTTCTGCTTCCGTAATTGAGTCATCGGTTTGGTGATTGGCTTGTGCAATGTTTAAAAGATGTTCCACCACACGCAACGGTTCTTGCTCACAAGCAACCGCTTCTGGTTGTTCAAAAAAATCACAGCCAACTAGTTTGGCAATCCGATTCGTCAAATAATAGCGGTCTGTTTCCGTCCAATCGCCATTTTCTATGATTATCTCTACAAATGCAGCAATCCATTTACTACTTTCTTTCATCATCTGATGTTCTCCTATTCATTATAGCCTTGAGGATGTTTCACATGCCATTGCCAAGCGGTGGCGATAATATCCTTGACCTCAGTTACTTCTGGTTGCCAGCCTAAAACTCGTTTGGCTTTTTCACTAGAAGCAATTAACGTACTAGGATCCCCTGCTCGGCGTGGCGCGATTGTCGCAGGAATTTCTTGACCTGTCACTTCGCGTGCAGCATCTAACATTTCTTTAACAGAATAGCCGTTGTTGCTACCCAGGTTAAAGACGTCACTTTCGCCGCCATTTTTCAAATATTCTAAAGCCAAAATATGTGCTGCAATCAAGTCTTCAATATAAACATAATCTCGAATGCACGTGCCATCTGGTGTATCATAATCATCCCCAAAAATACTTAGCTCTGCTCGTTGGCCCAATGCCACTTGTAAAATAATTGGCACAATATGCGTTTCTGGCGTGTGATCCTCACCAATTGAGGCATCTTTTTTTGCTCCTGCAACATTAAAATAACGCAAAGCAACATATTTCATTCCATAAGCGTTGTCGCACCATTTCATGATTTTTTCCATCATTAATTTACTTTCCCCATACGGATTTTTAGGATTCGTTGGGGTTTCTTCTGTAATAGGCATTGCTTTTGGTTCGCCATAAGTGGCCGCTGTGGAAGAAAAAACAATGTGTTTCACTCCGAATTCTTGCATAACTTCCAAGGCAATTTGAGTGCCGTGAACATTGTTATTGAAATACATTAACGGTTGCTCCACGGATTCTCCTACCAAAGAATTGGCCGCAAAGTGCAACACCCCTTCAATTGATTCTTTTTCAAAGACACTACATAAAAAAGCTTTATCACGAATATCGCCTTCATAGAAAGTCGCTTGTTCATGAACTGCTGAACGATGCCCCGTTAATAAATTATCAACAACCACAACGGCATAGCCTTTTGAAATTAATTGATCAACGGCATGTGAGCCAATGTAGCCTGCGCCACCTAATACTAAAATAGACATTTAAAGCCTTCCTTTCTAAAATAACTTTCTGGCACCATCATCAATTGATGCAGGATAAAAATCAGCAGCATAGCCAATTTTATCTTGATAACTCTGGCCAACAGCTTCAATAAATGCATCTATATTTTGCTTTGGTACCAAAGCAATACTACAACCGCCAAACCCTGCACCAGTCATCCGTGCGCCCAAAACGCCTGGTTGTTCTTGCGCACAAGCCACTAAGGTATCTAACTCAATGCCAGTTACTTCGTAATCTTCTTTTAGCGAACGATGTGAGGCATTTAATAATAAGCCAAATTCTTCCAAATCCCCTTCAGTTAGCGCTTGTTTTGCCAATAAAGTTCGTTCATTTTCTGTGACGGCATGACGCGCTCGTTTAATCAACGCTGGATCTCCAATCAATGCTTGATATTGTTCAAATGTCTCGCTGTCTAATTCACCTAAAAATTCAATAGATAACTCTTTTTGAAGCAAACGAACGGCTTCTTCGCATTCTGCACGACGTTCATTATATTTTGAATCTGCTAATTCACGGCGTTTGTTAGTATTCATAATGACAATCGTATACTCACCTAATTTGGCGGGAACCATTTCATAGTGCATATTATTGGTATCTAGTAGAATAGCTTGATCTTTTTCTCCCATCCCTACGGCAAATTGGTCCATAATTCCTGAATTAACGCCAATAAATTCATTCTCCACTTTTTTACCGATTTGCACCAATTCAAGCATTGGACAGTGTAAGGCATATAAATCATTACAGATCGTTCCCATTAAAAGTTCAATAGAAGCAGAAGAAGACAAGCCAGCACCATTAGGAATCGTACCGTAGAAGAGCACATCTAAGCCAGAATCAATATTGTGTCCGCTTTCAATCAAGTAATTTAAAACGCCTTTAGGATAATTTGCCCAATCATCTGAATCTGAATAGGTTAAATCTTCTAATGAAAATTCGATGAGACCAACCTCTTTAAAATTATCAGAAAACATTCGAATTTTTTGGTCGTCTCTTTTTCTTGCCACGCCAAATGTCCCTAACGTAATAGCCGCCGGGAAAACATGACCGCCATTGTAATCTGTATGTTCACCAATCAAATTAATTCTTCCAGGGGCAAAATAACAGGCTGTCCCTTTCTCACCAAATATTTCTACAAATCGATTCATTAACAGTTCTTCCATCACTAATCGCTCCTTTCACTAGTAAACAAATTGTATAATATTTACTAAACTTTTGCAAATGTTTACTTAATATTTTCTTAATTGTCATTTCAATTGAAAACGTGTACAATACAATTAAATAAAGATCTATTTTCTTAGCATTTCTTTTCGACTATTTAAATAATCTAAAAAACAAAATTAAATTTACTAAATATTTACTTGAAGGAAGGATTGATTATTTTGACTATTTCAACTGAATCATTTGGACAAGGAATGCTTCTTTACACACTGACGAATAAAAATGGTGTGACTTTAAAAGCAACAGATTTTGGTGCGCGAATTGTTGCGCTCGACGTTCCTCTTACAAAAAATGAATCCCGATCACTCGTGCTAGGCTTTCCCTCAGCAGATGAATATTTGTCTAAAGACTTATATTTTGGTGCAACAATTGGTCGAACAGCTGGCCGAATTGCCGATGGCTCCTTTGAACTAGCGGGTAAAAAGTATCAAACGATGATTAATACTCCTACTCAAACAACACTTCACGGTGGCACACCTGGGTTTGAAAGTAAAAAATGGCACAGCGAAATCCAAGAGGCACAAGCGAATCCTTCTGTGAAATTTTGGCTAGAGAGTCCTGCTGGTGAAAATGGTTTTCCTGGAAATCTCACTGTTTCAGTCACGTATACATTGACTGAAGAAAATGAATGGCAAATTGAGTATCAGGCAACTACAGATGAACAAACACTTTTCAATCCAACCAATCATGTCTACTTTAATTTAACTGGAAATCCTACAATCCCCATTGATGCGCATGAGTTACAAATAAATGCCCAAAAGTTTGTCCCGCTTGATGAAAGAGTTTTACCGCTTGGAGAATTAGCTTCCGTCGACCAGACAGCTTTTGATTTACAAAAACCTAAAAAATTAGCTGAGGTTTTTTCAAGTACCGATGAACAAATTCAAAAGATGAACGGCTTCGATCACCCTTTCATCTTAACCAATCATGATTTAATTAACCCGGATGTTATCTTAAAAAGTCCTACTAAAGATATCACCTTAGAGATGTTCACTGATCAACCTTCAGTTGTTATTTTTTCAGCAAATTTTGCTGATAACGGTCCCGATATTCAAGGAAAAAAATTAGTCAATCACGGAGCGCTCACATTTGAAACCCAAGTCTGTCCTGGTGCTGAAAGATTTCCGTTGTTCGGTTCAATCATCCTCTCACCTGAACAGGAATTTCACTCAACGACCCGTTTCAAACTAATTTATTAAGTGAAAAGATGCTCTTAACCAAGCTTATCTTCGAACTAAAAAAGATAAGAATGGTTAAGAGCACTTCTATTATTTGACATTTTTAATCGCTCCATTTACACTATTTTCAATTAGAAAGGCGGTGATGTCTATGTATGCAATCAAATTTTTTCATGGCTATTTAACTGCAGATGGTAAACGTACGCGAGATAAATCAGGTTGTTTAGTTTACCACTCTGAAAAAGAAGCACAAAAATTAGCAGATAAAATTGGCGGGAGAGTTAAAAAAATTGGATAACCTTAGGTAAAGGATAGATAAGCAAGGCTATTTTGCTATCTATCCTTTTTTATTTTACATATTCCTCGACTTATTGTATTGATTTGATACAATAGAGAAAAAGCCTAAAGGAGCGCTTACATGAAACAAAATGACTTTGATTATATGCAAATGTTAAAAGGTGAATTATATTACGCCCCCACCATTTTACCCGAAAATAAATCAACAAAAGGCAAGGTGTTAGCTCAAAAAATCAATCAACTTCCTATCGATAACGTGAAAGAAATTGTGGCCCTAGAAAAAGAATTATTAGGAAAAACTGGCAATGAGTTATATATCACCCCACCCCTCTATGTAGATTACGGTCGCCATATTGAGGTAGGAGAAAATTTTTATGCAAATATGGATTGCATTTTTTTAGATGTAAACAAAATCATCTTCGGTGATAATGTCATGGTTGGCCCTCGTGCTAGTTTTTATACTGCCGGCCATCCAATTGATCCAACGATTCGAACTGCAGAATTAGAATTCGGTACGCCAATTATTGTTGAAGATAACGTGTGGATTGGCGGAAGTGCCACCATTTTACCTGGCGTTACAATTGGAAAAAATGCTATTGTCGCTGCTGGTGCTGTGGTTACAAAAGACGTTCCTGCCAACACGATTGTTGGGGGTAATCCAGCAAAAGTCATTCGCAAAATTGATGAAAACGATCAGCAATTTTGGACAGAAAAGCAACGGCAGTATCAAATCGCTAAGAAGCAATTCTTTCATGAATAAAAAATCCCCAATCCAATGAAAATAACGGATTGGGGATTTTTTATTTTAATCTTCTTCATAATAATTAAACATCCAATGGATGCCAAACTGATCTTTTAGGGAACCATACTTTTTGGACCAAAAAGTTTCAGATAATGGCATTGTAACAGTGCCACCTTCAGATAATCGTTTAAATAAGCGATCAATTTTTTCATCATCATCTGTGCTAACCACGAGCGAAAGGTTATTTCCTTCCGTAACTTCAAAACCAAACATATCAGGAACATCTGAAATCATTACATAGGTTCCTTCAATAATGATACTTGCGTTCATCACTAAATCCTTTATCTCGTCGTTTATAGGATGCTCAGGATCCTCAGGTGCTTCGCCAAAAGTCATTAAATTTTGACATTTTGTATCAAAAACATCTTCATAGAACGCAATTGCTTCTTTTGCTTCACCTTTAAAATTTATATACAGCTCTAACAAATGACTCACCTTCTTTCATGATCAAATTTTATACTTTATTTTCTCATGATTTGTCAGAAAGCAAAAATAGTCTGCTTAAAAATCTGATTTTTCTAGTAACAAGGTAACAAATTTTTCCAAATACAGTTGGTCAACCGCATCATAGCTATTTGTTACACCACTATCAATATCTAAAACACCGACCAATTGATGATTTTTTACCATCGGTACAACGATTTCAGACATCGCAGCTGAGTCACAAGAAATATAATTGGCGTGTGTCTTCACGTTATCAACAATCAATGTAGCTTGTTTTTCCGCGGACTCACCACAGACACCTTTGCCCATTTTAATTCTGGTACAAGAGACTTTCCCTTGAAAAGGACCCAAAACTAATTCTTCATTTTTATATAAATAATACCCAGCAAAAACAGTGTCTGGTAACGTTTGCGCAAGTAACGCAGACGAGTTTGCTAAATTTGCAATAGCATCCGTTTCTATTTCTAACAAACCGCTCAATTGTTGTAAGCACAATTCGTAGGCTGCTTTTTTGTTTTCTCTCGTTTGTTCAGTCATGCTTGGTTCATCTCCTTCATTTTGTCTTATTATAAAGGAAGATACGCAAAAGTGCTATGTTAAAGTGAGTCAAACAAACTTGAAAAGCTGATCCACGTTGTGAGCAGAAGCACTTTATAAGGATTAAACTGTGACGAGTAACCGCTGGACTGACACTATGCGTTTCTCAGAGCTGAACCCTGTTTCCTCTGTTTGGCTTTTTAGCATTCTATTTCTACCTAATTTTAAAGCAAGTTAAACCCATTGTCCTTTCAACATAATCTTGCGTTTCTGCGGTTTTCTAGCAATCACTTCTGCTGTAGAAGCTGCTTCTGTAAAGATAAAGTTTGCTTCGTCGCCTTCTGTAAACCAAAGACGTTCTTCTTCAAATGAAAAAGGTGCTTCTTTGCCGCAGCCATGGACGTAAGCTTGAGTAAGTTGCTCTTCTGTAATCTTTCCTGTCATTTCACAAAAATTACGTAATTTTTCAAATAAATCACCTGAAACATTAGAACTCCAAGAGTCAAAAAAGCCATCACTACCTAAATGAACCGATACACCAGTTTGGCGTAACACATCAATTGGTGGCAATAAATAACGAGGATCATAGGGAATTGTAGACATAATCGCCGTTTGATGCGTTGCCAAGCGTTGGTATAGTTTTTCTTTTTCTGCTGGTCGTACATCTAGCAGCGCAAAGGCGTGACTGATAGCGGTTCGCTGAGTAAATTTTCGTTCTTCCAAAATGTCTAAAAATTTATCAATTGTATAAACACCCACTTCCCCCGTATCATGCAAGTGAATATCGATTCCTACTTGAAATTCTTCTGCCAGATCGAAAATAGTTTCTAAAGATTCTTCAATTGCATAATCAATGCCTGCAGGATCTAAACCGCCAACCATTGTTCCACCATTTTTTAGGGCTTCTCTCATGAGTAAAACCGTTTGGGGATTTTTTAATAATCCATGCTGTGGAAAGACAACAATATCATAATCAATCACATGCGCATATTTTTCTAAGGCTCTTTTGACGCCCCAGAAGTTTTCTAGTTCTACATAAGGATCAATGTTGACATGTGTCCGAATATAAGAGGCTCCATAACCAATCAATTTTTCAATCATGGCCGTCGCTCGTTGTTCTGTTGACGGCGCTAACAATTTAAGTTCACTGGCTTCGTCTGCTAAACGCTCTTTTAAATTCTTAACAGGTTGGCTAGCACGCCAGCCTAATGAAAGGTAGGTTTTATCTAAGTGATTATGGCTCTCTTGAAAAGCGGGAATAGCCAGTTGTCCGTTTAAATCAGTGCCTTGTTGCTTTTCAGTGACTTGATTTTGCGGAATAATCGCTTGGATTTTGCCTTCTTGAATCGCTAAAGTATAGCGTGCGGTTTTAGTATACGTTAATTCGTGGTGGTCTTTAGCAAAACCAGTTTCTAAACGAACATTATTCAAATAAACAATGGATGCTGTCATTCTCTTTCCCCCTTTTGAACGGCTTCAACCAGTTGTCCTTTTAGTATCAGTTGTTGGATTGGCTGTTGGCGTGCAATCACGTGAGCAGTGCTCTCAGCATTAAATAGTAGGAAATCTGCAGAATCGCCGACGTTAGGCCAAACTCGCTGCCCGTTAGGATCAAGAGGCGTTACAAAATTACTCGCTAAGCCCCATAAACGATTCAAGCGATACTCATCGCTAATTTTAAATCTTTGAGCGGCTGTATTTAATTTTTCTATTGTATTGCCACTGCCAAAAGGCGACCAATGATCCGTCAAACTGTCATGAGCCACAGAGATCTTAACACCTTGTTCAACCAAGGTTGGAATCGGCATGGTGGGCATTCCAATTGGTACAGTCGAAGTCAAATCAATACCTGTTTCGATGAATTTTTGCGCAATGTCTCTAATTGCTGCTTCTTCTAAGCCCCCTAAGGCTAAAGCATGACTTAAAGTGACTTCTCCAAACATCTTTGCTTGTTCTGTATAATCAACAAATTTATTAAATTCATAAAGTCCCAAAGTATCACGGGCGTGTAAATGAACATCAATTTTTTTATTAAATGTGGTAGCTAATTCAAATATTTTTGCGATTGAATGATCCACATGACGATCCACAAGGGCTGGATCAACGCCGCCGACATGAGTTGCCCCCATGCGTAAGGCTTCGCGCATCAAAGGTTCGACTTGTGAGCGGAGTAATCCGTGTTGAGGAAAAGCCACAATTTCATGAGTAATGTATTGTTCATATCGACTAAATGCTTCTTTAGTGATTTCAATATGTTTCGTTCCAATAGATGGATCTACATTACAATGACTGCGAATATGATAATGGCCTTGTTGAATATACTGCTCAATAACTTGGCAAGCACGTTCTAAACTAGTTGGTAATTGTTCAGGTAACAGCCAAGTTTCTTCTTCAATACGTGTTAAAATTCCTTTCGTTAGTGGACGACAGGCCTTCCAAGGTCCCCCAAAATACGTTTTATCAATATGAATATGCATTTCTCTTAGAGCAGGTAAAACGAGTTGCTGATTCACATCGATAACTGTTTCGTTCTCTAAAGGCCTTAACTGCGGTGCGACCGCAGTACAGACCTCGTTTTCAATTCGAATATCATAGCTAGCTGTTTCTGTCGCAACAATTCGCTGATTCACAGTAGAAAATCCTGTTTCTAATTTACAGTTTTTTAAAAGCATGACAAACCCCTTCCTACCTTCATTCAATTAGTTAACATAAGCCCATTTTAAACTGTACGTAGGTCCAAATGAATGCCAATACAGATCCTTGATTTTTTGATTAGCTAATACAGAAATGCTTCGATTGTAGATTGGTGCTAAAACCGTTTCCTGATTCACCAAAATATCTTGTGCTTGAGCAAAGTCATTTAAACGAGCCTCTTGATCAGCCGCATGTGTTGTTCTAGTCTCTTGGATTAATTGATCATACGTATCACTCTTGAACGTTACGCCGCCCAAGGTACTATCCGAAGTAAAGATGCGCATAACTGTTAATGGATCACGATAATCGGTTCCCCAACCAGATAATTCTAAATCATAGTCTCTCGTTTGATCACGATCAACACGAATAGTAAAAGGAACTTGAGTAACATTCACTTCTAATCCATCTAGATTTTCTTCCAATTGAAATTGGAAAAACTCAGCAGCTTTTTTGGCGCTGTCTGTATCATCTGTTAAAAATTCTAATTTGATTTTATCCAGCCCAATTTCTTTTTTCCCTTTTTCCCAGAATTCTTTTGCTTTCGCTGTATCGTAGGTTAAGTAGCTATTTTTCTTAGCAGCTAGTTTTGTGAAATCTGTTCCATCTGGCGCAATCGTTTGCCCTGGCGGAATTACTTGATCTGTAGCCGTGGATTGATCTTGCAAGACTTCTTTTACAAAACTTTCTTTATCAAAAGCTTGTGCCAACGCTTTACGAATATTGTTGTTCGCTAAAGCCGGATTTTCTTTTCCATCACGAACACTGTTCATTTTTAAAAAGTATGTGACGAATTGAGGAATTGAAAGAAAGGCTGGATTATCAACATAACCAGGTATAAATTCACCACTTAGCTTATTCACTACATCCAATTCATTCGAGTCAAACAAATTCACCGCTGTCGTTGGGCTCTTAATTACTGAAACTTTCGCTTCTGTTAATTTAACTCTTTCAGCATCCCAATACGTATCATTTTTTTCGTAGGTCCAGTCATCGGAAGAGGCATTATCCCATTCTTTCAATTTAAAAGGACCATTATAAATCAAATGTTCTGCATCAGTGGCATATTTATCCCCTTGTTCTTTGATATATTTTTCATTTTGTGGAAACAAAACAGGAAACGAAAGTAATGATTTCAAATAAGGGGTGGGCCGCTCTAAAGTTATTTCTAACGTTTTATCATCTAGCGCCTTAACCCCAAGAGTATTCACATCTGCGCCTTCTAAAGCAATTTCCTTAGCATTTTTAATGACATCAAAAAATAACGCTTGATGAATCGACCCTGATTTAGGGGAAGCAACTTGTTGCCATGCATAAACAAAGTCATTTGCTGTTACTGGATCATCATTCGACCATTTGGCATCTTCTCTAATCTTAAATGTATAAACGGTTTCATCTTCAGAAATCGCTGGTTCTTCGGCAGCGACCCCCAACTCTAATTCATCTTCTTTACCTAAAACATAGAGTCCTTCATAAACTTGATTCATGACTAAAGTCGAGGTCGTATCCCCCGCTGTGTGTGGTTCCATTGTCGAAATAGCCGCTTCAGAACTAATTGCAATTTTTTGTTCCGCTACTTTGTTACTATCAGCCGAGTTTCCCGTTCCCGCCTGACAAGCCGTTAAAGCTAAAAGCAAACCGACGCATCCTAACATTTTTAATTTCTTCATACCGATCCCTCCATTTTACAAACTATAACCTTCAAAGTTACCAGAATTTTCTGATAAAATATAGAAAAAGAAGCATATCTGATAAGAGTCTCAAAAAACTTACAGATTATAGAAATACTTGAGAAATTTAAAGTAGCTGAAACAATAGTAAAAGCATTAAAAATTAAGTATACTATTGCTATATCTTTAAACGATGCGTTTCTATAGGTTGTAAGCGCTGATTGTTCTTATTTGGTCACTTGTGACTACCAATCACGTGATGACTTGGAACTTTTTTCTATTAGTATAAGGATACCTTATTTTCCCTAAAATAGTTTTGTAACATCTTACAATAAATACACTTAATTTTTAGATAATTCATATAAAAGGAGGCCTTGCTAATGATGACGGTCAATGATCTACTCCATGCAGAAGAACTAGCTGGTTTAACCTTATTGACACACGAGACCAATTTAGATGCGCCAATTCTACAAGCAAATATTTTAGAAAATCCTGATGCTTTTGACTGGTTAACGCCAGGAGAAATTTTATTAACTACCGGCTATATTTTCAAAGATCAGCCTTGCTTGCAAAAACGTCTTATTCAAGAACTAGCAAATATGAACTGCGCTGCTCTAGGCTTTAAAGTCCAACGTTATTTCAATGAAGTTCCACAAGAGATGATCCAATTAGCGAATGACGTCGGATTACCAATTCTCTCAATCCCTTATAATTACAACTTTTCTCAAATTATTTCATTGGTCAATCGCCGAGTCAATCAACCTGACGAAACGATTAGCCAACATTCTGTTCATATGCATAATAAATTTTATACAATTATCAAAGCTGGCGGAAAAAGTACCCAATTACTGGAAGTATTAAGTGCCGCGATTCAAGCGCCTGTAATGCTTTTAGACGAGCGTTTTCAGATTATGAATCATTTTGATTTACCTGATGCGCCAACAAGAATCACCAGTATTTTAAACAACGCGACTCTCAAAAAACAGTTTGAGACAGCTTTAAAAGCCCAGAACAATGAGCTCCTATTATTTTATAAAGAACCATTGACTGTTGAATTTTCCTTAGCGAACCATCAGTTATCTTTGCGAATTTTACCCATCAAAAAGAAAAATCTCAGCTTATCTTACTTAGTGATTTGGCAAACTACCAAAAAATTACAGACGATTGATTTATTATCTGTGGAGGTCTGTGCTCACTACCTTTTACCACAACTTCAATTAGAATCTTCGGAAAATTTAACAACGAGGCAAAAGATCGGGGCGCTGTTTCAAGACCTTATCCAAGAAAAAAATACCAATCCTCAAGCTTGGCAAGAATTTAGTAATTATCTGCAATTAAATGAAAAAGACACATTTAGTCTCTTGCTTGTAGCCATTGAACAATTGGAACAACTGTTTAATCCGACTATTCAAATGAATAGCATTGGCCATCAATTGAATCATATTTTAGAAGGATATCGACAAAAAATTACTGCCTTTCCTACACAAACTGGCTTTATTTTATTACTAGAAAATCCAGCACAAGAGGAAGCCACCTACCTTGCACAAACCACTCATCTTGCCAAGAATTTACTAGAGCAACTAATGAAACTGAATCCAAAATTATCATTTAAATTAGCGATTGGGCCAACTGTCAAAAAAATCACCAATCTGTGTGATTCTTATAAATTAGCACAAGAAACATTCCACTTAGCACAAGCAAGTCAAGAATTACAACAACGAACTATTTTGAATTATGACGACCTCTTTTTTTATCGTTTAATGATCGAAACCCTGACCAAACAAGCCAAACAAAAAATATATCAACGATTGATTGAACCATTAGAAAAAGAAGATCAAAAACATGAAAGTTCCCTACTAGAAACCATCAATACCTACTTTCAGTCGAATAAAAATATTTCGTTGACTGCCACAAATATGTATGTACATCGTAATACAATTATTTACCGCTTAAAAAAAATAGAAGAGATTCTTCACTTAACTTTAGAATTTCCTGATAGTTCGCTACAACTAAGTTTGGCTGTTTATTTATATAAACAAAAATTACTATAAAAAGGCCACCACGAATAGTAAATCGTGGCGGCTTTTTTAACTGTTTCAATTTTGTTAGCGAATAATCATTACAGAAATTGGGGCATATCGAGCCATATAAGCTGCTTGGCTACCAAAAAAGCTTTTTAATTTGCTAGTTGACTTGGAGCCAATAATTAACAAATCTGGTTTATTCAAAGGAATAAGCTTATTAATAATTAATTCTCCTGGGTTCCCTTCATTGACAATTACACTTACTTTATCGATGCCATTCGCTAACGCTTCTTGTTGATATTTTTCCGTTTGTTTCTCTAATTTCGCCAACTGTTCTTGCCAATAATTTTTATCTAACGATTGGTAAACATTAATCTCTTTCTCTTCTAAAATCGAAACAATAACCAATTCAGCTTGTTCTTCTTTTGCTTTTTGGATAGCATAATGAAATGCTTTTAACGCATCTGGCGACTCTTCAACACCAACCATAATTTTTGAAAATTTCATTATTTAACCTCCTCTACTTGTTGCTCCATAGCTGCAAGCTGCTGTGCATATCGTTTATCGCCTTTATATAATTCCACAACCGTCCAAACTAACAAGAGGATGACGAGTGCTATGATGACATAGGCAATATTATCGGCTAACGTAATTTGACTCGCTGTCGGATTATCACCGAAAAATCCTTCAATTTGATCAGGTAAGCCTTTCATATTGAGGTAAATTAAGCCAATGACAGAAACCCAGCCTAACAATTTAATTAACCACGAGTTTTTAAAATGTTCACCCATTTCAACACGGCTATCTGTAAACATCAGTAAAGGCAACATCGAAAATGGCAAAGCAAATGCTAGAAAAACTTGTGAATTGTTCATTAAATTATTAATCGCAATATGCTCCTCCACTGTACTTTTTCCGCTGGTCATTAAAACACAGATTAAGACAGGAATAACAGATAACAAACGTGTGACCATCCGACGTAACCAAATTGGTACGCGCATATGAATAAACCCTTCCATAATGATTTGACCAGTTAAGGTTCCTGTAATTGTTGAATTTTGTCCTGATGCCAATAAGGCTACCGCAAATAAAATTGATAAAATTCCAGAACCTGCAATATGCGCTAAAATAGAATTACTCATAACCGCTGGATTTGATAAAGCATCAAACAAACCAAAGAATGAAGGATCTTTGACACTGCCGGATTTAAAAACGGCCACACCCATAATCAATAACAAAGAGTTAACAAAAAATGCCATCGTTAATTGAATATTAGAATCCCAAGTTGAAAAGCGTAAAGCGCGTTGAATATCAGTTTTATCTTTACGATCAATTTTACGACTTTGTACAACAGAAGAATGCAAATACAAATTATGAGGCATCACTGTTGCACCAATAATCCCCAATGCACCTGTCAGTGGCGTTTGCCCATTCACCGCATGTGATGTAGAAAAAGCTTCTGCGCTAGGAACCAGCCCTTTAATTACATCTCCCCATACTGGATTTGACAATGCCACTTGATAAGCAAAAATCACAAAAATAACAACAATTAAAGCAACAACAATAGCTTCAATTTTTCTAAAACCAATTTTTGTCAATAACAACAAAAGTAAAACATCAAATACCGTAATGAAGACAGCCAGACCTAAAGGAATATGAAATAATAAATATAAGGCAATTGCGCCCCCGATAACTTCAGCGATATCTGTAGCCATAATTGCTAACTCTGTTAAAATCCATAATACAATACCTAACGTCTTACTAGTTCTAGCACGAATCGCTTGTGCTAAATCCATCTGTGAAACAATGCCTAATTTAGCAGCCATATATTGGAGCAACATTGCAATCAAACTGGAAATTAAAATAATCGACATCAATAAATATTGAAAATTTTGTCCCCCAGTAATTGAAGTAGACCAGTTTCCTGGATCCATATACCCCACTGCTACCAATGCTCCTGGACCTGAGTAAGCAAATAACGTTTTCCAAAAACTCATATTTTTAGGCACGTCGATGGTGCCATTAATTTCTTCAAGCGAAGGACCATTTGCATATTCAATCAAATGATGTCTTTGCTTTGGTTCATGTTCTTCTGAATTTTTCAATTCAATTCCTTCTTTCGTTTTGCAATAATTTTAAAAGGCCCTTCCCGTTAGAAGGTTTACCTCTAATATATTTTAGGTACACCTAAAATATACTGCTAAAAATAACAAAATGCAAGACTTGAAAGAAAATTTTGACAGTGTAAAAATAGGTTGTCGTAAATGTGCGATCTTAAAGTTTGAAGAAATCAGGGTAGCTGGTAGTTGATTATCTTAAGAAGTAGAAAATAAGGGACCTAAGTCATTTCGGCTTAGGTCCCTTATTTTATTTTTATTCGGTTATTCTATTAAGAATGGATGCTACAATTTCTGTCGTGTCAGCTGAATGATTTCTAAAAATCTCGGTAAACTTAATCTGACGAAAACCTTCAAGTACTTCGGGCAACTTATTTTTCCCCCATTCAAAAGTTCCATCATTTCTTTTCAATAATCTTTGTAAAATTTCTTCTTTCTCGACCGCTAACAAAAAATGACAAACGTTAATGCCTGCTCGTCTCAAATAACCAATCAGCTCTTCTTCATATTCTTTTTTATAAAGGGTCATTGGAACAATAATCGGCCGTCCAGACTCTTTGGACATTCGTTTTAATAAATGAGCATTCCAGCAACGCCATTCCTGATACTCTTGAAAATCATTTTCTTTCATTTCTTCGGGAGCTAGCTCCATCAATGCACTACCAATAATTTCTGGATCATAAATGATTGCGTTGGGAAGTTTTTGTTGTAACTCATGTGCAATGGTCGTTTTTCCGGCTCCAAACGCACCGTTTAACCAAATAATCATCATAATTTCCTTTCTTCTGAACAAATTTCTTTGTTGTTTAATTTAGGTGCTAGATTACTTTTAATTTTTTTAGCCATTCACTTATAGTTACTACTTACATCTTTAACAGTAAACGAGACAAACTAAAAATACAACATCCTACGCTATTAACCTCGGGTTATATAACATACTCATCTGATAATTTCTCCCTAAAAAAACAGAATGTGGGCAATCTTTTTAAGAATCATTGAATAGAATAACAACAAACAGTAATTCAGGTATAACCAGCTAGAAATTGTTTTATTTTTAGTCACGAGTATGATAAGCATGTAAATCAAATAGAATCATATTAGGTGAGGTTACTCTGAAGAACACAGGTTATCGCTCGGAAATGTCGAGAGACAGTAACGAGTAAAGCAGGGATTGTCGAATTAAGGCTTTCCTAAGATAACTAGAATTTTTTTCTTACGTCTCAGAAAGCCAAAGCTCAATTATTGTGATTACCCTATAATCTTCTTCTTTTATTCGGCGACCTCTTTAATATGATTAATTGGAGGTTTTTAAATTGAAAGCTGTCACTGCATCATCTAAGAAAAATACCCTACTTGCTAAAAGTATCGGGAATCTTACCTTGCTCATCATTTTAGGCATTTTCATTTTTATCATCGTCTTCTCTTGGCTAAAAATGAATCGCCCTCTCCACACCCTTCCCTCAGAAGAATTCCTCGCAACACCAAGTAAAACAGATGATTTCTTATCTCCATCAAATCTTTTTTACTTTTCAATTCGAACCATGTTTCGAATGATTGTGGGTATGGCTTGGTCCTTCCTGTTTTCCTTTGTTTTTGGTATTTTAGCCGTAAAATATAAAACGGCAAGAAGAGTCATTTTACCATTAGTTAATTTCCTTGAATCTGTTCCATTGCTAGGTTTTTTGACCTTTACAACTGCTTGGTTACTTGGTTTATTTCCAGGAAATGTGATGGGCGCAGAAGCGGTTGCTATTTTTGCCATCTTCACAGGTCAAGCTTGGAACATCATGTTGACTCTTTATCAAATAATGGAAGTTATTCCTTCAGATCTAGTCAATGTGACCGATCAGTTCAAGTACAATGCTTGGGAAAAATTTTGGCGGCTTGAATTTGTTTACTCAATTCCTGGCTTACTTTGGAACGTTATTATTTCTCAAACTGCGGCTTGGTTTGCCTTGGTGGCCAGCGAGCAAGCTTCTGTTGCCTTTCCTAAAGAAACCAACCTTTATTTACCAGGAATTGGTTCTTATATCCAAGTAGCATTAAATCGAGCCGACTTTAAATCCTGTTTATGGGCTGTTTTTGCCTTATTAATCAATGTGGTGATTTTAAACTTTTTAGTTTTTCAACCTTTAGTTCGAGCCACTTATTATTTTAAATATGAAACAGATGTCGAAAGTACGACGCCACCTAAATCCATCATTTATCATTTATTAAAAAAAGCAACTTTAACGAAATACTTTTCAAAAGCTTTTGTGAAATTCAGTCATTTTTGGATTTACGATTTACCAAAAGTTTGGTACTTTTTCAAGCTAGACTATCTCTATCGATTACTAGCAAAATTACGCCATTTCTTCAAAACATTATGGTATGTCAGCTTAACCATTATTGGGGTTTATTGTTCTATTAAGCTCTATCATTTCTTGCCCCATCAAGATTTCAGCATGATTCCTAGATTAACCCTTTATACTACACTACGGGTTACCTTGGCCATGGTCGTTGCTGGCATTATCTTTACTCCCTTAGCAATTTGGGTTGCGAATGATAATCGGCGCTTAAGTATCGTTCAACCGATTGGACAAATTTTAGGCTCCATTCCGTCAAATGTTTATACTCCATTCATTGTGTTGATTATTAGTATGGGCTTCAACAAATTAGAATGGTGGATTTTACCACTCATCATGGTTGGTTGCCAATGGTATTTTTTCTTTAATGTAATTGCTGGCTACTTAGCCATCCCTGATGATATTCGTGACGTAACCAAACTTTTTAAATTATCTAAATGGCAATGGTGGACAAAATTTTTGATCCCTTCTATTTTACCTTACCTCATTACAGCAATTATTAACGCTGCTGGTGCTGCTTGGAACGCTGATATCGCAGCAGAAAGCATTCAATGGGGCAAAAAATCAATAGATGTTACTGGCCTAGGACAATATATTGCGGCAAACGATGGCGTAAAAGATAAATCTGCCTTAGGAACCTTAGCGATGTGTTTCGTTGTTGGTTTATGTATCGCCTTTGTTTGGCAACCTTTATATCGAGCAGCAAAACAAAAATTTCACTATTAATAGCTGGACGACTCAACTCGACTAAATTTTTAAGATAAACTAGAGAGGAGAACGATAGGTGATTTCCCTTTACCTATCTAATAAGACGATGGAAAATAAAGAATTATTAAGCATAAAATCAGTATATAAAGAATTTGAAATTGAAGGACATTCAGAACATTTAAAAGTCCTTGAAAATATTGATTTAACAGTTAAAACGAATGAATTTTTAAGTATTATCGGACAATCAGGAACAGGAAAATCAACGTTGCTCAGAAGTATTGCTGGACTTCTTCGTACAACTAGAGGTGAAATTACTTTTGAAGATAAAATCATTAATGAGCCTGATGCCAATATCGGCATGGTTTTTCAACATTTTGCCCTTTTTCCTTGGTTGACAGTTGAAAAAAATATCAGCTTTGGCTTAGAAAACCGTAAAGAAATTTCTCGCGAACAAATAAATAAAAGAGTCAGTAATCTCATTGAAATGATTGGTTTAACTGGTTTTGAAAAAGCTTATCCCAGAGAGTTATCTGGTGGAATGAAACAGCGTGTAGGCTTTGCTCGTGCTTTAGCCATCGAACCTAGCTTATTGCTCTTAGACGAACCTTTTTCAGCTTTAGATATCATTACAGCCAGCCAATTATCTAACGATTTATTAGAAATTTGGCTAAACAATCAAATTGCGACTAAATCAATTGTGATGATCACGCATGATGTTCAACAAGCAGTTCAACTTTCTGATCGGGTTGTATTAATGGATGCAAATCCTGGTCGTATTGCCAAAATTTACTCAATCGATATCCCCAGAAATCAACGTTCGCCAAAAACAACCATTGATATTGTAGAACAAATAACAGAAGAAATGGTTCGTCGCATTCATTTGTAAATAGAACTGTTTTGACTTCTGCTTATGTCTTGACAAAGAGTTACTTAAAAGACTATTATTTCTTTGTAATAAGTTAGGTGAGGCTCCTATACAAACATAGGCTATTGCTCAGAAATGTCGAGAGACACCAATGAGTAGAACAAGACTGGTCGAGGAGAAGGCTTTTCTCAAAATAGCTAAGAGTGATCTTTACGTTGTATAGTGCTAAAGCTCAACGTTCATGTTGATGTATCTTTTTAGTCTCTAGTTAATCAGTTAAGTACTTTTATTTAAAATTAAGAGAGGAGTGAAAGTATGACTACTATGTTAGCAATCATTGGAACTGTTGCAATCATCACAGTTCAAGTTATTGAATATAATATGACAGAAATTCATATTCCTACTGCAGGAACATTTAATGACGACGATGCAGAACCCCCACATTCTTCTGTAACCCTTGTATTTATTCGCACTATACTTATCACTCTCTCACTTAACTTTCCATCTCATTTTTTTGAGATGGTTTTTTTATGTATTCGAGAAAATAATAAACAAAAAAGACTGTTAAATCATTGATTTAACAGTCTTTAGTATACCGGCGGCCGGGGTCGAACCGGCACTCCCGTGAAGGAACTGGATTTTGAGTCCAGCGCGTCTGCCAATTCCGCCACGCCGGCAAGATATTTTGGAAGGCGGTAACCGGATTTGAACCGGTGATGAAGGTTTTGCAGACCTCTGCCTTACCACTTGGCTATACCGCCATATTCCATTTTTGTTACAAAAAAACTGGGGTAGCTGGATTCGAACCAACGCATGACGGAGTCAAAGTCCGTTGCCTTACCGCTTGGCTATACCCCAATAAAATTACAAAGGGCGACCGATGGGAATCGAACCCACGAATGCCAGAGCCACAATCTGGTGTGTTAACCACT